>CAVWAR010000001.1:0-22947 GCA_963753075.1 uncultured Actinomycetes bacterium
TGGCCGCATCGCTCGTGTTCTGCGTGGGCCCCCTTGCCATCCTCGGCGCGCTCTCCGACGGGCTGGGCCTCGGGATCGACCAGCTCGCGCTGAAGTCGGTCATGGACGGATTCGCCTCGATCGCGTTCGCGGCGAGCCTGGGGTGGGGCGTGGCGGCCAGTGCCCTGGTCGTCGGCGTCTACCAGGGCACTCTCACGGTGCTCGGGTGGGCGCTGGGCTCGGTCCTGAGCATCGCGCAGATCTCACTGCTCACTGCGACCGGCGGGCTGCTGCTGGTGGGCATCGCCCTGCGTCTGCTCCGGATCCGGCACATCCCGGTCGGCGACCTGCTGCCCGCCCTGATCGTGGCGCCCATCCTGACGGCGATCGTGGCCGCCTTCTCCTGACCCCGCGCTCCTGCCCGTCCGGGTGCGCCCAGCGCCGCCGGGCCTCACGACGAGCTCCGAGAATCCGCCCTGGACCGAGCCGCCTCGCCGGCGCCCCGCTGCAGACGTAACACGGGCGATACACCGGTTCTGCCCGATGAGCGGTGCTGGCGTACGCGCAAGTCGCGTACACTCCCGAAACCAATGGGCGGTCATCGGAACCGGCCGGGATCGTTCAGGCTGGGGTGCAACAGTGGTGATGAACACGGTCTTGCGACGGATACTGCTGATGATCGTCGCGGTGGCTGCCCTTGGCGGTCCGATCGTCGCGGGCATCAGCCCGGCGTCGGCTGCCGACGACCTTGAGCTGCGGGGGGTCCTGACCAACCCCGAGGGTGAGCCGGTCCCGGGTGTGCGGATCGACGTGAGCGCCGAGGACGGCTTCACGGGCACTGGCACCAGCGCCTCGGACGGCACGTGGGCCGTGCTGCTGCCCGGTGCCGCCACGTACACAGTCCTGCTGATCGAGGACTCGCTGCCTGAGGACGTCGGACTGCGCGACGAGGAGCGCAACCCCCTGACGATCAACCTGTTGACGTCGTCGCGAACCGTCCAGTTCCCCCTCGGCGAGGAGGAGGATGGCGGCAGCCAGTTCTTCGGTCGGGCCATGCAGCTGTTCGTCGACGGGTTGGCCTTCGGCCTGGTGATCGCTCTCGCGGGTGTCGGGCTGTCGCTGATCTTCGGTACGACCGGCCTGACGAACTTCGCGCACGGAGACCTCATCACGTCCGGTGCCCTGGCCACGCTGGTGCTCAACAACACGATCGGATTGCCGTTCATCGTGGCGGCCGCGCTCGCGCTGGTGGTGTCGGCTGCCTTCGGCTGGGCGCAGGACGCCGGACTCTGGAGACCCTTGCGGCGGCGGGGCACGGGCCTCATCGCCATGCTGGTGGTGTCGATCGGCTTCGGGATCTTCCTGCGGTACACGTACCTGCTGGTGTTCGGCGGGTCGACGCAGCAGTTCGCGGACTACTCCGGCCAGGCAGGCCTGGAGGTTGGCCCGGTCCTGATCACCCCGAAGTCGATGATCGCCTCGGCGGTCTCGGTGGTGGCTCTCTTGGCGACCATCCTCTGGTTGCAGCGCTCGCGGAAGGGCAAGGCGAGCCGGGCGATCTCCGACAACCCGGCACTGGCCTCGGCGTCCGGGATCGATGTCGAGCAGGTGATCAGCAGGGTCTGGATCATCGGCGCCACGCTGGCAGGCCTGTCAGGAATCGTGTTCTCCCTGAACAACGGCGTGAACTGGCTGCAGGGCTTCCAGCTCCTGCTGCTGGTCTTCGCCGGCGTCGTGGTCGGTGGCCTGGGCACTGCCTACGGCGCACTTCTGGGTTCCCTGATCGTCGGGGTGCTCATCCAGATGTCCACCCTGTTCATACCTCCGGAGTTGAAGAACCTCGGGGCCCTTGTGGTGCTGATCGGGATCCTCCTCGTGAGACCGCAGGGGATCCTCGGCCGAGCAGATCGGATCGGGTGAGGCAGACATGGACTGGAACATCATCTTCGGCCAGGCCCTCACACAGGGGTTCGGCGTTCAGGCCGTCATCTTCGCCCTGGCCGCCATCGGACTGAACGTCCACTTCGGGTACACCGGTCTGCTGAACTTCGGCCAGGCAGGGTTTCTCGCGATCGGTGCCTACGCCCTCGGAGTGACGGTGGCCACCTTCGGCCAGTCGCTGTGGCTGGGTGTTGCCTTCGGTCTGATCGGGTCAGTGATCTTCGCCCTTCTCCTTGGTGTCCCCACGTTGCGGCTTCGAGCGGACTACCTGGCCATCGTGACCATCGCCTCCGCGGAGATCATCCGGTTGATCGTCCGATCGGTCACCTACCGCGAGACCTTCGGCGGTTCCGACGGCATCAACGGGTTCGCCTCCGAGTTCTACGAGCTGAACCCCTTCTCGAACGGCTTGACGGGGCCAGTCGTGCTCAGTGCCAACGACCTGTGGATCACCGTTGTTGGCTGGGCGCTGGTGGCCGTGGCCCTGCTCCTGGTGTTCCTGGCGATGAGATCGCCCTGGGGCCGGGTTCTCAAGGGCATCCGTGAGGACGAGGATGCGGTGCGAAGCCTCGGCAAGAACGTCTTCGCCTACAAGATCCAGGCGCTGGTCTTCGGCGGTGTCATCGGGACCCTGGGTGGATTCGTGTTCGCCCTGTCCAACCAATCCGTGCAGCCGGACAACTACGCCACGACAATCACCTTCTTCGCCTGGGCGGTGCTGATCCTCGGTGGTGCAGCCCGGGTGTTCGGGCCCGTACTCGGCTCGGTCATCTTCTGGTTCCTGCTCATCTTCGTCAACATCGCGCTGGTCGAGGCTGTCCGCGCTGGCTACATCACCTTCCTGAGCAGCACTCAGGTGGGCCAGATCCGATTCATCCTGCTGGGGCTGTCGCTCATGTTGCTCATGATCTACCGCCCACAGGGGATTCTCGGCGACCGGAAGGAGCTGGCCCTCGATGCCCGATGAGCCCAGCGCGAGCAACGTTCGTGAGCTGACCCCCACCGTGCAGGCGGTGCGAGCCGCACTCGACGGCCTGCCCCGCGAACCGGGGGTGGGCAAGCCGGATCCGATCCTGGTCGGCTCACACATCAAGCGGCGTTTCGGTGGCCTGGTGGCCGTGCAGGTCGAGCATGTGGAGGTCCAGCGCGGGACGATCACGGCGTTGATCGGACCGAATGGGGCGGGCAAGACCACTCTGTTCAACCTTCTCACCGGCTTCGATCAGGCCGAGTTCGGGCGAGTGGACATTCGAGGGCCGCGAGTGTCCCCTGCGCCCTACAGGGTTGCCCGCGTCGGGCATGGTCCGGACCTTCCAGCTCACCAAGGCCCTGTCCCGGATGACAGTCCTGGACAACATGCGCCTGGCGGCGACAGCGCAACGCGGGGAATCCTTCTTCCCGGGCCTGCTCAAGTCGCTCTGGGGCGGTCAGGAGACTGCCAACACAGGGCGCGCGCGCGAGTTGCTCTCCCGGTTCAACCTGCTGGCCAAGAGGATGACTTCGCAGGCAGCCTGTCCGGCGGTCAGCGCAAGCTGCTCGAGATGGCGCGGGCGCTGATGACTGAGCCGACCATGGTGATGCTCGATGAGCCAATGGCCGGGGTGAACCCGGCGCTGACGCAGTCGTTGCTCGGGCACATCAAGGACCTGCGCGAGCAGGGGATGACGGTGCTGTTCGTGGAGCACGACATGGACATGGTGCGTGACATCAGCGACTGGGTGATCGTCATGGCCCAGGGCGCGATCATTGCCGAGGGTCCCCCGGAGGAGGTCATGGCCAACACAGCCGTGATCGACGCCTACCTGGGTGCCCACCACGACCAGGCTCTCACCGAGTCCGGCGAGAGCCTGCAGGAGGACTGATGGCGACCTCGATCACGGACGGACCCAGGACATCAGCCGGGATCGCCGGAGTTCATGCATGAGCTCCAGGTGGACGCCGAGATGGACGTCAAGGCCCAAGCCACGAGCTGAGGACCGGGGCGACCACGTTGCCGCCAGCGCCGGTGCCCTGCTGGTTGCCGACGAGGTCGGCCGGCTACCTGCCGGGCGTCGACATCCTGACCGGGTGCGACTTCTACGCCCAGGAGGGCGAGCTCGTCGGGATCATCGGCCCGAACGGCGCCGGGAAGTCGACCCTGCTGAAGGCCCTGTTCGGCCTGGTACGGATCCGTGCGGGCACGTCAAGCTGCGCGACCAGGACATCACCAACCTGCGGGCCGACAAGCTGGTCAAGCGCGGAGTGGGCTTCGTTCCCCAGAACAACAACGTGTTCCCCTCGCTGACCATCGAGGAGAACCTGCAGATGGGCGCCTACCAGGAGCCTGACAAGGTCACTGAGCGCTTCGACAAGGTGGCCGAGCTGTTCCCCGCGCTGGGAGACAGGCGTCGGCAGCGCGCCGGCACGCTGTCCGGTGGCGAGCGACAGATGGTGGCCATGGGCCGGGCGCTGATGATGGAACCCAGCGTGCTCCTCCTCGACGAGCCCAGTGCGGGTCTGTCACCGCAGCTGCAGGACGAGGTCTTCGTCCGGGTCAAGGCCATCAATGCCAGCGGCGTGACGGTGATCATGGTCGAGCAGAATGCACGACGGTGCCTGCAGATCGTCGACCGCGGATATGTTCTCGACCAGGGTCGCAACGCCTACACCGGGACCGGGCGCGAACTCGCGAACGACCCCAAGGTGATCGAGCTGTACCTGGGGACCCTGGCCAAGGCCTGAGACGCCGGCTCAGCGCCCCGTCCACCCCCGTGGCTGCGCCGGGCGGGCGTTCCCGGTGGGCCGTGGCGGCTGCGGGTGAGCCACGCACAGCTTCGGTCGGCCGCGGAGGCGGGCGCGCGGGCGGGTGCACCTCAGCGACTCGTCCCGAGCGCGCACAAAGGGCGGGGCCCCTCGTGGGGGACCCCGCCCCTGCTGGGGTGACAGATCAGGAGGCCGAAGGAACTTCGCCCGCGATGAAGTCACTGGGGGTGTACTGGTTGTCGGCGCCGTAGACGTAGACGCCCATGGTGGCCTGGGACGGGTCGCCATTCTCGTCGAGGGCGATCGGGCCGGAGTCACCGTTGTAGTCGATGTCCTCACCGGCGTCGATCTTCGCCAGGCAGTCCGCGTACTAGGTGCACGCGGTGCCGTCGTTGGTGACCTCGACCAGCTGGGCCGCGATGTCCGCGGCGCAGTCCGAATCCGCCAGCTCGGCGCCGAGAGCGATCACGGTCACGGCGTCGTAGGACTCCGCCGCGTAGTTGAAGTCAACCAGTGCGGGGTCGATTTCGAGCAGCGCCGCCCGGAGCTCATCGGAGGCCTCGGCGCCCGGCAGGGTGCCCTTCGTGCCCTCGAGGATCCCGTCCGGAAGCCCTCACCGAGGGTGTTCGTCAGGTTGCCGTCAACAAGGTAGAGCTGGACCTTGTCCGGTCCAATGCCCTGCTTGATGAGCTCCTGGACGATCTTCTTGGACTCCTCGAAGCCGATCAGGACGACTGCATCGGGGTCGGCCGCTGGCCTTGCCGACCTCAGCCTCGAAGGAGGCCGCCTGGGGGTCGTAGATCACCGGGTCGAGCGCAAGCGAACCACCAGCGGCGGTGAAGTTGCTGGTGAACGCGTCGGCCAGGCCCTCGCCGTAGGCATCCTGCAGTGCCAGGACGGCGGGCTTGGTGCTGCCGTCGTTGGCGGCGACCTCAGCGAGCACCGCACCCTGGAACAGGTCGGACGGGGCAGTGCGGAAGTAGAGGCCATTGTCGTCGTAGGTGGTGAACGCCGGCGAGGTGTTGGCCGGGGAGAAGTGGATGACGCCTGCTCCAGTCACCTTGTCGATGAAGGTCAGCGACACACCGGATGAGGCAGCCCCGATGATGGCGTCGACGCCGCGCTGGAGGTGCTCGTCCGCAGTGGTCACTGCGATGCTGGTCGTCGTGTCGCCCGAGTCGCCGTGGAAGACCTCGACGTCGTTGTCGAGGACGCCACCAGCGTCGTTGATCTCCTTGATGGCGAGGTCGACGCCCGCGAACTCGGGCGGGCCGAGGAAGGCGAGGTTGCCGGTCTGGGGAAGGATGTTGCCGATCTTCAGCGTGCCGTCCGCCTCGCAGGAGGCACTGCTGGACGGTGCCGCTGACGCGGCGGTCTCCTCAGACGACCCACTGCTGCAGGCGGTCAGCACCAGGGCCGAAGCCGCAAGGGCCGCCCCAATCTTGACGGTTGTTCCCATTGTCATCCGTTCTCTTCATGTTGGGTTCGTACGCGCAGGAGCGCGCACCGTGGGCCGGAACCTACCGGACCCAGAGGCGCCTTCCGGACGAAAACGCCTCCATGGGGGTAACGGCTTGGTAACAGATCCTCCAGCCCAGCACCATTGCGCTGCCCATCGGGCTGGATCGCGGACGCGCCAGGGTCCCACCAGCGACTCCTGCCCGTCCTCCATGAGCAGGACGGTGACGTCCTTGTTGTCGATGTCACCGGTTTCGGGGTCGATGGTGACCTCCTTGCCGAGGACCGACTCCTCTGCAGGGATGGTGATGCCCTTCGCGCTGAACACCGCCTCCGTGACGCCTTGGCGAGTCCCGTCTGACTGGGCGATCGCCTCGAGGACGACCTGCGTGGCAGCCACGGCGTACAACCCCGAGGTGGACACCGGTGGCTCACCGAACTTCTCCTCGTAGGCCTTCGTGAGGGCCGCAGCCAGGCCACCCTCCTCGGTCAGCGAGCCGAGGTCCTGGCCGGCGAACGTCAGGTAGACACCCTGCGCCTCCTGCTGCTCCTGGAACTCCGGATAGCCCGTGAAGCCATCCGGGGCCATGGTGATGACCGTCTCGTTGTCGCCGAGGAACTCCACCTTGTCCCTGACGAGCTGGCCACCATTGCTGTCGTAGGTGCCGGCGATGTAGAGGCAATCAGGCTTCGACGTCTTGATCAGCTCGAAGAGCTCTGCGTAGTCATCCTGGTCCGCATCCCACGGCTCGTTGCCGAGGATCTCGATGTCCCGCTCCGCAGCTTCATCGACGAACGCCTTGGCGATTCCCTGCCCGTAGGTCTCACGATCGTTGATCACGAAGCACTTCTTGACCTTGAGGTCCTTGGCCATGAACTGCGCCGCAGCAGCGCCCTGGTGGTCATCGGTGGTCACCACACGGGCGAAGTTGCGGTCACCCGTTGGGTAGTAGATCTCCGGCTCCCCCGGCGCCCAGGCCTTCGTCAGTCCCGGATTGGTGCTGGCATGGGACACCATCAGCATGGGACCGTCAGGGTCCTGGTTCAGCACCGGGACGATGATCTTGGCGCAGCCGGAGTCGTACGGGCCGACGACGGCAATCTCGTTCGGGTCAGAGACGTGCACCTGGGCGTTCCTGGCGCAGGCCGCGTCGTCCCACCCACCCTTCTCCTCCGTCGAGTCGTCATACGTCCGGAACTCGATCGGGTACTCCCCCGCCAGGTTGCCCTCCTGCTCGAGGTAGAGACTGATCATGTTGTTGGTCGACTCGGACGCCGCAGCAGCGGGGCCCTGCAGGGGCAGGTCGCTGGAGATCACCAGGGACCCTTCGGGAACGTCGGTTGCCCCGCCAGGCGTGGTGTCCGAGGAGTTCGTGCAGGCCGCCAGCGCCACGATCGAGGCCACGGCCGCCACGCCGATGGTGAGTCTGGTGGGCATGACTCTCCTTCTCAGGAGTCGCAAGACGCGTCCGAACGAGGTCCCCGCCCTCAGGAAACTACCGCATCGACCGGTCCGTTGGCTGGAGGAGGCCGCCGCGTTCAGGCCGGATCGGCCGCGTCACCTCGCTCCAGGACCGCACGCGCCACGTCGGCCATCGGCACCCGCTGGTCCATCGCGGCGCGCTGCAGCCAGGCGAAGGCAACCTGCTCGTCCCAGCCGAAGCGTGCCTGCAGCGCGGACTTGGCACGATCGATGGACTTGCGGGCCTCGAGGCGCCCCTCGACGTCGGCCAAGCCGGTGCGCAGCTCTGCCAGCTCAGCGAAGCGGGCCCGGGCGATCTCGATCGCGGGACGAAGCTCATCGGCGGTGAAGGGCTTGACCACATAGCCCTGGACACCGGCGGCCAGGGCTCGGTCAACGAGGTCCGACTGGCTGAAGGCGGTCAGCAGCACGATCGGGGCGATCGCATCCCCGACGAGCGACTCAGCAGCCGACACCCCGTCCAGAACGGGCATCTTGACATCCATCAGCACGACATCCGGGCGCAACTGGCGGACCAGGCGGATGCCGGTCTCCCCATCCCCCGCCTGGCCCACGACGTCGTAGCCCGATTCGGTCAGCATCTCGACCAGGTCCAGACGGATCAGGGCCTCGTCCTCGACGACCACGACACGAACCGGCACACGGCCACGATACCGGCGAGCCCCCGTGCTGACCGACCGGGCACTGTGGCCCCGGCCTGTGGGCTCCCGGGGCACCGATCCGCTCGACTAGCATGGGCTCCCACGCCCCGGTATCCCAACCGGCAGAGGAAGCGGTCTCAAAAACCGTCCAGTGTGGGTTCGAATCCCACCCGGGGCACGATGCGATCAGGCCCAGGCAGCACCCGTGATCCACCGACTCAGACGGCCAGGCGGGGGCGCAGGTCCAGGATGCGGGCCAGAACCCCGTTCACGAACGCCGGAGACTCGTCGGTGGACAGTCCGCGCGCCAGACCCACGGCTTCATCGATCACGACCGCGTCGGGCACGTCCTCGCACCACAGGAGCTCGAAGACCCCGATCCGCAGGACGTTGCGGTCAACGGCGGGCATGCGGTCAAGCGCCCAGCCGGAGGAGTAGGTGCTCAGCAGGTCGTCGATGCGCGCCTGATGGTCGGCCACCCCCTTCACCAGCGTGGCGATGTAGGGATTGGGCGGCTGGGCCTTGGCGGCGCCCTCGGAGATTGGCCCCTCCGCCAGCACGACGTCTGGTGATACCCCGCGCAGGTCCGCGGAGTAGAGGATGTCCAGCGCGCGCTTGCGCGCCTTGCCGCGTGCGGTCACGGGTCAGTTCACGCGGCCGAGGTAGGACCCGTCGCGGGTGTCGACCTTCACGGTCGTGCCCTGCTCGACGAACAACGGGACCTGGATCTCCGCGCCGGTCTCGAGGGTGGCGGGCTTCGTGCCGCCCGTGGAGCGATCCCCCTGCAGACCCGGCTCGGTGTAGGTGATCACGAGCTCGACCGACGCAGGCAGCTCGACGTACAGCGGCAGCCCGTCGTGCGTGGCGACCAGGGCATTCTGGTTCTCGAGCAGGTACTTGGCAGCGCCCCCGACCACGTCGCCGCCGACGTGCATCTGGTCGTAGTCCTGCTGATCCATGAAGACGTAGTCCTCGCCGTCCTTGTACAGGTAGGTCATGTCGCGCTTGTCGACGTTGGCCGTCTCGACCTTGACGCCGGCATTGAAGGTCTTGTCCACGACCTTGCCGGACAGCACGTTCTTCAGCTTGGTCCGCACGAAGGCCGGCCCCTTGCCGGGCTTGACGTGCTGGAACTCGACCACGGTCCACAGCTGGCCATCGATGTTGAGCACGATGCCGTTCTTCAGGTCGTTGGTCGTGGCCATGGTTCTCCCAAGTTGATTCTGGTGACGGGGTGGGGCGATGCCCAAGGGCACAAGGGTACCGGCAAGCCGCCACGACCCCCGAATCGTCGCCGCCGCGCCCCGGGCACGTTCGCCCTCCAGCGTTGCGCCCATCCTCCCGGAGTTCGCGGAGGTGGAACGGAAACCGGGAGGGTGAACGGGGTGGGGATCGTCGCCCCCGGCCCGGCGGCCTCAGGTGGTGGTGGTCGTCAGTGCGTCCAGGGCCAGTTCGTAGGAGCGGACGCCGAAGCCGGCGATCACGCCGCTGGCCACCGCGGAGATGACCGAGGTGTGCCGGAACTCCTCGCGCGCGTGCGGGTTGCTCAGGTGCACCTCGATCAGCGGCGCCGTGCGCATCGCCGCCGCGTCACGCAGCGCGTAGGAGTAGTGGGTGAAGGCCGCGGGGTTGAGCACGGTGGGGATCCGGGCGTCGGCGGCTTCGTGCAACCAGCCGATCAGCTCGGACTCGGAGTCGGTCTGCCGGACGTCCACGGCCATCCCACGGGCACGACCCCACTCGCGACACAACTCGGCGAGCTCGCCGAACGAGGTCGACCCGTAGACATCGGGCTCGCGCGCGCCGAGCCGGCCCAGGTTGGGGCCGTTGAGCACCAGCACGTCACGCAACTCGGTCACCGCCATGGTGGTGACCCTATCCAGATCCTGCGCCGCTCAGTCGGCGATCTGGCCGTAGGCCGCGAGCAACATGGCCGGGTCCGGGCCGTCGAGGAACATCGGCGAGCCGATGCCGTCGAGGATGACGAAGCGCAGCTGGCTGCCCCGGGCCTTCTTGTCCACCATCATCGCCTCGGCCAGCTGGGGCCAGGCGCCGGTGTAGGTGACCGGCAGGCCGATCGAGGTGAGGATGTCGCGGTGCAGGTCGACGTCCTCCTCGCTGATCCGGCCCGCGAGGCAGGCCAGCTCGGCGGCGAACATCATGCCCACGGACACGGCCGCACCGTGTCGCCACCGGTAGCGCTCGGCGCGCTCGATCGCGTGGCCGAGGGTGTGGCCGTAGTTGAGGATCTCCCGGCCCCCGGGTGCCCGGGAGGTCTCGTGCAGGTCTCCAGCGACCACCTCCGCCTTGACCCGGATCGCCCGCTCGATCAGCTCGCGGAGCACAGGGCTCGTCGGGTCGACCGCAGCGACCGGATCGGCCTGGACGAGGTCGAGGATCGTCGTGTCACGGATGAAGCCGGCCTTGACGACCTCGGCCATGCCGGCCACGAGATCGTTGCGGGCAAGGGTCTCCAGTGAGTTCAGGTCGCAGAGGACCCCAGCCGGTTCGTGGATCGCCCCGACGAGGTTCTTCCCCTCCGGGGTGTTGATCCCGGTCTTGCCCCCCACCGCTGCATCGACCATCCCGAGCAGTGTGGTGGGGACGTGCACCACCCGCACGCCGCGCAGCCAGGTCGCGGCAACGAACCCGGCGAGGTCGGTGGTGGCTCCTCCCCCGACGCCCACGATCGCGTCCGACCGGGTGAAGCCCGCTTGTCCGAGCACCCCCCAGCAGAAGGCGGCCACCTGGGCGGTCTTGGCCTCCTCCGCGTCGGGGGTCTCGAGCAGGATCGCGGTGTATCCGGCTGCTGCGAGGTCCTCCCGGATGGCCTCCGCAGACGTGCGCAGCGCCGCGGGATGGATGATCGCGACGCGCTGCACCTGCGTGCCGAGCGTCGCAGGCAGCTCACCGAGCAGCCCCCGCCCGACGACGACCTCATAGGGCCGCTCGGCAGCGACGGTGATCCGGGTGGCGTCGGTCACTGGTTGGTCTCCTGGTCGGTGTCTGCGCCCGGCGGGACGAGTTCCAGGCCGGCGACGATCTCGTTCACTGTCTCCTCGACGCTCAGTGCGTCGGTGTCGACGATCAGCCGCGCGACGTCGGTGTACAGCGGGGCCCGCGCATCCATGAGGCCCTTCATCTGGGCCCGCACATTGCCCAACAGGACCGGCCGAGCCCCGGACAGGCCGGCCCGCTGTGACGCGGATGCAAGGCCGACGCGCAGCCACACCACCGGCCCGCCCCGCAGGAGCTGTTGCGTCCCGGGGTCGGTCACTGCCCCGCCGCCGAGGGCAAGGACTCCCCCATGGTCGTGGAGCGCTGCCGCCACAGCTGCCGCCTCGAGCCGGCGGAACTCGGGTTCGCCGGACTCGACGAAGATGTCGGCGATCGTCCGCCCCGTGCTCGCCTCGATGTCCGCGTCGGTGTCCCGGAAGGTCACGCTGAGGCGCTCGGCCAGTGCGCGGCCCGTTGTCGACTTGCCTGCGCCCGGCACGCCGACCAGCACGACGACCGGTGCGGTCATCGGATGGCCAGATCGGCGAGGTAGGCCTCGACGTTGCGCCGGGTCTCCACGACGCTGTCGCCCCCGAACTTCTCCAGCACAGCGTCAGCCACCACCAGGGCAACCATCGCCTCGGCGACGACGCCGGCTGCGGGCACGGCGCACACATCGGAGCGCTGGTTGTTGGCGCGGGCCTCCTCTCCGGTCGAGACGTCGACGGTGCGCAGCGCGCGGGGAACGGTGGCGATCGGCTTCATGGCCGCCCGAACGCGCAGCAGCTCACCGGTGCTCATCCCACCCTCGGTCCCGCCGGCGCGGCCCGAGGCCCGGCGAACGCGGCCGGGGCCGTCGGGGAGGATCTCGTCGTGGGCAAGGGAGCCGCGGGTGCGGGCCAGCTGGAATCCGTCCCCCACCTCGACGCCCTTGATCGCCTGGATGCCCATGAGGGCCGCGGCGACCCGCGAGTCGAGGCGACGATCCCAGTGGACGTGCGAGCCAAGTCCCGGAGGCAGCTGGTCCACCACCACCTCGACGACGCCGCCCAGGGTGTCCCCGTCACGCCGGGCTGCCTCGACCTCCTCGGCCATGAGAGCTGCGGTGGCCGGATCGGCGCATCGAGCCGGATCGGCATCGATGGCGTCCAGGTCTTCCGGACCCGGAAGCGTGGTGTCCGAGGGGACCGCCACGGCTCCGAGCTCAACGACGTGGCTGATGACGCCCGCACCCAGCACGTCATGCAGGAACGCCTTGGCGACCGCGCCGAGCGCCACCCGCGCAGCCGTCTCTCGGGCCGAGGCCCGCTCGAGGACCGGACGGGACTCCGCGAAGCCGTACTTCTGCATTCCGGCGAGGTCGGCATGACCCGGGCGGGGACGCGTCAGCGGGGCATTGCGTGCCAGCGCGGCCAACACGTCCTCATCGACCGGGTCGGCCGACATCACTTCCACCCACTTGGGCCATTCGCTGTTGCCCACCTCGATGGCCACCGGACCACCGATCGTCCGCCCGTGCCGGACGCCTCCGAGCACGCGCACCTCGTCGGCCTCGAACTTCATCCGGGCGCCGCGCCCGATGCCCAGGCGGCGGCGCTGGAGCTCACGGGAGATATCCGTGGTCGTGATCGCGACGTCAGCGGGCATCCCCTCGAGGATGCCGACAAGGGCCGGGCCATGGGATTCGCCAGCGGTGAGCCATCGGAGCATTGTCCGATTCTGTCATGTGCGGGCAGCGGTGCCTGTCGGTGCGAACGTCAGGCTGCGTCCCGGTCGCGAACTCCCGCGCGCGGGGCGATCGGCGTCGTAGCGGGCGGCCGGTCAGCCCAGCGTGACCGAGTCGCCCTCGCAGACCACCGCGTTCTGGTCCCCGTACAGGAAGCCCGCGCAGTTGTCGTTGAAGATGTCGTAGAGCCGGTAGCTCTTCGCGAACGCCTCGCCCTCATCGACCGAGTACTTCTTGCCGTCCAGCTTGAGGGTGACGGAGGCGCCGTTCGTGGACACTTTCAATGCCGAGATCGTGACGCCGGATGAGGCCGTGACCTCGGTTGCCGGCTCGGCAGCAGCCTTCGGTGCCGGCGGGGGCGGCGCCTTCGGGACCAGGGGCGCGAAGGGATCGCGGCTGGTGATCTTCACCTTGGTCTTCGTCGTCGTGACCTGCTCGGCCGCTGCCGCCTCCTGCGCCGCCTCTGCCTGCGCCGCGATGGCCGCGTCCACAGCCGCCCCGGCGATTGCGCGGTCCACCACTTCTTCGGCGGGCCCCGGCCTCAGCATGAGCAGCACCATTCCCCCCACGACGATCCCCACGAGGATCGCCACGGCCACGATCGCGCGCGTGCGGTTGCGCGAGGAGGGCTCGTCCTCGGTCGGCTCCATGCCGGGTAGCACGGGTGCGCCGGAAGTGGTCGGGCGGTCCAGGATCTGCTCACTCATCGTCGTCGCCCTTCGTGGCCTCGGTGGAGTCCGAGGTGACGTCAACGGCCACCGGGTTCGGATTGGGCAGGACGAACACGTTGCCGCTGATGGTCGCCGTGAGGTCGTCCTCGGCCGATTCCTCCCCGCACGATCCGCGACCGATGGACACGTTCGACACCATCATGACCCGCTTCATGGACTCGAGCTCCCGCAGGTAGTTGCGGATCTGCGCGTACGTGCCGCACGCGGTGATGTTCAGGCTCACCGCCTCGACCTCAGGCCCGGTCGGGATTGCCTCGGCCGCGGCCGCCTCGGTGCCGTCTGATTCCGAGTCCGCCTCAGGTTCCGAGTCCGCGTCCCCCTCCTCCGAGTCGGTCTCAGACGGGGGCGGGGGCGGAGCGACCGGCTGCTCGACCGGCGTCGGCCGCCCAGGAGTAACGGATGCCACCACCACGTTCGCTTCGCTGGCGACCGTCGTGAGGGTGCGGATCAACGAGGGCAGCGCAGCGGTGGGGGGCATCTGCTGTTGAATCTCGGCGAGGATTGCCTCCTGCTCGGGCAGCTCCTCGCTCTGCTTCTTCAGCAGAGAGATTCGCGACTCCAGCTGCTCTGATGCCGCAATCTGGCCAGCTGTCTCGGTCTCGAGCGCCTCGGCCTTCTGCAGCGTGGGGCTGATGAGGGCGAACCATGCCCCCACCAGGAGCAGAATGGCGGCTGCGATCCCGAGCAGGCGCCACTTCCTGGGGCTCAGGGTCATGGCGTGACCTCCTCGTCCTGGTAGCGCCTCGAGAGCGCTTCTGTTGTCAGGCTGGCATCGGAGGTGAAGGTGACGATCTTGGTGCCCTCCTCTGTGCCCGCCGAGATGCTTCCGACGTATGGGTCGGCAAGCGTGGGCAGCTTGGCCAGCGAGTCGAGCCAGTTGGCGACTGTGTCGTAGCTGAAGGCCTTGGCGGAGACCGACATGGTCCCAAGCGCCGGCATCCCTGCGCCCGATGTTGGCTGCGCAGCCGTGGAGGCTCCGACAGACGAGGGGGCGGCAGCCTGGATACTCGCACCCGGCGCCGGAGAGGTCACGGCAAGAGTCTCCAACGAGACCCCGCGCGGCATGGTCAGGGCCAAGTCATTCAGGAAGAACGACCAGCGCACCTCATTGCCCATGGCCAGCTGCAACTGCCCCTGTGCATCGGACACGGCTTTGAAGACCTTCGGCACGTCGGAGTACTTGACCACCTCAGCCTGCAGGGCTGCCCGCTCGGCCGTAGCGATAGCCAGACCCTCCTGTGCGGCAGCCTCCTTCTGTGATGCCACCAGCCAGCCGAGCAGGGACAGCAGCAGCGCCACCACGACGGCTGCCGCTGCGAAGATCTTGGCCCGGCGCACGGCTGCCCGCAGGGCGTAGGTGCGGGGCAGGAGGTTGACGGCCGCGAGCACCGTGACGGTGTCCGCGGTCTCGACCTCCTCCACCAGGAGGTCACCGGGCTCCACGTCAGCGGGGTCGACCAACGGATCGCTTCCGACGGGGTTCATGGGATCGGGGCTTCCGCCAGGCGGAACGCTCATGACGCACCCCCCAGGGCCAGTCCGACCGGCACTGCTGCGATCGGGTCGACGAATCCGAGCTGTGCTGGTGAGAGTCCGGTGCCTCCGACAGACAGGCCGGAGAGGGTCGAACCCACATCCACGGGGACCCGCAACCGTTCCGAGAGCCGTTCCGGGAACCCGCGGAGTCGGGCGCCGCCACCGGAGAGGACGACTCGGGTGACCGAGCCGTTCGACGATGTGGCGGAGTAGTAGTCGAGCGACCCGCGGATCTCCTCGATGAGTTCCAGCGCTGCCCTGCTCATCGATCGCACGGCGGGAGCCAGCGGCCCAGGATCCTCTGCGAGCCCGATCTCACGCTTGGCCTGCTCTGCATCGATCAGCGTCATTCCCAGGTCGTCGACCAGTGCCTGGGTCACCTGGCGGCCACCCGAGAGCAGGATGCGGACGAACCGGGGGATGCCGTTCTCATGCACGACGATGTTGGTCAGGTCTGCCCCGATGTCAACGACGGCCTCCGGCCGCGCATTCAGCCCCAGCCCGGGGGTGGTCGCGATCGCGCGAAGAACGGCAAATGAATTGAGGTCCACCACCTTGGGGTTCAGCCCCGCGGCCATGACCGCGTCGACCGAACGGACGATCATCTCCTCGACCCCCGCAACGAGCAGGCCGCTCAGCGACCTCGCTCCGTCGCTGGTGCGGATCTCCTCAAGGGCGGCGAAGTCCAGGACCGCCTGGTCGATGTCGATCGGGACCTGGTCACCCACCAGCATCGGCAGTGCCTTGCGCAGCTCGTCGCCCTTCAGGTAGGGCACCTCGACCTGCCGGACGACCACACGCGGGTTGGCCACTCCCACGGTGACCTTCTTGTGGGAGAACTTGACGCCTGCCCACAGCTCCTTGATGGCCTCGGTGACTGCGGGGCCGTCCACGACCTCGCCGTCGCGCAGTGCCCCGTCAGGCAGCGCGATCTGGCCGAAGTGCACGAGCTCGGGGCCCGAGGATCGCAGAGCGAGCTCGGCGGCCCGGACGCTGGACGTCCCGATGTCCAGCCCGATGGCTGTTCGTCGACCCACGATGGTCCTCCTCAGTATGGCGCTGTGGAGGAAATCGGCCGGTCTGAGGGGCTACTTGAACGATGCACCCGCTTGGAGCGTTCACGAGGGAGCGATACGTGCGCCCCGGAGCACCGATCTGATGTCCTACACGGAAAGCAGGCCTGCGTACCAGTCGGCGATCTGGGTGCCGAAGAGGACCGCGATCAATGCGCCTGACAGCATGAACGGGCCGAATGGGATCGCTGACCTGCGACCTGCTCCTCGGAAGAGCATCAGGCCCAGGCCCACGAACGCACCGAGCAGGAAGGCCATGAAGCTGCCGACGAACCATTCGCCCCACCCGAGCCAGCCCAGCGCCATGCCCAGCACGCCGGCCAGCTTGACATCACCCATCCCCATCCCGGCCGGATACACCAGGGCGAGCAGGAGGTAGAAGGTGAACAGGGCCGCTGCACCCAGGGCAGCCCTCCCGTAGTCCCCCCATTCCCCGTACACGACCGCCGGGATCAGCAGGAGGCCGGCCAGGATCGGGTAGGACGGCAGGGTGAGGACGTTCGGCAGCCGCTTGGTGTCGAGGTCGATGAAGGCCAGAGCTACACCCACGGTCGTCAGGTACAGGTAGGCGGGCAGCTCCCACGTCAGACCGAGGGTCAGCGTCATGAGGAGGAACAACACCCCGGTGAGCAGCTCGACGCCCGGGTAGCGGGCGCTGATCCGTGCACCACAGTCCCGGCACCGGCCCCGCAGGATGAGCCACGAGAGCACCGGGATGTTGTCCCGCCCCCGGATCTCGGCATCACACTGGGGGCAGTGCGACGGCGGCGACACGATCGACTCCCCGCGTGGCACCCGCCAGATCACCACGTTCAGGAATGAGCCGATCGCCAACCCCGCGAGGGTGACGAAAACGACGGCGACAACCTCGACGGGATCCACGATCGGCGATTCTGTCAGTCAGTTCGGCGCTGGCTCAGTATTCGAGCCACAGCGTCGTGGAGATCACGCTCGAGAACGGCGAGTCCGAGTTGGGCTTGAACCAGATGTCCTGTCCCTGGATCTCGTTGCTGTCGCCCTGGCTGGTCAGCACGCCGGTGTCGTTGGGGCACTGGTTCGCGGCCAGCACCGAGCCCACCAGCATGCTCGACGACGTCCACAGGTTGATCTCCTCGCCGGCGATATAGGTGCCCGCGATCGGGTCGGCACCGTTGGAACCGGCGTCGAAGTTCGCGTGCACGTCCAGATCCTGGTCGGCCAGGAACCATAGGTCGGAGAAGTTCGGCACGCCCACGTCATAGTGGTCCCACGTGATGCTGCCCCCGTAGCGAGGCGTCGGGCAGTTCCCACGCGACGCGGGGACCGAGGCGGCGGCGATCACGGTGATGGAGTTGATGTCCGGGTTGCCGTTGCCGTTGCGCGCGTCCGCCTGGTAGACGAAGTAGGTTCCATCGGCCACATCGCGGTTCGCTGTCCACAGGTAGGTGTTCGGCGTCGATCCACTGAATTCCCAACCGCCCGTCCCAGCGGTGTCGACCGGCCCCTGGCATGGGCCGTTGGGCGACCAGAGGTGTGCCTGCCCATCGATGCACAGATCCCGCCAACGGCCCTGGGAGACATTGCCCCGTGTCGCCGCTTGCGAGTAGAGCTGACGGGCGCTGACAGTCGGGATCCGCACAGGCGTCGGGATCTGTTGCGGCTGGCCCCCTGAGTAGGTGACCGTGGGTCCCGATCCGTTGAAGGTGACGGGGCCCGAGACATCGCCCCCGTTGCCGACCACCGAGAGGTCCCCGTTGGTGTGCACCCCGGCCGTCGCGGCGTCAACGCCGTTCGCCTCGTCCACGAGGTAGGAACCCTGCAGCTCCAGGTTCGAGCCCGTCAGTACAGCGTGCTTCGGCTGGAAGGGCATGAAGACGTACTCGACCTTGACAGTGCGCTCGACGGCGTTCGGGTCCCCCCACCGCGGGGACCAGCCCCGCGCGTACACCCGTCCGTACTTGAGCCCGGGACCCCCATTGGCATTCGTGGGCTTGAGGATCAGCACATCTCCCGTGGGGGTGCTCATCAGGCACCCCGGGCGGCCGCTCACCATCGGCCCGGCCTCAAGGGCATCAAGGCCTGAGTCCGACCACGAGATCTCGTCCCACGTCGAGGGATCGTTCGCTGCTGCAGGCAACTGCACCGTTGCCGCGCTGCAGCCCGCTGTCGGGGCAAGCCCCGCCGTCGGGATGGGATAGTCGGCAAACGCAGTGTCGAACGCGTACTGGAGCTGGCCGAGGGCGAAGTCGATCCCCGACTCAGCCGAGGCAAGAGCCCCCTCGTAGCTGATCCGATGCCGGCTCTGGGCAAGGCCGTTGATCGCGATCACACCGGCCGTCGCCGTGATCCCCGCGACGAACACCACGATTCCGATAACGAGGATCATGCCGATGCCCGTCTCTGACCGGGTCCGAAGGGTGAGTCGGTTCCACACGTGCGTGAGCATTCTCGTCACCCCTTGTTCCGCAGCCGGGCCGATACTGAGGCCTGCTTGACGTCGACTCCGGCCCCCACGATGGCGTCATAGTCCATTTGGAGCCGCACCAAGGTGGCGTCCTCCGGTTCGACGGCGTTGCCGGAAGCATCGGCGTAGTTGAACAGCGTGCGTACAACGAGGGCCGAGGCCTGAAGGCGTCGCTCCACGCCCGCGGCCTCGCCGTCACAGGGGTCCCCGTCCAATGCCCCCCGGCAGCGCCAGACGTCGAAGTGCACGCCATCGTCGTTCTCGGCCAGCTCCCAGGTGACGACTTCCGTCGAGTCCTCCAGGTAGTCCGAGTCGTCATCGATCCACAGCTGGACATAGTCCGGGCATCGGACTGGCAGTCCCTGGGCATCGACGACCGGATCGCCGGGCTCGGGCGCCTCAGCGTCGCACACGACCCCGCGGGCCTCGCGGATGTCGCTCGACAGTCGGTCGAGGATGACCTTGGCGTCCTGGAGGCCCCGGTTCTCATCATCCGTCTGGGTCATGACCCTAACGGCGCCACGAACGCCGACCACGACCAGGGACGACACTACGGCCAGAAGGCTCATCGCCACCAGCAGTTCGATCAGGGTCATCCCCCGCTGTTCCCGGATCCGACTCATGCTCATGTCACTTCTCCGGCAGGGTGAGGTAGGCGGGGAAGTCCCCGGCGACGTCGTATCCGACCCGAACGGCGCCGGATCCCGAGTTCCACAGGCGGAACCCGAGGGACTCATCCGTGGCGAGCGCTCGCTTGGTGTCGACCGGTAGGGCGATCGCGACCTTCTGCCAGGACGCACCGCCGCACCACGGCGAGGAGATCGTCACGGGGTTGCTGGGCGAGTTGCCCGAACTCGTCAGGCCCTGGAGGTTGGCGTTGTCGATGGTCGTGTCAGTCGCCGTTGACCGGTAGAACTGGGCAGTCAGGCTGTAGCCCGAGGCTGCGGACCCGCTTGCCGGGGCAACCCACACCGTGAGCACCGCGGTCCCGCCGTAGCGATTCCCCCGCGTGTCCGCGCGCCAGTCGACGAAGAAGCCCGTGCTCGACGCTGGTGAGTTGATCGCACCTCCCGGCTGGATCACGCGACCCCGATCGGTCGAGATGTCCGCCGAGTAGACCGGGAGTGTCGTGCCCACTCCGAACTGTGGCAGGTCCTTGATCATGTTCAGCGGTACGCCCTGGGTGTCGGTGCGCGAGGGCGGCGGCGTGCCGGTTCCCGGCCACGAGCCATTGGCCGACGACCGGTTGTGAAGGGCGTAGTTCCACAGTGTGTACCCGCCCGCCTTCGCAGGGGTCGGGGGTGTGGCCGGGTTGCTGGTCGGACATATCGAAGGTGCCTGGTAGGTAGCGCCGACGGTCGGAGTCGCCGTGACGACGGCGCTGAAGGCACCGACTCCTGATCCGTTGCGAGCAGCGACTCGGACGTCATAGCTCGTGTCGTTGCTCAAGCCGGAGATGACCCTCGCGAGGCTGGCAGAGGGGTTCGACTCCGTGGACCAGGTGAGCGAGCCAGCAACTCGGTAGTCGACCTGGTACTCGGACACGGGGGACGTTCCCTCATTGTCAGGTTCCGCCCAGCTGGCCGACAGGGTCCCGTCCCCGATCGTGATGGTCAGCGCCTGCGGCGCCGTTGGCACCGCGGTCGTCTGGGTGCCTCCACCTGGCTGCCCGGTGACCGGATCAGTCGTGACCACCGTCCGCAGGGCCGAGCGTCTTGGCCCCAGCACCCGCATCGACGCCTTCGTGGGCGAGCGAGACGGCGGTTGCGGTCAGATCGGTCCAGTACTCACCGACGACCGTCTCGGGCACCTCGCGCACAGCCCAGAAGGTGATCGATGTGGTCGGGTCGAGCCGACCGGTGTCCACGATCGCACCCTCATCGTCGGAGTCGACCAGCCGCGAGTCCTCGCTGACCCCGGACGCGCACTCAGCGGCAACCATGCACAGGACGTTGTCCCCGTCGTCACGCCAGAACGACCACGTTCCGTTGTCCGTGGAAAGGTCCCATCGATCCGGAGCGCCCTGGTTCGTCATCTCGATCTTGAACGCAACCACAGGATGTGGGGCAACACCCGTTCCCGGATTCACCGCCTGGGTGTTCGATGCGGTCTCGAACGCGAACAACGGGATCGGGAGGCCACGAGTCGTGGCGGTCACGATGCTCGACGAGCGCGTTCCCGCTGCTTGCCGCCGATGTTCCAGCGTGTCACCACAGTCACTCGCTTCACGTCGGCCCCGGACGACAGGGGCCTGGTGACATACGTGGCCACGGTGAAGTTCGTCCCGTTGTTGACGTCGGAGGTGATCGTCTCGATGTGCGGGTTCACGCTCCCGCCGGGCTGGATGACCAGTTCCTCGGTGGCGCTCCCCCCAGGCCCATCGGCGTCGTAGCACCATGTTGCGCCGCATGGGTCAACCGCTGAGTCCGCCACCACGTCTGTGGAGTCGTGGGCGAGCCCGTAGTACTCAGCTTGGCGCGCCTTCTCGAGGGCCTGCGTGGCGAAGTCGATTGCCTGCTGCTCGGCCCGGCTGTTCATCGAGGCCCGGATGCTTCCCATCGCCGCAGCAGCCAGCGCGGTGAAGATGATGCCCAGGACGAAGAGGGAGACGACGGCCTCTACAAGCGTGAAGCCGGATTCCTCGCGAGCATGCGCGCGCTCCCTGACAGCATTGGGCAGTCCCATGGTGTCCCTATCGGCAGCGGGAACCCCGAGGTGAAGGGACCGACACGAATTGCCACGCGATGGCACCAATCACTCCCGGTAGAGGCGCGAATGAGCAGGCCCCGGACCTTGGGGTCCGGGGCCTCCTACTGAAGGTGTTGGGTCAGCTGCAGATCGGATCTCCGGTTGCAGCCGGCGGGTTGGCGACGGCCGGGGCGGCGGCAGCGTCCTTGCCGGGGCCGGTGACGCTGTCATACCAGAAGAAGTTGCCTGACTGCGACTGGGCGATCATGCAGTAGCCCTGACCGGCGTTGCCTTCAACCTGCATGGCATTCGACAAGCCTGGCGTAGTTGCCAACCGCCGAGAACTTGAAGCCCGCAGACTCCAGAGCAGTGAGCGCCGCAGCATTCGAGCCCAGGGCCGTCTCATCGACGTACACACCGGGTTGTTCTCGGTCAGGTTAGGTCTCCTGGGCGGTCGCGGCGTTGCGCAGATCACTCTGCACCGCCGCGTCCCAGCCCTTGGACCGCTGGTTCAGGAAGACGGGGATCGCGATGGCGGCCAGGATGCCGATGATGATGATGACGACGAGGAGCTCGATGAGGGTGAAGCCCTCGTCGCCCCGCTCCTTGCGCAGCTTCTCCAACATGTGTTGCTCCTTGTGTGTTGTGACGTAAGGCCCGGTTTGGGTCCGGACAGCCAATGCATCGGAGGACCTGCGGCACGCTCTTGAATCCAGGTGCCTCGTGTCACCCGATCGGGTGATCGCCTATCCGCGGTGTCCGCCGGGTGCCCAACCGTGGGTGGCGAGCCGAGTGGCCCCATCAGGGCCGACGCCCCCGCGCTCGCGATGCAGGGCCCGAAGACGTGGTCGCCCCGTGGGCGATGCCGGCACTGCGCACACGTGACTCAGCACTCGACCGCCGATGACCGCCGAGACTGCCCTCTGGATGGCTCAGATGCAGGTCACCGCATCAATCGGGGCTGGCCTTCTCCACCGGCCCCAAGTAGCTGCTCACAGCGAAGTACGTCCCGGTCGCGGATCGTGCCGTCAGGCAGTAGCTGTTCGAAGCATCGGCGGAGACGCTCATGGCGAAGGATCCACCGAAGTAGTTGGCGCTTGATGAGGGCCGGAAGCCGACATCCATCGAATTCGGCGACCGTCGTCGCGAAGGGACCGGGTTGGCCTCGGACAGGAAGGTCTCCTGCGCCGTGGCCGCATTGCGCAGGTCACTCTTCACAGCGGCATCCCAGACCCGCTCGCGCTGCTTGTAGAAGATCGGTATGGCGATCGAGGCGAGAATCCCCAGCACGATGACAACCACCAGCAACTCGATCAGGGTGAATCCCTGGTCTCGGTCCTGCCTGCGCACACAAGTCATCCGGTCCTCCCTTCCGACTACTGGATCAGGTCGAAGACCTTGAAGATGGGCATGTACAGGGCGATGATCATCGACCCGATCACCACGCCCATCATGGCGATCATGATCGGCTCGATCAGGGAGGTCAGGGCCTCCGTGGTCGCCTCGACC
>CAVWAR010000002.1:0-1232887 GCA_963753075.1 uncultured Actinomycetes bacterium
ATGCACCTGGCACTTGTCGCCCTCGCGATCGCCGTTGTTCTTGGCGTGACCACGGTGGCCCTGACCCCCACTAGCTTCATGCGCGGCTTGATTGTGGGGACGGGGCGTCGCGGGCACAGCCGGTGCACTCGGTGCTGCCTGTGGGATTTGGAAGCCCACCGGAACGGCGCCAACCATGATGGGCGACCTCGGCGAGCAGTGGACCGCCCAGGAACTGCGCTGGTTCGCCGGTAGTGGTTGGCAGGTCGTCAACCACGTGACGCTGCCCTCACCGCCCCGGACATCGACCATGTCCTGGTGCGGGGTCCCGGAGGGATGTTCGGCCATCGAGACCAAGTGGTCGGCCACACCGTGGACGGTCGACGACGCCTGCATCCGGTCCGCCGCCGGGAGCGCCTGGGGGAACGCCCGACGCCTCGGGCTGTGGCAGAACCTCAAGCCAGCCCAGGTGGGCCGGGTCCGTCCGGTGGTCTTCCTCTGGGCGCCGGCGCCGGGAACTCCCCCAGAGCTTCGAGGTGGCCGGCGCGACGATCGTGCCCGGGCACGCAGCGGAGGCATGGCGTCAGCAGTTGGGGGCGGGCCAGTCGGCGCCGGAGCAGATCCAGGCAGCCTGGAGCGCCCTGGACGCGCACTGCCGCAAGCGGGACCAGATCGAGCAGGGCCTCTACCCCTTGCCGATGTCGATCACCGAGCGGGCGATGTGCGTGGTCTTCGCCCGACCACGGCATGTGCCGGGCTGCTTGCTGCGGCGCGGGTGCCCAGGGTGACGACTCTAACCTGGGGATGGCCGCCGGCTGGGCGCTGGTCCTGGCGCTGGGGGTGCTCGCCGCTCGCATCCGGCCAGCCAGATTCCTGGCGCTGGCATGGGTTGCGGGAGTTACCGTCGTCCCGGCGCGCTTCGCCGGCGCCCTGCTCATGGACGTGATCAGCGCCTCGTGACCGACGGTCGGCCGAGAACCGCCCAAGTTGCTCCAACCGCCCCTGCCTCAGTGGATTGTTGATCGGCTGGGCGGTGACGTCGCCCGCTGGTAGCGGCCAGCGGGGGTCTGTAGCGGGCGCGTAGCGGGGGTCGGCGCTACACATCTGGCCTCTCCCTTGTCTCATTTTGACTGGTGTTGGGGGTGGGGAGGGGGTGTAGCGGGTGTAGCGGCGTTTCCGGGGATGGCGGGCAGGTACCGGTTCCAGGCATCAGCGAGGTCGGCAAGCCGGTAGGCCTTGACCACCTGGGTGCCGAGGCGGTGGTTCGCCGAGCGGACATCGAACCCGCGCAGGCGTCGGGCGAGCTGTGATGGGTCCAGCGGGCGGCCGCGGAGGTCCCGCCATGGGGACTCCTCCAGCCCCCGCAGCGCGTCACGATGGCCGCGGTCGGCATGACCTCAGGGCGGCCGGCTGCGTGAAGATGGTGCGCAGGTCATCCAGCAGGGCGACGTTCAGGGAGGGGTGTCCGCCGCGCCCTTCTCCGACCAGGTGCAGGCAGGCATCGCGGGCGGATGCTGCCCACCGGGGATTGATCGACTGGGCGATCGCGAGCAGGGGTTCCCACACATCTGCGGGCCGGTCCACAATCCCGGTCGGGGCAGTCGGTTCCTCGACGGCGTGAGCACCTCGAGGGCGTCTGCCAGCCGCTCACCGATGGCCAGCCCCTGCGGTTCGTGATGGCGCAACCGGTAGGGCTCAACATGCTCATCAGCGGCGCGACGGCGCATCCGGACCACGATCGAACGTGAGGCGATCGTGGCCGGCAGGTCATCGAGCCCGGCCACGGCGACCGCTGCGAACGCCGGGAACGCAGCGACCTTCTGGGACGTGCCCAGACCGACGCACCGGTAGGCGACCCCGGAGCGTCGGTGTCCGGCGTTCAGGAACCCGCGGACCTCCTCGTTGTCCTTGGCCCTGGGCCCGAAGATGGTGTCGATCTCGTCGAACAAGATGGTCGGGCGTCGGTCCAGATCAGCCACCGAGCGGAACAGCGCGGCGGGGGTGCAGTTGATCGCGTGCATCGGGTGACGCACCAGCGAGCCGATCACCTCCAACGCCCGGGTCTTGCCGCTGCCCGGCTCCGGGGACAGGAACGCCAACCGCGGGGTGGAGTCGAACGACTCGATCCGATACGTGTGGGCCACCCACAGCGCGGCGGACACCCGGGCGTGCTCGCTGGGCCAGGCCACGAACCGGTCCAGGAACTCCGCGACCGCGTCCAGCGCGGCGGCGGGGTCGACGTCCCGTTGAAGGCCCAGGGTCGAGCTCGCTCGGACCTGATGCGAGGGCGCTCCGGCGGGGGTGGTCGCCGGGCCATCCATGGGACTGTCCGCCCGTCCGGGCTACGCCGCCCCACCGATCAGCTGGCGCAGCTGATCGGTGGGGATGACCAGACGGGTGCCGATCCGCAAGACGCGCAGGTCGCCGCGGTTGGCCATCGCGTAGGCCTGGCCCCGGCTGATCGACAGGATCACCGCCGCCTCGGTCACGCTCACTGTGGGCCGCGTGGACAGCAGGTCCACCGGGTTCTCCTTGACGCTCTGTCGCTTGCTCATCGGGACTACCTCCTGAACTGAACGTGTGACGATTGACGCAGTAACCGTGCCACGACATCATGGACGCATGGAAGGTGCGAATGAGTCCACGTTTCGTCCCACGCTCACTGTCTGGCCCGCCGAACCCCCGAGCCTGCCCCCGGTCGTCGTCCACGAACTGCGCCGGCTGCCCGACCACCACAGCGGCGAGTTCACCAGCTGGGACCCACAACCGAACGCGTCCCCGACGGTCGTCCTGCCCGAGGACTTCTGCCTGCGCGAAGCCCTGTCCACGGACCCCAACGACCTCGACGCGGTCTTCGACTTCGTCGCCCGCTGGGGCCGGCTCACCCCCCTCGAGGCACACCTGCGAACCCCCCTGGATTCGCTGCCGGAGAGCCTGGACTGGCTCATCCCCATGCTGGCTGACGACACCGACCGCGAGGCACTCAGCCAGATCGCGCGCACGGCGACCGACCCCGGCGCGCGATCCCCGCAGGCCCACTCCCTGGTCTGCGAAGCGCACTACCTCCGGGTCCTGCACGCCCTCGCCGGGCACGTCATCCGCAGCGCAGCCGGTGAGCCGCCGGTCGAAGCCTGGACCAACGCCGGCTTCCGCAGCGACGACCCGGAACCCTGGGGGACGTTCGTCATGACGATGAACGCCGCACTCAAACCGTTCTCCGTCCACGTCAGATACCCCGGCGCCGACACCCTGCTCGACGCACCCAGCACCTACGAGATCGCGGTCCTGCAACTCGCCCAACTCATCGCCGAAGAACGCCACGTCCGAAACTGCGCCAACGAACGCTGCACCCGCCTATTCACCCGCCAACGCGGCCGCGCCAAGTACGACAAGACCGGCCACTCCACCGGCGTCCTCTACTGCTCCGCCCAATGCGCCAAAGCCCAAGCCGAACGCAACCGCCGAGCCCGCAAGCGGGCAGAGGGCAGCGCAGACCGTTCCAGTCGGGTGGACTGACATGCCCAGGCACGGCAAGCCGATCTACGAGGTGAAGGTCAACGGTCAGGTCCGCTGGAAGGTCTACGTATCCCGGACCCGCGGCGGGCAGCGCAAGCAGATCACGAAGACCTTCGACAGCTACGAAGACGCCGAGCGGTTCTACGCCCAGAGCCAACTCGGCGATGTGGTGGAACGGACACGAGACACCTTCGACGATTGGGCCGGATCGATGGCTCGAGCGAAAGCGAGACGAGGCTTGCCGCCAGTCACACTCGATGGCTACGGAACGGACCTCAAGCGACCCCGCGCGGCGTTCGGTCAAGGACCGCATCCAGGAGGTGACCGAGCAGCAGATCGAGGGCGTCGTCCGCACGATGCGCGACGACGGCCTGGCCCGCCGGAGCTCAGCCAAGATGCTCACCACACTGCGAGCGGTGTTCGACTTCGCCGTACGCAAGGGGGTGATCGGATTCAACCCCGCCAAGGACGCCACGCCCATGGGACGGCCCTCCAAGGAGCGGGACGCCTTGACCGCGTCGGAACTGGAGAAACTGCGCAAGGCCATCGCCGGTGACCCGTGGGAGGCCTGCTGGATGCTCACCTTGGCAGGCCTTCGCCGCTCTGAGCTGCTCGGCCTGCGGTGGAGCGACTTCGACCCCGATACCGGCGAGCTCTCAGTGAGTCGAGGACGCGTGGCCAAGGGGGGAGTCGGTCAGCCCAAGACAGCGCGCGGACGCCGAGTCTTCCCCTCGACAAGGAGCGCGTCGATCTCCTCGTCGCCTTGAGGGCCTGGCAGTCCGAGGCACTATGGAGAAGACCATGCGACCGAGGGCTTCATCCTGGTGAACGAGTTCGGGCGCCCCATGCGGCCAGAGGACTGGACCCGCAGGTGGCGGAAGCTGTGCAAGGCCACGGAGGGCGTACGCGACGACCACACCCTTCATGCTGCACGGCACTCGACCGTGACCTTCATGCGCAACGCTGGGGTCCCGGATCACATCGTTGCCGCCTGGCATGGCCACGATGAAGTGATCATGCGAAGGACCTACTCCCACGTCCACACCAAGCAGATGCGGTCGGCCGGCTCAGCACTCTCGTTCGGCAACACCCCGGAGTAGTCGGCCCCGACGGCGGTCCCCACGCCGGCCTGCCTTCCCGTTGTCGACCGCACGGCAGTTGCAGCGCAGCAGGTGACAGGTGCCATCCGTCAAGGGCGTCAGCATGGGTGCTCGCTGGGTCACGCACGGGCCCCGAACGGGCACATCGCCCGAGGTCGTAGTTACTTTGTAGTTACCTGACCGAATCCCCCAGGGGTATCCGATCAGGTCCCAAACCGACCTCTGACCTGCGACGATATGGAGCCGACGCCCGGACTCGAACCGGGAACCACCTGTTTACAAGACAGGTGCGCTGCCAATTGCGCCACGCCGGCAATGCCCGATAAGGGTAGAGCACCCCCCCGCCCCTGCTGCATGTTGGCCATTGGCACGTTCGCGCGCGATGATGCGCGGTGATGCCGGATCATCGGTGCCGAGGGGCGGAGGGTGGCGAAGTCATGCGCGCAGGGGTGTCCACAGCAGCATTGGCGCTGTGCGGGCTGTTGCTGGCCGCGTGCGGATCGTCGGGTGGCGACACCGCCGACCCGTCGGCTGAGCCCAGCGCCAGCGGATCGCCGGGAGCCACCTCCTCGATCCTCATCTGGTCCGACGCGGCCCACGCCGACGCACTGGCGGCCTCGGCGGCCGCACATCAGGAGGCGACCGGTGTGGCCGTCGAGATCGAGACCGTCGGCGCCGATCTGGCCGACGTGCGCGACCAGTTCGTCCAGCTGGCCCCCCAGGGCCAGGGTCCGGACCTGCTGGTCGGACAGAGCGACTGGGTGGGACAACTGGCAGCCTACGGCGTGCTGGCCCCCGTGGATCTCGCCGGTCGGACCGCCAGCTTCCGGTCGGTGTCGACAGAGGCATTCACCTATCAGGGCCGCACCTACGGGCTCCCGTTCGCGACCGACAACGTCGGCCTGCTGCGCAACACCGATCTCGCACCGGACACCCCTGAGTCGATCGAGGTGATGGCGCGAACAGGTCTCGAGCTGGCCGACGAGAACGGCAAGATCGTGCCGATCGCCCTCCCCGTGGGACCCGCTGGGGATGCCTACCACTGGTATCCGTTCTACAGCGCCGGCGGCGGGCAGATCTTCGGCAGCGACCCACAGGGCGGGTACACCGCAGACCAGGTGGAGGTCGGCCAGCGCGGCAGCATCGTCGCAGCCAGGCAGTTGGCCCGGCTCACCAAGGACGGCGCGCTGGATGCCGGCCTCACCGCCGATGACGCCCTGGCGTCCTTCACGGCGGGCCGGTCGCCCTACCTCATCGCAGGGCCGCAATCCATCGATGTCGTGCGCCAGTCGGGCGTGCCCTTCGTCGTTGAGGCCGTGCCCGGCTTCGATGACGTGCTCGGCTCACGCAGCCAGGCCCTCGTCAGCGCCCAGGGCCTGCTCCAGTCGGCCTTCGCCAGGAACCCAGCGGGCGCCAGCCAGTACCTGGCCACAACGGCCATGACCACCACCGTGATGAGCACGCTGGCAGCCCCCGGCGGCTTGGCACCAGCGTGGATCGCCTCCTACGAGTTGGCCTCGTCCGACGCAGTGATCACAGGCTTCGGCGGCTATGCCGATACCTCGGCGCCACTGCCCAACCTCGCGCAGATGGACCTCGTCTGGGCGCCGCTGGGCCAAGCCCAGGCCGATGTCATGGGCGGTGCTGACCCACGACGCACGATGCGGGCCGCCGGGGAGCAGATCCAGGCCGGCATCGATACCGGATGACCAGAGCCCCCTCGCGTTGCTTCCCCGGAGCATCAGGGAACAGACTGCGTTGACAACGATTTGGTAACGGATCACTTTCAGGTCATCTAGCACTGGCCCGCGCCTCGCACACCGGCTGCCTCCGGTGCATGATGCATACCAGCGGGGCCCTGAAGGCTTCGTGTACCACTCACCAGAAACGGAGCATCCATGCGCCGCACCACCAAAGCCGGGGCTGCAGCAGCCAGCCTCGCCCTCCTGCTCGCTGCGTGCAGCAGCGGCAGCGACACCGCCACTGAAGCCTCGAGCGAAGCGCCAGCGGCGGGCTCGGGGACGTTCACCATCTGGGCCGATGAGGTCCGCACCGCCCCGATCCAGGCCGAGTGCGACAAGTTCGCCGAGGCCAACGGCATCACCTGTGAGGTCGTCCAGATCGATTTCGGCGAGATCCGCGCCAATGTCGTCCAGGGCAACCAGACCGGTGACGTCCCCGACCTGTTCATCGGCGCCCACGACTGGCTCGGTGAGCTGGTCACCAACGGTGTCGTGACACCGTTCGACCTGGGCTCGAAGGCAGCAAACTTCAGCGAGGTCTCCGTTGCGGCCGTCGCCTATGACGGAAGCAGCTACGGCGTTCCCTACGCCGTGGAGAACGTTGCTCTGCTGACCAACCCGGCCCTGTCCCCGGAGTGCCCAGCGTCCCTGGACGACCTCGTCTCCCAGGGAGAGAAGCTGAGGGAGGACGGCGACGCGTCGCTGCCGCTCGCCCTCCAGATCGGCGCAGAGGGTGACGCGTACCACTGGTACCCGCTGTACAGCGCCAATGGCGGCTACATCTTCGGCCAGAACGCGGATGGCTCGACCAACGTCGAGGACATGGGCGTCGGCCAGGCCGGCTCCATCGCCGCCGCGGAGAGTCTCCAGATGATGGCGGACAAGAAGCTGATCAAGGCCTCCGTGACCGGTGACATCGCCAAGGAGTCCTACAACAGCGGTGATTCCGCGTGGTTCATCACGGGCCCGTGGAACGTCCCGGACGCCCTTGCCGCAGTTCCTGACACCATCGTCTGCCCGGTGCCGGACGGCCCGAGCACCTCGTCGGCGTTCATCGGCGTCCAGACGATGTTCATCCCCACCAAGGCAGCCAACGCCCTGATCGCGCAGACGTTCCTCAACGACTACGTGATGACCACAGAGTTCATGGATGCCATCTACGCAGCCGATCCGCGCCCGCCGGCCTGGACCGAATCTGCGGAGAAGGTGTCTGCCGACCCGATCGTCGCCGGCTTCATCGAGTATGGCCTGCAGGGCATCCCGCAGCCGTCAGTGCCGGAGATGGGGGCAGTCTGGGAGTCCCTCGGCCTGGCCGAGTTCAAGGTCGCATCGGGCGAGGACCCGACCACGACCATGACCGAGGCTGGCGACGCCATCACGACGACCATCGCCGCGTCGTAGTAGTCAGGGCACCGCTGATCACGACCTGATCACGAAGGGATGAAGAACCCGACCATGAGCACCACCACGAAGCCGGCCCCGGACGAGGCTGTCCGCAAGAAGTCCAGCACCACCACCGCAGGTGGGCTGGCCATCAAGCTGATCCTCGTCGGGATGATCGACGCCCTGCTCGTCTGGGCGCTGATCCAGAGCTTCGACGCTGGGTGGACGCTCGGGGTCGGGTTCTTCATCTTCGCCCTACTGGCCATCAACGCGGTCTACTTCACCAAGGGCATCCCGATGAAGTACCTGCTTCCCGGGCTGATGTTCCTGCTGGTGTACCAGCTGTTCACCATGCTCCTGACCGCGGGCGCATCCTTCACCAACTACGGCAGTGGCCACCTCGGCGACAAGGACGACGCCATCTCGGCCCTCCTGTCACGCGGGGAACAGCCGATCGCTGACTCGGCGGAGTACCCGGTGGTGCCCATCGAGCAGCGTGGCACGGTGTCGATGCTGATCACATTCCCCGAGGGCACCGACCGTGTGGGCCAGACCTACATCGGCACGCCCGAGAGCCTGGACCCCGTCGCGCCCGAGGATCTCCAAACCGACGGCACCAAGGCAACCGGCGTCGAGGGCTACCAGTCGCTGAACCTGGGGACGCTGTCGGACAACCAGGACTTCGCCGACCAGTGGACCGATCTGCGGGTCCCACTCGATGACACAACCGGAACGTTCCTGAAGGCCTCCAGCATCTTCGAGGCCAAGGAGTTCCAGTCCGGCTTCGTCTACAACGAGGCCGACGACACGATGACCGACACCAGGAACGGCACGGTCTACTCCCCGAACTCCGACGGCAACTTCGAGTCCGCCGACGGCCAGATCCTGCAACCCGGCTGGATCGTCAGCGTCGGCTTCGACAACTACCGGTCGCTGCTCAGCGACCCGACGATCCGCAACAACTTCCTGCCCATCACGGTCTGGACGTTCGTCTTCGCGTTCATGACCGTGTTCACGACCTTCGCGCTTGGCCTCCTGCTGGCGATCGTGATGAACGACCGCAGGATGCGTGGCCAGAAGTACTACCGAGTGCTGCTGATCCTGCCCTACGCACTGCCCATCTTCCTCACGGCGATCCTCTGGAAGGGCATGCTGAACGTCGACTTCGGCATCATCAACCAGATCCTGCCGGGGAACGTGAACTGGCTCGGCGAGCCGATGCTGGCCCGCCTCTCCGTGCTCTTCGTGAACCTCTGGATCGCCTACCCGTACTTCCTGGTGGTCTGCACCGGGGCACTGACGGCCATCCCGGGTGATCTGAAGGAGGCGGCCTTCGTCGATGGAGCCAGCGGGCTGCATGCATTCCGCACGATCGTGCTGCCGCTGCTGATGATCTCGGTGGCCCCGCTGCTCATCGCCTCCTTCGCCTTCAACTTCAACAACTTCGCCCTGATCGAGTACCTCACGGGAGGCGGCCCCTTCCAGGGGCAGATCAATGACGGCGGATCAACGGACCTGCTGATCAACTGGACCTATCGCAAGGCCTTCAACGACACCAACCAGCAGTTGGGCCTCGCCTCTGCGATCAGCTTGGTCATATTCGTCATCGTGGGGACGATCTCGGCGATCTCGTTCCGTTCCACCAAGAAGCTGGAGGAGATCGGCGCATGAGCACCTCGACCACGACCGCACCCCCACCGGCCAAGGTGGAGAAGATGGCCGCAGGACGCTGGATCAGGGTTGTTGGCTGGCGACACGCCATCATGATCGCTGCCACACTGTTCGCGCTGTTCCCGATCGGCTACATCCTGAACCTCGCGTTCGGTGGTGGCAGCACCCTGACCTCCGCGTGCCCGCAGAGCTACTCCGGCCTTCAGGCGATGACGTGCCTGATCCCGCAGCCCTGGGACTGGTCGACGAACAACTTCACCGAGGTGCTGGACAACCAACAGCTGCCGTTCACCGTATGGTTCCGCAACTCGGTGATCATCGCCACAGTGGTGTCCTTCGGCTCCGTGCTCATGGGCGCCTCAGCGGCATACGCCTTCAGCCGTATGCGCTTCAAGGGCCGCCGGCCCGGGCTGCTCGCCCTCGTCCTGGTCCAGATGTTCCCCCAGATCCTGGCCCTGACCGCGATCTTCCTGCTCCTCAGCCAGATCCGCGATGTGTTCCCTGCACTGGGTCTGAACTCGATCTGGGGCCTGACCCTGGTCTACTTCGGCGGGACGCTCGGCGTGAACACCTACCTGATGAAGGGCTTCTTCGACACGATCCCGGTGGAGATCGATGAGTCGGCGCGCATCGACGGCGCCAGCCATGTCCGGATCTTCTTCGGCATGATCCTGCGGCTGGCCATGCCGATCCTCACGGTCGTGTTCTTCGTGACCTTCACGGCCATGTTCAACGAACTGGCGATCGCCTCGGTCATCCTGCCCAACCAGCAGGAGACGACGCTGGCGGTCGGCTTGAACACCTACGTGAGCAACCCACTCAGGCAGGAGTGGGGCTACTTCGCGGCTGGTGCGCTGATGGCAGCCATCCCCCTGCTCATCGTGTTCTCGTTCGCGCAGCGCTCGTTGGTGACCGGCCTGACCGCTGGCTCTGTGAAGGGCTGAGAGAAGAGTCCATGGCCAGCCGTCGGGCGGCGTCAGGCTCATTGCTCGAGGCGCCGCACCATGACGGATCGCCGGTCTACTGCCCCGACCCTGCGCAGGCGTACGGGGACAGGTTCACCGTGTTCCTGCGCACCTCCGACGACGATCCGGTCACGAAGGTGGCGGTTCGCCAGGTCCAGGACGGCGAACCTGTGCATGTTGAGGCCACCGTCGACCGGCGGACGTCATCGGGCACATGGTGGCGGGCCGACCTGGTGGCCCACAACACGGTCTCCCACTACCGCTTCCTGCTCGACGGCGGTTCCACCGGCTACCGCTGGCTGAATGCTGCCGGTGTCGTCGAGGCCGACGTCCCCGACCACGAGGACTTCCGCGTGGCGATCCACGCCTCCGAGCCCCCGGGGTGGCTCGACGACGCGATCGTGTACCAGATCGTCCCGGACCGGTTCGCGCGCAGTGGCCGCGTCGACGAGCCGCTGCCTGAGTGGGCGGTTCCGGCCGGGTGGGACGACATCCCCGTGCGGGGTGGGCGGCCCTCCTCGGTGCAGTTGTTCAGCGGAGATCTCTACGGCGTCGCCCAGCACCTGGACCACATCCAGACTCTGGGGGCCAACACCCTCTACCTCACCCCGGTCTTCCCGGCAGAGTCCAGTCACCGCTACAACGCCTCCAGCTTCGACCACGTCGATCCCCTGCTCGGGGGGGACGCGGCCTACCGGGAGTTGATCGACGCAGTGCACGACCGCGGGATGCGCGTCCTCGGCGATCTGACGACGAATCACACCGGCAGCACCCACGACTGGTTCCGGGTCGGCGGAACCGATGCCTCGTCGCCGGAGTCGAACTTCTACCTCTTCGAGCCCGGCGGGGCCGCGGGGGAGGGAGGTGGGTCCGGACAGCGCGACTATGTGGGCTGGCTGGGTCACAGGTCCCTGCCCAAGCTCGACCACCGCAGCACCCAACTGCGCGAGCGCATGGTGACCGGGCCGGACAGCGTCGTGCAACGCTGGCTCACGTTCGGCCTCGACGGTTGGCGGATCGACGTGGCCAACATGACCGGCCGCTACCGCGACACGGACCTGACGCATGAGTTCGCCCGCCAGATGCGCGATGTCATGGCTGAGGTCTCCCCCGAGGCCTACCTCGTGGGAGAGCATTTCCACGACTTCCTCCCGGACTCCGACGGCACGACGTGGCACGGAATCATGAACTACTCAGGCCTGACCAGGCCGATGTGGACGTGGCTGATCCGCCAGGACATCTCACTGCCCCAGCACCCGGGGACCCCGGACCTCGCGTGGCCACGCCTGCCCGGGACGTCCGTGGCCGCCACCATGCGCGCGTTCAGCGCGATGCCGTGGTCAACCCGACGCGCCAGCCTCACCATGGTCGGCAGCCACGACACCCCGCGGATCGCGACCATCACCGGGGACCGGGATCTCACCGAGGTGGCCGTGGCGGCGATGGTTGCGCACCCGGGGGTCCCGATGATCTGGTCCGGCGACGAGATCGGGCTCACGGGAGTGACCGGCGAGGAGGGTCGGCGGCCCTTCCCCTGGGCGCATCCCGACCGGTGGGACAGGCAGCTCCTGGCCATTGTCGGTGGACTCCTGGCCGTACGGCGCGACTCGGTGGCCCTTCGTCAGGGAGGGTTGCGTTGGGTGCATTTCGACAGCGACCGGTTGATCTGGCTGCGTGAGGCAGACGAGGAGTCCATACTCGTCATGTTGGCTCGCGCAGGCGGTCCGCCGATCAGTGTGGATGGACTCCTGCTGGGCCTGGACGAGGGCGAGCAGGTTCGAAACGTGTACGGAGGAGCATCCCTTCGGATGCGTGCAGGGCTGGTAGAACTGCCGGGGGACGGACCGACAGTCCAGATGTGGCAACTGCCCGGGCTCAACGGTCCGAGCGCGAAAAGGAGCGGTGATGGCAAGCGTCGAACTTGACGGCATCAACAAGGTCTACGACAACGGCTTCCACGCCGTGTTCGACCTTTCGATCGACGTCCCGGACGGTGAGTTCCTGGTCCTGGTCGGGCCCTCAGGCTGCGGCAAGTCCACCGCCCTGCGCATGGTCGCCGGACTGGAGGACATCTCCAGCGGCGAGCTGCGCATCGGCGGCAGGCGCGTCAACGAGCTCGAGCCCCAGGAGCGCGACATCGCCATGGTGTTCCAGTCCTACGCGCTCTACCCGCACATGAGCGTGGGCGACAACATCGCCTATGGCCTGAAGCTGCGCAAGATGCCCAAGGACGAGATGAACGCGCGGATCAAGAAGGCCGCGGACATGCTTGAGCTGACCCCGCTGCTGGACCGCAAGCCCAAGCAGCTGTCCGGCGGCCAGCGCCAGCGGGTGGCCATGGGCCGGGCGATCGTCCGTGAGCCGCAGGTGTTCCTCATGGACGAGCCCCTGTCCAACCTCGATGCCAAGCTCCGCGTGCAGATGCGCGCCGAGATCTCCGCCGTCGTCCGCTCCCTGAAGACAACGACCCTCTATGTCACGCACGACCAGACCGAGGCCATGACGATGGGTGACCGCATGGCGGTCATGAAGGCCGGAATCCTGAACCAGCTCGGGACCCCCAGCGAGTGCTACGACGCCCCCAACAACATCTTCGTCGCGCAGTTCGTCGGCTCGCCGCCGATGAATCTCGTGGTCGGCACCATCAAGCAGTCCGGTGAAGGTCTCTCGCTGGTCATCGGCAGCGACAACGAGGTTGCGATCCCGGACATCACCCTCACCGATCGTCCCGCGCTGAGGTCCTACGCCGGCAAGACGGTCGTGGTCGGCATCCGCAGCGAGGATATGGAGGACGCCAGCCTGCCCACGGCCAACCACATGCCGGCACGGATCCAGGCGAAGGTGACCCTCATGGAGGCCCTGGGCTCGGAGATCATCGTGCACTTCACCTTCGACGGCGAGACCTACGTCTCCGAGGACACCAAGCTCATGGCCAAGGAGACCGGCGAGGAGGAGCTGCACACGATCGGCGGGGCAGGGGTCAAGTGGGTCGCCTCGTTCGGCCCCCGGTCGCGGGTTCGGATGGGCGACACCGTCGAGATCGCGATCGACCTCGAGCGTGCGCACTACTTCGATCCGGATTCCTCGGACGCCATCCGTACCTGATTCGAACAGCGAACGTTCGGTGCCCTGACGCAGCGCGTTGGGGCACCGTCGTCTGTGGGTCACAATGGATCCATGACCGACATGTACCCGCCCGCATCCGGACAGCAGGACACCACGGCCATCCCGCGCCCCCAGCCAGCCGCTGGAGCCGCGACGGCGACCCAGCCAGGACCCTGGTACGGGCAGGCCGACCCCAGCCAGGGCCCGGGCTACGGCCCGGGTCCCACGTACGGCCCCGCGTACGGCCCCGCGTACGGTCCCGGCTACGGCCCTGGGTACCCAGCCGCCAACCCTGCTGCGGACGCCTGGGAGGCCAAGTACCGCAGCCAGCGCACCCGGACCCGGATCGCCGTGGCGATCGCCGCGGTGGCGTCGGCGGCCACGCTGGTCCTGGGCGTCGCGGTCTGGCAGATCAACCAGAACCCCCTGTTCTCGGCCGCGTCCCAGCTCGCCTCCGGGCTCGGCGAGGGGGACCTGGGCCTTGATGGCCTCGTGCCGCCGGCCGACCCTCCTGAGGGCGATACGCCAGCGGCGCCCGACGCGACGACCCCGGATGCCCCGGGCCCCAACGGCACCGACGTCCCGCTGGCCGACCTCCCCCTGCCCGACGGGCTCAAGGACCTGGCCTCAGCGCTCGGCATCACCGAGGTCGGCCAGCTGCTCGACCTGGCCGTCGCCAACGGCGTGATGACCCAGGAGGACGCCGACAACCTGCGCGCCGCCATCGCATCCGGCGCCCTGGTCCAGGGCCTCGCCCAAGGTCAGGCCGGCTAGCAGGCACTGCCACCGAGTCGGGGCTCGGTCAGCCGGCCGGAATCCCTGCGACGAACTCGAGGCTGGCGTCGGAGATCTGGGTCCGTGCCTCGTCATGGCTGATCGTGGGTTGGCCATCTCCGGGTTGGGGGCCGTAGTCACCGAAGAATGAGTGCACCGCCCCCTCGACGGTCCCGAAGGTACTGCCTTCGGGGAGGTTGGGCACGGATGCCTCGATGTCCGCGGGTGTGGCCAGACCGTCGTTCGATGCCGACACGCTCAGCACCTCAGCGGTGAGCGACCCGCTGATGTCGCTGGCCGGGTACGAAGCGTGCAGGAGGAGACCTCGCGCCGGGCCGGTGGGGTCGCCGTCGTGATCGTCAGCCTGGATCGCTGCCACGGTCCCGCCGAGACTGTGCCCCCCGAGGACCCAGCGGGCTGTGTCCGGGTAGTCGGACTGAACGGCGTCGAATGCGCCCAATGAGAGGAAGGCGATGCCCAGGGGCTGCTTGACGATGACGACGCGGAATCCCGACTCGGCCAGGGGGCGCAACATCGCGGCATACGCCCTGGCCTCGACCTTGGCACCCGGCTGGTAGAACACCCCGGTGTCGGACGCGGGCGTGCCGGCCGGCTCCAGGACGACCCGACTGGACGTCTCGACGACCGTCACCCCCTCGTCGGAGTCCATCGCACCCAACGCCGGCTGCGCGGCGGTGAACGGGCGGAGCCACGCGATGGCCACGACCCAACCGACCGCACCGAGGCACAGGGCGATCGACCCGACCCGCCGCCACCAGCTCAGCTCCGGACGTCGACGCCGGTGCAGCCACAGGGCCGTCGCACTGGCGAGGACGGTCAGGCCCAGCAGCGCTGGATATGCCCACTGCCCGTGCACGACCGCGCCCAACTCGGTGAGCAGCACCCACGCGACGACGAGGAGTCCGACTGCGGCGATGATCCGTGACGTCCACTGCATCCTGGTGATCCTAGGTGGCGGCACCCTCCCCGTCGCCAGAGGCGGATCGGGATCGGAACGAACCCAGATCATGACCTGCGCGGCCCCCATCGCGGGCGATGCTGGCCTATTCTGGTGCACGGATCGCATCCGCGGACCGAACCACCTTCCACACGGATCGTCCGGCACGTACCTGCCGGTGAAGGGAACGACGAAACATGGCCACTGTCACATTCAAGGGAGCGACGCGCATCTACCCGGGGTCGACCACCCCAGCGCTGAACAAGCTGGACCTCGAGGTCCAGGATGAGGAGTTCCTGGTCCTGGTCGGACCATCGGGTTGCGGCAAGTCGACCTGTCTGCGGATGCTCGCCGGCCTGGAGGAGGTCGACGAGGGCAGCATCTTCATCGGCGACCGGGACGTCACCAACCTGGCCCCCAAGGACCGCGACATCGCGATGGTGTTCCAGTCCTACGCCCTGTACCCGCACATGACCGTGCGCGAGAACATGGGCTTCGCGCTGTCGATCGCCGGGATGCCCAAGGACGAGATCAAGAAGCGTGTCGACGACGCCGCGCAGATCCTGGACCTCGAGCCCTACCTCGAGCGCAAGCCGAAGGCCATGTCCGGTGGGCAGCGTCAGCGTGTGGCGATGGGCCGCGCTATCGTCCGCAACCCGCAGGTGTTCCTGATGGACGAGCCGCTGTCGAACCTGGACGCGAAGCTGCGGGTGCAGACCCGCACCCAGATCGCCAAGCTGCAGCGCGACCTGGGCGTCACCACCGTCTACGTGACCCACGACCAGACCGAGGCCATGACCATGGGCGACCGGATCTGCGTGCTCAAGGACGGGTTCCTGATGCAGGTCGGCACCCCCCAGGATCTCTACGACAACCCGTCGAACGTGTTCGTGGCCGGGTTCATCGGCTCACCTGCGATGAACATCATCGAAGCGCCGGTCATCGAGGGCCAGGTGCGCCTCGGCGGCAAGGCCGTCGATCTGCCCCCGGTCACCGCCGCCGCGCTGGCCGCCAAGGGCTCCAAGAGCGTGATCCTCGGGTACCGCCCAGAGGACCTGCGGATCTCCACCACCGAGAAGGCCTGGCCCGTGGAGGTCCAGCTCGTCGAGGGTCTGGGTGCTGACGCCTACGTCTACACCGAGGTGCAGCTCCCCGACGGTGCCAAGAAGCAGGTCGTGGTCCGCACCGACGGGCGCACCCATCCGGCACGCGGCGAGATGCTCGGTCTCGAGGCTGTGCTGCAGCATCAGCACATGTTCGACGCCGAGACCGGCGACCGCCTGCCCACCCAGTAGGAGCACGGCACAGGAGGGATCCGCATGCCGTTGCGCGCCACTGCCACGGCTGCGGAGCCCGACCTGTTGTTCTTGCCCTGGGGCGTCGCCCTGGAGCAGTGGCCCACCGAGGACACGGTCGCGCTGCCGCGCGGGATCTCACGGCACGTCGTGCGGTTCGTGCGCGTCAACGGGGCGGTCTACGCCGTCAAGGAGATCGAGGAGTCCTTCGCCAGCCGCGAGTACGGACTGTTGTTCGACCTCGGCCGGCTCGGCGCCCCGTGCGTCGAGCCGGTCGGTGTCATCGCCGGGCGTGAAGACGCTTCTGGGGAACCGCTTCCCGCCGCGCTGATCACCCGGCACCTGTCCTTCTCCCTGCCCTACCGCGCCCTGGTCCGGCCCACTCTGGGTATCCACACCTGGGAGCGGCTGCTGGACGCGCTCGTGCTGCTGATCGTCCGCCTGCACCTGCTCGGCTTCGCGTGGAACGACTGCTCGTTGTCCAACACGCTGTTCCTGCGCGACGCCGGCGCCTTCTCCGCACATCTGGTCGACGCCGAGACCGGGGAGATCCACGAGTCCCTCTCGCGGGGCCAGCGCGCCTACGACATCGAGACCGCCGCCATGAACGTCATGGGCGAGCTGATGGATCTGCAGGCAGGCGGCATGGTCCCCGACGAGCTGGATCCCGCCGAGGTGGGTGCGGACTTCCGGCGCCGGTACGAGCACCTGTGGATGACCCTGACCGATGCCGTCACGGTGTCGAGCACTGACCGCTACCGGATCCACACGCTGCTGCGCACCCTGAACGGGCTGGGCTTCGACGTCGCCGAGCTGACCGCTGAGTCCACGGATGGCGGCTCGCAGATCCGGGTGCGGCCCAAGGTCGTGGACGCCGGGCACCACGGACGCCGGATGATGCACCTGACGGGCCTGTCGATGCACGAGAACCAGGCCCGGCGGCTGCTCAACGACATCGACTCCTACCGCTACATGTCCGGCCTGGACGACGACCAGCATGTGGCAGCCCGGAGATGGGTGACCAACGTGTATGAGGCGGTGCTCGACCGGATCCCGCCGGAGATGCGGCGCAAGGTCGAGGCCCCCGAACTCGTCCACGAAGTGCTCCAGCACCGCTGGTTCTCCTCAGAACGCGCGCACCGGGACGTGGGACTCGACTGGGCCACCGACGACTACGTGGAGCGCTACCTCGCCCACGCACCCGACGAAGCAGCTGTCCTCGGCGCACCGCTCGACGCCGCTGGCAGCGCCGACGACATCGACGTTCCCGCCACCTGACGTCGTGACCACATGACCTCGCCCGACTTGTCCCGTTGGTCCGGCTGCCCCACCCCCGAGCCGGTTGTGCTCCAGGGCCGGTATGCCCGCCTCGAGCCGTTGGCGCCCCGCCACGCCCCCGCGCTGTTCGACACCGTCCGGGGCCATCCGGAGCTGTTCGCCCATCTGCACGAGCATCCGCCGGCAGACGAGGCGCAGGTGCTGACCTGGATCGACGCCGTGCGGGCGCGCGGCGATCTGTTGATGTGGACCGTCATCGATGAGGCCACCGGACTCGCCGCCGGTCGGCAGGCGCTCATGCGCATCGATGCCGGCAGCGGCGTGGTCGAGATCGGCTCGATCCTGTGGGGCCCCCGTGTGGCCCGGACCCGCGTGGCCACCGAGGCGTTCGAGCTCCACGCCGGGTACGTGTTCGACCAGCTCGGGTACCGCAGGCTGGAGTGGAAGTGCGACAGCGCGAACGGAGCGTCGCAGCGGGCCGCCCAGCGGCTCGGATTCACCCCCGAGGGGACGTTCGCCCAGCACATGGTCGTGAAGGGCCGCAACCGGGACACAACGTGGTTCGCGATGGTGGACCACCAGTGGCCCGACGTGCGCTCCAGGCTGCAGTCATGGCTGGATCCCGCGAACTTCACCCCGGACGGACATCAGCTGACCCCGCTGGCCCGCCCATAGGCAGCTGCTCGGGCGCAGGGCTCCCTCTCGAAGGCGCACAGCAGGGTCAGGACGCGTTCGCCCTGCTCAGCGGCGCGCGGTGGCCACCGAGTACAGCGCGATGCCGGCTGCCACGCCGGCGTTCAAGGACTCGGTGGCCCCATCCATCGGGATGCCCACGAGCTGGTCACATGTCTGGGACACCAGGTGTCCCAGGCCCTTGCCCTCGCTACCGACCACGACGACCAGCGGACCCGTGACGATCGCCGGGTCCAGATCCGGCAGCTCGACGCCGCCACCCATCGCCAGCCCGATGACGGTCGCCCCGGACTTCTGGGCTGCCACCATCCAGCGCACCAGGTTCGTGGTCCGCGCCACGGGCACGCGGGCCGCCGCACCGGCGGAGGTCTTCCACGCCGAGGCCGTCATCCCCGCCGCCCGCCGCTCCGGGATCACAACTCCATGGGCGCCGAAGGCTGCAGCCGAGCGGACCACGGCGCCCAGGTTGCGCGGATCGGTTACGCCGTCGAGGACGACGATCAACGGCTGGGCGCCGGCGTCGAAAGCCCGTGCCATGAGGTCGTTCGGGTCGGCGTACTTGTAGGCCGGAACCTGCAGGACGATCCCCTGGTGGACTGCCCCACCGCTGAGGCGGTCGAGGTCCCCCCGGGTCGTCTCCAGCAGCGGGACGCCAAGCCCGACGGCGAGCTTCATCGCCTCGCGGACCCGGTCATCGGCGTCCAGGTACTGCTGGACCTGCAGCGCGGAGGCGGGGATACCCGCCTGAAGCGCCTCGAGGACGGAGTTGCGGCCCGCGACGGACTCGTTGCCCGACTTGCGACCACCGCGCCCTGAGCCCGACCTGGCACCGCCCTTGCCGCGTGAACCGCCCTTGCCGGCGTACTTCTCGGCCGAGCGTGCGCGTCGATAGGCGGTGTGCCCCGGCCGGTCCTCAGCCTTCGGCGTGGGTCCACGGCCCTCCAGGGCCTGGCGGGGCTGGCCCCCCGAGCCCACCACCTGGCCCTTCTTCGATCCGGGCTTGCGGGTTGCCCCACGTCGTTCCGAGTTGCCTGCCATCACGCCTCCAGGGACCAGCGCGGCCCGGCGGGGGTGTCCTCGATGAGGACGCCGGCGTCACGCAGTGAGTCGCGGACCACGTCGGCGGCAGCGAAGTCGTGAGCGGCACGCGCGGCCTGTCGAGCCGCGAGTCGCTCGGTGACCAACGCGTCGAGGGCGGCGTGCGCCGCGTCGGTCGTGGTCGTGCCACCCGCCCACTGCGGGTCCAGGGGATCGACGCCGATCACGCCGAGCGTGGCACGCACGGAACCGAGCAGGGCCGCCACCTGCCCATCTGCGCTGTCGGGATCGGCGAGCATCCGGTTGCCCTCGGACACCAGCTCGTGGATCACGGCCAGTGCGGCCGGCACACCCAGGTCGTCGTCCATGGCGGCGACGAACGCCTCGGGGAAGGCATCAGCGACCTCGCCCGTCCCGGCCCCGAGCCGCTCGGATGCCCGGTGCACGAAGCCCTCGAGCCGACGGTAGCCGGCCGCGGCGTCGGTCAGGGCGCCCTCGGAGAACTCGACGTGCGAGCGGTAGTGCGCGGAACCGAGGTAGAACCGCAGCTCAACCGGGCGGACGCGCTTGACCACCTCGGTGACGAGCAGCGAGTTGCCCAGCGACTTGCTCATCTTCTCGCCGGCCGTGGTGACCCACGCGTTGTGCATCCAGTACCGGGCGAAGCCGTCACCGGCAGCCTTCGACTGGGCGATCTCGTTCTCGTGGTGGGGGAAGACGAGGTCCAGCCCGCCACCATGGATGTCGAACGAGGGGCCCAGGTACATCTCGGCCATGGCTGAGCACTCGAGGTGCCAGCCGGGGCGGCCGACCCCCCACGGGGTCGCCCAGCCGGGACCTTCGTCACGGGTTCCCTTCCACATGGCGAAGTCGCGTGGGTCCCGCTTGCGGGCGTGCGGATCGGCGTCGCCGGCGGGCTGCATGTCACTGATCCGCTGGCCGGAGAGCGCCCCGTACTCGCTGAAGGAGGCCACATCGAAGTAGACGTCGCCATCGGAGGCGTAGGCGTGACCGCCGTCGATGAGTCGCTGCATCAGGGTGATCATGGCCGGCACGTGCCCGGTGGCCCGGGGCTCAATCGTCGGCGGCAGGCAGCCGAGCACCGCGTAGGCCTCGGCGAAGGCCCGCTCGTAGTGGGCGGCCACGGCCCACCACGGCCGCGACTCCTCCGCGGCCTTGGCCAGGATCTTGTCGTCGATATCGGTCACGTTACGGACCAGGGTCACGTCGTACCCGGAGGCGATGAGCCAACGGTTCAGGATGTCGAAGCTGACCCCGGAGCGGATGTGCCCGATGTGCGGCTCGGACTGCACGGTGGCCCCGCAGACATAGATCGACACCCGTCCCGGCTGTTCGGGGACGAAGTCGCGCGTGCTGCGCGTGGCGGTGTCGTACAGTCTCAGGCTCACCCGGGGGATTCTACCGGCCGGGCGGCACCACCACGGGCCGCCAGAACCAGCCACAGCTCCCCTGGCGAAGCATCAGCTGTTGGGGACCACCAGTACCGTGGCCATGGCCGCGACGCCCTCGCCCCGGCCGGTCAGGCCCAGGCCGTCAGTGGTCGTCGCCGACAGCCGGACGGTCGCGCCGCCCAGGGCAGCCGAGAGGGCCCGCTCACCCTCAGCCCGGCGCGGCCCCAGCCTGGGACGGTTGCCGATCACCTGGACAGCAACGTTGCCGATCGTGAACCCGGCGGCGGTCACGCGCTGCAACGTCTCGGCCAGCAGCGCGGCTCCGGAGGCTCCGGCCCACTGCGGTTCGGCGGTACCGAAGTTCGACCCCAGGTCACCGAGGCCCGCCGCCGACAGCAGCGCGTCACAGACCGCGTGCGCGGCCACATCGGCGTCGGAGTGCCCCGCCAGCCCGTTCTCCCCCGGCCAGGTCAGGCACGCCAGGGCGAGCTCCCGCCCCAGCTCCGGATCTGCGAACGGGTGCACATCCACCCCGACGCCCACCATCGGCAGAATCGTCATCGGTTCCCCTCCCCGGCCAGGATGGCCTCGGCGAGCAGGAGGTCCTGCTCAGTGGTCACCTTGAACGCGCGTGGGTCGCCCTGCACCAGCAGCACCGACAGACCCAGGGCCTCGACCATGCCCGCATCGTCGGTGGCTTCGGAATCACCTGCCGCATGGGCCCGTCGCAGGACATCGATCCCGAAACCCTGCGGCGTCTGGACCGCGCGCAGCGCTGATCGGTCGATGGTCCTCGAGTCCCCATCGGCGCCGAGCTCACGGATCGTGTCCACGACTGCCAGCCCGGGCACGACTGCGTCGGCCCCCGCCATGACTGCGTCAATGACCGCGGCGACCACGTCGATCGGGACCAGGCATCGGGCAGCATCGTGCACGAGCACCACCGGGAAGTCGGCGGGGACCACCGCCAGCGCCCGGGCCACGGACTCCGCGCGGGTCGCCCCGCCGGTCACGGCCACCACAGGCACGGTTCCGGCCTGGGTCGCGGCCACCTCGGCCATGTCGTGCTCCAACCCGTCGGGCGCAGCCAGGATGAGCAGCCCGACCCGGGGATCTGCCACCAGCGCCCGCACGGCGTGGGCCAGGATCGGTTCCCCGGCCAGCGACGCCAGGGCCTTCGGGACACCCGCGCCCAGCCGTTCGCCCGAGCCTGCTGCGGGCACGATGGCGACGACCGGAGGGGAATCCACGGGCCTCACGCTAGCGACACGAACGCCCACCGGCCGGATTCGGCGGTGGGCGTCGCGGGTGTGGTGCGGGGATCAGGACTGCAGGACCTCGTCGAGGATGGCCTCGGCCTTGTCCTCATTCGTGTGCTCGGCCAGAGCAAGCTCGCTGACGAGGATCTGGCGGGCCTTGCTGAGCATGCGCTTCTCGCCGGCCGACAGGCCGCGCTCACGCTCACGGCGCCAGAGGTCACGGACGACCTCGGCCACCTTGATGACGTCGCCGGACGCCAGCTTCTCGAGGTTCGCCTTGTAGCGACGCGACCAGTTGGTCGGCTCCTCGGTGTACGGCTGCCGCAGGACGTCGAAGACCCGATCGAGGCCTTCGGCGTTGACGACGTCGCGGACGCCGACCAGGTCGACGTTGTCGGAGGGGACCCGGACTGTCAGGTCACCCTGCGCCACGCGCAGGACCAGGTACTCCCGGTCGACCCCCTTGATGGAACGGACCTCGATGGATTCGATGAGTGCTGCCCCGTGATGGGGATACACGACGGTGTCGCCTACCTTGAACGTCATTGTGCGGGAGACCCCTTCTCAGTGGACCCCCAGTCTAACACGCCGGGGTCAGGGGCCCCGTGGTCGTGATCACCCGATAAGGTGCCTCCGTGATGCGATCCCGTGCTGCGACTGCCCTAGCCGTGTGCCTCATGGCCGTGCTTCCCACGGCCGGCTGCTACCAAGGTTTCGACAGCACCGTGAACTCCCAGGGACCGACCGGGAACGGCACTGACCTGCGGATCGGGGACACCATCCTCGTCCAGGATGCCACCCTCGTGACGGGGCCCCTGGGCGAGAGCGGCGCGGCCTCGCTGGCCATGACAATCATCAACACTGGCGAGCTGCCCGACGCGCTGGTCAGCGTGAGCATCGACCCGACCGGCACCTCGACGCAGAAGAAGCCCATCGTCGTGACGCCGGGGAACTCGGTCCAGATTGGCGGCAGCGCCAGCGACCAGATCATCGTGTCCGACCTGGACGTGCCCCCCGGCTCGTACGCCACTGTGACCTTCAGCTTCGAGCGGGACGGCTCCGGGACCCGTCGGGTCGCGGTCGTGCCGGCTGTCGGGTACTACGAGGGCTACGGCCCGCTGGCCGCCATCGAGGAGTAGCAGCCCCGCTCGCCTCCCCCGGCTGGCTGTGGGCTGCGGCGTCCGCCGCTCGGATTGGCTCACTCCTCGAACTTGTAGCCCAGGCCGCGCACCGTCAGCAGGTGCACCGGATGGGCTGGATCCGCCTCGACCTTGGCGCGCAGCCGCTTGACGTGCACGTCAAGGGTCTTGGTGTCACCCACGTAGTCCGAGCCCCAGACCCGGTCGATCAGCTGGCCGCGGGTCAGCACCCGCCCGGCGTTGCGCACCAGGTACTCGAGCAGGTCGAACTCCTTGAGGGGCATGCTCACGGGCTCGTCCTTGACCAGGACGAGGTGCCGCTCGGGGTCGATGACGACGGGTCCGGCCTCGACCACAGGGCTGTCACCGAAGTCATCGACATTGCGGCGCAGCACGGCCCGGATCCGCGCAACCAACTCCCTGCTGGAGAATGGCTTGGTGACGTAGTCGTCGGCACCGAGCTCGAGCCCGAGCACCTTGTCGATCTCCGAGTCCTTGGCCGTGACCATGATGATGGGCACCCGTGACCTGGTGCGGATCGTCCGGCAGACGTCGGTCCCCGACATCCCGGGCAGCATCAGGTCGAGCAGGATCAGATCCGCGGGCTCACGCTCGAACTGCGTGAGGGCGTCGGGGCCGGTGGTCGCGATCGACACCGTGAACCCCTCCTTGCGCAGCATGAAGCTCAGCGCGTCGGAGAAGGACTCCTCGTCCTCGACCACCAGGATCCGGGTCACGTCGCCTCCTTGGATTCAGCGGGGGTGCGGCTGCTGGCCGCCCTGCCTGGACCGGCCGCCGACGCGGTCAGGGCGGGCAACCGGATTGTGAACGTGGAGCCCTCCCCCACCTTGGACCAGACCTCGCAGTCACCGCCGTGGTTGGCACACACGTGCTTGACGATCGACAGGCCCAACCCGGTGCCCCCAGTGTCCCGGGAACGGGCGGGGTCAACCCGGTAGAAGCGCTCGAAGATCCGGTCGAGCTCGGTCGGGGGGATCCCGATGCCCTGGTCGGTGACGGCGATCGTGACCGAGCCGCTCACCGTGCCGGTGGTGACGGCGATCTTCGTCGACGATGGGCTGTAGTTCACGGCGTTCACGATGAGGTTGCGCACGGCGGTGGCCAGCTGCGCCGGGACACCCTCCACCTGCAGGCCCCCCGCGCCGCCCCGGAGGAAGGAGATGCTCTTGTCCTGGGCCAGCAGGCGGGCGTCGTCGCAGGCCTGGGCGACGACGTCATCCACGTCCACCGGCCCCATCGGCGGCAGCGCCTCGACGCCCTCGAGTCGGGAGAGGTCCATGAGGTCGTTGATCAACGTCGTGAGCCGACGCGTCTCGGCCAGCATCCGCCCGGAGAACCGCTCGACGGCCACCGGGTCCTGCTCCGCCTGGGTGACGGCCTCGGCCAACAGCGCCAGGGCCCCTATCGGGGTCTTGAGCTCATGGCTCACGTTGGCCACGAAGTCGCGGCGGGCATGATCGAGGCGCTCGGCCTCGGTGATGTCCTCCACCAGCACCAGGACCGCACCATCGGTCATCGGGGCGACCCGTACGTGCAACCGGATCGGAGCCTGTCGCCGCCCGGGCCGCCGGACTGTGAGATCGCGGCTCGCGGGCTGGTCGGTGCTGCGGGCCCGCTGGACCATCCGTCCCAGCTCGGCGACGTTGACCAGGTTGCGGCGGACCACCCGCAGGTCGCCCAAGCTCGGATGGGCCCACAGGACCCGGCCCCCGGCGTCGACCCACAGGGCGGGGGTGCTCAGGGCTCCCAGAACCCGTGCCATGTCCGCCGGGAGGCCCGATCCAGCGTTCACCGCAGAGCCAGCCGGTTCCCGCTCATCGGGGTCCGTGGTCCCCCCAGCCACCGCGGCCGATCGCGTCGGCGCCCCGAGGGCTGGCACGCCGAAGAGCCGCCGGCGACCTGGCGGGAGCTCGGCGCGATCGCGTCGGGGGTCGGTCACCACGTGGTCAGGATAGGGGGGCGCCCGTTCCGGCGAGTGCAGGCGACTGGCCCCGTGGTGCCTGTTCACCCGCCCGGAGCGTGTTGTTCACCGTACGATCACCAGAGGGCCACGTCCGTGCGGTCTGGTCCGGGTCCGCAGTTCTAGACTGCCACCCAGGAGGAACCATGCGCGCAGCATTCCACGACCAGCTCGACGAGATCAGTGACCTTCTGGCGGAGATGGCGGTCGCCGCCGGTGCAGCGATGAACCAGGCGACCCAGGCACTCCTGAACGCCGACCTGTCGACGGCGGAGGCTGTGATCTCCGGCGACGACCACCTCGACGAGCTCACCAGCGAGGTAGAACGACGCTGCTATGACGCCGCCGCCCTGCAGCAGCCGGTCGCCACCGACCTGCGCCTGGTGATCGGCTCCCTGCGCATCTCCTCCGCCCTCGAGCGGATGGGGGACCTGGCGGTTCACGTGGCCAAGCAGGCCCGGCTGCGCTACCCGAACTCCAGCATCCCGAACGAGCTGCGCGCGACCTTCGCCGAGCTCGGGGCCCTGGAGGACGCGATCGCGGCCAAGACGGCGGCGGTCATCTCAACCAAGGACCTCAGCCTCGGACCGGACATCGAGAAGTACGACGAGGAGGTCGACCGGCTGCATCGCGAGCTCTTCACCACCGTGCTGTCGCCCTCGTGGTCCCACGGCGTGGAGGCGGCCATCGACGCCACCCTGCTGTCGCGCTACTACGAGCGATACGCCGACCACGCGGTGAGCATCGCCCGGCGCGTCATGCATGTCGTCACGGGCGAGGCATACTCAGAGACCTCGCTGGAGAACCCCCCGCCCCAGTAGTCGCCAACCAGCGCACCTGGGGGCCGATTTGCCCGACAGTCCCGGCTCGGGGATCGTTGACGCCGTGGACCTGCCCCTGCCCCTGCGCCGCACGCCGGATCGCGTGGCCATGCTCAGCGTCCATACGTCCCCGACGGACCAACCAGGGGTCGGCGACGCCGGTGGGATGAACGTCTACATCGCGGAGGTCGCCACTCGGCTGGCCGCCCGCGGCACTGCTGTTGAGGTGTTCACCCGTGCCACCGCCGGGGACCAGCCGGCCCAAGCCGAGATGGCGCCCGGGGTCCTGGTCCACAATGTCGTGGCGGGCCCCTTCGAGGGACTACCCAAGGAGGACCTGCCCGGACAGCTGTGCGCCGTGACTGCGGGGGTGCTGCGCCGGGAGGCAGCCCGCCGGGAGGGCTGGTACGACCTGATCCACTCCCACTACTGGCTGTCGGGGCAGGTGGGCTGGCTGGCCAAGGAGCGCTGGGGCGTGCCACTGGTTCACACGATGCACACCATGGGTCGTGTGAAGAACCTGAGCCTTGCGCCCGACGATCGGGCAGAGCCCGAGCTGCGGATCATCGGGGAGCAGCAGGTCGTCGACGCTGCCGACCGTCTTGTGGCCAACACTGCGGCCGAGCGCGCCGAGCTGGTGACCCTCTACGACGCCGACCCCCAGCTGGTCGATGTCGTGCCCCCGGGGGTCGATCTCGAGGCATTCCACGACCGCGACCGACAGGCTGCCCGTGCCGCGCTGAACTACCGACCCGACGAGCTGGTGGTGCTCTTCGTGGGCCGCATCCAGCCGCTCAAGGCACCCGACCTGATCGTCAGAGCCACCGCCCGGATGGCCGTCGAGGACCGAGCACTGGCGACCCGGGTCCGACTCGAGTTCTGCGGCGGCCCTTCCGGATCGGGTACCGAGCACCCCACCGCACTTGCTGACCTCGCCGCCGAGCTGGGTGTTCCAGCGGCCTTCCACGCCCCCACCGACCGGGCTCGGCTGCGCCTGCGGTACGCAGCGGCAGACCTCGTGGTGGTTCCGTCGCACTCTGAGTCCTTCGGCCTCGTGGCCGTCGAGGCCCAGGCGTGCGGGACACCGGTACTGGCAGCCAACGTGGGCGGCCTTCCGGTCGCGGTCGACGACGGGGTCTCAGGGGTGCTGGTCGATGGCCACGATCCGCTCCGGTGGGCAGCCGCCCTGCGCGACGTCCTGGGCAACGACGCGCTCCGCGAGCGGCTCGCCTCGGGTGCCCGGGCGCATGCCGAGCGCCTGTCCTGGGATGCGACGGTGGACGGACTCCTGGCCAGCTACTCCGCTGCGCTGGCCGCACCCCGCGATGCGCTCGGGTGGGCGGGCTGATGACCCGATCGAGCGCTGTGATCAGCGCGCTGGCCGAGCTGCTCGACGCCGAGGGCCTCGAGCATGACCGACCCGAGCCGGACCGCTTCGTGATCGTGCTCCCGGGGCGAGCCAAGCTGCGCACGACGGTGAGCATGGTCGTGGGGCCACAAGCACTGTCCATCAACGCATTCGTCGCGCGCCAACCTGACGAGAATGCCGAGGGCGTCTACCGCTGGCTGCTGCAGCAGAACACGCGCATGCTCGGTGTTGCGTTCGCCCTCGACGGCCTCGGCGATATCTACCTCGCGGGTCGGGTGCCGACTGCGGGCCTGGGTCCAGAGGATCTGGATCGGCTCCTCGGCTCGGTGCTGCGGGCCTCGGATGACTCGTTCAACACCATTCTGCGGTTGGGGTTCGCCTCCTCGATCCGCAAGGAGCGGGCCTGGCGGGAATCCCGTGGCGAGTCGACGGCCAACCTCGAGGCGTTCGCTGAGCTCAATGAGGACGTGCAGGCCTGATTCGGCCACATCCGGGCACCTCACGTTGACTGTTCGGAGTCGTGCTCCCGCTCCTGTTCGAAATCATCGAGTTGAGCCACTTGATCCTGCGATGTGGGCACCAGCCGAGCCACGAGGACAAGGACCCCACCGACCGCCACAAGGATGACGGCGCCCAGCGCGGTCGCACCGATCCGCGATCCACCGAGCGCGACCGGCTCTGACGAGGGACTCAGCGCGAGCACGATGGCAGCTGCAACGCAGGCGGCGTTGAACCAGCGGGGAGTTGGCATGGCGATCGCCACGACCAGGGCCGCGAAGGCGAGCACGTAGTCCACGAGGGCGGAGTCCGCCACGACCGAGATCACGACGGCGACTGCCACGCCAAGGGCAGTGCCGACGACCCTGGTTGCCGCCCGCTGAGTGAGTCCGACCCCCGGGGCGGGAATGCCCAGGATGAAGATCGTCATCGGCAGCCAGTAGGAGTTGTCGTTGTCCCAGTACAGGGCGACGACCCCCGCAAGGCCTGCGGCCAGGCCGATGCCGATGCCGAGGAGGACCGCCCTCGGCGTCGGAACCCGTGGTTGGTCGACCTCACGCGGGACCCCCAGCCGTCGGGCGAGGGCGATCGCGTAGACACCGGAGATTGCGGCGAACGCCATCAGCACGACGAGGTCGGAGGCCGGGTCCGTGGGGCTGGATACGGACCACGCGATGCCCATGATCGCCATGGGCAACAGCAGGCCTCGGCTGGACAGCACCCCCATCAGCAGGCCTACCAGGCCGAGTCCGAGCACCCACAGCACCGTGTCCACGAGCAGGGCCGCCAGACTCGCTGCGAGCAGGATGGGGACCAGGAACACCCCGGCGCGCCGCAACCCCGTCATCAGCGCGAGCAGGAACCCGAACAGGGAACCGAGCGCTGCCCCGGCTGCAGCCGGTGGCCCCACCACTAGGAAGGCGAGCACGACCGGGACCACCAGCACCACTCCCAGGGTCGCCGTCGCCGAGGTCAGCCGCCGAGTCAGCGGCTTGGGTGGTGTGGCTTGCTCGGTCATGCCCCCCCTTCGGGCGCAGTCGGGTCGGTGGGATCGGGTCCGCGCCCACCCGCCCATCGAAGAGCCCAGCCGGCCAGCGCCGTGCTCGGTGATGTTCGGGCAAGTGTAGTTGGCGGCAGAGGCGTGCCCGAGGTTCCTCGCGCAGCCGTTCGTTCACCGCGCGCGGGGCGGGTCGGCTGGGCCAGTATTGCCCCCATGACCTACACCCTGATCCTGCTCCGCCACGGCGAGAGCGAATGGAATGCCCTGAACCTGTTCACCGGATGGGTGGACGTGAACCTCACCGCGAAGGGGGAGGCGGAGGCTGTCCGTGGTGGCCAGATGCTCCTCGAGCAGGGCATCCTGCCCGACGTGGCCCACACCTCGCTGCAGAAGCGCGCGATCCGCACCACGCAGATGGCGTTGGAGAACTGTGAGCGACACTGGGTCCCGGTGCGCCGGTCCTGGCGGCTCAACGAGCGCCACTACGGAGCGCTGCAGGGCAAGGACAAGAAGGAGACCCTGCAGAAGTACGGCGAGGAGAAGTTCACCGAGTGGCGCCGTTCGTATGACGTACCGCCCCCGCCGATCGATCCTGAGGATCCCTACGCCCAGACCCATGACCCGCGCTACGCGGACCTCGCCCCAGAGATCCGGCCCTCGGCTGAGTGCCTCAAGGACGTCGTGGCCAGGATGCTGCCCTACTGGTACGACGGCATCGTCCCGGACCTGCGACTCGGGCGAACGGTGCTCGTCGGGGCACACGGCAACTCCCTGCGCGGCCTGGTCAAGCACCTCGAGGGCATGAGTGACGAGGCGGTCATCAAGTTGAACATCCCGACTGGGATCCCGCTGGTGTACCGGCTCGACGAGGACCTGCGGCCCACCGTCCCAGGCGGCGAGTACGTGGACCCGGAGGCCGCGGCATCAGCCGCTGCTGCAGTGGCGAACCAGGGCAAGTAGGCCGCTCTGACGGGGAATCCGCAGGCCCGGGCGAGGTGATCGCGCCCGGGCCTGCGGTGTATCCCCGCTGGATCAGCGGCCGCTGGTGATCTCGACGATCTTCGGGCGGATGTCGAGCAGGTAGACCCCGGCGATGACCATGGAGGCGATGCCGAGGATCCCGATCGGGCTGAAGGTGGCCAGCGACACCAGGGTGGCACCCCCGGTCAGGGCCAGCCACATCCCCTTGGACTGCCGCCCGATTGCGGGGAAGGCGTCCGGACGCGCCCGCAGGCAGTCGATGAACGCCCACGCCGAGGCCACGAGGGTGCCCAGGCCGATGACCAACAAGATGCCTGTCGTGAGGAAGCTCATGACCCCAGCGTAGGCGACGAGCCGGGGGTGAGCCATCTCACGCTCCCGCGCTTGCTCTCTGCTTGCAATTGCAAGCACTTCCCCTGATACTTGATGCATGGCCAAGATCGACACAACGAAGCTCGGGGAGTACATCCGCGAACAGCGGAGCTCCGCGCATATCTCGTTGCGTCAACTGGCCAAGGCCGCGGACATCTCCAACCCCTACCTGAGCCAGGTGGAGCGGGGATTGCGCAAGCCCAGCGCGGAGATCCTGGCCCGGATCGCCTCCGGGCTGACCATCTCCGCGGAGACGTTGTACGTGCGAGCAGGCCTCCTCGAGGAGCGCAACGGTGACCAGTCGGTCATGGACGCGATCGCCGAGGACGAGACGTTGACAGAGCGTCAGCGCAAGGCACTGCTCGAGATCTACGCGGCCTTCCAGACCGAGAACTCGGCCCAGCAGCAGCTGGCCGAGGACAACCACGCAGAGGAGCTCACATGACCGAGAACACGACCCCCGTGACCGAGGCTGTCCAGGAGACCCTGGAGAACGCGACCGAGGCCACCACTGCCACCGTCCAGAAGGCCGAGCAGGCCACCGCCACGGCGAAGAGGACCGCGGCCAAGAAGACCACCACCGCGAAGAAGACCGCGGCCAAGAAGACCACCACCGCGAAGAAGACGGCCACCAAGAAGACCAACAACGCCCGCAAGGCGGCCGCCGCGAAGATCGCCCCGAAGCCCGAGCGCCGCGTTCCCAGCGTCGACGAGGTGCGCGAGATGGTCGGCAAGATCGAGGTCCCCAGCGTTGACGAGATCCGCGACTACGTGACCAAGATCGAGGTCCCGAGTGTCGAGGGGATCCGCGACTACGTGACCAAGATCGAGGTGCCCACCTCCGCTGACGTCCGCGGCAAGGTCTCCAGCATCGAGCTGCCCAACGTCGCCGAGGTGCGCGAGCGCGTCGCGAAGGTCGAGCTGCCCAAGGTGGAGCTGCCCAAGGTCGCCGACCTGCGCGCCGACGCCGGCGAGCTCGTGGGCGACGCCCAGGAGCAGGCCACCGCGCTCTACCGCAAGGTGCTCGACCGCATCAAGTGATCGGGCCCCGCTGACGCGGGACCGGACATGACACACCCAGAGGGGCCCGACCACCACGGTCGGGCCCCTCTGGCATGTCGTGAATCGCCCTCAGATGACGGCCTCCACAGCCCCGACGGGCTGGCCGCCTCCCAGGATCGGCGGCGGGGACGCAGCCGCGACGACACCCTCGTCGACTCCCAGCTGGCGAAGGAGCGCAACGACCACTGCTGCCCGGGCCCGCTCCGAGCCGTCGGCGACCTTCAGGGCACCGGCACGCCCGTCAGGAAGGGCGAAGGCGTGCACCGACTCGGTGCCATCCTTGGCGATCGCCCCGGGTTGGGCCCTCATGAACATCGTGACGTCCCGGTCGGTCCCGCCCACGTACTCCGGATGGGCTGCCATCGCCCGGGCGACCCGGCCCGCGGCGCTGTCCGGTGCAGCCAGCGTCATGCGTGCGAACGCCCTGGCCAACCCGATCAGGCTGATGGCCGCCACGGGAGCCCCGCAGCCATCCACACCGGTGGCGGCGATCCGCTCGCCGGACATCGACTCGATGCCAGCTGCGGTTGCCCGTTGGACCGGGTGGTCCGGCTGGATGTAGCCGGCTGTCGGCGCACCGAGGGCCAGGGCGGTCCGCAACATGGCCGCGTGCTTGCCCGAGCAGTTCTGCGTCAGGGACGTCGGGCCCCCGCCTGCCCGCAGCCACTCGACCTGGGCGGCCTGCGCATACGGGAGGGCAGGGGCGTTCGCCAGGTCGTCCTCCGACAGGCCGCCCTCGGCGAGGATGGCCCGAACGGTCGCAAGATGGAACGCCTCACCGCTGTGCGTTGCAGCGGCGATCGCCAGCTGGGGACCGACCAGCTCGAGACCCGCCGCAACCATGCCCACGGCCTGCAGCGGCTTGTTCGATGAACGGGGCAGCACCGGGTCCTGCGGACGCCCCCACGTGCTGATGACCACCCCGTCGGGGTCGACGAGGACGGCATGCCCCGCGTGCACCGACTCGACGAAGCCGTTGCGGGTCACCCGGGCGAGCAGCACCTGACCATCCATTGCGTTGGCCCCTATCCCTGCGTGGGCAGGCGGAGGAGCCGCCGCGCCTGATCCACCGAGGCTGCGGGACGGAAGGCCTCCGCCGCAAGTCGGGCAGCCCGCTCAACGAGCTCGGTGTTGTCCCAGACCGGGCGCCTGGGCCCGTAGCTGAGCGTGTCCTCCATGCCGACCCGCAGGTTGCCGCCCAGGGACAGCGCCGCCAGCATCACCGGGAGGCTCGACCGGCCGATCCCCGTCGCCGACCAGGTCGCGCCCGCGGGCAGCATGGCCGCCGCCGTGACCAGCGCCTGCGCCGTGCCCGGCATGCCACCAGGGACTCCCATCACGAAGTCAGCGTGCACTGCACCGCCCGCAGGGGCGCCGAACTCGTCGAGCAGCCGATTCATGGCAGCCACGTGCCCGAGCTCGAAGAGCTCGAACTCGGGCGCGATCCCCAGCGCCTGCGTCCGCTGGTACAGCTCGGCGACGAAGGGCCGTGGGTTGACGAAGACGTCGTCACCGAAGTTCACGGTGCCCGTCGTCAGGGAGCACGAGTCCGGCGCTGCATCGAGCACGGCCAGCCGGTCGTCGAACGAGTCGGTGACTGCGCCACCGGTGGACAGCTGGACGATCAGGCTGGTCGAGCCGCGGACGGCTGCGACCGTCTCGCGCAACCTGCCGAGGTCGAGTGTGGGCCTGCCGTCGTCGGCGCGGATGTGGATGTGGATCATCGCCGCACCGGCGTCCTGGCATGAGATCGCGGCAGCCACCAGCTCATCGAGGGTCACCGGGAGGGTGGGGTGGGCTCCCTTGCTGGCCTCCGCCCCGGTCGGGGCAACCGTGATGAGCGTGGTTGCGGGCATGGGCGCCATCTTGGCACCTCTGAGCACTCAAGACCCACCCATGCATATGCCGACGAAACCCCTGACACGGTTCCTGCTCTGTGAAAGGACACCCATGTCCATCGAGTCGTCGCCGGCCGACATGGCACCGACGGCCGAGAGCCTGCTCCGCGACCTCGGCCAGGGTGCTGCCTCCGGGGTGCTCGAGATCAGCCACCCGGGCGACGAGCTGTCGCACGTCTGGGTGCGCGAGGGCCGGATCTACGCGATGCAGGTCCCGGGCTACCGCCCGGCACTCGGCATCCGCCTGCTGTCCGGCGGCCTGGTCTCCCCCGAGCAGCTCAGCGCCGCCGCCGCTGAGCAGCGCGACCACTTCCCCAGCCACCTGATCGGACAGGTCCTGGTGGCGATGGGATTCGTGTCGCCGGACGTGATCGAAGCCTTCGTTCGCGACCAGGTCCGCGACCAGGTGGCCGACCTGCTGGACCTTGAAGTCCTTGGTGGCCAGTTCCACGCGGGCCGGCACGTGCGCCAGGACATCATCGAGCCCACCGACGTCGACACTCTGCTGGCCATCGCGCAGGAGAACCGCGATCGACGGGCTGACGTGCTGGCCAGGGTCGGCGGGCCGGCGGTCGTACCCGTCCTTGGCCCACCGACGACCGGGCCGACCCAGACCCCGCTCGGGCCCTACGACTGGGCACTGCTGTGCCGCGTGGACGGTCGCCGGGACCTCACCGAACTGGCGCGGGTCTGTGGCTTCACGGTCGTGGAGGCGGCCCAGGTCGTGGCAGACCTCGTGACCACCGGTCTGCTCGCCCTGCCCCGCCCGCCGCAGCCTGACGATGCCGAGCTCGCGCCGGTCGTGTCGTTGCATCCCGACGAGGAGCCGCAGGACCCACAGTGGGCCTTCGACGGCACCGACGCCGGTGAGCCGGACCCCGTCGAGGCGGCCGAGGACCCCGACGCCCACGAGGCCCGAAGTGAGCTGATGGCCGAGTTCGGGGCCCTCCTGCGCGACGAGCCACAGACCCAGGTCGAGGCCGAGCCGGAGGGCCCGGTGGAGCCGGAGAACCCGGCGCTGGCCGTGGTCGCACCCACGCAGGAGTCGTCGCTGTCACTTGTCCACGCAGCTCCCCAGGCCCCGCTGACCATCGTCAGCTCCGCAGATCCTCCCGAGCTGGCCCTCGTGGGCAGCGCAACCGAGCCGGACGTCGATGCCGGCGTGCCTGCCCAGGCAACTGGTGACCAGAACGCGGACTCACCGCCACCCACGATTGCAGACCTGCAGGCACAGCAGACCGAGGGGGACCCGGCCGACGGCCGACCCGACGCGCAGTCGGACACCACGATGTTCATGCGGGAGCTCTCCAGCCTCAGTGATGACCCCGACAAGACCGAACCGGTGGTCACCCGGCTGGTGGTCCCCCTGACTGAGCAACGCCGCAAGCGCCGGCTCTGGGGCCGCTGACCGCCGGGAGCCTGGACCTCAGAGCTCAGCGATCACCGTCACCGGTCCGTCGTTGGCCAGCTCGACGCGCATCATCGCGCCGAACCTACCCTGGGCCACCGTGGCCCCACGAGCCCGCAGCCGTTCGACGAAGGCACCCACCAGCGGCTCGGCGACGGCACCAGGAGCCGCCTGCTCCCAGGTGGGCCGCCGACCCTTGCGGGTCTGGCCGTACAACGTGAACTGGCTGACGACAAGGACCGGGAGACCGGCATCGGCCGCCGACACCTCTCCTGCAGTGCTCCCAGGCGGTGGGCGCCACCCCGGAAGGCACTCGCTGAGCACCTGAGCATCGAAGAGGCGCATGTCGTAGACCTTGTCGGCCAGCTTCGCCGCGACCTGCTGGGTGTCGGTGTGGGTGACTCCGACGAGGACGCACAGCCCCGGCCCGTCGATGCTCCCGACGACCTCGCCGTCGACGATGACACGGGCCCCATCGGCGCGCTGGATGACGACCTTCATGAACCGCGCGCCTGACTCGTCATGGCCACATCATGGCACCGCTCCCCCGTGGGCTGACGGCGCGTGTCAGGGCACGACCACGACCTCCTGGGTCGCCAGGACGTCGCCGTCAGCGGCCCGGATGAGCAGGTCAGCCCCCGGGTCAGCTGCGCGCTTGACGACCACTGTCGCGACCGGGCCGAGCTCATGGTGCTGCGCAGCCGTGCCGATCCAGCCGACCACACGCTGGGCCAGCAGGACCTCGTCGCGATGCGCGGGCAGCACTCCCGCGGCGCCGTCCAGGTGGGCCAGCGCGAGCCGGCGGGGCGGCCGACCCAGGTTGTGGACTCGGGCGACCGCCTCCTGACCCCGGTAGCAGCCCTTGGCCAGGTGGACTCCCGACCCGATCCAGCCCACCTCGTGGGGAAGCGTGCGGTGGTCTGTCTCGAAGCCCAGACGGGGCACCGCAGCAGCCGTGCGCAGTGCCTCCATCGCCCACGTCCCCACGGGGCGCCCGCCGTTGATCCGCGCGGTGGCCTGATCACGGGCGAGCAGGACCTCCCGGCCGGGGAAGTCAGCCGGTCGGGTCGGGGCGTATCGGTCGGCAGCGCCACCCCGATCAACACCCGCGGGCGTTGGGTCGCCGCCAGTCCAGTACTCACCCGGGACCAGCCAGCTCGGGTGGCCGTCGGGATCGGGCGCACCGATGGGCTCCCAGACAACGGCCAGGTCAGGGCGGGTGGTCACCTGGACCCGCATCATGAAGCGCATCGAGTCCAGGTAGGCAGCAAGGGCGGACCCCGTGCCCGGCTCGACGCTGACCAGCACCGAGTCGCCGGTCTCGACCAGGTGCAGCTCGTGCTCGACATGACCGTGCGGGCTGAGGATGAGGACCAGGCGGGACTGGCCGGGCCCGAGGTCCAGCAGGTTCGCGGTGGTGAGGCTGTGCAGCCAGGTGAGGCGGTCCGCACCGGACACCTCAAGGACGTCGCGGTGGCTGAGGTCGACGATCCCGATGCCCGCGGCCAGGTCACGCTGCTCCGCCAGGGGATCCCCGTAGTGCCACGCAACGGCCGCATCGATGGAACCGGGCGGGGCGGGGATGGCGCGCAGGGTGCTCACGGTTGGACCAACGCCGTAGCCGCCCCAGGACTTCCCGGCTCGGCGGCCGGCCCCTCGTCGGAATCCGAGTCCGTACATGCCGCACACCGCCCGTGCACGGCCAGGTGGGTCAGGTCGACGGCGAAGCCGATGCTCGCCCGGAGCTGCTGCGCCATCGACTCGGCGACCTCGATCGGCTGCTGGTCGATGCTGCCGCACCGTGTGCAGACCACGTGCACGTGCGGCTCCTCATCGACCGAGTGGTAGGTGGGCGAGCCATGGTGCAGGTGGGCGTGCGTGACCAGTCCCGCCTCGTCGAGCACCTCGAGGGTCCGGTAGATCGTCGACAGGCTCACGTCGGGGGTCGTCCTCTGGACCGCCACGCACAACTCGTCAACCGTGGCATGCCCGGCCTCGTGCAGGGTCTGCAGGACCGCACGGCGGGCAACCGTGCTGCGCAGGCCGGTGGCACGCAGCCGGACGTCCCAGTCGGGACCTGACCCGGCCACGTTCAGTCTGCGGGCCCGGTGGGGATGGGCTCGAGCGCGATGGCCAGGTGGTTGCTCAACGGGTGGCCCATGGCCGCCATGTCGTAGGTCGACAGCAGCTTGCCCTCGACGAGTCCGTACAGCCGGTGCCCGGAGCTGACGTCCTTGGCCGACTCGGTGCGCACGACGGCATCGGTGGTGAGCTCGATCCGGGCACCGATCACCGCGGCGTCGTGGATGCCGGTCACCTCGACGCGGCCGACCCACGCCTCGACGAAGCCGGTCGGGTGGGCCAGGAGCAGCTCGACGCCGTTGTCGGGCAGGGGCCGCCAGTAGCCGGACTCGGTGGCCGAGCGACGCAGGCGGTTGTTGTCCTCGTCGACGATCCAGGACACTGAGCGGTACTCCAGGAAGGGCCGACCGTCGCAGGCGAACTCCACGACCTGCTCGTAGCGGAAGGGATCAACCGTCGGGTAACCGCCCTCACCGATGCCACCCCAGCGCCCGATCAGCCAGGAGAGATGGGCCAGCTCGACCGGCGGCTTCGTGGACTCGCTCAAGACTGGCCCGAGTAGAGCTTGTACACGACGTAGCCGGCGAACCAGACGATCACGATGCTGACGATCACCAGCAGGGCGCTGAAGAAGATCTCGATGTCCACACCCCGAAGTCTAGACCCGGCCCGGCCGGGCGGCGCGTGGCCGGGCGGCGACGCCGGCCAAGTTCACCCGGCTCGTCCGCTGATCCGTCCCACATGTGGAGGATCGGGGCGTGAGCGGTGGCCCGCTGACGCGCCAGATGCCACTGTTGGGCCATGACCCGTTCCCTGGTGCTCAAGTGCATGACCCTCGACCCGGAGCCGTGCGCTCAGGCGTTCACGGTCGCGGCGACGTCCGTGGCTGCCGGCGCCCCGGTCTCGCTGTGGCTCACGGGGGACGCCACGTTCATGGCTACTCCCGGCCGGGCGGAGGCGTTCGTCCTGCCGCACTCCGCCCCGCTGGCGGACCTGCGGGACTCCGTCCTGGCCGGCGGGACGCTCACGGTGTGCACCCAGTGCGCGACGCGTCGGGGACTGATCCAGGCAGACCTGCTGCCGGGCGTCCGGCTGGCCGGGGCGGCAACCTTCGTCGACGAGGTCCTCGCCGACAATGCCCAAGCCCTGGTGTATGCGGCCGGGATCAGCGCCCCGAGCTGACCGGGGCGCCGCGCACGATCAGAGCCGGCGGCGCATGCGCTGGGAGCGCAGGTAGATCTCACAGCCGATGCAGAAGTCGAAAGCCGCGTTGAGGAACGCCGCCCCGAGGGCCAGGCCGGTCGCAGCCAGTGCCAACCACTGGGCACCCAACGCGAAGCCGACCAGCGCGATGATGCTGAAGGCCAACCCGCACAGCTGTGCGAACCGCGGCGCGGCCGGGTCCTCGAGGTACTCCGGCGCAGCGAGGCGGGGCCGCACGAGGTGCTTGAACAGCAGGCCGTAGGGCTGGCGCGACGGGCCGGCGAACGCGCCGATCGCGAAGACCGCCGCCTGGACAGCGAGGAGCACCGGCGACGCCAGCACGAGCGCCACCGAAAGGACGACGGTCGTGATCGCCGCGCCGAACCGGGGGCCGCGGGGGTCGATGCCGGCCGCCGGCCGCAGCTCGGCGCGGACGGACGTGGACGAGGGCGTGGACCTCGACGTGGACGTGGACGTGGACGTGGGCAGGGTGCTCATTGGTTCTCCGGGTTCTGTGGATGCGCAGCTGGGTCAGGACGAGCGGGTGTGACTCAGGGCATTCGACACAGACAGGTGCCCATACGGCAGTGGTCAATGACCCGCCGCTTGGTCAGGAGCACCCGATACATGTAGGAGAGGCTACCCTGCGATTCCTCTTGGTGGGCACCCCGACCACATCGTGAGACACCAAGGCGCACGGAACACGCCGTTCGGCCCACGACCTGCCGAGATCACGTGATTGCCGGCGGACAGACGCCCGGGATGGCGGGGAGCCATGACAGGCTGGCAGCATGGCGACTCCCACACGACGCACCGCCGGTCCCGACAACGACGAGACCCACCTGAGGCTGGCCGTCCTGATCGACGCCGACAACGCTCAGGCGAAGGTGATCGAGCCACTGCTGGCTGAGGTCGCCCGGTTCGGCGACGCAACCGTGCGGCGGATCTACGGGGACTTCACGGCCCCCACGAGTGCTTCCTGGAAGAAGGTCCTGCAGCGCAACGCGATCAAGCCGGTGCAGCAGTTCGCCTACTCGACAGGCAAGAACGCCACCGACAGCACGCTGATCATCGACGCGATGGACCTGCTCTACACCGGCAACTTCGACGGCTTCGCCCTGGTCACCAGCGACAGCGACTTCACCGGGCTCGCGATGCGACTGCGCGAGGAGGGGTTGATGGTGTTCGGCTTCGGGGAGCGCAAGACCCCCGAAGCCTTCCGCAACGCCTGCCACCGCTTCGTGTTCGTCGAGGTCCTGCGCGCGGGCGGCAGCGAGGAGCCCGAAGTAGCCGAACAACCGAGCGGTGGAACCACCCAGGCCGCGGCACCGGCCGAGACGGCACCACGGCCCAAGCTGCCCAAGAAGTTCGTGCTCACCGCCCTCGAGCAATCCGTGGACGACGAGGGCTGGGCGCACCTGGGCACGTTCGGCAACTACCTGAACAAGCTCCAGCCCGACTTCGACCCCCGGCTCTACGGCTTCAAGAAGCTCTCCGACCTGGTGCGCGCGCGAACCGACCTCTTCACCACGGAGGAGCGGCGCTCGCCCGGCTCGAACCAGAAGGTGCTCTACCTCCGGGCGAAGTGAGGCAGCACAGGTCTCGCGCCGCCCAACCAGCGGCTCCGGGCGATTCGGTGCTAGCAATGGCCCATGAGCCCCTCGGCTGAGCTGCCCGAGCTTGACATCACGCTGCTGGCACTCGACGACCTCCCAGCGATCGCACGGCACGGCCGACCGATCACCCTCACGTCGGACACGCTGAGCCGAGTCGCGGCCGGCCGCCGACACATCGAGGACCTGGCGAGCCGCCCGGAGCCGACCTACGGGGTCTCCACCGGCTTCGGCGCACTGGCCACGGTGGCCATCGCCCCGGCGCGCCGGGCCGCCCTGCAGGTCAGCCTGACGCGCTCGCACGCCGCGGGCAGCGGACCCCTCGTGGAACCGGATGTCGTGCGGGCAATGATGGCGCTGCGGCTGCAGACGCTCAGCACAGGCCGAACCGGCGTTCGCCCGGAGCTGGTGATGGCCCTCGCCGGCCTGCTCAACGCCGGCGTCGTCCCAGCCGTCCACGAACACGGGTCGCTGGGGTGCAGCGGCGATCTCGCCCCGCTGGCCCACGTGGCCATCGTGCTTCAGGGCGAGGGCGCGGTCGTGGGCCCGGACGGAACCACACGACCGGCTGCCGAGGCGCTGGCGGAAGCCGGGCTGGAGCCGGTGGTCCTCGCGGAGAAAGAGGGCTTGGCCCTCATCAACGGCACCGACGGGATGCTCGGGATGCTGGCCCTCGCGCTGGCCGACCTCGAGGGCCTGGTTCGCGTTGCCGACATCACCGCAGCGATGAGCACTGAGGCCCTGCTGGGCACCGACCGGGCGTTCGCGGCCGACCTGGTCGCCATGCGCCCGCACCCGGGGCAGGCCGCATCTGCGGCCAACCTCCGCCGGCTGCTCGCCGCATCGCCCATCGTCGCCAGCCACCGCAACGACGCCGCGCACATCGTGCAGGACGCCTATTCACTGCGGTGCGCCCCGCAGGTGGCCGGTTCTGCGCGCGACACCATGGCGCACGCGCGCACAGTCGCAGCGCGGGAGCTGGTCGCGATCATCGACAATCCCGTGGTGACCGAGGACGGCCGGGTCGAGTCGAACGGCAACTTCCACGGCGCCCCAGTGGCCCACGTTCTGGACTACCTGGCAATCCCCGTGGCCGACCTGGCCTCCATCAGCGAGCGACGCACCGACCGGCTCCTGGATCGCTCACGGAACCAGGGGCTGCCCGCCTTCCTCGCCCACGAGGTCGGCGTCGACTCCGGCTACATGATCGCCCAGTACACCGCGGCCGGGATCGTCTCGGAGCTCAAGCGGCAGGCTGCGCCGGCCAGCGTCGACTCGATCCCCAGCTCGGCGATGCAGGAGGACCACGTGTCGATGGGCTGGGCCAGCGGACGGAAGCTGGTCTCGGCGGTGGACGGGCTGCGCCAGGTGCTGGCGATCGAACTGATCGCCGCCGCTCGAGCCCTGGACCTGCGGTCCCCGACCTCCCCGGCCGCCGGTACCGGCGCCGCCCTGGCCGCGGTGCGTTCCGTCGTGGCCGGCCCGGGCCCGGATCGGATCGTCGCCGAGGAGATCCACGCCGCCGACACATTGATCGCCTCGGGCGCACTGCTCGGCGCAGTGGCGGCCGTCGTCGGCCCGCTGGATTGAGTCGGCAGGACAGGAGACACCATGACCCACCAACTCGGCACTCCGGTCCCGGTTCGCGCGCCCCGGGGGACGACCCGCACAGCGCTGGGCTGGCCGCAGGAGGCTGCGCTGCGGATGCTGGCGAACAACCTCGACCCGGAGGTCGCCGAGCACCCGGACTCGCTCGTGGTCTACGGAGGGACGGGCCGGGCGGCCCGCGACTGGCCCAGCTTCCACGCCCTGGTCCGGACGCTGACGACCCTGCGCAACGACGAGACCATGCTGGTCCAGTCCGGACGCCCGGTCGGTGTGATGCGCACCCACGAATGGGCCCCTCGGGTCCTGATCGCGAATTCGAACCTCGTCGGGGACTGGGCCACGTGGCCGGAGTTCCGCCGACTCGAGGCCCTCGGCCTGACCATGTACGGGCAGATGACCGCCGGGTCCTGGATCTACATCGGCACGCAGGGCATCGTCCAGGGCACCTACGAGACATTCGCCGCCGTGGCCGCCAAGAGCTTCGGCGGAACGCTTGCAGGCACCCTGACCCTGACCGCCGGATGCGGCGGCATGGGCGGCGCCCAACCGTTGGCCGTGACCATGAACGAGGGGGCCTGCCTGATCGTCGACGTGGACGCCACACGACTGGCCCGCCGGGTCGAGCATCGCTACCTCGACGAGTGGACCGACGATCTCGACGTGGCGGTGGACCGGGCCCGCGCAGCCCGAGCCGAACGGCGGGGTCACAGCATCGGGGTCGTCGGCAACGCCGCCGAGGTGCTGCCCGAGCTGCTGCGCCGCGGGGTCGAGATCGACATCGTGACCGATCAGACCTCGGCGCACGACCCGCTGTCGTACTGCCCGATCGCGGTGAGCCTCGAGGAGTGGCACGAGCTCGCGGCCGCCGATCCCGAGGCGTTCACGGCCCGGGCACGCGCGTCGATGGCCCGGCACGTCGAGGCCATGGTCGGGTTCATGGACGCCGGAGCAGAGGTGTTCGACTACGGGAACTCGATCCGCGGCGAGGCGGAGCTGGCCGGCTACGACCGGGCCTTCGACTTCCCCGGCTTCGTGCCGGCCTACATCAGGCCGCTCTTCTGCCAGGGGAAGGGACCGTTCCGCTGGGTGGCACTGTCCGGCGACCCGGCGGACATCGCCACCACGGACGCCGCCGTCCTGCGGCTGTTCCCCGACAACGAGCCGCTGGCCCGGTGGATCCGGGCGGCCGGCCAACGGATCAGTCCCCAGGGCCTGCCCGCCCGGATCTGCTGGCTGGGGCAGGGCGAGCGTGACCGTGCCGGCCTGGAGTTCAACGCGCTGGTGGCCTCCGGGGAGATCAGCGCCCCGATCGTGATCGGGCGCGACCACCTGGACACCGGATCGGTCGCGTCGCCCTACCGGGAGACCGAGTCCATGCTCGACGGCTCGGACGCCATCGCCGACTGGCCCCTGCTCAACGCCCTGGTCAACACAGCCTCGGGGGCCACCTGGGTGTCGATCCACCACGGTGGCGGGGTCGGGATCGGCCGCTCGATCCATGCCGGCCAGGTGTCGGTCGCCGATGGCACCTCCTTGGCCGCGGAGAAGCTGGCTCGGGTGCTGGCCAACGACCCGGGCATGGGGGTGATCCGGCACGCGGACGCCGGCTACGACAGCGCGGCCCGGGTCGCCGGGGCCCACGACCTGCGGATCCCGATGCGGGAAGCGCCGACGCAGGAGGCCCCACCGAGGTGAGCACCCTCCTGATCGACCGGATCGGCATGCTGGTCACCAACGACCCGCAAGGCCCGGCCCCAGCAGCAGGCCGCGACGAGTGGGCCCTGGGTGTGCGCACCGACGCCGCGATCGTCGTCGAGGACCGCCGGATCGCCTGGCTCGGCCCCTCGCGCCGGGCACCCGCCGCGGACCAGCGCCACGACGCCCGGGGCGGGACCGTCCTGCCCGGCTTCGTGGACTCGCATGCCCACCTGGTCTTCGCCGGGGACCGGTCGGCGGAGTTCGCCGCCCGGATGGCCGGCCAGCCGTACGCCGCCGGCGGGATCCGATCGACGGTCGCGGCCACCCGGGCGGCATCCGACGACCAGCTGCGCGCCGTCGCGGCGGGGCTGGTCGCCGAGCTGGTCCGCTCGGGCACGACCACGTTCGAGATCAAGTCCGGCTACGGACTGACCGTCGCCGACGAGCAGCGTGCCTGCCGGATCGCCGCTGAGTTCACCGACGAGGTCACCCTGCTCGGCGCCCATCTGGTGCCCGCGGAGTACGCCCACGATCGGACCGGGTACCTGGACCTGCTCACCGGGCCGATGGTCGACGCCTGCCGGCCGTACGCCCGCTGGGTGGACGTGTTCTGCGACCGCGGGGCATTCGACGCCGTCGAGACGCACGTCCTGCTCGAGCAGGCCGCGACCGCCGGGATGGGGCTGCGGGTGCACGCGAACCAGCTCGGTCCCGGGCCGGGGGTCGCACTCGCCGTGGCCCACGGGGCCGCATCCGCAGACCACTGCACGCACCTGTCCGACAACGACGTCGGGCTCCTCGCCGATTCCAGCACCGTGGCCACCCTCCTGCCGGGCGCGGAGTTCGGGACGCGGTCGGTCTATCCGGACGCCCGGCGGCTGCTCGACGCCGGAGCCACCGTCGCCCTGGCCACCGACTGCAACCCGGGCACGTCCTTCACCACGTCGATGCCGCTGTGCATCGCCCTGGCCGTGCGCGAGATGCGGATGACCGTGGCCGAGGCGTTGACGGCCGCCACTGTCGGCGGTGCTCGCGCGCTGCGCCGCGACGACGTCGGCCGGATCACGGTGGGCGGCACTGCCGACCTCGTCGCCCTGGCCGCGCCCTCCTACGTCCACCTGGCCTACCGTCCGGGCGTGGACCTCATCTCTGCTGTGTGGCGGGCAGGGCAGCGCGCACGACGCGGCCCGGGCGGGCACGGCGCAGGACTGGAGCGCGACCATGGCTGAGGATCCGAACTGGCCACGGGCCTCAGCCTGGATCGAGGCGTGCACCGAGGAGCACCGCTGGCCGCGCGACCGATCCCCGCGCCGACCCGAGATGGTCCTGCTGGGTGTCCCGGCCCACGCGACGTCGCTGTCCCCCACCAGCGCCGACACGACCCCGGCCGCGATCCGCGCCGCCCTGGCGCGGTACTCGACGTACGTCACCTCAGCCCAGGTCGACCTTCGCGACCTGATGCTCGTGGACCTCGGCGACCAGACCGACCCGGACACCCACCAGGGGGAGCGCGACACGATTGACGCCGTCCGACTGTTCGGGCACATCCCGGTCCTGGCCCTCGGTGGGGACAACTCCATCACGTTCGCCGTGGCGCACGGGGCCGGCGCAGGCGGGCTGATCACCCTCGACGCCCACCACGACCTGCGCGACGGACGGTCCAACGGCTCACCAGTGCGCCGGCTGGTTGAAGCTGGCCTCGACGGGCGGCGGATCGTCCAGATCGGCATCAGCGACCACGCCAACTCCATGGTCTACGCAGCCCGGGCCCGGCAGCTCGGGATCACCGTGATCGGCCGCGACGAGCTGGAGCGCCGGACCATGGCCGATGTCATGGCCCAAGCCCTGGAGATCGCCGGCAGCGGCCCGCAGGGCCGGGTGCACGTCGACCTCGATGTGGACGTCTGCGACCGCGCGGTCGCCCCCGCCTGCCCCGCCTCCCTGCCCGGGGGCATCAGCGCCGCGCAGCTTCGAGCCGCAGCCCGGGCAGCCGCGACGGATCCTCGTGTGGTCAGCCTGGACATCGCCGAGGTGGACGCCGCGGCCGACACCGCCGATGGGCGGACGGTTCGGCTCGCGGCGCTCTGCGTGCTGGAGATCGCCACCGGCGTGCTGCTCAGGCAGCGGCACGACCAGGCGGCCACGAGGTAGCACCCGGGACTGTCACGGCAGTTGCCGGACCTCGACCCGCGAGGCATCGATGAGCTCCGCCCGGGGCACGCCCGTTCCCGGCGTTCCGACCGCCGCGGTAGCCCAGGCAACGCCTACCCGAAGGGCCTGCGGCCCGGAGCCGCCGGCATGCAGGAACCCCGCGAGCAGGCTGTCCCCCGCACCCACGGTGCTCAGGACATGAACTCGCGGTCCCTTGGCCAACCAGCGCCCGTCGCGGTCGACGAGCACCGCCCCGTCCTCGCCCACGCTGCAGATGACGGCGGCGGCCCCGCGGTCCATAGCCTCCGTGCAGCCGTCGAGGACCTCGGCGAGCGTGGTCAGGTCGCGGCCAAGGATCTCACCGAGCTCCTCGGCGTTGGGCTTGATCAGGTCGGGCCCGGATGCGAGCCCATCAGCCAGCGCGGCGCCACTCGCGTCGAGGGCGAACCGTGCACCGGCGGCTCGGGCGACGTCTGCCAGGCGGGCGATGATGCCCGTCTGGCCCCCAGCTGGCAGGCTCCCGGCGAGCACCACCCAGCTGCCCGAGGTGGCGAGCTCCGCAGCGACTGCCACCAGGGCGTCCAGCTCGGCACCGGAGAGTTGCGGACCGGGCTCGTTCAGCTTGGTCGTGGTGCCATCGGGCTCAACGACCGTCACGTTCGCACGGGTGGTCCCGGCGATCGGGATCGTCCTGCTCGCGATGCCCTGCTCGGCAAGCAGCCCGACGAGGCCGCGGCCGATCGAGCCGCCTGCGGGTAGGACGGCAACCGCCTCGGTCCCCTGCGCGGACAGCGCCCGTGCGACGTTGACTCCCTTGCCGGCCGGATCCTCCCGGGTCGAGTCGGCCCGGACGACCTCCCCGCGCACCAGCGACGACACCGACAGGGTGCGGTCGAGGCTCGGGTTGAGGGTGACTGTGACGATCATGCGCGTACCACCTGGGGTCCGGTCGCCTCGATCTCGGCGACAGCTGAATCGGGGAGGCCGGAGTCCGTGACCAGGACATCCACCTCGGAGAGGTCGCCGACGTGGGCGAAGTGGTCGAGGCCGAACTTCGTGTGGTCAGTGAGCAGGACCCGCTGCCGTGCCGAGGCGATGAACGCTCGTTTGACCGCGGCCTCGGAGCTGTCGGGGGTGGTCATGCCGCGCTCGATCGAGAAACCGTTCGTCCCGAGGAACACGACGTCGAGGTGGACATTGCGCAGATACTCCAGCGCGACCTCGTCCACCGTTGTCAGTGTGCGCCCGCGCAGTCGCCCACCGACGATGTGGACGGTGAGGTCCTCGCGCTCGGCCAGCGGCAGGGCGATCGCCAGGTTGTTCGTGACGACGGTCAGCGAGCGGTCGAAGGGCAGGATCTCAGCGAACTGGTGGGTCGTCGATCCCCCGTCCAGGGCGATAGCCCCCTGCTCAGGGAGCCATCGCAGGGCCGCCTCCGCGATCCGCGCCTTCTCCTTGGTGCGCACCGATTCGCGCACGGCCAGCGCCGGCTCGGATCCCCCCGAATCGGCGAGGATGGCACCCCCATGGACACGGCGCAGGATGCCCGTGCGCTCCAGGGCCGAAAGGTCCCTGCGGACCGTCTCCGGGGTGACCTCCAGGGACTCCGCGAGGGAGGCGACCTCCACCCGACCTGCGCTGCGCACCTGGACCATGATCGCGGCCCTGCGCTCCTCTGCGTACATGTGCCTGCCTCCGCCTCCTGGGCCACCGGGGTGATCCGGGAGGAGCTCGTGCCGCGAGCGGCGCCCCTCCCGGATCGCGGTGATCACGGTTCGATGGTCACCTTGATGGCCGTCCCGCCAATCACGGCCTGCACCCCGTCGGCGAACTGCTCGAGCGGCAGCCGATCGGTGATGAGGTCAGCAACCGGCACCGCGCCGGAGGCGATGTACTCCAGTGCCTTGCGGTTGTGGGCCGGACTCGAACCGTTGGCACCGACCACCGTCAACTCACGGTAGTGCACGACGTTGGAATCGAAGGTGATGGTCGGCTTGTCCTTGGGCAGCCCACCGAACAGGCTGATCCGACCGCGCAGCGCAGCCATCTGCAGCGCGTCCTCCTGCACCTTGCCGGAGCCGGCCGCGGTGATGACCACGTCCACACCCCGACCCTCGGTGAGCCTCAGCACCTCAGCCACCGGGTCCACCTCGGCGGCACAGATGGCGGCGTCGGGCTTGACCCGATCGGCCGACAGGTCCAGGCGCTCCCGGGACAGCTCGATGAGGTAGACCTCCTTGGCCCCGCGAGCGCGGGCCAGGCGCACGTGGATGCACCCGATCGGCCCGGCGCCCACGACGGCGACAACATCGCCCTCGCCGACGTTGGCCAGCTCCTGGGCGTTCAGGGCGCAGGCGAACGGCTCAGCGACCGAGGCCTCCGCGAAGGAGACGTTGTCGGCGATGGGGTTCAGGCCATCGACCTTCAGGACCTCCTCCGGGATGATGATGTACTTCGCGAGTCCGCCGTCCCAGTGGTAGCCAACGGCCTTCTGGGTGGGGCAGATCGTCTGCCATCCTCGCTCGCAGTAGTCGCACTCACCGCAGGGGACGGCGGCAATCACCTGGACCCGGTCACCGACGGACCAGCCGCCGACAGCCTCGGGTCCCACCTCGACGACCTCCCCAGCCAACTCGTGACCAAGGACCCGGGGCGGGTCCAGACGGTGGTGGCCGTGCTGGAAGATCTTGGCGTCCGTGCCGCAGATCGAGTTGGCGCGCACCCGGAGCTTGACCTCCTTCGGGCCTGGTGTCGGCTCGGGCATGTCCTCCATGCGGACGTCCCCGGGGGCGTAGTAGCGGGCAACCAACATGATCAGTTCCTGTTCGTCGTGTGTTCGGGCTTGGGTTCATTGTGGCCGGGCGGCGGGCCGGATCAGACCCTGGCGTGACGGCAGCCGGCTTGGGATGGCTGCCGTCACACCAGTGGGGGGTCAGGCCAGGTTCACGCTGTCCAGGACAGCTGCAACGTCCGCCTTGGTGGTGGCGGCGTCGAGTGCCGCCACCTTGTCCTCGTCGAGGAACACGTGGGCGATGCTGCCGAGCAGCGTCAGGTGGTCATCGCCGGCTCCGGCGATCCCGACCACGAACCGGGCGAGCTCACCGTCGCCGTTCCAGTCGATCCCCTCGGGGTAGCGGATGAACGACAACCCGGTGGCGTTGATCGACAGCTTCGCCTCATTCGTGCCGTGCGGGATGGCCAGGTGGTTGCCCACGTAGGTCGAGACCGACTTCTCACGGTCGAACATCGACTCGATGTACGCCGGCTGGACCGCGCCGGTGGCGACCAGAAGCTGGCCGGCCTCGTTGATCGCGTCGTCGCGGGTGCGCGCCGTTCCGCTCAGGACGATCGCTGAATCGGGCAGCAGCGTCCGCAGCCCGGGTTGGGGGGCCGGTGCCGCAGCACCCGCACCCGCAGCCCCCGCACCGACCGGAACCGGCACAGCGCTGTTCGCCTCGTCGATCATCACCACGATGTCGTCGAAGCGAGGACTGGCCATGAAGTTGTCCACCGTGACGAGGATGGCCGAGGGGGTCTTCGGCTGGGTCCGGGCCGCCAGGTCCTGATGGGTCACCACCAGGTCGTAGGAGTCGTTGAGATCGCCGATCGCCTTGTTGATCACGGTCACGTCGGGGTGCCCCGCATCCTTGATCTTCTTGCGCAGGACGGAGGCGCCCATTGCCGAGGAACCCATGCCGGCGTCGCAGGCGAACACGATGCTGGTGATGGGGCCGGTGTGGGCCTGGCCGGACCCACTGATCATCGCCGACGCGACCGACTCCTTGCCCTTCATGTCCACCATGCTCTGAGTGGCGACCTCGAGGTCGCCCTCGTCCCAGTCGCCCTTGTCCGTCTTGAGCAGGAACCCGGCCACCGCGAAGCTGACCGCGATGCCACCGATCACCGACAGGGTGATGCCCAGGAAGTCACCCGAGGGGGTCTGGGCATAGATGGCGAAGATCGATCCCGGCGCAGCTGGCGCCCGCAGGCCCGTACTGAACAGCACGTTGATGAAGATCTGGGTCATGCCACCGGCGATCGCCGCGAGGATCAGGCGGGGCCGCATCAGCACGTAGGGGAAGTACACCTCATGGATGCCGCCGAAGAACACGATGATCGCCGCTCCGGGTGCGGTAGCCCGCGCAAGGCCCCTGCCGAAGACCATGTAGGCCAGCAGGATGCCCGTGCCGGCGGCCGGATTGGCCTCGAGGAGGAACAGGACCGACTTGCCCGTCTCTGCTGCCTCCTCGATGCCCAGCGGCGTCAGCACGCCGTGGTTGATTGCGTTGTTCAGGAACAGCACCTTCGCCGGCTCGATGAAGATCGATGTCAGCGGCAGCACGTTGTTGTTGACCAGGAAGTCCACGGCCTCGCCCAACCGGTCGATGACCCACTGCAACGGTGGCGCGAGCAGGAACATCCCGGCCACGGCCATGACTGCGCCCCAGATGCCGGCCGAGAAGTTGTCGACGAGCATCTCGAAGCCGGGCTTGATCTTGCCGGTCCACAAGCTGTCGATGTGCTTCATCACCCAGGCCGTCAGCGGGCCCATGATCATCGCGCCCAGGAACATCGGCGAGCTGTTGCCGTCACCGATGAACAGCGGGTCGCTGGTCGCCATGATGACGCCGATCACCGCAAAGCCGCCAACGACACCGCCGCGGACCCCGTAGACCATCTTGCCGCCGGTGTAGGCGATCAGGACCGGCAGCACGTAGAAGATCGCGGGGCCGACAATCGTGGCAACCTTCTCATTCGGCCACCATCCCACCGGGATGAAGATCGCCGTGATCAGGCCCCAGGCGATGATCGCCGTGATGTTGGGCATGATCATGTTCGACAGGAACGTGCCGAACTTCTGGACCCGGACCCGTAGCGATGTGCCGGGCGGCTGGGAGTAGTCCATCTGAAGGGCTGGGTCGCCCGCCTGAGACTGCGTGGTAGCCATTGCTACTTCCTCTCGAAACGTGATCGTCGGTGGCTCACTTGTTCGGCTGGACCGGTGTCCGAACCGTCATCCGCGCGATCAGGGGATCCCGATCGGGCCGAATATGGGGAGCCTAGGCTATGCTTGCACGTATGTCCAGAACAAATGTGCACCAATTTTGGAACGCCTGATGCCGCCCACCCCTAGGATCAGATCCGTGACTGAACCGATCACCGACGAGGACACCGAGCTGCTCATGACCGCCGCCGTCATGTACTACGAGCAGTCGGCCTCGCAACAGGAGATCGCCAAACGGCTGGGGGTCAGCCGCCCCTCGGTGAGCCGGCTCCTGGCCCGGGCCCGGGAGATCGGGATCGTCCGCATCGAGATCGTCGCCCCGCACATCGATCCGCGGGCGGTGGAACGACTGCGCGTCCGGCTCGGGCTGCTCGGACTCCATGTGGCCTCGGGCCGAGCGAACGAGGCGGATCCCGGCCCGTTGCTCTCCGGGCCCTTCGGTGTCGCCCTGGATGCCGCGCAGCTGGGCAGCGGCGACGTCATCGTCTCCTCCTGGGGGCGCGCGGTCTACAGCGTGAGCCGCACGATCCGCCGATCGCTGCCCGGTGTCGTGGTCGCCCCAGCCATGGGCGGGAACTCCAGCGACCGACCGTGGTTCCAGCCCAACGAGATCGTGCGGACCTGGGCCCGCACGTTCGGCGGACGACCCGTCTACCTGAATGCGCCGGCGCTGGTCTCCGCGTCGATTGCCGAGCCGTTGCGCAAGGAACCCGAGATCCGCGACGTCGTCGCGCTCTGGGACCACGCGAAGGTGGCCCTGGTCGGGGTCGGCGCCTGGCCCAAGCCCGATCCCAGCTACGCGGCCGCGGGTTTCCCCGTCAACGACCCGGCACTTGCCGACGCCGTCGGCGACGTGGCTGGGTGGTCATTCACCATCGACGGGGAGATCGTGAGCCACCGCGACGACCGAGTGCTGCTGGGGGTCACCCCGGCTCAGCTCCGGGCGATTCCGCACGTCATCTGCTTCGCCGGAAGTGCGGCGAAGGCGCAGGCCGCGATCGGTGCGGTCCGCGCCGGGCTGGTGAACGTGCTGGTCACCGACACCACCACCGCGCGCGCCATCGATGCCTGCCTGGATACCGAGGAAGTGGCGGCGCCGAGCTGACCGATCCGAGCAGACCGGGCAGGACGCTCAGACGACCTCGCCCAGCGCCGCGATGACGTCAGCCCGCCTTGGGGCACCGGTGGCGCGCGAGCGGATCCGGCCGGAGGGATCGAGGACCAGGACCGTGGGGGTGCGGGTCACATCGAGCCGGCGCACGAGGTCCAGGTGTGACTCAGCGTCGACCTCGACATGGACCACGCCGGGGACCATGCCGGCGACGTCGCCGAGAACCACCCGGGTGGCCCGGCACGGTGTGCAGAACGCGGAGGAGAACTGCACGAGGGTCGCCTGTTCGCCCAGCGGGACCCCCAGCTCGGCGGGGCCAAGCAGATCGGCCGCCGGCACCAGCGAATGGTCGACGACCTCGATCGGGTGCCCGTCGACCAGCAGCGGCTCCGAGTCATCGTCCGCACGGGCCACCGGGGCGCCGGCGTCCGGCTCGGCGACCGGCGGGGCGGACCGCACCGGAGCGACCGTCTGCATCCGACCGTCGGTTCGCCGTCGGGAGAGCCCGAAGAGGCTGGCCGCGACCAGCACGATCAGCAGCACGTACACACCTGTCATAGCCCTGTGAACACCTCAGCCACCTGTCGGGATTCCCATACTGCCGTATCCTCGTACCCGTACGGACCACGCGACAGGCACTGATCGGAGCTCCCACATGAGCAGGTTGCTGCTGATGACGGCCTCCATGGGCCCGTCCGGGGAGGTCCTGCCCGCGCTGTCGCTGCTGGCCCATCACGTCCGGGTGCTGCCCGCCGAGGCCAGTGCGCTGCTCAACGCCCCGAAGTCCGACGCCCTGCTGGTCGATGGCCGCCGCGACCTGGCCCACGTGCGCGCCCTGACCCGGCTGGTCCGCCAGACCGGCGTCGACTGCCCCGTGATCCTGGTCACGACCGAGGGTGGGCTGGCGGCAGTCAACGCCGAGTGGGGGATCGATGATGTCCTGCTCGACATGGCCGGACCGGCTGAGGTGGAGGCGCGACTGCGACTGGCCATCGGCCGGGTGGTCGTGGCCGAGGAGACCGACGCAGACGGTGAGCTGCGCCTCGGCGACCTGGTCATCGACGAGAGCGCCTACAGCGCACGGATCCGCGGCCGCAGCCTCGACCTGACCTTCAAGGAGTTCGAGCTGCTGCGCTTCCTGGCAAGCCACGGCGGGCGTGTGTTCACCCGGGCGCAGCTGCTGCAGGAGGTCTGGGGATACGACTACTTCGGGGGTACTCGGACGGTCGACGTGCACGTACGCCGCCTGCGCGCCAAGCTCGGTTCCGAGCACGAGGTGCTCATCGGAACCGTGCGCAACGTGGGCTACCGCTTCGTGCCCCCGCGCCAGGAGGAGGGCCTGGACGTCGCGACGGCCGCGACCCTGCGCGAACCTGCCGGGTGAGTGCCCCGACGGCACAGGTCCGGGTCACACCGCATCTGACCGCGCAGGAGGTCAGCGCCGTGCTGGACCTCGCGGCCGAGTCCGCGCGGGCTGACGGCGCCTACCCCCTCAATGAGCACGTGGTGCTCCACCTGCGCCACCCGGACGTGGACTCCCTGCACCTCGTGGCGGAGGAACCCGGGTCCGCCGAGCTGCTCGGCTACGCACATCTTGACCTCACCGACACCGTCCAGGGGCCCTCCGCGGAGTTGGCTGTCCGGCCGACCGCGCGCCGTCGGGGGGTGGGCGGCATGCTCCTCGACGAGGCGGTCCGCCAGGCCGAGGGCCATCCAGGCGGGCTGCGGCTGTGGGCCCACGGTACGGAAGGGGCCGCCAATGAGCTGGCCGAGGCGCGCGGGTTCCACCGGACCCGGCGGCTGTGGCAGTTGCGCAGGTCGTTGTACGCACCGCTGGACCCGGTCGCGCTGCCACCCGGGATCAGCCTCCGGCCCTTCGACCCCGAGCGGGACAGGTCTGCTTGGTTGGCGCTGAACGCGCGGGCCTTCACCGACCTGCCCGACCAGGCAGGCTGGACGCTGGCCGACCTCGAGCAACGCATGGCCGAGTCGTGGTTCGACCCGTTGGGATTCCTGATGGCCGAGGACGCCGACGGGCGCCTAGTCGGCTTCCACTGGACCAAGGTCCATGAGCACGACGATCACACCCGGGGCGGACACCAGGGGCACGGTCATGAGGCCGGGGATGCGGATGCCGCCGAGCTGCACGCCCATGACCCGATCGGTGAGGTCTACGTCGTCGGCGTGGACCCGGGCATGCGTGGCCTGGGGCTCGGGCGGAGCCTGACCCTGGCCGGCCTGGACCACCTGCGCGACCGCGGTCTTTCGACGGCCCTGCTGTACGTCGACGCCCAGAACACCGCCGCAATCTCCCTGTACCGATCGCTCGGGTTCGCCCCGTGGGACAGCGACACGCTGTTCCGTCGGTAGACTCGATCGATACCGCGAATCAGGAGGTTGTCGTGTCCGACACCGCGATCCAGGCGCCGCCGGCCGACGAGCGCACCGGGCCACCAGCACCGGCCACTACCTCCGAGGCACTGGCCCAGTCGCTGCCGGCCGACCGGTTCGCCGATCGGGAGCTGTCCTGGCTGGCGTTCAACGAGCGCGTCCTCGAGTTGGCCGAGGATGAGTCGCTACCGCTGCTGGAGCGCGCCAAGTTCCTGGCGATCTTCGCCTCGAACCTCGACGAGTTCTTCATGGTCCGGGTCGCCGGGCTCAAACGCCGCATCGACGCCGGGATCGCCGTTCGGGCCGCCAGCGGGCTGATGCCACGCGACCTCCTTGAGATGATCCTGACGCGCACCCGGGCCCTGATGACCCGGCACGCCGAGTGCTTCCGGGGCTCGGTCCTGCCGGGCCTGCGCGACGAGGGAATTCAGCTGTTGCGCTACAACCAGGCCACCGACGAGGAACGCGCCGCCCTGCAACGGACCTTCGTCGACAAGGTGTTCCCGGTCCTGACCCCGCTGGCCGTCGACCCGGCGCACCCGTTCCCCTACATCTCGGGCCTGAGCCTCAACCTCGCGGTCGTCGTGCGCAACCCGGGAACCGGGACCGAGCTGTTCGCCCGCGTCAAGGTGCCGCAGAGCCTTCCGCGCTTCCTGTCGGTGGCACCGCAGCGGTTCGTGCCCCTCGAGGACGTCATCGCCGCGAGCCTCTCCGACCTCTTCCCCGGGATGGAGATCCTGCAGCAGCACTCGTTCCGGGTCACCCGCAACGAGGACGTCGAGGTCGAGGAGGACGACGCCGAGAACCTGCTCAAGGCCCTCGAGCGCGAGCTGAACCGCCGGCGGTTCGGTCCACCGGTCCGCCTGGAGGTGGAGCGCTCGATCGACCCGTACGTGCTCGAGCTGCTGGTCCGCGAGCTCGGCATCTCCGACGAGGAGGTCTTCTCGCTCCCGGGACCGTTGGACCTCACCGGCTTGTGGACCGTCGTCGGCCTGGACCGAGAGGACCTCAAGGAGCGGCAGTTCCTGCCCAAGACGAGCTCTCAGCTGTCCGACGTTGAGACAGCCGCGCCGCCGGACGTCCTCGAGGCGATGCGCGACCACGACGTCCTGCTGCACCACCCCTACGACTCCTTCTCCACCAGCGTCCAGCGCTTCCTCGAGCAGGCGGCCACCGATCCGAAGGTCCTGGCGATCAAGCAGACGCTGTACCGGACCTCGGGAGACTCCCCGATCGTCGATGCGCTCATCGACGCCGCCCAGGCCGGCAAGCAGGTCCTGGCACTCGTGGAGATCAAGGCGCGCTTCGACGAGCGGGCCAACATCTCCTGGGCGCGCAAGCTGGAGCGGCAGGGTGTGCATGTCGTCTACGGCCTCGTCGGCCTGAAGACGCACTGCAAGCTGAGCATGGTCGTGCGTGACGACGGCGAGCGGCTACGCCGGTATGTGCACATCGGCACCGGCAACTACCACCCCAAGACCGCGCGCATGTACGAGGACATGGGTCTGCTGACCACCGATCCCGAGGTCGGGGAGGACGTGTCCAACGTCTTCAACGTGCTCTCCGGCTACTCGATGAACACCACGTACAACCGGCTGCTGGTGGCCCCGCACTCGATCCGGACCGGCCTCGTCGAGCGGATCGAGCGTGAGATCACCAACCACCAGGCCGGCCTGCCCGCGCGCGTGCGGTTCAAGTGCAACTCCGTGGTCGACGAGGGGATCATCGACGCGCTCTACCGCGCATCGCAGGCGGGGGTCCCGGTGGACATATGGGTGCGCGGCATCTGCGCCGTGCGCCCGGGCGTGCCCGGGCTCAGCGACAACATCCGGGTGCACTCCATCCTGGGCCGCTTCCTGGAGCACAGCCGGGCCTTCGAGTTTGCCAACAGCGGTGACACCGAGACCTGGATCGGCTCCGCAGACCTGATGCACCGCAACCTCGATCGGCGAGTCGAGGTCCTGGTCAAGCTCGGGGCGGAGCACGCCGCCCAGGTCTCGTCATTGATCGACCTGGGCTTCGACGACGAGATCCAGGCTTGGATCGGCCAACCGGACGGGACCTGGACCCCGCACGTCACCGACGCTGATGGTGAGCCGTGCCGCGACCTGCAGGAGCACATGATCACGCTGCAGACGACACGACGGCGACGCCCCGCCGGCTGATCCCAGTCGTACGACGGGTGAGATGCTGGACCCCCACGTCGTGGGCGCCGAACTGCACTACCGAGAGGCCGATGGGTGAGCGAGTCACCGACGACAGACCGGGTGGAGACCCGGAAGCTGCGCGTCCACGCCCTGTTCCGCATGCCCGAGCTCGTGGGGAGGGTCCCCGGGCTCGCGGGCACGACCGTGGACACCGGACTCACCCGCGTCGAGCGGCACCCGTCGGTGCAGGTGCGTTCGGTGTACTACGACACCGAGGACCTGCGCCTCATCCGCTGGGAGGTCACCCTGCGCCGGCGGTCCGGCGGACCTGACGAGGGCTGGCATCTGACCCTGCCCGCCGAGGGGGCCGACCCAGGGGTCGGTGACCAGATGCACCTGCCGCTTGACGCTGGTGAGCCAGGCAGCGTCCCACCCGTGATGGCTGAGGTCGTCACAGCGCTCGTACGGCGCCAGCCCCTGCTCCCCGTCGTGACCCTGCACACCCAACGGACGTCGTACCTCCTGCGCGGCGAGGATGAGCTCGCTGTCGGGGAACTGGTCGATGACGTGGTCTCGATCATGGATGACGACGTCGTCGCTGGCCGGTTCCGTGAGCTTCAGCTGAGTACGCTGACGAGCGACCCCGACTCCCTCCAACCCGTCTTCGAACTGTTGGCGGCACACGGGGCGATGCCGGGCACGAGCTCCAAGGCGGGCAGTGCCCTGGGCCCGGCCGCGATGGGTGACCCGGACGTGCTCGATGCGTCGCCGGTCTCCCCCAATGACCCCGCGGGCGCCGCCGTGCACGCCCACCTGCTGACCCATGTGCGTCGCTTCCTGCTCCAGGACGTTCGGGTCCGCCGCGACCTGCCGGACTCCGTGCACCAGATGCGGGTGGCCGCGCGCCGCTTGCGCAGCGGCCTGCGGGTGTTCGGACCGCTGGTTGACACCGCGTGGTCGCGCCACCTGCGCGACGAGTTGGGATGGGCTGCCTCCGAGCTCGGCCTGAGCCGGGACTCCGAGGTCCTACTGGCGCGGCTCGACGCCCACGCCGACGAACTGGGATCCGACGACTCGGCGGCGATCCATTCGCACGTCGACCCATTGCTCCAGGCCAAGGCCGATGCCGGGCGCGCCGAAGCCCTGCACGCGATGCGCTCCGAGCGCCACCTCGACCTGCTCGACGCCCTGGTGGTTGCAGCCGCCGATCCACAGCTCACGCCGGCCGCCTCCGCGCCCGCCCGGGAGGCGCTGCCACCGTTGTTCGACAAGGCCTGGCGCAAGCTCGCCAAGGAGGTCAAGGCGCTCACGCTGGACGGCCCGTCGGACGACTGGCACGAGACCCGGATCACCGCGAAGCGCGCCCGGTACGCCGCCGAGGCGCTGGTGCCGGTCTTCGGCGCGCCCGCCAAGGGGCTGGCGACTGCCCTGAGCAACGTGACCGAGCAGTTGGGCGAGCACCAGGACGCCTTCATCGCGCAGGAGACGTGCCGCGAGCTCGCCGGTCACTTCGACGGTCCCACGGGCTTCTCCCTGGGCCTGCTGCACGCCTATGAGGTGGAGTGCGAGCTGATCGCGCGAATCCGGATGAAGGAGCAGTGGCCACAGGTCCGAAGCCAGCGCAAGCAGACGACGCTGGCATAGCGGTATGCCCAGGTCACCCAAGCGCGTCATCCGCGCCGCCGGCGTCGTGCTCACCCGCGGCGTGGGCAAGGACCTCGAGGTGGCGGTGATCCACCGCAGGCGTCGACGCGACTGGTCGCTGCCCAAGGGGAAGTACGAGCCCGGCGAGAACGCCATTGAGGCGGCGATGCGCGAGACCCTGGAGGAGACCGGCTACACCCCGCTCCTGGACGTGCCGCTGCCCACGCAGCACTACCAGGTGGATGGCACGCCCAAGACCGTCGAGTACTGGCGCGCGAGCGTCCGCAACGGTGAGTTCATCGACAACAAGGAGGTGGACCGCCTGCGCTGGCTACGGCCGGCCGCGGCAGCTGACGCGATGACCTACCCGCGCGACGGCACTCTGATCCAACTGGCTACCAGGACTCCCCCGACGATCCCGTTCGTCCTGCTCCGGCACACCAGCGCCGAGAAGCGCGTGGACTGGGCACAGCGGACCGGGCTGGATCGCTCCGACCCAGCACGGGGCCTGCTCGAGCGCGGTGACTGGGAGGCCCGGCGGCTGATCCCGATGCTCAAGGCGTTCGGGGTTCGGCACCTGCACTCCTCCACCGCTGAGCGCTGCCTGGCCACCCTGCGCCCCGCGGCTGCCGAGCTCGGTACGGGCATCCGGCTCGAGCCGGCCATCAGCGAGGACGAGTTCGCCGCGGACCCCGGGCCAGGCCTGGCACGGACCCTGGAGATGTTCAACCAGCCCTGGCCCTCCGCGCTGTGCTCGCACCGACCGGTCATCCCGAACCAGCTCGACGCCCTGCGCGCAGCGGCCGGCGGGCCGAGGTTCCTGCACCGGGTCGCGCCAGGCACCTTCTTCGTGTTCCACCGGACCTGGGTGAACCGCCCGACCGATGAGACGGTGCGGATCGTCGCCGCGGAGCAGCACGACCTACCGCCTGCCCACGACTGAGGGGTCAGCCGAAGCGCCCTGAGATGTAGTCCTCTGTGGCCTGCTCCTTGGGGTGGGAGAAGATCTCCGAGGTGCTCCCCATCTCGATCAGGCGGCCGGGCTGACCGACGCCGGCGAGGTTGAAGAAGCCGGTGGTGTCCGAGACCCGGCCGGCCTGCTGCATGTTGTGCGTGACGATGATGATCGTGTACTGCTCGACAAGATCGCGGATGAGGTCCTCGATCGCCAGCGTGGAGATCGGGTCCAGCGCCGAGCACGGCTCGTCCATCAGGAGCACCTGGGGCTTCACGGCGATCGCCCGGGCGATGCACAGCCGCTGCTGCTGACCGCCGGAGAGCCCCGAGCCAGGCTTGGCGAGGCGGTCCTTGACCTCCTCCCAGAGGTTGGCCCCGCGCAGGGAGCTCTCGACGACGTCCTCCGCGTCGGACTTGCTCATGCGCTCGCCGGCCAGCCGCACACCGGCCAGGACGTTCTCGGCGATCGACATGGTCGGGAACGGGTTGGGACGCTGGAAGACCATGCCGATGGTCCGCCGGACGTTGACCGGGTCGACGCCGGAACCGTAGATGTCCTCGTCGTCGAGCAGCACTGCACCGTCGACGTAGGCGCCGGGTATGACCTCGTGCATTCGGTTGATCGTGCGCAGGACCGTGGACTTGCCGCACCCGGACGGACCGATGAACGCGGTGACCGAGTTCGCCTGGACCTTGAGGCTCACCCCCTCGACGGCCTTGAAGGCGCCGTAGTAGACGTCGACGTCCTGCATGGTGATCGACTTGCTCATGGTCTGCGGGTCATCCCTTCGGTGCGAAGCGGTTGGCGAGGAGCTTCGCGACGATGTAGAACATCATGATCAAGGCGATCAGGACGAGGGCCCCCGCCCAGGCACGATCCACCGATGCCGTGGTTCCACTGGTGATCTGGTCCCAGATGAACGTCGGCAGAGCGGCCTGCGGGCCCGAGAAGGGGTTGTTGTTGTAGCTCTGGGTCAGGAACGTCGTCAGCAGCAACGGCGCAGTCTCGCCGGCGACACGCGCCACGGCGAGCATGGCGCCGGTCACGATACCGGCCAGCGAGGTCGGCAGGACGACCTTCAGCACAGTTCTCCATTTGGGCACCCCGAGGGCGTAGGCGGCCTCGCGCAGCTCGTTCGGGACGATCCGCAGCATCTCCTCGGTCGTCCGGATGATGACCGGCAGCATCAGGATCGCCAGTGCCAGCGCAGCCGCCAAGCCCGATCGCTCCATCCCCAGGCCGAGGACGAACGCGGTGAAGATGAACAGGCCCGCGACGATCGACGGGACCCCGGTCATCACGTCGACGAAGAATGAGATCGCCCGAGCCAGCCGCCCCCGGCCGTACTCGACCAGGAAGATGGCGGCCAGGATGCCCACGGGGATCGCAAAGGCCGCGGCCAGCGCCACCTGCTCAAGGGTGCCGACGATCGCATGACCGGCCCCACCCCCCGGGCTGCGTGGGCTGACGTTGCGCATCGAGTTGACCAGGAACCCCCAGCTCATGACCTTCAGGCCCTTGGCCAGGACCGTGAACAGCACTGAGATCAGCGGGACCACGGCGATGACGAACGTGGAATAGACCACTGTCGTGGCAAGGCGGTCGACGGCGTGCCGCTTGCCCTCGACGGCGAAGCTCCAGATGCTCTGGATGATCAGGAAGATGAGGGCGCCGACGATCGTGGTCCCGAACCAACCGGCGAGCCCGGTGGTCATGTTCAGGACCACAGCGCTGGCGACAGCGACGGCGCCGATGACAGCTTGCGCCCATCGGGGCAGGGTGCCGCCCACCAAGGAGCTCGGGGTACGCGTTGCGCTGTCCAGGGTGGTCGTCACGTCAGTTCGCCCCCGAGAACTCCGAGCGCCGGGCGATGATCCACCGGGCGACCATGTTGACCGAGAGGGTCAGGAAGAACAGGACCAGGCCGCTGGCGACGAGCGCCGACAACCCGTTGGTGCCGGCCTCGTTCCACTTGAGCGCGATGTTCGCTGCGAAGGTGTCGCCCCCGGGCTCGGTCAGGTGCACGTTGACCGTGAAGGCCGCCGAGAGGATCAGCGCCACAGCGATCGTCTCCCCAAGTGCGCGTCCCAGGCCGAGCATCGCTCCGGAGATCATGCCCGGCTTGGCGAACGGGAACACGGCCATCCTGACCATCTCCCACCTGGTGGCACCCAGTGCGAGCGCCGCCTCCTTGTGACCCGCGGGGACCTGCAGGATCACCTCGCGGCTCACGGCAGCGACGGTCGGCAGGATCATGATGGCCAGCACGAGCGAGGCGATGAAGATGCTCTTGCCGTACAGGTCGAGGGTGTTCTTGAAGATGATCGTCCAGCCCAGGTAGTCGCTCATCCACCGCTGGACGCCCTCGCTGCCCGATATGAGGACCTCGAGGCCCCAGAGTCCGAAGATGATCGAGGGAACTGCAGCCAACAGGTCGGTGATGAACGCCAGCGCCGCCGCCAGGCGCCGTGGTGCGTACAGGACGATGAACAGGGCGATACCGATGCCGACGGGCACGGCCAGCACCATGGCGATGGCCGAGGACACCAGGGTGCCGAACGCGAGGGCGGCGATCCCGAAGACCGCCGGGTCGCCGTCTGGGTTCCAGGACTGCTCGGTGAAGAAGTTGCCGGTGTTGGTGCTCAACGACGGGATTGCCCGCCAGACGAGGAACACGGCGATCGCCGCCATGATGACAAGCACGGTGATGCCCGCGTACTTGGACAGCCCACCGAAGATGCGGTCCCCCCGGCGCACGCTTGCCCCACTGATGGGCGAAGCCGCGTCGGTGGTTGTCGCGTCGACCATCGTGTTCCCGTCTCGTGATGGGGGGCTTGTGATCAGGCTAGAGGATGCGCAACTGGGGTGGGGGCCCGGAGGCCCCCACCCCAGTGATCGCAGTCCCCGACGGTCAGGCGATGGCGGCGATCGCGGCCTGGACCTTGGTCAGGAGCTCGCCGGTGATCGGCACATAGCCGATCCCTTCGAGGATTCCCTGACCCTCCGCGCTGGCCGCGTACTCCATGAAGGGCTTGACCACAGCGGCGTCCGCAGCCGGCAGACCAGCAGTGCAGGTGATCTCGTAGGTGACGAGCACGATCGGGTACGCACCCGGTTCGGCGATCGTCGGGTCGAGGGCCAGCGAGAGGTCATTGCCCGTGCCGGTCACCGTCGCGGCCCCGATGGCCGTGGACGCGTTGGCCGAGGTCGCCTCGACCGCACCGGCCCCGTTGTCGACCATGGCCGCCTTGAGGCCGCCGTCGAGGACGAACGAGAGCTCGACGTAGCCGATCGAGTTCGCGGTGGAGTTCAGCGAGGACGCGACGCCGTCGCTGCCCTTGGACCCCTGGCCGCCAGGGGCGGTCCACGCCTTGCCGACCTCGTAGGTCCAGATGTCGGGCGCCGTCGCCGTGAGGTAGTCGGCGAAGTTGGCGGTCGTGCCCGACTCGTCACTGCGGTGGAACTGGGCGATGGCAGCGTCCGGGAGCGTCACACCATCGTTGAGGTCAGCGATCTGCGGATCGTTCCACCTGGTGATCGTGCTGTTGAAGATCCCCGCAATCACGTCAGGGGTGAGGGTCAGGCTGTCGACGCCCTCCACGTTGTAGGCAACGGCGATGGCGCCGCCGACCATCGGGATGTTGATCGCCTCGCCATCGGTGCATCGGGCATCGGCGGCGGTCTTGTCCTCACCGGAGATCGCGGCGTCTGAGCCACCGAACGCGGTCTGGTCGTTGATGAAGTCCTGGATGCCGGCGCCCGAGCCGTTGGCCTGGTAGTCGATGGTGACGTCGGGGTTGGCGGTCTGGAAGGCGTTGACCCACTCGGCCATGGCGTTCTTCTGCGCCGAGGAGCCGGAGGCCTTGATGCTGCCGGAGATGCCAGCGCCGGAGGCGCCGGGGTCTGCACCGGTGTCGGTGCCGGAGTCGCTGCAGCCAGCGAGTGTCAGTGCGAGGGCCGCCGAGATGGCGGCGGACGCGACGAGTCGGTGCTTCACCGTGGGGCTCCTGAGGTGAGTGGGGGTCTTCTGGACAGGACAGACGCTAGGACGGCATTCCGAATGGCCGGGGATGGGTTCGTGAACTGCAGGTGAACACATGCTGTGCGGTAGGGGCCGGATCGACCACCCAGAGCCGCATTCCGGTCACCGGCCGGGCAGGGGCCACCGCCAGCGGCCTTGCTGTTCAGGCGACCGGGAAGGTCCCCGCCCTCGGCAGGTACGCCGGCAGGTCACGCCCGAGCTGCTCGCCGAGCCACTGGCTGGCCCGGATGGCCGCCGCGAGATCCACGCCCGTGTCGAAGCCGCTGCGGTGCAGTGCGTAGACGAGGTCCTCGGTGGCGATGTTCCCGGTTGCGCGCGGCGCGAATGGGCAGCCGCCGATCCCACCGAGGCTCGAGTCGAGCACGCTCACCCCGGAGTCCGCCGCGGCCAGCGCGTTGGCGTAGCCGGTGTTGCGGGTGTTGTGGAAGTGGGCGCGCAAACGCAGGTCACCGATCAGGTCCCGCACCATCGCGACCCGGGCCGACACGGCCACGGGGACTGCAACCCCGATGGTGTCGGCGATCGCGATCTCGTCCACACCAGTTGCGGCGACCTGCTCGACGACCCTGCGCAGCTGGTCGGTCGACACCTCCCCGGAGAAGGGGCATCCGAAGGCCACTGACAGCGTCACGGTCGTGGAGATCCCGGTCGCCCGCGCCAGCGGGACAACCTCCGCGACGACGGCGACCGCCTCCCCGCTGGTCATCCCCTGGTTGGCCTGGGAGAACTCGTCGGTCACGCTGACCACGCAGTTCACCTCGTCGACTCCGGCAGCGGCCGCCCGGTGGAAACCACGGGTGTTGAGGACCAGCCCGATCCAGGACGCAGGTTCCGGCACCGAGGCGCGCACGCCGGCCACGACAGCCTCGCCGTCGGCCATCTGCGGGACCAGCCTGGGGTTGACGAACGAGGCGATCTCCGCGCGGTGCAGACCTGCCTCGGCGCAATGGGCGACCAGCGCCACCTTCTGCTCGGTGCTCAGGAGTCCCGGGTCGTTCTGAAGGCCGTCCCTGGCGCTGACCTCGACGATCTCGATCGCGGTCATGACCTCAGACCAGCGTGTATCCGGCCTCGTCCACGGCCGCCGCCATCTGCTCACGGGTGGGGTCCGTGGCGGCGGTCACAGCAACCGCCCCTGTCTCCAGGTCAACCTCGACGGCTTCGACCCCGTCGAGGGCCGAGACCTCGTCGGTGACTGCCTTCACGCAGTGCCCACAGGTCATCCCGGTCACGGTCCAAGTGCTGTTCGCCATGGTGGAAGCGTACGCCGTCGGCTCCGATCGGGGCTCCCCTGCCTGCGGCCACTAGGGTGCGCATCGGAGGGAGGCCGCCATGGGCAGGTCCGATGGCAAGGGCGACGACCCCGTGCGGATCGTCGAGAAGGAGAACTTCACGCACGCCCGCTGCGAGTGCGGCTGGCGCGGCCCCGGCCGTCGATCGCGCAAGAAGGCCCGCGCCGATGCGACCGCACACCTGGAGAAGCGCTGCTCAGCGGTCAAGGGCAAGTAGCGCGGGCCCATCATGGCGTTGGTCAGGCCGGCGCCGGGGCAGGTGGCTGACGAGTCGCAGGACGATGATCCCGGGTGCTGCCAGCCCGTGAGTCACAATGCCGGGATGGCGTTGAACTACGTGAGTGACCTTGCACGGGTGGGCCAGTACCTCAGGGTCCCGGTGCATGCCGGACGTGTCTGGCGGGTGCTCAGGGAGGACGCCTCCATCCTCGAACAGCTGCGCCGTGGCCTCCTCCCGCTGCCGACGGACCAGCCCGCGGGTGCTCCCGACGAGGTGTTCCCGCCGGCACGCCATGGTGAAGCGCGGGTCTGGGAGGGCCGACGAGTCGGGGTGGTCGCGACCGGGGGGAGCGGCGCGTTGGCCTCCGTGGTCGGGGTCGCGAGGGCGCTTGAGGAGGCAGGGGTGACCCCCTCGGCCTACGGCCTGTGCTCCGGTTCCGCGATGTTCGGCATTCCTCTGGCTGCAGGCATGAGCACCGACGAGGTGGCCCGGGCCATGCTGGCGATGCGACCCGCCGACTACCTCGACCCCGACTGGCGCCACCTGGCAGCGGCTCCTCTGCGGCTGGGGCAGGGCTGGGCCGGCCTGCTGCGCGGGGAGGCGATCGAGGGCTTCTTCCGCGACCTGCTCGGGGATCGCACACTCGGCGACCTGTCCACGCCGGTGTGGTTCCCGGTGTGGAGCGTCGAGCGCAATCGGCTGCGCTACGTCAGCTCGATCGACGACCCCGAACTCTCGGCGGCACGTGCCGTGCGGATGGCGGTGGCTCTCCCGCTGGCGTTCGAACCCGTCGCCTACCAGGGCGAGTCCTACCTGGATGGCGGCATCGTCGAGATCCTGCCCGCGCGGCCCTTCTCCCGCGGTGACATCTGCGACGTCGCGGTTGTGATCAATGGCTTCTATCGACCAGGCTTCGTCGCCGAGGAGGACCCACGCTGGCGCGACGAGCCGTTCAGCCTCATCCGGATCTCCGCCCAGACACGGCTCATGGGTCACATCGACACGGCCCGCCGCTCCTTGGCCGACCTGGACGCCGCTGCCGACGTGCACGTCCTCCACCCCGTCCCGTACGGGACGGTGCAGGGCGCCGGGCTCTACACCGAGTTCGTGGACCGTCGCGCGTGGTCCGGCTACATGCGGTCGGGCTACGAGCACACCGTGGCGATGCTCGACGAGGTTGCCACCGCAGCGAGCCACATCGATGGAAAGCGCGGCACCTCTCCTCGCCGGCGGTGATCAGCAGCCGTCGAGTCCCGCGGATCAGACGTCGCGCAGGCTTGAGGGTCGGACATGGCGCCCGTTGTGATCAGTGCGACCGTTGCCGCTCGCCGCGCGCCGCTGCCTTCTCCCGCGTCGTCATCACATGGCTCAGAGCCCGAACGGGAGACCTGCCCTAGATGATGAGGCCCTTGCCCACGGCCACGACGCCTCCGTCGGACACCGTGAAGCGCTCACGGTCGGACTCGACGTGCACACCGATCTGCGCTCCATCGGGGACAATGACGTTCTTGTCCAGGATCGCGTTGCGCACAACGGCGCCCCGGCCGATCCGGACGCCCTGCATGAGCACGGCACCCTCGACATAGGCACCCTGCATGACGCGGACGTCCTGGGAGATCACCGATGAGCGGACGTGCCCACCGGCGATGACGGAACCCGCCCCGATCACCGACTCGTGGGCGTTGCCGCCCTCGACGAACTTCGCCGGCGGCGGCGAGCCGAGCGACGACGTGATGATCGGCCACTGCGTGTTGTAGAGGTTGAAGATCGGGTGCACGGAGACGAGGTCCATGTGCGCCTCGTGGTAGGCGTCAATCGACCCGACGTCGCGCCAGTAGGCCTTGTCGCGCTCCGTCTCGCCGGGAATCACGTTGGCACCGAAGTCGTAGACGTGCGCCAGCCCCTGCTCCGTCAGGGCCGGGATGATGTTGCCGCCCATGTCGTGCACCGATGCGTCATCGGCGGCGTCGGCGCGCAGCGTCTCGACCAGCCAGTCGCGGGAGAAGATGTAGTTGCCCATGGAGATGAACGACTCGTCGGGCGATCCAGGGATTGCGGGCGGATCGGGCACCTTCTCGTGGAAGCCCGTGATCTGCGTGGACCCTTCCGCCTGCTCGATCACGCCGAACTCGGTCGCCTCCGAGCGCGGCTTGCGGATCCCGGCCACGGTCACAGCGGCCCCGGTCTCGATGTGCTGATCGAGCATCTGCTGGGGGTCCATGCGGTAGATGTTGTCCGCGCCGAAGACGAGCAGGTATTCCGGATTGTCGTCCTCGATGAGGTTCAGGCTCTGGTAGATCGCATCCGCCGAACCGGTGTACCAGCGCGGGCCGAGCCGCTGCTGGGCCGGGACGGCCGTCACGTAGTTGCCCATGATGGACGGCATCGCCCAGGTCCGGGTGATGTGCAGGTCCAACGAGTGGGACTTGTACTGGGTCAGCACGGCGATCCTGCCGAAACCGGCGTTCACGAGGTTGCTGAGCACGAAGTCGACAAGCCGGTAGGCGCCTCCGAAGGGCACTGCGGGCTTGGCGCGATCGGCGGTCAGGGGCATGAGCCGCTTGCCCTCTCCGCCGGCCAGAACGATTCCGAGGACGCGGGGATTCGACATGGCCACCACGGTAGTCATCGTTGCCCCGCGGAGGCGCGGTGGGGGCGGGGCCTTCGCAGCGCGCATCCCCCCGGGACACGGTCCTAGGCTGCCGTTCATGAGGATCGGATTGCTGACAAGGGAATGGCCGCCCGAGGCGTACGGCGGGGCAGGTGTCCACGTCGAGTACCTCGCACGTGAGTTGCGCAAGCTCATCGACGTCGATGTGCAGTGCTGGGGAGCTCCCCGGGAGGACGCCACGGCCCACCAGGTGCCGATCGGGCTGGCCGGGGCGAACGCGTCGCTGCAGACGATGGGCATCTCGTTGGAGATGGTCGCCGCGAGTGAGGGCGTGGAGCTGCTGCACTCACACACCTGGTATGCCAACTTCGCCGGGCACGCCGGCGGGCTCTTCCTCGACGTGCCGCACGTGGTCTCCGCACACTCGCTCGAGCCCAAGCGACCCTGGAAGGCCGAGCAGCTCGGCGGCGGGTACCGGCTGTCGTCCTGGATCGAGAAGACGGCCTACGAGGGCGCCGACCGGATCATCGCGGTCAGCCACGGGATGCGCGGTGACGTGCTCGAGTCCTACCCCGACGTGGACCCCGCGAAGGTCGAGGTCGTGCACAACGGCATCGACACCGAGCTCTACCAGCCCGATCCGAGCACCGACCTGATCGAGGCGGTCGGGATCGACCCGTCGCGTCCCTACGTGCTGTTCGTCGGCCGGATCACCCGGCAGAAGGGGATCTCACACCTGCTCAAGGCCGCGGCCCGAATGGACCCCGACATCCCCCTGGTTCTGATCGCCTCATCCCCGGACACCCCCGAGCTCGGTGCGGAGGTGGAGGCCGGTGTGGCCGCCCTGCGCGAGAGCAAGGGCGCCGCGAACATGGTGTGGGTCAACGAGCACCTGAGCCGGGCCCACCTGGTCCAGGCACTCACGCACGCCGGGGCCTTCGTCTGCCCTTCGGTGTACGAACCCCTGGGAATCGTCAACCTCGAGGCGATGGCGTGTGAGACCGCCGTCGTGGCCAGCGATGTCGGCGGCATCCCCGAGGTGGTCGTCGAGGGCGAAACCGGCTACCTCGTGCACTACGACGAGGCCGAGCCGGTCGCGTTCGAGGAGGGCCTGGCAGAGGCCCTGACGGCTGTGATGTCCGACCCGGCCCGCGCAGCAGCGATGGGCGTGGCAGGCCGTCAGCGCGCCGTCGGTGAGTTCGGCTGGGACAAGATCGCCCGGATCACGGTGGACCTCTACCAGCGAGTCATCGACGCCCGCGGATGACAGCTCTCGGAGGGTTGCATGACTGAGTTCGACCCGCAGCGCGGGATCGACTTCCCGATCATCGACGGTCGCCCGTCCTCGATGGACACAGGTCGGGCCGTCTTCGCCGACGCGGCGCGCGACACGGATCCGGCCCTTGCCGGACGGATCGAGGCCACCGCGAACTGGCGCAAGGACTACATGCCTGGAGTCCTCGGCCTCGTGGTGTCCGGTCTGCAGGTGGGCGGCGGCACCGTGGCCATGTGCAACGACGCCATGGCGAGCCTCTACGAGCGCTTCAGGTTCACACGGGACGCGCAGGTCACCGACATCGCCGAGGCGTTCGCGGCCAACACCGAACCCGCGTTCAGCACGGCAGAGGTGGTCGGGCATGGGCGCGGTGTGACCGAGTTGGTCATCCCCTACCACGGCCACGACCTGTCGGGCCCGGACCTGCGCCATCAGCTCGATGTATGGGTGGCCGACGGGATCGTGGAGCCCAGCTTCGCCCATGCCATCGAATCCGTGATGGCCCACCCGGAGTGGCTCGACCTGGCTGGCGTGGACTTCGCCGTCCTGGGCGCCGGTGCCGAGATGGGTCCGCTGGCCTGCCTGCTCGACTGGGGTGCCACCGTGTGGGCTGTCGACCTGCCCCGACCGGAGCTCTGGCGGCGACTCATCACCGACGCCGAGAACCGGGCTGGCCGGCTGCGCATCCCCGTCCCGATCGACGGCCCGGACCGCACCCAGCTCGAGGGCTCGGCACTGGCCGCCGTCGCGGGAGCGGACCTGCTCACTCAGGCCCCGGAGATCCGGACCTGGCTGGCCGGCATCGGGCGGCCCTTCACCCTGGGCAACTACGTCTACGCAGATGGCCCGCTGCACGTGCGGGTGTCGCTGGCCATCGACGCGATCAGCATGGACCTCATCGCCGCGGGCCACGACCTCATGTTGGCCTGGCTGGCCACGCCCACCGACGTCTTCGCCGCCCCGATCGAGGCTGTTGAGGAGTCCCGGCGGCGCTGGCGCTCGGCCGGGCTCTGGCGCTTCGGGCGCGCTCCCCTGCGGATGGCAGGGCAGTTCACCGAGAACTACCCGAGCACCGTCTTCACCAGCACAGGTGTCGAGTACGGCATCAGCGACTGCCTCGTCGGCCAGCAGGGACCCAACTACATCCTGGCCAAGCGCCTGCAGCGCTGGCGGGCGATGGCCATCCGTGAGGAGGGCGTCCGGGTGTCGCTCAACGTGGCCCCGAGCACCAGGACCAAGTCCGTGGTGAAGAACAAGGCCCTGGCCGCCGCCTACGCGGGGGCGGGACGATTCGGCCTGGAGATCTTCGAGCCGGACACCTCGAACGCCATCATGGCCGCACTGCTCGTCCACGACCTGCGCAACCCGGAGTCGTCAGCCAACCCGGACGTGCCGATCGCGCATCCGATGCAGTTGTTCGTCGACGGGGCCTGTCACGGCGGGCTGTGGCGCTCGCCGTACTCGGCGCGCTCCGTGCTCGGCTTCGCCGCGGTCGCCGGCATGTTCGAGCGCAACGCCTGATCGAGAGCGTCGTCGCAGGTCAGGATGGGGTTGCAGCCTCCGCAGTCCGCAGTGAGTCACGTTCGCGCCGGAGGGTCGGGTCGACCTTGCGCCCCGTCCCCCTTCCCGCTCCCGTTGTCGCTGTGGCGGGTTCGTGGCTTGGGCGGGTCCCACGGGCTTTGGCCTCTTGATCGGGGCTCGGCGCCGGTGCAGCGCTGGAGGTGCACACGGGGAGGCGATGGCGATGCGCCGAAGGGCTCCAAGGTTCCTGATCGCAGGACTGTGTGGAGCGGTGGCCATGCTGGGGGCCTGTACCAGCGCCCCGCCACAGGGCGCGTCGGCCGGTAGCCCGGCCCCAACGTCCAGCGTGGGGACTGTCTTCTCGTGGGGAGACGATCTGAGCCAGTGGGTGACCGAGGACGAGATGACCGAGCAGTTGGTCGAGTTGCTGGGTTGGGACGGCACAGCTGTTCTGAGCACCACTTCCGGGGGGGACTGGGAGTGGTCGTTCAAGGGCTTCCATGTCGTCGCTGACAGCGGCGACCAATGCGACGTCCGTTCCTCGACGAAGACTGATGAGGCACTTCCCGAAGGGGTCGTCTTCGGAGAGCCTGGGTGTGCAGGGTCGTACACCTTCGTCGGATACGAGGGCAGGGTCATCCACCTGAATGCGTGGCGGCCTGATCGGCTCCTCCCCGAGGGTGGGACCCTGACCCGCGAGCAGGTTGACCAACTCGTCGCGACGGCTGTGAGCAAACTGCCCTAGTTCCCTTCGTCGTCCGTTCTGTGAGAGAAGTCCTGAGTTACAGGCAGCCTTCGGCAGTCGCGTCTGGCCGAGGTGGTTGTCGACGTTGAGGTTGATCGTGGCGAGGGCTTGGCGCGGTTCGGGTGGCGCGGGGGCTGGTTGGCTCCCGGCAGAGGGCGCAAGACCCGGTTGCGGACCTTGGTGCCAGAACACGGCCACGCGGATGCGCGTCCTTCTGGGCTGCCGTTGTGATGCCTGCCCGTGGGTAGCCCGACACGCGGCGAGCCCCGCAGCCATCCGGGGTGTCCACCCGCCGGTCACCAGCAGCCTCAGGCCTCGATCGCGTGCTTGTACGCGGCAAGGTACTTGTCGAGGTCCCGGTCACCCTTCCAGAACAGGGCGTCCTCGACCTTGTCCACCAGCGGCACCTTCGAGGAAACCTCGCAGGCCAGGGACAGCAGCGTTCCCGTGTCGTCGGGTGTCGTCGTGTAGGTCCACGTCACACCGGTAGACATACGGTCCACGATCCGCTCGTTGGGCACATACTCGGTACGAGTGCCGACGACGTGCATGGTGATGAAGAAGACGCGGAACACCGCCTCGTAGGTCGAGCCCACGCCGCCGTCCGTCGTCAGGGACACCTTCGTCAGATGAGCCGTCGCGTCGCGGGGCTCCTTCCCCTCGGCCTCCAGCATGGCCGCCAGGAAGTGTTCCGGGACCTTCACATATTCGACCACCCGCTCCACCGGTGCGTCGATGTGCACTTCACGCTTGTGCGTCGTCGAACTCATGACCTCCAATCCCCTTCCCGAGGAGCCCATCCAGTCGCTGGCTGCGACCTCCTCCAGGGCCACGAGCCGCAGGACCCTCTCGATCCCCACACTCCGCGTGCCCGTCGCGCGGCGCAAGTGCCCAACGACCCTCGAGCGGGTGCACTCCAGCGGGTGCCTACCGAGTCCGGGCCCCAGCACCATGCGACTGCTTGGCGGTCCACATCGTCGCCGGATGGAAGGGCCGCAGAATCGTAGAAGCGGACCTGGCCTCCGCCCACGCGGCAACCTCGCAACCGGTCCACCCCCGCCCTCCGCCCACGCGGCCGAAACGCTACAGAGCGCGAAACGTCGCGATCGCGACGGCCGGCACGCGGCGCGGTGGGCGCAACTCGGCCACGCCGTAGCCGGGTCAGCGCGGGGCACGGCGTGTGCGAATGATCACGGCAGGGCGGGCTCCGGATGGTCGTCCGTGAATTGCCCGGCGGCCTCCTCCTCGAGCAGTCCCTGCTCCACCAGCCAGCGGACGGCGCGGGCTCTGGCCCTGGCGTCGCGAAGGGACTGCCAGACCGAGATCAGCTCCGGATGGCGTTCATAGAGCTCGTTGCGGAAGCGCCGGAACGCCCCCTTCCCGTGCAGCGAGCGGCTCAGGCTGCGACCGGCGGCACGGTCGCTGATGCCGTCGGCGAAGTCGACCATGTCCTGGTACCAGACGTAGGACGGCAGAGGGTCGATGAGGATCAGGTCGAGCTCGTCGAGGTCGACCGGGTTCTCGCCGTCGATGCCGGTGTCGCTGGTCCAGAAGACCACCTCGCCAGTCCTCGGGTCGATCAGCCATCGATGGTCGTAGTCGGTCTGGTCCGCGAGCGCGGTAGCGATCTCCTCAACATCGATCATGTCCAAGTCGAGCATCCAGTCAGCATATGACCCGGCTGGAGCGCAGAGGGTCGGTCCAACACGTCGTGGCTGCGCGCAACTCGCGGCTACGCACCGCAAGGCGTTCGCTTTCGAACGTCGGGGTGTCGCTCTGGGTGTCAGGTGTAGAGCGCGGTGATCTCGTTGGCGAGTTGGTCGGCCACGGCCGCGCGCTTGAGTTTGAGCGAGGGTGTGAGTTGGCCGTCTTCGACGGTGAACTCGTGGGGCAGGATCCGGAACGAGCGGATGGACTCGGCGCGGGAGACTGCGGCGTTCGCCTGGTCGATGGCGTCCTGGACTTCGGATCGCACGTCGTCGTCGTCGATCAGTTCTGCGGCCGGCGTGTCCGCGTCCCGGTCGTGCATGTCCAGCCAGGTGTGCAGGTAGGCGGGGTCGAGGGTGACCAGGGCGGCGACGAATGGGCGGTTGTCGCCCACGGCCATGATCTCGCTGATCATGGGGTGGGCTCGGGCGATGTCCTCGAGCACGGCGGGGGCGACGTTCTTGCCGCTGGAGGTGACGATCAGGTCCTTCTTCCGGCCGGTGATGTGCAGGAACCCGGACTGGTCCAACTCCCCGATGTCCCCGGAGTGCAGCCAGCCATCGCCGGGGAGGGCCTCGGCGGTCGCGTGCGTGTTGTGCCAGTACCCGTCGAACACGTGCGGTCCGTTGATGAGGACCTCGCCGTCGTCGTCGATCCGGATCGCGCCCCCGGCGATGGGTTGTCCCACGGCACCCACGCGGATCGTCCCGGGATGGTTGATGGTGGCCAGCCCGAAGCACTCTGTCTCGCCGTAGACCTCGTAGATGGGTAGGCCGATTCCGCGGAAGAAGTGCCCGAGGCGGGCGCCGAGCGGGGCCGCGCCGCACACGGCCGCGGAGGCGCGCCCACCCAGCTTGGCCCGCAGCTTGACGTAGACGAGTCGGTCGAAGACCGCGTGGCGGATCCGCAACCAGGACGACGGGCCATCGTTGTCCATCGCCTTGCTGTACTCGATGGCGGTGGCCGTCGCCCACGCGAAGACCCGGGCCTTGTTCTCGGCCGCGGCCTTGGTGGCCGCCGCGTTGTACACCTTCTCGAAGACCCGGGGCACCCCCACGATGAAGTCCGGCTGGAAGGACTCCAGCTCGTCGACCACCGTGGGAAGGTCCGACCAGTGACCCATCGCGGTGCCCTGGATCAGGCATCCGGTCTGGACCAGGCGGGCCGCGACATGCGCCAGCGGCAGGAAGACCAACGTGGACGCATCGGGGGTGATGATCTGGTCCAAGGCGCCGGGCAGCACGCCGTTCGCGACGGCCAGCATGTTGGAGTGGGTCAGCGGGCAGCCCTTGGGCATACCCGTGGTCCCGGACGTGTAGATGATCGTTGCCAGGGTGCTGCCATCGGACTCCCGCCGGCGGCGGTCGACCTGCTCGGCGCTCTCCCCGGTCGCCTGGGCGGCGATCTCGGCGACCCCGCCCCCGTCCAGGCACCAGACATGCTCCAGGGCGGGCAGGTCAGCGCGCAGGCCGAGCAAGGTGGCCTCATGCACCGGGCTGTCGGCGACCACGGCCACCGCTGCCGAGTCCTGGAGGATCCACCGGACCTGCTCGGCCGAGGACGTCTCATAGATCGGCACGGTCACCGCGGCTGCGCTCATGATCGCGCAGTCCAGCAACGTCCACTCGTACCTGGTCGCAGACATCAGGGCCACCCGATCACCACGGCGCACGCCGCACGCGACCAGCCCAGCGGCAACGGAATCGACGTCGGCAGCGAACTCCTCAGCACTCATGTCATGCCAGCCATCGGCTCTCCGGCGCCTGACCAACACATGACCGGGCTGCTGGGCGACCCGCCGCATGTACACCTTCGGGACCGTGTCCTGCGGATCGACGACCTTCCTCACGGCAACTCTGAACTCGCGCATGTCCCCACCTCCGTGGCTGCACCGCACTTCCACGGTACGGCCACATGCCTGGGCCCACTAGGGGCCCAGGCCCCCACCTGGGCAGCCAAAGGCGGATGCCCCAGGGGGAACTGCCGCGCCCCGTCCACCAGGGCTACGGTGGAGCGTGTGACACACGTCACACGCGTTGTATCAAGTCAATCAAGGAGGGCGACATGGTTGTCGTCACAGTGTGGAAGTGGAAGGACCTCGACGAGAAGGCTATGACCCAGGCCATGGGCGCGACTGCGCTCTTGGACTACCCGGAGGGCTACCAGAACTACCTGTTCCTCGATGGATCTGGTGGGGTGAGCATCGCCCCGGACGGCGAGAGTCCCGAGTCAGCGGCGCAGCGGGCATGGACGTTCGGCAAGTGGGCCACCCTGGACTCCCGTTCAGCCATGACCGAGGGAGAGGCACTGGGGGTCGCCCCCGCGGTGGTGGAACTCCTGACCAACCTCGCCGAAGACTGAGCCTCACCACTGGGCAGGGGCCCGGCTACCAAGCTGGCGCCGACCGCTGAGGACCGGCCCGGTTGCCTTGTCCCGGCCTCTCGGCGGCCTCGAGCAGTACGAACTCGCTCGCAGGATCGGCACATGCCCGGGAAGAAGCTGCACTTGTTCACCCGGCGAGTTCCGTGGGAACGCAGTGACCGTGCCTCTCCGGTTCGATCGGCGCGATTCTCGCTGACGCTGGCAGCGTGGCGGTCATGCAGCCGGTGAGCCCAGTTCGAACACGTAGGCGAAGGCGGGCTTGGTGTAGGCGATGCCCCGGTTGCTGGCGTGCAAGGTCTCTCGGGTGATCTCGGTGTCGCGTTTCGGGATCAGGTAGGTGTCCAGGTCGTGGTTCCGCACGGTGTACGCCCCGTCGCGTGAGGTGACCGCGGCGACCAGCCGGTAGCGGGGGTCGAGGCCGGCCACCGCGGTGTCTCCGTGGCTGGGGTTGACCAGCAGCAGCCCGCCGGGCCGCAGGTGCCGGGTGCAGTGCTCGGAGACGAACCCGGCGTAGAGCGAGATGAGCAGGTCGTAGTGCCGCTCGGGCAGGGTGAGCCTCGAGGTGTAGTCGGCCTGCTGGAAGCTCCACTCGGCGGGCGCGCCGCCGTTGCGGTGGCTGCCGATGATCTCGTCGACGCCGTCGGTGTCGGCGAAGAACTGCGCCGCCCGCCGGTCGACGTCGAGGTAGGTCACCGAGTCCAGAACGAACGACGGCGTGACGTCGACGTAGCACCCCGGGTAGAGGGCGGTCGAGATGTCGAAGGCCGCGGCGACGGCGGTGAACAGGCGGTGGCGGTCTCCGGGGTGCCGCTGGTGGTAGCCGTCCCAGAGACGGCGGGTGCGCTGATTCATGCCGACCTGCCGGTTGTGATGACGGTGGCGGGGGCGCCGGCCACGGTGCGGTACGTCGACGAGGCCTCGGCGAGGCCGACACCGCGGAAGAGCTCGAGGAGCGCCTCGACGTCGATGCCGTGCGGGCCGTGGTGACCCTGGCCGGCCATCTGCGCGAAGGGATGATCAGGGTGGTTCAGGTCTTCCTCCACCAGGATCGCCCGGCCACCGGGTCCCAGCACCCGAGCCAGTTCTGCGGTGAAGCGGTCCAGGTCCGCGAAGTGGTGGGTGGCGTTGACCGCCCACAGCGCGTCCACTGAGCGGGCCTCGACGGGCAGCGACTCGGCCGTCCCGTCGCATACCTCGACCGCGCGGAGGTCACGGCGCGCGAGGCAGCGCAGCCGGAGCACTGCGCGCATCGTCCGGGACGGGTCCACGGCGATGACGCGGCCGGTCGGCCCGACGAGCCCGATGGCCTCGACGCTTGCAGGTCCCAGGCCGGCGCCGAGATCGACGACGACCTCGCCGGGCTGTGGGTCGACCAGCTCGACGGTGGCCCGGTTGAGGTCGGAGGACCAGAAGTCCTTGAGCGAGCCCCCGAGGTGCCACACGAGCCTGGCATGGGTGGTGAGATTCGGTGGTGTCATGGTGGAGTCTCCTCTCGAATGACCAATAGTCAGTGACCGCCAGTCACAGTGTGACCCCTGGTCAGTCGTTGGTCAAGTCGGTAGCATCGCTCAGGTGAATCAGACAGCGGCAACCGATGCAGAGCCCCGCTACCGTCCCGCGGAGGCTAGGCGCCAGCAGATCCTCGACGCCGCTGCGGCACTGGCCATCAGCGACGGCCTCGAGAACACCTCGATAGCCAAGGTCGCCGCCGAAGCCGGGGTCGCGAAGGGCGCGATCTACCTGCATTTCGCCTCTCGAGGCGACCTGATCGCCGGCCTGCAGGCACGGGTATGGGCGCAGATGATGGAGCAACCCCGAGTCGTCGCCACCGACGATGCCGGGCCCTGGGCCGAGAGACTCGACACGGTCGTCGCGCACTGGATGCGGTTCGAGCTCGAGAACCAGTCGCTCTACCACGCGGTCTTCCACACGGTCTCGACCGACAGCGACGAACCGCTCGAGGAGGCTCGCCAAGTGCTGGCGGGCCTGCTGGCCGGCGGCGCGGCCGCAGGTGAATTCGACCTGGGCGTTCTGGACACTGCGACAGTGGTCGAGTTCCTGCTGCACGCCTACGCCGGCCCGTGTTTCCACGCCGGCCCCGACCAAGAGCGGCTCATCGCCGACGTGCAACGGCTGTTCCGCCGCGTCGTCGGCGTCCCCGAGGAGGGAGCATGAGCCACACCGAAGGGCCCGAGACCGCGAGAGACAACATCCAGACGTTCCACGACCTGGGGCGAGACCAGTTCCGACCGGTGAGGTCGTCGTGCGCTTCGCCTCGCGAGGTCTTCATCCAGCACAACCCGAACGTCGGTGACGGCAAGCAGCCCCTTCACCGACACCAGCCAGCAGATGGCGGTTGGGTATCCCCGCTCCGGGATCCCGAGACCAACAGGTCGATGTCAGAGTCGTGCGCCTTGGTATCCGGTGACGTTGCAGCGGCGTGTGATCGAGCCGTGATCGCTGGCGCCGCACCGCCGGCCGCACGGCACGACACCCCTTGGGGTCAGACCGGCTCCTACGCGCGTGACCATGTCGGAACCCTCATCGGCACCGCAACACCAATCGGAGGTTGACCGTGTCCACCAACTCGAAGCCTGAGACCTCGACCCTCGATCAGATCGGCGGCTGGTGTCGACAGATGGCAGGTGCCTCGCTCGACCACGCCTTTGGCCCCGAGACCGACGTCTATCGGGTCAGCGACAAGATCTTCGCGATGGTCAATACCGACGAGCCTGGTTTCGTGACGCTGAAGGCTCGGCCCGAGGAGGTGCAAGCGCTGCTCGATCAGTACGACAGCACCCGGCCCGGCTACTACATGAACAAGCGCCATTGGATCACCATCGACCTGACCGGTGACGTACCGGTGGCCGAGCTCCCAAACCTCATCGCCGATTCGTATCGGCTCGTGTTCTCATCGCTTTCCAGAAGGCATCAAGCGGAGATCCAGTCCTGATGATTTGGACGTGCGTCCACAGGCGGCGGTGTGGGGCACTGGGACGCAGATCGGATTGCGGCAGCTTCGGAAGTTGCGGGGCCGTTCTTGGTGGGCCACGTCAGCGGCGAAGTCTCCAGGGCGAGGATCGTCAGGGTGGGCCTGTCACCGCTGGACATGTCGGGACGTCGCAACACGGCCCCTTGGCGGCGGCGGGGCAGCCGGTCACCGTTCCAGCGGCCCGCCCGCCCATTGGGTCTCGGGGGCTCGGTGCATGATCGGGCGGCGTCGGGGTGAATGATCGGGGCATGACTGCGCAGCCCGCCGATACCGTCCCGCGTCGTCGCCGCCGTTGGTGGCTCTGGGTCCTGCCGACCCTGCTGCTCCTGCTCGTGCTGGCGGTCGTGGGGGTGAGCTGGTACGCCTCGGGCCTGATTGCCGATGGGTACCGGGCCGACCAGCCGGAGTCCCCCTATTCCCTGCAGGTGGTGTCCGCCGACGCGCAGCGCATCTCCTATCAGGTCGCGGAGGGCGAGGATCCGCCGCAGGACTCCGGCTACCAGTCGGTGCGCACCGAGGATGGCACCTTCGTTCTCACCGGGCCCGCGGTCCAGACCCAGGGCGAGGTGAGCAGTCGCCCGGTGGAGCAGACCGTAGGCGACGCGCCGGCTTCTGGTGATCCCGCCCGCCTCGACTCCTGGTACTACTCGAAGGACCCGGGCAGCTTGGGCATCGCGTTCACCGACGTGATGGTTCCTGGCCCGCTCGGGGACTACCCCGCGTGGTACGTCGAGGGCTCGGGGTCGACGTGGATCATCTTCACGCACGGCCGTGGCGCTGACCCCCGCGAAGGGCTGCGTCAGCTGTCGGTATCCGAGTCCCTGGGCTACCCGACGCTGATGATCAGCTACCGCAATGACGAGGACGCACCGCAGACCGATGGGCTGGTCCGGTTCGGCCAGGAGGAGTGGCCCGACCTCGAGGCGGCCGTGCAGTACGCCCTGGATAACGGCGCCACCGACGTGATCCTCACCGGGGCCAGCACCGGCGGCGCGATCAGCCTGGCCCTGTTGGAGAACTCGGCTTTGGCCGACCGGGTGCGCGCCCTGTTCTTCGACTCGCCCGCGCTGGACATGGGGTCGGTGGTGTCCAACCGCGGGGCGGAGATGGGCTACCCCGGGATCGTGCTCGGTCTGGGCAAGTGGTTGGCGCAGGTGCGCTTCGACCTGGACTGGGACGCCATGGACTACACCTCGGCCATCGACGACATCACGATGCCCGCCCTCATGCTCCACTCCGAGGAGGACGGCACGATCCCCTACGAGGCAGTCATCCCTGTCTACGACCAGATGGCCGGCAACCCCGACATCGAGGTCCACATCGTCGAGGACGCAGAACACGTGGGGGTCTGGAACAGCTACCGCGACGACTACACGATCTGGCTGACAGAGTTCCTGGCCCAGGTGGGCTCAGCGCCCTGACGGTCGCCGGCGACGGCAACGCGCGATTCGCGGCTACTTGACGTACCGTCGCGTCCGCTGCCTGCCGATCAGAGGCGCTGGAACAGGTATGCGAAGGCAGTGTGTGCGTGCAGTGGTGGGTGGTCGTTAGGCGGTGGTCGTTGTGGGGGCGTAGCGTGAAGGTGCCGACCGGGGGAGGTTCGGCATTGGGCCCACGGTCCCCCGGTGACCGAGGAGGAACCATGTCGGGCCAGCCACGTGAAGCGGATTCTGGAAATCACCAGCGCAGCGCGGGCGACCGCCGTGGGCGGCGGTCTGGGTTCGGGGCGGTGCTTGCCGGGGTGATGGTCGCTGGCATGGTCAGCGCCCCACCGGTGGCTGGGACCAGTCCCGGTGTGCCGGGATCCGCACCGCAAGCTGTGGCCGCGGCACCGGCGGGGCCACCCTCGGTGCTCGTGCCGTTGGCCAACAAGAAGAGGAAGCCGCGGGTGGCGTTCACGAGCAAGAAGCGGCTGGTGGTGAACATCGATCCGGACCTGCGAGGGAAGAAGAACTGGAAGTTCAAGCTGCAGCGCAAGTCCACGGGCAAGTGGCGCAAGGTCGGGATCTACCGCACCCGGGGCAAGTCCGAGATCCGCAAGCTCAAGGTGAAGAAGGGCAAGTACCGGGTGAAGGTGTACGCCCGGCCCGGGTACCGGGCAAAGACCACCAAGGCCTACCGATTCACCCCCACCACCCCGATCCCGCCGCCTGCGCCGGCCGGACCCGCAGTCAGGGACACCACCCGGGTGTCGGTCCGAAGCGACGGCGGCCAGGCCAACGGGCCCTCCAACGCCTCGGCGGTCAGCGCTGACGGCCGGTGGATCACCTACACCTCGAGGGCGACAGACCTGGTCGACAACGACACCAACGGGACGTGGGACGTGTTCCTGTTCGACCGGGACACCGGGCTCACCCGGCGGGTGTCGGTCAACAGCAACGGCGAGCAGGCAGACGGCGCCTCCGACCACCCGGCAATCAGCGCCGACGGGCGGTGGATCGCCTACGACTCAGGCGCGACCAACCTGGTCGATGACGACTCAGACGCGTGGGACGTGTACCTCTTCGATCGGGAAACCGGGGCTACTCAACGGGTGTCGAACCACATCGACGGAGACCTCCAATTCGCCGGGGCATCAGGCGACCCCGCGCTCAGCGCTGACGGCCGGTGGATCACCTACAGATCGGACGCGGCAGACCTGGTCGACAACGACACGAATCGCTCTGGTGACGTGTTCCTGTTCGATCGGGACACCGGGCTCACCCGGCGGGTGTCGGTCCGCAGCGACGGAGGACAGACCGAGAACGAGGGGGACTCGAGCCACCCGGCGATCAGCGCCGACGGCCGGTGGATCACCTTCAGCTCGGAAGCAAGGAACCTGGTCGACAACGACACCGATACCGGCCCTGGCGTGTTCCTGTTCGACCGGGACACCGGGCTAGTCCGGCGGGTGTCGGTCCGCAGTCATGGAGGGCCAACCACCGAGGGAGGCTCCAGCTTCCCGGCGATCAGCGGCGACGGCCGGTGGATCAGCTACGTCTCATCGGCGACGAACCTGGTCGACAACGACACCAACAACAAGGAGGACGTGTTCCTGTTCGACCGCGACACCGGGCTCACCCGGCGGGTGTCGGTCAACAGCCGCGGGGCGCAGGCAAACGGGGAATCCCGCACCCCGGCGATCAGCGCCGACGGGCGGTGGATCACCTACAACTCATCCGCGACGAACCTGGTCAACAACGACACCAACAAGAAGGGGGACGTGTTCCTGTTCGACCGGGACACCGGGCTCACACAACGGGTGTCGGTCCGCGGGGACGGTGGGCAGGCGGGCGACAGGTCCCTCTTCCCGGCGATCAGCGCCGACGGGCGGTGGATCACCTACAAATCGCTCGCGGCGAACCTGGTCGACAACGACACCAACAACAGCCCTGACGTGTTCCTGGCCCGGATGTGGTGACTGCGCCCACACGGGTGCGCACAACCCGGGCCGCGGCCCGGGGCATCAGGCCTCGAGAGGGCGGTCGTGCCGCCAAGTTCGTGGCTACCCAACAGCCCCGCTTGCGCCGCCCCGCGAACTACCGGGCCGCGCTCAGCCTTTCCTGTTCGGGCGCGCGGGCCCCACGGGGAGGCAGGTCGTTCGGCCCTGCCCTCGGTCGCCGGTCCCAGCGAACGGAGGAGGCTGAGGTGTGCCACAGACCTAGACGGTATGGCGTGGGTGACCCCTCACCGTCTAGTGTCGCGCGTCTGAATCTCGTTTACGGGTGGCGTGGGGCAGGATCTCGTCGGCGGTCTTGGTCCAGGTGAAGGGGTGGCAGCGGTCGTTCCAGCCGTCGATGAAGGTGCGGATGGCGGCGACGAGTTCCTTGACGCTGTCGAAGGATCCGCGGCGGATGGCTTGACGGGTGATGATCCCGAAGAAGACCTCGACGAGGTTGAGCCAGGATCCGCTGGTCGGGGTGAAGTGCAGTGTGACCCGTGGATTCTTGGCCAGCCAGGCGTTGATGTCGTCGTGCTTGTGGGTGTGGTAGTTGTCCACGACGACGTGCAGCTCACGGCGCGGGTAGGCCTTGGCGACCTTCTTGAGGAAGTCCAGGAACTCGGCCTTGCCGTGCCGGTCGTAGCACTGGTCGGTGACCCTGCCCGGTGGCGACCTCGAGGGCGGCGAACAGGGTGGTGGTGCCGTTGCGCTTGTAGTCGTGGGTCGCCTTCTCCGGCAGCCCGGGACGCACCGGCAGGATCGGGGCGGTGCGGTTCAGCGCCTGGATCTGGGACTTCTCGTCCACGCACAGCACGATCGCCTTCTCCGGCGGGTCCAGGTAGAGCCCGACCACGTCGCGGACCTTGGCCTCCAGCTGCGGGTCGGTGGAGAACTTGAACGTCTCACGCCGCCACGGCTTGATGCAGTACCGCCGCCACGCCCGAGCCACCGTCGCATCCCCGATGCCCAGGTGCGCAGCGAGCAGACGAGTGGACCAGTGCGTCACCCCCAACGTGTCCGGTGGCGGGTCCAGGGTCGCGGCCAGGATCGCCGCGTCATCGATCGTCTTGGGCCGGCCGCTGCGCGGCTCGTCGCCCAAGCCAGCCAGCCCGTGCGCCGCGAACCGGTCCCGCCACTTGATCACGGTCGGACGCGACACCCCGACCAACTCCGCGGTCCCCGTCGTGCCGGCACCGTCGGCGACAGCCAGCACAATCCGTGCCCGCTCCACCTGACCGGCAGACGCAGTCCGCGACCGGGTCAACGACTCCAACGTCGCACGGTCCTCACCAGTGATCGACAACCCCGATGACGGCATGCCCCATCATCCCGCCCACCCGCATGTAAATCAACTAATGACGCGCGACACTAGATCTGATGACCAGGCACGTTGGTCGAGATCGTGTGACGACACGATCTGATGTCGTCGGTGGGTGAAGGCCTCCCGGTGTGGAGTGGAGTTCTCTGGAAACCGCTTCACACCAAGGAGGCCTTCGTGTCCCACGCGACCCATTCCGACGCGCTCTGACCCCTCGTGCCCGCCTGCGACTGGCGCGGCTGATCGTTGATCAGAGGTGGCCGGTGCCACGTGCTGCCGAGCGGTACGACGTGTCGTGGAAGACCGCGGGGAAGTGGGCCGACCGGTACCGGGCGGAGGGGCCGACTAGCATGGTTGACCGCTCGTCGCGACCCCATCACCAACCGAACCGGACCCCGGCACCGGTGGTGCGCAAGATCGTGCACCTGCGCTGGAAGCAGCGGCTGGGATCGGTCGAGATCGCAGACCGGCTCGGCATGCCAGCCTCGACCGTGCACGCCGTCCTGGTGCGCTGCCGGATCAACCGCCTGACCCACCTCGACCGGGCCACCGGGGAGCCGATCCGCCGCTACGAACACCACCACCCCGGTGACCTGATCCACGTCGACGTCAAGAAGTAGGGCAAGGTCCCCGACGGTGGCGGGTGGCGCTACGTCGGCCGGTAGCAGCGAGAGAAGAACCGGGCCGTGACCGCAGCGCGGACCGGGGCACCCAACAACAAGTACCGGAAACCCCGGATCGGCACGTGCTACCTGCACACCGTGATCGATGACCACTCCCGGGTCGCCTACGTCGAGGCCCACGACGACGAGACCAAGGAGACCGCGACCCGCGTCCTGACCAACGCAGTCGCCTGGTTCGCCGAACGCGGCGTGACCGTGCAGCGGGTGCTCTCCGACAACGGCCGCTGCTACCGCAGCAACCTCTGGCGTGACACGTGCGCCGAGCTGGGCATCACCCCGAAGAAGACCCGCCCCTACCGCCCACAGACCAACGGCAAGATCGAACGCTTCCACCGGACCCTCGCCGAGGGCTGGGCGTTCAAGAAGCTCTACAGCTCCGAGACCGCCCGACTCGCCGCTCTGCCATCATGGATCCACCAGCACAACCACCACCGGCCCCACTCGGCAATCGGGAAGGCCGCACCCATCACCAGACTGGACAACCTGGCTGGGCATCACACCTGGCGACGCACCCGTAGGGTGCCGCGGGACTCCTGCCGTGGCTCGGTCAGGCTCCGACACCCGCGGTCGCGATCGCACCTCAAACAGCGCGCGTTCCGCGGCGAAGTGGGGCACGTGCGCGGTGATCGGCGTGGGCCATCAGTCATGTGCGACTTCTGGCGGCTCCCCTCGGCACGAGGAGTTGGCTGGTGCCGCCGCGGCTGCGGTCCGGGCTCGGCGCGGCAAGTTCCGCTCAGGGGATCCCGGGCAGCGCCCAGGTCTCCCCGGTGGCGGTGTCGATGAGCGCAGCACGGGCGACCGTCAGCGTCACGGGGAGCACGTCGGAGATCGCGGTGACCGCGACCGGGAGCAGGGATCCGGGCGTGCGCGTGGCCACCGAGACGTGCGGGATCCACGACGTCGGGCGGTAGTGCTTGTGCAGTTGCGCGCCGGTGGCCATCAGCGCCGAGGTGACCCGGGCTTGGCGAAGGGCGACCTCGGCGGGGACGGCGACGGCGAGCGCGACGCGCCCCCGGGGGAACACCACGGTCCCCTGCACAGTCGCTGCGAAGCGGTGGCCGTCCGGCAGGCCGCCGAGAGTGTCGCGGACGCGGTCAAACTCCCACTCGCGCAGCACGGCGTACGACAGGTGCGGGTGGTGGTGTCCGTGGGTGTGCGATGCCAGCGACCCGATACCCGCGTCCTCCAGCCGTGCCCAGAGACCGCGGATCAGGTGCTCGCCCGCAGCGTCGAACAGCGCACAGACAGCCAGGGCCACGAGCCCATGATGGCCTCCCACCGGCAGGTCGGCACCGCAGCGGACACCCGCGACCGTGGCTGGGCGCCCTACTGGGCGGAATCGACGCACCGGCTGGTCATGCGGGGGCGCGGTTCAGACGTGGGCGACGTAGGTGGTGAGGAAGTGGACTCCGGGGCGGTCGCGGTTGCCGCGGTCGCGGTCGTGGTGCTCGATGGTGCTGGGGTCGACCTCGCGGGCCGTTGTGCCCTGTTTGTTGTGCTAACCACTGCAATAGCCTGAAATCGAGAGAGGTGGTCGTCATGGCTGCGAACCGTTCGATTCCCTTCTCCACCCGGCTGCTGTCCCTCCTTGCCGCGGGCTCGCTCATGTTGACGGGGTGTGCCGGGGAGGTGGAGTCCGGGACCGCGTCGCCGGGCATCACCGCATCCAGCGCGGTGACAGTGGCCGACATCGAGGCGGATCTGCTGCCGGTGCTCGAGCAGGAGTACGGCGAGGCGCAGTTGATGTGCGGCGCTGCGGACCTGTTCGCCGGCGGTCTCGTTCGGTCCGTGTTGTGGGAGGGCAATGCGTTCCCCTGCACCTATCTGAGCGTCTCTGACGACAACCCGGACCTGGTCTGGGTCGACGTGCTCGTCGTGATGACCAGCGACGACACCTACGCCCCCTACATCAACCCGAAGGTGATCGCGAACAAGGCATCAGCGCAGGCGGACCCGGAGTGGGGCGGGCTGATCAACGTCGAAACGGCTGATCCTGAGTGGATGTACCGCGATGACCTGACCTGTGCCGACCTGGTCGTTCCGGTCACTGACGTCACCGTGCCGGGGCCGGACTTCCGCGACATGAACGACGCGCCGAGGGCGGCCCAGGGCGGGCTGAGCTACCCCGAGGTCGTCTACTACTTCCTCGACAACGGCCGCCCAGCTGCGATGGACCCGGACGGTGATGGGCGTCCCTGCACCAGCGAGTTCCCGGCCGCACAGATCCAAGCCTTCTACGACAGCGCCCGACCGGTGCAGGGGACGGCCGCCGCTGGGCAGGTGACCTCGCCGACCGTGACCACGTTCGACATCCGCACCGCGATCGCCAGGGCTGGGCTCCCGGACAACGCGATCCAGGTCGACTGCGCGCTGGTGGGACCCGTCTCGGTGGGCAGCACGTTCACCTGCGCCCCGCGCCTGAACCAGATGGCCGACCTGCGGCCGGTGATCGTCACCGACACGGACGGCAGCTACCTGCTGACCCCCCCGGCGTCGCAGGCTCGCGACTCGGCCACGGCCTCGGCCATGGCCTACCGGCCTGGGCTGAGCTGTGAGCAGTTGGCGGCACCGGTCAACGAGAACACGTTCGCCGAGTTGGGGGGCACCCTCGATGAGTACCTGCAGGCCTTCCCAGACGCAGGCGACACGGGGCTGGACTACCTCGGCGCCGTGCTCTACTTCCACCTCAACGGATCGCCAGCCGAGCTCGACCCGAACGGGGACGGCTGGCCGTGCGAGCAGAACTTCCCTGCTGAAGAGATCACCCTGGTTCAGGGCCAAGCCCAGCACCCTTGACAAAGCCAGAGACAGGTCGGCGTGTGAACCCTGCCGCGCAGAAGCCGTCAATCCTGCGAACTATGGGGCGCCGGCGCGGGCGACACCGACCTACCGGACGACCAACAGCGCAATACGGGACATCGCGGTCTCGCTCTTGACAGTCATTGGCGGCCGCGATGACGCCGGCCGCCGAACCTGACCAGCCTCGAGCCGAGCCAGTGCGCCGATTCGCGGCGAAGTGGGGCACGTCGAGACTCGCCGCGGTGCTCCCCGTTCTGATACCTGGTCAGGACCGACCGGTTCCGGACATCCGAAACGGAACCGCGGTCACTGGGTGTGTAGCGAGCTCGGGCTGCTACAGGTCGAGGAGTTGGCGTAGTCGTTGGGCGTCCATGTGTAGCGGGCTACCGGCACTCGGGAACTCAGCCAGGAGCCTTTCGAGGTCCTCGCGCCGGGTGGGGTCGGCGGCGGCTTGGCGGGGGGTCAGGCCCCGCAGCGCCGGGATCGGGGAGTCCACCCAGTTGGTCTCGTACTGGGCGATGTGGTCGGCGATGGCGGCGCGGATCTCGGGGTCATCCGTGAGGCTGGGTTCTCCGGCCGGTGTGAGCTGCGCCCCCGCCGGTTCGCCGTCACCCCCGCTGAGGTCATCGGGATCGGTGACCTGGAAGTCGGTCTGGGTGAGTTTGGCGTGAACCCCGTCGAGCAGGTCGATGACGCGTGCCGCGCGAGCACGGGACGTTGTCTGCAGCGTCAGGGTGCGCCCGGTGAGTTCCAGGCTGGCCAGGGCGCGAATGACGTCCGCCTGCCCGCCGCCACCATGAGCGCCTGATGCGACGAGCCAGGTGCTGTGGTTGTCGCGCGTGAAGAGCCGGTCCAGGTCCCGGGCCAGCTTCACCGGGGCTGTGGTCGTGAAGGTGGCGGTGCACAGCTCGAGCGGGTCCCCCTCGGGGGTGACCAGGGTGGGTGGGCCGAGCCGGGCGAGCAGGTGCCCGATCAGGTCCTCGGCGTCCGGGTCTCCATCCAGCAGGTTCAAGACGCCGTCAAGCTCGTGGGTCCGGATCACGCTGATCCCGCCGTACAACTCCTGGCCGTCGCCGACGTCGGCCACCCGTGTGTAGAGCAGCATCCGCTCCCGCACCTGCTGGGACCCGCGATGCTCGGTGACATGGCAGCGGGCCCCGGTGCGCAGGTCCCGAAGGTCCAACCACTGCCCAGGTTCGCAGCCCTCAACCTCAAGGACCGACGGCCCCCGGGCCAGCCAGGCGGCGATCAGGTCCCGTTCGGCCTGGGACAGCAGGTCGCCCCGCAGGTCCAGGTACTCCTGCAGCATCCCGGCGTTGAACAGCACCGCGTCCAGGACCGTGGGGATCAGGGCGTCGGCCATCTCACCGCCCTCGTCGAGGACGTCTTGGACCAGGTCGGCCAGGTACCCGTGGTGACGGGTCTTGCAGAACAGCACGGCCTTGTCATAGAGCTGGTGGGCCTGCTCGCGCACCGAGACGGTCCGCGACCCGGACGCCGGGTGGCCGTGGCACAGCTTGTACTTACGGCCCGACCCGCACGGGCACGGCTGGTTGCGGGCCCGCCCAGCCAACGGAACCGCTGTGTCCCCGCTGTCCAAGGGGTGGCCGTGTTCCACCATGTCGGTGAGGAATGTGACCACAGGGTGGCTGGCGTCGACCCCAGCCCGGTCGATCATGCTACGCGCCGCGGGGTACTGGCTTCGGTCCACCGCGATGCCCGCGAGCCTGATCAGGGCACCAGGGTGGTCGGCGACCAGGGCCAGGCAGTGCCGGTAGGCGCTCTCCGCTGCTGCCGGACCCTCCAGGAACTCCACCTGCCGGCCCCGCAGGTAGTCGATGGCGGCCCGCGCCTGTCGGGGCAGCCCCGGCCGGTCGAGCAGCTGCACCAGCATCGCCACCCCGATCACCTGCGGATCGAATCCCTCGAGGGCTTCCTCAGCGACCACGAGCGCCGTGTACGGACCAGCCAAGCCGGCCACGAGCTGACCCACGTCGATCTGGTGGCCCTTGAGCACTTCCCGGGCTGACTGTTCATGGCGGGAGAACAGTTCCTCGCCGGGTCCCTGCAGATGCGCCCGCGCCCAGCTGTCCGGGTCATCGGGGTTGAGCTCCGCCACGTCCAGCTCGTCGAGGACCGAGGCGGCCAGCTCGCCGGCGACCCGCTCGCCCAGGTCGATCAACGCCAGCGCCGCGGCCACCACCCGGGCATCGTCACGTCCCAGCTCGTATGCCTCAGCCAGGTCCTCCGCGTCGCGCCCAACTCCGCCCGCGGGCCCCAGGGGAACCCCCAGCGGGGCGATGTGCAGGTCGTTGCACTCCAGGCCGGCGTCCGCCGCGGCCCGGGAGATCGGCGGTTGCACCCCACCCGGCCACTGCTCCAGGGCCAGGGCTGCGATCACCACCGCGTCCACCGGCAGCGGACCGGACTCCACGCCGAGGCGGCGCACCAGCATTGACCCGAGCAGGTCACCGTCCACCGCCGCGGTCGGAGCCAACTGCGGGTGACCCTGCACCGTTCCCGACAGCGCGACCAGATCACCGGGGCGCAACCCCATCCCGGACAACGAGCCAGCCGGCAATCGCACCGGGAAGCTGAACCCCGGCACCGGCCCGCCGGTGACCTGATCGAAGGGCCGCACGTGCTGGCCGTCGGGCAGATGCACCCCGAGCTGGATCACCAGATCGAGCATCGCACCCGCGAAGTCCGGCAACGCCTCCAGGAAGTCCTTGTCCAGCTCCGCGGCGCTCACCGCGTGCGTGAACGTGCGACCGGCCACCATCGCGACCCCGTCAGCCAGGTACGCATCCCCGGCTAACCAGTAGTACGGCCGATCGGCTGTCCGCAGTGCCGCGGTCAGCGCGTCCTCCGGCTCGGCGGGCAGCCGCAACCCCAACCTCTTCAGCCCGCTGACCACCCGCCGCGTGGGCATCATCGGCGCGCCGTCGAACACCTCCGGCAGCGCAGCGACGATCTCCCGGTCAGAAGCCAAACGTGCGACAGGCATGCGCGACTCTAACCGGCTCGTCGGGCGCCAGGGCAACACCGGGTCACACCCGGGGTTCCGGCGGTGGTGGCCAGCCGCGCTGTGCTGGTTCCTCCCCCACCGCTTCCTGGTGGGCGCCGCGTTGCCCTCCGAAAGCGCCCGATTGGCGGCGGGATGACGCGGCTGCACAGGCCGTTCTGCATTGAGGAGGTCGCCTCAGGTCTAACCGGCGTGCTCGCGCGACGTTACAGGTCCAGCAGCAGCGCCAGTGTCTCGCGGACCTCGGTCAGGACCACCGGCCCAACGTTGCCGGTGCGCTCGTGGATTCGAGTCGTGGCCACGGATCGCACGTGCTGGCACTGCGCCGAGGAGCGGGCCGCGAGTCCGTTGTCTTCGTCGGGATCGATCAGGACCTCGGTGGTGCTCGTGCGGATGCCTCGGGTCAATGGGACGACCTGCACGACGTTGGGTCCACCCTTGAGGACCCGGGCGGCTGTCACGACGATCGCCGGCCGACGTAGGCCGGCCTCGCTTCCGGCGGGCATGCCGAGGTCGAGTGCTACGACGTCACCCGGCGTCAGCATCGAGCCACGCCGTCTCATCCTCGCTGAGCTCTGCCGCGAGGTCCCGCGCCATGGCGTCCTGGCGGAGCGCGCGGATGGCCCGGCTCACCGTCTCATCGATCGTCTCGTGTCGCTCCGCCGCCAGTCGCGTCACCCGCGCATGAGTGTCCCTGCTGATGCGGATCGTCGTTGTCTCGGCCACACCACAACGGTACCGCCTGTAGACCGATTCGTCTACACCTGTCGCATGGCGGTCCACGGGAAAGCAGCCGAGGACGCCCGACTCGCGGCGAAAAGGGTCAGGTGGCTTGTGGCTCCGGCTGGCCGTGAGGCGACTATGTATGTCGAAGTGCAGACGCGACGGCCGCACGCTCGACTCCTACAGCCCGGCTATCAGCGCCGACGGCCGACGGATCAGCTACCACTCGTGGGCGACGAACCTGGTCGCCAACGACACCAACAGCGCGGCCGACGTGTTCCTGTTCGACCGGGACACCGCACAACCGAACGGGTGTCGGTCCGCAGCAACGGCGCACAGGCAGACAACTACGCCTACGGCCCGGCTATCAGCGCCGACGGCCGGTGGATCATACTACTCGTGGGCGACGAACCTGGTCGACGGTGACACCAACAGCGCGCCCGACGTGTTCCTGTTCGACCGGTACACTCGGACCACCCGACGGGTGTCGGTCCGCGGCAACGGCGACCAGGCCAACGGCTCAGTCCCGGCGATCAGCGCCGACGGCCGCTGGATCACCTACCAGTCGGATGCGACGAACCTGGTCGCCAACGACACCAACAACTACGGCGACGTGTTCCTTGCCCGGATGTGGTGACCGCTCGCACGAAGGTGCGCACGAACCTGTCCTCGTCCCGGGCATCAGGCCTCAGCGCGGTCTGCCCTGCCGTGTGCGGCCGGGGTCACAGGCGCTGGCCGCCAAGCCCATCGCTGGCGGTCGAGGATCCGAGGACTGCGCCATGCGCACCAATGTTGAACCCGGCGACGAGGGCGCTCACCCGCACCGTTGACGTGCTTGGGTTGTGAGCATGGGGCGCATGTCCGGTGAACTGCTCATCGCCTGCCCGGCTGACGTGGTCTTCGACATGGCCGCCGACGAGCCCTCCTGGAATCTGGCGATGACCTCGGTCGAGTGGCTCTCGCCGCCCCCGATGGCGGTCGGCACCCGGTTCGTGGCCACCATGGGTGGTCGACTCCGGATGGCCGTGCTGATCACCGGCTTCGATCGCCCGCATACCATCAGCTCCCGCACAAGAAGCGCGATGATGGCAACCGAGGGCGCCGTGACCGTCAGACCCGCCGGGGACGGGACGCTGCTGAGCTGGGACTGGACCTACACCCTCCACGGCGCCACCCGCCTGCTGACCCCGGTATTCGCCCTGTTCGCGGCGCGCTGGGAGCGGGGCAACTGGGAGCGCATGCGCGATCTCCTCGAGGGTCGGCCCTCGGGGCACTAGCTGTCCGCTGGGAGGTGTCGGCTGTGCGCGTGGCGGGACGGTCCGTTCCGGCCCAGCGGACCGGAACGGATCAGACCCCCACCCGGCCCGCCCACACGGAGTCGCACCGGTCAGCCGTACTAGCGTGCGGTGCGGAGGGAGGCCGATCAGGTGAAGGCTCTCGTGCACGATGAGTACGGAGGACCGGAGGTCCTGCGCGTCGACGAACTGCCCATTCCGCAACCCGGTCCGGACGAGGTCCTGGTCCGGGTCCGCGCTGCCTCCATCAACGAGTGGGACGCGGGCCTGATGGCGGGCACGCCGCTGGCCAACCGGACCAGTGGACTCCGCCGGCCGGCTCGTCGAACCCTCGGCTCGGACGTGGCTGGCGTGGTGGAAGCTGTCGGCCCCTCGGTCGCCGGCCTGCGACCAGGGGACGAGGTGTTCGGGGACCTGTCGGGATGTGGCTTCGGCGCCTTCGCCGAGTACGCGTGCGTGCCGGAGTCGGCCCTGGCGCCCAAGCCTGACTTCCTGAGCTGGGAGCAGGCAGCTGCCGCCCCGCAGGCCGGCGGACTCGCCATCGCCGGCCTGCGGAAGGGCGGTCCGCCGGCGGGCACGCACGTGCTCATGAATGGGGGCGGGGGCGGCGTGGGCACGTTCGCCATCCAGATCGCCAAGGCCCTCGGCGCGCAGGTGACTGGCGTCGACGGCCCGGGCAAGCTCGACGCGATGCTCGAGCTCGGCGCCGACCATGTTCTTGACTACACGCGCACCGATTTCACCAGCCAGGGCGAGCAGTACGACCTGATCCTCGACGTCGTGTGCCAGCGATCAGTCGTCGCCTATCGGCGGGCCCTGCGCACGGGCGGTACAGCGGCCGTGGTGGGTGGGCCCACCCGGCGGCTGGCCTCCGCCGCGCTCCTCGGGCTGGCCGGCGACAAACGCGTACGCATGGTGATCCATCGGCCGAACAGCCCCGACGACGTCGCCCTGTTGGTCCGGCTCATGGCCGAGGGTTCCGTCACGCCGGTGGTCGACTGGGCCTATCCCCTCGACGAGGGCCGCGCGGCCATGCGCTACTACGCGACCGGGCGGTTCACAGGCAAGATCGTCCTGACGATGTGAGCTCCAGCCGCACTGGAGTCCCCACAGCGTCGTGGCGGGGGCTGGGCACCGAACTGGCCGGCGGGCTCGTGAACTGGCATGACGCGAACCCGGACGGACACCTGCACCGCGAGTTGTGGGCACAAGCGGCCGTGCCGAACGTGGCAAGCCGGCGGTTGCTGGCGAAGGCCGGCTTCGAGTTCGTCGGTCACCGTGACCACCACGAAACGCTGTGCGCGTCCCACGCCCGCACCGCTCAGCTGCGCTGAGCTGGACCGTGGCGCAGCCACCACTCGGCTGAGGCCGCCCGCGGGGATCGGTCCGCGCGTCTAGACTCGCAAGCCGAGCCCCCGGAGGTGCCATGAGCACGGCAACCGCGACCGCCGACGCGCCACAGCCCACGCCCGACAATCCGTTCAGCGGTTCCGACGACGCCCGCCGCTCGGGACTGCGCCGGATGAAGGCCGTCGCCACCGGGCTGTTCCTGCTGGCCGCGGCCGTCTTCGGTGTGACCCTCACGGCCTACGGATCGAGCCCCGACGGCTGGATCGGCTACCTGCAGGCCGGATCGGAGGCGGCGATGGTCGGCGCATTGGCCGACTGGTTCGCCGTGACAGCGCTGTTCCGCCACCCGCTCGGGCTACCTATCCCGCACACGGCGATCATCCCCACGCGCAAGGACCAGATGGGGGCCACGCTCGGTGAGTTCGTCGGAACGCACTTCCTCACCGACGACGTCGTGCGCGAGAAGGTCACGGGAGCTGAGGTGACCCGACGCGGCGGCGAGTGGCTGGCCGATCCGGATCACGCGACCCGGGTGTCCGGCGAGATGGGGCGGGCCGTCCGTGGCCTGATCGCCGTCCTCGACGACGAGCAGATGCGCACGATGATCGAACGGGTCATCTCCGAGCGCGTCGAGCGCACCGAGGTCTCCCCCGCCCTTGGCCACCTGCTCGGCCAGGTCGTCGCCGACGGCGCGCACACGGGCATCGTCGACGTCCTGGCCGATCGGATGTACGCGTGGGTCGTGACCAACCGCGGCCCCATCATCGGCCTGGTCACGAACCAGGCTCCGACCTGGACCCCGCGGTTCGTCGACGGCGTCGTCGGGGACAAGATCCATCTCGAGCTCGTCCGGTTCCTGGCGGCTGTGCGCGACGACCCCGACCACGAAGTGCGGCTCGCGATCGACCGGATGCTCGTGCAGTTCGCCGACGACCTGCGCACGAACCCCGGCACCCGTGAGCGGGTCGAGCGCGCCAAGGTCGACATGTACAACCACCCCGACGTGCAGAACTCGGTCAACAGGATCTGGGAGACCGCCCAACGCGTGCTGCTCGAGGCCGCCGACGACCCCGACAGCGAGTTGCGCACGCGTGCCACGGGGGCGCTCGTTCAGCTGGGGCAGAGCCTGGCCACAGATCCCGAGCTCCAGACGCGCATCGATGGCTGGATCACCGACACGGTGGTCGGACTCGTCGCTGACTACAAGGTCGAGCTCACCAGCGTGATCACGGACACGGTCGCGAGGTGGGACGGCCCGCAGACGGCGACCCGGATCGAGCTGGCCGTGGGTCGCGACCTGCAGTTCATCCGGATCAACGGGACAGTCGTGGGTGCGCTGGCGGGACTGGTCATCCACGCGGTCACCCAGCTCGCCTGAGGGCCTGACCCGCGCACCTGAGCCCAGGGTCCCCGGAACGCCCCAGGTGCCGCGCGCATCCGTCGAGGATGGCCTAGCGTTGGCCGCATGAGAAGCGACATCTTCGGCCACGCAGAGGCCGCGTCCGAGGAGGACGGTGCGTTCACCAAGCAGAACTCGCGGATGCTCAAGGTCCACCTGTCTGCGACCAGCGGGCACTTCTTCGCCAAGCAGGGGTCCATGGTCGCGTACCAGGGCAACGTCGACTTCGCCTATGAGGGCGCCGGCGGCATGGCCAAGATGTTCAAGAAGGTGATGACCACAGAGGGCATGAAGCTCATGAAGGTCAGCGGTGACGGTGACGTCTTCCTGGCTGACCAGGCCGACCACGTGTTCCTGCTCCACCTCGAGGACGAGAAGGTCACGATCAGCGGCAGCCATGTGCTGGCGTTCGAGAACTCGCTGACCTGGGACATCGAGAAGGTCGAGGGCGCCTCAATGGCCTCCGGCGGCCTGTTCAACACCACCTTCTCCGGCACCGGGACCCTCGCAGTCGTCGTCCAGGGCATCCCGGTCATGCTGAACGTGGATGTGCCGACCTACGTCGACATGCAGGCAGCCGTGCTGTGGTCCACGTCGCTGACGTCCGGGATCCGCAAGACCGCGAAGGCCTCGGCCCTGATCGGGCGTGGGTCCGGCGAGGCCTACCAGCTCGCCCTGTCAGGCACTGGGATCGTCGTCGTCCAGGCCTCGGAGGGCCACCCCGTCCAACAGTGACCTGCCGCCACCGTGATCGAATCAGGCGGTGAACGTCAGGAAGCTGCTGTGCACTCCGAGGGCGGCCCGGATCGCGCTGTCCGAGGTCAGCGTGTAGCTGCGGTTCGCGCCCACGACCTCCAGCTTCGAGACGCGCCCGCCCCAGGACCCAGCCCCCTCGCGCACGAGGACGCGGATCGCCCGGATGGCCCCAGCGCTGGGATACCTCGCCCGCAGCGCGGAGGCCGACACCGAGTCCGTCCACGTCCTTCGCGAATTCGGCGTCGCCCGTCTGTCCCACTCATCGACCGCGGCGACCATGTACGGCAGAGGTGACTTGGCCGTGGCTCCACCGTTCGAGGAGCTGAACTGCGTGAGCGCCGGCTTCCCATCCGCGGTCACGTGGATCCCCGCAGTGTCCGCGATCGCCTGGTTGGTGCGCGCGTGCTCACGATCGCGGACAACCTGCCAGCGGCGGTCGTACCAGACGGCTCCCGGGTAGGCCTGGGAACGCACTGAGTCGTACACGTCGAAGGACGTCCCGGCCCGCCCAAGGGCCTCGTGCGCAGCGTAGCTGCGGGCGGCGACGGCCTGGGCACGCAGTGACTCGACCGGCCATGACGGGGACACCTCGGCAGCAACGACCGGCCTGAGGTAGGTGTCCATGGGCAGCGTGTTGATCGCCCGCAGCGTGCGAGCACCCAGGCGATCAGCGGTCACGGCGCCGCGGTAGCCACGGCGCACCTGCCGGCTCTGGGTCCCGACGATCCCTCCGGGCACCTCGAACGTGATGCGACCGCTCTCGATCCGCTTGCCCGGGACAACCGTCACCCAGCGCTTGCAGTACGCCATCAGCCGGACGCCCTTACGGACCGCCCGGGCACGCCAGCGCGTCGGCGGCGTCTTGCAGCGCGTCGGCTCCTTCGCCAGCTCGACGACACGGTCGCCGGACGACACCGTGAAGCTGGCGGTCAGGCCAGGCACCGCGCGAACCACGACGTTCCGGCCGGTGTCGGTGGCCAGGAGCACCCGTACGGTCGACCCGGGCAGCTCGCTCCGTCCCGTGCCCGGGTAGTAGAAGTCCAGGATCTCGGCGAAGGAGCGCCCCTCGAGTGCTGCCTGATAGGCGCCCCACTGACTCATCCCGCGACCATGGCCCCAGCCGCCACCCTGAATCCGGATGATCCCATCACCGGGCACGGCGTACTCCTCGATCGCAGCACCGGACGCCGGGGGGGCGATGCCGGTTGCCGTGCCGGCGATCAGGGCAGCCGAGGTGAGGGCGCCGACGAACTGGCGCAGGGAAGTCAGACGCATGGACCTATCATCGGCCGCCGACAGAGGCCAATCGAGCCTGGGGGCGTAACCATGACCATAGCGGTCGGCTAAGAGTCACCAAACGGCGACTGTACGTGGCCAATGCGCAGCCCGGAGGCGCCCGGGGCCGTGGGGGTCAGTGGCCGGCGTGGGCCGCGCTGGCCGCCATCTCGGCAGGGTCCCCACCCAGCTCCAGGTAGCCATCGGTGATCTCGAAGACCCGGTCGGTGTACTCGACCATGCGCAGGTCGTGGGTGACCATGATCCCGGTCTTGCCGCGATCCTTGATCTCGCGGCGCAGCAGCTGGACCACCTGACGACCCATGGCTGTGTCCAGGGCTGCTGTCGGCTCGTCGACCAGAACCAGGTCGGGGTCGTTCATCAGCGCTCGGCCGATCGCCACTCGCTGGCGCTCGCCGCCGGACAGCTTCTCGGGCACGTTGCCCGCCCGCTCAGCCAGGCCGAGCTCGTCGAGGAGCTGGTCGGCCCGTTCGCCTGCGGCCCTGCGAGCCCCGCGGCCCCGCTCCTTGCGCAGTCCAGCCACCCACAGCAGGTTCTCACGGGCCGTCAGGAACGGCACCAGGTTGGCAGACTGGAACACGAAGCCGACCTTCTCCGCCCGGAACGATGTCAGGTCCTTCGAGTCGAGGTCGCTGACCACCATGTCGCCGAGCTGGATGGTGCCCGAGGTCGGGGTGAGCAGGCCGCCGATCATCGAGATGAGCGTGGTCTTGCCGGAGCCGGACGGCCCCAGCAGTGAGACGAACTCCCCCTGCCTGACATCCATGGAGGCCTCGTGGACGGCCGTGACTGCGGTGTGCCCCTCTCCGTAGGTCTTGGTGACCGTGTCTACCGCGAGGATCGGCGCATCGGGGGAGGCCGCGCTCAGGGGCTGCGGCGTCGCTTCGGTGATCACAGGGAGCCTCCTAGGGCGGTTGCCGGGTCGATCCGGCTGATTCGGCGGAGCGAGAGCAGTGCGCCGACGACGCCGGCGGTCACGGTGAGGACGGCGGAGAACACCAGTGTCTCCGGGCGGAAGAGGAAGGGGATATCGTCGGGAAGCAGCTGACCCATGAGCCATGCCGCGGTGGCCCCGACGATTACGGCCGTGATCGTGGCGCCGAAGGCCTGCAGGACAACCCCACTGCCCAGCTTGCGGCTCGACGCGCCCAGCGCCTTCAGAGCGGCGAAGAGCTCACGCTTCTCGAGGACCACGAGGGCGAAGAACAATGCCACGACAAGACCGGCGACCGCGAGGCTCGCGTAGATGATCGCGTTGAGGCTGGACTTCTGCTCCCGGATTCCCGGGATCGACAGGTAGGTCTCCTCGTTGCTGACAACCAGGACGCCCACCGGTGGGGTGATGTCCTCGGCCGTCACGCCGTCGGCCAGGGTCAGGCCGAACACCGAAGGATCGACGAGCTGCCCGGCGAACTCCGGCCGGACGGCTGTACGCATGTCGGCGTAGGTGGCCAGGGGCGTCCACGCAGTCGGCAGTCCCTGGTAACCGGCATCGTCGACCACCCCGACGACCGGCGTGCTGACGCCGCCGACCACAAGCGTGGCCCCGATCCCGAGGCCTTCGTCAGCAAGAGCCTTGTCGACCGCCACTCCGGCAGGATCAGACGGGTCGGGAAGCCGGCCCTCCAGGACTGTTCCCGGAACGCCGGCCGGATCAGCCTCAGGGGCGAACCCCATGACCACGAGGTCCGCACCACCGGGAACACTGGAGGTGGTGGTGATCAGCGCGCCGATTGCGGTCGCCTGCTGCACTCCGTCCACCGCCTCGAGCTCGGACTCGGTGGCCAGCGGGAGCCGCGAGCGGACGAGCGAGCCCTCGGCATCGGCCGAGAATGCGTAGGCCTGAGCGGTGCTGGAGCGGATGGCTCCGGTACCGCCGAAGAACAGCCCGTCGCCCAGGGCACCAAGGACAAGCACGAGGAAGACGATCAGGGACAGGGCACCGGTGATGGACACGAAACGGCCCTTGGCGCGGCGGAACTCCGCAACGGCGAGATTCATCGCGCACCTGCCGCGGTCGCAGGGTCAAGCTTGGCGATCCGGCGCACGGACAGCAGCCCGGCTCCGAGCGAGGCAACCAGCACTGCCAACACGACTCCCCCGATGGTGAACGGTTCGATTGAGACCGGTAGCCCTGTGGAGAGCCCCTGCAAAGCCCCCCAGGCGAGCACTACCGCGACCGCCGATGCGAGCAGGATGACCACGGCGATCTGTCCCGTGACAGTCCCGGCCAGGGACCGGGTGGAGGCGCCCGTCGCCCTCAGAAGGGTGAAGGTCCGCAGCTTCTGGACCGTCAGGATCAGGAAGAAGAACCCCACGACGACGACCCCGATGACGAAGGTGATGCCCACCAGCAGGCCGAAGGTCTGGCTGACCGACTCGACGCCCGGGATGGATGCCAGCGCCTCATCGCGCTCCAGCACCTGGGTACCGTCCACGGCCTGCTGGACCTGCACAGCGACTGCGGCTGCGTCGGCACCGTCATCGACGGTGAACACCACCGCGTTGATCGGTACGGCCGCAAGGCCCGGGTTCAGCTCGGTGAGCAGGGCCTCGTAGCCCTCCGTGGTGATCCACGCGGTGTCAGTTCCGAACTGCGTGCCCACGAGTGTTCCCGTGACCACCAGGTCGGTCTGCGATCCATTCACACGGATGGTGTCGCCGAGACCAACCTCGGCCTGGCTTGCGTCCACCGCAACCTCGGTCGGCGACTGGGGGAACTCCCCGGCGCGCAGACCGCCGGGCTGGCTGGGGCTCCCGGGGGTCACGCCGATCAGCTGGAGCTCGTCAGGTTCGCCGGCCACCACTGCATTGGCCGACAGCACGGCCAGCGGACCGACGGCCGACACGCCCTCGACAGCAGCGACCTGCTGGGTGACGCCCGGTTCCAGGCGGCTGGCCTGGACGTTGGCCCGGGAGGCCTCGGAGTAGACCAATCCATCGGCGGGGAGCGACTCGAGGGCGCCGGTGAAGGCCCGCAGCAGCGCCCCGGAGAGGCTGGACAGGAATACGATCAGGAAGACCAAGAGGGCCACGGCGGCCGTCAGCAGGCCGAAACGCAGTTTCGCCCGCTTCATCTCGGTGAGTGCCATGTTCACGTCCACAAGTGTGCGGGAGCCCATTCTCGATGTCAACAGAACTTATCCACAACTTGTGCAATACCTGTGTACAACCGGGATTGCTGGAGTCAACCGGTCACCTTGGGTGACGATTTTGGGTGCTGGAACGCGCGCCCCGTGGACACTCATGGCCGGTTTGGGCGTAAATTGGCAGCGTGGTTCCCCTGTGGCTCGACGGCCTGACGTGGTGGCACGTCTATCCCTTGGGCTTCTCCGGCGCCGAGCGTGAGACAACCCAGGCCTCGGGGGTCGTCCACCGGCTGCGGCATCTGGCGAACTGGCTGGACTACGCGCACGACCTCGGCTGCCGCGGGATCCAGCTCGGACCCATCTTCGCGTCCCAGACCCACGGCTACGACACCACCGACCACCTGCACATCGACCACCGGCTCGGCGACGACCGCGACTTCGACGCGCTGGTCCGTGGCTGCCATGACCGGGGGATGCGGCTGATCCTCGACGGCGTGTTCAACCATGTCGGATCCGGGCACCCCATGTTCCGCGTGGCCACCTCCGCGGGACCGGAGCCCACGGGGGCCGGCGGCCAGGCAGCGCAGTGGTTCAACCTGCGGTGGCCATCCGACGGCGGCGAGCCCGACTACGACGTGTTCGAGGGCCACGGCGAGCTCGTGGTCCTGAACCATCAGGATCCGGCAGTCATCGACTACGTCGTGCACGTGATGGACCACTGGCTCACCCGAGGCGCCGATGGCTGGCGGCTCGATGCCGCCTACTCGGTCCCCCCCGAGTTCTGGCGCGAGGTGCTCTCCCGCGTCCGCGCCAAGCACCCGGATGCCTGGTTCGTGGGTGAGTACATCCACGGCGAGGTCCCGCCCATCCTGGCGGACACGACCCTTGACGCGGTCACGGCCTACGGGCTGTGGCGACCCCTGTGGCGATCCCTGAACGACTGCAACTACTTCGACCTCACCTGGCAGATCGAGCGGCTGGCTGAATACGCGACCGAGCATCCGCCGCTGACCTTCGTCGGCAACCACGACACCACCCGGATCGCCAGCAACCTGGAGGACCAGCGGCACTTCGGGCACTCGATCGCCGCACTGTTCACCCTGCCGGGCAGCCCGTCGGTCTACTACGGCGACGAACAGGCCTTCCGCGGCGTCAAGGAGGACCGGTTCGGCGGCGACGACGCGGTCCGCCCGATGTTCCCCGACCGGCAGGATGGGCTGGCTCCATGGGGATGGCCGATCCACCACCTGCACCGCCAGCTCATCGAGATGCGCCTGCGGCACCCCTTCATGACCCGCTCGCACCCCAGCGTCGAGCACGTCACCAACACGGCGCTGGCCGTGCAGGCCCAGCCCGTCAGCGGCCACGGCCGGCGGATCACCGCGCTGCTGAACATCGCCGACGAGCCAGTGGTGTTCCCGCTCGAGCTGCCTGACCCCACGATCGAGGTGCAGTCCGAGGACGCAGCCCACGTGCCCGACCTCCTGGTCGTGCCGGGCCATGCGTGGCGGGTGCTGTCACACGGTGCCCCACACTGGTCCTGAGCCGCACGCCCCAGGCAGCCCATTGCAGTTGACTGCCGGGGACTACCCGTCGACGACCAGCGCACACCCGCCGCGGCGCCCGTCGGCGACAGCCAGCACGGAGCCGTCGGACATCCGCTGCACGGCGTTGACCCCACCGAAGAACAGGTTCGGGGCCGGCCACACGTTGACCGGTCCGAGCCGGCACTCAGCGAGCCCCTCGATGACCTCGGCAGGCAGGAACGGCTCAACCTGCAGACCTCCACCGTCGGGGTGGACCCGTGCCGCCGAGACCGCCTCGGCCAGCGACTGGCCACCATCGATCATCCGCATCAGGACCTCGATCAGCGACGACCGGATCCGCTCCGAGCCGCCGGTCCCGAGGCCGACGACCCCGCCATCGACTGAGACCAGGATCGACGGGCTCATCATCGACCCCATGCGCTGGCCGGGTGGGGTCGCGTGGAAGCCGTCCGGGTTGAGGTCGGCCTCGCCGAGCATGTTGTTCAGCTGGATCCCGGTCCCGGGGATGACGAACCCGGAGGTGACCCCGTTGGACGTGGTCATGGACGCGACCATCCCGTCGGCGTCGACAGCGCTGCTGTGCGTGGTGCCAGTCGCGGTGAGCGGGGCGGTGGCACCCGCACGCCGGTGTTTCGTGGCCAGCACGAGCGTCTCCAGCAGGCCAGCCCACCCGCGAGCGTCATCGGGGTCGAAGGCGGGGGCGGCGGCCAGCGTGTCCGCGACGATCGAGCCACCGAACGAGGGCGGCGGGTTGGTGAAGAACGTGTGCCCAGCGCGCTCGGCGAAGACCGGGTCGCGGGAGATCACCTGGTAGGCATCGAGGTCGGCCACCGTCACGAGGCCACCGTGGCCCATGGCCTCGAGCAGCGGGGTCGCGAAAGGCGCACTCTCCAGCGACGTCACCGAGCCGTCCGCAACGCGGTCGAGGAATCCTGCGAGGTCGGGATTGAGCACCAGATCTCCGGTGGTCAGCCAGCGACCGTCGCGCTCCATCAGCGCCCGGCTCTCCGGGGATATCCCGACCAGCTCACGCACCAGGCCGGTGAGGACCCCCTGGGCCGGCTCGATCACGACCCCGTCGGCCGCGTAGCGCCGGGCCGGGGCCACGATCGCCTCCAGCGGGAGTCGGGCGAACTCGTCATGGGCCTCAAGGATGCCGGCCAACAGGCCGGGCACGGCCACCGAGCCCAGCCCCACGTGGAACGTCTGGGCGGTGCTCGGGTACTCGACGTCCATGGGCAGGAAGTGCAGGTCCAGCTCCTGGACGGGCAGGCCCCGGCCCGGGGTGTCGACGAAGGCGTCGCGAACGTGAACCGCGCCGTCCGGCCGGCGGACCATCAGGAACCCGCCACCGCCGAGGGAGGACACAGACTGCTCAGCAACGGTGGCGGCTATCGAGGCGGCCAGAACCGCATCGACCGCGTTGCCCCCGGCCGCGAGCACCTCGGCACCGGCACGGGCGGTGGCCACGCTGCCGGCCGCCACCGCGGCACAGCCCGGACCTCCGCGCGCGACGGCGCTGCCGACAGGATCAGGGACCACACGCCGAAGGGTAGTGCCCCAGCCTGAGCCCATTCACGCGCTCACGGACCGAGCACGGCCGAGGGAGCACTGGTCGGGGATCCCGTCACGCATTCCCCGGCGCACACCCTCGGTGTCGAGGTCGGGGCCTGCCCTCGATGCGCTGTCGCTGGGATCCAATGCTGATCTGGATCGGTTCCTCGATATCCTTGACCACCAGCCCAGCTACGTCCGCCAGCGCGCGATCGTGGCCGACGGGGGAACGCTGCCTGACGTGGTGGAGCTGCCGCGCCGGGAGTTCGCCAATGATCGCGTCGGAGGATGAGAGTGAGCGTCACAGTGCCGGGACCACCGATCGAGGAGCTGCACCTTGAGGGGCTCGGTGTGGACATCGACCCCGAGCTCCTGCACGTCGTGAATGCCATGATCGACCACCGTGCCGGTGAGCTCGCCTACACAAGGCGCTGGCTGCACGCACGCCCCGAGGTGAGCCGGTCGGAGTTCGAGACGACCGCTGCACTCAAGGAGCGACTCCAGGTCGAGGGCCTGGATGCGCGCGTGCTGAGCACCGGCACCGGGCTGATCTGCGACATCGGGACCGAGGGCCCCCTGGTGGCGCTGCGGGCCGACATCGACGCCCTGGTCATGCAGGACGCCAAGGACGTGCCCTATCGCTCGGTGAACGCCGGGGCGTGCCACGCCTGCGGGCATGACGTGCACACCGCGATCGTGCTGGGCGCCGGCCTCGTACTGCGCGAGCTCATCAAGTCCGGTCGGGTACGCGGCCGCATCCGGCTCATCTTCGAGCCCTCCGAGGAGCGCCTGCCCGGTGGAGCCCTGGACGTCATCGCCGATGGCGGCCTGGATGGGGTCAAGGCGCTGTTCGGGGTGCACTGCGACCCCAAGCTCGATGCCGGCCAGCTGGGCTGCCGGATAGGCCCGATCACCTCGGCCTCCCACCACCTCGCCATCCAGGTATCGGGTCCCGGGGGGCACACCGCGCGGCCATCCCTGACGGTGAACCTCACCGACGAGGTGGCGCGGTTGGTGCGCGAGCTCCCGGTGACCGTCCAGGCCGCCGCGGACGGCATCGCTGCCGATCCGGGGCGCGGTGAGGTGCGCCTCGTCTTCGGCACAATCCACACCGGCTCAGCCTCGAATGTGATCCCCTCGGAGGCTGAGCTGACCGGCTCCGTCCGGACGCCGGATCCGGTGGTCTCCGATGAGTTGCTGCGGATCGTCCCGGGGGCGATTGCTGCAGTGCTCGGAACCGACATGCACACCGACGATGCGGGCGACCACACAGGAACCCGTGCCGACGGCCTGCGCTGGCACCTGTCGCACCGGCCCGGCGTGACCCCCGTCGTCAACGACCCGGCGGCCACCAGGATGATGGCTCGAGCTGCGGTGACTGCCGGCGGTCCGCAGGCGGTGCAGGACACCGAGCACTCCTGGGGCGGCGACACCTTCGGCTGGTACCTGGGCCACGTGCCCGGCTGCTACGCGCGGCTCGGCACGCACTGGCCCGGACGACCCGATCGCCTCGACCTGCACCGGCCCACGTTCGACGTGGATGAGGCCGCGATCCCATTCGGCACCAAGGCACTCGTGCTGTCAGCGATCGGCTGGATGACCACGCACGACTGAACCGACGGGGCTGAACCTGCAGGGCTGAACCTGCAGGGTTGAACCGACGGGGTTGAACAGGCAGGGCTGAACCCGCGCGTGCGCCCCTCCACCGAGGATGCAACCATTCCGACCATGCCCGAACTCACCGTGTACGGCGCCGACTGGTGCCCTGACTGCCGACGCTCCACGCGACTTCTCGACCGGCTCTCGGTCCCGTTCACCTACGTGGACGTCGACGAGGACGAGGCCGGGCTCGCGACGATGATGAGCATGAACGGGGGCCGGCAGTCCATCCCCGTGGTGGTCTTCCCGGATGGGCACTTCCTCACCGAGCCCTCAGACCCAGCGCTGGCGGCAGACCTCGAGGCTGCCGGGCTGCTCCCGCACTGACGAACTGGGCGGGTAGCCGGTCGCTGGTAGCATCCCGCCGATCCCGACCCCCCTGCTGGGCACGTCCTGCCCAGCAACTCCCTTCCTTCGAGAGGCCCTCCTGTCATGAGTCGCAAACTTGGAGCCGAGTTCGTCGGCACCTTCCTCCTGGTCTTCCTCGCCGTGGGAGCGGCGGTGTTCGGCATCGCCGGTGGAGTCGGGCAGGACGGGGCGGGGCCGGCCTCGGGCACCGTGGGTGTCGCGTTCGCCTTCGGCCTGGTGGTCCTGATGCTGGCCTACGCGTTCGGCCCGGTCTCGGGCACGCACGTCAACCCCGCAGTCACTCTCGGCGTGTTCCTCGCCAAGCGGATCCCGGGCCGCGAGGCAGGGCTCTACATGGTGGCGCAGGTCGCCGGCGCGATCGTCGGTGCGGCGCTGCTGAAGCTGTTCGTCAGCTCGTTCGGCGTGACCGACCAGACCGGTGCGCTCGGCACGAACTCCTACGACAACGGCGCCATCGACATGGCCGGCGCATTCGTCCTCGAGACCGTGCTCACCGCGGCGTTCGTCCTCGTGATCCTGCTGGTCACCGAGCGGGTCGCGACCCCGGCGGCCGCAGGCCTCGCCATTGGCCTGGCACTGACCACGGTCCACCTGGTCGGCATCCCGCTGACCGGCACGTCGGTGAACCCGGCGCGCTCCCTGGGCCCCGCCCTTTTCGAGGGTGGCACCGCGATGTCCCAGCTCTGGCTCTTCATCCTCGCCCCCCTGGTCGGGGCCGTGCTCGGCGCCCTGGTCTGGAAGCTAACCAGGATCGACTCGGTCGACGAAGATGTCCCTGAGCTGGCCGACGCCGCCCGGGCCGAGGAGCTCGGCAAGTAGCGGGCCGGGCGTTGTCCACCCGCGTCATGGACCACACGCGACCCACCTGGGACGAGTACTTCCTGGGCATCGCCGAGGCCGTGGCGGCCCGGGCCGACTGCAGGCGACGCAAGGTGGGCGCGGTGCTCGTGGCGAACCACCGCATCGTCGCCACCGGCTACAACGGTGCCCCATCCGGAGGTCCGTCCTGCCTTGCCGGGGAGTGCCCGCGCGGCCTGCTGGACGCAGCCACGGTCGCTCCGGGCAGCTCCTACGACACGGGTGCGGGCTCCTGCGTGGCACTGCACGCCGAGCAGAACTGCCTGCTGTACGCCGACCGGAGTCGTGCGGAGTCGGCCACCATCTACGTGACCCACGAGCCGTGCGAGGGCTGCCGTCGGATGATCGCCGGTTCGGGCGTGACCCGAGCCGTCTGGCCCGATGGCCAGTGGCAGGTGCGTCCCACGTGAGGGCAGGCGCAGGCTGGGGCGGTCCGGCTCAGGCGGCAGGTGCCGCTAGGGCAGGTGCAGCCGCTGGCGCCCTTCCCACGTGCCGCCCCCGGGCAGGACGACCGGCCTGACGTCAGCCGGCTCGATGCAGACGAATCCCGACTCATCACCGGCGGCCACATCCGGCAGCTCGTGTTCGGGTCCCGGGTTCCACACCACCCTGTTGCTGAAGCCCCGGGCTGCGATACGCAGGTCAGACAGGACCTTGTCGTGCAGGACCAGCGGCGCGATCGCGCCGCGGACCACGAGGTCCTGCTCCACCAGCGCCGGCAGATGCTCGCCGACCCTGTGGGTGAACGCCGGGTCCACGGTGGACGCACCATCCCAGGCGAAGCAGCCGGCCAGTCCCTCGATCCAGGCCTCCGGATCGGCCACGGCGAGGTAGTTGTGCAGGCCCCCGGTGAACTGGATGGGTGTGCGTGCCAGGTTGTCGATCAGCAGGGCCACCGTGAGCTCGGTCGCGGACGCCGAGATGAACAGCCGGGCGCGGAACTCGTGTGGCCAGACGTCGCGGGTCTCCTGCGAATCGGTCAGCTGGAAGGCCAGCGTGGCATGGTCCGGCTCATCGGGTGCCGCGATCTGCTCCCAGTCGGCGGTTCGGGCGAAGCCGTGCGTGGGCAGGTCCCCGAACGTGCCGAACTGGGGGAACAGGACGGGGACACCCCCGCGCAGCGCCCCCGGCTGGTCGATTCGGGACAACGGGCTCATCCAGAGCCGTTCGACACCGTTGGTCGTCCAACTCATGAGGTGGGCACCACGCGCCCGTGCGGTGATCCGGACCCCGGGGGCCTCGGCAACGATTGCCTGGTCGGTGTTGGTCACGCGTACGACCCTACGCCGGGACGGGGATCTGTACCCGCCCAGCGCACCTGGAGCCCCCGGTCAACTGCCCTCGAACCGAGCCGGCCGCCGCTCGATGAACGAATGCAGCCCTCTGCCGCGTCCTTGCTCGGGAGCACCCCCGGCAGGAGCAGGGCCCGCAGCGTGGCGCCACCGAACGGCATGATCCCGCGCCCGACCTCAAGCTGGCGGGAACAGGCGTCCGAGGCTGCGACCACGACGTCGGCTGCCAGCGCCAGCTCGATGCTCAACGGACGGCGCCGGTCAACGCAACCTGCTCCACAACGCCGCCACCAGCCCGAGGACGGCCACCAGCCCTGCGATCGGGTCCCACCAGGACCAGCGCAATGGGCGCGCGACCGTGCGTGCGGCTCCGGGCCGCAGACCCCGGGCATCCAGCGCCATGGCCAACTGGCCCCCTCGGCGCAGGGCCGCCACGAGCAGGCGGAAGGTCATGGACCCGAACTGGCTGATGCGGGCCCGAACACCGGATCCCCCGAGCCCCCGGGCGCGGCTGGCCCGCCCGAGCACCTCCCACTCGTCGGCGAGCAGCGGCAGCAGCCGAAGCCCAGCCAGCACGGAGTAGGCGGGGCGCGCGGGGACGTGCAGCCGAACCACGAGGGCATCGGCCAGCTGGGTCGGGTCGAGGGCGATGGCCGCGACGAGTCCGGGCAGCGCAACAGCAAGCACCCTGCTCGCCGGCAGCGCGGCTGCTGCCCATGATGAGGCTGCGGTCAAGCCATCCCCGCTGAGCAGCGCATTCGAGAAGGCCACACTCGCAGCGGCGAGGATCGCGGGGGCGCTGAGCAGGGCCACTCGTCGGGGGGCCAGCCCGCCGACCAGGGCGGTCATGATGGCGAACAGCGCCAGGGCGAGGTTCAGTGCGACCGACCCGGAGACCAGCGCCGCCGCGCTGAGCACCAAGGCGGAGCCCAGGAGTGCCAACGGGTCGAGGCGACGCAGGCCTGTTGCTGGCGGCGGGACGGCCGGCGCCTCCGCGGCGTCCGCAGGTGGGACCCCGTCGAGCCGGATCTCACGGGCGGCCAGAGCACGGACGAGGTCCGGGTCATGGCTGGCCATGACGACACTGCCACCGGCGTCACGGTGGTCGGCGATGATTCCGACCAGCTCCGCCCAGGTCACCGGGTCCTGGCCGAACGTCGGCTCGTCCAGGATCAGGATCCCCGGATCCAGCGCCAGGGCGGTGCCGACGCTCAGGCGTCGCTGCTCCCCGCCGGACAGCGTGAACGGGTCCGCGGAGGACAGGTGGGACAGGTGCAGTCGTTCGAGCATCTGGGCCGAGCGATCAGACGCCTCTGGCTCGTCAACCCCGGCACCCGCAAGCCCGTGATGGACCTCCTCGAACGCCCGACCCGTGACGAACTGGTGCTCCGGGTTCTGGAACACCACGCCGAAGCTGCGCGCCACATCAGCCGAGGACCAACTCCACGGATCCACCCGCTCGGCCCCCGCGGGCCCGTCCCCCGGGCCCGCGCGCCCTCCGAGTCCGGACGATCGGACCCGGACAGCACCCGCGGTGGGTGTCAGCAGCCCGGCGAGGCACGCCAGCAGGGTCGACTTGCCGGAGCCGGGTGGCCCGGTCACGGCGACCACCTCCCGGGCCCGCAGGCCGAGGTCGGTCGCGGGCAGCCGTCCGTCCACCGCGACCCCCGTCGCCGCCAGGACGATGTTCCCCGGCGGGCCAGCGGGTCCGCCGCGGGGCAGATGGTCATGGTCGATCCAGAGACGGCTGGCGGCATCGGGCCGCTGCGCAAGGTGGGCGCCGAGCCCGGCGCGGCTCAGGCCGACCACCGCCCCGGCATCGGCCAGGAGGATCGCGTCGGCGCGCTCGAGCCACGCCTCGACGCGATGCTCGACGATGATCACCGTGCACCCACGCACCGCGCGGATCTGCTCCACGGCCGCCAGCACGTCAGCGGCAGCCGCTGGATCCAGGTTCGCGGTCGGCTCGTCGAGCAGGAGGAGGTCGGGGTCGGCAACGGCGGCAGCCGCAACGGCCAGGAGCTGCTGCTGCCCACCGCTGAGCCGGGAGGTCGTCCGATCCAGCGGGACTCGGAGTCCCACGGAATCCAGCGCATCCGAGACCCGCGGCCAGATCCGATCCGCAGGCACCGCGGCGTTCTCCAGGGGGAAGGCGACGTCGTCGCCGACCCGCTCCATGACGATGTTCCCCTCAGGCTCCTGGCGGACCACACCGATCCGGACCGGCCTCCCATCGGGACCCTGCACCCGCAGCTCACCGGATGCTCCGCCCTCCGGCAGCGTCCCGGCGAGGGCGGCGAGCAGGGTTGACTTCCCCGACCCTGAGGCACCCATCAGCACCACCAGCGCACCCGGCTCGACGGTGAACGCGACATCGCAGAGCGCCGGCGCCGAGCGGCCCGGGTACTCGAAACTCCACCCCTGCGCCGTGACCCGCGCACCCGTGGCGGTGCTCATGGTGCACGTCGCCTAGGCGCCCACCCGCTCCCGACCGAGCGGGAAGGCATCCAGCACTCCCGTGCGGGCCAGCCGGCGCGACAGCGCCCACGAGCCCAGCCCGGCGATAAGCGCAGATGAGGCCACACACATGAGCAGGTAGGCCAGCTTCCAGCCGGTTGTCCACTCCGGGTACCAGAAGTACGGGTCCAGCAGTCCGGGGACCACGCCGGCCGCCGCGCCCGCTGCGATCGACACCGGCCGGCCGAAGGTGCGGTACCGCCCTGCGGCGAAGATCGCCTCCGGGGCCAGACCCTGCAGGACCCCGTACCAGAGAACCGAGAGCCCCCACCAGGCACCGAGCAGCCACGACACCGCCGCCGCCAGGAACGCGGTGGCCAGCGAGGCGCCGGGCCGGCGGACGATCAGCATGCCGAGCACGCCGGGCACGAGCCAGACCCCGTAGAGCAGGGCCTGCGCGGGCGGGAACGCCGCGAAGGCCGGGCCGGTGGCCGTCCAGAACAGGTTCCACGCCCAGAAGACGACTCCCGAGACAACCGCGAGCACGGCGACGGTGACGATGTCGATGGTGCGCCATCCACGCGACGACGACGTTGGACTGTCCACGGGAACCTCCTGGTGGGCCGGTGCCACGCCAGGTGGGCGACGACTTCCTTCGCCGGCATGACCCGGATCAGGTTCAAGGGTCTGCGGACTGCTCCGCACTCTCAGCGCTCGTGGCGCTCCCCTGTCGTGGTGGGGCAACGGTAGCATCGTTGCGGACGGGGCACTGGACGCGCCGATGCCCGTGGGTCCATGGTGGTAACCCACCGAAGGGGGTTGGCGATGGTACGGCGAGCAATCGCGCTGTCATTCGGGCTGGTCCTGCTCGTGGGCTGCGGCTCAGCCGCAGAGTCGCCCGGCGAGCCAACGGGACCCAGCGCCTCAGCCTCCGAGTCGAGCTCCGGGCCGGTCGGCGGCAACGGGACCGTCTACACATCGTCCTGGGGATCGGTGCTGACGATCACTGGCCACCCGATCAACGGGGATGGATCGGTGGGACCAGGCACCGAGCTGCTCTCGCAGGAAGCCTCGGACGAGGACTTCGCAGCGGTCATCGATGGGGTCGGGGCCGACGCGCTGTCCGCGAACCTGACCAACTACTGGTCGACCGAGCTGCTCCTGCACACTGACGGCCAGGTGGCGTCTGAGGTCGCGGCCCCCGACTGGTGCGGGGGCGAGGGCCTCACCTACACCGTCTGCATCCTGCTGGACGACGCACGCGTCGCCCGCACGACCCCGCTCGGTCGTGACCCGGTCCTCGGCGACGGCCCTGAGGAGGGCTCGATCCTGGTGTCCGCACTCGAGGACGGGTCGACGCTGGCGGAGTTCGGGCCCTTCGATGACCTGTCGATGGTGCACGGAACCGCATCCCCGGACGAGCTCATCCTGGTCACAACGCCCCCGGGGACCCTCGACGGGCCGAGCGGCCCCGGCTCGGTCCTGCTCCTGGACCTGACCGACGCCAGCACGACCGAGCTCGGCGAGTCACCCACCGGCTGGGTCCCGCTCTGCCCGACCGGATCAGACTCGGTCCTGGGCTTCACCATCTCGGACTCGTCGGCAGCTGACGGCAACCAGACCTCCACCCTGGTCGTTGTTGGCGAGGGAACCGCGACAATCGCAGACATCAGCTGGTCGGACGAGAAGTCTCCGGTGGGGTGCTCGGCCGATGGTCGCTTCCTCTACCTGGAGCAGATCCCGCTGCCCCCGGACGGCACGGTTGAGGACCGGGAGCCGGCGAACACATCGGGGGTGCTGGAGCGGGTCACCCTCTCTGACGGCAGCCGCGACGAGGCCCTCGTGCTGGACCAAGGAACCCTCGCCGGCCCGGTCACCCGATAGCGCGCGCAGCCGCGCCGGGCAGGCCCCCTCACGCGAGCGTGCGACCGATCGCCACGCCCAGCACGACCGCCCCGAGCGTGAGCCCGATCGTGAGGGCCACGTAGCTCAACATCGAGCGGGTCCGGCCCTCGCGTACAAGCGTGAACGACTCCCAGGAGAACGTGCTGAAGGTCGTGAGCCCGCCTGCGAACCCGATGCCGATCACGAGCTCCAGGGTCGTGGCCAGGTCGGCCCGGGCGTTCCCGGGGGCAACCACCTCGGCTGACCACCCCATGATGCCGCCGAGGATCAGGGAACCCACGATGTTGACGGTCAGGGTCGCCCACGGCAGCAGGGTCAGGCCATGACGACGGATGACCGCACGGTCCAGCCAGCCCCGGCAGACCGCCCCGAGCCCGGCGCCGACGGCCACGCCGATCAGGTGCATCTGGCTGATCTGGTCGATGAGGCTCACGGGGCGGCCGTCCGCTCGACCGGCGGAACGACCTGCTGCGCCGTCCACCATCCGGCCCCCGCCGCGAGGATGCCCACAGCTGTTGCCCCGACGACGAAAACGGAGGCGAGCAGGTCCCGGCCGGCCACGAGCATCTCGTATGTGTCGACGATGAACGTCGACCACGTGGTGAACGAGCCGAGGAGGCCAGTGGCGAGGAACGGACGCCAGGGATGGGCGACGTGTCCACGACGGGACCATCCGGCGAGCAGGAGGCTGATCACGAAGGCGCCCAGGACGTTGACCAGGACGATCCCCCAAGGGATCTCACCGGGTTCGCTGGGCAGTGCGACGCCGATCAGGTACCGCGTGGTCCCTCCGAGCATCCCACCGGCGAGAACCGCCAGGTAGAGCAGCCAGGCCGGTGGGGTCGCGCGGGGCGCCGGGCGCGCCACGACGTCGTCGACCATGGGCACATTGTGCAGCAATGCCCGGACGCCGATGGCGCCCTCAGCGCGGCTGGCTCAGGACGATCCGCAGCACATCGACTGCGTCTGGGTGGGCCAGCAGGGCCATGTGGCTGGCATCCCCGATGACCAGGCGACGGGCGGTCAGGTGCGCCTCGACAGCGAAGGCACTGTCGATGGTGACCAGGCCGTCGCCCACGGGGCCGAGCACCCCCGCGCGGACCCGACCCAGGACGCTGGCTGCATCGGACTGCGCCAGCGTCGCCGCCACCAGGTGCCAGTCCGGCCCAGGCGTGGGGGCGGCCACCTCAGCGAAGCCCAGGTCCTTGATCCCGACACTGCGCTCGTCGCCCAGCGCAACGATCGGGGCGATGACGGGCACCGTTCCGGCGAGGGCCAGGCTCCTGGCTGCGAACCGCTCCAGCGGCGCGCCCGCGTGCGGCGTGCCCAGCGTGATCACATCGCAGACGAGCCCCCGCCACGGGCCACCGGCGGCCAGGCCCGCGCGAATCACCAGGCCACCCATCGAGTGGCCGACCAGGATGATCCGCCCCACGGGGACGGGCCACGTGGACACGAGCCCGTCGAGCAGGTCGGCCAGCTCGGCGCCGGACTCGGCAATCGCCTGCCCGGTCGTGTAGCGCAGGGTCAGCGGGGTCGCGTCGTGCTCACGGACCACGTCGAGGTAGGCCTCGCCCCACACGGCCTCGTGGTTGCCCAACCCGTGCACGAAGACCACGAGGTCCGGGCTGGGGTCCTCGAGCAGCGTGGCACCATCCTGCTCCTCGAGGAGGAGTCGCGCGCCGTTGTCCCGCAGCGACATCGGCACCGTCAGCGCCCGGACACGGTGGTCGTCGACCATCTGATCGCCGAAGGCTGCTCCCAGAGCCGCCAGCCAGGCGGCCGCGGGCAGCTGCTCAGCAGCGGGCGTGGCGTCTGCGGGGGTCCTCTCGGCCAGGAGGGGGGCGGCCAGGGTGGCCGCGCCCCGGGCGGCCGACTGCACTGCGGCGTAGTTGGCCCGCGCCATGGTGGTCGACGCATCCAGCGGAAGCTGGCCCGCGGCCCCGAGTGGGGCCAGACGCGCGCGCACCGCCCCCGCCACGACCTCATGGGTGCCGGCGACCGCCTTCGTCACCCGCGCCACTGCGCCGCCGGCCGCGTGCGCGGCCGCTGCGCGCTCTCGAGCATCCATCACTGCGCCCGCGCTGCTCAGGCCACGGCCCGGCTCGCCGGGTCGGTCGGGCGGTCACCGCCATCACCGGGCTCCTCGCCTTCGCCGTCGATGCCGCCCAACGCCTCGATCGGGCGGGCCCCGAGGGCGATGGCGCCGGCCACGGAGGCGGCGGCCAGCCGGCGGCCCATCCTGGCCCAGCTGTGCGGATCAGACACCCAGATGCGCGGCACCCGCGAGGTCTCCACGATTGGCCAGCCGCGCGCCTCTGCGAGTTCGCGCAGTCCCGGATCCGGGTTGACGGCCACCGGGTGGCCGACAGCCTCGAGCATGGGCGCGTCACTCATGGAGTCGGTGTAGGCATACGAGGTGCGCAGGTCATAGCCATGCTCCTCGGCCAGCGCACGCATGACCTCTACCTTGCCCTCGCGGTAGCAGAAGGGGCCGGACAGCACTCCGGTGTAACGCCCGTCGGAATCGACCTCCGAGGTCGTCCCGGTGCCCCGCTCCAGGCCGGCGGACAGGGCAAACCGCGACACGATCTCGGTGGGCCCGGCCGACAGGAGCACGCGATCGTGGCCCGATTCGGCATGCTCGTCGAGCACTGAGTGCATCTGGGGGGTGATCGACGAGACCAGGTCCGGGATGAAGCCGTCGGACAGCGCCAGTACCTCGTCGGCCGACCGCCCGGCGACCGCCGCGAGGATCCGGTCACGCACGGCCTCGGAACGCTCGTCACTGGCACCCTGTAGGAGGAAGGACACCCCGTTGCGCAGGTCCCTGGCCAGCTCGATCGGGGTCACCAGGCCCGCGAGGAACGCAGCCCGCGCCAGCGGGATGCTCGCCGATCCGGGGATCAGCGTCCCGTCGAGGTCGAAGAAGGCGGCGGCGCGGCCGGAACCGGCCCCTCGGGGCTCATGACGGGCGCGCAGCGCCTCGGACGGTGTCATTGTCATGCAACAAGTGTGCCCAGTCATTCAGCCACGAACACCAAATCCGCGCAGAATCCCAAGGTCTGATTGCTCCTCTGGTGATAAATTGAGGGCAATCGCCCTGCGATCGGTAGCATCGACGGATGCACTCACCCGCCGCCGGGCCTCGCGCGCCCGGGCCGTGGGTGGATCCGGCCACCCAGCAGGTGACGTTTCGGATTGACCATGACGGGCGTTGCACGCCAACGCGCGTGTGGTTCCATCTGCGCGACTACGGGGCTGACCCCACATTCCACCGTGAGGGTGAGCACTGGGTGGCGCGGATCCCACGCCCCCCGGTCGACAGGTTGGAGTACCTGATCAGCCTGGCGTGGTCCGACGGTGGCCACTCGATGGTGCCCGACCCGGCCAACCCGAACCGGGTCAGATCCGTGTTCGGCGACAAGTCCGTCATCGAGTTCTCCGGCTACGTCCGGCCATGGTGGCTGTCGGTCGCTGATGCCACTGAGGCACAGGCCCGCCGCGACGCGGAAGCCGTTCACGCAGCCACGCGGCGGGCAGCTATGACCGGTCGGCCCGGACCCCGGGGGCGCCTGGGTGCGCCCAACTCCGCGGGCCTGGTCGCGGTGGCGATGCCGGCCACCGGCACTGGCACGTTGGGCTCCTCCGGGCGCGCGGTGCTCGGCGAGGGGATCGCCTCCGTACGGGTGCGCGCCCAATCCAACCCGGGCGACGACCGGATCCGACGTGCGAGCGGGGGCCCCATCGAGTCGACTGCCCTCGTGCCCGGTCCAACCGCCACCGAGGTGGTCGACCCCGACGCGGCTCTTCGGGTCACCGGCCAGCTGTTCGTGCCCGCGGACTCGACGCCGGCCGAGCTGCTCCCGCTGCTGGTGGTGCACGACGGGCCGGAGTACGCCGACTTTGCCGATCTCCTGCGCTACATGGTCACCGTGGCGCGCCTCGAGCCGGGGCTTCGCTGCCGAGTCCTGCTGCTCGAGCCGGTCGACCGCGACCGCAGCTACTCGGCCTCACCCGCCTATGCCCGCGCCCTGGTGACTCGGATGCTGCCGGACATCACCGGCGCGATGGCGACCGCCGGGCGCCCCGTGGGTGTGGGGGCCAGTCTCGGCGGGCTCGCCATGCTGCACGCGGCCAGCAGCTACCCGGGCACCTTCGCGGGGGTCTTCAGCCAGTCCGGCTCATTCTTCCGCCCCCGCACCGATGGCATGGAGAGCGGCTACCGGCACTACGACCGGATCGTGCGCTTCGTCGACGACCTCGACGCCGACCCCGAGCGCCTGGCCGACCTGCACGTCGCGATGACGTGTGGAACCGGTGAGGAGAACCTCGCCAACAACCGGTCGCTGGCCCGCCGGCTGGCCCGCCTGGGGGTCCCGATGACGTTCGTCGAGAACCCCGACGGCCACAACTACACCGGCTGGCGCGACTGCCTGGACCCAGGACTGCGCATGCTGTTGCAGGCCGCCTGGGGCCGAGCGGGCAACAACCCCAGCTGACGGGCCAGACTGCGCCCATGCGGCGCGACGAGTGGCAGGTCTGGGCCCCGACGATCGGTACGTACGGTCACGTCGTGGCCTACGGCCACTGGGGCGCCCCGGTCCTGTACTTCCCCTGCGAGGGTGGCAGCGCCTACGACATCGAGGGCAACGGCATCATCCATGTGCTCGCGCCAGCCATCGAGGCCGGTCGGATCAAGGTCTACGCAGTCGACGCGAACGACCATGCGTCCTGGTCGGACAGCTCCATCCCCAGCGAGGAACGCGCCCGTCGCCATGACGGCTACCACGCGTGGATCACCGACGAGGTCGCCACTGCGATCCACAACGACTGCGGCGGATGGGTCCCGATCGTCACCGCCGGTGCGAGCATGGGCGCCTACCACGCAGTGAACCTTGCACTGCGCCGGGCGGACCTGTTCCCACGCGCGGTCGGGATGTCGGGCAACTACGACCCCGGTAGTTGGCACGCCTGGGGTGAGATGGGGCAATCGCTGTACTTCAACAACCCGGCGGCCTACGTTCCCAACCTGCACGGTGACCACCTCGAGTGGTTGCGCGCTCGCGTGTTCATCCAGCTCGTTGTCGGCTCCGGCCAGTGGGAGGAGCACCCGACGCGTGCGCTGCCGTCCACGTGGGCCCTGGCCCACTCCCTGTGGGACAAGGGGATCCCCTGCGAGCTCGACGTCTGGGGCACCGACACCCCACATGACTGGCCCTCCTGGCAGCGGATGGCCGTCAAGCATCTCGCCGCGCTCTGAGCACCGGGGCACCCCCGCGGACCAACCCGACCACCGGAGGATGAGGATGGACAGCACGATCCGCAGACACGTCGTCGGACTGCTCCTGGGCACCGAGAACGACTGGCCCGTGGCCTTCGAGTCCCTGGTCCGGGCGCTCGGGCCGGTCGGGGACGCCCACGGGGTCACTCATGAGATCGCGACCGAGCGGACCACGATCGAGCCGTTCAACCTGCGCGACAAGCCGAGCCAGGACCTGGTCATCGACAGGCTGGCCTACTGGTACTACGTCCCACGCGAGTGGCTGAAGAAGGCCTCGCTGATGGACGACGTCTACCTGCTCAACAGCCCGTTCACGTTCCAGTCCATGGAGAAGCACTCCGCCTACTGCGCGATGATGCGCCTCGGGCTCAAGATCCCCGAGACGGTCCTGGTGCCGTACAAGAACCCGCTGGACAACGCCAAGTACGCCTACACGGCGCAGCGCTACAACCAGCCCTTCGACCTGGCCGCCGTCGCCGAGCCGGTTGGCTATCCGCTCTACATGAAGCCCTTCGACGGTGGCGGCTGGCGTGGGGTGTCCCGCGTGGATGATCGGGACACGCTGTACCGGGCCTACGACGACTCCGGTGAGATGCTCATGCACCTGCAGGCCGCCGAGGAGCACGACGTCTTCGCGCGGTCGCTGTCCATCGGCCCGGAGACGATGGTCATGCGCTTCCAGCCGGACCAGCCGATGCACAATCGCTACGCCGTGGACCACAGCTTCCTGTCGGCGCAGTCCGGTGACGAGTGCGTGACCATCAACCGCACGGTCAACGCGTTCTTCAAGTGGGAGTTCAACTCCTGCGAGATGCTGGTCAAGTTCGGCGGCGAGGGCCAACCCGATCAGGTCTACCCGATCGACTACGCCAACGCCTGCCCCGATGTGGCAGTCACATCACTGCACTACTACTTCCCGTGGGCCATGAAGGCGCTTGTGAAGTGGAGCGCGTACTGCATGGTCACCGACCGGCCCCGGTCGGTGGACCTGGAGACCACGCGCTACTTCGCGATCGGTGACAGGGATGACCTGGGCTACGAGGAGAAGCTCGCGGCCTACCGGAAGCTGGCCGACAGCTACTTCGACACCGACCGCTACTACGACTGGTGCGACTCCCGGCTGCGCAACTTCGACGCGATCGCGCTCGATTGGTTCCAGGGCCCGCAGATGGACGCGGTGATCGTCGACACCATCCGCGCGACCTTCCCGCCGCACGAGCAGGACCAGTTCATCGAGCACTTCCGTGGGCTGGTCGCCCTGTGGTGCCGCGATGAGGCTGCTCGGCTGTCCTCAGCCCCGTTCGTCCACCAGTAGCACCTGCTCGGCCCGGGCGGTGTGACCCCGGGCGAGCTCGGCGGCCGACAACCCGTCGAGGTCCACCGAGTCGGCATCCTGGCCCCACCGGGCGAACTGCGCCTTCACCGAGTCGCGGGCCTTCGCGAACCTGGAGGCGACCATCCGGCGCGTGGCCCACTCCTGCTCGGAGGCGCGCAGGGCCGCCTCGATGCGCTCCGCCTGCTCCTCGGTCGCCGGTAGTTCATAGGTCAGCTGAACGGCTTCACGCAGCTCGATCCGGTAGTCGTGGCCCTGGCGGACGAACACGCCCGGCTTGGAGTTCATGCCGTTCTTCAGGTCGACCAAGGTGATCAGGAAGGTGATGACGGGCCGGAAGACGGTCTCTCTTGGCACCCCCGGCGGCCGGGTCTCCGGTGCGCCCATCCACCAAGGTGCCCGGACCAGGATCGGGTAGTCGAACTTGTTGATCGGGTCATCGTGGTGGATGACCTGCACGTGCCGGACCGACGCCGGGAGGTCGACGATCTCGCTGGCCTGCGAGACCTGGCCCAGCAGGCCCTCCGGATCGACGGAGGCGGGGTCCGCGAACCAGCTCTCCCAGAGGCTGGTGCGGAACGGCGTGCCGAGATAGAGCCCGCGCTCGACACCGAGCTCGGCGAACCGATGGGTCCCAGAGGTCGCCACATCGAGGGCCACCTCCGCGCCGAGGCTCTCCCCGAAGTGCAGGACCCGCGGTCGGCGGTCGGCGGGCATCTGCGCGATCCTGGCCATGATCCCCTCAAGGATCATGGCCTGCTGGACCTCTCCGACGTCTGTCTCCTCGAGGGCCAGCGCACTGGGCACGAGTGCGTACTGCGGCACCAGCGTGGCGCAGTCCCCGCGGGTCAGGTACTCGACCGTCTCGGCGAATGAGTAGTTGACGTAGCCGACGCCTGTGGGGGCCGCGACGATGATCACCGAGCGCTCGAAGCCCCCGAGCCGCTCGAGCTCGTCCAGCGCGATCCGGGCGCGCTCCTGCGGGTCGCTCGCGCTGCCGAAGCCGGCCACAGCGCGGACCGGCTCCATGGCCGGCTCGCCCATCACCTCGGTGATCTGCGCGGGGGTCAGGGCCATCAGCACGAAACGCCGGCCCTCCTTGCCGATGGCGTCGAAGGCCACGATGCTGTTCGGGCCGGCAGTGACGTTCGGGTTGGTGGGCGGCTCCGGGTACGCGGGCTCGACGATGTCGTCGGCCCGAAGGACGTGCCAACGGACCTGGTTGAGCGCCACGGCGCCCGTTGCGCCCAGCACGGCGGCGGCGGTGGCATGCCCCACCAGCGGCGTCACCGGGTTGTCCCCGCGTCGCAGCAGCTTCGAGGTCAGGAAGGTGGTTCCCTCGGCGATCCCGAACTGGGCACCGGCCAGGGCGATCAGGCCACCGGTCACGGCGCCACCGACGGCCACCGACGTGGCCAGGCCCTTGGGCGTCGGCTTGGGTAGGTCCGGCTCGCGCTTGCGCTGCGCGGCGGTCCCCTCCCCCTGGGCACTGGCCCTCCTGTTGCGCAGGACCACGCGGAGACCGGCAGCGGCACCCCCGATCCCGGCAGCGACAGCGAGTTCGGTCGGCAGGCCGGGCTGACCGACGCTGCGCTCAAGGACCCGGTCCGAACCGATGATCAGGGCACCGGCGACGGCACCGGCCGTCATCACGACTGCGGTTGACCGCACGAACGCCAACGGGAGGGCGACGTCCGCGGTGTCGGGGACAGCGGCGACGACCGCTGCGCCCGAGGCCGCGACGATCCCGGACGCCGCCAGGGTGACGTTCCTCGGGTCGCCCCCCTGACGGGACGTCACGATCAGCTCGGAGACTGCCTCCACCGTGGACAGCCCCAGCGCCGAGAAGCCCAGGGCATAGGCCCCGACGGCACCGGTCAGCATCGCCTGGTCGGTCGTCGACCGGGGCAGCAACCCGCGGGCGAACGAGGGACCGATGCTGGCCACGGCCAGTCCGACGCCGGTCCGCAGAGCCAGGTACCGGCGTTCCCGGACGAACGTCCACGCGGGCTTGGCCTGGGCCATGGAGACTCCTCAGTCTGACGGTCGCCGGGGCCACAATGTTAGGCCACGACCGGCCCGGTCCAGGCGAGGTCAGCCAGTGACGACCATGGCCACGGCGACGTACTGCACCAGGTACGCGGCGATGGTGAACGCGTGGAACAACTCGTGGAACCCGAACCACTCCGGGTGCGGGTTGGGGCGCTTGCGGGCGTAGATCACGCCACCGATCGAGTAGAGCACCCCGCCGATCGCCAGGAGCGCGACAGTCGCGGCCCCGAGGTCCCGGTAGAAGGCGGGCAGGAAGAAGATGGCCACCCAACCCAGTGCCAGGTAGGACGCCGTGACCAGCCAGCGCGGGGCGCCGGTCCACGCGACCCGGACGATCAGCCCAACCAGCGCGATCCCCCAGACCAGCGCCAGCACGGTCCAGCGCAGCGTCGCTGACGGCAAGGCGGCGGCGAACGGTGTGTAGGACCCCGCGATGAACATGTAGATGTTGGCGTGGTCGAGCTTGCGGAGGTTGGCATTCACGCGCGCGCTGCCTGCCCCGAGGTGGTAGGCGGCGCTGACCCCGAAGAGGAGGACGGTGGTGAGCACGTACACCGCCACGGCGGCCCGCAGGCCCTCGGTGGGGGTGACGACCATCAGCGCCAGCCCGAGCACGAACGCGAGCGGGGCAGCGCCGAAGTGCAGCCAGCCCCGGAGCCGTGGCTTCAGAGCAGCGACTCCATGCCCCGGCCGGTCGACAAGCTCGCTGGGAGCAGGGGCTGGGTCCGGATCCATCGGCCCAGTCTGGACGGTCGGGTGCCCACCCGTCATCACGAACTCCTGCCCGAGGCGTTCGCCTCACTGCCCATTGGGGACCCAGTCTAAGTTACGCTCGCGTAGGTTCGCACACCCTCGCGGTGCGGGCAGCGGCGTCTAGGCTCAGGCCAACTCCGAGGCTCAGGCCAGCGTGGCCATCTCGTGGCGCACGGTCTCGACCCAGCCCTCCTCCAGCGGCCGGGGGTCGTAACCCAGATCCCGGCACGCCTTCGCATTGGAGCCCAGGTACGTCGTACCCGCGACCGCTCGCAGCCCCTCGGGGGAGTACTCGGCCGGCAGCGGCAGCACCTTGCCCAGCAGGCCGGTCACCGGGGCCATCGAGCGCATCGCCGAAGCCGGGATGCCGGCGGGGGGTCGCACGCCGGCCACCTCGGCCGCCATGCGCATCGCCTCGTGGAGTGTGGCCGCAGGCCCGGTGACGATGTAGGTCTCGCCAACCGGCGCGCGGTCCATCGCCAACAGGTGCGCATCGGCGGTGTCGTCGACATGGGCCCAGTTGTACGTGGTTCCCGAGGGCAGGGCCGGCAGTCGACCACGAAGCAGCTGGCGGAGCGACGCACGGACGCTGCTGGTGTCCTCAGGGCCGTACACCAGCCCGGGCATCACGATCACCAGCGGAAGCCCCTCGCCGATCCTGGCCCGGGCGATCCGGTGCGCCTCGGCCTTGGTGGTGTCATAGAGGGTCAGGTGCGTGCCCACGAAGTGGTAGGTCTCGTCGACCTCCCGGCCGTGGGTGTCGGAGTTGACGGCCACCGTCGAGGTGTAGACCCCCTTCGCGATGCCCAGCTGGCCCATGACATCCAGCACGTTGCGGGTGCCATCGACGTTGGTCGCCCACGCAGCGTCTGGATCGTTGACCCCGACCTTGTACCAACCGGCGATGTGGAACACGCCGTCGACCCCGCGCATCGGCTCCACCAGGGAGTCCCGGTCTGCCACGTCGCCCCGGTGCAGCTCGACCCCCTGGTCTGCCAGGTGCCGGGCCCGGCCAGGGTCACGCACGATAGCGACCACCTCGTCGCCTCGTTCGAGAAGCTTGCGGACCACCACACCACCGATGAATCCCGTTGACCCTGTGACGAAGTACTTCATGGTCGGATCGTAGGTCCGCCCGCCGAATCGGTCCACCGCCGCGGTTGCAGCTCGCGACCCTCGGCTGGACCATGGGGGAATGGACCCGCAGACCCCGACCATCGACGCGCCAGGCGCCCGCGCTGCCTGCGACCGCTGCCGGGCCGATGCCGATTTCGAGATCGGCTCGCTGTGGCTGTGCATCGACTGCTACCACACGGCCGGATCCACCTGCGCCGGGATCGGCCGTGGACCCGCGCCAGCTCCCAACGACCCGGACGCGACGAACCAGGTCTGCTGACGTCGACGCCGCGGTCAGGCGCCTCGCGCCGCGCAGCCGGCGCAGAGCCCGACCAGCTCGAGCGTGTGGCTGACCTCGCTGAAGCCGTGCTCGGTCGCGACGCCGTTGGCCCAGCTCTCCACGGCCGGTCCGGCGATCTCGACGGTCCGGCCGCACTGACGGCAGACCAGGTGGTGGTGGTGGACATCGCTGCACTGCCGGTAGACCGTCTCGCCGTCGTCACGCACCAGGGTGTCGACCTCACCCAGCTCGGCCATGAGCCCGAGGTTGCGGTAGACCGTCGCCAGCCCCACGGAAGCACCACGCGAGCGCAGCGCCGCGTGGATGTCCTGGGCGCTGCGGAACTCGTCGGACTCAGCCAGCAGGCTGGCCACCGCCGCGCGCTGGCGGGTGTTCCGCTGGCGTGGCTGGGAGTCGGCAGTCATGAAGAGCAGCCTAGCGGGCGCCGGCGCCACGCCCATCCGGTTTGGCAGACCTCCCGGCCTAATCTAGACTGATTCTCATTCGTGGCAGGCAAGGGTCCACCCTGGACGAGAGGAAGCTCCCGTGGGTAGTAGGAACGCGTCGCACGCCGTTGCCGGGCTGACCATCGCGACAATGGCACTGGTCGGCTGCTCCAGCACTGACCAGCAGGACAGTGCCCAGGACGACGCCGCGGCTGGCGCTGCGGTGCGGGCCATCGCCACGACGACGGTCTGGGGGGACATCACCGGCCAGATCGTCGAGTGCGTGGGCGCCGGCGAGGCCAGCACACTCATGCCGATCGGCGCCGACCCCCACGACTACTCGCCGTCGTCCAAGGACGTCGCGTCCATGGTGTCCGCCGACGTCGTGATCGCCAACGGGCTTGGCCTCGAGGAAGGCCTCGAGCAGAGCCTGGCCTCGGCGCAGGCAGACGGCGCGAATGTCGCGGAGGTCGCCCCACAGCTGAACCCGCTGCCGTTCACCGACGAGGACGAAGCGCACGCCGAAGACGATGCAGCAGGAGACGATCACTCCGGCGACGACCCGCACGTCTGGCTGGACGTGGCCCGCACCGCGAGGGCCGCGGCCGTCATCGGCGCCGAGTTGACCAGGACGACCGGCAACCCCGACTACGCCGAGTGCGGCACCCTGCTCGAGGGCGAGCTCATGATCCTGAACGACGAGGTCGCCGCCACGCTGGCCCGCGTCCCGGCCGACGAGCGGATCCTCGTGACCGACCACGATGCCCTGGGCTACCTCGCAGCGGCGTACGGCTACACCGTGGCCGGCACCGTGGTGCCCGGCGGCTCGACACTGGCCGAGCCGAGCTCCGCCGAGCTCGCGGCGCTCACCGCGACCGTGCAGGAGACCGGGGTTCCGGCGATCTTCGCCAACACCGCGGACCCGCAGGCGCTTGTCGACGCCCTTGCCTCGGAGGTCGGCGACGTGAGCGTGGTCGACCTGTACGTCGGCAGCCTCGGGGCGCCCGGGTCCGAGGCGGACACCTACCAGCAGATGATGACGACCAACGCTCAACGGATCTCCGACGCGCTGGCTGGCTAGGCTGCGCCCGTGGCCCTGATCGAGTGGTTCACCGAGCCGTTCGCGCTGGGGTTCCAGCAGCGCGCCCTGCTGGGCGGGATCCTTGCCGGGCTGATGTGCTCGGTGGTGGGCACCTGGCTTGTCCTGCGCGGGATGAGCTTCTTCGGCGACGCGTTCACCCACGGCGTGGTCCCCGGGATCGCCGCAGCTGTCGCCTTCCAGTTCAACCCCTTGCTGGGGGCAGCCATTGCCGCGGTCGTGATGCTGGTGCTCATCGAGGTCGTCAACCGGCACTCCCGGCTCAGCCATGACACCGCGATCGGCTTGCTGTTCGTCGGGATGCTCGGCCTCGGTGTCGTGATCATCTCGAAGGTCGACAGCTACACCGGCAGCCTCACGTCGATCCTGTTCGGCAACGCCCTGGGGATCACGGGGCAGGACCTCGTCTGGCAGCTCGCCCTGGCCGTGCTCGTTGTCGTGGCCGCACTACTGCTCTACCGGCCGCTGCTCACCCTGTCGTTCAACGAGTCGAAGGCTGAGCTGCTCGGGATGCACCCCAGGATGGCCCACACCGCCCTGCTCATCCTGATCGCCACCGCCGTGATCGGCAGTTTCCAGGCGGTGGGCACCCTCCTGGTGTTCGGGCTGCTGGTCGGACCCCCGGCGACCGCTGCGCTGATCGCCCGGACCGTCCCGCGGATGATGCTGGGCGCGGCCGGTCTCGCGGTGGTCTCGGTGTGGTTGGGCCTGGTCCTGAGCTACCACCTCGGCACCGCCGCGTCCGCAACTATGGCGATCATCCCGGTCGCCCTGTTCTTCCTCGTGCTGCCTATCTCCAAGGGGGTCAACGCCCGCCGCCAGGCCCGTGAGAACGCCACCGACGCAGTGGACGCCGACGAGGTCGCCGCATGACCCGGGGTTCGGCCGGGCCACCTTCGACCGCCCCGATGCCCGGGCCGGGCTGGATCGTCGAGGCCGACGAGTTCGAGGTGCGCTACGGCAGCTACGTCGCGATCGCCGAGTCCACGTTCCGGATCCCCCGGCTCGGGGTGGTGTCGGTGATCGGGCCCAACGGATCGGGCAAGTCGACCCTGCTCTCGGCGCTGGCCGGGCTGGTCCCGGTGGCCTCAGGTCGGCTCCAGGTGATGGGTGCGACTCCAGAGGCCGCGCGCGGTCGGATGAGCTACGTCATGCAGGCGACGCCGGTCCCTCCGGTGACACCGATCACGGTCCGGGAGGTCGTCGGGTTGGGGAGGTTCGCCAAGTTGGGGATGTTCGGCCGGTTCCGCAGATCGGACCGAGCGGCCGTCGCCGACGCGATGGCCCGGATGCAGATCAGCCACCTGGCCCGCCGGCACATGCACGAGCTGTCCGGCGGTCAGCGCCAGCGGGTCCTGATCGCCCAGGGGATCGTCCAGGACCACGAGCTGCTCGTCCTCGACGAGCCCCTCACCGGGCTGGACATCACGTCCGCGGCCACGATCGACGAGCTCATCCACGAGCAGCGCACTGATGGGTGCAGCGTGATCCTTACCACGCACGACCTCGACGAGGCCCGCGCCGCCGACTGGGTGGTGCTCGTCAGCGGGCGGGTGGTTGCCTCGGGTCCGCCCGCACAGGTATGCACGCGGCACAATCTCGAGGTGGCCTATGGGCTGGGCAGCATGCACGACTGGGAGGGGTTCCTGGACGACCCCGCCCACGACACCCACCACCACTGAGTCAGTCGGTGGCGCTCCCCATGGCCATCTGCTCGGCCCGGCGGGCCGGATGATCGGCGAGTTACGGGCCGGGCCGCGCTATCGCAGGGGCAGGTCCGCCAGCACCATGTTGTGATCAGAGACGCGATAGATCCTCCGGAACTTCCCGTTCCCCTTGAGGAAGACGGCCACCTCGTGGCGCTGGGCGGCCACCGTCGAGAACACGTAGTCGATCCGCGTCGGGTTCGTGCGGTAGTAGTGCGGCCGCGGCGGGAAGCCCTTGTACCTCTTGGTCTTGGGCGTGTAGTTGATCGTGCCGAAGTGCGGGTTGACGATCACCGGGGCGGTGTAGGCGTCGATGAGGCCTGAGCTGGCCAGCACGTGCTGGGCCCCATATGGCTGACGGAGGGCATAGGAGTTCAGGTCGCCACCGATCACGATCTCCGCGCCCGACAGGCCGCTGGCTCGGATCAGCGCGTCGGCCCACGGCCGCAGCTTGCTGGCCACTGTCTGGCGCAGGCTCTCGGCGAACGCCGTCTTGTCGGTGGGCAGGTGCACCGAGATGTAGAGCGTTGCGCGCTGGCTGCCGACTGGGGTGAGGAAGGCCCAGGAGGCGTTGCGGTCCTGGATGGAGCCGAATCCCAGCTGGCCGACGGTGGAGATGCCGGCCATGCCCGCAGGCCGGATGGGGCCGGGCAGCGCCGTCATGCGCATCCGGCCCGGGTTGTAGAAGATGTGGGCGCCCCGCGTGCATCCGGCGGTGCACGAGTCGTAGTCGGTCGACGTGATCCGATACCCGACCCCGCCCATCACGCGGTTCAGGTCATCGATGTGCCGCTTGCCCCTCCACTTCTTGGTGCTCGCCTCCTGGACCATGAGCACGTCGGGCCTGGTTGCCGCCAGGGTTCGCTTCAGTGCCACGCGGCGCTTCTTCCAGGAGCGCACCCCCTTGGCCTTGGTGGCCTTGAGGATGTTGAAGGTGGCGACCCGGACCGCATCGGCCGCGGGCCCCTCGGCCGGCACCACCGCCGGCACCGCTGACGGGACCACCGCCTGCGTGCTCGCCCCCGTGCCCGCGAGCAATGCCGTCGCCGTGGCACCAGCCACCGCGAGGGCGCGCCAACTCCGCTGCATGTCCTCGACCCCTTCCACATGTGCGGCCACCACCGGCAGTGGGGCTGATCAGGTCGTCGGCACACCCTCCCGGAACTCTTGACGTCGAGGTCGGACGTTCACCCTAAGAGCGGACACTCGTTGGACTAAGGCGAGTCTTGCTCCCTTGATCGCGCCGGCCGGACCCGCGCGCGACCGGCGGTAGAATCGGTGACCTATGCGCCTGCAGCAGAGCAACTCCGCTGGCGATGCCTGCCCCGGCGCCCACCCGTGGCCATGCGTCCGCCCGGGCCGAGGGCTGCCCCGATGACCGAGCCCGCATCCTCAGCCATCGAACCGGCGCCCGTGCTGCCAGCCTCCGAGGAGGCGGCCCGGCGCCGCACTTTCGCCGTCATCAGCCACCCCGACGCCGGCAAGTCGACGCTGACTGAGGCCCTGTCGCTGCACGCTCATGCGATTGGGCAGGCCGGCGCTGTGCACGGCAAGGCCGGGCGCCGCTCCACCGTCTCGGACTGGATGGACATGGAGCAGGCCCGGGGCATCTCCATCAGCTCCTCAGCCCTGCAGTTCACCTACCGCGACGTCGTGTTCAACCTCGTCGACACCCCGGGCCACTCGGACTTCTCCGAGGACACCTACCGGGTGCTGACCGCCGTCGACAGCGCCGTGATGCTGCTGGATGCGGCCAAGGGTCTCGAGCCGCAGACCATGAAGCTGTTCGAGGTGTGCCGCAGCCGCGGGGTCCCGATCGTCACCGTCGTGAACAAGTGGGACCGCCCTGGCATGGACCCGCTGGCGCTCATGGACGAGATCTACGAACGCACCGGACTGCTGCCCACACCGCTGACGTGGCCGGTCGGGATCGCCGGGGACTTCCGCGGGGTGCTCGACCGCAGCACCGGGGGCTTCATCAAGTTCACGCGGACCGCGGGTGGCGCCTCGATCGCCCCCCAGGAGTTCCTGGACCCCGACTCGGCATTGGCAGCCGAGGGCGATCCATGGGTCGAGGCGGTCGGGGAGCACGAGCTGCTGGCCGCCGACGGGTACGACCACGACCAGGACGCCTACCTCGCCGAGGAGACCACGCCGGTGCTGTTCGCCGCAGCGGTGCTGAACTTCGGCGTCGGCCAGCTGCTCGACGCGCTGGTCGACCTGGCTCCTCCGGCCGGGCCGCGCCCCGATGCCGTGGGCGATCCCCGGCCGGTCGACGCGCCGTTCAGCGCCCAGGTGTTCAAGGTCCAGGCCGGCATGGATTCCGCCCACCGCGACCGGCTCGCATTCGCCCGGGTCAACTCCGGGGTGTTCCGCCGGGGCGACGTGCTCACCCACGAGCCGACCGGTAAGTCCTTCGCCACCAAGTACGTCCACGCCGTGTTCGGCCGCAACCGCGAGACGTTGGAGGTCGCCTACCCCGGCGACGTGATCGGCCTGGTGAACGCCGGTTCCCTGCGCGCCGGCGACACCCTGTACGCCCAGGGCCCCGTGCGGTTCCCACCGATCCCGAGCTTCGCCCCGGAGCACTTCCGGGTTGCCCGTGCCAAGGACCCGTCGCGCTACAAGCAGTTCCAGCGCGGCATCGACCAGCTCGACCAGGAGGGTGTGGTCCAGGTCCTGCGCTCGGATCTGCGCGGCAACCAGGCGCCCGTGCTGGCCGCCGTGGGACCCATGCAGTTCGAGGTGGCGGCCCATCGGCTCGAGAACGAGCTGCGCGCACCCATCATCCTCGAGTCACTTCCGTACACGATCGCCCGGCGCACCCGCCGGGAGGACATCACCGCGATCGAGGCCCGGCGGGGCACTGAGGTGCTCGAGCGCGGTGACGGCACCCTGCTCGCGCTGTTCACCGACCGCTGGCAGGTCCAGTGGGTGCAGCGCGACCACCCCGAGGTCGTCCTGGATCCGCTCGTCGCAGAGGTCGACACCTCAGCACGGTAGTCGGCTCGGGCCGCCGCGGGCATGCGGCCGTCGGCGACGCCGGTGTCCGCTCAGAACTCCACGACGGGCGGGGCCTGGTGCGTGTCGGGAGCCTCGTAGAACTCGCGCTTGTGGACCATGGCCATCCCGGTCAGCCACAAGTACGGGATGGTCACGACTGTCGAGTTCAACTGGCTGACGGCATCGTTGTAGTACTGCCGCGCGAACGCCAACTGGCCTTCGGTGTCGCCCAGCTGGCGCTGCAGGTCGACGAAGTTCGCCGAGGCCTTCAGATCCGGGTACGCCTCTGCGACCGCGAGCACATTGACCAGCGCAGCGTCCATGGCTCCCTCCGCCGCAGCACGATCGGCCACCGAAGCTCCACGGGAGGCAGCACTCACGGCGGCACGCGCCTGGGTCACCTCGTCGAGCACCGCCTGCTCGTGGGAGGCGTAGCCCTTGACCGTCGCCACCACGTTGGGGATCAGGTCCGCACGCCGGGTCAACTGGACGTCGATCCCGCCGAGGGCCTCCTGGGCTCGGACGTCCAACCGTCGCAGTTTGTTGAACCCCATCACCACGAGCACGCCGATGATCACGAGGACCCCCAGCAGAACGATCACGACTGTCATCCGTGCGCCACCTTCCGTGGGTCATTCACCAGGATCCACCGCCCCCGCCGCCGCCACCTCCGCCGCCCCCGCCCCCACCGCTGGACGAGGAGGACTGGGAGGCGCTGTACGCCGAGATCGACGAGGACAACGTCGAGGAGAACGTATCGAGAGCGCCGCCCGAGTAGAACCCCGCCGCGCTCGCACCGTAGTAGTAGGGGTACCAGGAGGGCACCGGCGGCTCGGTCCCGACTGCGGCTCGGTACTTCTCGGCCCAGCGATCCGCAACCCCGAACGCCACGGCGAAGGGGACATAGGCGATGAAGAGATCAGTCCGGGCGGCGAAGTCGAACCGGTCCTCAGCCGACGGCGTCGACAGCAACCGCTCGAAGCCGCCCGCGCGCGACCACACCAAGCGGCCGGCCGCCGTCCGGCGCCGGCCCACGCCGATCGCCAGCAGGCCGACCCCGCCGATGGCGAACGCCGCGAACGGCAACCCCCACACCGTTGGCCAGCGCAACCCGATGAAGCCCAGAACCGCCAGGATCGCGCAGAGCACCCAGGCGACCCGGCCCCAGATCTCCCGAGGCGCGGTCTGCATCAGGCCCTCGTCGAGGGCCCACTGCCGCACAGCTGGGGAGATCTCGTCCCGCGCGGAGTCCAGCCGCTCCCCAACGGTGATCGAGTCGGGCTGCACCCACAGCGTGGCTCCGTAGTGCAGCCCGAGACTGTCGGCGACCGCCCGGGCCACCGGATCCTGGCCGTGCCAGGCCTTGGGGGGCACCGCGCCCGTGACGCCCCAGGTGTCGGCATCGGTGGCGTCGAGGCGGACCAGGCCACGCTCGGCCATGTGCAGGAGGGTGGCCACGAGCGGATTCGGTCCGGTGCCCTCGGTGTCCATGTAGACCACCTGCACCGGGCCCAGACCATCCGGCGGGGCGTACTGGACCGGGAAGCCCGGCGGGTCCTCGCGCGAAACCCGCGCCCAGGCGACCCCAGCGACCAGGGCGGCGCCAGCCACCACGAGGACGAAGGCCAGGAACGGGACCGACCGGCCGAGGATGGGGTCCCAGGTGATCGACCACGGCAGGGTCGCGCGCGGAGGTGGCGCGCTGGCCATCGAGGCCCGGACCACCATGCCGCTGCGCGGCGGGAGGTCGGTGGCCGAGACGATCACCTCCCGGGTGCCGGAACCCGTGATGGTGCACGGCTGGGCTCCCCCAGACCGCGCGGCGGAGCACTGGACCTGGCCGGCCATCTCAGGCAGCGTGATCGTGATCTGCGCGTCCTCGATGCGCATCTCCCAGCCCTGGGCGACCACCGCCCAGAGGAACGTCGAACCGACTGGGCCGTCCGGGGTGCCCTCCGTCGAGGCGAACTCCGCCGCCGCGCCGGCCGTTCCCGGGGAGATCACGCCCGGGATCGTGTAGCTGATCCGGTAGCGATGCTCGCCGGCGGCCAGGTACCGGTCCGGGTCACCGATCTTGGCCACCAGGAATCGGTCGCCGGACTCCCAGAACAGCTCGTAGGGAACCTCCTGGCCGTCCATCGTGATGCCGGTGACGTCGGGCAGGTACCGCACGCCGGGATCGGCGGCATCGGCCACATCCCAGTACCGGAAGATGCCGTGCCGGCTGGAGGGGAAGACCGCGGTGATGTCCTCGACGGCATCGAGCTCGCCGGCCTCGTCCACGTCGAACGTGGCTCGGTACTCGGAGATCACGACCGGGTCGTTGGCCGGGCCGCCCTCATCGGTGAACAGCGACCCAAGCAGAGGCCACAGCAGCCCGACCGCCACCACCAGCGCCAGCATTCCCCTGCTCAGGGCGACGCCCACCCAACTGCTCATCCCCCCACGGTAGCGCCCGGGGGTCAGCGCGGGTCCGGTGTCCCGTCTCGCAGGTCGTCGGTCTGGCCCAGTGTCAGCTCGACCGAGTCCGTGTCGTCGGCGGCCCCGTTGACCTCGCTGTCCACAGCCAGGGCGCTCGTGTCGATGAGCGTTCCATCAGCGTCTCGAAGCGGCGACTCGTACTCCTCGTCCAGAGCGGCGTCCAGCCTGCGCACTGCGTCGAGGGCCTGATCCTCGTCCATCGCGTTCTGGTCGTTGTCCATGAAGATCACCCTAGCTCCGGGGCGCCGAAAAAGCCGGACTGCAGGAGCACTCGACAGGTCACCGTGCCACGGGCGGGTGGGCGGGACATTGCGCGGGGTGTGACTCGCGCGGGACGATGACCGCGCGGACGCTGCTGCCCCTGGCCGCCTCGCGCGATGCTCGATGAACGGAGGAGCCGAGATGACCAAGCGGATCGTCGTCTGTTGCGACGGGACCTGGAACACCCCGGACCAGACTGCGGACGGACGCGCCACCCCGACCAACGTCACCAAGGTTGCCGCGGCCGTGGCCGAGTCCGATTCCACCGGGATGGACCAGCTCGTCTACTACCAACCGGGAGTGGGCACGACCCCATGGGAGCGGATCCGCGGTGGCGCCTTCGGCTTCGGACTGTCCCGCAGTGTCCAGCAGGTGTACCGGTTCATCGTCAACAACTACGAACCCGGCGACGAGCTGTTCCTCTTCGGCTTCAGTCGCGGGGCCTACATGGCCCGCAGCACCGGTGGGCTGATCCGCAACGCCAGCATCCTGCGCCGCGAGAACGTGGACCAGGTGGGGGCGGCCTACGACCTGTACCGAAGCAGGACGATCCACCCCCGGGATGTGGAGTCGGCGCTGTTCCGACGATCCTTCTCCCATCCGGAGCCGCGAATTCGCTTCATCGGCGTGTGGGACACGGTCGGCGCGCTCGGGATCCCGTGGAGTGGCATCCCGGCGATCGACCGGCTCAACCGCCCCTGGCAGTTCCACGACACGAGGCTAAGCTCGAGGATCGACTCCGCATTCCATGCCCTGGCCGTGGATGAGGCGCGCAAGCCCTTCGAGCCCGCGCTCTGGCAGCAGAGCCCCACGGCGGGCGACCAGCGGTTGGAGCAGGTGTGGTTCCGCGGCGTGCACTGCGACGTCGGCGGGGGCTACGCGGAGACCGGACTGTCCGACATCGCCCTGGGGTGGCTCGCACGACGGGCCCGTGAGAACGGCCTGGCATTCACGGACGGTGCGTTCACCGAGGCGGGGAGCGCGAACGAGGGAGCCCCCGCCGCGCTGAGCACCTTCCAGCCGGATCCCTTCGGAACGCTGCACGACTCCCGGACGGGCTTGTACCGGTTCCTGCCTCCGGCGCCGCGCGTCATCGGCGCCGAGCCGCGAGGCCGGGAGTTCGTCGCCTCGTCGGCGATCGAGAGGACGGCCGGTGACCCAGCCAGCATGCCCGCGAACCTGCGGGACGCGGTCGACGGTGGCATCGAGGTGATGGACGTTCAGCCGTAGGGAAGCGGCCCGGTCCAACCCCCGCGTCGGCCCGGAGATGGGTCAGGCTGGAGTGCCCGAGGCCAGTTCGTCGAGGTGGTGGCGCGCCTGCAGGGCGACGGCTGCCCCCTCGCCCACCGCTGACGCGAGCTGCTTGGTCGATCCTGCGCGCACGTCGCCGGCCGCGAAGATGCCGTGGACCGACGTGCCGTGCATCCGGTCGGTCACGATGAAGTCCCGGTCGTCGAGCTCCACCAGGCCGTCCAGCCACGCGGTGTTCGGGTCAAGACCGACGAAGACGAAAGCCGCGGCGGCGGGGTGCACCTGCTCGCTTCCGTCCATTCCGACGAGCGTGACCGACTCCAGCTTCCCGCCCTCGGTCGCCGTGAACCTGGAGACGCCGGTCTCGGTCAGCACCGTCATCCGGGGGTGGTTCGCAACCTTGTCCTGCAGCAGCCTGGACGCCAGCGGCGTCGCGCTTCGCTCGATGATGGTCACGTGCCCGGCGAACTGGGTGAGGAACAGCCCCTCCTCGAAGCCGGAGTTGCCACCGCCGATGACGACAACCTCCTCCGCATCACGGTAGAAGGGCCCGTCGCAGGTTGCGCAGAAGTGCACGCCCGCGCCGATCAGGTCGTCCTCGCCCTCGGCACCGGTCCGGCGGTACGTCGATCCCGTGGCGATCACCACCGCACCGGCGACCAGCTCCTGCCCAGTGGAGGTCCGGACGGTCGTGCGACCGTCGGACGGATCGAGGCCAACCACGCTGACCGCGGACAGCAGCTCGACCCCGTAGCGCTGCGCCTGGGCCACGAAGCGCGACGCGAGCTCGGCGCCCGCGATGCCCTCCGGGAACCCCGGGTAGTTGTCGAGACGTTCGGTGACCCCGGCCTGGCCGCCGAGGGCGGAGCGGTCCAGGACGATCGTGCGCAGGTTCTCCCGGGCGGCGTAGATGGCCGTCGTGAGGCCGGCCGGCCCCCCGCCCACGATGACCACGTCATAGGAGCTGGCCGCCGCCTCCCTGGACAGTCCCAGCTTCTCGGCGAGCTCCTCGTTCGAGGGCTCGGCGAGATGGCTGCCGTCGGCGAACACGATCGTCGGGATGATCATCTTCCCGTCGTTGTACCGCTCGACCGTGGCCTGCTCGTCCGGGTGGGCCTCGAGGTCGATGTACGTGTAGGCGATCCGCTGCTCGGCGAGGAAGGACTTGCTCCGTCGGCAGTCGGGGCACCAGGCGGCGCCGTAGAGCAGGGGCTGGTCGGTCGGGGGTGAGTTCACACGACGAGTGTGGCCGACCGGCGATCGACGCGCAGCGCGAGTCGGCTCCGGGAGGCGGAGGGGAACGGACTGCGGTGCCTGTGCGCGGTGCTGGGCGGCTGCCCCGGTGTGACCCGCTACCGACCCGTCAGCCGACGACGCACCGCGCGCGCCGCCCCCTGGATCGCCAGGGTCCCGACCGCGCCGACGACGGCTCCTGCCAGCCCCACGGTGAGCACTGTGCTGGTTGAGTCGTAGTTCCTGGTGCGCGACCCGGTGCGCACCGCGCTCAGGCCTCTGATCGTCGCGGCGCTGTCCGGTTCGGAGTCCACGAGCCGGAAATGGATCATGACCGGGAACGAGGTATCGCGGTTCCCGGGGATACGCAGACAACGTCCCCACGAGGGCACCTCGAACTCGCCGGCCGGGCCGGAGAACGCAAGCACCCGTTCCACAGCCCCCTCGACACGCGTGCGACGGGCGGCGCGGCTCACCTGGTAGTCGAAGTCGACGAGGTCGGTCTCGGAGAGCGTGACGCTGATAGACACATCGGGCCGCTCCGCGGTCAGCTCCAGCTCGCCGACGCCCAACGGGACGATCTGGTCAAGGGGCTGCGTCGGGGCCGGGGGGCGCCGGGTCACGGTCACCGGGGCGAGCTGGCCACCGACCAGGTACCCGGATGCCAAGTCCTGGGGATCGAAACCGGCGTCGACGTCCCCGGCCTCCGCTGCCCGACGGGCGGCCAGAACCGACCATCCGAACCCGCACTTCGGGTCATCCGACTGCGCTGTGGCGGTGTACCACTCCAAGGCGTACTCATGGGCGTCACCCACAGCGCCACGGGAGTTCCGGCGCCTCAGCCCCCCGGCCAAGCGCACGTCCACGACCTCGGACAGACCCGCATGGCGGTGGTAGGGGCGGCCGAACATGGAGGTGTACGAGTCGACGAACACATGCCCGGGGCCCCTGCCCGGCTCGAGCCTGGGCAGGATCTGGGCCAGCAGGCCGGCCGAACCACCGACCCTGCTGAACCAGTCCTCAGGGCAGTCCAGCAACGTGAGCTGGGCGGGCGCCGACGGCAGCGACAACGCCGCGTTCGTCGCGACGACCCCGCCGTGGCTGTGCCCGATCAGCTGCACGGGTGGCAGGTCCCGCGAGCATGCACCGACCAGGGCATGCGCGAGCCGGGCACCGTTGATGTGTGTGTGCTTCAGCGACTCTCCTCCGGCGAACACCTCGCCGGCGGTCGCGCTCTCATCCACCCATGAGAACCACAGGACCGCGGCATCCGGGTCATGCGCGGCGATGGCCGACAGCAGGGGGATGAAGGAGTCGGCAATGCTGAATCCGAACAGGTCGACCATGCCGTCGTCCCATGCGCGCGGCTCGTTGCCCGTCTGGGCATAGATCAGGTCGGCGGCGCTCTGCGATCCGGGCGCCCATCCATGAACCGCCGCGTAGATCCGCGGCACCCCCGACAGCGAGCCCAACGGCACGGGCTCCATTGAGCCGTCGGCCCGGACCCGCGCAAGCCTGTTGGAGGGCGAGACGGTGGGTGCGCCGAGGAACGGTCGATGGTCCTCCCACCCGAGGGTTGGGACCCCGACTGTCGGACGTCGGGGGTTCCGTGTGAACGCTATAGCCATGCCGGGAGCCTACCCACCCATCGCCCGTGGTCCTCGGGATCGGAGTGCTGCGCGCACCCGGCGATGTCCTGAGTGCCGCACTCTCCCGGTCTCCGGAGGCTCGCCTGGCCGGGCTGGATGGGCGGCGTCGGGATCGGGATGCTTGCTGCTGCCCACGGTGTGTGGGCGGTACGCCTGCCAGGGTTCGAGTTGTGAGCCTGGCCCCGGCGGCTAGCCTTCTTGACGTGGCCCATTCGTCCCGATCGCGCAGGACCGCCAGCTTCGCCGCCGGGATGGCCTGTGCCGTGCTGGTGGTGTCCGGGTGCGGGGCAAGGAGCAGCACTGACGACGGCCCGGCATCGAGGGTGCCGAGCGCCACGGCCGACACTGCATCACCGAGCGAGCTGCCGCCGGAGGCCCCTGCCGACTTCACCGGCATTCAGGTGGTCGACTCCATCGACGGGTTCGACCGGCCCTGGGACCTGCGCTTCCTGCCGGACGGCACCCCCCTGGTGACCGAGCGTCCCGGACGGCTGGCCGCCGTGGTTGACGGCCGCCGCTCGGTCGTGGCCGACGTCCCCGGCGTCGTGGCTCTCGGCGAGGGCGGCCTGATGGGCCTGGCGCTCGACCCGGACTTCGCTGCGAACCGACGCATCTACCTCTGCTATGCCGCCGGGTCCGGCGGGGCCGTGCGCGATGTTCGGGTGGTGCGCTACCGACTGGCCGAGGGCCTCGACGCGCTCACCAATCCGCGGCCGCTCGTGACCGGCATCCCTTCAGGTGCCGGCAACCGGCACCTCGGCTGCAGGCTCGAGGTCGGCCCCGACGGGATGCTCTGGATCACCGCCGGCGACGCCGTGCAACCCACAGCGCCGCAGGACCCGAGGAGTCGCGCGGGCAAGGTTCTGAGAGCGACCCTGTCCGGCAGCCCGGCCCCCGACAATCCGGGCGGGCGCTGGGATCCCTACGTCTACACGCTGGGCCACCGCAACATCCAGGGCTTGTCGTTCCGCGCGTCCGATGACGCAGCCTTCACGGTGGAGCACGGCACGGGGTGCGACGACGAGATCAACCTCCTGAGCCCAGGGGCCAACTTCGGCTGGGACCCCATCGGGTCCGGTGGCAGCTATGCCGAGGATGCTCCGATGACGTCCCCGGACGTCAACGGCGCCGTGGCCGCGGTGTGGTCCAGCGGCTGCCCCACGATCGCTCCTTCCGGTGCGGAGTTCATCACCGGCGAGCAGTGGGGCATCTGGGCAGGCGCACTTGCCGTTGCGGTGCTCAAGGACCAGGAACTGATGTTCGTCGGCCTCGACGGCAGCACGGTCACCGAAACCCGCAACGAGCTGCGCGGCGCGCTGGGGCGGCTGCGTACCGTGCGCAACGGACCTGACGGCAGCCTCTGGGTGACGGTGGACGCCAGCCCGGGCCAGGTCTTCCAGCTCGGGGCGGTGTCCTGAGCCAGCACATGGGACAGGTGGGCCGGGGCTGGCATCCCGGCCATGTGTCCGGCTGCCTCGCACGAGCGCTGGGGTGTCGCGGGCGGGGCGGCAAGGTGGGGGGTCGTAGCCCTGCAGCGCGGAGCCGCCCGGGACGGACATCCGTCGGATCGTGCGCGGCACGTGGCACGCCCTCGAGATGACTGGCTCCTCACTCCCGGCGCGGGACCCCATGCGCGATCCGTGTCACGTGCGCACGCCGCCAGGCACCGCCAGTCCCATGTCGAGGTCCCGGAGAGGATCACTGGGCGGCATGGGAGCCGCCAACCAATCCGACCCATCCGTGACTGCGAATGCTGGATATGGGCGTTGACGCGCCCGCACGAGGAGGTGGACGAGGCGATGCCAGCGTCGATCCAACGATCTCCGGCCGATAGCGTTCCGGGCATGGCACTGCCGACGCGTGACACGCACCGAATGCACTGGGCAGCCGAACCCCGCTGCGGCGAGCTGGGGCTGACCCTGCCTCGCGAGACCCAAGCACCGTCGGCGGGGTGGCACGCCACGGCGCGGGCGAATGGGCGGCGGCATGCATTTCGCTGCGCCTGGACATCACGCGGAGGGAGCCACAGTGTCCGGTAATCACCTCGCCCAGACGGATCAGGGGCCAGCGAGCCGCCGGCTGCCGAACGATGCGGCCGCGCGGGCCAGTGCCTTCGTGGTGCGTGTCGTGGTGGGCCTGTTGTGGGTCGAGAACCTGTCCTGGAAGGTCCCGCCGCACTTCGGGGCCGACGACGACTCCGGCCTCTACTACTTCACGACCCTCGCAGTTGAGCACCCCCTGCTGCCCGCCTATTCCTCGATGGTGGAGAACGTCGTCCTGCCCAACTTCGCCGTGTTCGCGTGGGGCGTCTACATCGTGGAGATCTGCCTGGGGCTCTTCCTCATCCTGGGCCTGGCGACCCGGTTCTGGGCCGTGGTCGGGATCATGCAGACGGTCGCAATCTTCCTGAGCGTCGGGGCCGCCCCCGACGAGTGGAAGTGGAGCTACTTCCTGATGGCAGTCGCCCACGTGGCCGTCCTGGGATTCGCGGCCGGAAGGGTGCTGGGCCTGGACGCGATCCTGCGGCCGCGGTCCGCTGGCCGTTCTCTGATGGCCCGCCTCTACCGTCTGTCGTCCTGAGCCGCCCATGACCCGCGCCGCGCTGTCCGCGACGCCCGGAACCGGGGCCAGGGTCCCGGCCCCGGCCCGCTGGCTGTTCGTGCTGGCCGGGACCCTGGGGGTAGTTGGGTACCTCGTCCCCGCGCTGCGCCGGCTGGGCTACCCGTACGAGCTGTCCTTCTTCGAGGGCAGCACGGTCGAGGTGACCGGACGCCTTGTCGACGGGCTGGCGCTCTACGGTCCTCCGGCCGCGGAGTTCACGCCCTGGCCGTACCCGCCGATGTACTTCTGGCTGACCGCGGGCGCCGCGGAGCTGCTCGGCCTGAGCCTTCCGACCATGCGGATGGTGTCCTTCGCGGCGAGCCTGGTGGTGCTCGCCCTGATCGGGGTCGTCGTCCACCGGCTCACCGGCAGCGTGCCGGCTGCGGTGCTGGGCGCCGGGCTGTATGCGGCGACCTACCGGGTCGGTGGCGCGTGGGCCGACACGGCACGAGTGGACTCGCTGCTCCTTGCTGTGGCGATGCTCCTCATCGTCGTGGCGATGCGGGCACGGACCTGGCGGGGCGGCCTGGCAGTCGGGTTGTTGGTCGTCGTCGGCTTCCTCACCAAGCAGAACGCCCTCATCGCTGCGGCACCGGTGCTGGCCGTGCTGCTCGTGCGCCGCCGAGAGGCGGGGATCGTGGCCGCGGCCGTCGGCGTCGGCGGGTCCGTGGTCAGCGTGCTCCTGGGTGACGTGGCCACTGCCGGCTGGTACTCCCCGTACGTGGTCGGCCAGCTGCTGGGCCATCCCGTGCGCGCCGAGTGGTTCGTGTGGTTCTGGCTCGTCGATGTGCTGCTTCCCTTGGCGCTGGTGGCGATCGTGCTCGCGATCCTCACCTGGCGCCATCGGCAGCGGCGCGGCTCAGAGCCCCGGATGCGGTGGGCGTCGATCCCCCAGGAGTCGGTGGTTGTGGCAGCCGGTGTGGCGGGGCTGCTGCTCGCCGCCTTGGCAGGTCGCCTGCACCAGGGTGGGTCCTCGAACGTCGCGATGCCCGCGCACCTGGCGATGGCGATGGTCGTGGCCGTCGCAATGCATCGGCTTGCGGTATCCGGGCTCCTGTCCCGCCCCGAGCTGTGGTTGCTCGGCAGCGTCGCGGTGGCCCAGGTGATCGTGCTGCAGTTCTGGCGCACGGACATCGTTCCGACACCTGCCGACGGTGCGGCCGGTGACCGGTTCATCGAGGACCTGGCGGAGCTTCCCGCCCCCGTGCTGGTGACCTCGCACCCCTACTACGCCCGGCTGGCCGGGCAGCCCGCGGCGTCCTCGACGATCGCTGTGGTGGACCTGCTGGACACCCGGTCGACCAGGGCCCGCGACGAGTTGGCCGATCAGCTGCCCTGGACCCTGGACGGTGTCAACACCGTGGTGGTCGACAATGAGGCGACGTCCTACCTCTTCGGCGATGTCCTGGAACGCGACTTCACGCTTGTCGAGTCCGAGATCATCCCGGGGGACGACTTCGTTCCTGTCAACGACGTGCCGGTCAAGCCCCGACTCGTGTATGTACGCACCTCGGAGGTGGCCCGATGAGTGAGTCCCCCGGTCCTGTGCAGCAGCAGGTCGACGTCATCCTGCCGGTCCTCAACGAGGCCAGCAGCCTCCCCTGGGTGCTGGGCCGCATCCCGGCGGACATGCGACCCATCGTCGTCGACAACGGGTCCACCGACGGGTCCGGCGAGGTGGCGCAGAGCCACGGGGCGCAGGTTGTGCACGAGCCCCGACGCGGCTTCGGGTCGGCGTGCTACGCCGGGCTCGTGGCGGCCAGCGCACCGATAGTGGCCTTCATGGACGCGGACTCCAGCTTCGATCCCGTTGACCTGGTCGAGGTCTGCCTACCGATCCGCAACGGCGAAGCCGATCTCGTGCTCGGCGCCCGGGTCCCAGCCCGAGGTTCGTGGCCCTGGCACGCCCGGGTGGCAAACGCCGTTCTGGCCCATCGGATTCGCGCCGGCACCGGCATCCCCCTGACCGACCTGGGTCCGATGCGTGCGATCCACCGTGCCCAGCTGGTGGATCTCGCGATCGAGGACCGCAGCTACGGCTGGCCCCTGGAGATGGTCCTTCGCGCGGCCCAGGAGGACCTGGTGATCGTGGAGCGCCCCGTCGGCTACCGGCCCAGGGTTGGGCAGTCCAAGGTGACCGGGACGGTGCGCGGCACGACCGGCGCCATCCGGGACATGTCCCGGCTGCTGCGGGAGTACGCGTGAAGGTCCTCGTGATGGCCAAGTCCCCGGTGTCGGGTGCGGTGAAGACCCGGATGTGCCCACCCCTGCACGAGGACGAGGCAGCCGAGCTTGCGTCCTCAGCCCTGGCCGACACACTCGGGGCCGCCGCCGCAAGCGGGGCGGACGAGCGTTGGATCGCCCTGGATGGTGCACCCGGCGACTGGCTGCCGCGGGGGTTCCGGGTCATCAGCCAACGGGGGTCGACCTTCGCGGACAGGCTGCAGCAGGCGTGGGACACGGTCGGCGGACCGACCCTGCAGATCGGCATGGACACCCCGCAGGTCAGCTCGACCCTGCTCGACGAGAGCTGCGCAGCCCTGCTCGCCTCGCCAGGGGCAGTCCTCGGGCATGCGCACGACGGGGGCTGGTGGGCCCTCGGGATGCACCGGGCCCACCGCGGAGTCTTCGCGGGGATCGCGATGAGCACCCCCCAGACCGGCAGCCATCAGTCCACGCGGCTGCGCCGCCTCGGCCTCGGCCCACACCTGCTGCCCCCGCTGCGTGACGTCGACCAGTGGGAGGACGCATTGGCCGTGGCGCGGGAATGCGCGACCGGTTCGTTCGCGAGGACCGTCGCCCGCCTGGCTTCCCGGAAGGATGTGCCGCGATGAGGGTCCTCGTGACCGGCGGGCTCGGCTTCATCGGATCGCACATCACCGATGATCTCGTCGCGAACGGCCATGACGTGCTCGTCGTGGACTCGCTGAGCCCGTCCGCCCACGCCGTTGATCCCGACTACCGCAACTCCGCGGCCGAGTACCGCATCCTCGCCCTGGACGACGTGGACAGGATCGCCGACCTGTGTGCTGACGTCGATGCGGTCTGCCATCAGGCGGCCCGCGTGGGCCTGGGCGTGAATTTCGACGACGTGAGCGACTACGTCACTGACAACGACCTGGGGACGGCAGTGCTGTTCCGCGCGCTGCACCGCATCGGGTTCAGCGGACGCCTGGTCCAGGCCTCGAGCATGGTCGTCTACGGCGAGGGGGGATACTCGTGCCCCGAGCACGGGGTGGTCCGCCCCGGCCCCCGGGCGGTTGCGGCCCTCCGGGCGGGTGAGTTCGAACCCGGATGCCCCATGTGTGGGGCGAGCTTGGCGACCGTGGTGGTCGACGAGGACCAACCGCTGGACCCGCGCAACGTCTACGCAGCCACCAAGACCCACCAGGAGCATCTCGGCCACTCGTTCGCTGCCGCCACCGGATCCGATGTGGTGTCCCTGCGCTACCACAACGTCTACGGACCCCGGATGCCGCGGAACACCCCGTACGCAGGTGTGGCCAGCATCGTGCGCAGCGCGTGCGAGGCCGGTCGGTCACCGCGGGTCTTCGAGGACGGGCGACAGCGCCGCGACTTCATCCACGTCGCCGACGTCTCCCTGGCCAACCGGCTCGCGCTGACCGCACCGGGGCAGGTCGGCGGCTCCTACAACATCGCCACCGGACGACCGACCACCATCCTTGAGATGGCGCGGGCCGTCTGCGCTGGAGTCGGGGACGGGTCGATCCACCCGACGGTCACCGGCGAGTACCGGATCGGGGATGTGCGGCACATCACCGCCTCACCCGAGCGGGCCGAGCGCCTGTTGGGCTTCCGGGCGCAGATCGACGCACCCACCGGCCTGCGCGAGTTCGCCACTGCTCCGATGCGGGTTGCTCTCGACGACGCCACTGCAGTCGGTCAGGTCCCCTCGAGCTGAAGATCAGCAGCCCGGCGTGCCGCATCCAGCAGGACGGCCCGCAGCCGGTCGGTGCTCCTCGCGAACTCGGCCAAGACTTCAGCCACGGTCACGCCCTCGCCGGTCACCGTCCCCGCGTCAACGTCGGTGACCAGAGCAACGGTCGCGTAGCAGAGGCCCAGCTCTCGGGCGAGGACCGCCTCCGGGTGACCTGTCATGTTGACCACGGCCCAGCCCTGGGCCCGGAAGAACAGCGACTCCGCGCGGGTGGAGAAACGGGGCCCCTCGATCACGACCATCGCGCCGCCGTCCTGAGCCGGCCAGTCATGAGCGGCGGCCGAAGCCAGCACCACCTCACGCAGCTCCTGGCAGTACGGGTCGGCAAACGACGCATGCACTGGGCCATCGGTGAAGTCGTCGTGGAAGGTCTGCGTGCGGCCCCTGGTCCAGTCCACGAGCTGATCCGGGACCACCAGGCTGCCCGGCCCCAGACCAGGCGCCAAGCCTCCGACGGCCGCCGGGGCGATGATCCGGTCCACACCGAGTTCGTGCAGTGCCCAGATGTTGGCCCGGTAGTTGATCCGGTGCGGCGGCAGGCGGTGATCAGCCCCGTGCCGGGCGAGGAACGCCACGCTGGCGCCCTCCACATCAGCGATCGTCACGGGGCCGGACGGCGCTCCGTACGGGGTCTCGACCTGTACCTGCACTGCGTCCGGGAACATGGAGTACAGCCCGGATCCGCCGATGATCCCCACAGCTGCGGTCGTCGTCACGTGGTGCTGCCCCCTCGGGGCCTGCGGCGAAGCAGCAGCGCCGTGAACTGCTGTGAGTTGCCCCATGGCGTCACATGGTCCTCACCCGAGGTGGCCACGACGTCGAAGTCGGAGTGGAACTCGGCAGCCAGCTCATCGTGGGAGTACCGAACGATCGGCAGACCGCTGCAGGTGAGTGGCCCATCCGGGCCGAACGTGGCCACGACGAACCAGCCGTCGGGGGCGAGGGAACGCACCAGCGAGGCCCGGTAGTCGTCACGCTCATCGGCCTCGGTGAGGAAGTGGAAGACCGCGCGGTCGTGCCACAGCGCGTACCGCCGCCCCATGTCGAGGTCCAGTACGTCAGCCACCTCGAGCCGAACCTCCGAACCGGCCTCCCCGAGGCGGTCGCGGACGGTGGTCAGCGCAGTCATGGACAGGTCGATCGCCGTCAGGTCGGTGTAGCCGAGTTCCAGCAGGTGATCCACGAGGGTCGACCAGCCGGCCCCCACATCGATCACCGGCCGGTTCGGGTCGAGGTCCGCGCGGTCGACCAGGTCCAACGAGAGCCCAGGGACGGACTGCCACCAGGACACCCCGTCCTCCGGCTTGCCTGTATGCACGCCCTCCCAGTAGGACAACCGGGATTCGGGATCGGCGGGCCGCGAGGTCATGGCCGCGACGGTACCGGCATCCGCGGGCAGTTGCCCGAGAGGACGCGATGAGTGCCAGCCGGGCTAAATTCACTCCATGGACTCAGCGCCCAGTTCGCCGCAGCCAACCAACCTGCTTCCGGACGGGACCCCTGTGCTCGCCCTGGTCGACGGTGGCTCGATGGACTGCGGCAGCGGCCTGCTCCTGCTGATCACCCGGGCGATGCGCCGCGTCTCCCCCGGCGAGTTGGTCGGAGTGCGCAGCCTCGAACCCAGCGTGGACACCGACCTGCCGGTCTGGGCTGAGTTGGTGGGCCACACGATCCAGTCCCGTGTCGCAGAGACCCCAGGTGGCCCGTGGTGGTTCGCCGTGCGCAAGGCTGAGCCGAGTTCCGCTGCTGGCGGGCCGGCGCCCAGGACCGACTCAGACCCGTCCGCGGGCAGCATCTTCACGACCGGAAGCGCCACCCCGATCGGATCGCGGCTCTGGGCGTACACCAACTTCGACTGCAACCTGGCCTGCCACTACTGCTGCGCGGAGTCCTCACCCCGGGCGGCAGCACGACGGCTCCCCGTCGAGGTGGCCGCCGAGGCCTTCTCCGAGTTCGCGCGCATGGGCGGCCGGGAGGTCTTCCTCACCGGCGGTGAGCCCTTCATGCACCCCGACCTCGGCGCGTTGGTCGCGGCCACCGAGGGCCTGCAGTGCGTGATCCTCACCAACGCGATGATCATCGGGCGCGGCAACCGGCGGGCGACGCTCGATTCCCTGGACCGTCGAGTCGCCCTCCAGGTGAGCCTTGACTCCGCCACCGCCGAGCTGCACGATGCGCAACGGGGCGCCGGCTCGTGGGCCAAGGCGCTCGAGGGCATCGGCCTGGCGCAGTCGCTGGGCTTCCGCGTCAGGGTCGCCGCCACGCTCTTCGAGGAGGATCCTGATGGCGTGCGCGAACTGCACTGCCGACTGGACGACATGGCGGTCGACCCCGAGGACCGGCTCATCCGGCCTGTTGCCCACGAGGGCTTCGCGGAGACCGGCGTGCACGTCTCGATCGACACGCTCGATCCGGAGCCGACGATCACCGCGGACGGGGCCTGGTGGCACCCCGTCGCGGTCACGAACCCGAACCTGCGGATCGCCGACGTCCCGCTGCCGATCTCGGAGGTGTTCGCCGTTGTGGCCGACACCGTGGCGGCTCAGGACGCCGCAGCGCGCGCCGGCCGCGAGGTCTTCCGCTGCGCGTAGGCAACTGGGCCGGTCGCGTCGGCACGGGGAGGCACCCCAGGGCTCCTCACCGATCGCGGGTCCCGCGATCTCGTGGCAGTCTTCGAGGTAGCCCATCCGAAGGGACCCGCGAGCCCGTCGAGCCCTGAGGCCGTGTCGCAAGCGAGGGAGTTGAGGTGCGCAGCCGATGCTGACCGACGGCGACATCCGGCTTCCCGACGGGCCGAGGCTCGCGGTGCGACAGTGGCCCGGGGTGCGGCGGCCCTTCCTCCTCGTGCACGGTCTCGCGTCCAATGCCCGGCTCTGGGACGGCGTCGCCGGACGGCTCAGCGCGGCCGGGCACGAGGTGCTGGCCGTCGACCAGCGCGGTCACGGCCGCTCGGAGCAGACCACAGACGGCTACGACACCGCCACCGCGGCAGCTGACCTCGGAGCGCTGATCCTCGCGCTCGGATGGACGGGACCACGGGCCCCGATCGCGGCGGGGCAGTCCTGGGGCGGGAACGTCGTGCTCACGCTGGCCGCCGAGCACGGGGGTGTGGCCGGCCTTGCCCTCGTTGACGGCGGCTGGATCCACCTGGCCGACCGATTCCCGACGTTCGACGAGTGCTGGGCAGCGCTGGAGCCCCCGCGCTTCGACGGCCTCACCCGGGACTCGCTCCTGGCGCAGTCCAGGGGCTGGCACGCCGACTGGCCGGAGGAGGGCAGGCTCGGGTCCCTGGCCAACTTCGCCGACCTCCCCGACGGCACCGTTCGCCCGCACCTGACACGTGCGCACCACCGCAGCATCGTCCACTCACTCTGGCAGGACGATCCACGCGGTCTCTACGCCCGGGTCTCGGTCCCCACCGTGCTCATGGCAGCCGTCGATGCGAGACCCGCGCAACCCACCGCGGTCACGGAGGCCGGCGAGCAGATCGCCGATGCGCGGGTCGTCTGGTACGTCGGTGCCCACCATGACCTGCATGCACAGCAGCCCGACCGATGCGCAGAGGACCTGCTCGATCTTGCCCAGATCGTCGACGAGGTTGGCTCGAGCTGAGTCTGCGATCAGCTGTTGCGTCGCAGCGGGTCCGAAGGGCGACCCCGCCAAGGATGCGTTTCCGATGACGTCGTGACGGGTATGAAGGGTGCGCCCCGCTGAACCTGTGGGGCGAGGGGTTGACGGCGCCGAGTCCCGTCCGCGTCGACCTCTCGGGTCTGGCTTCGAGTCAGTCGAATCAACGGTCGGGAGCGGGGGACCCAGGTAACTGGTCCCACGCATTCGCGTGAGTCCTTGGGGTGAAGCCGCAGCGCGGCCGGGTGCTCCACCCGAACCCGACAGCTCACCTCGTAGGCGCCACAGAGGATGTGCATGGCAACCGAGACCCATCAACCACCCGAGCGACCCGCTGAGGCGTCGTCGCTGGCGGAGCTGCAGGCCCAGTACCTCGACCTGATCGATCGCTACGTCCGCCGACGGGTTCCAGACCCGGGGCAGGCTGACCGGGTTGTGCGCGACGTTTTCCAGAGGGCCGGCGCGAACCCCGCGCAGGTCCAGGCGAACCCGCTTCCGTGGCTGATCGGGGCAGCGCGCCGCGCGTGCGCCCAGGTCCGGCGTGCCAACCCCCTGCGGTCCTGATCGGGGCGGCTTCGTTCCCAATGCGTCCAGGATGCGTCCGGCGGCCTCCGCACCCTCGGCGCACCCCAGCGACGCTACGAGTCGAGGGGCGATTGGTCGTTGGCGAGGAGGCGGGTGAGCTCCTCGGTTCGTGGAGTCATGCCGAGGCCCTGGGTGGACGGCCATTCATCGATCTCGCTGCGTGCGAACTCCAGCCACCGCTCGAACGACTTGAACATCTCGATCTGGAACGTGGCGAAGAGCACGGAGAGGTGCGTTCGTTCCGGGAAGGGGTGCCCGCCATCGAGGTAGGTGCCCATCAGCTCGACGATGGCCTGGTGATGCTCGCCGATGTCCCCCTCGAACTCGTCAAGTGCCGCGAGGAGGTCCTCGCGTGAGCCCTGGTCGGCGAAGAGCAGCCTCAGCAGGGCTTCGATCTCGAGTCGAGGCGCCTGGGTCCGAGTGCTTGTCCACTCGTTCAGGGCGCGCTGGCCTGCTTCGGTGATCGTGTACACGTTGCGGGTCCCGTTGCCGGTTCCCTCGTGTTCGACGGTCGCGAGACCGAGCTCGACGAGCTTCTTGGGTTCGGAGTACAGGAGGCGCTCCGACTTGGGCCACGCGTACCGCAGGCTTCGCTGCGCCTGTTGCGTGAGTTCGTAGCCCGTCCACGGCCTGAGCGAGAGCAAGGCAAGGACCGCATACGAGGACGTGGTCGTTCGTGCTGCCATGCCCTTGACTCTACTGCAATTTGCAGTAGAGTGCTGTACTGCAAGTTGCAGTACAGCACTCAGTCCGACACCCGCGACGCCTGTCCAGGCACGAAGGAGACAACCAAGATGAAGAGCAACGTCGAAGACCTCCCGATCGCTCACGCGAAGCTCGGCGAGATGGTCCGGGGGCAGGACTGGGGCGGGATGACATCCGCGTACATGCAGTACCCGACCGGTCTCGACTTCTGCCCCCTGCTCGAGGGCCTCGAGCGAGACCATTGCCAGTGCCCGCACTGGGGGTTCGTCATCGAGGGCCGGATCCGCGTGAACTACGAGGACGGCGCTGAGGAGTTCGTGGGCGCGGGCGAGGTCTACTACTGGCCCTCCGGTCACACCATCGTGGTCGAGGAGGCGGTCAGGATGGTCGAGTTCAGCCCCCACGACCAGATGTCGGCTGTCCTCGCGCACGTCGTCGGCAAGTTGTAGCAAGGAGCCGAACCCGGGCTCGCCATCGCGACTCTCGGGTGGCCGACTGCAATCGTCGGACCACCCGAGGGTCCCGCGTTGTGTCCGGCAGCCGACGACGGTTGCACCGCCCCTAGGCAAGGTCCCAGCGCACTCCCGTGTAGGCGTGCCAGATATCGAGGAGCGCGCGGTCCCCGGTGGCGCTGAGGGTGGAGTCGTCCCCTCGGTTCCACAGGGCCAGGTAGAGGTCAGAAGCAGTGCCGGCGACGGTGAGCTCGACAGGCTCGCCCACGTTGGGCCTCGTGATGCTTCGACGATTGATCGTCAGGTACCAGTGGTCGTCGGTGTCCTGGGCCTGGAAGTGCATCGTCCGATCCTTCTCGACCGGGAACTCCCTGCCCTCGGGTCGACTGACGCCGTCGTAGAACCCGTACAGCAGCTCCGAGACCCCGTCGGCGGCGAACACTGGGTCGAATCCCGAAGCCGTGCCCGTGGCGATCTCGGCGTCGAAGCGGTGCACCGACGTCTCGTGGGCCTGTCGCCTGGCCCACATCGCCAGCGGCGAGGGCGCCAGCAGGAACGTGGGCGCATCCAGATCCGGCGGTGCGGACTCCAGGGCGCGCACCAGGTTGGCGTTGGTCCGCAGGTAGTGGTCGATCAGCTCGTCGTCGGCCGGCCAGAACACCGCCAGGTCAGGCCAGGGCTCGATGAGGTCGGAGCGGTCGTCGAGGTCCAGCTTGGCGCCCGGACGCCGAGCCACGTTGGCAGCCGCCCACAGGTGGATCTCGCTGAGGTGGCGGACCAGGTCGCGCAGGTTCCACCCGGGACACCCCGCCACCGGCGCCTCCCACGGGCCGCGCCGGGCTGCAGCGGCGAACTTCTGACCTTCGGCTGCCACCACGCGGATGTGCTCGGCAACCGTCATCGGGGCCGTCTCCGGATGCACGTCGACCGTGCCAGCGGCCGACTCTGCTGGTGTTGTCATGATCACGTCCCTCTGTTTCGTTTCGGTCTCCGGACGTCGCCGCGTCAGACACCCTCGTCGAGGTGCCAGCGGACTCCCGTGCAGGCGTGCCAGGCGTCGAGGACCTGGCGGTCCCCGGTGGCGCTGATCGTCGCGTCGTCCCCTCGGTTCCACAGTGGCCAGGTAGAGGTCGGACGCCGTACCGGTGACGGTGAGATCGGCTGCCTGGCCCACGTTGGCTCGCGTGATGCTCTGACGTCCGATCGTCAGGTACCAGTGGTCGTCGGTGTCCTGGGCGTGGACGTGCATCGTCGCGTCGGGCGAGAGTTCCCTGCCCTCGATCGGGCGGACGGCATAGATCCCATACAGCAGCTCCGAGACGCCGTCCGCGGCGAACGCCGGGTCGAATCCTGTAGCTGTGCCCGTGGCGCTTTCAGCATCGAAGCGGTGGACCGACGTCTCGTGGGCCTGTCGCCGAGCCCACATGGCCAGTGGCGACGGGGCGGGAAGGAACTGGGGAGCCTTGACATCCGGCGGGGCGGACTCGAGGGCGCGCACCAGGTTGGCGTTGGTGCGCAGGTAGTGGTCGACCAAGTCGTCATCGGCCGGCCAGAACACGGCCAGATCCGGCCAGGGCACCACAAGGTCCGAACGGTCGTCGAGGTATCGCTTGGCGCCCGGACGCTGAGCGACGTTGGCAGCTGCCCACAGGTGGATCTCGCAGAGGTGGCGAACCAGATCGCGCAGATTCCACCCGGGACACCCCGCCACCGGCGCCTCCCACGGGCCGCGCAGGGCTGCAGCGGCGAACTTCTGACCTTCGGCTGCCACCACGCGGATGTGCTCAGCAACCGTCATCGGGGCCGTCTCCGGATGCACGTCGACCGTGCCAGCGGCCGACTCTGCTGGTGTTGTCATGATCACGTCCCGTCGACGAGTGTCGGTAGCTGGGCTGCGTACTGCATTCTGCAGTGTCCCCAACTTCAGGACGAGTGTCCTGCTGATGCTCGACGGATCCGAGCAGATCTGCCACGATCACCTGACCGTTTCAGCGAGGTGCTTGCCGACGCCACCAAAGGAGAGGCCACATGCCCGTGACCGGATCGACCCAGGATCTCGACGCGCTCACCGTGACGTTCGCATGCAACTTCGACGCCACCGTCGGACAGGTCTGGCGCATGTGGGCAGAGCGCGGCCTGCTGGAACGCTGGTGGGGCCCGCCGGAATACCCAGCCACTGTGGTCAGCCACGACCTCACCCCCGGCGGCCAGGTGCACTACTACATGACCGCCCCAGACGGGGAGAAGTACCCCGGCGCATTCCGGGTCACCGCCATCGAGGAGCCCGCCCGTCTGGAGTTCGAGGACTACTTCGCCGACCCCAACGGTCAGGTCGACCCCAACCTGCCAGTCAGCACCACCCGGGTCGAACTCGCTCCCGGTCCCGATGCCACCACCCTGATGACGCTCACAAGCACGGCCCCGTCGGGCGAGGCCATGGAGCAGCTGATCCAGATGGGCGCGTTCGAGGGCATGACCCTCGCCCTCGGACAGATCGATGCTCTGCTGGCCGAGCTCGACTCGTAGCCGAGAGGCGCGGGGCGCTCACGGCACACCTGAGCTCACCGCCCGGGTTGGCGCTGCCGCCTCCCAACGCGAGTCGGCGGCCCGGGACGTCCCCGATGGCATCGGGTCACGGGCCACCTCCCGCAACAACGCCGGCCCGCTAGTCTGCACGGGCAGCCACCACCACGGGTGGCAGAAGGCGGTTTCCATGCACGAGTTGGCATATCCCCCCGCGATCGACCTCCCCATCGAGGACACGCTCGCCTCGATCCCCGCCACGCGGGCCGCCGACTCCCCCGACAGCCCGATGTACGCGATGCGCACCGATGGCGGCTGGGTGGACGTCACAGCCCGGGAGTTCAACGACCTCGTGCGCTCCGTCGCCCGAGGCCTCGTCGCGCGCGGCATCGCGGCCGGGCAGCCCGTGGCCATCCTGTCCCCCACGCGCTACGAGTGGACCGTCCTGGACTTCGCCCTGTGGACCGCCGGCGCCTTCGCCGTCCCGATCTACGACTCCTCCTCCGCCGAGCAGATCGAGTGGATCATCCAGGACAGCGGGGTCGTCGCTGTCATCACCGACTCGCAAGCATCAGCCGACCGGGTGCGCGGTGCGACGCTCGGGGAGGTCCCCCCGGTCTGGGTGATGGACGATGGCCTCCTGTCGGCCCTGCAGGCCGACGGCGCGACGGTTGCCGACGAGGTGCTGGACGAGCGGGCGGCATCGGTCTCGGTCGGCGACCCGGCGACGATCGTCTACACCTCCGGCACGACCGGGCGGCCCAAGGGCTGCGTCATCTCCCACGAGAGCCTGATGTTCGTGGCCCGCACGCTGGCTGTTGGCACCGCCCCGGTCGTGACCGAGCCCGGCGCCAGGACGGTGCTCTTCCTCCCGCTGGCGCACGTCCTCGGCCGCGGTGCGCAGGTCTACAGCGCCGTCGGCGGGATGCAGGTGGCGCACTGCCCGAACGCCAAGCTCCTCCCGGGCGACATGATCAGCTTCCAACCGACCTACCTGGTGGGCGTCCCCCGCATCTTCGAGAAGATCTTCGCCGCTTCGCAGCAGAAGGCGCATGCCGGCGGCAAGGGACGCATCTTCGACCGGGCGACCGCTGTGGCGATCGCCTATGGGCGGGCACTGCACGCCGGCGGTCCCAGCCTGCCGCTGCGCGCGGAGCATGCGGTGTTCGATCGGCTGGTCTACGGACGCCTCCGCGAGGCGATGGGCGGCCGCCTGCGCTATGCGATCACCGGGGGCGCGAGCCTCGGGGAACGTCTTGGGCACTTCTACGCAGGCATCGGCCTGACGGTCATGGAGGGCTACGGCCTGACCGAGACGACAGCGTCAGGCACGTTCAACCGTGCCGACGCGCCCCGGATCGGATCAGTCGGCCAGCCCATGCCGGGGACTGCCGTACGCATCGCCGACGACGGTGAGATCTGGCTGCGCGGGCCGTACATGATGTCCGGCTACCACCACAACCCGGAGGCGACAAGACAGGTGATCGACGCCGACGGATGGTTCCAGACCGGTGACCTGGGGACCTTGGACACCGATGGCTACCTGCACATCACCGGGCGCAGGAAGGAGATCATCGTCACTGCAGGCGGCAAGAATGTGGCACCAGCGGTCCTTGAGGACAGGATGGGCGCACAAGTCCTCATCGCCCAGGTGATGGTCGTCGGCGAGGGAAAGCCGTTCATCGGCGCGCTGGTCACCCTCGACCCGGACGCCCTCTCGACGTGGGCTTCGGCGCACGGCAAGGCAGCTCGTACACCGGCCGAGCTGCACGACGACCCGGAGCTGAACGCCGAGATCCAGGCGGCCGTCGATGACGCGAATGCTGCGGTCTCGAAGGCGGAGTCCATCCGGGCCTGGCGTCTGATCGACGCGCAGTTCACCGAGGACTCAGGGCACATGACGCCGACACTGAAACTCAAGCGGGCCGTCGTCGCCGCCGACTACGCGCCGGACATCGAGGCGCTCTACTCCCGCTGAGACCGACTGCTGGGACGACTGGCGAGCGTGCAGGCGCTGCGCCTGCGCGTGGACTACTTCCTGGTCGGCTTCGGTGGCAGGGTTCCGATCCAGTCGTGGCTCCTGTCCAGCCAACCCACGAGTTCGTCGGTGCTGCGCAGCAATCCGTCGGGCACGGCGACGTATCCCCGCATCACGCTGCCGTACTGCGTCACCGGGCCGCTGTCGTACCGGGAGAGGAAGTCATCGCGCAGCTCGTCGGACAGCCGCAGTGCCATGGACCCGCCGGCGTCGAGGAAGCTGAACATGTTGCCGTTGTGAGAGGTGTACGGGTTCTTCGCGCCCTTGACCAAGAGACCGGACGAACACCGTTCGACAGCTGCGGTGTAGAGCGCGAGCGCCTCGGTTGGTCCGGTATAGGCAGATCCACCTGGCATTGGGTTCTCCCCGAGGCACCGCGTCGGTCACTTCGAGCGAACGATACCGAGCCACGGTCAGCGACGCCCAGCCACGACCTTGCCGCCATCAAGGCGCTTGAGCTCAGGAGTGGGGGTCTGCAATGGCTCTCAGTTTGCCTTCCGGTGGGCCCCGCGGGGCTCGAACCCGCAACCTACGGATTAAAAGTCCGCAGCTCTACCATTGAGCTAGAGGCCCTCGGGGCAGGGCGATCATGAGTTGTGACCCGACGTCCGTGCTCCCGGCGGAGACTCTACGCGGTCGCAGTCTTGCGCGGTCCGGTAGTGGGCGCACGGGGCAGTCAGCTCACTTCCCGGCCGTCACCAAGACTGGCGTCCGACCCAGGTCGTGCTCAGTGGACGTCGGATCACTGCGGAGGTTCGACGGGCGCAGCTGCGTCAGCCGCAGCATGGGTGCGGCGGCCACGGACGGCCAGGATCGCTGCGATCACCAGGCTGATGGTGCCCACTGTCAACAGCATGTATCCCCACGCCGAATCGACGTCGGTAGCCGGCACCGGGTCGGCCCAGCCGAACTGGACGTAGCTGTTGTCCCCTCCAAGCAGGATGAACGCGCCCAACAATCCCGCACCGGCGCCGCCGACTCCCAGAGCGATGACGGTTGTGCGGTGCCCGTCGCGTGCGTGCGTTGGTGACCCCCGGACGACCTCCTGAGGCTGGGGATGCTCGTGCACCGACATGATTCCTCCCCTCTGCGGTCCATCTCCAGCGAACTAGCGGGTTGGGGACGGGTCAAGAGCCCATGGTCCTGACGCGTCCCCGTCCGGGACCGGCGCGCCAGGATTCGCGTGGCGGAGCCGTCTGCGGATCTGAGCCGCACCAGGCGGCGCACCCTGTGCTTCGATACGGCCATGTCGAACAACCCGTGGGACGCCCAGACCTACGACACCCGCTTCGGGTTCGTCACGGCCTACGGCGCCGACCAGATCGATGTGCTCGACCCCCAGCCTGACGAGATGATCCTCGATCTCGGCTGCGGGACGGGTCACCATGCGGCGCAGATCGCTGCGCGGGGCGCGCACGTTGTCGGCATGGACCTCGACGAGGCAATGCTTGCCAAGGCGCGCCTGGACCACCCCGAGGTGGAGTTCCGAGCAGCAGACGCGTTGGGGTTCGACCTGGCCGCACTTGAGGTCGAACGACCCTTCGACGCCTGTTTCTCCAACGCGGCCCTGCATTGGATGACTCCGCAGGCCGCGGTGCTCGCCAACGTGCGGGCGGTCCTGCTCGACGGCGCCCGATTCGTGGCCGAGATGGGTGGCGCGGGCAACATCGCAACCCTGGACCTGTCGCTGCGAAGGGGACTCGAGGAACTGGGCCTCAGCGAGGTCGACGTGCCCACCAATCACTTCCCGACGCTGGGCGAGCAGGCCACGGCGCTGGAAAGCGCCGGATTCCGGGTGGACCGGGCGCACTGGTTCGCCCGGCCGACGCCGCTCGGGGCCGACGTGACTGCGGCCGACTGGACCAAGCACTTCCGGGCAGCCACGTGGGGTGTCGTCCCCGACGAACGGCACGATGAGCTCAGTGCTGTGATCGACACCATGGCCGCAGAGCGCGGCCTGCTCACCGATGACGGCTGGGTCGCCGACTACTGTCGTCTGCGCTTCGTCGCCACCGCAGTCTGACCGCGCGGAGCAGCATCGGCCCCGACTGGTCCATCCCGTCAACCGACCGCAACGGCCACCCCACGGCGTGAGCCCACCGGCAGCGCGGGCCTCGGCGGCGGTCCGTACCCCGCCGCCGCCAGGACGACCGGCCTGAGCACGCCGACCATGGCGGCGTAGCCGGCCTCGCTGGGATGGAACTGGTCGGAGCTGAACATCTCCAGGGGACGGGCCGCGAACTCCGGTCCGAGCACGCGGCCCAGGCTCACGGGCCAGCCGCCGGCCGCCCTGACCGCTACGCCCTGCGACTGGGCCAGGCGCCTGGACGTGCGCCGCATCACGTTGCGCAGCGGTGGCCGGATCGGGCGCACGGTCCCCAGATCGGGACACGTGCCCACGACGACCTCCGAGCCACCTTCGCGCAATCGCGCCACGGCCACGGCCAACCTCCGAACGGAGGTCTGCGGCGCGACGAAGTGCGAGAGGTCATTGACGCCGATGAAGATCACCGCGACATGCGGGCGGATGATCAGGGCCCGATCCACCTGGTCAGCGAGGTGCTCCGTGCGCGCCCCGGCCGAGGCGATGACCGACAGCAGAACGGACCGACCGCTGCGGTCCGCCAGCTGCTCGGCCAGCAGGGCCCCAGGTGTCTGGTTGCCGTACGTGGCCCCCAGCCCAGTCGCGCCCGAGTCCCCGAGGAACGCCAGGCGAAGCGAGACCCCGCGCGGGTTGCCGTAGCGCCCGTCCACATAGTGCGGCGCAGCCCGCCGTGGGCCGACGGTCCGCCAGGTCTGATAGCCCTGGGCCAGCAGAACTCCTGCCGATGCCGCCCCCACCGCCAGCGCCGATCCGGCAACCTTCGCCGCCGCCCTGGCCGTCTGCCCCGACGGGTCCGCCGTTCCCACGTCGCCTTTGTACCGGGTCGGACCCTGCGAGGCCAGTCCATCGAGGCCGCGAACCAGATCGAGCCCCGATCCGTCCTCCTGACGAGGAGGCCCACGTCCGCCGAGAACCATGTCGCCGCCCCGTGCCTCCTGCCCCAATTGCGGGGTATAGCCTGATTGCGACGTTCGCCACCCCGCAGCGACCGACACCTCACAACGGCGAGCCGCGACACCCGTGGGCTGGCACACGATGGAGAGAAGCATGAGCACCGCCGAGACCGCTGTCCCCGAGACCACGCCGACCCCGTCCGGCTGGTCGACGTTCGCCGCGATCATGATGATGATCGCCGGTGTCATCAATGGCCTCTGGGGCTGGGCTGCGCTGCGTGATGCCAACGCGTGGGGCGACTACCGCCCGATCGCCGATGCAACATTCATGGGCCCGCTCGAATTCTGGGGCTGGGCAGCCGTCGCCTGGGCCGTCCTGCTGATCATCGGCTCCTTGCTCCTCTTCACGGGCAGCGAAGCCGGGCGCATCATGGGCATCACGCTGGCGACCTTCAGCGCTGTGCTGATGATCTTCGTGCTGCCCACGTTCCCGCTGCTCGCCGTGGCCGGCCTGGCCATCGACGTCCTGATCATCTACGGCCTGGCCGTGCGCTGGGACAAGTCCGCGTAGAACGCGCGCCCGAGCCGCTATCCGCCCGCCTTGCGGCGGAACATCCGCTGCGATGGTCCGGCGCTCTGTGAGTGCCCGGACGACCCGGAGTCCCCGTGCTCCTGCTTGGTCGCCCCGGAGGTGCCGTGCTTGTGGGCCATGGCCTCGCGGTACTTCTGCTTCATGACCTCATCGGGATCGGTGCTGACCTCAGGCTCCGTCGAGCCGGCGGGCGCCTCAGCCGCACCGGACTCGGCGGTCTCGGGGTTGGGGTCGGGGTCGGGCGCAGTGTCTGCCATCGGGGTCTCCGCTCACGGGGTCGGTTCTTGCAACGTACCCCCGCGGCGGCAACCGACGCGCGCCCATTGGTCCTCGCTGCGCCCGTCGCCCCGGCCGACCGCGATCATGGGTGGGTGACCTCCCGTCTCTTCGTCGCACTGTGGCCCGACGACGCCGCGCGGCAGGCGCTGGCCGCCATGCTGCATTCCGCCCGGGGTGCGGAGCCAGATGTGCGCTGGCAGCCCGCGCACCGCTGGCACGTCACCCTGGCCTTCCTCGGGTCCGCCGACCCGGACAGGGCCGCCAGCCGGATCGGGGCGGTCATGAAGCGCGACCACCCACCGCCCGAGCCGATCCGCCTGCTCGGCGCCGGCACGTTCGGTCCAGTCATCTGGGTCGGCGTCGAGCACGGAGCCTGGCTCGACCAACTGGCTGGCGACCTCCAGCGCGCGCTGAGGGTCGCAGACCGCCGCTTCCGGGGGCATGTCACGGTGGGCCGGATCCGGGGCCCGAACGGTCCAGCCAGAGCACGGCAGGTGACCCCGCGCCTGGCCGACCACAGTGGGCCGCCATGGAACCCGACGGAGATCACACTCGTGGAGTCCCAGACCGGCCCGACGCCGTCGTACACGGTTCGCCAGAGCTGGCCCATGTCCTGAGGGCCGGGCCGTGGCGCACGTGATCACGTCGCGACAGCTCCGGGGGCCCGATGTCAGACTCGGCCGGAGAGCAGGGAGGGCCCATGAGCAGTTTCCCCGATGGCGAGCGTGTGGTGCACAAGGCCGTGACGGTGGCGGCCCCCGCCGAGGACGTCTGGTGGGCGTGGACCACCGATGCGGGCATCCGCACCTGGCTCCTGGACGACTCCCGCATCGAGCTGCGGGTCGGCGGTCCGTACGAGTGGTACTTCGACTCCGACACCGACGCAGTGCCCGGCGAGCAAGGCTCGGAGGGGTGCCAGGTGCTCGGCTACCAGCCCCCGACCATGCTCTCGTTCTCGTGGAACGCCCCGCCGCACCTCCCCCAGGCGAGGGCTCAACGCACCGTGGTGCTCCTGCGGCTGCGACCGGGCCCCGAGGACAACGCCACCCGGGTCGAGCTGACCCAGCTCGCGTGGGGCGACGGGGGTGAGTGGGACGAGGCCCACGACTACTTCGATGCTGCGTGGGGACGCGTGCTCGACAGACTCGTCGACTACTTCTCCGGCGTGGAGGGGCTCGCGGACGGCTGAGGGACCGTCGGACATGCCCGTGGGGGCCAGGCCTCTCGGCGCCGGCCCCCACGTGGAGGCGGACTACAGGGTCTGGACGTCGGCCTGCTTGGCGCGCACGGCCTCGGCGGCCTCCTTGAGCCCGGCCAGCTCCGTCTCGGTCAGGTCGCCCTCCACGATCCGACGGATGCCATCGCGGCCGATCTCGGCCTCCACACCCAGGTACACGCCCTCGATGCCGTACTCGCCGTCGACCCATGCGCACACCGGCATGATCGCCCCCGAGTCCTCGATGACCGCCCTGGCCATCCGCGCGGCCGCGGCCGACGGCGCGTAGAACGCCGAACCAGTCTTGAGCAGCGCCACGACCTCGGCGCCGCCGTTGCGCGTCCGAACGACGAGCTCCTCGATCTTGTCGGCCGGCAGCAGGTCGGTCAGAGGCTTGCCGTCCACGGTGCAGCGCGAGGGCACGGGGACCATCGTGTCGCCGTGCGACCCGAGCGTCAGTGTCTGGACCGAACCGACAGGCACGCCGAGCTCGACGGCAACGAAGTTGGTGAACCGGGCGGTGTCGAGCATGCCGGCCTGGCCGATGACCTTGCTCTTGGGGAACCCTGAGGCCAACTGGGTGAGAGCGGTCATCTCGTCCAGCGGGTTGGACACGACAATGATGACGGCGTTCGGCGAGTGCTGGGCGACGTTCTCAGCAACGCTGCGCACGATCTTCGCGTTGACCTCGATCAGGTCCATGCGGCTCATGCCCGGCTTGCGCGGGAGCCCCGCAGTGATCACGACGACATCCGACCCGGCAGTGGCCTCGTAGCCGGCGCCGGTCGCGGGGTCAGTGGTCTGGCCGACGACGGTCGTCTCGAAGCCCTCGACCGGCCGGGACTGGTTCAGGTCGAGCGCGAGCCCCTCGGCGCGGCCCTCCAGGATGTCGGTCAGCACGACTGACTCGAAGACGTTGTACTCAGCGAGCCGCTGGGCGGTGGTGGAGCCGTAGAACCCGGCGCCGACGACGGTGACCTTGCCGTTCAGGGACATTGATTTCCTCTCTTGTGCGCCGGTCCGCCGGCGCTCTCAGGTGCCCGACCAGCGTACTCGGCGCGGTTCGCCCGACCCGATGGGCCTCCGGTCCGGATCCTCGGCCCGCTGGTCCCTGCCCGCCCGAGACGCGCAGCCGCACGGTCGGGGGCATCGGGGGAGGGCTACGAGGGCGACGGAACGATCAATGAGAACACCACCAGCGTGAGCCCGAGGAACCCGAGGCAGAGCAGGTCAACCCGGCGGCTGCGTACCGCCAACCAGCCGGCATCACGGTCCGGGAGGAAGGCTCGGAGGAAGAACGCGAAGACGACCACGGCCGCGAACAGCACCGAGCCGCGCCGGAAGTGGTCGGTGGCGACGATGAGCAGTGAGACCAGCAGCCCCGTGAGCACGAGCACAAGCGGCCACTGGAGGGGCGGGCCCCCGGCATCCTGAGCGGCAACCGCTGACGCTGCGACGTCCTCCTCGGCACGGTCGGCCGTGAAGTCCGGAGCCAACGGCTCCGAGGGCGGCGAGGGCGCGCCGGGCGGGATCTCGTTCATGTCCGGGCCGCGGCCTCGACGACGTTGGCCAGCAGCATCGCCCTGGTCATCGGGCCGACACCGCCGGGCATCGGGGCGACGAAGCCAGCCACCTCTCGGACATCCGCGGCCACATCGCCCACCAAGCCATCGTCGGTCCGGGTGATCCCCACGTCCAGCACGGCAGCCCCGGGCTGCACGATGTCACCGGTGATCAGGCGCGGCACACCAGCCGCCGCAACCACGATGTCCGCGGCCCGCACGTGGGAGGCCATGTCTCGGGTGCCCGTGTGGCAGAGCGTGACGGTCGCGTTCTCCGACTTGCGCGTGAGCAGCAGGCCCAGCGGCCGGCCGACGGTCACGCCGCGTCCGATCACGCACACCTCGGCCCCGTTGATCGGCACGTCATACCGGCGCAGCAGCTCCACGATGCCCCGCGGCGTGCACGGCAGGGGCGCCGCCGCCCCGAGCACCAGGCGACCGAGGTTGACCGGGTGCAGCCCATCGGCGTCCTTGGCCGGGTCCATGGTCTCGAGCACAGCGTTGGCGTCCAGGCCCTTGGGCAGCGGCAGCTGGACGATGTAGCCCGTGCAACCGGGGTCGGCGTTCAACTCGCGGACCGCAGCCAGGACATCAGCCTGGGATGCGGTCTCCGGCAGATCGATCCGGATCGACTCGATGCCGACCTCCGCGCAGTCGCGGTGCTTGCCGGCCACGTAGGCCCGACTGCCCGGGTCAGCACCGACGAGGATCGTGCCGAGCCCGGGCACCACACCCCTCGCCCGGAGCTCGGCCACCGTGGCCGCAAGGTCGCGCTTGACCGCAGCGGCGGTCGCCTTGCCATCAAGAATCGTCGCAGTCACGAGGAGCATTGTCGCAGGCCAGCTGCCCCGGGTCTGCCGGTCGGTGGTCGCGGCGGCACCGCCGCCCGGGTGGGCGGAGCCGTCACGCCAGCCGGGGGATGACATACGTGGCTGACACCGACTCGGCGGCCAGCACCTGTGCCACGCGCCGTTCGTCGACTCCCGACCCGCGCAGGAGGGCGTCGCCGTGCATCCCGGAAGCGACGAACACGCTGTCGAGGCCCTGCCGGTTCGCCCCGAGGATGTCGGTGCCGATGCCGTCGCCGATCGCCAGGATCCGCGCGCGCGGCACCGGACGACCGACGGCGGCGTCGGTGATCTCCAGCGCCCGTCCATAGATCGCCGCATGCGGCTTGCCCGCCTGGACCACCTGGCCGCCCATCGCCTCGTAGGCCTGCGCCACACTGCCTGCGCACCAGCGCAGGTGCCCTCCGGAACGGATCACGAGGTCGGGGTTCGCGCACAGCAGCTCGAGGTCACGCTCCCGGGCTGCGCGCAGCTCGGCCTCGTAGTCCCCGGGAACCTCCGAACCGCCCCGGAGCCCGGCAATGCCGAGGAAGCTGGCGTCGGCCACATCGTCGACGAAGTCCAGCCCGAGGCCATCCCACAGCCCCCGGTCGGTCGTGCGCCCGAGCACGTGCAGCGGGCCGGGTGCTCGGGCCGCCAACTCCACCCGGATCGCATCGCCGCTGGTGACGATCACGTCCCACGCGTCCTCGGGGAAGCCCAACCGGGCCAGGGCCCCGGGCATGGTGCTGCTCGGGCGGGGCATGTTGGTGAGCAGGACCACGCCGAGGCCGGCCTCCCGCAGCCCGCGAAGCGCCTCGCCGGCCCCCGGATAGACCGTGCGGCCGTCGTGGAGCACCCCCCACACGTCGCACAGGACCGCGTCGTAGCGATCGGCGACCTCCCGGACGCTGCGGATCGACTGCATGGCGTCATCCTGCCGCACACATGAGCCCCGGGAACGCGAGTCGTCACCGGTCCGCGCGCGTTGGGCACCGATTCAGGGTCGGCGGAACCGGCCGTCACCCGAACCGCGCACGAAGGACACCGAATGGGCCCCGCCAAGTCGGCCTATCGGTGCCGTGCGTGCGCGGTAGTGGGGTCGGCCCCGACCCACCGGGGGGCTCAAGGTGTCCAACGCGCGCGGTTGGGCAGGCGCCACCCGGCTCGGGCGCAGAGTGCGGTGGTCGGGCGCCCCGGCTCAGTGGTAGAAGTGCCGCGTCCCGGTGAAGTACATGGTCGCCCCCGCGGCCACGGCAGCGGCGACCACCTCGGAGTCACGCACTGAGCCGCCCGGCTGAACCACGGCGCGCACGCCCGCCTCGAGCAGGACCTCGAGCCCGTCGGGGAACGGGAAGAACGCGTCGGATGCAGCCACGGCACCCCGGACCCGCTCCTCGCCGGCGCGCGCCACGGCGAGCCGGGCGGAGTCCACGCGGTTGACCTGACCCATGCCGATCCCGACCGCCGCGCCTTGACGGGCCAGCAGGATCGCGTTGGACTTGGCCGAGCGGCAGGCCCGCCACGCGAACGTGAGGTCAGCCATCGTGGCCGCATCCGCCGGCTCACCGCACGCCAGCGTCCAGGTGCTGGGGTCGTCACCATCCGCGTCGATCCGGTCGCTGGTCTGGAGCAGCAGCCCGCCGCTGATCGGGCGGATCTCCGCGCCGCGCTCAGCGGGCGGCGGGACGAGCATGATCCGCAGGTTCTTCTTGGCCGTGAGCAGGGCGAGCGCATCGTCGTCGTAGGCCGGCGCGAGGATCACCTCGGTGAACACCTCCGCGACCTGGGCAGCCATCGCGGCGGACACCGGGCGGTTGGCGGCGATCACCCCGCCGAACGCCGACACGGGATCGGTCTCGTGCGCCCGGGCGTGCGCCTGGGCGATGTCGGCGCCGACCGCGATGCCGCAGGGGTTGGCGTGCTTGATGATCGCGACGGCCGGCACGTCGAAGTCGTGGGCGGCGCGGAAGGCGGCGTCTGCATCGACGTAGTTGTTGTAGGACATCTCCTTGCCGTGCAGCTGCTCGGCGGCGGCGACCCCACCGGGACGGTCATGGGAGACGTACAGGGCGGCGCGCTGGTGCGGGTTCTCCCCGTAGCGCAGGACTGCTGCACGCTCCCACGAGGCAGCCACCCAGCCCGGGAAGCCGGAGCCCGCATCACTCGGGGAGATGACGTTGCCCATCCACGAGGCGACGGCGATGTCGTAGTTGGCGGTGTGCACGAAGGCCTCAGCGGCCAGTCGGGCTCGCTGGCCGTGCGTGAAGCCATCACCCCGGACCGCGTCGATAACCTCTTCGTAGGTGTCCGGTGACGTGACGACGGCGACACTCGCGTGGTTCTTCGCCGCGCCACGAACCATCGACGGTCCACCGATGTCGATCTGCTCGATGCACTCGTCGGGGCTGGCCCCGGACGCGACGGTCGCGGTGAACGGGTACAGGTTGACCACGACCAGCTCGAAGGGCGCGATGCCCAGGGACTCCAGCTGCGAGTGATGGTCGTCGAGGCGCAGGTCGGCCAGGATCCCGGCGTGCACCTTCGGGTGCAGGGTCTTCACGCGACCGTCGAGGCACTCGGGGAAGCCGGTCACCTCGGACACCTCGATGACGGGGACGCCGGCCGCAGCGATCCGGGCAGCAGTCGAGCCGGTCGAGACGATCTGCACACCAGCGGCGTGCAGGGCTGTGGCCAGCTCGTCGAGGCCGGTCTTGTCATACACGCTGACCAGCGCTCGGCGGATGCCGATCGCGCCATCGACGTTGCTCATGTCAGGGTCACCTTCCTGCCGGAGATGTGCACGTTGTGGGTTGCCAGCCGGCCGACGACGTCGACAAGCAGCGCGCGCTCGACGACCTTGATCCGCTCATGCAGGGACGCCTGGTCATCGTCGTCGTCGATGCGGACCGGCTGCTGGTCGATGATCGGGCCGGTGTCCACGCCCTCGTCGACGAGGTGGATCGTGGAACCTGTCACCCGGACCCCATGGGCCACCGCATCCGCGACGGCGTGCGCACCCGGGAAGCTGGGCAGCAGCGCCGGATGGGTGTTGACAACCCGCATGGGGTACGCCGACAGCATGGCCGGCCCGAGGATCCGCATGAAGCCCGCTGAGATCACCCAGTCCGGCTCGAACGACTCGACCGCATCGCGCAGCGCGAGGTCCCACTGGGCCCGATCGGGGTAGCCGGCGAGCGCGACCGGCAGCGCCGGAAGCCCGACCGCCCGAGCACGCTGCAGGCCCGCGGCGTCGGCTGAGTCCGACAGCACCGCCACCACCTCGGCCGGGTAGTGCGGATCGGTGGCGGCATCGAGCAGGGCCTGCAGGAGCGTCCCGGAGCCGGAGATCAGGACGACGAGTCGGGTGCGGGACACGAGCGTCATCCTAGGCGGGCCGGTGCCCGCGTCGGGGCGCCGCCCGCGGCCGCCGCAGCTTCGGGCCGACGGCGCCGGCGCGCTGATCAGGGGGTCACTGGGTGTTGGCCACGACGGCCCGGCGCAGGGCCGGGCGGGCGACCGGGTCACCGACGCCGTGGATCCCGTCCCCCGTGGCACGGCCCCACAGCCACAGCAGCAGCTCCTCGGCCTGGCCCTCGACCGTGGCATCGGCGGCCCCGGTCGACCCGGCCACCGGCTGGAAGTCAGGCTCCTCGTGTGACGTGCCGGCCGGGTCGACGCCGCGGAACAGCCCGAGCCGGACCCACCAGGACCGCCCCGAATGGGTGCTGCGGACCTCGATCAGCAGCCCGGACGGGTCGAACGTTCCCCAGTCGGGCGGCACGGCGCCGAACTGCGTCAGCAGCTCGTCGATGCCGTCCTCGGCCAGCCCCGGATCGATCGAACCGTGCAGGCCGGCGGTCTGCTCGGCGTCGACGCGGTGGATGAGCGCCTCGTGCCCCTGCCGGCGGCGGACCCAGCCGACGTCATGCACCGCCGTCCACGTCCAGACCGGGACGTCATCGGCGGTCACGTCGAGGATGGTGCCCAGATGAGCCGAGACCCGTGTGAACAGGGCCAGGGCGTCCGCGTGGGCCGTGGGCTGCGCGGGTTGGGCCACGGCTGCTGCCTGCTCGTCGGTCTGCAGTCGGTCGGAGACGACGGTTCTCCAGAAGCTCTGCACCTCGGTCAGGTGCCAGAGCAGGTCGCCTGCGGACCAGTCCGGGCAGGAGGGCACGGGCGCACGGTCGGGCACGTCCGCGAGCACCTGGCGGAACCGGTTGCTGTTGGCCGCGAGCACCTCGTTGAAGTCGATCATGGTCGGCACCCTACGCGCGCCACCCCGCCGGCCAGGGCCTCCTGACCCGGGCGATCGCCCACGCAGCCCCGGGTCCACACTGATACGCATGACGACAGCCGAGACCCGCACGGAGTACCCGAACCTGCTCACCCCGCTCGACCTGGGGTTCACGACACTGCGCAACCGGGTGCTCATGGGCTCGATGCACACGGGGCTTGAGGACGATGCCAAGCGCTTCGGCGACCTGACGGCCTACTTCGCCGAGCGCGCCCGCGGCGGGGTTGGGCTCATCGTGACCGGCGGGTTCGCCCCCAACATCGAGGGGTGGGCCAAGCCCAGGGCCGGCACGCTGTCGACCACCGCGGGCGCACGCAAGCACCTGCCGATCACCCAGGCCGTGCACGACGAGGGTGGGCACATCGCGCTGCAGATCCTGCACACAGGTCGCTACGCCTACCAACCGCTGGCCGTGGCACCGTCGCGGATCAAGAGCCCGATCTCTCCGTTCACACCGCGTGCGCTGTCCGAACGAGGGATCGAGCGGCAGATCAAGGCGTTCGTGAAGTGCGCAGTCCTGGCCCGCGAGGCCGGCTACGACGGAGTGGAGATCATGGGCTCCGAGGGGTACTTCATCAACCAGTTCCTCGTGACGCACACGAACAGGCGGACCGACGAGTGGGGCGGCAGCTACGCCAACCGGATGCGCCTGGCCGTGGAGATCGTGCGGCGCACCCGCGAGGCCGTCGGCCCGGACTTCATCATCATCTACCGGCTGTCGATGCTCGACCTGATCCCGGACGGCAGCACCTGGCCGGAGGTCGTCGAGCTGGCCAGGGCCATCACCGAGGCCGGGGCCACGATCCTCAACACGGGCATCGGCTGGCACGAGGCACGGGTCCCCACGATCGCGACCAGCGTGCCGCGGGCGGCATTCACGTGGGTGACCCAGAAGATGCGCGCCGAGTTGCGGGCGGACGGCATCGACATCCCGCTGGTGACGACGAACCGGATCAACACCCCGGAGGTGGCCGAGCAGGCGCTGGCCGAGGGTGCGGCGGACATGGTCAGCATGGCCCGGCCGCTGCTGGCCGATCCCGATTTCGTCCGCAAGGCCGAGGCGGGCAGGGCCGATCGGATCAACACGTGCATCGCGTGCAACCAGGCCTGCCTGGACCACGCGTTCAAGAACAAGACGGTCTCGTGCCTGGTCAACCCGCGCGCCGGCCACGAGGACGACCTGGTGATCATCCCGGCCCCTGCGCGCAAGCGGATCGCCGTCGTGGGCGCCGGCCCGGCCGGCCTCGCCGCGGCGACCACACTCGCCGACCGCGGCCACGAGGTGGACCTCTTCGACGGCGCCACCGAGATCGGCGGGCAGTTCAACATGGCCCGACGCATCCCCGGCAAGGAGGAGTTCAGCGAGACCCTGCGCTACTTCACCAACCGGGTCGCCGACTCCGGCGTGCGGCTGCACCTGTCCCGGCGTGTGTCGGCGGCCGACCTCGAGGAGCTCGGCGCCGATGAGGTGGTCCTGGCCACCGGCGTCACACCACGCGATCCGCACATCCCCGGCCAGGACGCCCCCAACGTGGTCAACTACATCGACGTCCTGGCCGGTGACGCACCGGTCGGTGACCGCGTGGCGATCGTCGGCGCGGGGGGCATCGGCTTCGACGTCGCGGAGTACCTGGTCACGGCACCGGGCGAGTCAGCGACCCTTGACCTCCAGGAGTGGCTCCACGAGTGGGGCGTGACCGACCCCGTCGAGGCCCGCGGCGGCCTGACGAAACCCGCACCGACCCCGGCTGTGCGCAAGGTGACCCTCCTGCAGCGCAAGTCCGGGAAGCTGGGCAAGGGCCTGGGCAAGACCACCGGCTGGATCCACCGCGCGACACTCGTGGCCAAGGGGGTGTCGATGCTGCCCGGGGTCAACTACGAGCGGATCACCCCCGAGGGGCTGGTCGTCTCGTTCGGGGACAAGCACGAGCGGGAGCACCTGGTCGAGGCGGACACCATCGTGCTGTGCGCGGGGCAGGAGCCGCTGCGCGAGCTCGAGCCGGCGCTGAGGGCGGCCGGGATCCCGGTGCACGTGATCGGTGGTGCCGACGAGGCCGTCGAGCTCGACGCCAAGCGCGCGATCGACCAGGGCACCCGGGTGGCCGCCGCGATCTGACCGGCCCCGAGCCCGCGGCCCCGCCACATGCCCGTGGCCGGCGCCGTCAGATGGTGATCGTGCCTTCGCTGACGAGCACGGCCTCGCCGCCGATCCGGACATCGATCACGTGGCCGGCGACCTTGCGGACCCGCGCCTCCAGCAGGCTTGGCCGACCCATCTCCACGCCCTGCGCGATCCGCCACGAGAAGTCGCCCTCCGGGCCCGGGTCGATGCTGGCCAGCAGCCCGGCCAGGGCGCAGTTGGCGCTGCCAGTGGCGGGATCCTCAGCCACCCCGTCCAGGGGTGCGAACATGCGCGCCCTGATGGCGACGTCGTCGGCCCCGGGGGGATCCACGCCGACATACAGGTGGACGTACCCCGCTGCCGCCCCTGCCTGGACGAGCCGCTCGAAGGCGGCCGAGTCGGGGCGGGCACGCTCGAGGGCCGAACGATCGACCAGCTCCGCGACCACGAACTCGAGCCCGACGGAGGCCAACTGGGGGGCGTGCCGATCCACGACGATGTCCTGCGGGGTCAGGCCCACGGCCTCGGCGACGCCCGCAACCGGCAGCTCGGGCCCGAGGGACAGGGCCTCAGGGGCCCTCAACTCGCACCAGATCCGGTCGCCGTCGCGTCGCTGCACCGACACGGGCACCGGACCTGCGACCTCCTCGAAGGTCACCTCAAGCGGGGCATCGACGGGGCCGAACTCGCCCAACGATGCCAGGACGAACGCAGTGCCCACGTTCGGGTGGCCAGCGAACGGGACTTCACGCCCAGGGGTGAAGATCCGCACCCGGCGGTCGTGGCCCTGCTCGGCCGGCAGGACAAAAGCCGTCTCGGAGTAGTTGAACTCCCGGGCGACCTGCTGCATCTGCTCCGGCGAGAGCCCGGCTGCCTCGGGCAGGACGGCCAACGGGTTCCCGCCGAACCGACGGTCGGTGAACACGTCGCAGGTGATGAAGCGATATCGCATGGGGCCTCCGAGGAGTCGGGGCGCCCATCATGCCCGCCCGCGCTCAGGATCCCCTAGGTGTGGTCCCGGGTCACGAACCGACCGATCACCGCATCGACCCCCACGAACACCGCAGCCAGGACGAGGGCGAGCGCCACCACGCCAAGGATGTTCAGGCCGGCCCCCGCGTACCCGAGGTGGGTGACGTCGATGAACAGGTAGGCGTAGTAGCCGGAGACCGCACCACGAATCAGCGCGTGCACGAGCCAGGCCACCGGGATGACAAGCATCAGTGGCACGAGATGCCAACGGAACCGTCCATGCGGGCCGACGAACAGCCAGGAGCTGACGGCGGCCAGCGGTACCACGGTGTGGGTCAGCATGTTGGCCACCCAGTCCAACCCGCTCTGGGGGTCCCCATGCAGCAGTAGCCAGTAGACGATGCCGGTCACGCTGATCATCACGAGTGCGGCCAGCCGCAGCGTGTCGAACCAGCGCCCCGTTCGCCCTGGGTCGGATGCCAGCAGGGTGCTTGCGACCGCCACCACCAGGTTGGAGGTAATCGTGAAGTAGCTCACCTGGTGCAGGGTCTCGCCCAGCAGACCGTACCCGTTGGCATCCCCCACCACGTTGATCCACAACTGGAGCGCGACACCGGCGTATGCCAGGGCAGCGGTGAACGTCGCCGCGACGCGGACCGCTCGGCCTCGCGAGCCGGCTGCGTCAACATCGGAGACGAGCAGGGAGGTGTGAGCCACGAGAGGGTGAGTACCCCGGGCGCACCGCCTCCAAACGGGCCCACCTACTCAGCGGCGACCGGCGGAACCGGCGTGAGGAAGCCGTCCTCCTCGATCGTCGCGATCCACAGGTCGGTGCGGAACCGGACCGGGGCAAGTGTCGGGAACAGGCTGTGGGGCCACCGGGCCATCCGCCCGCTGAACCAGGGGTCCGGCTGCTCGTCGGCCCACGGGACCGCCTCGCCGGAGTCGGCCAGCACGAGGACGTCGTCACCCCAGGCCTCGCGGATCCCGGCCAGCGTCGCGGGATCGGCGGCGTCCGAACGCACCTCGACGACGTCCGCGTCACACATGATCCGTACCGTCGGCAGCCACGGCGGCCCCGACTTGCGCACGACCACGACGCGCCCGCCCTCGGCCACGGCACACACCTGCGCGACCTGGTCGGCGCGGCCGCCGTACTCCGTGGTGACCACGAGCGAGCCCCACGTGACCAGCGGCCCGAGCAGCATCGACGCGACCAGCGCCCACACCCCGACCCGCTGCCACGTCGCGGTCGAGTGCCGGGCGATCCGCGGCAGCGTCCACCCGGCGAACAGCAGGGCGGCGGGCAGGGCAGCTGGAAGGAGCCGGCGCATGGCCCAGATGTGGTCCGGCGTGATCGAGGGACGGACCAGGTAGAGCAGCGCAGGGACACCGAGCGTGGCCAACAGGACCAGGACCTCCGGGCGCCAGCTCACGATGCCGCGGCGCATGAGCAGCGCCGTGCCGGCAACCGCCAGCACCAGCGTCACCGGTCCCAGGTACCAGAGCAGCCAGTTGACCGTCGCCTCGTCGTAGCTGCGCGTCCCATCCAGCTCCGCCGCACCAGCAGCCCGCTGGGCTGAGGCGATGAAGGCCATGTAGTTCGGGCGGCCGGCGAACCCCTGGGCGGTCATCCACAACGGACGGCTGGCCAGCACCAGGGCGCCCACGACAACAAGGACCGCCGCCGCCGTGCCCAGTGGAGCTCGCCGTGCCACCAGCCAGGAGCGCAGCCGATCCCAGCGCAGGATCAGCACCAGGACCCCGGAGGCCAGCAGGCAGGCGACGACGAGGGCGATCAGCTGGATGTAGAGCTCCTCGTGCTCGGCGAGGTAGCCGGCGCTGTTGCGGGCCAGGTCGAGGTACCCCAGACCGACCATGGCCAGCGATGTGGCTCCCGCGATGAGGAGCCCACTGACGCGCACCCGACGATGGACCGGGCCGCTGGCGGCCGCCACCACGCCGAGCCCGAGGATGAGCCCGGCCGACACGGCAGCACCGTCGATCCGGCTCAGCGCCGTGGCACCGACCATCGCCCCGCCCAGGGCGAAGCGCCACGCACGGGGGTCGCGACAGGCACTCCACAGGACAGCCAGCCCCCCGAAGGTGAGCACGATGTTGGTCGGCTCGGTGAAGGCACTGCGGCTGAAGTAGATCATCGGCGTGGTCAGGGCGAGGGCACCCATCGGGACCAGGCCCCACCGCGGCCCGATCAGGCGTCGGGCCACGTCGTAGAGCGCCAGCAGCGCGATGCCCCCGATCAGCACGTTGCCGAGGAGGACGCCCCGGACACCGGCGACCCAGCCGAGCATGGCCATGAGTCCGGGGAAGGTCTTGGCGCCCTGGGCGTGCAGCTCGTCGCCAGACAACCAGAAGGCGTCGGAGTTCACGCGCGCGGCGGGCACCTGCTGGGCCAGCTCGGCGGCCGAGCGGACCGGGATCGCAGGATCGGGGTGCGAGGTCAGCCACACGCCCTCCAGGGTGAGGAAGCCCGGATCGCGCTGGACCAGCAGGACCTCACCGGCCCAGATGATGTTGATCAGCGTCCAGGCCGCGACGAGCACCAGCGCCCAGACCGCACCGTTGCGATGGGCGGGATCCATCGGGACCCGCTCCGGGATCATGCGCCACGTCAGCGCCACCACCAGCCCGAGCGCCGGCAGAACGACCAGCGGACGGAACGCGCCGAGGACGACGGTGACGGCCACCACGAGGGCCGCCCAGAAGAAGACCACAGGCAATCGGGAGGGCAGCCCGGTCGCTGCCCGCATGGCCCACCCGGGTGAAGGGGCGCTCACCTCTCCCCGGGGTCCTTCACCTCGGTGGAGGTCGCGACCCGCTGATCGGCGTAGAGGGTCCCGTAGTGCATCTCGCGGGTCTCGCGCAGGGTCCGGATCCCGATCGAACGCAGGCTCGAGATCTGGTCGGCGATGACCCCGAGGGCGAACAGCTGCACCGACGAGATCGCCAGCACGGCACCCAGGATGATCGACTGCGTGTGCCCGCTGGTCCGCCCCTCGCGCAGCCAGTCCAGCGTCCACGGCAACCACGCCACGACGGCCCCCACGGCCAGCACCACGGCCAGCGTCCAGAAGAACCTGAGCGGCGAGTAGTAGGACAGGACCCGGAACAGGGCCAACGAGTTGCGCCGCACGTAGCCCCACATCGAGCCGAACAATCGACTCGGGCGCACTGACGCGTTGCGCGTCACCGGGACGTTGGCGAGCGCCATCCGGGCGTTGCCCGCCTGGACGAGTGACTCCAACGTGTAGGTGTAGGGCGTGGTGATCACCAACGACATGGCCGCAGCTCGGGAGTAGGCACGGAAGCCGCTGGTGGCGTCGCCGACAGCGAGCCCGGAGACCGAGCGCACGACCCGGGTGCCGGCCGTCTGCAGGGTCCGCTTCACGAACCCGAACTCCGAGACGGTGCCCGTCTTCCGGTCGCCGACGACGATGTCCGCCTCGCCGGCCACAACCGGCGCGACCAGATCGGGGATGCAGGAGGAGTCGTACTGGTTGTCCGCATCCGTGTTGACGATGACGTCAGCGCCCCGCCGGAGCGCCTCCTCGATGCCGTAGGAGAAGGCCGCGGCCAGGCCGCGGTTGCGCGGGAATCCGATGACGTGATCCACACCGCAGTCTGCGGCCACCGCCCGGGTCTCGTCGGTGGAGCCGTCGTCGATCACCAGCCACTCGACGGCGTCGAACCCGGGGACCGAGCGCGGCAGGGTGCTCAGGGTCGTGGGCAGGTGCTCGGCCTCGTTGAGGCACGGGATCTGGATGATGAGCTTCACGTGCAACCCCTCGGCAGCGTGCCCGCTGTCCGTCGCTGCATGGGTCGAGCATACGGTGCTCGTCAGCCGTCGCCCGAATCCCGACGGACGGACTCGCCCGGCCCCGCGTCCGGGACTGGCGGGAGGTCACGGGCGGGCCGGGCCGCCAGCCACGCGATGCCAGCGATCGCGAAGTCGTCGATGGTGTGGACCACCCGCATCAGCAGCGCCGCGGCCGTCGCCGAGGGCACCCCGAACAGTGGGGCGAGCAGGGCGATCAGGGTCAGTTCCCGCACGCCGGCCCCGGCGGGGGCCAGCACGATGACAACCCCCACCATGTAGCTGGCGGCGAAGGCGGCCGTCGCGGGCCCGAGCACCGCCCCGAACCCACCAGCGGACTCCAGCGCCGGCGGTGGGACGACCAGGGCAAGTCCCACGCCGTACAGGGCCCAGGTGACCGCCATGAGTGCCATCAGGGCCACCGACTGCGACCAGCCCAGCCGCAGGGGCTGCTCCCGCCCGGCGAGCAGGCGACCCACGAGGCCCAACACCGCCGGGGAGAGCAGAAGGACCGCCATCAGGCACCCCGCGAGGGTGACCCCCCAGGGCGGGTCGGTGATCCAGTCCGACACCTGCCCGGGCACGAGGGTCGGCTGGTCACCCGCTTGGGCCCCGCGCTGGCCCAGCAGCAGGGCGACGGGCAGCGCACTGACGACGTGGACCCAGAGGAAGACCAGTCCCACCGCGACCGTCGTGCGGGACGGCACTCGATACCTGCGCGCCATGTCGGCCTGTGCGCCCAGGGACCACACCGATCCCGGGATGTACTTGCCTATCTGGCCGACGAAGAAGATCGCCGAGGCCGGGAGCCGCGGGACGTCGTGGCCGAACCCGGCAAGGACGCCACGCCAGACGACCCCCGTGACCGCGACGCCCACGAACACCACGACGACGGCCACCAGGACCCGAGCCGGGCTGGTCAGGCTCAACGCCTCGACGATCTCCGTGCGGTACTCGCGCAGGCCCCACCATCCGAAGCCGATTGCTGCGACGAGGAACAGGCCCCGAAGGACATCCAGGGCGCCCACCCGACGCCGATCGGTCCCGGCCCCGGTGGACTCCCCGGGCGCAGGCGACCCCGCGTCGGGACCGGGACCCGGGCTCATCGACCGCGGCGCAGCAGTGCCGTGCGGGTCGGGTAGGGCAACCCCGGCGTGAGCCCGCGGGTCCAGATGACGTCCAGGTCGTCTGCAAGCACCGAGATGGCCTCGCGGTATCGACGTCGCTCGACGTTGTCCACCAGGATCATCCCGTCGCGGGCCAGGTGGGGCAGCGCCGAGGCCAGGCACGCTTCTCGCGCGCGCCCGTCGATGACGATCAGGTCGAACTCACCATGCTCGTCGATGGCCGCCACGTAGGCGCTGAAGTCGAGGCCCTCGGCACCAGCCTTGGCCGAGCGCACCTCTCCCGGCGCACCGACAGCGGGCACGGCGGGCACCGTCTGCAGGTCCACCGCGCGCCCGGCCGGCAGCAGCCCGCGGACCACGTCTGCCCAGGCGAGGTCATGCTCGACAGTCACGACCCGCCCGCTGCGCCGGGCCAGCCAGACTGTCGAGGCCCCCGAACCCCACTCGAAGACACGAGCCCCGCGCCGTCCCGCGAGGAAGGCGTCGATGAGCCCGGCACTGTCGAACGTCCACCAGGGCACGTCGAGTGCGGCCAGTTCCTCGGCGTCGTAGATCGACAGCAGCGAGCGGGCCCAGGTCCCCGTGCGGGAGTGTGCCGACCAGCGGTCGAGCGCCGGCAGCGCACCCGCCGCGGACAGACCGGAGCGGGCAGCCCGAGCCGCACTGACGTAGGCGGACTTGATCGACACGTGTCTTGCCCCTCGTTCGACGGCCCGGGCGCAGCCGGAGGACCCGGCCGGAGGCCATGGGCATGATATGCCGACACCGCCGCGACTCGGTTCCCCCCTGCTGTGCAGGGCTCGACGGTCCCGGGACACCGGGGCGCTCGCAGGGCCGCCTACTGGGCCGCTGTGCCCAGGATCCCATCCGGACCGCCCTGGATCCCGGCCCGCTCGGCCAACGCATGCCCGACCCGGGCCATCGCGGCGCGCAGTCGCTGGGCGCGCAACTGCTCGACCGGATCCGGCTTCCGGCGGGCGATGTCGGCCAGGCGGTGCTCGGCGCGGATCACGGCACCGTCGGGGGCCGAGTGCATGTCGGCGTACACCAGCGCGTCAGCCACAAGTGAGCGCTCACGCTCGAAGCGGTCGGGCAGGTCGTGAACCCCGTGCTGCGGTCCCAGCATGTCAGCTTCGGAGTGATGCGCGACCAGGCTGGCCAACCGCTCCGCGAAGCCGATCGACCGCAGGAACTCGGCGCCGTCGAGCGGGTGGAACCCCGTGCGCATGATGCTCGGGGCGTACCCGATGTCGTGCAGGGTCGCGGCCGCCACGAGCAGCGCCGCCTGCTCGGGGTCGAAGAGGACCGATACCCGCGCAGCCATGGACCCGGCCGTCCGCACGTGTGCCAACCGTGTCCCCTGGTCGCCGAGGAGCTCGCGCGCGATCGACTCCGCCTCTGCCCGGCCGGGCACAGGGGCGCAGACCACGGGGTGCATGTCCTGGACCGCCACGTACTGATCGTCCCGTACAGCCGCCCCGGCGGACAAGACCCCGGAGCCTCGACTTGCTAGCGTCATGATGGTGACCAGCGAGGAGGAGACCCGACGCCGGATCATCGATGCGGCCGCCGAGCTGTTCGCACAGCACGGCTACGAGGGCGTCGGCGTCCGGCAGGTCGCCCAAGCTGCGGGCGTCTCCCAGTACGCGGTGCGCAAGCACACCGGCGGGCGCGCCGAGCTGTTCGCCTCGGTCATGACCGAGAAGGTCACCTCGGCCGCCGCTGACCAGATCGCCAATGCGGTCGAGGCCCCCAACGAGGTACCGCCACTGGCAGCGATCGTCGCAGCCGGCAGCGCGGTCTTCGCGAACCCCGAGCGCAGCTGGGACCTCCTCGAGCTTGAGGCGCTGACCCGCGCCCAGCGTGACGAGGAGCTGCGCGAGATCGAGGAGCAGCGAATCCGCGAGCGCTGGGACAACATGCGCGCTGTCGTCGCTCGGGTCCGCGCTGCTGGTGGGGTTGACGACGACGTCAACGACGACGTCCTGACACACTTCGCGTTGGCCCTGTCAGCGGGCCTGGCGCTGATCGACCCCATGGTCCCGAAGAGGCCGACCGAGCAGGCCTGGGATGCTCTGATGACCCGGGTCGGCATTGCTATGGCGCCTGGGGACATGCTCCTGCACGACGACCACGGGCCCCGGAGCAACTGGCGGATCTTCGTCGATGTGCCGGATCGCCCGGGTGGGGTCGACAGGTTCGTGCGGGCGATGGCCGCCATCCACGGCTACGCCCTGGCCGTGTACCTCGTCGGTTCGTCGGAGGGACGCAGGACCCTGTTCATGAGCCTCACCGCCCCCACCCCGGTGCCGGAGAAGACGCTGCTCGCAGCAGCCCTGTCGGCAGGCACGAACGTGCGCATCTCCCCCGGATTCCCCGAGGACGCCCTGGACATGCCGACCCAGATCCTCAACGGGAGCGCCGAGCTGGTCACCAACCCGGGCGCGGCCCCCTACATGGCGATGCGGCTGGTGGCCGCTGACCACGTGGAGGTGGTCGAGGCCACGAAGGGCGAGGTCGACAGCCCGGACGTGCTGCGCCTGCAGTGGACGCCGGAGCGCCACGTCCTGCTCCGGCGCACGTGGGCGCCATTCGCGATGTCCGAGCAGACCCGCGCCTCGGCACTGCTGCGCCTGTCAGCGGCGATCGCCGTCGCCGCCGGAGACTCTGACGCCCAGGGCTGGGTGGAACCGATCAAGGACGGCACAGTCTGGGTCCGACTCGCGTACCCGGAGGACGCCGAGGCCGTGACCGCGATGCACGGGCGCTGCTCGGAGCGGACCCTGTACCTGCGCTATGTCTCGGCCGGCGACTGGCATGAAATCCAGATGCGCAGGCTCTCCGGCGGCCACAGTGGAGCGACCCTCGTGGCCTTCGGCAGCGAGGGGACCGTGATCGGACTGGGCAATGTCTTTCCCGAGCGGCCCGACGACAGCGTCAGCGCGGAGATCGCCGTTCTGGTCGAGGACCAGTACCAGGGCCAAGGGGTCGGCACGGCCCTGCTGCGCCGACAGCTGCGCATAGCCGAGCGGATGGGATTCACCGAGGTCGTCGCTGTGGTCCTTGCCGACAACGGTGGCATGCGGCGCATGCTGGAGCGAACCGGGCTGAGTTGGACCACCAACATCGAGGACGGGTCCGCGACGATGCGCGCGAACCTGCTCGACTCGGACCCGTTGGCGCGGCTCGAGGCGCAGGGCTGAGCATCGCAGCGAGCGGTCCGGCGAACACTCAGTCCCGGTGTTCAGCGAGCAGGTCCCGCCGACGCGCAGGCATCTGGTCGGCTGTCCACCGCTGGTCCTCGAGGGAGGCCCGCGTGCTCACCTTGCGGGGCTCGGCCCGCTCAACGGCGATGTCAACTCCGCGCAGGGAGTCGGCCAACCATCGGTCACGCTCGCCGTGGGAGAAGAACTGGTAGGTGAGACCGTCGCGGAACGCCGTGATGATCGAGGCCAGCGCGTTCAGGTCGCGGTACTCCTCTTCGGCACGCACCGAGATCTGCACGAGCAGGTCCCGGGTGAACTCCCACGAGGAGTCCCTCGTGTGCCGCAGCTGAAGCTCGTGCGGGTCCTCGGAGCGGCATCCCAGCGTCATCTGGTAGCGGATCATCTCCACGTTGGCGGGCTCACCGAGGTGAGCGTGCATACGCTGCACCTGGGAGACCAGCTCATGGCGCAGCCCCATGTCGCCCACCAGGAACACCGCCGTGTACATCGAGTCCTCGAACTCCAGGAGCAGGTCGTTGAGCAGGGTGGCGTTGATCGAGTAGGCCCGGTGCAGCGTGCCCAGAGACCAGCCGAGGTGCTCGGCAACGGCGCGGAGCGTGAGGTCCTGGAAGGTCGTCCCACCGTTGAGCAGCTCCCGCGCGGCTGACCGCGCCCGTGCCTTGCGCTCAGCGAGCTTCAGGTACGTCCCCACGAGGGTGACCATAGTGGCGCGCCGACGGCAAGCACAAGTGCAATTGCGGACTTCATTGCATGTTTCTGTTGCGATTTGGTATTCACATATCTACTGGGTTAGAATTCGTATCGCTGTACGAACTTGGCCCAGTAGGGCCACTGATGCGGCGCACATGATGGGCACCGAACCCACGGGGGTGGCTCGGTGCCCATCGACGTTTGCGCGTCGCACGGTCCACGCACCCACCCGGGCGTGAGCAAGAACACCGGAATCGCCGATGCCATCGGAGTTTCCGACGTTCGACCACGGGGGATCATGGGGTCATGAGCACCGTTGTGTTGGGCTGGGACCCAGAGCACGCGACCCGATGGGCCGCGCCCTACGACCGGTGCGTGCAGCGCTGCGCCACCGAGCATGGGCTGCTCGAGCGGTGGCCGATCGACGATTGGCACCTGGCCCCGGTGGGGACCACGGCGCACCTGATGCTCCAGGGCCACCAGCGGGGTCTGATCGGGCGCGGCACGGTGGCGTCCACGCCGTTCCTCTCCGCGGACCCGGGCGCGCCGGGGCAGGTCATGCACCACGTCATGATCCGGTGGACGGCGCTGCTCCCTGAGTCCGAGCGGGTGCCGCTGGAGGTACTCGAGGTGAGAGTCCCCGACGTCCCCTGGTGCAGCAGCTACTCCGCTGCCCTGCCGGTGAGCCCGGACAGCGCCCAGCAGCTGACCGAGCTCTGGGCGGTGCGGACGACACCGCGCGCCCCGCTGACCGTGGGCCAGCTCGCGCACAGGATCTGGGAGCTCCCGGGCAACCTGACGCACCGAACCGCAGCGCCACGCTGAGGCCGGGGCGGTGGGCGCTGGATGCGGCCGGGGCCCATGCCGCCCGGCTCAGTCGTCCGGTCCCGGCACAGGTGCTGTCCCGCCGAGGCTGGCCGCCTGCCACCACTGGCCCGCCCCATCGTCGGGGTAGTTGGCCTGCGCCTGCGCCACGAGGTCGATCACCGACTCGCGCAAGCGCGCCGTCGCCTGCTCCGGATCACCGGAGGCGTCGATGGGCGCACCGACGAATATCTCCACCGGGACCCCGTACTGCTTCATGCTCGAGCGCTTGTCGTAGCACCAGAGCCGCTGGGTGCCCCACAGCGCCATCGGGACCAGGGGCACACCTGCCTCGGCGGCCATCCGGACCGCACCAGTCTTGAACGCCTTCGGCTCGAACGAGCGGCTCATGGTTGCCTCAGGGAAGACACCGACCACCTCGCCGCCAGCCAGGGCCTCCACAGCGTGCGAGAAGCTTGCTGCCCCAGCCTCCCGATCCACGGGGATGTGCTTCATGCTGCGCATGATCGGCCCGGCCACCCGGTGCCGGAACACGGAGTCCTTGGCCATGAACCGCACGAGCCGACCCGAGGGACGTGCGGCGTACCCGGCGAAGATGAAGTCCAGGTAGCTCACATGGTTGCTGGCCAGGACCGCGCCGCCATCGCGCGGCAGGTGCTCCCCGCCGTGGACACGAGCCTTCAGGCCCAGGGCGGCGAAGGCTCCATGGCCCGCGAGGAGGACGGGCGGGTACACGAGGTCTGCCATCCCGCAAGCCTAGGTCCGGCGATCCGGGGTTCGCTGGGCAACCGAACGTGCGCTGGTCGACCGGGCGTCGGCTGGCCGCAGGGCCGCTCAGCCCGGACCGAGGATGAGAACCACGCGGGCACCGCCGAGTGCTCCGGTCCCACGCTCCAGTCGGCCGCCCGAGGCAACGGCCAGCCGCTCGGCGATGGCCAGCCCCAGGCTGGTGGACCCGGCCCGCTCACCTGGCGGACCCGCAGCGTCGAGGCCGGGGCCCGCATCCTCGACGCTGAGGGCGACGAACCCTCCCGCGTCCGGCTCGACCGCGAGCCGCAGCGCCACGCCCTCGTCGGTGTGCACGAACACGTTCTGCAGGAGGATGTCCACGGCCGTGGTGAGGTCGTACTGGGTGAGTCGCACGGGCAGCGGGCCCTGATCAGTGCCCTCGACCTGCATCGACCGATCCTGGTAGTCGGCCAGGACTGCCCAGAACTCGGCCCGGTCGGCGACGACGGTCGCGGCGTCGCAGACCGCGTGCAGCCCCTCACGGCTCGCGCGACGAGCGTTGGTGATGATCTCGTCGGTGGTCCGCTGCAGCGTGAGGACGTCCTCGCTCAGCCGCGCCCGGATGTCCGGGTCGGGAACGGCATCCACGTCGGCGGCCAGCACGGTCAACGGGGTGCGCAACTGGTGGGCCAGCTCGGCCGCAGCCGCCCGCTCCTCCTCGAGCAGCTCCTGCACCCGGGCTGCGAGTCGGTTGAGCGCCACCCCGACATCGTCGACCTCGGAGATCGTCGATGGCTCGACGCGCACGGCGAGGTCGCCGGCGGCCATCGCGTCGGCCGTCCCCGCCAGGTCCTTGATGGGTGCCGCCGTGCGCCGCGCCAGCTGCCAGGCTGCCACGCCAGCCCCGACCAGGAGCAGCGCGCACAGGCCGGCCAGCGCCAGCAGCCGAGGTTCGAGCCCCTCGTGCATCTGCTCGGGCCCAGCCACCGTGAGCACGACCCCGGTCCGCTCGTCGAAGGATGCCGGCGCCGCCGCGTATCCACTGCTCCCCGCATCGTAGGAGGCTGCCCGTCCGTTCGAGGCCGTGCTGAGGATCCCTGCAGCGTCCGGGGGCACCGGGCCGCCCACGACCGTCCCGTCCGGGTAGATCAGGATCACCTCACCGGGCCGCCCCGGGAGGTTGATGACCGGTGCCGAATCACGGTCCTCAGCCTCCCCGTTTGCCGCCGACTCCCACCCGTCGGCGAAGAACCGGGCCTGGTCGGCCAGGGCAGAGAGGTTGCCGACCCTGACCAGGTCGCGGGCTGAGAGCGCCAGCGGGATGACCAGGACGGTCGCCGCGACCGTGACCACAAGCAGTGCGAAGGTCACCAGGCGGCGATACATCAGTGCCCGGTCGCCGGATCGGACCGGTCCTCGAGCATCACCCCGACGCCCCGGTTGACGTGGATGAATCGGGGCTCGGCGGGGGTGTCACCGAGCTTGCGCCGCAGCCACGACAGGTGCACATCGACCGTCCTCGCTGCATCCGTGCGCTGCCAGACCTCACGGAGCAGCTCGCTGCGACTGACGACGCGGCCCGGGTGCTCGGCCAGGTACGCCAGGAGATCGAACTCGAGCTTCGTGAGCTCGAGCGGATGGCCGTCCACCTCGGCTGTCCGGCGTGACCGGTCGACCCGCAGCCCGCCGACCTGCAGCGGGGTCTCGCTGACCTGGTCGCTGCCCCCCGAGCTGCGCCGGAGGACTGCCCGGATCCGGGCCTCGAGGTGGGCGGGGTCGTAGGGCTTGATGACGTAGTCGTCGGCACCGGCGTCGAGCAGGCTGACGATGAGCCCCTCGTCATCGCGTGCGGTGGCCACAATCACCGGTACCTGGCTGACTGCGCGGATCATCCCGAGCAGCCGCGCGCCGTCCACGTCCGGCAGGCCGAGGTCGAGCACCACGACGCCGGGGCTCCCGGTGAGCATGGCCTGCAGGCCGTCGAGACCGGTCCCGGCGGAGTCCACGGCATGGCCTCGCCCGAGCAGGGCGCGAACGACCGACGTCCGGATCCCGGCGTCATCCTCGATCAGCAGAACGTGCGCCACGGTGGGAGCCTAGGCCCTGTCCGCCCGAGTCAGCCGGAGGGCTGCGGCCGGACACGTCGACACGGCAAGCCTCGCCGCCCGAACCAGAGAGTCCGGGATGCAGTCGCCACGCGTCGAGACTCCGATCGGGTAGCCCCAGGTGTCCAGGTCAATCCGCTCGCCGATCGCGGCAGCACAGACGCCGTGGCCCACGCACCGCGTCCAGTCGACGGTCAGGACGTGGCCGGTGGGCACGGCCGTCCCCCGCCGCGTGGGCACAGTCGCGGTCATCGGTCCGCGCCGATCAGGTCCAGGGCGCTGCGCACCGCGGCCACAGCCGCAGATGGGTGGGCGCATATCCCGCGTCCGTCGACCTGGCGCATCAGGCCCTCGATCTCGGTGCGCTCTGCGCCGCCGCCGGCGTGCCGCTCGATGAGGTCGGCGAGCGCCGGCAGCCCCCGCCAGCAGGGCCCGCACTGCCCGGCGGACCCGTCAGCGAGCTCGCGCGTGATGCCGGCCAGGGCGTCCCAGTTGTTGAGATCCTCGGGGAGCCACACGAAAGCGCCCGCCCCCCAGCGTCCGCCGAGGGTGGCCACGGACGCCCGGGTCATGCAGGCGCTGGCCGAGAGCCAGTCCCAGCGCACCCAGCGCCCGTGCCAACCACCGGTGATCAGCACCCGCGGGCTGCCGACGAGACCGCCGACGTCGACCAGCTCCGCCAGCGTCGCACTCTCGGGCAGCTCCACAACCCCAGGACGCCGGACCGCGCCGGAGATGCTGGCCAGCGCAGACTGACTCCCGATCTCGCGCGCGGCCAGCGCAACGCGCGCGAAGGTCTCGGCGTTGCTCAGCAGCACCCGCGAGCGCCGTCGGCCCAGCCGCCTGGGCAGTGCTGGCGGTCGCCCCAGGTCGTCGGGAAGGGTCGGCCCCCCCGAGATGGACCTGATCACGGCACTCGCCTCGCCGGCCACGAAGCTCGCCGGCCCAACGGACACCTCGATGGGGACCGCCTCACCCCGGGCAGCCACGGCCCGGGGCAGCGACCCCGCCAGGTCCGGACGGTCGGCGCTGATCCGGACCACGACGCGGGGGGCGCCCAGCGCTCGCGCTGCGGTCACAGCCCCATCGAGCACGAGGTGCGGGACGTGGCCGAGCAGCACCCCGTCCTTCCCGCTGGCCGGCTCCCCCTCAGCCCCGTTGACGATGACATGGGAAACGCGCGAACCGATCAACGAGGCGAGCTTGCGGTCCGTGGGGAAACCGGCACCACCGGCACCCACCACGCCCTGGGCGGCCACCAGCTCAACGAGGCGATCGATCTCCATCCGGGGGTGAGCGCCCCAGAGCAGCAGGTGCTCGGCCCACGACACGGGCCGGCCGGGTGCCGCGCCGGCCAGCAGCAGCGACCCGGGAGCGAGCAGCTCCCTGGGGAGCCGGCCCGGCATCCGTCCCGGGATGGCCACCCCGGGCAACCCGAGGAGTCCCGTGCCCGTTGGCAGGTCGCGCGGCTCGGTCCCCGTCAGGGGTACCGCCCCGGCCCGGGACCGGTTCACCGCCGCGCCCCCGCCGTGACGAGGTCCACCCGGGCCTGCGCGGGCTTCCCCGGCCGGGCCAGCAGCCGGGCCGACAGGGCCATCAGCACGAGACCGGCACTGCCCAGGGCCACGGTGCGCATCACGGCGCCGTCGGAGCCGACGAGAAGACCGTGGCCGACCGCGAGTGCCCACACCGGGTAGGCCAGCAGGTGGGCCCTGCGCCAGAGGCCCGGCGTGCGCGAGCGGGTGGCAGTCGTGAGCAGGACAACGATCATGAGGTCGACGCAGAGGGCCCCGAGCGCCACCCCCCAACGCTCCCAGCCAGCAAGACCCGGGACGAACGCTGCGGGCAGGTCCAGCACAATCCACGTGTCGAGAACGGCAAGCACGATGTGCCCGACGATCAGGACCGATCCGGCGATCGAGGCAGCCCGGTGGACGCTGATGCTCGTCAGCCTCGGGGTCGGGCGAAGGAGCGGACCGAGGACACCGAGGACGACTGAGATGGTGAGCAGGCCGACGGCCACGAGGCCGCTGGACCTCATGACGAACCATGTCCACGGGATCTCACTCATGCCGCAGCCCCCATCCTCGGCCACCTGCCCACGGTCACTGCACGTGGCTGCCCGGCACCGGACCATGCGCTGAACAGGCCGTCCAGGCCCCGGTCGTCGAACCACTGAGGGGCGGCGGAGTCCAGGAGCATCCCGGCCGTCGCGGCCACATTGGCTGCCGTCGCGCTGGCCGCCAGCGCTGAGACCGCCCACCAGCATGTCTCGGCACTTCGGCCGGTGCGCGGGTCGATGAGGTGGTGCGCCGGACCCTGTTTGGTCAGCCACCGGCGGCGCCCCTGGCCGCTGGTCGCCATGCCGGCATCGGCGATCTTGACGCTCCGGACCGACAGGCCCGGCACCTCGTGGTCAGCGGTGACCGTCCACTCCTGGCCGTGTGCGATCGCGCGCAGGTCGCCGCCCATGTTGGCCACGACGTCCAGGCCGGTCTCATCGGCCACCCGCTCGGCGACCTCATCTGCCAGCCAGCCCTTGGCTGTGGCCCCGAGGTCCAGCGCGGTCCCGACCGGGATGCGCACCCGCCCCGGCAGCACGTCAACGTCACGCCATGCGCCGGGGGTGGCCGGCCCGGGCACGACCGGATCCACGAGCGCCACCTCCCCGGCGGCCCAGGTCCGGTAGCCGACCGCGTCCACCTGCTGACCCACGCAGGGGTCCACGAGACCGGTGGTGGACTCCGCCGCCGCAAGCGCGACCGAGACCAGCTCGACCAGCAGCTTGCTGACCGGCACCCAGGAACCTGCGCCACGATTGACCTCGGAGATCTCCGAATCGGGGCGGAACCGACTGGCCGTGACCTCGAGCCGCCCGATCTCCTCGAAAAGGATCCGCTCCGCCAGAACAACGCGACGGGTGTCCGGGGCCCGATCGGCATCCCGAAGGGTCAGGGCCAGGGTGGTTCGCCACCGGTGCTCGGTGATCTCGGCGGTGCTCATGAGGCCTTCGAGGTCGTTCCGGCCGAGGTTCCCCCCGAGGTCTTCGCGGGAGCTGCGGCGGGAGCCGGGGCCACCACGGTGCGCGAGGGCTGCTTCCGGGGCGCGGGGACCGCCTTCGTGCGCGTGGGCGGCTTGGCGGACTGAGGCCGTTGGCTCGTCGACCCCGATGAGGTCCGCACCGCCGCCTGGGGCCGCGGCGCGGCCCCCTGGGCGGCCGGGACCCGCACGATCACCTTCCTGCGGATGATGACTGGGTCAGGGGTGACATGGCGCTTCTTGATCCGAGTCACCACAACCGGCTTGGGGAGCACCACCTCGGTTGTCGGGGTCGCGACGACATTCGCCGCCGATTCGAGTGCGGCCTCCTGAGCCCACCCGGACGCCATGTGCGCCGACAGCGCACCGACACTCGCCCCCGCACCTACCGCCAGGGCGCCACTGGCAACGGCGGCAACTCCACGCCTCATCGATCCGTCTCGACTCATGCCCTCAATGGTCGCCCCTTCATCCGGCAAGGCATCAGGACCGGCCACGTCAAGACTGCGTCAAGGCAGGTTGGGCGGATCCTTGACGCGGGGATTCGAGCCCGTGAACCTCTCGCCGGGCAGAATGGTGGCACAACGTCAACCACCGAGGGAGATCCCATGAGAACCGTGATCGGATGGATCGGGGCGATGCTCGCCAGCGCCCTGCTCGGTGCCGCGGTGTACGAGTCGGTCCTGAGCAGGCCGGTGCCCCCGCCCGAGGCGACCGCGAGCGTGGAGATCCTCCCGGCTGAGCCCCTCCCAACCCCCACGGTGTACCGGACCAAGGTGCGCAAGGTCGTCGACCCGACACCAACGGTCACCATCGAGGAGGTGGTTGAGGTACCAGAGGTCCCGGTGGTGGCTCGGTCCACCTCCACCCGTGCTGGGGCCCCCGAACCGGCGCGAACGAGCGCACCGACGGCCAAGGCCAAGCCTCGGGCCGCCGCAGGGCCGGCCGGGCGGTCCGAGAAGGCCGAGGACCACGAGAAGGCAGAGAAGCACGAGAAGGCCGAGGAACCCGCGGAGCGTGAGGACTCCAAGGACTCCAAGGACTCCAAGGACTCCAAGGACTCCAAGGATCACGACGAGCGTGACGAGCCCGACGAGCCCGACGAGCCCGACGACGACTGAATCGCCAGCGATCCCCGGGTGTGCGCGGCAACGCACCCCGGGGATCTGGCTGTCTGCCGTCAGCCCGACCCTGAACGCGGGTCCTGCTCATTCCGCGCGCGGGTGCTGCGGGCCGCAGCCCTGATCCGGGTCAGGTCCTGATCAGCAACCGTGAGATCCACTGTGCAGTCACCGCGGTCGGCGTCACGAGCGTCGACATCGACATCGGCATGAGTCGAGTCGGCGTCGATCTGGTCCGCCGGGTCCTGCTGAGCCGTCCCAGCGGCGCTGTCGACAGCCGACGGCTGACCGATCATCACAGGGATCGCGATGCTCTGCTGGGTCGGTGGTGCTGGGCGGCGCCGGGGCGCGGGCTGAACCGCGCCGGCAGGCGTTGCCTCGGAACCGGGCCCCTCGGGGCCGTCGGCATCAGCAGGATCGCCACCGTGATCCGACGCAGCGCCGACCGGGTCATCGCCACCGGGGGCGACGCGGGCCCGCTCCGAGCGCTGCTCCGCACGGTGCAGATCCCAGCTCAGGCGCAGCCCCTGGAGTCCCGCCTCGGCGAGGAAGCCCAGCGCCACGAGACCGGCCGCGCAGGCCCCCGTCACGAGCGGGATGGGGCCGACCTCCGCCAACCGGCCGCCGCCCAGGGATCCCGAAGCCAGGAACGCCAGGCCTGTGACCAGCGCCATGACGACCGCCGCCACGCCCACCGCGGACACGAGAGCCCCGAAGAGCGTGGGCAGGTCCCGGCCCCAGCGGATCCGGCCGGAGAGCCACCCCAGGGCGACGGGAACCAGCATCAGCGCGGGAGCCCACGCCGGCACGGCGGTGGGGATGGCGGCGAGGACGGGCAGAGCCGGCAGGGACTCCACCTGGCCGCCGAAGGCGCGCAGGCCCTCGGTCGGGCCGAGGGCGAAGCCCGGACCGACCAGCACGGCCATGGCCCAGATGTCGAGTGTGGGCAGGGAGAGGACCCCGAGCAGAGTCAGCGCGAGCGCGCCCACAGGGCCGGCCTCGAGGTCGGCCAGCGTCGCGGAGGCCTGGCCGAAGTGCCGGACCAGGCTGATCGTGACCAGCACCCCACCCACGGCGAACAGCCCGATCACGGCCGCAGTCGCGCCGACCACTGTCCGCCACGCAGCATCGGACAGGAACGCCCGAAGGCGTGCGCCGAGGCCTGCCTGGGCAGCGACCCCCCACGTGACCCCGACCAGTGCCACAGCCCCGGTCCACATCAGCGCGGTGACCGGGCTCGCCCTGGTCCCATCGCCGGCCGACAGCCACGCCACTCCCGCGCCACCGGCGCCGTACACGGCCACGCATGCGGTGATGATGCCCACGGTCTCGGCGGGGGTCGGATCGTTGAGCAGTTGGCCCGCCCAGCGCCCACTGCGTCGGGTGAGCAGCAGTCCGAGGAGCAGGGCGCCCAGCGGCAGGAGCGTCAGCTCCCGGCCGCCGACCAGCATCGGGACCTGGTGGGCTCCGAGCCACACCGAGCCAGCCGCGCGCCAGGCCGCCGCCCCGTCACCGGCAGAGTTGGGTGACACGGCCCACGCAAGCATCACCAGACAGGTCACGATGCCAACGCCGACCAACAGCGCCCACAGTCCGGCGGCAGCTCCAGCGACGACCGGATACCGGGACTGCTCCTGCACGCCGGCATCGACGTCGCGCACCTCGGGGTCAGACACGCTCACGCGGAGATTGTCCCCTACCGCAGGCCGAGGCCCGGACCACGGAGGGCGTGTCGCACGACTCGCCCCGATCGGGCGACAGGCCACAGTACGAGCCCGGCCGCCGGGCCCGACAGATCAGCGGCCGAGCACCTCGCGCATCAGGCGTGCGGTCTCCGATGGCGTCTTGCCGACCCGGACACCCACAGCCTCGAGGGCTTCCTTCTTCCCCTGTGCCGTGCCGGAGGAGCCGGAGACGATGGCACCGGCGTGACCCATCGTCTTGCCCTCCGGGGCGGTGAAACCAGCTACGTAGCCGACGACCGGCTTGGTCACGCTGTCGGCGATGAACGCCGCGGCCCGCTCCTCAGCATCGCCCCCGATCTCGCCGATCATGACGATGGCCTCGGTCTGCGGATCTGCCTCGAAGGCGGCCAGCGCGTCGATGTGCGTGGTGCCGATGATGGGGTCTCCACCGATCCCGATGGCCGTCGAGAAGCCGATGTCGCGCAACTCGTACATCATCTGGTAGGTCAGCGTGCCGGACTTGCTGACCAGCCCGATCGGCCCAGCGCCGCTGATGCTCGCCGGGATGATGCCGGCATTGCTGACCCCGGGGCTGATGATCCCCGGGCAGTTCGGACCGATGATCCGCGTGGTGCCGCGGTCGACGGCATCCTGGAAGAAGGCCGCGGTGTCGATCACGGGCACACCCTCGGTGATCACAACCACAAGCGGCATCCCGGCATCTATCGCCTCGGTGACCGCACCCTTCGTCCCGGCCGGCGGCACGAAGACCACCGAGACGTTGGCCCCGGTGGACTCCATCGCCTCGGCCACGGTCCCGAACACCGGGAGCTCCATATCGGGGAAGGCCACCGTCTGGCCGGCCTTCTTGGGATTCACCCCGCCGACCACGTTGGAGCCGGCAGCCAGCATCAACGTGGTGTGCTTCATGCCCTCCGAACCGGTCATGCCCTGCACGACCAGGCGCGAATCGTCATCGAGGAAGATCGCCATTGCCCTACCTCACTTCCCCGCCGCAGCGAGAGAGGCCGCCAGTCTCGCGGCGCCATCCATGGTCTCCACCAGCTCAACGCCCGGGATCTGCGCATCGTGCAGGATGGCCCTGCCCTCCTCAGCCCTGTTGCCGTCGATCCGGCAGACGAGCGGCTTGTCGACGGGCTTGCCGGCCTCCTTGAGCATGACCAACGCCAGCTTGATGCCGTTGGCGACCTCCACGCAGGAGGTGATCCCGCCGAACACGTTGACGAAGACCGCCTTCACCGCCGGGTCGGTGAGCACGATGTCCAGGCCGTTGCTCATCACCTCGGCGCTCGCGCCGCCACCGATGTCCAGGAAGTTGGCCGGCAGGACACCGCCGAACTCCTCGCCGGCATAGGCCACGACATCGAGCGTGGACATCACAAGCCCGGCGCCGTTTCCGATGATCCCGACCTCGCCGTCGAGCTTGACGTAGTTCAGGTCGAAGGCCTTTGCGCGCAACTCGATCGGATCGGTCGCGGACACGTCGACCAGGTCGGAGTGCGAGGCGTGCCGGAAGTGCGCGTTCTCGTCGAGGGACACCTTGCCGTCCAGGGCGACGACCCGCCCGTCGGTGGTGCGGACCAGCGGGTTGACCTCGACCAGGGTGGCGTCCTCCTTGATCAGCACGTTCCAGAGCCTCACCAGGACGTCAGCGACCTGGTCGGCGACGTCGGCCGGGAAGTTCGCCGCCGCGACGATCTCGCGGGCCTTCTCCGGGGGGCATCCCTGCAGGACGTCGATCGGGATCATGGCCAACGCGTCGGGGTTCTCGACTGCGACCTGCTCGATCTCCACGCCACCCTCAACCGAGGCCATCGCCAGGTAGCTGCGATTGGCCCGGTCCAGGAGGAAGGACACGTAGTACTCGTCGGCGATCTCGGCTGCCTCGGTGATCAGCACCTTGTGCACCGTGTGGCCCTTGATGTCCATGCCGAGGATGTCCGCGGCGCGGGCACTGGCCTCGTCCTCACCATCGGCGAGCTTGACACCACCGGCCTTGCCCCGACCGCCCACCTTCACCTGGGCCTTGACCACCACGGTGCCGCCGATGCGCCGCGCCGCCAGCCGAGCGGCGTCAGGCGTCTCGCAGACGGCCCCCGGGACAACAGGGACATCGTGCTTGCCGAACAGGTGCTTGGCCTGGTACTCGTACAGATCCACGCGGGGCTCCTCACCGACGAAGGGACGGAGCCCAGCCTAGTTGGACGGCATCGACCAGCCGACGGCCGGTCCCCCGTTCCCGCGGCACCGTGCCGGGACCCTGGCTCAGGCGGCGTGGGCGACGTTTTCCCTGACCCACTCGACGATCTCGTCGGTGCGGGTGCCGGGGGTGAACACGTGCGCGACCCCCATCTCGTAGAGCATCGGGATGTCGGCCTCGGGAATGATCCCGCCCCCGAACACGCGGATGTCCCCGGCGCCGCGCTCGCGCAGCATCTCGATGACCGACTGGAACAGGGTCATGTGCGCTCCGGACAGGATGCTCAGGCCGATGCCGTCAGCATCCTCGGCAATCGCGGTGGCCACGATCTGCTCCGGCGTCTGGTGCAGCCCTGTGTAGATGACCTCGACACCGGCATCGCGCAGCGCGCGGGCAACGACCTTGGCGCCCCGGTCGTGACCGTCCAGCCCCGGCTTGCCCACGATGACCCGGATGTGTTCGGCGCTTGATGTGCTCATGGGTCAAGACTAGTCCCGCCCTATGGGCCCGGAGCGCGCGAGGATGCGCTACTTTGCTCAGGTGCCGAGCAGCAAAGGGGCAGCACACGCCCACGAACCCGCTGAACAGGGCACCACCAGCACCGCTGAGGGTCGTTTCACCCGTGCTCGCCGGGCGACCGGTCACGGTGTGCGCCGGGTCACCAGCCCCTCCGTGATCCGTGGGACGGCCATCGAGGTCGCCTGGACCGCCACGCACGTCGTCACCTACCCGCTCGGCGTGCTCGAGGAGCAGGTGCGACACCCCGAGGAGCGGCTCAACCTCGACGGGCTCGACCCGATCAAGCGCGGCCTGATCATCGGTGACGTGGAGAATGCCGGGACCCCGATCATCCTGATCCACGGAGTCGTCGACAACCGCTCGGTGTTCACCATGATCAAGCGCGGACTGCGGCGCCGGGGCTTCGGTCGGATCATCACGCTGAACTACTCCCCACTGACCGACGACGTCCGGGTCGTGGCCGAACGGCTTGAGGCTCTCGTCGAGGCGTTGTGCGTCGAGACCGGCTACGAGCGCGTGCACGTCATCGGCCACTCGATGGGCGGGCTGGTCGCTCGCTACTTCGTGCAGCGGATGGGTGGTGACTGCCGGGTGCACACCCTGGTGACACTCGGCACGCCACACTTCGGGACCGCACCCGCGAAGTTCGTCCCGCACCCGGTGGCCCGCCAGATGCGCCCCGACTCGGACATCCTTGCCGAGCTGGCCGCACCCTCCCCCGGCTGCCGGACCCGCTTCGTGGCCATCTGGTCGGACCTGGACCAGATGATCATCCCGAAGGCGAACGCCCGGATCGAGCATGCCGACCTCAACGCCCGCAACGTGTTCGTCGCATCTGTGGGCCACAACTCGCTGCCGGTCGATGGCCGGGTCGTGCATGAGATCTGCACGACCCTGGCCCACGTGGACCAGGACGGCTCGACGGTTGCCGAGGGCGCGACCTCGATCGCCAGCGCACCCAGCCGGCAGCGGGCCGCGCAGCCCCGCGGGCCGCGCCCCTAGAGCTTCTCGACGGGCGCGTAGCGCAGCAGCAGCCGCTTGACACCCTCGGAGCCGAAGTCGACTGAGGCCTCGGCCTTGTCGCCCGTGCCCAGGGTGCTGACCACCGTGCCCATGCCGAACTTCGGGTGCAGGACGCGGTCGCCGGCCGCGAGCGAGATGACCGGGCGAGCCGCGGCGGCTCGGGTGTCGGCCCGGTCGGCGGCCGCCGACAGCGAGGGCGCCGATCCGTACCCGCCTGCCGATGGGCCGGCGGAGCGCGCGGGCTCCTCCCGCTCCCAGCGGACCAGGTCGACCGGGATGTCGGCGAGGAACCTGGACTCCGGGTTGTACGTGGGTGCGCCCCACGCCGACCGGCTGATCGAACGGGTCACGTACAGTCGCTCGCGGGCCCGGGTGATCCCCACGTAGGCCAGGCGGCGCTCCTCGGACAGCTCGAACGGGTCGGACATCGCTCGCATGTGCGGGAAGATCCCGTCCTCCATGCCAGTGAGGAACACGACAGGGAACTCCAGGCCCTTGGCGGTATGCAGGGTCATCAGCGTCACGACGCCCTCGTGGTCCTCGCCCTCGGGGATCTCATCGGCGTCGGCGACCAGCGCCACCCGCTCGAGGAAGTCGGCCAGCGTGCCGGGCTCCTCGCCGGCGGCATCGGCATCCCGGGCGAACTCCGCGGCCACCGCCTCGAACTCGGCGACGTTCTCGACCCGGACCTCGTCCTGCGGATCCGTGGAGGCCTGGAGCTCTGCGAGGTAGCCGGAGCGCTCCAGCACGGCACGCATGATGTCCGCCGGCCCTGCACCGGAGTCCACGACGGCGGCGAGGTCGTCGAGGATGGCCACGAAGGCCGCGATCATCGAGGCGCTGCGCCCGGCCATCCCGGGGATCTCCCCGGCTCGGCGCAGGGCCTGGCCGAAGGTGATCCGCTCGGCCTCGGCGAAACTGGACACATACGCCTCGGCCCGGTCGCCGATGCCGCGCTTGGGAACGTTGAGGATCCGGCGCAGGCTCACGTCATCGGCGGGGTTGGCCACCACCCGCAGATAGGCCAGGACGTCGCGGATCTCGCGGCGCTCGTAGAAGCGGGTGCCCCCGACCACCTTGTACGGCAGCCCGGTGCGGATGAACACCTCCTCCAGCGCTCGGGACTGGGCGTTGGTCCGGTAGAACACGGCGACGTCACCGGGCCGCGCGACCCCCTCGTCGGAGAGTCGATCGATCTCATTGCCGACGAAGGCGGCCTCGTCGTGCTCGGAGTCGGCCACGTAGCCGACGATCTGCTCGCCGGCACCAGCGTCGGTCCACAGCTTCTTCGCCTGCCGGTCGGCGTTCCTCGCGATCACGGAATTCGCCGCTGAGAGGATCGTCTGGGTGGACCGGTAGTTCTGGTCCAGGACGATCTGGCCGGCGTCCGGGAAGTCCGTGCTGAACTCCACGATGTTGCGCACCGTGGCCCCACGGAACGCGTAGATGGACTGGTCGGAGTCGCCGACCACGACCAGCTCGGCGGGTGGCACCTCGCCGCCGGGGCGCCCGACGAGCTCGGACACGAGTCGGTACTGGGCGTGGTTGGTGTCCTGGTACTCATCGACCAGGACATGGCGGAACCGGCGCCGGTAGTGCTCGGCAATGTCCGGGAACCCGACCATGAGCGCCACCGTGTGCCCGATCAGGTCGTCGAAGTCGACTGCTTGGGCGCGAGCCAGGCGGCTCTGGTAGGCCGTGTACACGTCGGCCAGGGTCGTCTCGGTGTCGTTGGTGACCTGGGAGCGGAACGTCTCGGGATCGATCAGCTCGTTCTTCAGCGACGAGATCTTGTTGAGCAGCCCCCTCGGCGGCATCCGCTTGGTGTCCAGGTCGAGGTCGCGGGAGACCAGGGTCACCAGGCGCAGGCTGTCGGCCTGGTCGTAGATCGAGAACGAGGACTTCAGGCCAAGACGGTCGGCCTCACGTCGGAGGATCCGCACGCAGGCCGAGTGGAACGTCGAGACCCACATCGCCCGGGCCCGCGGGCCGACCGCGTCCTCGACCCGCTCGCGCATCTCGGCGGCCGCCTTGTTGGTGAAGGTGATGGCCAGGATCTCGCCGGGCCGCGCATCCCCGGCGGCCAGCAGGTGGGCGATCCGGCGGGTCAGCACCCGGGTCTTGCCCGATCCAGCACCGGCCACGATGAGCAGCGGACCGCCCCGGTGCTCGACGGCCGCGCGCTGCGGCGGGTTGAGCCCAGCCACCAGCTCACCGACCTCGGCGGCCCGCCGCGCCTCGCGCTCGGCACGCCGGTCGCCCACCTGTGCATCCGCGCCGCCCTTGGCGGCGGTGACTGCGGCCCGCACCATGTCGGCAGCCCGCCCGGCCTCCGCCTCGGGCCGCGGGAGGGGGCCCACCTCAGGCGCGGCGTCGACGACGAACAGCGCGCCCTCGTCTGCGGCGAGGTCGGCCTGCTCGTCGACGTCGGCGGGGGGCATGGTCGTCCGCGGGAGGCGCGGCAGGGTGTCATCGGCAAGCACCCAAGGAGTCTAGGCGCCGGGGCGGACAGTGCTGTCAGCGCTTGGGGGCCCGGACACGAACCTTCACGCGCTTCGCCCAGGTGCGTCCGGCCGCGTTGCTCACCGAGACCGACATCCAGTACTTGCGCTTCTTCAACTTCTTGATCTTGCAGGCGCGCTCGGCCGGCCCTACGGTGCACGATCCGGCGACCTTCGCGCCCTTCTTCTTGCTCTTGAGCGCCTCGACCACGTAGCCGGTCACGGCCGCGCCGCCATCCTTCCTGGGCGCCTTCCACCGGGTCTTGACGCCCTTCTTGTACTTCAGCGTCTTGGCCTTGACCGCCCGCGGCTTGGTCGGCCGGCTGCTCGCGGGCGCCACCACCGTCTCCTGCTCGACCACGGCAGGGGGTTCGGCAGCAGGGTTGGCTGATGGCACGGCTGCACCATTGGTGGAGTAGCCGATGACCGCGGCCGAGATGTTCGCCGCGCCCAACGAGGTGCTCAGGCCGATCGATCCGTCGGAGGCCAGCGGCACCAGGACGGTCGCCTCCGTTGTGCCGATCGGTGTGTTGACCTGCCCGGTCGGGCGGGTGCCCCCGGAGGACCAGAGCGACAGACGCGCAGGTGCGTTGCTCGCGGACGTCACCTTCAGGACGACCGACTTCGCCTCGGGTGGGACGATGCCGGCGGCCCGGGCGGTGGGATACAGCGACCGTCCGGCCAGAGCCCGGCAGGGGCCGCTCAGGCGCGCACCGGCGCCTGCGCGGGTGTCCAGGATCGTGGTCGCGGGGACCGGGATGAGGCCGGGCACGTCAGATGCCGCGGCCAGGACAGCGGTCGAGCCCGACCCGGGATTCGCCCTGGTTGTGGCCGCAGTGCAGAACGGCTGAGTCTGGGCGACCCCGGTCCACCAGCTGGTGACCGCGCCGGCCCCGTCCCACGACATCGAGAAGTGCACGTGGTTGCGGTGGCATGAGGTGTCCAGGCTCGAACCCGCCCTGCTCGACGACAGGCAGCTCCTGTAGTCGGTCCAGCCACGGCCCGGGTCGTACATGCGGATCATCCGGTTGTTCCAGATGATGTACATGATCCCGAGCCGGCGGGCCATCGCATGCGGCGTGCCGTCAGGAGCCGGGGCGAGCAGCCAGTTGACGAATGCGTCGGCCTGGGCCCTCTCCGCGGGGACCCGCACCGAGCGCATCCAGTCCACGGCTCGGCCGTCGAAGTGCTCGCTGGTACTCGACGTGCAGCCCCGGGGGATGTAGATGGTCGCGGGGCCGTACGTGGCCTGCAACAGGGAGGCCAGGGCATTGGCGCCGGGCCTGGCGACCGGGTCGCACAGCCTCTGGGCCTCGTAGAAGGCCGGCCGGTCGAGCTCGGCGGGAAGAGCGACGGCGGGGACGGGGGACGGGAGCACCACCGGCGGCTCCTCGGCCTGTGCCGGCGCTCCCAGGAGCGTCGCAGCCAGAACCCCGGAGGTCATGGCGACAAGCGCACGCGCAACCCTCATAACCCACCCCTTCGACATCCACGCCCCCGCGCTGAAATGCAATCTAGAGTGTGCCCCGTGGACATTTCCAGTGATACGACTCGCGTCCTTGTCGTCACCGCCCACCCGGATGATGTCGATTTCGGTGCCTCCGGCACCGTCGCGACGCTTGTCGCGGCGGGCGTCTCGGTGACCTACTGCATCGTCACCGACGGCGATGCGGGCGGCTTCGACCCGACCGTTCCCCGGTCCCAGATCCCCGGGATCCGGCGCGCCGAACAGGTCGCCGCAGCCGCCGCCGTGGGCGTCGATGACGTCCGGTTCCTGGGGTACCGGGACGGCGAGCTGACAGTCACCCACGACCTGCGCCGCGACATCACCCGGGTGATCCGGGCGGTCCAGCCCCAGCGGGTGATGACCATGTCCCCGGTGCGCAACTGGGACCGCATCGGCGCCTCCCATCCGGACCACATGGCCGCGGCCGAGGCGACCGTCCAGGCCATCTATCCCGACGCCCGCAACCAGTTCGCCCACCCCACCCTGATGGCCGACGAGGGGCTGGGGGAATGGCACGTCTCCGAGCTGTGGATGTTCGGCTCGCCGACGCCGAACACGTTCGTCGATGTGACCGACCAGTTCGACCGGAAGATGGCCGCACTTCGTGCTCACGAGAGCCAGACCGAGCACATGACCGACCTCGAGACGATGATCCGCGGGTGGATGACCGAGACCGCCGCGCGGGGGGGTCTGCCCGACGGTCGGCTGGCGGAGATGTTCCACGCCGTGAAGACCGCCTGACGACGCCCATCGCGGAGATTTCGTCCGGTTCGTCCCCTGACCTACCCTGTGGGAATGTCCTTCGTCTTCGAGTCCCTCGTGGTCCTGCACTTCATCGGCCTGGCGGCCCTGATCGGCGGGTGGCTGGTGCAGATGTCCGCGCCCACCAAAGCCGTGAACCGCGCAATGCTCGATGGGGCGTTCACACAGCTGGCCACGGGCCTGGTGATGGTCGGCATGGCCGAGACGGTCCTGTCCGATGACGAGGACGTCAACCACGCGAAGATCGGCATCAAGCTGGCGATCCTGCTCGTGATCACGCTGCTGGCGTGGGTGAACCGGAAGAAGGAGTCCGTACCCGTCGGGGTCTGGGCGACGATCGGCATCCTGGCGATCGTCAACGTCGTCATCGCGGTCTTCGTCTGAGACCAGCCTTGAGGGGCACCTAAGGTCGACTTAGGGCGGATTCTGGCCTCCGACACGCCCCCCGAACCGGTGAGCCTCAGACGACCCCGCGCGCTTGCGCCCAGCGCGCAAGCTCGTGGCGGTTGGACAGTTGCAGCTTGCGCAGCACCGCCGACACATGGGTCTCGACAGTCTTGACCGACAGGACCAGCTCACGGGCGACCTCCCGGTAGGTGTACCCCCGAGCGATGAAGCGCATCACCTCGCGCTCCCGGGGCGAGAGCTGGTCGAGCTCGTCGGACACCGGTGCAGCACCCCCCGAGAAGGCGTCGAGGACGAAGCCGGCAAGTCGTGGCGAGAAGACCGCCTCGCCCTTGGCCACCCGGTGGATGGCGTCGAGCAGCTCGTCGGCGGTCACCCCCTTGGTCACGTAGCCGCGGGCGCCACCACGAACGACTCCGATGACGTCGTCCGCGGCATCGCTGACACTCAGCGCGAGGAACCGCGTGTTCGGCAGCTCCGGGACGCAGGCGTCGAGGATCGCGCGCCCCCCGCCCCCGGGCAGATGGACATCGAGCAGGACAACGTCGGGCTGGGTGGCCCGGATCACGACGATCGCCTTGGCCACGTCGCCAGCCTCGCCCACGAGTTCCACCGAGCCGGCCAGCTCGTGGGCGACCCCGGCGCGGAACAGCCCGTGATCGTCGACGAGCACCACCCGCGGAAGGGCGCCGGCGCTGGGGCCACCGGCCGGCGCGCCCTCAGGCATCCTGGCCACCTCCCACCGGGAGCACGAGGCGGACCTCCGTGCCCTCGCCGGGTGCGGTCCGCACCGTGGCCGAGCCGCCCACCGCCGCCATGCGCGCAACGATGGACTCGCGCACACCGTGCCGGTCCTCACCCACGGCACTCTGCTCGAACCCGCACCCACGGTCGCGCACGTTGACCTCCACCTGCTGCTCGTCGACCTCCGCGAACACCGTCGCCGGGGCACCGGCGTGCTTGGCTGCGTTGACCACGGCCTCCCGCGTGGCAGCCACCAGGGCAGCGATCCGATCATCCACCATGGCCTCACCGACCGTCACGAGGTCGATCCGCGCGTCATAGTCGACCTCGGTGGTCGCCACGACCTCGGACAGGGCGGCTCCCAGCGAACCCGAGGCCCCGGCCGGCGCGTACAGCCAGGAGCGCAGTGCCCGCTCCTCGGCCCGGGCCAGCCTTGCCACCTCAGCAGGATCGTCGGCCCGCCGCTGGATCAGGGTCAGTGTCTGGAGCACCGAGTCATGCACGCGCGCGGCCATGACCGCGCGCTCCTGAGCCCGCACCGCTGCGTACCGCTGGGCCTCGAAGCCCTTGATCCAGCTGGCGATCCACGGAAGGGCAATGAGCACCACACCGGCCAGGACCGCCCCCGCGGCGGCCACCGCCCGCCCGGTGGTCGCGAGGTCCAGCTGGGGTCCGACCACCGCCACCAACCCCAGCAGGACGAGCCCGAGCCCGACCAGGACCCTGGCCAGGCTCTGCCGATCCGAGAGGGTTGCGGTGCTCCGCACGCCCACCTCGGCCCGGTTGCGGATCGTCGTGCGCTGCATGTCATCGCTCTGGCGCCAGAGCAGGACTGCGCCCGCGCTGACGATCAGGACCGGACCCCACACCGAGATCCGGATGGGCAACCCGAGGGCGGCCAGGCCGAGCAGGACTCCGAGACCGAGGGCCAGGACGCCGAGCACGCCGGTCAGGTCCCACCCGGTGCCTGCGGCTCGTCCCGCCTCGGTTCCGCCCGCACGATCGGAGTCGAGCGGCAGGAACACCCACATCAGGGCATAGGCCACGAGGCCGACGCCCCCGATGAGCGTCGTCCCGACGAAGGCCAGGCGGAAGACCCACGCGGGGACCGAGAAGTGCTCGCTGAGCCCACCGGCGACACCACCGATCCAACGGTCGGACACGCTGCGCGTCACGCGGCGCTGCTCCACGACCTGGCTCATGCCCCCATGATCACCCGCGCGGCTCCGGGCTGTCCTCAGGGAGGCACCCTGAGTTCGGCTCAGGGTGCGCTCAGGGTCGGATCAGGGGGATTCCGGCTACCGGCCGGGGTTGTTCGGCGGGATGGTGGAGCCATGAACGAAACAACACCCACCCCGCCCCCCGTCCCCGACAACACACCCGACGAGCAGCCCACCTCGGTGCTCGGCGAGTCCCCGGCCGAGAGCCCGGCCGCCCCGGCTGGGCCCGCTGCCCCGGCTGGCTCCTACCCGCCCCCGGGCTACCAGCCGCCGAATGCCTATCCACCGCCCGGCGCGTACCCGCCCCCGGCGGCCACCCCGCCGCCCGGCAGCTACCAGCAGCCGTCCTACGCCCAGTCCGGGGGGTACGGCCAGTCGGGCAGCTATGGTCAATCTGCTGGCTACGACCAGTCCTACGGGTACCAGCAGCCGGCCGGCTACCAGGCTCCGGGCCCGTACCCGCCGCCAGGACCGGGCCGTCGACTGAACCGGAGCCGCAGCAACCGGGTCATCGGCGGGGTCTGCGGGGGCCTGGCGCGGTACTGGAACACCGACGCGACCCTTCTGCGGATCCTGACGGTCGTCCTGACGCTGGCCACCGGTGGCGCATTCCTGGTCGGCTACCTGATCGCCTGGATCGCCATCCCGGACGAACCGATGCGGCCGAACCCTTTCGGAGCGCCCGCTGACGAGGTCGGCTACGCCGCGGGCGGCAACCCCAGCTACGCCGACCACCCGGCCGACTACATCGCCCCGGCCCCCCGCGAGCGCTCCTACCTCGGGTGGCTCGTGCTGTCGGCCGCCATCCTCGCCGCCGGCGTCCTGGGCCTGATCGGCTTCCTCCTGCCGGCAAGCGCCGGCGTGTGGGGAGTGATCCTCGGCGTCGCCCTGGCCATCCTGGGCATCGGCATGCTGGTCGGCGCGAAGTACGGCCGGGCCCGGTGGCTGCTGTGGTTCGCGATCCCCCTGGCGTTCATCACGTTCGCCACGGTCTCGGCCAGCAACTTCGTGCGGGACAACCCGAACTGGGACCGCTGGGTCGCCTCGACGCAGGACGATGGCCAGTGGGGCGGGCTGAGCCTCGGTGAGCGCGTCTGGCAGGTCGAACCCCTCGACGTCGAGGACTCCCCGCTGGAGTACCGGCTGTCCGCAGGGTCAGCCACGCTGGACCTGACCGGGTTGACCGCACGTGGGACCACCGAGTCCACGCAGGACGGGCAGCGCCTCACGATCGACGCCGGCGTCGGGCTCGGTGAACTCATCATCGTGATCCCGGGCGACATGCAGCTGGACCTGACCGGCAGCGTGGATGTCGGGCAGATCGACCTCCCGCAGCAGCTGCCGATCGACCGCAGCAACGACGACGTCGACGGCACCAACCTGGACGTCGTCACCACGCTCGACCCGGTGGCCGAGCAGGCCCCGGCCTACATCGTCACCGTCGACGCCGCCATCGGCGCCGGAAACCTGGAGGTGCGCCGTGAGGCAGCATGAGACCGACTACCTGTCCCTGGCCGCTGGCCTGATCTTCACGACCCTCGGGGTGCTGTTCGCCATCAGCGCGGCGACCGGCTGGCAGATCGACGGGAGATGGATCGCCCCCACTGTCCTGATCGCGCTCGGGGCAGGCGGAGTAGCCGCCTCGCTGACGGCCTCGAAGCGCCAGCAGCAGGCCGAGGAGATCGCCACGGCTGAGTCCGCCGAGAGCTGGCCGACGGACCCGTTCGCCTGACCGAACCGCCGGCAACACGGGACACCCTCCCCGTTTCCGTTCCCCCTCCACGAATTGCCGGAGGCAGGACGCAAACGGGGAGGGTGTCATGTGTTCGGGGTGCTCGACGCCGTGCACGTCGGCGTGCGGGGCTACTCCCACTCGATCGTGCCGGGGGGCTTGCTCGTGACGTCGAGGACCACCCGGTTGATGTCGCGGACCTCGTTGGTGATCCGGGTGGAGATGCGGGCCAGGACCTCGTGGGGCAGCCGCGACCAGTCGGCGGTCATCGCGTCCTCGCTGGACACCGGCCGCAGGACCACCGGGTGCCCGTAGGTCCGCCCGTCGCCCTGGACCCCGACAGAGCGGACGTCGGCCAGGAGGACGACCGGGAACTGCCACACATCGCGGTCCAGGCCGGCGGCGGTCAGCTCCTCACGTGCGATCGCATCGGCCTCGCGAAGGATGTCCAGGCGGTTGCGGTTGACCGCCCCGATGATCCGGATGGCCAGGCCCGGCCCCGGGAACGGGTGCCGCCAGACCATCGCCGCCGGCAGGCCCAGCTGCTCGCCGACGTGGCGCACCTCATCCTTGAACAGGGTGCGCAGCGGCTCGACCAGCTGAAAGGCCAAGTCGTCGGGCAGTCCGCCGACGTTGTGGTGGCTCTTGATGTTGGCCGTCCCAGTACCGCCACCGGACTCCACGACGTCCGGGTAGAGCGTGCCCTGGACGAGGAAGTCGACCGTGCCACCGTGCTCACCCCGCTCGGCCACAACACCAGCCGCCGCATCCTCGAAGACGCGTATGAACAGGCGTCCGATCGTCTTGCGCTTCTCCTCCGGGTCGGTGACCCCGTCAAGCTCGCCGAGGAAACGGTCGGCGACATCCACCACGACAAGGCGGATCCCGGTGGCGGCCACATAGTCACGCTCCACCTGCTCCCGCTCGCCCTTGCGCAGCAACCCGTGGTCGACGAACACACAGGTGAGCTGGTCACCGACGGCCTCATGGACCAGCGCCGCGGCCACCGCGGAGTCGACGCCCCCGGACAGCCCGCAGATCACCTGGTGGTCACCGACCTGCGCCCGGATCGCGGCCACCTGCTCGTCGACGATCGACGCGGTCGTCCACTCGGGGGCGATGCCGGCGAGGTCGTGCAGGAAGTGCTCGAGGATCGTCTGCCCGCGCTCGGTGTGCAGGACCTCTGGGTGGAACTGCACCCCCGCACATCCGGTGTCGGGATTCTCGAACGCGGCGATCGGGGCCCCGGCCGTCGAGGCGGTGACGGCATAACCGGCTGGTGCGGCGGACACCGAGTCGCCGTGGGACATCCAGACCGAGAGCTCGGTGGGGAGCCCGGCGAACAGCACACCGTGCGCACCCACCTCCAGCGGCGTCCGGCCGAACTCGCTGAGCCCGGTCTGTGCGACCTCCCCCCCAAGGGCGCGGGCCATCACCTGGAAGCCGTAGCAGATGCCGAACACAGGGACCCCGGCGGCGAACAGCGCGGAGTCGATCGACGGCGCCCCCTGCGCGTACACACTGCTCGGCCCCCCGGACAGGACCACCGCGGCCGGGTCCTTCGAGAGCATCTCGGCGACGGGCATCGTGGAGGGGACGATCTCGGAGTAGACGCGTGCCTCACGCACACGTCGGGCGATGAGCTGGGCGTACTGGGCGCCGAAGTCGACGACGAGGACGGGGCGGGGGTTCGTCACGGACGAAGCCTACGCGGGCACGGCGCCGGGCGGACCGCAGCCCGATCCTCGTTCGACTCCGGCTACTGCGTGGGGACCTTGGGGATGCCGAGGTCGACCGGCAGGCGCAGGGCACCGGACGCATGGTCGGGGACGACCGGGTTCTTGGGCTGCACCGGACTCACCCGGCGGTAGCCGGTGCCCTGCTCGGGGCGCGGATCCTCCTCGCCCGCGTTGGGCCACAGCGACATCGCCCGCTCGGCCATCGCCGTGATGGTCAGCGACGGGTTGACGCCCACGTTGGCCGTGATGGTCGACCCGTCGGCGATGTGCAGCCCCGGGTAGCCGTGCACCCGGTGGTACGGGTCGATGACACCCTCATCGGGGGTCAGGCCGATCACGGCACCCCCGATGAAGTGCGCGGTCATCGGCGCATCGACAACCTCACCCCAGTTGCCCCTCGGGCTCCCACCGATGATCCTGGCCAGCCGGCGCATGGCGTCGTTGGCCACGGGGATCCAACTCGGGTTCGGCGCCCCCTCTCCCTGCCGGCTGCGCAGGCGGAACCGCCCGGACCGCGTCCGCTCACCGGCCACCGTGATCGAGTTGTTCACGTTCTGCATGACCAGGGCGATGATCCCCTTCTCCGAGGCCCCCCGGACGTAGACCGACCGGACGACGTCCCACGGGTGCTTGATGGCCTCACGGGCCCACTGCTTGTAGCGGGGGACGCCCTCCTGGCCGTCACTCATGACCGTCTCGAGCAGGAGCATCGAGTTCGAGCCCTTGCCGTAGCGGACTGGCTCGATGTGTGTGTTCGGGTCCGGGAAGAACGAGGAGGTGATCGCCACGCCATGGGTGAAGTCGCCCTCACCGGGCGGCGTCGCGTTCACGACGCCCACCAGCGATTCCGAGTTGGTGCGCGTCAGCGATCCGAGCCGGGGGGACAGGTCGGGAAGGACCCCGTCGGCCAGCAGGCGGTGCAGGAGGCTCTGTGTCCCCCAGGTCCCGGCTGAGAACACCACGTGGTCTGCAGTGAAGGTGCGCCCGGCACCAACAGCGCTGTCCTCGGGCGGAGCCTGGTCCCCGGACCTGCGTGCTGCGACCTTCCCGCGGACCTTCCCGCTCGCCTTCGCGGCAAGGGATTCGGTGGAGCGGGTATCGACCGCCCAGCGGCCGTCGGGCAGCTGGCGGACCGTGGTCACCGTTGTCAGCGGATGGACCTTCGCCCCGGCGCCCTCGGCCAGGCCCAGGTAGTTCTTCACCAGCGTGTTCTTGGCGTTGTGCCGACAGCCGGTCATGCACTCGCCGCACTCGATGCACCCGGTCCGCTCCGGTCCGACACCGCCGAAGTAGGGGTCGGGCTCGGTCACGCCGGGAGCGGACCCGAAGTAGACGCCCACGGGAGTGCGCTTGAAGGTGTGCCCCACACCCATCTCGTCCGCGACAGCCTTGAAGGCCACGTCGGCAGCAGTCATCGTCGGGTTGGTCACCACCCCCAGCATTCGCTGGGCCTGGTCGTAGAACGGCAGCAGCTCCTCGGACCAGTCCGTGATGTGGCCCCAGTGCGGGTCCTTGAAGTACCCCTCGCCCGGGACGTAGAGGGTGTTGGCGTAGACCAGCGACCCTCCGCCGACGCCAGCGCCGGCCAGGACGATGACATCGTTCAGGCGATGGATCCGCTGGATCCCGAAGCAGCCGACCTCGGGGGCGAACAGGTAGTCCCTGACCCGCCAGCTGGTCTTCGGCAGCTCAGAATCGGCGAACCGCCGGCCGGACTCCAGAACGCCTACCCGGTATCCCTTCTCGGTCAGCCGGAGCGCGGTGACCGACCCTCCGAACCCGGATCCGATGACCAGAACGTCGTAATCGGTGGCGGTAGCATCGGGGCCGCCCTCCCAGCTGTCCTCGAACTCGCCCATGGCGTCGACGATATCGCCGTCTCCGGGGGTGCGCGCCGCGGGGCATGTCGAACACGGTGCAGCCGGGCGGTATGCCCGAATCCGGGCTACTTCAGCCCGGCGGCCTTCATGGCCCGGAACCCGCGCACGATGATGTCAGCCCAGTCGTCGTGCTCCATCCCGAACGGCGTGCCGAACCCGATCCCACGTTGGATCGCGATCGTCTGCTCCTCGGTGAACCGGGTCAGGCCGTGGTCGCCGTTGCGCCGGCCCAGGCCGGACAGCCCCATCCCACCCATCGGGGCCCGGGTTGACCCGAACGTGGCCTCGTAGGCCTCGTTGACGTTGACCGAGCCGGTCCGCAGCGCCCGGGCGATGACCTCCCCGCGCTGGTCGTCACCGACGAGCACTGAGGCGTTCAGGCCGAACGGCGACGCGTTGGCCAGCGCGATGGCCTCCTCCTCGGACTCGACACGGTGGACGGCAACGACCGGGCCGAACGTCTCGGCGCCGTAGCAGGTCATGTCCGGGGTGACGCCGGTCAGCACGGTCGGGGCGAAGTAGTAGGGGCCGACCTCCGGCAGTGGATGGCCACCGGTCACGACGGTGGCACCCTTGGCCACGGCATCGTCGACCGCCGCCCGAGTACGGGCCAGCTGCTCGGCGCTGATCAGTGAGCCGTAGTCAGATGCCCACCCCACGGACGCGTGCATCCGCAGTGCGCCGATCCGCGCGATGAACCGGTCCATGAAGGAGTCGTAGGCAGCACCCATGGCATAGATGCGCTCCATGGCCACGCACAGCTGCCCGGCGTTGTCGAAGCAGGCCCGCACGGCGATCTCGGCCGCTCGACCCGGATCGACGTCATCGACCACGATCATCGGGTTCTTCCCGCCGAGCTCCATCGAGCAGCCGATCAGCCGTTCCCCGCACCTGCTCGCGATTGTCGCCCCGACCGCGGTGGAGCCGGTGAACATCATGTAGTCGGCGCGCTCGGTGATCTCTGGCCCCAGTTCGGGGCCGTACCCGAGAACGACCTGCATGACGCGCGGCGGGATCCCGGCGCGGTGCAGGAGGTCGACGACCCAGAGCGCGGTCAACGAGGTCTGGTGGTCCGGCTTGAGCACCACGGCGTTCCCCGCCATCAGCGCCGGGATGGCATCGGCGCCGGCCAGGAACAGCGGGTAGTTCCACGGGGCGATGTTGCCCACGACCCCCACCGGCCGACGCTCCACGGTCACCTTGGTCAGCAGCGGGAAGACCCCGGTCCTGCGGTCCGGCGCCAGCAGGCGGGAAGCGCCACGGGCATAGTGCCGTGCAACGGTGGCCACCCCGAGGATCTCCTTCAGGGCGTCCATGCGCGTCTTGCCGGTCTCCCACTGGATGAGGTCCAGACCCTCGTCACGATGGGACAGCAGCAGGTCGTGGAAGCGCAGCATGATCCGCTTGCGGTCCGCGACCTCCGTCCTGGCCCACCGGACCTGCGCCTGCCCGGCAGTCTCGAAGGCCATGTCGACGTCCGCCACTGAGGAGTACGGGACCTCGACGAGCGGCATGCCGTCGAAGGGCGCCAACGTCGCATGGCGCTCAGCCCCCGGGTGGAGCACGGGGATGGTGAGCAGGGTCTCGACGAGGTCCACGTCGAAGCCAGGTCGGAGCGGGATGGAGGTATCGACACTCATGCCGGCAGGCTACCGCGCCACCCAGCCAGCGGTCCGACCAGCGGTCCAGGGACCGGTCCAGGCAGCGCGCCGAGCGGGAGCCCCAGGATCAGGGGCTGGGGGGCTGGTGCCGGGGCACGTTTGGCTGCTCGACGCCCACAGCGTCGATCTCGGCCGCGATGCGGTGCTCGTCCCAGCCGAGGATCGGGGCGACCAGCTCCGCGGTGTCGCGGGCCGCGGCGGCGGCCCGGTCCCGGGTCTGGACCGCCAGGCGGGTGCGCCGGATCAGGATGTCGCCGAGCGTCCGCGCCCCCTCGTCCCGGGCCGCGACCACCGCCTCGGCGCGGATGACCCGGCCGTCGGGATGCAGGGGCGCTCCGAGGCTGGGGTCGGCGGCGACGAGGGCGAGCACGTCCTCGGTCCGGTCTCCATGGCGACGAAGCAGCCGCTCCACGTAGATCGTGTCCAGACCCGCAGCCCGGGCACGGCGCACCCGCGCTGCCCACTGCTCGCGGAACCCGTCGGCGCCGACGAGGGGAACCCCCTCGGTCGAGGACCGCTCCACGGTGCCGGGCAGCTGGTCGGCGGCAGCGTCGACCGCATCGGCGGCCATCACCCGGTAGGTCGTGTACTTGCCGCCGGCGATGGCGACGAACCCCGGGACCGGCAGCATCACGGCGTGCTCCCGTGACAGCTGAGTGGTGTCGCCCTGCCCCGCCGACAGCAGCGGTCGAAGGCCCGCGTACACACCGACGACGTCCTCATGCACGAGCGGCCGGGACAACCACCGGTTCGCCTGGCCAAGCAGGTACTCCACGTCCTCGCCCGTCACACCAGGCGACTCCCGCGGGCCGTCGTCGTCGGTGTCGGTCGTCCCGATCAGCCAGTGCTCGCTCCAGGGCAGCAGGAAGAGCACGCTGTTCGGTGTTCGCGCAATCACCGCCATGGACGAGCGGAAGCTGCGCCGAGGAACGACCAGGTGCACACCCTTGCTGCGCCGGACGCTCTCACCGGCTGGCTCCCCGGTGGCCATCGCCACGAGGTCATCGGTCCACACGCCGGCAGCCGAGAGGACGACTCGGGCGTGCACGACGAACTCCTCGCCGGTGGACACGTCACGGACGAGCGCCCCGGCCACTCGCGGAGCGCCGCTGGCGCCCTCGTGGTGCTCGTTTCCTTCGTGGACCCTGATCAGGTCGACGACCTGGACGCCTGTGGCCACCGCGGCACCCTTCGCCGCGGCCGTGCGGGCCAGGGCGAGGGTGTGGCGGGCATCGTCGATCTGGGCGTCATGGAACCGGACTGCCCCCTCCATCGCGTCCACACGCAGGCCGGGAGCCAGGCCGTGCACAGCAGCCGAGGACAGGGTCCGCGGCCGGGGCATGGTGCCGCCGTAGGCACCGATCCGCGACAGCATGTCGTAGAGCGCCACGCCGGCGCCCATGTACGAGCGTTCCACTCCTCCGCTGGCCGGGAGCAGGAACGGGACCGGCCGGACGAGGTGCGGGGCCAGCCGGTCGAGCAGCAGCCCGCGTTCGGTCAGCGCCTCGCGCACGAGTGCGAACTCCCGCTGCTCGAGGTAGCGCAGGCCCCCGTGGGCCAGGCGCGAGGATCGACTCGATGTCCCCGAGGCCAGGTCGCCCGCCTCCACCAGGCCCACGGACAGGCCACGGACAGCGGCGTCGAGGGCGGCACCGCAGCCGACCACGCCACCACCCACGACCAGCAGGTCGAGCGGGCTCTCCGGGGTTGTCGCCCGCATCCTCGCGAGCGAGGCTGCGCGCTGGTCCGGCCCGAGGCTGGACGGGTCCTCGGTGTGACGGATATCACGAGTGCTCATGAGCCCATTCTTCCCATGCCATCGGCGTTTTCGCCGTTCGGGACCATGTGGATGACTTCCTTCGACGTGTGGACGAAGAGCTGTTTCCGTGCTGCGGAACCCGGGTTCACGCCTGTGGATAACCTACCTTGATCTGTGGATATCAGTGGCCCGGGGACACCGTGACGTCGACCCGCTGGAACTCCTTGAGATCCGAGTATCCGGAGGTGGCCATCGCCCGACGCAGCGCCCCGACCAGGTTCATCGTCCCGTCCGGGACCCTGCTGGGACCATGCATGACCTGCTCGAGGGACCCGACAGTGCCGGTCCAGTGCCGCTCACCGCGGGGCAGCTCGGCATGGACAGCCTCCATCCCCCAGTGCCAGCCGCGTCCGGGAGCCTCCGCGGCACGCGCCAGCGGGGAGCCGACCATCACTGCGTCGGCACCACAGGCCACGGCCTTGACGATGTCCCCGCTGCGGCCCATGGCGCCGTCGGCGATCACGTGCACATACCGCCCGCCGGACTCGTCCATGTAGTCGCGCCGCGCGGCCGACACGTCGGCGACCGCCGTGGCCATCGGCACGCGGACCCCCAGCACATCGGCCGTGGTGTGGGAGGCGCCGCCGCCGAAGCCGACCAGCACACCCGCCGCGCCCGCGCGCATCAGGTGCAGGGCAGCGCGGTAGGTGGCCACCCCACCGACCACGACCGGCGCGTCCAGCGTGTAGATGAAGTCCTTGAGATTCAGCGCATCATCCTCTGAGCTCACGTGCTCCGCGGACACAGTGGTCCCCCGGATCACGAACAGATCGATGCCGGCACTGGTGAGCACGGGTGCCAGCTCGGTGACCCGGTTGGGTGACAGCGCCCCCGCCACGGTCATTCCGGCATCGCGGATCTCGGCGATCCGCTCACGGATCAGGCCGGGCTGCACCGGTGCGGCGTACAGCTGCTGCATACGGGCGTTCGCCTGCAGCTCCGGCAGCTGGCTGATCTCCTCGTAGGCCGATGCGGTGTGCTCGTAGCGGGTCCACAGCCCCTCGAGGTTGAGCACCCCAAGCCCCCCCAGCTGACCCATCCGGATAGCGGTCTCGGGGGAGATGATCGAGTCCATCGGCGCCCCGATGATCGGGTTGTCGAACCGATAGGCATCGATCTGCCAGGCTGTGCTGACCAGCTCCGGGGCCCGGGTGCGCCGGCTTGGGGCGATCGCGATGTCATCGAAGGACATTGCTGCGCGGCCCCGCTTGCCAAGGCCGATCTCGATGTCGTTCATGTGCTCCTCCGGTCCACCGCGTCAGCGGCCCTGGTAGTTGGGGGCCTCGACCGTCATCTGGATGTCGTGCGGATGTGACTCCTTCAGGCCCGCCGGGGTGATCCGGATGAACCGGCCACGCGCGCGCAGCTCCGGGATCGTGCGGGCACCCACGTAGAACATCGACTGGTGCAGGCCGCCGATGAGCTGGTGGGCCACGGCAGACAGTGGCCCCCGGTAGGGCACCTGACCCTCGATGCCCTCGGGCACGATCTTCTCGTCCGTGGCCACGTCGGCCTGGAAGTAGCGGTCCTTGGAGTACGAGACCCGCCCGCGAGAGGCCATGGCACCCAGTGAGCCCATCCCGCGGTAGTGCTTGAACTGCTTGCCGTTGACGAATACGAGGTCGCCGGGGCTCTCCTCGCACCCGGCGAGCAGCGAGCCGAGCATGACGGTCTCGGCACCGGCCACCAGCGCCTTGGCGATGTCCCCGGAGTACTGCAGCCCTCCATCGCCGATCACCGGGACACCGGCGGGGCCGCACACGAGGGACGCCTCGAAGATCGCTGTGACCTGCGGCACCCCGACGCCGGCCACGACGCGGGTGGTGCAGATCGAACCCGGGCCGACGCCCACCTTCACCGCGTCCGCACCCGCCTCGACCAGAGCCTTGGCGCCGGCCTTCGTGGCCACGTTGCCGCCGATGACCTGCACGTGGGAGGTGGCCGGATCTGCCTTGAGCCGGCTGACCATGTCAAGCAGCAGGCGTGCCTGGCCGTTGGCGGTGTCGGCGACCAGCACGTCCACGCCGGCCTCGGCCAGGGCCAGTGCGCGCTCCCAAGCGTCGCCATGGAAGCCGATCGCCGCCCCGACCCGCAGCCGACCGTCCTCGTCCTTGGTGGCCATCGGGTACTGCTCGGTCTTGACGAAGTCCTTGACGGTGATGAGCCCGGTCAGCCGACCGGCACTGTCCACCAGCGGCAGCTTCTCGATCCGATGCTGTTGGAGCAGCGCCGCAGCGTCCTCGCGACGGATCCCCTCAGCTCCGGTCACGAGCGGCATACGCGTCATGGCGTCGCGTACCAGCGTGTTCGCGTACGCCTCGACAGGCAGGAACAGCAGGTCACGGTTCGTCACGATCCCCAGCAGGGTGCGGTCGGCGTCGATGACCGGCAGCCCGGAGACCCGGTAGCGGGCACACAGCTCATCGAGCTCGGCCACGGTGGCATCCGGGCCCACAGTGACCGGGTCGTGGATCATTCCCGACTCGCTGCGCTTGACCGTGTCCACCTCGGCCGCCTGGTCCGCTATCGACAGGTTGCGGTGCAGGACGCCGATCCCGCCCTGGCGGGCCATGGCGATAGCCATCCGCGCCTCGGTGACGGTGTCCATGGCGGCCGACACCAGTGGCACGGCCACATCGATGTCGCGGGTCAGCCGGGTGGTCGTCTCCACATCTGAGGGCACCACATCGGAGTGGTTGGGCATCAGCAGCACGTCGTCATAGGTCAGCCCGGTGTACCCGAACATCTCGTCTGCTGCCGCGCGGTCGGCCGGATCGATCACGTGTTGCCCCTCTCCCACTGGGATCAGGGTATCTGCACCACCGGACCGCGCAGCGCCGCACGAGGGCGGATCAGCTCAGCAGTCCCCACCGGAACCCCAGGGCCACGGCCTGGGCCCGGTCAGCGGCACCCATCTTGCGGAACATCCGCCGGGCATGGGTCTTGACCGTGTCCTCGGACAGGTAGAGCTCACGGCCGATCGCCGCGTTGGACTTGCCCCGGGACATCCCCTCGAGGACCTCGACCTCGCGAGCGCTCAGCGGCGGCCCACCGGCCATCGGGCGCACGGGAAGTGGGACCACGTTGCTCGGGCGGTGGGCGGGGGGGCCGGCTGCCAGGCTGAGCATCGTCGCGGTCTCCTCGCGGGAGGCGTCCTTGACCATGAATCCGCGGGCGCCGACGGACACGGCTGCGGCCACGCCCTCCACGTCCTCGCCCATCGTCAGCATCACCACGACAGCTCCCGGGTGCTCGGCCACGAGCCGGCGGGTGGCCTCCACACCGCCCATCCCGGGCATCCGGACGTCCATGAGGACCACGCTCGGCCGCTCCATCGGATACCGGGCCAGGACCTCCTCACCGGAACCAGCGGCACTGACACGATCGACACCCGGGACCGACGCCACAGCCCGCCGAACCGCCTCCCTCGCCAGGGGAGCGTCGTCGCAGACCAGGACCGTGGTCATCCGGGCACCTCCTTCTCCGGTCTGTTCGGCAGCGGGGGCCGAGCACTTGAGCAGGAGGCAGGCGGACAGAGCTCACCAGCAGGGCGCCGGCTTGTGCTGTGGGTGCTGGTTCAGCCCAGGAGGGTGCGGATGTCGCGGCGGGCCAGCCACTCGTCAGCCAGCAACGGGGGGAGGTCCGCGGCCATGTCGCGGATCACCGCGCGGGCGGATTCGAGGTTTCGCTCGGACTCCTCCGGCGCGGAGGAGGCCTGCAGGGCGCCGAGGAGTCCCCGGCTCGGCCACACCAACGGGCGGGCCCCGAGGCCCTCGGCCAGGACAGCGGCGCGTGCCAGCAGGTCCACGGCCACCGCCTGCTGCCCCGCAGACGTCGCGGCCACTCCGGCGAACAGGAGTGACTTGGCCACGTGCCTTGGTGCGCTGGCCGCCTCGGCGGAGTCCAGGGCACGCTCCGCCGCCGCCCGGGCCAGGCCGGGGTCATCGGTCAGCAGTGCCAGCTCGGCCCGGACCCAGTCCATCCGCAGCTGCTCTCGCCACCATGTCTGCGTGCGCTGGGCCACGATCTCCTCGGCGTGGGCCAGCGCGTCCCTGGCGGTATCGGGCTCCCCGAGACCGATTGCGTCCGAGGCCAGGCCGAGCCACGCCTCGACCTCGGCCTCCTGCTCCCCGGCGGCGAGGTCCAGTGCGCCGCGATCCCACTCCCGGCCCTCGGCGTGCCGTCCGAGCTGGCGCTGGATCGTCCCGACCGCTGACGCCGGCAGCGAGCGGAGCCCCGCGGGCGTATCCGGGTCGCTGGCCAGGGACGTGAGCCCGGCCAGCGCCTGGCCGTAGTGCCCCGTGGCTGTGCGACCGACACCAAGCAGCCACGCGGCACGGGTACGGCCGGCGACGTCACCGAGGTCCTCGGCCAGGGATTCTGCTCGTTCCAACGGGACGAGGCCCTGCCCGGGGACGCCACGGAACACAGCCCGCTCCCCGGCCGCGAGAAGACCACCGAGCTCCTCGTCGACCACGGGACTCACCCTAGGAGGTCGGTGGATCACTTCGCGTCACATGAGGCCACGACGCGCTGGGAGAACGCCGATTCATGGAGCGGGTCACAAGCCCATCGCGGCACGCACACCACGCACGGCGTGCTCGAGGTCAGTCACATCTCCGTCTCCCTGTGCGTCGGATCCCCAACCCGGCCCCCCGCGCAGGACCCGGGCGGGCGGGCGGGTGGGCGGCAGCTCAGGAAGGGACGGGCCAGGCATCTGCGCCCACAGGAAGATCACTGGCGGGCCGAGCCGCACCACCGCGTCGCGCAGCGCCTCGTCGGGGGTCCTGGCCCCGAGGACGTGACTGGCGATCCCCACGTCCGACAGTGCGGCCTGCAGGACCAGGAGGGGCAGGTCGTGCAGGTCCTCGGCCACCGTGGCCAACAGGGCGGGACGGCGGTTGCGCGGCCTCGCAAGCCGGGCGGAGTGCCCGGTCAGGCATGCGCTGACCACGGCGGAGAATGAGTGCTCGATCTCCACCCCTCGGTTGGTCTGCTCCCATCGCTCGCCGATCGCCACCATCACCGGCCGGATCAGCTCCTCCCAGGTGTCGATCGCGCCACGCTCAGCCAACGACGAGCTCAGGGCGCGCTGGCACGCCGTGGAGTCCAGCGCCATCGCGGCCCGGGCCAGGCCACGGGCAGACCGTGTCCGCCGGGGCATGGGCAGCACCCGCCCCCCACCCGCTGAAGCGGTACTGACACCCTCTGCCGCTGCATGGTCGGGCCGAGCAGCAGGCGGGTCACCCCCCGCGCCCAACGACTCCGGCTCAGGCTCGTGGAGGACCACGTACGGGTTGGCCGCCTCGCGGGCATCGGCACCGATCTCCGCCTCGATCGCAGCCCGGGCGGCCTCAGCGGGAGGCACTCCCTGCTGCACGAGGCGGTGCATGACCTCGAGCCGAGCCAGGTCGACCGGACCGTACCGGCGATGGCCGCCTGCCGTGTGGAGGCTGGGCGCCAGGCCGTACCGCCGCTCCCAACTGCGCAGCGTTCCCGGGGCAACTCCGAGCCCGCGCGCAGCACCTGCGACGCTCAGCGCCGGAGCTGGCTGCACGGCCGGCCCGGAGTCGTCGCCGGGTAGCTGTGATGCCTCAGCAGCCGCGGGGGCCCCGGGGTCGCCGGCCACAGCACCTTCAGCGGAGTCCGACCCGCGAGCGGGTGTTGGTAGCGCAGTCATGTGGACATTGTGCAAGACCTTTGCAAATTGTGCCTCCGGACGCTCCCAAACCTCGCCCGGACCGGGAACATGGGGGGCGACGAAGGTGTTGTCACCAGTACAGCAGGTCCCGTGTAGCAGGTTCGACGAACGACTTGCATAAGATGCGCACAAGTTCTACGATGAAGCGAGGACGACGGTGAGAGGACCAGCCATGGCAGACGTATCAAGGCTCCCGGGGCCAAACGCAGACTTCTGGGACTGGCAGATGCACGCGGCATGCCGCGGGGTCGACTCCGAGATGTTCTTCCATCCGGAGGGCGAACGCGGTGGGGCCAAGGAGGAGCGGGAGCGGCACGCAAAGGCCCTCTGCGCTTCCTGCCCGGTCATGCAGCAGTGCCGCGCGCACGCGCTGAAGGTGCGCGAGCCCTTCGGGGTGTGGGGTGGCCTGACCGAGTCGGAGCGCTCGGTCATCTACCAGCAGGAGCAGCAGCAGTCCCGCCCGGCTCGTGCCGCCAGCGCCTGACCCCAGCGTCCCCGGGGTGCGCTGAGCGCAAGTTGCCGATCAGGCAACTCTAGGCATGCTTGCGAGCCTCCCGACTTGGCACTGCCCCCCGATGATGACGAGGGGCCCGACCCGAACAGGCACCTGTTCGGGTCGGGCCCCTCGTCCGTTCCGGGGTCAGTGCGTGTGCCCCCCGGGACCGTGGCTGTGGCCGTGCCCGGCCTCGTCCTCGTCCTCGGCGGGCTTCTCGACGACCAGGACGTCGGTGGTGAGCAGCATCCCGGCGATGGACACGGCATTCTCCAGCGCGGAGCGCGTGACCTTCACGGGGTCGATGATGCCCGCCGCGACCAGGTCGACGTACTCACCGGTTGCGGCGTTGTAGCCCTTGGTCGGGCCGTTCTCGCGCACCCTGGAGACCACGACATACCCCTGGTCACCGGCATTCTCGGCGATCCAGCGCAGCGGCTGGTCCAGGGAGTTGCGCACCACGTTGACGCCGATGCGCTCGTCGCCGGAGAGCCCGAGCCCGTCGGACAGCACCGAGGCGGCGTGCACGAGGGCAGCGCCGCCACCGGCGACGATCCCCTCCTCGATGGCCGCACGCGTCGCGGACACGGCGTCCTCGATGCGGTGCTTCTTCTCCTTGAGCTCGACCTCGGTGTGCGCCCCGACCTTGATCACCGACACACCACCAGCCAACTTGGCCAGCCGCTCCTGGAGCTTCTCGCGATCCCAGTCGGAATCGGACTCCTCGATCTCGCGGCGAATCCGGGCCACGCGCTCCGCAACAGCCACGGCATCCCCGCCGCCGTCGACGATCGTTGTGTCGTCCTTGCTGATCACCACACGACGTGCCGAACCCAGCACCTCCAGCCCGACCTGGTCGAGCTTGAGGCCGACCTCCGCCGAGACGACCTCGCCCCCGGTCAGGACCGCGATGTCGGCGAGGATCGCCTTGCGGCGGTCGCCGAAGGCGGGGGCCTTCACAGCCGCAGCGTTGAAGGTCCCGCGGATCTTGTTCACGACCAGGGTGCTCAGTGCCTCACCCTCGACGTCCTCGGAGATGATCAGCAGCGGCTTGCCGGTCTGCATGACCTTCTCGAGCAGCGGCAGGAGCTCGCCGATCGCGGCGATCTTGCTCTGGACGAGCAGGATCAGGGCGTCATCGAGCACGGCCTCCATGCGCTCGGGATCGGTGACGAAGTAGGGCGACAGGAAGCCCTTGTCGAACTGCATCCCCTCGGTGAACTCCAGCTCGAGCGACGTGGTGGAGGACTCCTCCACCGAGATCACGCCGTCCTTGCCGACCTTGTCGAACGCCTCGGCGATGAGCCCGCCGATGATCGCGTCCTGCGAGGAGATGGTCGCGACCTGCGCGATCTCCTCGCGGCCCTCGACGTCGCGCGCCATCGACGCCAGAGCGTCGGTCACGGCTTCCTGGGCGGCGTCCATCCCGCGCTTGACCAGGACAGGTGCTGCACCCGCGGTGACGACCTTCAGGCCCTCCTTCACGAGGGCCTGCGCCAGCACCGTGGCGGTGGTGGTCCCATCACCGGCGATGTCGTTGGTCTTGGTGGCGACCTCCTTGGCCAGCTGCGCGCCGAGGTCCTCGTACGGGTCCTCCAGCTCGATCTCTCGGGCGATCGTCACGCCATCGTTGGTGATGGTCGGCGCGCCCCACTTCTTGTCAATGACGACGTTGCGCCCCTTGGGCCCAAGGGTCACCTTGACGGTGTCCGCCAAGGTGTTGACGCCGCGCTCGAGGCTGCGTCGGGCGCTCTCGTCGAACTCCAGGATCTTGGCCATATGTGCTTCTCTGCTCTTCTCGTCTGTGCGATGCATCGAGCCCCGGCCCCGAATGTCGGAGAACCGGGGCTCGATGCGCTGGAATCGGCTACTTCTCGACGACCGCGAGCACGTCGCGGGCCGACAGGAGCAGGTACTCCTCGCCGTTGTACTTGATCTCGGTGCCGCCGTACTTCGAGTAGATGACGACGTCATCGACCTGCACGTCGAGCGGGATGCGGCTGGTGCCGGCATCGTCGAAACGACCCGGGCCCACAGCCAGGACCTTGCCCTCCTGGGGCTTCTCCTTGGCGGTGTCCGGAATGACAAGTCCCGACGCCGTTGTCTGCTCGGCGTCGAGGGGCTGGACGAGGATCCGATCCTCGAGTGGCTTGATTTGCGCCACGATCTGACCTCCCTAGAGGGGATTCGGCGGTAACGGAAGTGTGCTGCGGGCCGGTGTGTCCCGTCGTCGCGGTGCCGGAACGACCTGCGTCGCTGCTGGCACTCACTCTACTCGAGTGCCAAGGCGAACAGTATCACTCCTTGGCACTCGGCGCACATGAGTGCCAACCCGGCACGTCCCCGGAGAATGGCCCACATGGCAACCCCGACCGGCGACCCAGCCGGCGACCAGGCCACGCTGGCCCGCGCCACGCTGCTGACCCCCGAAGGTCGGGCCCTCGTGGCGTCGCTGACGCCCTATGACCCTGCTGCCGCGATCGTCCGGATCACGGCGATCCGCGGCGATCCCCGCTGGGCCGAACGGCCCGATGTCGTGGCGGCGGCGGCCACCCAGGCACGGCTGCGGACACGGGCCGCGGCCCGGTTCCCGGGCCCGCCGCGCTGGTGGACCCCAGACGGCCTGGAGCAGGCCACTCGCCCTGCCGTGGCCGCCAGGCACGCCCGGCGCTTCCGCGATGCGGGCATCGAGGTGGTGGCCGACCTCGGGTGCGGGGTGGGCAGCGACACGCTGGCGATGGCCGCGGCCGGGCTGCGCGTGCTCGCGGTGGATCTCGACCCCGAGGCCCTGTGGGCGCTCGCGGCGACCGCAGCCGACCAGGGGCTGGCGATCACCACCTCGGTGGGGGACGTGCGCACCCTCCCGGGGCCGTGGACCGACAGGGCAGCCGGCGCGGCGGGCCAGCTGGGGTGCTTCGTCGACCCGGCGCGCCGCAGTGGCGGGGTACGCACCCTGGCTCCGGAGTCCTGGTCCCCGCCCTGGTCCTGGGTGCGCTCGCTGGCCGCGCAGGTCCCCGCCACCGGGGCGAAGGTCGCGCCCGGGATCGACCACGGGTCCCTGCCCGCAGAGACCCAGACCGAGTGGATCAGCGTCGGCGGCGACCTCGTGGAGGCCGGCGTGTGGTGGGGTCCGCTACGCCGCGGGCATGCGACGCGAACGGCCACGGTCCTGGCCGCCGACGGCGCCTACGTCGACGAGCGCCCCGCTGCAGAGTCTCTCGACGACGTCGACGGCATCCCTGTGCCACCGATCGGGCCGATCGCAGCCTGGTTGGTCGAGCCGGATCCCGCAGTGATCCGCTCGGGACTCGTGTCGGTCCTGGCCGCCCGCGTCGACGGCCACCTGCTCGACCCCAGGATCGCCTACATCACGTCGGACTCCACGCCGGACCCGCGCGGGCTGGGGGCGACCTTCGAGGTGCGCGATGAGGTGCCCTTCGGTCGCAAGCCGATGCGCGCCTGGCTGCGTTCGCATGGCTACGGCGACGTGGTGGTCAAGAAGCGCGGGGTCAACATCGTCCCTGAGCGGCTGCGCGCCGGGCTGAGACTCGATCGCAACGGGCCGACGGCGACGCTGGTGCTCACCCGGACCGACTCAGGACCCCTGGCCCTGCTCGTGGAGCGGGTCGATCCGGGATCAGGCCGGGGCAGCCCCCGCCAGGAGTCCACCACCGACCCCGGCCAGGAATCCGCGGGAGAGGCCGGGCCAGCCGGCTGATGTGGCCGGGGCGACTGGCCCGTCAGTGCCTCCACCCGAGCCGGACCCGGCTCGACCCGGCTCGGGCGGGCGTTGCGCGGCGAGGCTGACAGTGATCCGGGCCCGCTCACCGGGGGACAGCTCCACTGTCGCCGGAGCGTCGAACCCGGTGCTGCCGACCCACCTGACGGGTCGGTACTCCGCGTTCCGGCGGCCGGGGAACACCACCAGGGTGTATCGACCCGGTGGGACCGGCCCGATACTGAACTCCGAAGCAGGCGGCAGCGCCGATCGCCGCGGTGCCGGGGCAGTACCGGTCGCGCCCGGGCTGGGAATCACGCCGCCCGCGCTGCGCCCCAAGGTCGGCGGCTGGTCGGGCGGGCGGACCGGCGTCGAGCCGAAAGCGCTCAACGGGTTGCTGAGATCACGCAGGTCAGCCGAGGCCCCGGCGACCGGCTCGCCGGTCAGCGCATCGACGACCCGGCCCACAACGACGGCTCCCGGCGTCAGGCTGAAGTCCAGGCCGTCGAGCACCTGGCCCGGGGCAAGACGCACCATCGTGTCGGAGTCGGCGCCCGGCGCCGAGTACCACCCATTGAGCAGGCCGACCTGTGACCCGTCGGCGTACGCACGCAACCCCGGACCGGGTGGGACGGCATTGATCCGGTACCCGCCTGACTCGTCGGTGGCCTTGGTCAGCGGGCAGAGCCCGGGACAGCCGATGATCGTCACGGCGACGCCCGGCACCGGTGCTCCCGCGGCATCGCGAACGGTCCCACTGATCTGCCCACCCTGGCTCAGCATCACCTCGATGCCGGTGGTCCCGGGCTCGACCATCTCGGCCTCCCCGTGGAAGCCCGCCCCGTCGTACCACTGGTCCAGGTAGTTGCTCCCTGCCGGGGACAGGACCTGAAGGCCGACCGGAACCGGCGGCACCCCCTCGATCAGGAAGCTGCCCGGGCCCGCCGCTGTGAGGGCCTGACTGCCGACCGCCTCCCACCCCGGCGAGGAGTCGACATGGGCCAGGACGCGGGCCCCACGGATCGGCTGCCCGGACTGCGCGTCGCGCACCTGACCACTGATGGTGCTCGCCCCCGGCAGGTCCACGTCGGCCGTCGAGCCAGAGTTGGCCACACGCAAGGTCCCGGCGTCCGCGAACGAGTACGCCTGCGGCCAGTAGGCGCTGGCCAGGTCACTGAAGGCCGGCGCTCGCACCTGGATCTTGACGTGGAAGGCGTAGAGCTCCCCGAACTCATAGCTCCCATCGGCATCTGTGGTGATGGTGGCCGGTCGCCCGGCCCAGTCCCCCGTGGGCGTCACAGGCATCAAGGTCACCCAAGCATTGGCGACTGGCTGCCCGGCGCCGCGCACCGTGCCCGACACCGATCCCACCAGCTCCGCGGACGCAGGGGCAGGGACCGCGACGATGCCTGCCACGACCAGGAGGACGACAAGCGCGAGGCGGGAGCGCGCTGCCAGTTGGCGCCAGGAACGCATCGCCACCCCTCACGGTCGGTGCAGCCAATCCTGCGCCCGGTCGAGGCAGTCGGCAACCGATCGCCGGATCAGGACGCCGACGGGAGGTCCGGGCACTGCCCGGCGACGGGTTCGACTGCCCGCTGGAGATCAGACAGCGTCGCCCCCGAGTCATCGAGGACGGCAAGCATCCGTCGAGCGACCGCCCGATCCACCGATCCCGTGGCCGCCGAGCTTCCCAACATGTCAGCCAGCTCAGCCGCGCGGGCGCGCACCACCGCCTGGTCGCCGACCGAGGACAGGTCCAGCGCCGCTCGCAGATCGGCCACGCTCGCGCACACCTGCTCGACTGTGACCGGGGCAGGGGTGCTGACAGACTCCTGGGCAACCATCATCACGGCCCCGGCCGCGGCTGCCGTCAACAGCCCCGCAGCCACCACGGACCGGTTCACCGTCCAGGGGCCTGCGTGGACGACTCATCGGCCAGGAAGCCGTCCTCGACCGCGGCCCGGCGCATGTCGGACTTCGTGCGGACCTCACGATGCGCGTGGGCGTACTTCGTGCGCACCCGATCCAGGTACTCCTTGGCCGTGGCCGGGCTCACGTTCATTCGCCGGGCCACGGACTCGAGCTTCAGCCCGGAGGCATACAGGCGCAGCGCGGAGAGCTCCTGGACGCTCAGGTTCGGGACGTCCTGGGGCGATTCGGCCAGGATGGCCGCCATCTCGGGGGTCAGGAAGCCCTCGCCAGAGGCAACGGCCCGGATCGCCTCCAGCAGGTCCTCAGGCGACTCCCGCTTGGACATGTAGCCCAGGGCGCCGACCGCCAGGCCCTCGCGCACCACCCGGGGGCTGCCAAGGGCGCTGACGATCAGCACCCGGCACCCACCCTGCTGGAAGCTCTGCACGAGCTGAGCCAGCGGCGGAGCGTCCGGCCCAAGGTCCAGGTCGAGCAGCACGACGTCGCTCGTGGCGGCCTCCGCGAGCGCGCGGTCCACATCCGCGCCCGCGTAGGCCACATCGATGCTCGGCCCCTGTGTCTGCAACCACGACCTCAGGGCCTGATGGAACAGGGCGTGATCATCAAGGATGATCACGCGGATCGTCGCGCCCATGGGCACAATCTAGCCCGCCGCGGCACCAGAGACCGCGAGGCCCGGCTCCCACGCCCACTCCAGTGTGACCCCGTCCGGGCCGACCTCACGGGCCGCGCCCACGGCGAATCGTTCGAAGCGGGACACCAGCTGCGGCTCGGCACGGGTCAGCGCCGCCCCCTCGGCGGTGAGCATCACGGTCGGGGTCGGGTCAGCCCACGCGGACAACGTCACCGACGCCCCGGGCGCGAGCGCGCAGAGCGCATCGATCACCCCGCCCACCTCGCCGATCGTCCCGGCTGGCGCCTCAATGCGCTCGAACGAGCCACGCACGAGGATCCGGCAGTGATGGGCGCGCAGGAGGCGCAGCCAGACGCGAGCTGGCCGGCGCAGGGACATGGGTGCGCGACCGACCGCCAGCAGCGCCCGCAGGAAGCCGGCCTCCGCCGCGCAGGCCGCACGCGTGGCCGGATCGCCGGGATCGCGGCGGCCCTCACCGATGTCATCGAGCAGCTGCTGGGCGGAGCCGAGGGTATCGGCCACCCAGAGCTCCTCCTCGGCCCGGACGGACAGTTCCGCGCGCAGCCGGATCTGGGCGCCGACGGCCTGTGCCCGGGCATCGCCCAGCTCGGTGGACAGCAGGGCGATCCGCCTGACGAACAGCCAGGCAGCACCCAGGATGGCCAGCACGTAGATCCCGTACTCAGCGGTGTCCGGGCCGCACACGGCCAGTCGGTCGCCCCACGCAAGGGCGACCGCGACGTGGGTGAGCCCAACCGTCGCCACAATCGCCGCCAGGACACCCGTGCGGGGCGCAAGGAGCAGCAGGACCGCCATCATCGGGACCCGGGCGTCGAGCATCACCCCTTCCCCGAGCAATGTGGCGCAGAACGGGTCTGCGAGGAGGGCGAGGGCCCCCACCAACACGTAGGTCGCGCACGTGGCCACGACCTCGGGCGCGCCCACCACGTAGCCGCTGCGGGCCCGCTCGACCGCAGAGGCCGCCACGAGCACAGGGGCACCGGCCGCACCGAGGGCCAGCCACGGGTGCGTGTAGGCCGACCACCCCAGGATGGTCAGGGCCACTGCCGTCCCGGACAGGAACACGGCCACGATCAGCACGACCCGGGCGGTCCCGACCAGCAGGTCCGACCCGATCTCGGGGACTGCCAGCCGGCGCTGGTGCCATTCGAGGAGGACGACGGTCCCCTGCCCGCCCGGGCCCTGGCCGGTCAGGGCCTGCCCGCCGACCGACAGCATCCGCTCCCGGATCGAGCGGGTGATCCCGAAGCCCTCATCGGCGCGGGCAAGGCCCGCCCCCGCGTCGGCGACGAAGACCTGCACGCCGTCCTGGTCGGTACGCACAAGCAGCGTGGCAGCGCGGACCCCGGAGTGCTTGGCCACGTTCGTCAGGGCCTCCGTGCCAGCACCGGCCAGGGCAGCCAGGACCGGGCCCGGGATGGGCGCCAGCACGTCGGCCGGGTCCTCGGACTCACGCACCAGCGCCACCTCGAGGTCCACCGCCAACCGCTGGGCATGTGCCTCCAGGTGCGCCACCACCCCAGCCACGTCGGACAGGTCTGCCTCTGACCGCCACGCGGACAGCTGCTTGTAGTCCGACCGACACCGGGCCGCGACGTCGGCACTCGGGATGTGGTCCCCGTGGGCGCTGATGGTCTCCAGGGTGTTCAGCGCGGTGTCATGCAGCGAGCGCTCCACCTCCGCGGCGACCTGCGACGCCTCCAGGACCGCCCGCTCCTGGACGAGCACGGCATCGCGGGTATCAAGGTTGCCCTGCAGCCGCGCCGCCGCCCGGGCCAGCGCACCGAGGGCCAGCGCCGCCGAGAAGCCCGCGGCGACCAGCGAGATCGCCGGCACCGCCTGCGCCAACGACGTGCGCAGCAATGGGTCCTGGCCCTCGCCGCCCACCGCGGTCAGCAGCATGATGATCGCCACGACGATCCCGGTGACCCCGCCGCCCACAGGGCCGCTCCACACGGTCACCGTGGCCACGAACAGGCCGGCAACCATCAGCTCGGCAGGCCAGGACCCCATCAGGTCGAACGAGCCGCGGACCACCTCCAACGAGATCAAGCACCCAGCGGTGGTGATGACCCCGAGCCAGGGCGGCGGAGGCAGGTCGGCGCCGTCCGCGTCGTGGCCTCTCGGGATGCCCATGCCGAGGCAGAACGTCGCCCAGACCAAGCAGATCAGGCCGGTGACCACCCCGACCGCAAGCACCCCCTCCGGCGGCCTGAGCACCGAGACGACGGCCTGGCTGAGCAGGAGCAGGATGACCAGCCAGTGCACGAGGTAGGCCACCCCGTGCGACGCGACAGTGGTGACGGTCGGCTCGGGTGCGGGTGGTGCCTGGATCCCCGTCACACCCGCACCACCTCCACGGGCAGCGAGGAGTCGGCAGGCAGGTCCAGCTGGGAGGCGGGCAGCCCCCCGGCCACCACGTGCGCCCCCAGGGCGGCCACCATCGCGCCGTTGTCCGTGCACAGTCCCGGTCGGGGGATCCGCAGCCGGACCCCCGCGGACTCGCACCGCGCCGCGGCCAGGGCACGCAGCCGCGAGTTCGCCGCCACGCCACCGCCGACCTGCAGGTCGGTGACCCCATGCTCACGACACGCGTCGATGGCCTTGCGGGTCAGGACGTCGACAACCGCCTCCTGGAAGGCGGCTGCGACATCGGCGACCGGCACGGCCTCACCCTCGGCCTCCTTGGCCTCCACCCACCGGGCCACCGCGGTCTTGAGCCCCGAGAACGAGAAGTCGAAGCGATGGCGGGCCATGTCCTTGCCCGCCGTGAGACCACGCGGGAAGGTCACGAACGCGCGGTCGCCGCCGGTCGCGACCCGGTCGATGTGCGGCCCCCCCGGGAACGGTAGGCCGAGGACCCGGGCCACCTTGTCGAAGGCCTCGCCCGCGGCGTCGTCGATCGTGGACCCCAACGGCCGGATGTCCGTGGCCACATCTGGGACCAGCAGCAGCGACGAGTGCCCCCCGGACACCAGCAGGGCCATCGTCGGTTCGGCCAGCGGGCCGTGCTCGAGGGCGTCGACGGCCACGTGCGCGGCGAGGTGGTTGACCCCGTACAGCGGCACCCCCAACGACAGCGCCAGGGACTTCGCGGCCGCGACCCCCACAAGCAGGGCCCCGGCGAGCCCGGGACCCGCGGTGACCGCGACGCCATCCAGGTCAGCCGGGCGCACGCCGGCCTGCTGGCACGCCCGCTCCAAGGTTGGCACCATCGCCTCGAGGTGTGCCCGGCTGGCCACCTCGGGGACAACCCCACCGAAGCGGGCGTGCTCCTCCACGCTGGAGGCCACGACATCGGCGAGCAGCGTCATCCCGCGCACGACCCCGACGCCGGTCTCGTCACATGAGGTCTCGATCCCGAGGATCAGCGGCTCATCCGGCATCAGGCTCCTCCCCCGCTGAGGGTGGCGGCCGGATCGGCTGCCTGCGGCCCCGGGAGCCGCAGCGACATCAGGACGGCATCCATGCCGCGACCGTAGTAGTCACGTCGGCGGCCGTCGACCATGAACCCGCTGGCGCCGTAGAGGCCGAGGGCCGAGCTGTTGTCCGCGCGCACCTCAAGGCGCAGTACCCGTGCGCCCTGGCGACGTGCGCGGTCGACCAGCTCCGCCAGGAGCGCCCGCCCGGTCCCCCGGCCCCGCTCGTCAGGTGCGACCGCCACGGTCTGGACGTCGGCCTCGGGCACGACGAGGAACAGCCCCGCGTACCCGACGATACGTCCGGCGCGCCGGGCGACCACGTAGAAGCGTGACTCGGGCACCCTGGCCAGCTCGGACCAGAACTGGCCCGGGCTCCACGGATCCTCGCCGAACAGCGCACGTTCGAGGTCGTGCACCTCCTCGATGTCCCACCAGCGCAGCCGATCCAGGACGAGCCCGTCGGCCACCGGGCCCACGCGCCGTTCCTCTGCGGACGCGGTCATGCCGGGGTCACCCGCTTGCGGCCCGCACCCACGGTCGCGTCAGGCCGGCGCAGGTACAGCGGCGCCAGCTCCGCGGGCACCTGCGCACGTGCCAGCTCGCCGGCGATCCGGGCGAGCGTGGCCGGGTCGGGGTGCAGCGGCTCACGATGGCCCACCAGCTCGTCGGCGTACTTGGCCGCCCCAGCACCGAACGCCGGGAGACCCCGATCCGGGATCTGGGCTGCTGCGCTGACGTGCGGGCCGTCCGTGCGGATCCCGAGGGCGTCATAGCGGGCCCAGTACACCTCTGCCCGCCGGGCGTCGGTGGCGACCAGGAAGGGTTCAACGACCCCCTCAGCACGGGCCTGCGCAGCCAGCACATCCAGCGTGCACACCCCGTGGACGTCTATCCCCAGTGCCCAGCCCATCACCTGCGCATGCACCAGGCCGACGCGCAGCCCTGTGAACGGCCCGGGTCCCCGACCGACTCCGATCAGCGACAGCTCTGCGGGCCGGACGCCAGCCTGCTCCAGGGCCGAGGCCACCAGCGGAGCCAGGTGCTCGCCGTGCGCGGCCGGTCCACGGAACGTCGCCCGGCCGAGCACCGCGTTGGAGCCGGCATCGAGCACCGCAGCGCCGACCGCCTCGGTGGCGGTGTCGAGGCCGAGGATGAGCACGCCGTAAACCTACTGCGACCCGAGCCGGAGTCCGGCCCATCGTGGTCCGACCCCCCGCACGAGCACGGTCCGCTGCCCGCCGGACGGGTCATCAGGATCCACGGCTGCGCCCACCTCACGGCGGATCAGGACCTCCAGGCGGTCGGGCGCCATGCCCTCAACCTTGCCCGCACCCCACTCGACGACAGTGACGGCCCGCTCGAGATCGGCTTCGAGGTCGAGGTCCTCGACCTCAACAGTGGCGTGCAGGCGATAGGCATCGACATGGACCAGTCCCGGGCCGGGGCCGGGGTGGCTGCGGGCGATCACGAAGGTGGGGCTCGTGACCGCCCCGCGCACCCCCAGGGCCACACCGATGCCCTGGGTGAAGGTGGTCTTCCCAGCGCCCAGCGGACCATCGAGGACCAGGACGTCCCCGGCGGCGAGGATCGCGGCCAGGTCGACCCCCAGGGCACGCATCTGGTCGGCGTCCCCCGCGTGTGCCGACCAGACCTGGCCGTCGCGGGTCCAGCGGGTCACCGACGGGTCCCCGCAGGTGGGGCTTGGTCGCGTCCCATCCCGGACCCCCCCGCGGCCTCCGCCGCCTCGGCGTCGAGCTCGTCGCGCACTCGCGCGACCAGATGCCGCAGCTGGTGATTCACCTGCGGGTAGTGCTCGAGGATCATCATGTGCCCGGAGTCGGGCATGATCTCCAGCTCGGAGTGCGGCATCCGACGGGCCATGTCCAACGAGTGCTCAGCTGGTGTCATCCGGTCGTCCTGACCCACCATCACCAGCGAGGGGACCCTCGCCAGCGTGTGCAGGGCCGCCTGCCGCTGGTGGCGCTGCAGGGTCGGAAGGAACTCCGCGACGACATCGATCGGTGTCTCGCCGAGCATCCTGTGGGTGAAGTCAGCCACCGCGGGGGAGGCCGAGGACCCGAACGAGTAGAGCCTCGTGAACAGCAGGCTGAGGTCGTTGACCCGTGAGCGCCCCATCTCGACGAGGTCGGCGTTGCGGACGAGGAGGGCGGCAGTCACGGGGAGCATCCGGTGCAGCGGCTTCGCGGCCATAGGCGGCAGCCCGAGGGAGACGGCCCGCAGCCCCCCGGGCGAGGTCGAGAGCAGGGCGACCCCGCGGATCCGGGTGCCGAACAGCTCCGGATGGGCCAGGGCGAGCTGCATGATCGTCATGCCGCCCATGGAGTGACCCACGAGCACGATCGGTCCGGACGGAACGACCTCGTCGAGGACTGCCTCGAGGTCCCGTCCGAGCTGCTCGATGGTGTTCGACTGCGCCACCGACCGGCTCGACCGCCCGTGGCTGCGCTGGTCCCAGAAGACCAGGTCCCCGAGGGCCCTGAGGTCCCGACGCTGGTAGTGCCAGCAGTCCTGGTTCAGGGCGTACCCGTGGCAGAAGACGACGGTGATCTGCTCCGGATTGTCCCGCGTGCAGGACTCGAGCTCGACATGCAGCGAGACCCCGTCGGACTCGGTGACCACCGAGGTGTGCCCACGAAGGTGTCCGAACGGCTCGTCGCCCTCCCGGTCGGCCCGACCCGCCCGGGCGACCACCGCCCGCTCGGCGACGACGCCCGCGGCCGCGCCGACCGCGATCAGCCCGGCGGCTGCGCCCAGGGCGCTGGCCACCCGCCCGAGGTTCGGTTGGTTCACGCCTGCGCCCCCCGCCAACGTCGCTCGATGCGCGCACCGAGCCGGGTGATGATCTCGTACCCGATCGTCCCGGCCGCAGACGCCCAGTCCTCGGCGGTCGGCTCGCCGCGCACCGCGCTGCCGAAGATCACGACCTCGTCGCCGGCCTGCACCTCGTCGTCGCCCAGGTCGATCACGAACTGGTCCATGCACACGCGCCCGGCGACCGGTCGTTCCCGGCCAGCGGCCAGTACGGGTCCCCGTCCGCCAGCCGCCCGCGGGATCCCGTCGGCGTATCCGAGCGGAATCAGCCCCAGCGTCGTCTCGGCAGATGTGACGTACTCGTGGCCGTAGGAGACCCCCTGTCCAGCTGGGACCCGCTTGACCCCGGTGAGCCGGGCAGTCAGCCTCATCGCGGGGGCCAGGCCGTACTCCTCGGGTGGACCCAGCTCACCGCCGGGCGAGACCCCGTACACGGCAATGCCCGGCCGGACGAGGTCGTAGTGCGCCTGCGGAGCCACCAGGGTCGCCGCCGAGTTGGCGATGTGCCGGACCTCGGGCTCCAGCCCGGCAGCCTCGACGACCTCCAGGGCGGCGTCGAACGTCGCCAGCTGCTGAGCGTTCATGTCGCTGCTTGGCGCATCCGCGAGGGCGAAGTGCGACCAGACACCAGTCAGCTGCAGCGTCCCGCGCGCCTGCAGGGCGGCGGCCTGGGCAATGAGGGCAGGCCAGTCGTCGGTCGTCGAACCGTTGCGGCCCAATCCGGTGTCCACCTTGAGCTGCACGCGGGCGCGCACGCCAGTGGCGTGTGATGCGGCCGTGACGGCCTCGAGCTGCCAGGTCGAACTGGCGGTCACGTCGATCTCGCCCCGCACGCAGGAGACGAGGTCATCGTCCCCGGGGGACCACAACCAGGCCAGCAGCGGAGCGGTGATTCCCTCCTGGCGGAGCTGGACAGCCTCCGCGAGCAGCGCTGTGCCCAGCCAGTCGGCGCCCCCGGCCAGGGCGGCCCGCGCCGCCGGCACCAGCCCGTGACCGTAGGCATCCGCCTTCACGACTGCGAGCAGCGCAGCGGAGGGCGCGTGCGCACGCAACACCTCGACATTGGCCGAGATGGCATCCAGATCTACCTCACACACAGCACGCGCAACCACATTGCACATCCTGCCGCACACAGCCAGCGGGTGCGTGTCAGGTGCGCTCGGCCGCCGCCGCGGCGTGCGCCGCACGCAGATGGGTCACCACGTCGGTGGCAGTCACAGGGTGGCCTTCCCCGGCGGCCAACCGGCCCGCGAGACCGTGCAGCCCGACCGCCCGGGCAGCCACCAGCGTTGCCTGGGGGGCGTCCAGCTCATGGGCCCGCGCCCGTTCGGCGAGCATCCCCGCCATGAGGCCGGCCAGCACGTCCCCAGTCCCCGCCGTGGCCAGCGTGGAGTCGCCGAACAGGTCGACGAAGGTCGACCCAGGGCCGGCGATCACGGTCCCGGGTCCCTTGGACACGATGATGGCGCCGGTCTCGCGGGCCGCCCGGCCCGCCGCAGCGAGGCGGCCGCCCGCGGGGTCGAACCCCAGCCGGGCGAACTCGCCGGCGTGCGGGGTCAGCACGGTCACCCGGCCGGCGTCAGCACGAGCGGCCAGGGCACGACGGCCATCCTGGCGGGCAAGGACAGCCAGGGCTGACGCATCGAGGACCATCGGTGCCGGATCCGACATCTCGCGCAGGACGAGGTCCACGGACGAACCGGCCGTCCCCAGACCGGGACCGACGCACCGGGCGTCAACTGCCCGACCGGCAGAGGGCACCACGTCCGGGCTGTCCGAGACCACCATCGCCGACACCGGGTCGATGCCGCCGGCCGCACGTCCGTCTGGCCCGAGCGTTGCGGGCCCGGGCCATCCGGACGTGAAGGCAACCATCCCGGCCCCCGACCCGCGGGCGCCGCGCACGGCCAGAAGGGCAGCACCTGGGTAGTCGGGGCTTCCGGCGGTCACGCCGACCACTCCGCGCGTGTACTTGTGCGCCTGCGCCGGGGGCAGCTCCGCTGCGAGGTCCGACAGCGACAGGGCCCACGCCGCTGGCTCAAGATCGTCGTCGTGCAGGCCGATGTCGGCAACCGTGACCGCACCGGCGAACGAGCGCCCCGGAGCCAGCACGAGTGCCGGCTTGAGGACGCCGAAGCACACCGTGACGTCCGCCCGGACCGTCACCCCGGAGGTCTCCGCTGTGTCGGCGTCAACCCCGCTGGGGACGTCCACCGCGACGACCGGAACATGTGCCTCGCGCAGCTCCACGGCGGCACCTGCGGCCGGTCCCCTGAGACCACCTGCCCCGCCGATGCCGAGGATCCCGTCCAGGACCAGGTCAGCCGAGCCCAGCAGGGTGGCGCGCCGTGGGTCGTCCCAGGACAGCACGGTTGCCCCCGCCGACCGGGCCGCCGCGACCCCGGCAGGATGCATGCGCCCGGGATCGCCGATCGCGGTGGCCCCGGCACCCCGGCGCGCGAGGATCGACAGCGCCCACAGCGCATCCCCCCCGTTGTTCCCACTGCCGATCAGCGCGACCACGCGGGCGCCCGGCACACGCAGTCCGCGGCCCTTGAGCAGGTCGATGCAGACGGCTGCCAGGCCTGCCGAGGCGCGGGCCATCAGCACCGGTTCGGCCACCCCCGCCCGGGCCTCGGCCTGCCGGACGACGTCCACCGAGCAGATCCTGCGCATCTCCACCTCCGGGGTCCCTGCCTACCACATGGCGCACCGGCACACACTGGGGCGACCCAGGCCTTTCGTCACTTCCGTCACATTGGTAACGTGCGCCACGCTCGACCGGGAGTTGCCACGCGCCACGGGGTGCGCGCAGCGGATCCGAACGCTCACCTCGAAGGCGATGAGAGGCATGCAATGAACAAGGCACTGGGATGCACACTGCTCTCGGCAGTGCTGGTGGGGGGCCTGGCGCTGCCTGCCCACGCGAGCGGACTGCCCAGCACCGACACCACCGACGGGACCTCCAGCACGTCACCCCAGGTTCAGGCCAGCGCCCTCACCCCCGCACAGGCCGCCGAACTCCGGCCGAGGCTCCGGCGCGGCTCGCGGGGGCCCGCGGTCGTCTACGTCCAGACCTCGCTCGGCGTCACGCCCACCAGCGGCTACTACGGCAAGGTCACCAGGAAGGCCGTCCGGAAGATGCAGCGGAAGTCCGGCCTCAAGATCACCGGGAAGGTCAAGGCGGGCACCTGGAAGGCGCTGCTCCGCCCCGTGGCTGAGGCACCCTCGCAGGGGCTCTCGCCGGAGGAGGCGGCCCGGACCAAGCCACGACTGGTCACCGGTTCGCGCGGCCCGGCAGTGGTCTACGTGCAGCAGGAACTCGGCGTGCAGCCCACCAGCGGCTACTACGGCAAGGTCACCAGGAAGGCCGTCCGGAAGATGCAGCGGAAGTCCGGCCTCAAGATCACCGGGAAGGTCAAGGCGGGCACCTGGAAGGCGCTGCTCCGCCCCGTGGCTGAGGCACCCTCGCAGGGGCTCTCGCCGGAGGAGGCGGCCCGGACCAAGCCACGACTGGTCACCGGTTCGCGCGGCCCGGCAGTGGTCTACGTGCAGCAAAGACTCGGCGTGCAGCCCACCAGCGGCTACTACGGGCCGCTGACGAAGGCCGCCGTGCGTCGGCTGCAGGTGGCCAAGGGTCGCAAGGCGCACGGTCGGATCAGCTCCGGGATGTGGCGGATCCTGCTGTCGGCCGACGGGGTCAGCGCGCCGCCGCCTCAGGACGTCCTGACCCCGGAGCAGGCGGCCGCCGGTCGGCCAGTGCTGAGCACAGGGCAGGGCCCGGGTGACCCCGCCGTGGTCTTCGTCCAGCAGTACCTGCGGGTGTCCCCGACCAGCGGCTACTACGGGACCCTGACCACCGCGGCAGTCCGCGCCTACCAGACCGGCGTGGGGATCACCCCCACCGGAACCGTGGGCCCACTGACCTGGGCGGCGATCCTCGCCGGGCGCACCCCGGATCCGGCTGCTGCTGTGAACGTGGCGCCGACGTCCTCCACTGGTTCGGTCCCCACGCCCAGGTACCCGCTGCCGGCCAAACCGACGGCAGCCGACCACGCGCTTGTCCACGCTCTGGCGCAGGTGGGCAAGCCGTACGTGCTCGGCGGGAACGGACCCGACGTGTTCGACTGCTCCGGGCTGATCCAGCAGGCCTACCTCAGCGCCGGCGTGAGCCTGCCCCGGCTCGCATCCCAGCAGCGCTTCGCCGGCAGGCAGGTCAGCATCGACGACCTGCGTCCCGGGGACCTCCTGTACTACCAGGACGGATCCTCACCGCGCAGCGGACACATCTCCATGTACGCGGGCAACGGTCTGGCCGTCGAAGCGGCCAATCCACGGCGTGGCGTGCGGGTCCGCGACCTGCACCAGCCCTGGTACCGGGACCGCTTCGTGGCGGCCACCCGGATCAGCTGAGCGCTACTCGACGGTGACGGACTTGGCGAGGTTGCGCGGCTGATCCACGTCATGGCCCTTGGCCGTGGCCAGCTCGCAGGCGAACACCTGCAGCGGGACCGTGGCGACCAGCGGCTGCATGAGTGTGGGGGATGCGGGGATCCGGATCACGTGGTCGGCATACGGCGTGACGACGTCGTCACCCTCCTCGGCGATCGCAATGGTCACCGCACCGCGGGCCCGGACCTCCTGGATGTTCGAGATGATCTTCTCGTGCAGCACGCCCCGGCCCTGCGGTGAGGGAACGACGACGATCACCGGGATGCCCGGCTCGATGAGCGCGATCGGACCGTGCTTGAGCTCCCCGGCGGCGAACCCCTCGGCGTGCATGTAGGCCAGCTCCTTGAGCTTCAGCGCGCCCTCGAGCGCCACCGGATAGCCGACATGCCGGCCGATGAACAGCACCGAGTTGGACCCGGCGAACTTCTGGGCCAGGGCCCGCACCCCCTCGACCGTGTCCAGGACGAGATCGACCTTCTGCGGCATGGTCGCCAGCTGGTTGACGATCGCAGCCACCTCGTCGCCGAACTTGTTGCCCCGCACCTGAGCCAGGTAGAGCGCCACGAGGTAGACGGCAACGATCTGGGTGAGGAACGCCTTGGTGGAGGCCACGGCGATCTCCGGGCCTGCCTGCGTGTAGAGCACGGCGTCGGACTCGCGCGGGATCGTGGAGCCGTGCGTGTTGCAGATCGCCAGCACCCGGGCGCCCTGCTCGCGGGCATGCCGGACGGCCATGAGGGTGTCCATGGTCTCCCCCGACTGGCTGATGGCGATCACGAGGATCCGCCGGGTCAGGATCGGGTCGCGATAGCGGAACTCACTGGCGAGCTCCACCTCGGTCGGGATCCGGCACCAGTGCTCGATGGCGTACTTGGCGACCAGTCCCGCGTGGTAGGCCGTCCCGCAGGCCACGATCACGATCTTGTCGATCTCGCGCAGCTCGGCCACCGGCAGCCGGATCTCGTCCAGGCGCAGCAGGCCGTCGGGCGCGATCCGGCCCAGCAGCGTGTCGGCCACGGCCTTGGGCTGCTCGGCGATCTCCTTGAGCATGAACAGGTCGTAGCCGCCCTTCTCGGCTGCGCTGGCGTCCCAGGTCACGGTGAAGGGGCTGACCTCCACCGGACGGCCGGCGAAGTCCGTGACGACGACCTCATCGGCACGCAGGTCGACGACCTGGTCCTGGCCGAGCTCGACGGCCTCCCGGGTGAACTCGATGAAGGCCGACACATCCGAGGCAAGGAAGTTCTCCCCCTCGCCGATGCCGACCACCAGCGGGGAGTTCCGGCGGGCCGCGACCAGCCGGCCCGGCTCGTCGGAGCTGACCGCGACGAGCGTGAAGGCCCCGGACAACCGCTGGCAGGCCAGCCGCATGGCCTGCGCAAGGTCCCCAGATTCCGCCAGCGTGATGTCCAGCAGGTGGGCCACCACCTCCGTGTCGGTCTCGGAGGCCATGACGACCCCGCGCTCAGCGAGCTCGGCGGTCAGCTCCGCGAAGTTCTCGATGATGCCGTTGTGGATGACGGCCACCCCGCCACCGGCCGAGACGTGCGGATGAGCGTTGACATCGGTGGGGCCGCCGTGGGTCGCCCACCGGGTGTGCCCGATCCCGGTGGTCGACCCAACCATCGGATCGGCAGCCAGCAGCGCTTGGAGATTGGCCAGCTTGCCGGCCTTCTTGCGCACATCGAGCGCGCCGTCCGCGACGACGGCCACGCCCGCCGAGTCGTACCCGCGGTACTCCAGGCGGGCGAGACCCGCCATCACCACGTCAACGGCCTGCCTGTTGCCCGCGTAACCCACGATTCCGCACATGGCCGCTAGCGTAGTTGTCCCACGGGCAGCGCCGGACCGGGCTCGCTAGGCCAGCGGGATCTCCCGGGCCACCGCCGCAGCCAGTTCCTCGGCCACGGCGCGCGCCTCGGCGTCGGTCGGCGCCTCGACCATCACCCGGACCAGCGGCTCGGTCCCGCTGGGACGCAGCAGCACCCGCCCATTGTCCCCCAACCGATCACCGGCGGCCGCCACCACGGCGGCCAGGCCAGGTGCGCTGGCCACCTTCGCGCGGTCGACGTCGCGCACGTTGATCAGCACCTGGGGCATGGCGGTCATCACCGAGGCCAGCTCAGCCAGCGGCTGACCGGTGTCGGCCATCCGGGCCAGCAGGTGCAGCGCGGTCAGCGTGCCGTCACCGGTGGTGGCGTAGTCCAGCAGGACCAGGTGTCCACTCTGCTCGCCACCGAGGTTGTAGTTGTTGGCGCGCATCGACTCGAGCACGTAGCGGTCACCCACCCCGGTCTCGACAGTGCTGATCCCCTGGTCGCGCATGGCGAGCTTGAACCCAAGGTTGCTCATGACCGTGGCCACGACCGTGTCCTGGGCGAGCTTGCCCTGGTCGCGCATCGCCACCGCCAGGATCGCCATGATCTGGTCGCCGTCGATGACGTTGCCCTGTGCATCGACGGCAAGACACCGGTCGGCGTCACCGTCGTGGGCGATGCCGATGTCGTAGCCGTGCTCGACGACGGCCTCCCGCAGGTCGGCCATGTGGGTCGAGCCGCACCCCTCATTGATGTTGTAGCCGTCGGGGCTGGAGTGGATCGCGAGCACCTGCGCCCCCATCCGGCGAAGGGCTCGCGGCGAGGCCCCTGCCGCTGCGCCGTTGCCCGTGTCGACCACAACACGCAGCCCGTTGAGCCGGCTCGGGGTGCACGACAGCAGGTGCTCCACGTACTCGCTCAGGGCGTCCTCGTGGTGCACGACCCGACCCACGTCGGCACCGATCGGGCGCTTCCAGCCCTCGCTGAGCCGCGCCTCAATGAGGTCCTCCACGTCGTCGGGCAGCTTGTGCCCGCCGGGTCCGAAGAACTTGATGCCGTTGTCGGGCATCGGGTTGTGCGAGGCCGAGATCATCACCCCAAGGTCCACCCCCAGCTCCGCAGTGAGGTGCGCGACGCCAGGGGTCGGCAGGACCCCGAGCACGAGAACATCCAGGCCGGCGCTGGCCAGCCCGGCGACCGTGGCAGCCTCAAGGAACTCCCCGCTGGCACGCGGGTCCCGACCCACCAGGGCCCGCGGCCGGGCCCCGGGGCGATCGACGTGCAGCTGGCCGAGCTCGCCGAGCACGTGTGCCGAGGCACCCGCCAACTCCAGTGCGAGGTCGGCGGTCAGGTCACGGTTGGCCAGCCCCCGCACTCCATCTGTGCCGAACAACCTGCCCACGATGTACCTCCCGCTCGACGTGTCCCGCACCGGAGCCTACTGGCCCGAACCCCCGTCGAACCGCCGTCTCGACCGGCCGGCGACTGGGCGCGGGTTGCGCGAGCCGACCCTGGGCGTTCAGGAACCCGGCTCCCGGCATGGGATCATGTGCGGATGCAGATCTGGCCCGGTCAGCCCTATCCGCTCGGGGCAACCTACGACGGCAGTGGAACCAACTTCGCGCTGTTCTCCAGCGCCGCCGACCGCGTGGAGCTGTGCCTCTTCGACGACGACGGGGCCGAGACCCGGGTCGATGTCGAGGAGTCCGACGCGCACGTCTGGCACGTCTACCTGCCGGCCATCACCCCCGGACAGCGTTACGGCTATCGCGTGCACGGCCCGTACGACCCGACCTGGGGCCAGCGATGCGACCCGAACAAGCTCCTGCTCGACCCGTACGCCAAGGCGATCGACGGCCAGATCGAGAACCACCCCTCGCTGTTCTCCTACGAGTTCGGCGACGAGGAGCAGCGCAACACCGCCGACTCGGCTGGGCACACGATGATGGCCGTCGTCATCAACCCCTACTTCGACTGGGGCCATGACCGCCCGCCGAAGCACGAGTACCACGAGAGCGTCATCTACGAGGCGCACGTCAAGGGCATGACCGAGCAGCATCCGGATGTCCCCGAGGAGATCCGCGGGACCTACGCGGGCATGGCCCACCCGGCGATCATCGAGCACCTGACCGACCTCGGGATCACAGCGGTCGAGCTCATGCCGGTCCATCAGTTCGTCAACGACCCGATCCTGCAGGGCAAGGGCCTGAGCAACTACTGGGGCTACAACACGATCGGGTTCTTCGCCCCGCACAACGCCTACTCCTCGATCGGCTCGACCGGGGAGCAGGTCCAGGAGTTCAAGTCGATGGTGAAGGCCCTGCACGCGGCCGACATCGAGGTGATCCTGGACGTGGTCTACAACCACACCGCCGAGGGCAACCACCTGGGCCCGACCCTGTCGTTCCGCGGCATCGACAACACGTCCTACTACCGGCTCGTCGACGGCGACGCCGCGCACTACTTCGACACCACCGGCACCGGGAACTCGCTGCTCATGCGCAGCCCACACGTGCTGCAGCTGATCATGGACTCGCTGCGGTACTGGGTGACCGAGATGCATGTCGATGGGTTCCGCTTCGACCTCGCCTCGAGCCTGGCGCGCCAGTTCCACGAGGTGGATCGGCTCTCGGCCTTCTTCGACCTCGTGCACCAGGACCCGATCGTGTCGCAGGTGAAGATCATCGCCGAGCCGTGGGATGTCGGGGACGGCGGATACCAGGTCGGGGAGTTCCCGCCGCTGTGGACGGAGTGGAACGGCAAGTACCGCGACGCCGTGCGCGACTACTGGCGCGGGGAGCCCTCGTCACTGGCGGAGTTCGCGAGCCGGCTCACGGGTTCCTCGGACCTCTACGGGCACTCGGGACGCCGCCCGATCGCCTCGATCAACTTCGTGACCGCCCACGACGGCTTCACTCTCACGGACCTGGTCTCCTACAACCACAAGCACAACGAGGCCAACCTGGAGGACAACCAGGACGGCGAGAGCCACAACCGCTCGTGGAACTGCGGGGCCGAGGGCCAGACCGGCAACCGGGCCATCCTCAAGTTGCGCAACCGCCAGCGCCGCAACTTCCTGGCCACCATGATGATCTCGCAGGGCGTGCCGATGATCTCGCACGGCGACGAGCTGGGCCGGACCCAGGCCGGGAACAACAACGGCTACTGCCAGGACAACCCCATCACCTGGATCGACTGGGAGCTCTCGACCGCGGACGCCGCCCAGCTGGAGTTCGCCCAGCAGGCCGTGAAGATGCGCAAGGACAACGCGACGCTGCGCAGGCGGCGCTTCTTCCACGGCGCCGCCTGGCACGGTGGTGAGTCGGAAATCGGCGACATCGCCTGGTTCACGCCCGACGCGACGCCCATGACCGACGAGGACTGGAACCACTCGTTCGCCCGATCGGTGATGGTGTTCCTCAACGGCGACAAGATCCTCGAGCCAGGTGAGCGGGGCGAGCGGATCATCGCGGACTCGCTGCTGATCCTGCTCAACGCCGATGCGAGCAAGCTCAGCTTCACGCTGCCGCCCGAGGGCTACGGATCGAGATGGTCAGTCGTGCTGGACACCGACGGACGGCTCCGGCCCGGGACCGCCTTCCGGGAATCGGGGCCCATCACGCTCGAGTCGCACAGCGTCGTGGTCCTGTCCCGTCCGTCCTCGGAGGCCTGAGCCATGGGTACCCGCAACCTCCCCGGTCCTGGTCGACGCACCCCGAACTCCACCTACCGGCTCCAGCTCGGGCCGGACCTGTCCTTCGATGACGTCGCCGCGCGCCTGGACTACTACATCGCCCTGGGCATCACCGATCTCTATCTGTCGCCGATCCTGGCCGCCGCGCCCGGATCGACCCACGGCTACGACGTGGTCGACCACACCCGGATCAGCGACGTCATGGGTGGGCGCGAGGCCTTCGAGCGACTCGCAACCCAGGCCCATGGCCGTGGCCTGGGCATCGTCGTCGATGTGGTTCCCAACCACATGGCCGTCCCGACCCCGGCGTACCACAACCGGGCCCTCTGGTCGGTCCTGGCCGAGGGCATCGACTCGCCGTACGCGTCCTGGTTCGACGTGGACTGGGACTCGTCGGAGGCGCGCATCCTCATGCCGATCCTCGGTGCCCGGATCGGCGAGGTCCTCGGCGACGGCGACCTGTCCGTGGAGGAGGCCGTCATCCCCGGGCACGGCGACCAGCCCCAGACGGTCCTGCGCTACCACGAGCACATGTTGCCCGTGCGCCCCGGAACGGAGTCGCTGGCGCTGGCCGAGCTGGTGGAGCGACAGTTCTACCGCCTGGCCTACTGGCACGTCGCCGATGAGGAGCTGAACTACCGGCGCTTCTTCGACATCGGCACCCTGGCCGCGGTCCGGGTCGAGGTCGACGAGGTCTTCGACGCCACCCATGCGGTCCTGCTGGAGCTGTTCGACGCCGGCCACATCGACGGGTTCCGCATCGATCATCCTGACGGCCTGGCCGATCCGGGGCGGTACTTCGCTCGGCTGTCGGAGGCGACCGGCGGGGCCTGGGTCGTCGCGGAGAAGATCCTGGAGTCCGACGAGGAGGTGCCGGCCGACTGGGACGTGGCCGGGACAACCGGCTATGACGCGATGTGGCGGGTGCAGGCGCTGTTTGTGGACCCGGACGGGGGGCGACCGCTCGGAAAGCTCATGGCCCAGATCACCGGGGACGTGCGCGGTGACCTCGAGGCCATCATCGACGAGGCCAAGGGCCAGGTGGTCGGCGGCCCCCTGTACGCCGAGGTCGATCGGCTGACCACCCTGCTCGCCGAGATCTGCGATGCCGACATCCGACTGCGCGACCACACCTCACGCGCCCTGCGGGAGTGCGTGATGGCGCTCCTGGTGGCCTTCGACCGCTACCGCGCCTACATCGTGCCCGGAGAGCCGCCCAGCCAGACCAGCGAGCGGGTGATGGCCGAGGCCGCCGAGAGGGCGCGCGTCGAACTCGACGAGGAGCGTCATCAGACCCTGGCCGTGGTTGTGGACCTGCTCCTGGGCCACGAGGCGGGCAGCTCGGGGCGGGTCGCCGAACCGCGGCGCAGCGAGCTCATCATCCGCTTCCAGCAGGTGTGCGGCGCGGTGATGGCCAAGGGCGTGGAGGACACGGCCTTCTACAGATGGACGCACCTGGTCAGCCTGTGCGAGGTGGGGGGGTCCCCGCAGCAGTTCGGCATCGCGCCCGACGAGCTGCATCGCTGGGCGCGCAGCGCCATCGCGACGACGCCGGCGACCATGACCGCCGGATCCACCCACGATGCCAAGCGCGGCGAGGACGTGCGCGCGCGCCTGAGTGGCTTGAGCGAGTACCCCGACGACTGGGTGGAGCTGGTCACCCGCCTGCGCGAGATGACCGCAGAGGTCCGGCCGAACGGGCTCGATGGGCGGACCGAGAACCTCCTGTGGCAGACGCTGGCCGGCACCTGGACCACCGAGGGCCCCATCACCCCCGAGCGGCTCACGGCCTACATGCAGAAGGCCAGCCGCGAGGCCAAGACCTGGACGTCGTGGGGGTCGCCGGACGAGGCCATCGAGGGCGAGCTGGCTGAGTACGCGACGCACCTGGTCACGGATCCCGACGTCGCCGAGGCGTTCGCCGGCTGGGTCAAGCGCAGCGCACCCGCGGTGCGGGCCGCGGTCCTGGGCACCAAGCTCGTCCAGCTGACCCTGCCCGGAGTCGCCGACGTCTACCAGGGCACCGAGTCGGTGCTGGTTGCCCTGGTCGACCCGGACAACCGCGGCCCCGTGGATGCCGACTCGCTCGCCACCCGACTGGCCCGGCTCGACGCCGGCGCCTCACCGAGCGGGTTGGCCGACGAGAAGCTGGCGCTCACCGCCCTCACCCTGCGCCTGCGCCGGGATCATCCGGATGCCTTCGTCGGCCCCGACGCAGGGTACAAGCCACTGCCGACCTCCACCGGCCATGCTGTGGCCTTCGCCCGAACCGCCGCCGGCACGCCGCGCACGGTCACGGTCGTCAACCGGCTCACGGCGTCGGTCTACCCGCACGGCGGGTGGGACGACCACACGGTGGTACTCCCCGAGGGACGGTGGCTCAACGTGCTCGCGGGCCCCGGCGCCGAGCCGATCGACGGTGGACCCGCTGAGCTCGCCGAGCTGCTCAGGTCGCGACCAGTGGCCCTGCTGGCGGCCATCGACGACGATGCGGTCGACCCCCAGGCTCCCTAGTTTGCCGGTTGCTGGCCCGGGCCCATCGGACGAGAGGCGGTAGGAAGCATGTCGGCAGACGAACTCACGGTCTGGGCCCCACGGGCGACCACGGTCTCGCTGGTGCTGCCCGGCGAGGACCGCAACGTCGCCATGCGGGCGCTGGAGGCCGGCTGGTTCGCCGGCCCGGCCCTGCCCGAGGGGACGGAGTACGCGTTCAGCCTGGACGACGGTCCGGCCCGGCCCGATCCACGCAGCGCATGGCAGCCCCACGGGGTACACGGTCCGAGCCGCACGTTCGACTCGTCAGCGTTCACCTGGCCCGGCGACGGCTGGGCGGGCCGCGACGCCAGGGGTGCGGTGGCCTACGAGCTGCACGTCGGGACATTCACCGAGCAGGGCACCCTCGACGCTGCGATCGACCGGCTCGACCACCTCAGCGCCCTGGGCGTCGAGATCGTCGAGCTGATGCCGCTGGCCGCGTTCGACGGTGAGCGTGGCTGGGGGTACGACGGGGTTGCGCTGTACGCCGTGCATGACGCCTATGGCGGTCCCGCGGCTCTGCAGCGCTTCGTCGCCGCCGCACACCAGCGCGGGCTGGGCGTCGCGCTGGACGTCGTGTACAACCACCTCGGGCCCTCGGGCAACTACCTGAGCATGTTCGGTCCCTACTTCACCAGCCGGCACTCGACCCCATGGGGCGACGGAGTCAACCTCGACGGTCCGGACTCGGCCCCGGTCCGCGCCTTCATCCTGGACAACGCCGAACGCTGGTTCCGGGACTTCGGGATGGACGCCCTGCGCCTGGACGCCATCCACGCCCTGGTCGACGACTCCGCCGTGCACGTCCTGGCCGAGCTGGCGGAGCGGACCGCCGCGCTGTCCGCCGAGCTGGGCAGGCCGCTGTCCCTGATCGCCGAGTCCGACCTCAACCTGCCCACGGTCGTGCTGCCGCGGTCGGCCGGGGGCCTGGGCATGACGGCCCAGTGGGCCGATGACGTCCACCACGCCCTGCACACGCTCATCACCGGCGAGCGGCACGGCTACTACGTGGACTTCGGCACGCTCGAGGTGCTGGAGAAGGCCATGACCGGGGTGTTCGTCCACAACGGTGACCACTCGACGTTCCGCGGGATCCCGTGGGGCGCTCCGGTCCCGGCCGAGGTGGGTGGGCATTCATTCGTCGTCTCCGCCCAGAACCACGACCAGGTCGGCAACCGTGCCATCGGCGACCGGCCGAGCCGGGTCCTGACCGATGGCCAGCTCGCCATCGAGGCGGCGGTGATGCTGACCAGCCCGTTCACGCCGATGCTCTTCATGGGTGAGGAGTGGGGCGCGCGCACGCCGTTCCTGTACTTCACCGACTTCTCCGATGCCGACCTCGGCGACGCGGTCGGGACCGGGCGGGTCGCCGAGTTCTCCTCGCACGGGTGGGACGACCTGTACGGCAGACGGGTCGATGTCCCCGACCCGCAGGCTCGGTCCACCTTCGAGGCGAGCAAGCTGCGATGGGCTGAGCTCGACGAGCCGCGACACTCCCGGATGCTCGGCTTCCACCGGGCGCTGATCGCGTTGCGTGGTCAGGTGGCCGACATCGCATCGGACGACCGCTCGAAGACGTCGATGACCTACGACCCGGCGGATCCGTCGTGGTTCGTGGTGCACCGCGCAGGCACGGCTGTCGTGGTGAACCTGGCGCCCGACGCCCAGGACGTTCCGCTGCCGGGCGCGGAGCGCAGGGCGGTGCTCCTGGCCTGGGAGGCCACGACGCGCACGGATGAGGGCGTCGTGATGCCCGGACACTCCGTGGCCGTCCTCGGCCGCCCGGAGCGGTCCTGAGCGCCCCTGAGCGCCGGTTCCAAGCGGCCTGGACAGCCAGAGGCGCCGGGCACCTGACAGATCGGTGCACCGGCGCTTCTGGCGCTCCTTGCTCGACAGGACACGCAGGCGTGCCCGGCCTCGCTCAGCGCTTGGAGTACTGAGGCGCCTTGCGGGCCTTCTTCAGGCCGTACTTCTTGCGCTCCTTGATGCGGGCATCGCGGGTCAGGAAGCCGGCCTTCTTGAGCGTCGGCCGGTTGCCCTCCTCGTCGATCTCGTTGAGGCAGCGCGCGATCCCGAGGCGCAGGGCGCCGGCCTGACCGGTCACCCCACCACCGTCGATCCGGGCGATGACGTCGTAGGCGCCGTCGAGATCCAGGGTGCGGAAGGGCTCGTTCACCAGCTGCTGGTGGACCTTGTTCGGGAAGTAGTTCTCCAGGGTCCGGCCGTTGACGGTCCAGACGCCGCTGCCGGGGACGATCCGCACACGTGCGACAGCCTCCTTGCGGCGACCAGTGGCCTGGGCCGGGGCGGTCATCACCGGGCGGGGGGCCGCCGTCTCGGCACTGGCCGGGGTCTCAGTCGAGTAGTTGCCCTCGATGACCTCATCGATGACCTGCGTGGTGTCGCTGCTCACAGCCACGGTTCCTTTCGTTTGACGGGTCGCCGTGGCGCTTACTGCGCGACCTGCGAGATCGTGTAGGGCACGGGCTTCTGGGCCGCGTGCGGGTGCTCCGGACCGGAGTAGACCTTGAGCTTGGTGGCCTGGGCGCGGCCGAGCTTGTTGTGCGGGAGCATGCCCTTCACGGCCTTCTCGACGACCCGGCGCGGGTTCTTCTCCATCAGGTCCGCGTACGACGTGGCAGTGAGGCCGCCGGGATACCCGGAGTGGTGGTAGGCCATCTTCTGCTCGAGCTTGGACCCGGACAGCGCCACCTTCTCGGCGTTGATGATGATGACGAAGTCACCGGAGTCAACGTGCGGGGCGAATGTCGGCTTGTGCTTGCCGCGCAGGAGGACGGCGGCCTGGGAGGCCAGGCGGCCGAGGACGACGTCGCTCGCGTCGATGACGTGCCACTGGCGGGTGACCTCGCCAGCCTTGGGGCTGTACGTGCGCATCAGAGCCTTCGTTCGTATCCGTGTGGTGGTCGAACGGCTCGGGCACCGGCGTCGGCCGCTTGCGCGACCCGTCCATCGCGCTCCGGGACCGTTCAACACGCGCAGGACCAACCCGCGCAATGCATCCCTAGGGTACCGGGGCACGGGCAGGCGGCCAAATCGTGCCAGCAGGCCACCCGCTCCCCGGCCGACGCGGGACACTGGGGCGGTGCTGCCCACACCGTTCGCCGAGCAGGTGCTGGACCTGGTCGCCACGATACCGGCCGGCCGGGTCCTGACCTATGGCGACGTTGCCGACCGGTTGGGGTCGCGTGCGCCCCGCGCCGTGGGCACCGCGTTGGCCCGGTTCGGTGGTGGGACCCCCTGGTGGCGGGTCGTGCGCGCCGGCGGCCTCCTGCCACCCGGCCATGAGGTGCGCGCCGCCGAGCTGCTGCGTGCCGAGGGCGTTGCCGTGATCCGGTCGGTGAACGGCCCCCGGGTGGACCTGGACCAGTACAGCTGGAAGTCAGCGGGCTGACCCCGCTCCCGCCCCGGTGCCCACCTCGCCGGGTCAGCGGGCGGCCCGCGCCTCGTCCCACACCGGCACCTCGGTCTCGCGGACCCGACCGTCGGCGCCGAAGACCAGGAATCGGTCGAAGCCCCGGGCGAACCACCGGTCATGGGTCACGGCCAGCACCGTCCCGGCGAAGGCGGACAGGCCATCCTCCAGCGCCTCGGCTGAGGCCATGTCCAGGTTGTCGGTGGGCTCGTCGAGGAGCAGGAGCGTCGCCCCGGACAGCTCGAGGAGCAGGACCTGGAAGCGCGCCTGCTGACCCCCGGAGAGCGACTCGAACACCTGCTCACCGGATCTGGCGAGCTCGTACCGGTCGAGCACCCGGGCGGCGGCCTCCCGGCCGAGCCCACCACGGTGCTCGTCGCCCCGGTGCAGGATCTCCAGCAGCGTTCGGCCGACCCACTCCGGATGGGCGTGCGTCTGGGCGAACCACCCTGGTCGCACGCGAGCACCGAGCCGGGCAGCCCCGGTGTGCAGGACCGGTTCGATGACCACGTCCGAGACCGGCTCGTGCTCGAGGTCCGGCTGCGACCCACCGGCGGCCAGCAGCCTCAGGAAGTGCGACTTGCCCGAGCCGTTGGCCCCGAGCACGGCCACGCGGTCGCCGAACCAGACCTCGGCATCGAACGGTGCCACCAGCTGCTCCCCGGCAGGGGTGGCCAGGGCAAGGTCCGTGCACACGACCGCTCGTTTGCCCGTACGGCCCCCGTGCAGGCGCATCGTGACGGCCTGCTTGATCGGCTGGGCCTGGGGCGGCCCGGCCTCCTCGAACTTGGCCAGCCTGGTGCGGGCGGCCTGCAGGCGAGACGCCAGGCCGTCGTTGTACGCCGCCTTGGTCTTGTAGTACTGGACCAACGACTTGAGCTTGACGTGCTCCTCATCCCAGCGTCTGGTCAGCTCATCGAGACGGTCGAACCGGGCGGCACGTGCGTCGTGGTAGGTCGTGAAGCTCCCCGGATGTGTCCAGGTGCTGTTGCCTGCACCGCCGAGCTCGATCGTGACGATCACGTCTGCGGCATTGGCCAGCAGCTCCCGGTCATGGCTGATGAGCAGAACGGTCTTGGCCGTCTCCTGGAGCCGATGCTCCAACCAGATCTTGCCGGGCACATCCAGGTAGTTGTCCGGCTCGTCGAGGAGCAGCACATCGTCAGGACCTCGGAAGAGCGCCTCGAGGACGATCCGCTTCTGCTCCCCGCCCGACAGGGTGGCCAGCTCGCGGTACTGCGCCTGCGCGAACGGAACCCCCAGCGCCGAGACCGCAACGACGTCCCAGACGACCTCGAGGTCGTACCCGCCGACCTCGGACCACTCGGCGATCGCATGGGCGTAGCGCATCTGGGTCGCCTCATCCTCGGCGTCCATCATCGCCAACTCGGCCGCATCGAGCTCGGCGGCAGCGGCAGCCAGCGCCGGTGGGGCGACTGCCAGCAGCAGGTCGCGCAGCGTGCCGGTGGCCATGTGCCCAACGAACTGGCGCATGATCCCCAGGGACCCCACCCGGGTGATCGCCCCCGACTGGGTCGGCTCATCACCGGCGATCATCCGCATGAGCGTCGACTTGCCCGAACCGTTGGCGCCAACGAGGGCAGTCACCTTCCCCTCGGAGGCCTTGAACGACACCTCGTCGAGGAGCACTCGGCCGTCGGGCAGCGCGAACGTCAACCGCGAGATGTCCAGGTGGCCCATCAACCCATCGTCACCCGATGACCGGGGGGGCGTCCAATCCTCTCAGCGACCACGCCACCTGCGGGCCCGCTCCGCCTGGGCGGCCAGGTCGTCGTCGGGCGGATAGCCGACCTCGACCAAGGTCAGCGGATGGGCCGGCGCGGTCTCGATCGTGGGTAGGCGCAGGGCGCCGGCGAGGAGTTCGGCGGGGCGCTCAACCGGCCAGCGGCCGTCCCCCACCGCGATGAATGCCCCCACCATCGCGCGCACCATCGAGTGGCAGAAGGCATCGGAGCGTACAGAGAACTCCACCGGGGACGTGGCTCCGGCGCTGTGTCCGACCCGTCGCCATCCGATGTCGTGGATGGTGCGCACACTTGAGGCCCCCTCGCGGGCGCGACAGAAGGCGGCGAAGTCATGCTCCCCCGCGAACGGCGCGACAGCGGCGTTCATGGCTCCGACGTCCAGAGCCCGTGGGTGCCAGAGGACGTGGCCCCGGGTCCGCGGGTCCTGGCCAGCGGGGTCATCGGCCACCAGGTACGAGTAGCGGCGCCACGTCGCCGACCAGCGGGCCTCGAAACCTGCCGGTGCCACGTCGATGTGCCGCACGCGCAGGTCGGGCGCCAGCAGCCCGTTCAGTCGCCGGCGCACAACGTCCGGGAGGGCCGGACCTGCCCGGTGCCCCGCGCCCGGGGTACTGGGCATGGAGTGGTTCCGGCCTGCGGCCGTCTCCCAGGACACCCGGGGGACATCGCTGTGGCACACCTGGCCGACGGAGTGCACGCCGGCATCGGTGCGCCCGGCGACCGCTACCCGGACCGGGACGGCCGCATCGACTCGCAGGGCCACGCGCAGGGCCACCTCCAGGTCGCCCTGCACCGAGCGCAGGCCCGGCTGCTTGGCCCACCCGCAGAAGTCTGACCCGTCGTAGGCGATCTCCAGGCGCAGCCGGACAACCCCCTCGGACGCCGGGCCCAGGACGCCGACGAGCCCGCCGGGTCCGGGTTCTCCCGGAGTCCCAACGGGCTCGTCGGCGTGCATGGTCACGCCGTGGTGTCGTCCTCAGCGCCGGAGTCGGTCGCCTGCGGGACGTCGCCCTCGGCGGCCGGCTGGGCCTCCTCGGCGACGACCTCGGTCACTGCCTCCGGTGCAGCCTCAACCACCTCGGCATCCGGTGCCGCGGTCTGGCCGGCCTCGGTCTCGGGGACCTCGACGACGGCCGGCGCAGCAGCAGCCGGGGCGGCCTCCTTGGCGGCGCGCTTGGTCGCTGCGGTCGCCTCGGCGACAGCTTGCTCGGCCAACGGCTCGCACAGCTCGATCACGGCCATGGGGGCGTTGTCGCCCTTGCGCGGCCCGATCTTGGTGATGCGGGTGTAACCACCGGGCCGGGTCGCGAACCGCGGCCCGATCTCGGTGAACAGCACGTGCACGACGGACTTGTCGCGGATGACGGTCATGACCTGACGACGGGCGTGCAGGTCACCGCGCTTGGCGAACGTGATCATCCGCTCGGCCAGCGGCCGGACGCGCTTGGCGCGCGCCTCGGTCGTCGTGATCGCGCCGTGCTCGAAGAGCGCGGTGGCGAGGTTGGCGAGCATGAGCCGCTCATGGGCGGGGGTGCTGGCCAGACGGGGCCCCTTGCTGGGCGTGGGCATAGTTTCTGACTCCTACTGTTCCAGAGGTTCGTACGGTGACGGTGGCTGTTAGAGCTGCTCGTCCTCGACGAAGTCCCCGTCCTCTTCTTCGACGTATGCCGGCACGAACCCGGCGGGGCTGTCCTTGAGCGCCAGGCCCAGGGAGAGCAACTTGTCCTTGACCTCTTCGATCGACTTGCTGCCGAAGTTGCGGATGTCCATCAGGTCGGCCTCGCTGCGGCTGATCAGCTCACCCACGGTGTGGATGCCCTCACGCTTGAGGCAGTTGAAGCTGCGGACAGTGAGGTCCAGCGACTCGATCGGCGTGGACAGCTGCTCGGCAACCAGCTCGTCGGCCGGCGAGGGGCCGATGTCGATCCCCTCGGCGTTGACGTTGAGCTCGTGGGCCAGCCCGAACAGCTCGACAAGGGTCTTGCCGGCCGAGGCCACGGCATCGCCGGGCGTCATGCACGGCTTGGTCTCGACATCCAGGATCAGCTTGTCGAAGTCGGTGCGCTGCTCGACACGGGTCGCCTCGACCTTGTAGGTCACCTTCAGCACCGGCGAGTAGATCGAGTCGACCGGGATCCGGCCGATCTCCTGGCCGGGCAGCTTGTTGGCCGCCGAGGTGACGTAGCCACGACCACGCTCGACGACCAGCTCGATCTCGAGCTTGCCCTTGGAGTTGACCGTCGCCAGATGCAGGTCCGGGTTGTGGACCTCCACGCCGGCCGGCGGCGCGATGTCGGCCGCGGTCACGACGCCGGGGCCCTGCTTGCGCAGGTACATCACCACCGGCTCGTCATGCTCCGAGGAGACGACGAGCTCCTTGAGGTTGAGGATGATCTCAGTGACGTCCTCCTTGACACCCGGGATGGTCGTGAACTCGTGGAGCACGTCCTCGATCCGGATGCTGGTGACTGCCGCACCGGGGATGCTCGACAGGAGCGTCCGGCGCAGCGAGTTCCCCAGGGTGTAGCCGAAGCCCGGCTCGAGGGGCTCCAGGACGAACCGCGAACGGTGGTCGCTGACGCGCTCCTCGATGAGGGTCGGACGCTGGGCAATAAGCACGGGTTACCGTTCCTTTCCGAGGCGCCCACCATTTGACGCCACGTGCTGCAAGGCTGGGTCGTGCGGCGGCGGGGGCCGCCACACGACAGGGGTCACTTCGAGTAGAGCTCGACGATCAGCTGTTCCTGGACGGCGGTGTCGATCGCGCCGCGCTCCGGGACCGAGTGCACGAGGATGCGCATCTGGCTGGGCGAGACCTCGAGCCACGCCGGCACCGGGCGCTCGCCGGCCTCGGCGTGGGCGACCACGAACGGGGTCAGCTCACGCGAGGACGCGCGCACCTCGACGATGTCCGACGGCGACACCCGGTACGACGGGATGTCGACCTTGCGGCCGTTGACCGTGATGTGACCGTGGCCAACCAGCTGGCGCGCCATGTCGCGGCTCTTGGCGAACCCACCGCGGTAGACGACGTTGTCCAGGCGGGTCTCGAGGATCTTGAGCAGGTTGTCACCCGTCTTGCCCTGCTTGCGCTGGGCCTCCTCGTAGTAGCCCCGGAACTGCTTCTCCAGAACCCCGTAGATCCGCGCACACTTCTGCTTCTCGCGCATCTGCAGCAGGTACTCGCTGTCCTTGGTCCGCGCGCGGCCGTGCTGGCCGGGCGGGAACGGGCGCAGCTCGATCGGGCACTTGGGCCCATCGCACTTGCTGCCCTTGAGGTACAGCTTGGTCTTCTCTCGGCGGCAGCGCTTGCAGTCTGCCCCTGTGTATCGAGCCATGATCGTGTTCCTTCGGGTCAGACGCGACGGCGCTTGGGGGGGCGGCAGCCGTTGTGGGCAATGGGGGTGACGTCGGAGATCGAACCGACCTCCAGGCCGGTCGCCTGAAGCGACCGGATCGCGGTCTCCCGGCCGGAACCGGGACCCTTGACGAAGACGTCGACCTTCTTCATGCCATGGTCCATTGCGCGACGGGCCGCGGCCTCGGCCACCATCTGCGCGGCATACGGGGTCGACTTGCGCGACCCCTTGAACCCGACCTGGCCACTGGAGGCCCAGGCGATCACCGCACCCGAGGGATCAGTGATCGACACGATCGTGTTGTTGAACGTCGACTTGATGTGCGCGTGGCCGTGGGCCACGTTCTTCTTCTCCTTGCGACGGACCTTGGTCTTGGCCGTGCTCTGACGAGTCTTGGGGGGCATTGCATTCCTTTGCGTGAGGTCATCGGTCCGCTGGTCGGCGTCGCCGCTCCTGTCAGGGAGCGGGGCGCCGCGATGGGCAGGTGTCCACCCGGACCAGTCGGACTACTACTTGCCAACCTTCTTGCGGCCGGCAACCGTCTTGCGCGGACCCTTGCGGGTACGGGCGTTGGTGTGTGTGCGCTGCCCGCGGACCGGCAGGCCCCGGCGGTGCCGGATGCCCTGGTAGCAGCCGATCTCCACCTTGCGGCGGATGTCGGCGGCCACCTCACGACGGAGGTCACCCTCAACCTTGAGGTTGCCCTCAATGAAGTCGCGAAGCGGGACCAGCTCCGCGTCGGTGAGGTCCTTGACGCGCAGATCGGGGCTGACCCCGGTCGCGGCGAGGATCTCCGCCGATCGGGAACGGCCAATGCCATAGATGTAGGTGAGCGCGATCTCGATGCGCTTGTCGCGCGGGAGGTCGACGCCGACTAGACGTGCCATCGGGCAGGAACCTTCTTCCTGTTCACACCGGAGGTTTGGACACGTGACCGGTCCCACCGCCCTTCGTGGTGGGTCCCCAGCCTCCGGGCCGGGGGTGGCGTCCCCGAGGGCCCTGGCAGGGGCCCTGAGTCGGGAGAACGGGATCACGCGTTGTTCAGTTGTGGCCCCCACCCCGGTCTCCCGGGTGGGACGCGCCGGGTGGCGCGCTGCCGGTCGTGCTGTTGAGTTGTTGCGCGGTGCGCGCCGGTTGGGCGGGCTGCGACTAGCCCTGGCGCTGCTTGTGCCGGGGGTTCTCGCAGATCACCATCACGCGACCGTGACGGCGGATCACCTTGCAGTTGTCGCAGATCTTCTTGACGCTGGGCTTGACCTTCATCGCTCTTTCCTCGCAGCCTTCACCACCGGTGGAACCCGGAGGACGTGTGTCACTTGTACCGGTAGACGATCCGTCCGCGAGTCAGGTCGTAGGGCGAGAGCTCGACGACCACCCGGTCATCGGGCAGGATGCGGATGTAGTGCTGGCGCATCTTGCCGCTGATGTGGGCGAGGACCTTGTGACCGTTGTCGAGCTCCACCCGGAACATGGCGTTCGGGAGGGACTCGCGGATCGTGCCCTCGAGTTCGATGGCACCGTCTTTCTTGGCCATAAGCTACTGATCCACACCTTGCTGCTCGTCGGGGTTGCTGCTCGTCGGGATGCTGCTCGTCGGGTTTCACTCAGCCGGCCGATGGTCGGCCGATCGAGTCGGACGTGCCTCACGTTGAGCGCACCCGCGGAAGGCCCTGGAGGGCCGACGAACGGGGACGCGCAGACGCAACGCTCACACAGTCTACGGCCTGCCCGGCCTGAGCACCAAAACGACGGGGTCGCCCGCAGGTGCAGTCGCCGGTCGTGGCCGCCGTGACGCCCCTAGATGACCGAGAAGTAACTGTCGACGGCTCGATCCGCGGTGGCCTCGCTCAGCTCCGCCTGAACACCCCGGAAGCGAGCCTCGCTGAGCACCTGGAGCAGCAGGTCACGGGGGTGACAGAACCGGAACGGCTTGTTCTCGCGCCGGTAGTGCCAGGACACGACGTGGTCGACGGCGCCAGGGGCCAGCCGGACGCCGAGCTCGGCGCTCACAGTCTCGAACAGCTCACGGAACTGGCCCTCGCTCGGGTCGCCGACCGGGATCTTGTACGGGATCCGTCGCAGGAAGGCCTCATCGACCAGGTCGCGCGGCTCGAGGTTGGTCGAGAAGGCGATCACCTGCTGGAACGGCATCTGGATGCGCCGGCCGCTGCTCAGGCTGTAGAAGTCGTAGCCGGCCTCCAGCGGGACGATCCAGCGGTTCAGGAGGTCATCGGTGCGCATGCGCTGTCGGCCGAAGTCATCGATCACCAGGGTCCCGCCGTTGGCCTTCAGCTGCAGCGGGGCCTCGCTGATGCCCGTGTGCGGGTTCGTGCTCACCTCGAGCTGGTCCATGGTCAGCTCGCCACCCACAGCCACGGTCGGGCGCTCGATGAGCACCCAGCGCTGGTCGACCGGGCTGGGCATGCCGGGTTGGAACTCCCAGTCGAAGGGCACCTCGACATGGAAGTGCGGGTCGAAGATCCGCACTATCTCCCCGTCGATCCCGATCGCGCGGGGAACCCAGATGTGCCCACCGAGGGACCGGGTGATCCGCTGGGCGATGCTCGTCTTCCCGTTCCCCGAGGGGCCGAAGAGGAACATCCCCTGCCCCGAGGCGATCGCCGGGCCGAGCCGATCAATGGTCTCTGCGTCGAGCACCAGATCGTCGAATGCCTTCGCGAGGTCCCCGGGGGTGGGTGTGCGATCCGTGATCCCCTGGGCGACCACAGCGTCGACGTAGTCCTCCAGGGACACCGGCGCGGCCCCGAAGTACGTGCACCGGTGAGCCAGGCGCCGAGCCGTGTCCCGGCCGTGGTCGGTGATCTGGTAGATGAAGTCGTTCACGCTCGCCGACCCGCGGTAGCCGACGAGCCGGGCGTCCTTGAGCCGGGTGAGGCAGTCGAGGGCCAACGCGTAGGGCAACTTGATCTGCTCGGAGATCGCGAATCCGCTGGCATCCCCCCGGGCCGCCAGGAACTTCAGGATCAGCCCCTCGACCTCACTGTCGGTCAGGCCCGCCCGCTGCAGCGAAGCAGGCTCCTGCGGGACGAACGTCCGTGTCCGGACCGCCTCGGCGACCATGTGGGCTCCTCCTTGGTGTCACCGCGTTCGGTGCTCGGGCAATGTACCGCCCTCGGCCCCGACACGCCTGCTCTCGGTGGTCAGCCTAGGTCACCGGGGGTGACTCCCAGATCCGCCAACCGAGTGACACCGCCGTCCACTGAGGTCAGCACGAAGGGCCCGGACTCGGTCAGCGCGACCGAGTGCTCCCAGTGCGCGGCCACCGCGCCGCCGACCGTGGCCACGGTCCAGTCGTCGTCCAGGACCGTCACATCGGGTGCTGTGGACAGGGTGATCATCGGTTCGATCGCCAGCGCCATCCCGGCCCGCAGGGTGGGTCCGCGACCGGGGGGACCGACGTGGGCGACCGACGGGTCCATGTGCATGGCCGATCCGATTCCGTGGCCGACGTAGTCCGCGACGATCCCGTAGCGGCCGCCGATCTCCGCCTCGCAGGCTGCACCGATGTCGGACAGTCGACCCCCGACCTGCGCCTGCGCGATGCCGGCCCAGAGGGCCCGCTCAGTGGCTGCGGAGAGCTCCAGCAGCTCGACGCGCACCTCACCGACCGGGACGGTGATGGCCGCGTCACCGTGCCACCCCTCGACGATGGCGCCGCAATCGATGCTGATCAGGTCACCGTCGCGAAGCAGGCGCTCGCCCGGGATCCCGTGGACGACCTCGTCATTGACCGAGGTGCAGATCACGCCCGGGAAGCCGTGGTACCCCTTGAAGTTGGACACCGCGCCCGCATCGGAGATGAACTGGGCGGCTGCCTGGTCCAGCTGCCCGGTGCTGACCCCGGGTGCAATCAGCTCGGCAACATGGGCCAGCGCGCCGGCGACGACCAGTCCGGCCGCACGCATGTGCCGCAACTGCTCGGCGGACTTGATCTCGATCTTCGAGCGACGCCCCAGCACGTCAGCCCTGGATGGCAGCGAGCACGCGGTCACGGACCTCGTCGATGCTGCCCATACCGTCGACCCGCACCAGGACGCCCTTGGCGGCATAGACCTGTGTCAGCGGCTCCGTCTGCTCGGCGTAGACCTCCATGCGCCGGCGGATGACCTCCTCGGTGTCATCGGCGCGGCCCTGCTCGGCGGCTCGCTTGAGCAGACGGCCGATCACCTCCTCGGTGTTCGCCGTGAGCTCCACCGCGTGGTCGACAGCCAGGCCGACGTCAGCGAGCATCTCGTCGAGGACCGCAACCTGGTCCAGGGTCCGGGGATAGCCATCGAGGAGGAAGCCCTTCGTGGCGTCGGGCTGGGCCAGCCGGTTGCGCACCATGGCGTTCGTGATGCGATCAGGCACGTAGTTGCCGCGGTCCATGTACATGCCGGCCGCGATTCCCAACGGCGTGCCCTGGGCCATGTGGGCGCGGAAGATCTCGCCAGTCGAGATGTGGGGGATCCCCAACGTCTCGGCAACGACGACCGCCTGCGTTCCCTTCCCCGCTCCGGGGGGGCCCATGAGCACGATTCGCATCAGCGGAGGAACCCTTCATAGTTGCGTTGCTGCAGCTGGCTCTCGATCTGCTTCACAGTATCCAAGCCGACACCCACCATGATCAGCAGGCTGGTGCCGCCGAACACGAAGTTGCCGGACACACCGATCCCGTTGAACGCGAAGAGGGGAAGGATGGCCACCAGGGCCAGGTACACCGACCCGGGCATCGTGAGCCGGCTGACCACGTAGTCGAGGTACTCGGCGGTCGGCCGGCCGGCGCGGATCCCCGGGATGAACCCGCCGTACTTCTTCATGTTGTCGGCGACCTCGGTCGTGTTGAACGTGATCGCGACGTAGAAGTACGTGAAGAAGATGATCAGCACGGCGAACGTGAACAGGTACAGCGGCTCATTGCCACGCTGGAAGTTGCGCGCGATGAACTGCGCCACCGACCCGGTCTGGTCGGAGAACTGCAGGAACAGCACGGGCAGGAAGAGCAGGGACGAGGCGAAGATGACCGGGATGACGCCGGCCATGTTCACCTTCAGCGGGATGTAGGTCGAGGTCCCGCCGTACATCTTGCGGCCCACCATGCGCTTGGCGTACTGGACCGGGATGCGCCGCTGGCCCTGCTCGACGAAGACCACGGCCATGATGATGAAGAAGCCCACGAGCAGGGTCAGGCCGGTGATGAACGGCCCACGCGTTGCGAAGACGCTGGCGATCTGCGAGGGGAAGGACGAGATGATCGACGTGAAGATCAGCAGCGACATCCCGTTGCCCACCCCGCGGTCGGTGATGAGCTCGCCGAGCCACATCACCACGGCCGTTCCCGCGGTCATCGTGGCGATCATCATGAAGATCGTGAAGACCTGGTCGTTGGCGATCAGCTGGGCGTTGCACCCCTGGAACAGCTGGCCGGGAGTCCGGGCCAGGGCCACGATGCCCGTGGACTGCAGGATCGCCAGCGCGACCGTGAGGTATCGGGTGTACTGGGTGATCTGTGCCTGGCCCGACTGGCCCTCCTTCTTCAGGGCCTCAAGCTTGGGGATCACCACCGTCATCAGCTGCAGGATGATGCTGGCGGTGATGTAGGGCATGATCCCGAGCGCAAACACCGACAACTGCAGCAGTGCGCCACCGCTGAACAGGTTGATCAGGCCGTAGAGGGAGTTGCCCTCGACGGTGGCGACGCAGGACTGGACCGCCTCGTAGTCGATGCCGGGCGTGGGGACGACTGCGCCGAGCCGGAAGAGCGCGATGATGCCCAAGGTGAAGAGCAACTTCTTGCGCAGGTCCGGCGTGCGGAACGCAGAAGCGAACGCGGACAGGTGCACGGGGATTCCTCCTGAGGGCGCCTTCGAGCGTGCGCCAGACTGGGAAAGACTAACAGCCGGCAGGCAGGTCGCGAGCACGCCGAATCCCCGCAATCCGCCCGGCGTCCCTCGGGGCTGTGCGGGCACATCGATCTGATCTCCGTGGCCGACGTCAGGCGAGCTCCTCAGGCGGTTCACGTCCGGTCACCCGCATGGACGTGGGGGTGCCACCCACGGCAGCACCTCCACGTCCATGGGCCAGGCCCTGGCTACTCGGCTGGGACCTGCTCAGCCGGCAGGGCGAACTCGTCGTCGCGCATCCGCGCCAGCGCGTAGCTGGCCCCACCGAACCCGATGGCACCCACGAGCAGGCCGATCCCCTGTGCGGTGTTCCCCGGCAGGAACGGGTGGGTGGCACCGCCCAGCGCCAGGGCGATGCCGGCCCAGGCCGGGGCCTGGCGGCTGCGCCAGAGCGCAACACCGAGCATCCCGAGGCCGATGACGATCCCCACGATGAACCACAGCCCTGCAAGCAGTACCAGGGGCTGTTCGGCCCACGCCTTGTCGAGCGCGGCGATGGCCGCAACGTCCAACCCGAGCTCCTGCGTCAGCTGCGCGAGCCGGGTGTCGTTGGGCAGCATGCCGAACCCCAGCGCGAACCCTGGGACGGTCAGCGTCACCGCGGCAGCCGTGAGCCGCGGGACCCGCCGCCAGGTCACGGCGGCAACAGCCAGCACTGCAGGGATGAGCAGGGCGAAGAAGACCGCACCCATCGCGTCCAGCCAGCTCGGTGCCACCGACGGGTCCGCCCCGATGGCTTGCGCAGTCTCGGTGAACTCCGCGCCCGCGGGGACCCCCAGGACCAAGTAGCTCACCCCCATGGCCGCAAGCGGGAGCGGCGCGACAGCGGCCAGTGCGAACCGGTAGTACCGGCGGGTGTCCCGAGGAGGTCGCCTGCCGTCATCGGGGGTCCTGGACCCTGCTGCGCTCTCATGGATCTGTGTCATGTCGTCCACCTCTCACGCCGGCCACTCCGGCTGGGACCACCATCAGGCCCCGGCGCACCCACCCGGAACGGGCCGGCGGCCCAACCCCAGCGGGAAGGATCCCGGGCGCTGTGGTGGCCAGCCCCTACCGCAGTGGGGGGAAACCGGGCCATCATGACATCGTGCCCAACGCTCGGCGATGGCTCGCGGACCTTGCAGGCGGCTTCCTCCTGCTCGCTGCGGCTGTGAGCCTCGCAACCGGGTTGGCCTCGGGGTTGGGATGGTCCGAACTGCTCGAGGGCTTCGTGGTCAGCAACACCATCAACGGGCTGGCCCTGGGCCTAGCCGGGTTCACCATCGCGCACTCGCGCCCCCGCAACACCGTGGGCTGGCTCCTGCTGGCGGCCGGAGTCGCCTTCGCGCTCAGCGGGATGGGATACGCCCTGCTGGCCTGGGGGGCGACCCCGGGGCAGGCCGGACCAGCATGGCGACTGCTCGCCGACGCCACCAGCCTGGGCTGGCCCACCGCGGTCTCCTTCTTCGTCCCCATGGCCCTGTTGCTGTTCCCCGACGGCCAGCTCCCGAGCCGGCGGTGGCGCCCCGTGGTCGCCCTGGCGGCCACGGCGGCCCTCGGCTTCCTCTCGCTGATGACGCTCGGGGCGCAGGACACCACCACCGGCGTGGGAGTCGACGGATACCTGCGGGTCAGCGCACTCGATGGGCTCACCTGGCTGGACACCGTCGTCGGGCTGCTGGTCCTCGGCGTCTACGGGGCCGCCCTGGCCTCACTCGTGGTGCGCTACCGCAGGGCCGACGACACCGTTCGCAGGCAGCTCCTCTGGGTCCTGCTGGCCGCGCTCGTGATGATCACGGTGTCCGTGGTCGAGTCCCTGCTGGGGCTGGAGAGCTGGGCCGGGATCTTCGTCATCGTCCTGCCCCCGGCAGCCATCATGATCGCCATCCTGCGCGACCAGCTCCTCGACATCCAGCTGGTCATCTCCCGGTACGTCCTCTACCTGGTGCTCACAAGCCTGGCCGCGGCCAGCTACGTGGCGATCGTCCTCGTCACCGAGCAGGCCCTGGCCGATCGCGTGCCCCTCGGCCCCCCGGTCCTGGCCGCCCTGGCGATCGCCCTGTGCTTCAACCCGCTGCGCCAGGCCCTGCAGGGACGCATCGAGCGGTTCTTCTACGGAGCGCGCCGGGATCCGGCGCGGGCTGCGGCCGAGATCGGCGAGCACCTCGGCGAGATCGGGGCTTCCGATGCCACCGGGCTGACCGAGCTCCTGGCCACGCTCTGTCGGGTCCTGCGCCTGCCCTGGGCCAGCCTGGAGGTCGACGGGACGATCATGGCCGTGGTCGGCTCCCCCAACGACCGGGGCCAGTCCGTGACGCTGCGGCTCGGTGGTGCGGACCTCGGTCGGCTCACGGTGGGCGTGCGCCCCGGGGAGTCCCGCCTGAGCTCCCGCGATGTGGCGACCCTGGGCCTGCTGTCGACCTCGGTGGCCGTGGCTGTGCATGCCACGAGGCTGGCCGATGAGCTGGGCGAGGCGCGCAGCTCGATGGTCACAGCACGGGAGCAGGAGCGCCGCAGGCTCAGCCGCGACCTGCACGACGGCCTCGGACCACTGCTGACCGGCGTGATCCTGAAGGCCGACGCAGCCCGGCGACTCGTGCCCACCGCTCCGGCAGATGCCGAGGAGCTCATGCCGACGTCCGCGATCGCAGCGCCGACGCCGTGACCGAGATCCGGCGCCTGGTCCGCGAGTTGCGCCCGCCCGCCCTGGACCAGATGAGCCTGCCGGCCGCGCTGCGGGAGTACGCGGCCAGCGCCGGCCCGCTGGCCGTGACTGTCACGAGCCCACCGGACCTTCCCGAACTCGAACCTGCCGTGGAGGTCGCCCTGTACCGCATCGCCACCGAGGCCCTGACCAACGTGGTCCGGCACAGCCCAGCCACGGGCGCCAGTGTCGCCCTGCGAGCCGCGTCGGACAGCATCGGGCTCGACATCCGGGACAACGGTGGGGCATCGGACGGGCCGTGGGCGGCCGGCGTAGGCCTGGCGTCGATGCGGGAGCGCGCCATCGAGCTGGGTGGCACCTTCGCCGCCGGGCCGGACGCGACCGGTGGACGCGTCCGGGTCACGATCCCCTGCGGGTTCACCCGCTGATGGCCGTCCGGGTGGTGCTGGCCGATGACCATTCCGTGGTCCGGGAGGGTCTGCGCGCGCTCCTCGAAGCAGCGGGCGGGTTCGAGGTCATCGAGTGCGTGGGCACAGCCGCCGAGGCGGTTCGCTCAGCAACCACCACCAGGCCCGACGTCCTCGTGCTGGATATCGGACTTCCCGATGCCTCCGGCATCGAGGCCGCCCAGCGGATTCGACGGGCAGCCCCGGAGGTGGCCATCCTGATGCTGACGATGTACGACGACGAGGGCACGGTCACGACCGCGATGCGGGCCGGGGCCATGGGCTACGTGCTCAAGGGAGCCGATCCCGACGACGTCGTCAGCGCCATCCACGCCGTGGCCCGGGGCGGGGCGGTCCTGGGCCCCGGAGTGGCGGCGCGGGCACTGGAGAGGATCTCCCAGGGTGGCGCCGAACCACCATTCCCGACGCTCACGGCACGCGAGCGGGAGGTGCTGGGCCTGATCGCCACCGGGATGGGCAACGCGAACATCGCCGCGCGGCTGAGCCTGTCGCCGCACACGGTCGGCAACCATGTCACCAGCATCTTCGCGAAGCTGGGGGTGGCCACGCGCGCAGAAGCCATCGTGCGCGCCCGCGAGGCCGGCCTCGGCGTCTGAAGGCGTGGCCCGCATCAAACAGGGCTGCCACCCTCGTGGGGTGACAGCCCTGTTGATGTTCGGCTCGTCGAGCCGGCCGGTCAGGCGGTCGTGATCGACCCGCCTGCTGCCTCGATCTTGGACTTCGCCGACTCAGAGGCGGCGTCGACCGTGACGGTCAGCGCCACGGTGAGGTCGCCGTTGCCCAGGACCTTGACCGGCTCGCCCTTGCGGACCGCGCCCTTGGCAACGAGATCGTCGACGGTGACGTCGCCACCCGACGGGTACAACGAGGCCAGCGCGGCCACGTTGACCACCTGGAAGGCGATCTTGTTGTTGTTCTTGAAGCCCTTGAGCTTGGGCAGCCGCATGTGCAGCGGCATCTGCCCGCCCTCGAAGCTGGCCGGGACCTGGTAGCGGGCCTTGGTGCCCTTGGTGCCGCGGCCCGCGGTCTTGCCGCGCTTGCCGGCCTCGCCGCGACCCACTCGGGTCTTGGCGGTCTTGGCCCCGGGTGCGGGGCGCAGGTGATGGACCTTGAGGGTCATATCAGTCGACCTCCTCGACGGTCACCAGGTGTGGCACCGCCCTGGCCATCCCGAGGATCTCGGGACGGTTCTCTTTGACAACGACATCGTTGATCCGCTTCAGGCCCAGCGAGCGGACGCTGTCCTTCTGCACCTGCGTGCAGCCGACCAGGCCACGGACCTGCGTGATCTTCAGCTGGGCGGCCATCAGGCAACCACCTCAGGGGACTTGCCCGCATTCATCGAACGGATGAGGGCGGCGGGGGCAACATCCTCCAGCGGCAGGCCACGGCGGGCCGCCACGGCCTCAGGCCGCTCCAGCATCCGCAGCGCTGCCGCGGTGGCGTGCACGATGTTGATGGCGTTCGACGAGCCCATGGACTTGCTGAGCACGTCATGAACGCCGGCGCACTCCAGCACGGCGCGCACCGGGCCACCGGCGATCACGCCGGTACCGGGGGAGGCCGGACGCAGCATGACCACGCCAGCCGCCTCCTCACCCGTCACCGGGTGCGGGATCGTTCCCTGGACCCTGGGCACCTCGAAGAAGTGCTTCTTGGCCTCCTCGACGCCCTTGGCGATGGCCGCGGGCACCTCCTTGGCCTTGCCGTACCCGACACCGACGTGCCCGTCGCCATCACCCACCACGACCAGCGCGGTGAAGCTGAACCGACGACCGCCCTTGACGACCTTCGACACACGGTTGATCGCCACGACGCGCTCGACGAACGTGGACTTCTCCTCGCGGGGGCCGCGATCGTCGCGACGTCCGCGTCGATCGTTGCTGCCGCTGCTGCCCTCACCGGGGCCGCCGGTGCGGCGCTGAACTCCAGCCATTGGTATTAGTCCTCTTCCTCGTCAGAAGGCCAGGCCGGCGTCGCGTGCGCCGTCGGCCAGGGCCGCAACGCGACCGTGATACTTGTTGCCGCCACGGTCGAACACGACCGTCTCGATGCCCGCGGACTTCGCACGAGCAGCGAGGTTCTCGCCGACCGTGCGGGCCTTCGCGGTCTTGTCCTCTGAGCTCCCACGCAGGTCGGGCTCCATGGTGGAGGCCCACGCCAGCGTCGTGCCCGTCGTGTCGTCCACGACCTGAACGAACAGGTGGCGCGTGGACCGGTTGACGACCATGCGCGGACGCATCGACGTGCCGGAGACCTTCTTGCGGACACGCAGGTGACGGCGCGAGCGCGCCACCCGAGTACGGCTCCCCGAGCCGAGCTTGGTTGCGACAGCCATGGCTACCGACCTGCCTTTCCGGCCTTGCGGCGAATGACTTCGCCCTCGTACCGCACGCCCTTGCCCTTGTACGGGTCGGGCTTGCGCAGCTTGCGCAGGTTGGCAGCGACCTCGCCGACCTGCTGCTTGTCGATCCCCGAGACCGAGAACCGGGTCGGCGACTCGACGGCGAAGGAGATGCCGTCAGGCGCCGGGATGATCACCGGATGGCTGAAGCCGAGCGCGAACTCGAGGTCGGCGCCCTTGGCGATGACGCGGTAGCCGGTGCCGACGATCTCCAGCTTCTTGGTGTAGCCGTCGGTCACGCCCTGGACCATGTTGGCCACCAGGGTGCGCGACAGGCCGTGCAGGGAGCGAGCCTCGCGGTCGTCGTTGGGCCGGGTGACGGCGATGGTGCCGTCGTCGCCCCGCTCGACTGAGATGGGGGCCGGGACGGTGAGGCTCAGGGTGCCCTTGGGGCCCTTGACCGTGACGTCGGCGCCGTCGATGGTGACATCGACGCCGGCCGGGACAGTGATCGGAAGTCGTCCGATTCGGGACATGGTGAGGCTCCCCTACCAGACGTAGGCGAGGACTTCCCCGCCCACTCCCTTGGCCTGGGCCTGCCGATCGGTCAGCAGTCCGGTGGACGTGGAGATGATCGCGATGCCCAGTCCGCCGAGCACGCGCGGCATCGCGGTGCTCTTGGCGTACACCCGCAGGCCGGGCTTGCTCACGCGGCGCAGGCCGGCGATGGAACGCTCCCGACTCGGGCCGTACTTGAGCGTGATCGCGAGGGTCTGGCCGACCGGGGCATCCTCGACCGCGTAGTCGGCGATGTAGCCCTGGGCCTTCAGGATCTCGGCGATCCCGACCTTGATCTTCGAAAGTGGCATGGACACGGTCTCGTGGTAGGCCGTGTTCCCGTTGCGGATGCGTGTGAGCATGTCCGCGATCGGGTCTGTCATTGTCATGGCCGTCTGGCCTTTCTCGCCGTGGTTTCCGCGGTGCGGACCTTCGGCGTCAGATGGGGAACGGGCTGGCGGACTACCAGCTGGACTTGGTCACGCCGGGGAGCTCGCCGCGGTGGGCCATCTCCCGCAGGCAGATCCGGCACAGGCCGAAGTTGCGGTACACCGAGCGCGGACGTCCGCACCGGTTGCACCGGGTGTAGGCGCGCACCGCGAACTTCGGCTTGCGCGCCTGCTTGTTGATCAGGGCCTTCTTCGCCACGTGCTCACTTCTCCTTGTAGGGGAAACCGAGCGCCTTGAGCAGCGCCCGCCCCTCATCGTCGGTCTTGGCGGTGGTGACCACGGTGATGTCCATGCCGCGCACGCGGTCGATGGCGTCCTGGTCGATCTCGTGGAACATCGACTGCTCGTTCAGGCCGAACGTGTAGTTGCCGTTCCCGTCGAACTGCCCGGGGTTCAGGCCCCGGAAGTCACGGATACGTGGAAGCGCCGTGCTCAGCAGGCGATCGAGGAACTCCCACATCCGGTCCCCACGCAGCGTCACGTGGCAACCGATCGGCATGCCCTCGCGGAGCTTGAACTGCGCGATGGACTTGCGGGCCTTGGTGACCTGCGGCTTCTGTCCGGTGATCAGTGTGAGGTCCTTGATGGCCCCCTCGATCAGCTTCGAGTCGCGGGCAGCCTCACCGACGCCCATGTTCACCACGATCTTCACCAGACCGGGGATCTGCATCACGTTGGAGTACTCGAACTGCTCACGCAGCCCGGGCATGATCTCCTCGCGATACCGGACCTTCAGCCGGGGGATCGTCGTCTCTGTGGCGGTCTCAGTCGCAGTGCTCATCAGATGTCCTTACCGGAACGCTTCGCGACCCGGACGTTGCGCTCGCCGCTGTACGTCGAGCCGTCCGGGCGGGTCTTGTCCACGGTCTCCCTGCGGAAACCGACGCGGGTCGGCTTGTTCGTCTCGGGGTCGACCAGCATCACGTTGGAGATGTGGATCGGGGCCTCCTGGGTCAGGATGCCGCCGGTCTTCGCCCCACGCTGCGACTGGCCGATCTTGGTGTGCTTCTTGACGCGGTTGGCACCCTCGACCAGGACCTTGTCCGTGTCGGGGTACACGACCAGCACAGTGCCGGTCACGCCCTTGTCCTTGCCGGTGATGACCTGGACGGTGTCACCCTTGCGGATCTTCGCCATCACAGCACCTCCGGAGCCAGCGAGATGATCTTCATGTACTTCTTCTCGCGCAGCTCACGGCCGACCGGGCCGAAGATGCGGGTGCCGCGCGGCTCCCCGTCAGTCTTGAGGATCACCGCCGCGTTCTCATCGAACTTGATGTATGAACCATCCGGACGGCGACGCTCCTTGCGGGTGCGCACAACGACGGCCTTGACGACCTCGCCCTTCTTGACGTTTCCGCCCGGGATGGCGTCCTTGACCGTGGCCACGACGACATCACCGATGCCCGCGTAGCGCCGACCGGAACCGCCGAGGACACGGATGCACAACAGCTCTTTGGCACCCGTGTTGTCGGCGACACGCAGTCGCGACTCCTGCTGAATCACGTTCTTCTCCTGATCGTCGTGCCGGTTCTCGCGAGGGCTTCCCGCGAGCCTGGCCGAACTGGACTTACTTGGCCTTCTCGAGGATCTCCACCACGCGCCAGCGCTTGCTGGCCGACATGGGACGGGTCTCCATCACCAGGACACGATCGCCCACGCCGGCGGCGTTGGCCTCATCGTGCGCCTTGAGCTTGGAGGTGCGGCGCACCACCTTGCTGTAGATGCGGTGCTTGAAGCGGTCCTCGACAGCGACGACGACGGTCTTGTCCATCTTGTCGCTGACGACATACCCCTCACGGGTCTTGCGGTAACCCCGGGTGGCCTCATCGGCCCCGGACGTTGCCTTGTCCACGGATCCATCCGTGGCACTTGTGGTCGATGTCACTGCCTCATCCTTCGCACTCATGCGGAGGCACCTGCCTCGGGCTCCGCGGTGATGCCGAGCTCGCGCTCACGCATCACGGTGTAGATGCGCGCGATGTCCTTCTTGACGGCGCGCAGTCGGCCATGGCTCTCCAACTGGCCCGTGGCGGCCTGGAAGCGCAGGTTGAACAGCTCCTCCTTGGCCTCACGCAGTTTGGTCACCAGGTCCTCGGTGTCAATGTTGCGCAGCTCGCCTGCGGTGGTCACAGCCATCAGTCCTCACCCACTTCACGCCGGACGATCCGGCACTTCATCGGCATCTTGTGCGCAGCGCGCAGAAGGGCCTCGCGAGCGACCTCCTCGTCGGGGTAGCTCAACTCGAACATGACACGACCGGGCTTCACATTGGCGACCCACCACTCCGGCGAGCCCTTGCCCGAACCCATCCGGGTCTCGGCCGGCTTCTTGGTCAGCGGCCGGTCCGGGTAGATGTTGATCCACACACGACCACCACGCTTGATGTGGCGGGTGATCGCGATACGTGCGCTCTCGATCTGCCGGTTGGTCACGTATGACGGCTCCAGGGCCATCAGGCCGTACTGGCCGAAGGTGACCTGGGTGCCACCCTTGGCCTGGCCGTGGCGATCGGGGCGGTGCTGCTTGCGGTACTTGACCCGCCTCGGGATCAACATGCTCAGGCCTCCGATGCAGGGGTCTGCGCAGCCCCGGCGCTCGCCGGGGCCTGCTCACGGTCGCGACGCGGCCGGCCGCCACTGGACGGGCGGCGGGACTGGCCAAGCCGGCTGGCCGCAGCTGCGGCCTCGCGCTCGGCCCGGGTCCCGGTGACGTCGCCCTTGTAGATCCAGACCTTCACGCCGATCCGGCCGAACGTGGTGCGGGCCTCGTAGAAGCCGTAGTCGATGTCGGCGCGCAGCGTGTGCAGCGGAACCCGACCCTCACGGTAGAACTCCGAGCGCGACATCTCCGCGCCGCCGAGGCGACCGGAGCACTGCACCCGGATCCCCTTGGCGCCGGCCTTCATGGTCGACTGCATGCCCTTGCGCATGGCCCGCCGGAACGAGACCCGGCTGGACAGCTGCTCGGCGATGCCCTGCGCGACGAGCTGCGCGTCAAGCTCCGGGTTCTTCACCTCGAGGATGTTGAGCTGGACCTGCTTGCCGGTCAGCTTCTCCAGGTCGCCACGGATGCGCTCGGCCTCCTGGCCACGACGCCCGATGACGATGCCGGGACGCGCGGTGTGGATGTCGACGCGGACCCGGTCACGGGTGCGCTCGATGTCCACGTGGCTGATGCCGGCGCGCTCCATGCCCTTCGACAGCAGCTTGCGGATGGCGACATCCTCAGCGACGTAGTCGCGGTAGCGCTGGCCCGGCTTGGTCGAGTCTGCGAACCAACGGCTCGCGAAGTCCGTGGTGATCCCGAGTCGGAACCCGTGCGGATTCACTTTCTGGCCCATGGGGTCAGCCCTTCTTCACGGTCGCAGGACGCTCTGCGACGACAACGGTGATGTGGCTCGTGCGCTTCTTGATGGGGTAGGCACGACCCTGGGCACGCGGACGGAACCGCTTCATGGTCGGTCCCTCATCCACATAGGCAGCCGAGACGTACAGGTTGGTCGTATCGGTGTGCTGGTGGTTGTTGACCGCGTTGGCGATGGCGCTGTCGAGCACCTTGCCGACCGGCTCGCTCGCTCCCTGTGGAGCGAACTGCAGCACGGCCTGCGCCTGCGCAGCCGGCAGTCCACGAATGAGGTCCACCACTCGGCGGGCCTTCATGGGCGTGACACGGACGAACCGCGCCTGGGCCCTGGCTTCCATCGCTTTCCCCTTGCTCTTTGAGTGTTCTTCTGCGGAAGGGCCGGCGCCTAGCGGCGCTTGGCCTTCCGGTCATCCCGGATGTGCCCACGGAACGTGCGCGTGGGGGCGAACTCGCCCAGCTTGTGGCCGACCATGTTCTCGGTGATGAACACCGGAACGTGCTTTCGGCCGTCGTGCACGGCGATGGTGTGGCCGAGCATGGTCGGCACGATCATCGAACGGCGCGACCACGTCTTGATCACGGCTTTGGTGCCCTTCTCGTTCTGGACCTCCACCTTGTTGGCCAGGTGGTCGTCCACGAAGGGACCCTTCTTCAGACTGCGTGGCATGTCTATCCTCAGCGCTTCTTGCCGGTCTTGCGACGGCGGACGATGAACTTGTCGGACGGCTTGTGCGCCTTGCGGGTACGACCCTCGGGCTTGCCATTGGGGTTGACCGGGTGGCGACCGCCGGACGTCTTGCCCTCGCCACCACCATGTGGGTGGTCGACGGGGTTCATGGCGACACCGCGCACCGTGGGCCGCTTGCCCTTCCAGCGCATGCGGCCGGCCTTGCCCCAGTTGATGTTCGACTGCTCGGCGTTGCCGACCTCGCCGATTGTGGCCCGGCAGCGCACGTCCACGTTGCGGATCTCGCCCGAAGGCATCCGCAGTTGGGCGTAGGGACCGTCCTTGGCCACGAGCTGCACGCTCGAGCCGGCAGATCGGGCGATCTTCGCACCGCCCCCAGGACGCAGCTCCACGGCATGGATCACCGTGCCGACCGGGATGTTGCGCAGCGGCAGGTTGTTGCCCGGCTTGATGTCCGCGGACGGTCCGGTCTCGACCCGATCACCCTTCTTGAGCTTGCTCGGTGCCACGATGTAGCGCTTGTCCCCGTCGGCGAAGTGCAGCAGGGCGATGTTGGACGTGCGGTTGGGGTCGTACTCGATCTCCGCGACCTTGGCCGGCACCCCGTCCTTGTCCGAGCGCTTGAAGTCGATGACCCGGTAGGCGCGCTTGTGCCCGCCGCCCTGGTGCCTGGTCGTGATCCGACCCGAGTTGTTGCGCCCGCCCTTCTTGGGCAGGGGCTCGACCAGTGACTTCTCCGGCGTGGACCGGGTGATCTCCACGAAGTCGGACACCGACGAGCCACGACGGCCCGGCGTTGTCGGCTTGTACTTGCGGATTCCCATGAGGTTCCTCGTTCTGCTCAGGTGGTCCCGGTCAACTGACCGGGCCGCCGAAGATGTCGATTCGGTCACCCGCGGCCACGGAGACGATCGCGCGCTTCGTGCTCGCACGGCGGCCGTAGCCCCGGCGAGTACGAACGCGCTTGCCCTCGCGGTTCTGGGTGTTGACGGACAGGACCCGCACGCCGAAGACCTGCTCCACGGCGATCTTGATCTCAGTCTTGTTGGCGTCCGGGTTGACGATGAACGTGTACTTGTTCTCGTCGAGCAGCCCGTAGCTCTTCTCGGAGATGACCGGGGCGATCAGCACGTCCCGGTGGTCGGCGACCCTCACTTGGCTGCCTCCTGGTCGGTCTCGGTCTCGATCGTGGCGGCCTCGGTCGAGGTGGCCACGGCCTTGGCCCCCTTGCCCTTGGTCGGGCCGGACAGGAACGCCTTCAGCGCAGCTTCGGTGAAGACCACGTCATCGCTGCACAGCACGTCATAGGTGTTGAGCTGATCGGCCACGAGCAGGTGCACGCCGGGGGCGTTGCGCAGGCTCTTCCAGCCGACGATGTCCTCGCGCTCGACCACGACCAGAACGTTCGGACGCGCCGAGATTGCGGTGACCGTGGCGATGGCGCCCTTGGTCGAGGGCACAGCACCGTCCACGACCGCGCTGATCACGTGCACCCGACCGTTGCGGGCACGGTCCGAGAGCGCACCGCGCAGGGCGGCGGCCTTCATCTTCTTGGGGGTCCGCTGCTCGTAGTCACGCGGCGTGGGGCCGTGCACCACGCCACCACCGGTGAACTGCGGTGCGCGGATCGAGCCCTGACGGGCGCGACCGGTCCCCTTCTGCTTGTACGGCTTGCGACCACCACCGCGGACCTCGGCCCGGTTCTTGGTGTCGTGGGTTCCCTGACGGGCTGCAGCCAGCTGTGCGGTGACCACCTGGTGGATCAGCGGCACGTTGACCTGCACGTCGAAGACCTCTGCGGGAAGCTCCACCGAACCGGCGGAGGCGCCCGACGGGGTCAGCACGTCGATGCTCGACATCGTCATGCCTCCTTCGTGGCGGTTCGGACGAAGACCAGGCCACCCTTGGGGCCGGGCACTGCGCCCTTGATGAGGATCAGGCCGTTCTCGGCGTCCACGGCCTGGACGGTCATGCCCTGGGTCGTCTGGCGCACGCCGCCCATGCGGCCCGCCATCCGCACGCCCTTGAACACCCGTCCCGGAGTGGCGCAGGCGCCGATGGAGCCCGGCTTGCGGTGGTTGCGGTGCGCACCGTGGCTGGCACCCATCCCGTGGAACCCGTGCCGCTTCATGACGCCCGCGAAGCCCTTGCCCTTGGTCGTGCCGACGACGTCGATCGTCTGGCCCGCCTCGAACAGCTCGGCGCTGAGCTCCTGGCCCGGCGTGTAGCTGGTGGCGTCGTCGGTGCGGATCTCCACGAGGTGCCGCCGCGGCGTGACGCCAGCCTTGGCGAAGTGCCCGCCCTGCGGCTTGGTCACCTTGCGCGGATCGATCGCCCCGTAGGCGATCTGCACGGCCTCGTAGCCATCGACCTCAGGAGTGCGCACCTGGGTCACGACGCATGGCCCAGCCTTGACCACGGTGACGGGTACGACGCGGTTGGCGTCGTCCCACACCTGGGTCATGCCGAGCTTCTCGCCCAGGAGGCCCTTGACGTTGGTAGTCATCTGACCAGTTCCTCTACAGCTTGATCTCGATGTCGACACCCGCCGGCAGGTCGAGTCGCATGAGCGAGTCAACCGTCTTCGGCGTGGGGTCGATGATGTCGATCAGCCGCTTGTGCGTGCGCATCTCGAAGTGCTCGCGGCTGTCCTTGTACTTGTGGGGCGAACGGATGACGCAGTAGACGTTCTTCTCCGTCGGCAGCGGCACCGGGCCGGCAACCTGCGCACCAGTTCGCGTCACCGTCTCGACGATCTTGCGCGCCGAGGTATCGATGACCTCATGGTCGTATGCCTTGAGCCTGATGCGGATCTTCTGTCCCGCCATGGTGGCTTCGCCTGTCCTTCTCTTTCAGTGGCCGGATGACCGGCCGGTGTACCTGGCTGCCTTCGGTCCGTTCGATGGGGCGCGACGGCGAACAGTGCCGCCACGCCCCATCGCGCGGTGTGTGCTAGTTGATGATCTTGGTGACCCGGCCGGCGCCGACGGTGCGGCCGCCCTCGCGGATGGCGAAGCGCAGGCCCTCCTCCATGGCGATCGGCTGGATCAGGTCGACCTTCATGTTGGTGTTGTCACCAGGCATGACCATCTCCGTGCCCTCGGGGAGGGTCACGACGCCGGTCACGTCAGTCGTCCGGAAGTAGAACTGCGGACGGTAGTTGTTGAAGAACGGCGTGTGCCGGCCGCCCTCGTCCTTGCTCAGGATGTAGACCTGCGCCTCGAACTCGACGTGCGGGGTCACCGACCCCGGGCTTGCACACGACCTGGCCGCGCTCGACGTCCTCGCGCTTGATGCCACGGAGCAGCAGGCCGACGTTCTCGCCGGCCTGGCCCTCGTCGAGCAGCTTGCGGAACATCTCGACGCCGGTGACGGTGGTCTTGGTGGTCTCGGGACGGATCCCGATGATCTGGACCTCCTCGTTCACCTTGACGATGCCGCGCTCGATACGACCGGTCACGACGGTGCCGCGACCGGTGATCGTGAAGACGTCCTCGACGGGCATGAGGAACGGCTTGTCGATCTCGCGCTCCGGGGTCTGGATGAAGTCGTCGACCGCGTCCATCAGCTCGATGATCGACTCGCTCCACTTCTCGTCGCCCGGCCAGGGCCGGGACAGCCGCGACGCGGACGATCGGGGTGTCGTCACCGGGGAACTCGTAGGTGTCGAGAAGCTCGCGCACCTCCATGTCCACCAGCTCGAGGATCTCCTCGTCGTCGACCATGTCGCACTTGTTCAGGGCGACGACGATCGCCGGCACACCCACCTGGCGGGCCAGCAGCACGTGCTCCTTGGTCTGCGGCATCGGGCCGTCGGTCGCGGCGACCACGAGGATCGCGCCGTCCATCTGGGCGGCACCGGTGATCATGTTCTTGATGTAGTCAGCGTGACCGGGGCAGTCAACGTGCGCGTAGTGCCGCTTGTCCGTCTGGTACTCGACGTGCGCGATCGAGATGGTGATGCCGCGCTGACGCTCCTCAGGAGCCTTGTCGATCATGTCGAACGGGGTGAACGGGTTCACCTCCGGCTACTTGTCGTGCAGCACCTTGGTGATCGCCGCGGTAAGGGTCGTCTTACCGTGGTCGATGTGCCCGATGGTGCCGATGTTGACGTGCGGCTTGGTCCGCTCGAACTTGGCCTTCGCCACTGGGGTCCCTCCTCAGGACTGTGGACCCGCCTGGCGACGTGGTCCGAATCTCTTGTGGTCAGTCTTCTTGTCGTGCCCCGAAGTGGGCTCCCGCACTCTGTGAGGTCACTCACCCCGGTTGTTACTTGGGGTCGATACTGGTGGTGCTGTGTCGGTGCCTACTCGCCCTTCGCCTTCGCGATGCCGTGGCTCAGCTCAGAACTCGTTCGCATTCGCTCACTCGCCCTTCGCCTTCGCGATGATCTCCGTCGCGACATTCGTCGGCACCTGGGCGTAGGAGTCGAACTGCATCGAGTAGCTCGCACGGCCCTGCGTCTTGCTGCGCAGGTCGCCCACGTAGCCGAACATCTCCGACAGCGGCACCAGTGCCCTGACGATCCGGGCGCCGGAGCGCTCGTCCATCGCCTGGATGTGGCCGCGGCGGGAGTTCAGGTCGCCGATCACCTCGCCCATGAAGTCCTCGGGGGTGGTGACCTCCACGGCCATCATCGGCTCGAGCAGGACCGGGGTCGGCGCGGCGCGCGGCCTCCTTGAAGACCATCGAACCGGCGATCTTGAAGGCCATCTCCGAGGAGTCGACCTCGTGGTACGAGCCGTCGAGCAGCGTCACCTTGACGTCGACCATCGGGTAGCCGGCCAGGATGCCGTACTCCATGGCCTCCTGGACAGCCTGCGTCCACCGAGGGGATGTACTCCTTGGGGATACGGCCACCGGTCACGGAGTTGACGAACTCGTAGCCGCCGTCCCCGCCGCCCGTGGGCTCGATGCCGATGATGACCTTCGCGAACTGGCCCGAACCACCGGTCTGCTTCTTGTGGGTGTAGTCGACCTTGCGGCACGGACTTCGTGATGGTCTCGCGGTAGGCCACCTGGGGCTTGCCGACGTTGGCCTCGACCTTGAACTCACGGCGCATGCGGTCCACGAGGATCTCGAGGTGCAGCTCGCCCATCCCGGAGATGATCGTCTGGCCGGTCTCCTCGTCGGTGCGCACCTGGAAGGTCGGGTCCTCTTCGGCAAGGCGCTGGATCGCGGTGCCCAGCTTCTCCTGGTCGGACTTGGTCTTCGGCTCGATGGCCACCGAGATGACCGGCGCGGGGAACGTCATGGACTCCAGGACGACCGGGTCACCCGGCGTCGCACAGGGTCTCGCCGGTGGTGGTGTCCTTCAGGCCCATCACGGCCACGATGTCGCCGGCGCCCACCGAGGGGATCTCCTCACGCTTGTTGGCGTGCATCCGGTAGATCTTGCCGATCCGCTCCTTGCGCTCCTTGGAGCTGTTCAGCACCTGGGATGCCGGCCTTCATGGTGCCCGAGTAGATCCGCAGGTAGGTCAGCTTGCCCAGGTGCGGGTCGGTCATGATCTTGAAGGCCAGCGCCGACAGCGGCTCGTCCACCTCGGGCTTGCGCAGCATCGATGATCGACTTCGTCGCCGGGCTTGTGGCCCTCGACGCCGTCGATGTCCAGCGGGGACGGCAGGTAGTCCACGACCGCATCGAGCATGGGCTGGACGCCCTTGTTCTTGAACGCTGTGCCGGTCAGGATCGGGGCGAACTTGGCGGCCAGCGTCGCCGCGGCGGATGGCCGCCTTGAGCTCGTCGACCGGGGGCTCCTCGCCCTCGAGGTACATCATCCATGATGTCGTCGTCGTTCTCGGCGATCGTCTCGACCAGTCGATCCCGCCATTCCCGGGCGGCCTCTACAGTGAGTCGACGGAATCTCCTCGACGTCGTAGTCCTCGCCGAGCTTGGTGTCCAGTGGCCACACGAGCGCCGCATCTCGACCAGGTCGATGACCCCGCGGAAGTCGCCCTCGGCGCCGATGGGCATCTGCAGCGCCAGCGGAACAGCTCCCAGGCGCGACTCGATCATCTCCACGCAGCGGTGGAACTCCGCGCCGACGCGGTCCATCTTGTTGACGAAGCAGATCCGCGGGCACGCCGTAGCGGTCGGCCTGGCGCCACACCGTCTCGGACTGGGGCTCCACGCCGGCGACACCGTCGAACACGGCGACTGCGCCGTCGAGGACACGCAGCGAACGCTCGACCTCGACGGTGAAGTCGACGTGACCGGGGGTGTCGATGATGTTGATCTGGTGGTCATGCCAGTGACAGGTCGTCGCGGCCGACGTGATCGTGATGCCGCGCTCCTGCTCCTGCTCCATCCAGTCCATCGTGGCGCCACCCTCGTGGACCTCACCGATCTTGTAGTTGATGCCGGTGTAGTAGAGGATGCGCTCGGTCGTGGTGGTCTTGCCCGCGTCGATATGCGCCATGATCCCGATGTTGCGGACCTTGGCGAGGTCGGTCAGCGTGGGGCTTGACACGATCGAACTCCGAATCTCAAGTGTGGGGTGGGGTTACCAGCGGTAGTGCGCGAAGGCCTTGTTGGCCTCAGCCATCTTGTGGGTGTCTTCGCGCTTCTTCACCGCGGCGCCCAGGCCGTTGGACGCGTCCAGGATCTCGTTCATCAGCCGCTCGGTCATGGTCTTCTCGCGGCGGGCGCGGGAGTAGCCGACCAGCCAGCGCAGGGCCAGCGTGTGAGCGCGGGCCGGCTTGACCTCGACGGCACCTGGTAGGTCGCGCCACCGACGCGGCGGCTGCGCACCTCGAGCGTCGGCCGGACGTTGTCCAGGCGCACGCTTGAGCGTGATCACCGGATCGGTGCCGTTCTTCTCGCGGCAGCCCTCGAGCGCGCCGTAGACGATGCGCTCGGCCGTGGACTTCTTGCCGTCCACCAGGATCTTGTTGACCAGCTGGGTCACGACCGGCGAGCCGTAGACCGGATCGACGATGACGGGACGCTTGGCGGCGGGGCCCTTGCGCGGCATCAGCTCTTCTCCTTCTTCGCGCCGTAGCGGCTGCGGGCCTGCTTGCGGCTCTTGACGCCCTGGGTGTCGAGCGATCCGCGCACGATCTTGTAGCGCACACCCGGCAGGTCCTTCACACGGCCACCGCGCACGAGCACGATGGAGTGCTCCTGCAGGTTGTGGCCGACGCCCGGGATGTAGGCGGTGACCTCGATGCCGCTGCTCAGGCGGACACGGGCGACCTTGCGCAGGGCCGAGTTCGGCTTCTTGGGCGTGGTCGTGTAGACGCGCGTGCAGACGCCGCGACGCTGCGGGCTGCCCTTCAGCGCAGGCGTCTTGTTCTTCGCGACCTTGTCCTGCCGGCCCTTGCGGACCAGCTGCTGGATCGTGGGCACTTGTACTCCGGTGCGTAGAGGTAGTCATGGTCGTGTGCCCGGAAAGACCGATTCGCCGCTCCCACGCGGTCGGGCGTGTCGCGCCCGTTTCCGGTTGCGATCGATTCCGATCCCAGGGTGGATCCGCCGATGTCTCCCACCACCGCCCGTGAGGGCCGCGGACCCGCAGGCCGGCCGCCTTGGTAGGCGTCCTGGCCACTGCAGGGTGCGGGGAAGCACGCAGTGCATCCGTGCGGCGCCCGGTGATTCCCAGGCACAGTCCACGAGGATACCGTCTGAGGACCGAGCAGGCCAAATCGCGACTTGACTCACGAAAGATGATCGCGAACTGGAGCGCTTGCCTCAGTTGGTTGTGATCGCGAAGCGCAGGGGGGCGTGTCGCGGTGGCCAGGTGGTGGTGGGGCTGGTGGTTCGCTCTCAGGTCGTGAGGGAGCTGTCGATGGCCACCAGGCGGGAACTGACCAAGGTGTACGCGCGGGAGTAGCAGCGGGCGAGCAAGAAGGCCAAGGGGGTGATGCTCGACGAGTTGTGCGCAGCGACGGGCTGGTCACGGGTGAACGCCCGACGCGCGATCCGCCAGGCCCTGGCCCGCAAGGGCCGTGCCGGGGCGCAGCCACGCAAGCCGCGCCCGCGGAAGTACTCCTACGACGCGTTGAAGGTCCTGGAACAGGTGTGGACCCTCAGCGGTGAGCCGTGCGGCAAGTACCTGGCCCCGGTCATGGGCGACACCGTGGAACGCCTGCTGCGATTCCGGGAGCTCGGCAAGGTCGCCGACCGGGTCAGCGACCAGGTGCTGGCCGAGGTGCAGGCGATGTCACCGGCCACGATCGATCGCTACCTGGCCCCGGTCAAGGCCGCCCGCTACCCGCAGGCGAAGTCCACGCGACCCGCCCCGGGCTGATCCTGCGTGCCTCGATCCCGCTGCGCACCGCGATGGACGGATTCCCCGGCACACCGGGCTATCTGGAGATCGACACCGTCGCGCACTGCGGGCACCGCAACGAGGGCGAATACCTGGTCACCATCAACGCCACGGACCCCTACCTCGGATGGGGCGTGACCCGGACCGTGCGCAACAAGGCATTCGTGCACATGAAAGCCGGCATGGACCACATCCTGGCCACCTACCCGATCCCCCTGGTGGGAGTCGATTTCGACAACGGTAGCGAGTTCCTGAACTGGGGGATGATCGCCTGGTGCGATGACCAAGCCATCCCCACGATCACCAGGTCCCGACCCTACGAGCACAACGACAACGCCCACGTCGAGCAACGAAACGGCGACTGGGTCCGCCGACACGCCTTCCGCTACCGCTACGAGACCACCGCCGAGCTCGAGGACCTGAACCTGCTCTGGACCCAGGTCATGGCCCGCAAGAACCACCTGCTGCCCTGCGTCAAAGCCACCGGCTGGACCCAGACCAGCTCCGGACGCAACAAGCGGGTCTATGACCAGCCCGCCACCCCCTACGCCCGACTCCTGTCCAGCGGAGCGCTCACCGGACCGAAGGCCCAACGCCTCGCCGACGTCCACCACGACCTCAACCCCGCCGCGATCACCCGCAAGATCAACACCATCCAGAACCGGCTCCTCGACTCCGCACGCGAGCGCACCCACACCAGAGCCCAAGCCTGACCCCCAGCACGCGATCAAAACACATGAGGCACGCGCTCACCCTTCGCGATCACCTTGACATGAGGCAAGACGAATCGCGGTGCGAACGTGCTCGCGCCTCAGCGGCCGCGGAGCAGCGGGGCCACGTCCGCGAACGCGCAGCCGCTAGAACTGCGTGCTGCCGTCGAGGTCGGTGATGATGGTGGCCTCCGACGCGAACACAATCAGCGCGATGAGGACGATCAGCCCGAGGATGCTCGCCACGATGTTGATCCACGAGATGACCTTCGTGGCGGTGTTCATCCCCCGGCCCGTGAGGCGCCCGCCGGAGGCGTCGATGGCCCGGTTGGACTGCCCTGCCAGCACCAGCGCGATGATCGCCGTGACGAACGGGCACACCACCCAGGACGAGATCGACAGGATGAGTCCGACGACGGCCTTGGTGTCGGTCTGCGGGGCGGCGGCGTACCCGACGGCCTCGTAGCCCTGCGGCGGGTACCCGGGGGGCGGGTAGTCAGAGGGGGTCGCAGGGTAGCCGCCCTGCACCGGTGGCGGCCCGTAGCCGTAGCCCGGGGCCGGCGGCGGCGGAGCGGCCCATCCGTCCGGGGGAGGTGGCGGGGCGTATCCGGGGTAGCTGCCTGCGGGCGGGGCCCCTGCGGGCGGCTGCGCGGGCCAGCCGGCCGGCCCTGGATAGCCCGAGGGCGGCCCGGGCGGCGGTGGTATGGGGGTAGCAGGGGGCGGCACGTTGGTGCCCTCAGGTGCTGCGGCGTCTTGCGGCCCCGCTTCCGGGGCGGCAGCGTCCGGGGCTTCGGGGGGCGCAGGTTCAGGGGAGTCAGGCGTCAGGGCGCTGTCGTCAGTGGGCTCCGGGGGTCCTGGCTGCAGTGACACACCACTGATCCTAGCCCGAAGCGCCACGGCGGCATCGGCTCAGCCGCGAGGTCGCCCACCGACGTGCCCCGGGAACGCCTCAGGGGCGGTGGGACCGCGTTGGTCCACACCGCCCCTGAGGGCGTCGTGCCTAGTTGCTGTAGTCGCGGTAGTCGAAGTCCTCCAGCGGGACCGCGGATGAGTCCGCGGCGCCGAAGCCCCCCGTGTAGAGGGAGTCCTCGTAGCCGCTGAACGACGCGTACATCGCCGCCTTGGCCTCCTCGGTCGGCTCCACCTTGATGTTGCGGTAGCGGGGCAGGCCCGTGCCGGCCGGGATGAGCTTGCCGATGATGACGTTCTCCTTGAGACCCAGCAGCGGGTCGCTCTTGGCCTCGATCGCGGCCTCGGTGAGCACCCGGGTGGTCTCCTGGAAGGACGCCGCCGACAGCCACGACTCGGTGGCCAGCGACGCCTTGGTGATCCCCATGAGCTCGGGACGTGCCGAGGCCGGCTTGCCGCCCTCGGCGACAACCGCACGGTTGCCGGACTCGAAGAGCCCACGCTCCACCAGCTGCCCGGTCAGGAATCCGGCGTCGCCACTGTCGATGATCGTCACGCGCTTGAGCATCTGGCGCACGATCACCTCGATGTGCTTGTCGTGGATCGACACACCCTGGGACCGGTAGACCTCCTGGACCTGGTCGACGAGGTGCAGCTGCACCGCGCGCTGGCCCAGCACCCGCAGGACGGTCTTCGGGTCCACGGCGCCGACGGTCAGCTGCTGGCCGACCTCGACGTGGTCGCCCTCGGCGACCATCGCCCGGGCTCGCCGGGAGATGGGGTGCTCCTCCTCGGCAGACCCGTCGTCGGGGATGATCACGATCTTCTTGGCGCGATCGGTCTCCTCGATCCGCACCCGACCCGCCGACTCGCTGATCGGGGCGACACCCTTGGGGGTGCGGGCCTCGAACAGCTCGACGATGCGGGGCAGGCCGTGGGTGATGTCCTCACCGGCCACACCACCGGTGTGGAAGGTGCGCATCGTCAGCTGGGTGCCCGGCTCGCCGATGGACTGAGCGGCGATGATGCCGATGGCCTCGCCGACATCGACCAGCTTGCCGGTCGCCAGGGAGCGGCCGTAGCAGGTGGCACAGGTGACCACCTTGGAGTCACACGTCAGCACCGAGCGCAGCCGGACCGACTCGACGCCGGCCTCGCAGAGCTGGTCGACCAGCGTGATCGAGAGTTCCTCGCCGGCGGGCGCCAGCACCTGGCCGTCGTGCATGACGTCCTCAGACAGGGTCCGCGACACCGCGGAGGTGTCGACGTTCTCGTCCGGGACGACCCTGCCGTCCTCACCGCGCACGCCGATCGGCATCGGCAGGCCACGGTCGGTGCCGCAGTCCTCCTCACGGATGATCACGTCCTGGGAGACGTCCACCAGGCGCCGGGTGAGGTATCCGGAGTCGGCGGTGCGCAGCGCGGTGTCGGCCAGGCCCTTGCGGGCGCCGTGCGTGGCGATGAAGTACTCCAGCACCGACAGGCCCTCGCGGTAGTTGCTCTTGATCGGCCGCGGGATGATCTCGCCCTTCGGGTTGGCCACCAGGCCACGCATACCCGCGATCTGGCGCACCTGCATCCAGTTACCACGGGCGCCGGAGTTGACCATCATGAAGACCGGGTTGGTGGCCGGGAAGTACTCCTTCATGGCCTCGGCCACCTCATCGGTGGTCCGGGTCCAGATCTCGATGAGCTCCTGGCGGCGCTCCGCGTCGGTGATCAGACCATCGTCGTACTGGTCCTGCACCGCCTCGGCGCGCACCTCGGCCGCGGCCATCAACTCCGCCTTCTTCGGCGGGGCGACAACATCGTCGAAGGAGATCGTCACACCCGAACGGGTGGCCCACCGGAAGCCCAGCTCCTTGAGCTCGTCGAGCGTGTTTGCCACGTTCGTCTTGCTGTACCGCTCGGCGAGGTCGTTGACGAGGGCTCCGAGGAGCTTCTTGTCGACATCGGCGTTGACGAACTCGTAGTCCGCGGGCAGCGCCTCGTTGAACAGGGCACGACCCAGGGTCGTCTGCAGCGCCAGCGGCTCGCCGGGCTCCCAGCCCTCAGGCGGGTTCGTCCCCTCGGGCAGCGCGACGTCGCGCATCCGCAGGGTGATCAGGCTCTGCAGCGCGAGGCTGCCGGAGTCGTAGGCCATCATCGCCTCGGCCAGCGAGGAGTACGCAGAGCCCTCGCCCGCCAGCCCCTCGCGCAGGGCGGTCAGGGCGTAGATGCCCAGAACCATGTCCTGCGTGGGGGTGGTGATCGGACGGCCGTTCGCCGGGCTCAGGATGTTGTTCGAGCTCAGCATCAGGATCCGGGCCTCGGCCTGCGCCTCAGCGGACAGCGGCAGGTGAACTGCCATCTGGTCGCCGTCGAAGTCGGCGTTGAACGCGGTGCAGACCAGCGGGTGGATCTGGATGGCCTTGCCCTCGATCAGCTGCGGCTCGAACGCCTGGATGCCCAGACGGTGCAGCGTCGGCGCACGGTTGAGCATCACCGGGTGCTCGGCGATGACCTCCTCGAGCACGTCCCACACGACCGAGCGGGACCGCTCGACCATGCGCTTGGCGCTCTTGATGTTCTGCGCGTGGTTCAGGTCGACCAGGCGCTTCATCACGAACGGCTTGAACAGCTCGAGGGCCATGCCCTTGGGCAGGCCGCACTGGTGCAGCTTCAGCTGCGGGCCGACGACGATGACCGAACGGCCCGAGTAGTCCACGCGCTTGCCGAGCAGGTTCTGGCGGAACCGTCCCTGCTTGCCCTTGAGCATGTCCGACAGCGACTTCAGCGGGCGGTTGCCCGGGCCGGTCACCGGTCGGCCGCGACGGCCGTTGTCGAACAGGGCGTCGACGGCCTCCTGCAGCATGCGCTTCTCGTTGTTGACGATGATCTCCGGCGCCCCGAGGTCCAGCAGGCGCTTGAGCCGGTTGTTCCGGTTGATCACACGGCGGTACAGGTCGTTGAGGTCCGAGGTGGCGAAGCGGCCACCGTCGAGCTGGACCATCGGCCGCAGGTCCGGCGGGATCACCGGAACGCAGTCCAGGACCATGCCCTTGGCATCGTTCGTCGTGGTCATGAACGCCGTGACCACCTTGAGACGCTTGAGCGCGCGGGTCTTGCGCTGGCCCTTGCCGGTGGCGACGACCTCGCGCAGCGACTCGGCCTCGGCCTCGAGGTCGAAGCTGGCCAGGCGGGCCTGGATCGCCGCGGCGCCCATGCCCCCGGAGAAGTACATGCCGAAACGGTCACGCATCTCCCGGTAGAGCATCTCGTCACCCTCGAGGTCCTGGACCTTCAGGGTGCGGAACCTGTCGTAGACCCGGTCGAGCTGATCGACCCTCTTGTCCCCGGCACGGCGGATGGCGTTGAGCTCGCGCTCGGCGCCCTCACGGACCTTGCGCTTGACGTCGGCCTTGGCACCCTCAGCTTCGAGGGCGGCCAGGTCGGCCTCCTGCTTTTCCTGGCGCTTGGCCAGGTCAGCCTGGACCTTGTCGGTGATCTGCTTGCGCTCCACGCCGATCCGGGCCTCGATCGAGGGCAGGTCGCGGGCACGGGCCTCGTCATCGACGGAGGTGATCATGTAGGCCGCGAAGTAGATGACCTTCTCCAGGTCCTTCGGGGCGAGGTCGAGCAGGTAGCCCAAGCGCGACGGGACGCCCTTGAAGTACCAGATGTGGGTCACCGGCGCGGCCAGCTCGATGTGGCCCATCCGCTCGCGGCGGACCTTGGCCCGGGTCACCTCGACGCCGCAGCGCTCACAGATGATGCCCTTGAAGCGGACGCGCTTGTACTTGCCGCAGTAGCACTCCCAGTCGCGGGTCGGCCCGAAGATCTTCTCGCAGAACAGGCCGTCCTTCTCGGGCTTGAGCGTGCGGTAGTTGATCGTCTCGGGCTTCTTGACCTCACCGTGGGACCAGGTGCGGATGTTCTCGGCCGTGGCGAGGCCGATGCGCAACTCGTCGAAGTAGTTGACGTCGAGCAAGGTGGGTTCCTTAGGTTCGTGTGCGGGTCGTCGTCATGTGTGGCGGTGGTGATCCGGGCCAGCTCGGCTGCACCCGGATCCCGCCGATCAGACCTCTTCGACGCTGCTCGGCTCGCGCCGGGACAGGTCGATGCCCAGTTCCTCCGCTGCGCGGAAGATGTCGTCGTCGGAGTCACGCATCTCGATGGACTGCCCGTCGCTGGACAGCACCTCGACGTTCAGGCACAGGGACTGCATCTCCTTGATCAGCACCTTGAACGACTCCGGGATGCCCGGCTCGGGGATGTTCTCGCCCTTGACGATGGCCTCGTAGACCTTCACGCGGCCGAGCACGTCGTCGGACTTGATGGTGAGCAGCTCCTGCAGTGCGTAGGCGGCGCCGTAGGCCTCCATGGCCCAGACCTCCATCTCACCGAAGCGCTGGCCGCCGAACTGCGCCTTGCCGCCCAGCGGCTGCTGGGTGATCATCGAGTACGGGCCGGTGGAGCGCGCGTGCATCTTGTCATCGACCAGGTGCAGCAGCTTCAGGATGTAGATGTAGCCCACCGCGATCGGCGCCGGGAACGGCTCACCGGAGCGCCCGTCGAACAGGCTGGCCTTGCCATCCTGGCCGACCATCCGCACGCCGTCGGCGTTCGGGATGGTGTTGGCCAGCAGGCCGGACAGCTCGTTCTCCTTGGCGCCGTCGAACACCGGGGTCGCGACCCGGGTGTTGGGGGCCGACGAACGGGCTGCGGCGCTGAGCCGATCGGCCCACTCCGCGCCCTCCGGGGCCTCCCAGCCGGTCTTGGCGACCCAACCGAGGTGGGTCTCCATGATCTGTCCGACGTTCATCCGGCCCGGAACACCGAGCGGGTTGAGCACGACGTCGACCGGGGTGCCGTCCGCAAGGAACGGCATGTCCTCGATGGGCAGGATCTTGGCGATGACGCCCTTGTTGCCATGCCGGCCGGCCAGTTTGTCGCCGGTCTGGATCTTGCGCTTCTGGGCGACGTAGACCCGGACCAGACGGTTGACGCCCGGAGGCAGCTCGTCGCCCTCGTCGCGATCGAAGACGCGCACCGCGATTACCTTGCCGGACTCACCGTGCGGCACCTTCATCGAGGTGTCGCGGACCTCGCGGGCCTTCTCGCCGAAGATTGCGCGCAGCAGGCGCTCCTCCGGGGTCAGCTCCGTCTCGCCCTTGGGCGTGACCTTGCCGACCAGGATGTCGCCGGTGACGACATCGGCGCCCACGCGGATCACGCCGCGGTCGTCGAGGTCGGCCAGCACCTCCTCGGAGACGTTCGGGATGTCCCGGGTGATCTCCTCGGGGCCGAGCTTCGTGTCACGGGCATCGACCTCGTGCTCCTCGATGTGGATCGAGGACAGGACGTCGTCCTGGACGAGGCGCTGCGACAGGATGATCGCGTCCTCGTAGTTGTGCCCCTCCCAGGGCATGAATGCCACGAGCAGGTTGCGCCCGAGCGCCATCTCCGCGGTGTCGGTGCTGGGTCCGTCAGCCAGGACCTGGCCCTCCTCGACCCGCTGGCCGTCCTCGACGATCGTCCGCTGGTTGAAGCAGGTGCCCTGGTTCGACCGGTCGAACTTGCGCAGCCGGTAGGTCTCGTAGGTGCCGTCGTCGTTGGCCACGGTGACGTGGTCGGCCGAGACCTCGGAGACGACACCGGACTTGTTGGCCGCCACGACGTCGCCGGCATCAACCGCAGCGCGGTACTCCATCCCGGTGCCGACCAGCGGTGCCTCGCTGCGCAGCAGCGGGACAGCCTGACGCTGCATGTTGGCGCCCATCAGCGCGCGGTTGGCGTCGTCGTGCTCCAGGAACGGGATCATGGCCGTGGCCACCGACACCATCTGGCGCGGCGAGACGTCCATGAAGTCCACGTCGACCGGGGCGACGTAGTCGACCTCACCGCCCTTGGTCCGGACCAGGACCCGGGCCTCGGCGAAGTGCCCGTCGTCGGTCAGCGGGGCGTTGGCCTGCGCGATGACGTGCAGGTCCTCCTCGTCTGCGGTCAGGTAGTGGACCTCGTCGCTGACGTGGCCCTGGTCGTCGACCCTGCGGTACGGGGTCTCGATGAACCCGAACGCGTTGACCCGCGCGTAGGTCGACAGCGAGCCGATCAGGCCGATGTTCGGGCCCTCAGGGGTCTCGATCGGGCACATGCGGCCGTAGTGCGAGGGATGCACGTCGCGGACCTCGAAGCCGGCCCGCTCACGCGACAGGCCACCGGGACCGAGCGCCGACAGGCGGCGCTTGTGGGTCAGGCCCGAGATCGGGTTCGTCTGGTCCATGAACTGGCTCAGCTGCGAGGTGCCGAAGAACTCCTTGATGGAGGCCACGACCGGGCGGATGTTGATCAGCGTCTGCGGGGTGATCGCCTCGACGTCCTGGGTGGTCATCCGCTCGCGGACCACACGCTCCATGCGCGACAGGCCGGTCCGAAGCTGGTTCTGGATCAGCTCGCCGACCGTGCGCAGGCGCCGGTTGCCGAAGTGGTCGATGTCGTCGGTCTCGACCGGCTTGGTCCCTTGGACCGTCTCGAACGAGGTCTCCCCCGCATGCAGGCGGCACAGGTACTCGATCGTGGCCTCGATGTCCTCGATCTGCAGCGTGCTCTGGGCCAGGTCGGTGTCCAGGCCGAGCTTCTTGTCGACCTTGTAGCGACCGACCTTGGCCATGTCGTAGCGCTTGGGGTTGAAGTAGAAGTTCTCCAGGAGGTTGCGACCGGCCTCGATGGTCGGCGGCTCGCCCGGGCGCAGCTTGCGGTAGATGTCCAGCAGCGCCTCATCCTGGGTCTTGTCCGGGTTGGTGGTCCCGACCGGGTCCTTCTCCAACGTCGCGGCCATGACCGGCCACTGGGCGAAGCGCTCGCGGATCTGCTCCTCGGATCGGCCAAGGGCCTTGAGCAGGACGGTGACCGGCTGCTTGCGCTTGCGGTCCACGCGCACGCCGACGAGGTCCTTCTTGTCGATCTCGAACTCCAGCCACGCCCCGCGGCTGGGGATGATCTTGCAGACGTAGATGTCCTTGTCGGAGGTCTTGTCCACCTGGCGCTCGAAGTACACGCCCGGGGAGCGGACCAGCTGCGACACCACGACGCGCTCAGTGCCGTTGACGATGAACGTGCCCTTGTCGGTCATCAGCGGGAAGTCACCCATGAAGACCGTCTGGCTCTTGATCTCGCCGGTCTCGTTGTTGGTGAACTCCGCCGTGACGAACATCGGCTGCGAGTAGGTCATGTCCTTCTCGCGGCACTGGTCCACGGTGTACTTCGGCGGCTCGAAGCGATGGTCACGGAAGCTCAGCGACATGGTCTCCGAGAAGTCCTCGATCGGGGAGATCTCGGTGAAGATCTCCTCGAGCCCGGACTTGTTGGGGACGCTGGCGCCGGACTCGACGGCGGCGGCCACACGGGCCCGCCACGTGTCGTTGCCGAGCAGCCAGTCGAACGACGCGGTCTGCAGGGCCAGGAGGTCCGGGACCTCCAGTGGCTCGCGGATCTTGGCGAACGAGACCCGGTTCAGTCCGGGCGGAGGCGGGGGTGTGGCGGTCTTGCGGGCGGAGGCCAAGACAGGTCCTTCCAGGACGGTTCACTGCGGTCGGCACGCTGACTCGGGCCCCGGTCACGCAGCAGGACTGCGGGCATGACTCACGAAGGAGGATCAGTGCTGGGGATGAAGGACAGCGCAAAGCGGCAGCATACCCTGTTGGGCAGCCGCTGTCGACCCGCGACGTGAACACCAATCGACGATTCCTCGTGTGCGCACATGATCCGCGCCGCTCGACAGCGGGTGACGGGACCCTGCACGCACTCCTCGAACCATCCACCGGAGCGTGACCCCAAGGAGTCACGAACACGCCGGAACGCAGTGCGTCGGACTCAGGGTGCCCTCCCGCTCGCGCTGAGTCAAGTACCCGAGGGGCCCGAATGTGTCGGATCTGCACCGGGCCGGGGGGAGCGGGGCCGGTCCGGTGGGCGACATGCCACTGGGCGCACCCCCGGTTCTCGGGGATGCGCCCAGTGGATGATGCTGCGCAGGTCAGCGCATGATCACTTGACCGAAGCCGTGGCGCCAGCGGCCTCGAGGGCTGCGGCGGCCTTGTCAGCGGCCTCCTTGTTGACCTTCTCGAGGACGGGCTTGGGGGCGCCCTCCACGAGGTCCTTGGCCTCCTTGAGGCCGAGGCTGGTCAGCGTGCGGACCTCCTTGATGACCTGGATCTTCTTGTCACCGGCGTTCTCGAGGATGACGTCGAACTCGTCCTGCTCCTCGACGACCTCGGCAGCACCACCGGCGGCAGCACCACCGGCCGCAGCCACGGCGACCGGGGCGGCCGCGGTGACGCCGAAGGTCTCCTCGAACTCCTTGACGAACTCCGACAGCTCGATCAGCGTCATCTCCTTGAACGCGTCGAGCAGATCCTGCGTGCTCAGCTTCGCCATGATGGCGTTCCTCTCTCGTTTCCGGCCGATGCCGGGTTGGGCTGATTGCGAAGGGCGATCAGCCCTCGGCGTTCTCCTCGGCTGCGGCCGCAGCGTCGGTGGTGGCATCGGCGGGTGCCTCAGCCGGGACCTCGGCATCGGCAGTCGCCTCAGCCTCGGGGGTGGTCTCAGCCGCAGCCTCAACCTCGGTGACCTCGGCCGCAGCCTCGGTCGGGGTGGCGGGTGCCTCGGCGACCGCCTCGGGGGCAACATCGGCAGCCGGGGCGGACCCCGTGCCAGCGATCAGTGACGGGTCCGCCTCGGCGGCGGCCCGCAGGGCCTCAATCGCACGCGCGGCCTGCGACAGCGGGGCCGCGAACAGCGACACAGCGTTCTGCAGGGAGGCGTTCATCGCACCGGCCAGCTTCGCCAGCAGGACCTCACGGGACTCGAGGTCCGCGAGCTTGGCCACGTCAGCGGCGGACAGGACGTTGCCGTCCAGGTATCCGCCCTTGATGACCAGCTTCGGGTGCAGCTTGGAGAAGTCACGCAGGCCCTTGGCCGCCTCGACCGGATCGCCCTTGACGAAGGCAATCGCGCTCGGGCCGACCAGCAGGTCGTCAAGACCGTCGACCCCGGCGTCCTTCGCCGCGATCTTGGTCAGCGTGTTCTTCACCACTGCGTATGTGGCATTGCCGCCCAGGGAACGACGCAGCTCCTTGAGCTGCGCCACGGTCAGGCCGCGATACTCCGTCAGGACCGCCGCACTCGAGGAGCGGAACTCCTCGGTGATCTCCTCGACGGCGGTGGACTTGGGGTTCCGCGCCATGATTCTCCTTTGAGCAGTGTCAACCGTGGCAGGCCCCGAACATGACGAACGCCCCGGCGCAGGCGCGGGGCGTTGGGGCCGGATCTGCGGCGATGAGTGCTCGTCGCGATCTGGTCTTCTGCTCTCACCTACGTGGGCCGCCCGCGGTGCGGGACCTTCAGCGCCTCGCCGCGCACAGCGGTGAGGAACGACCAACGGTCTTCGGTGATGCAAGGGTAGTCCAGCGGCGCGCCCGGACCAAATCATCGCCGGCCTTCGCCCTGAGGCTCGGCGGCGAGTCCGTCGTGGGTGGACGTGGTTGCCGCGCCGACCCCGCCGGCACACCGGTCGGCGCACCAAGCCGGCGAGGGACGCGCCAACCCGACTTCGACCCGTAGCATCCCGGACATGCCAGACACGGACGCGACCGGACCTGAGGACGACCTGAGCCTGCTGCGCGCCTACGAGCCCGTGGTGCGCTTCACGAAGGGGGAGTACTTCTACCCCGTGTCCGTGTCCGGATATGCACAGCACGCGGCCCTGTGGACGGAGCTGCCCTCCGGCGAGTCCGTCGTCGAGGCGGCGCCGGAGACCTTCGACCTTCCGCTGCTCGGTCGCATGGACGAGATCGTCGCCAGCTCCGGCCAGTCGCTATCCGGGATCATGACCGGGCAGAAGCTGCGTCGGGCCCACATCCCGCGCAAGGACCGGCCTCCCCGACTCAGTGGGGCCAGCCGATTGGCCGCGGTGGGACTGCTCGGGCGGCTCGTCGACGCACTGAACCGCCTGTCGCTGGTCTTCCGCGGCAGCGTTCCGGGCGGAAGCGCAGCCCATTCCTACCTCCTGCAACAGGAGCACCTCGAGCCGGACCGGCCGACGTACTACGGCCGGGTGGTCCGGGCCGGTGGGTGGATCGTCTGCCAGTACTGGTTCTTCTACTCGTTCAACAACTGGCGCTCGGCGTTCGGAGGGGTCAACGAGCACGAGTCCGACTGGGAGCAGGTCACGATCTACCTGGACGGGACCGGCGCACTCGACGGGGCGGGGCTTCCCCAGCCCCGGTGGGTGGTCTTCTCCGCCCACGACGAGACCGGCGACGACCTGCGCCGACGCTGGGACGACCCCGACCTGACAGTTGTCGACGACCGCCACCCCGTGGTGTTCGCCGGCGCCGGCTCGCACTCGGGGGCCTATGTGCCCGGGGACTACCTGATCTCGGTCGAGCCGCCCACACTCGGCGGGTTCATCCGGTTCGGCCGGTGGTTGGCCCGGGTCTTCACCCCGTGGTCAACCGGGGCCCAGAGCGTCGGCATCCCTTACATCGACTATGCCCGGGGCGACGGCCGGTCGATCGGCCCCGGCCAGCCGGACCAGTGGTACCCGGAGCTCATCGACGACGAGACCGGATGGGTCCGGCGCTACCGCGGTCTCTGGGGTCACGACACCCGCGACCGCCTCGGTGGGGAACGGGGACCGGCCGGACCACGCTACGAGCGCGACGGAACCGTGCGGGCATCCTGGTCGGGACCGGTCGCCTGGGCGGGGCTGGCCAAGGTGCCGCCGAACCCCTCGGTCGCCAGCGAGCTGCTGGCAGCGCGTGACCAGCAGCTCCACGAGCGCCTCGTCGAGCTCGCGGCCGATATCACGGCCACCACCCGGTCGCTGCAGATTTCAGCCGCCGGCCGAAATCCCGGATCCACGCAGGTGCGGTCCCTGGCCGACGAGGAGCGCCGCCTGCTGACGCTGCGCGCCGAGCAGGTCCAGCTGCTCGACGAGCAGGACACCCTGGAGCAGAATGCGCAGGCCGCGCTGCTCGACCCACACGCGCACCTCAGCCACCGCAACATACCCATGCAGCCGGTCACGAGCCGCCGAGCCCGGCTGCTGTCCTGGTGGGCGGTGCTGAGCACCCCAATGATCCTGTGGACCATCGCCCAGATCGTGGACCCGACCCTCGGGGTCAGCGCCACCACGACTGCGCTCGGCGGCCTGGTCATCCTGGTCTCGATCGAGGGATTCGTGCGGGGGAAGTTCCTTGCCGTGATGGGACGGTTCCTGCTGATCATCCTCGGCCTGGTCGTCGCCTACTACCTGTGGAAGGATTGGCGCATCGTGCTCGGGGCCGGCCTGTCAGCGGCTGCGATCGCGATCTTGTTCGTCAACCTGCGTGAAGCCCTACGCCGCTGAGGCCAGACGGGCGCTACTGCTGACATGACAGCCACGCGCGCCCACGCGGCTGCCCCGGAACTGAGGACGATCCCATGAGTTCGACTGAGAACACCCCAGCGGCTACCTTCCCGAACGGCAAGCCGATGGTCGACGCGCAGGGTCGCCCCGCCAGCGCCAAGAGCCGGCTGGCTGCGGTCCTGCTCGCCTGGTTCTTCGGCGTCTTCGGCGTTCACCGCTTCTACGTGGGCAAGGTCGGCACTGGGATCCTGATGATCCTGACCCTGGGTGGTCTGGGCATCTGGGTCCTTGTCGACATGATCATGATCCTGGCCGGCTCCTTCAAGGACAAGCAGGAGCACTACCTGTCCAACTGGTAGTACCGACACACACGAGGACCCCTCCGGCACTGCCGGAGGGGTCCTCGTTGCATGCGGTCAGCCCGGAGGTCAGGCCGATTCCTCCTCGGAGGCCAGGTCGCGGGTCCGGTTGGGATCCACCGGGATCCCGGGGCCCATGGTCGTGGCCAGGGTTGCCTTCCTGATGTAGCGGCCCTTGGCCGCCGACGGCTTGAGCCGGATGATCTCGTCGAGCGCGGCGCCGTAGTTCTCGATCAGCTGCTCCTCGGTGAAGGAAACCCTGCCGATCGGGAAGTTCAGGTTGGCGTTCTTGTCCGTGCGGAACTCGATCTTGCCGCCCTTGATGTCATTCACGGCCTTGGCCACGTCCATCGTGACCGTGCCGGTCTTCGGGTTGGGCATCAGGCCACGGGGGCCCAACACCTTGCCCAGCCGGCCGACCTTGCCCATCAGGTCCGGAGTCGCGACGGCCGCATCGAAGTCGGTCCAGCCGGCCGCGACCTTCTCGATCATGTCATCGGACCCGACGAAGTCCGCGCCTGCGGCACGGGCCTCCTCTGCCTTGGCGGCGTTGGCGAAGACCAGGACCCGGGCGGTCTTGCCGGTGCCGTGCGGCAGGTTGACGGTGCCGCGAACCATCTGGTCAGCCTTGCGGGGGTCGATGCCCAACCGCATGGCGACCTCCACGGTCGCGTCGAACTTCGCGGGACTGGTCTCCTTGGCCAGGCGCACCGCGCTGAGCGGAGCGTAGAGCTCTGACTGGTCGACCTTCTCGGCTACCTCGCGGTAGCCCTTGCTGCGCTTCATTGACGGATTCCTCTCCGTTGGTGGTGTGCGGACCGCGCCGGCCCTACCACGCGTGGTTGTTCGGTGGGCCGCCTCACTCGGAGACGGTGACCCCCATCTGGCGGGCGGTGCCCTCGATGATCTTCATCGCGGCATCGACATCGTTCGCGTTCAGGTCGGGCATCTTGGTCTCTGCGATCTCCTGGACCTGCGCCCTGGTGATCGAGCCGACCTTGTCCTTCTGCGGGACGCCGGAGCCCTTCTCCAGGCCTGCGGCCTTCAGGATGAGCTTGGCCGCCGGCGGGGTCTTGAGCACGAAGTCGAACGAACGATCCTCGTACACGGTGATCTCGACCGGGATGACCTGGCCGCGCTGGGCCTCGGTGGCCGCGTTGTAGGCCTTGCAGAACTCCATGATGTTCACGCCGTGCTGGCCCAGGGCCGGGCCGACCGGCGGAGCCGGGTTGGCCGCACCGGCCTGGATCTGGAGCTTGATCAGCCCAGTGACCTTCTTCTTCTTGGGTGGCATTTCTTGGGTCCTTCGTGTGGGTGCACCCGCGGCGCGATCACCGCGGGAATCTTGGGGCGTCCCGGGGGCGCTAGTTCTTCTCGATCTGGTCGAACCGCAGCTCGACCGGGGTCTCGCGGCCGAAGATCTCCACGAGACCGGTGATCTTCTGGCCCTCGATGTTGATCTCCGAGACGGTGGCGTGCAGCGTGGCGAAGGCACCGTCGATGACGGTGACGGAGTCGCCGGGAGCCAGGTCGATCTCCACGACCTTCGTCGCCTTGCCGGCACCCTGCGCTCCGCTGGGTGCGCCGCCCGCAGCCGCGACCGGCTCGGGGACGACCTCCGGCTCGGGGGCCAGGATCGCCACGACCTCTTCAAGGCTCAGGGGCAGCGGCTGGTGGGCGTGCCCCACGAACCCAGTCACTCCGGGCGTGTGGCGCACCGTGCCCCAGGACTCATCGGTCAGGTCCATGCGGACCAGCACGTAGCCGGGGAACTTGTTGCGCTTGACCTGCTTCTTCTGGCCGTTCTTGATCTCCACGACCTCTTCGATCGGGACCTCGACCTGGAAGATGTAGTCCTCCATGTTCAGCGAGGTGGCCCTGGTCAGCAGGTTGGCCTTGACCTTGTTCTCGTAGCCCGCGTAGGAGTGGATGACGTACCAGTCACCCGGCGCGGAGGACATCTCCTCGCGGAAGGCGACGATGGGATCGACGGGGACCTCGACCTCCTCGGCATCTCCCGCACCCTCGACCACGGCATCGATGACCTCGCCCGTCTCCGGGTCGACGGCCTCGACCATGGCCGCGCCCTCGACCGGGTCGACCCCTGGGGCGTCGGCCGGGGCAGCGTCGATCACGTCGGCCGTCGTCGGGGCAGCCGACTCGTCGAACGCGGCGGCCTCGCCCTCGGGGGCGTCGAACTCGTCGGTCGTTCCAGACACAGTCGTCCTCGCAGATCTAGTACGGGGTGCGCAGCTCAGCCGAACAGCTGCAGCACCAGTCGTGTGAACACATAGTCGAAGACCGCCACGATGAGTGTGAAGACCGTCACGAAGACGATCACGACCCATGTGTAGGTGATCAGTTCCTTGCGCGTGGGCCAGATGACCTTGCGCAGCTCAGCAACCATCTGCCGCAGGAACAGCGTGAGCCGAGCCCACAGGCTCGGCTTGCCGGCGTTGCCGCCGGACGAACCGCGGTCGGTCGTCGTGCTGCTCTCGCTCACAGGCCCTCCGAGGCGGGCGACGGGCGCCCACAGGTGTTGGACGCGGAACGTGGGACGTCCCGCCTCGCAGGGCCGGAGGGACTTGAACCCGCAACCGCCGGTTTTGGAGACCGGTGCTCTTCCAATTGAGCTACGACCCTTTGGACTTCATGCCCCGGGCAGGCTACCGCTAGGGTGCGCCACCCGGAGAGACCAGTGTACGGGGCAACCCCCGGTGCGGTCCAAATGCGCCGCTCGGCACATGTCGGCCGGGGTCCGAAGCCCGGCAGCCGTCACTACGATGTGCACCATGCCCAGCAACTCCCGAGTCTCTGCCCGCATCGGCGGCATCGCCGAGTCCGCCACGCTTGCCGTCGACGCGAAGGCCAAGGCCCTCAAGGCAGCCGGCCGCCCCGTCATCGGCTTCGGCGCCGGGGAGCCCGACTTCCCGACGCCCGACTACATCGTCGCCGCGGCCGCCGCGGCCTGCCGGGACCCGCGCTGGCACCGCTACTCCCCAGCCGGGGGCCTGCCGGCGCTCAAGGAGGCCGTCGCCGCCAAGACGCTGCGCGACTCCGGGCTCACGGTCGAGCCAAGCGAGGTGCTGATCACCAACGGCGGCAAGCAGGCGCTCTTCAACGCCTTCGCCGCCCTGCTCGACCCGGGTGACGAGGTCCTGCTGCCCGCCCCGTACTGGACGACCTACCCCGAGTCGATCGCACTGGCCGGTGGGACACCGGTGGTGGTGCCCACCTCGCCGGGGAGCGGGTACCGGGCCACGGTCGACCAGCTCGAGGCCGCCCGAACCCCGGCGACGAAGGCCCTGGTCTTCGTCTCGCCGTCGAACCCGACCGGAGCGGTCTACCCCCCCGACGACGTTGCCGCGATCGGCCGATGGGCCGTCGAGCACGGCATCTGGGTGATCACCGACGAGATCTACGAGCACCTCGTCTACGGCGACGCCGTGTTCTCGTCGATGCCCGTCGAGGTCCCCGAACTCGTCGATCGCTGCATCGTTGTCAACGGCGTTGCCAAGACCTACGCGATGACCGGCTGGCGCGTGGGCTGGATGATCGGACCGCAGGACATCGTGAAGGCCGCCACCAACCTGCAGTCACATGCCACCTCGAATGTTGCCAACGTCTCGCAGATGGCCGCCCTGGCCGCCGTCTCGGGTGACCTGTCAGCCGTCGACGCGATGCGGGTGGCATTCGACCGGCGCCGACGGCGCATCGTCGAGCTGCTCTCGGTGATCCCCGGTGTGGTGTGCCCGGTGCCCGAGGGCGCCTTCTACGTGTACCCCTCGGTGGAGGCCGTGCTTGGTCGCGAGATCAGGGGTCGCCGGCCCGAGACCTCGGCCGAGTTGGCCGCACTGATCCTCGACGAGGTGGAGGTCGCTGTCGTGCCCGGCGAGGCCTTCGGGACACCCGGCTTCATGCGGCTGTCCTACGCCTTGGGCGACGCCGACATCGAGGAGGGCGTGGGCCGGATGGCCGCGCTGCTCGGCGAGACCCGATGAGGCGAGGCCGGCCGTGGCCACCGGCCGAGGTCGGGGCAGGCACAGGTCGATGACCGGCCCGCACCGATGACGGGCCGCGGTCGATGATCAGCCAGGAGACGTGGGCCTACGCGGTCTTCGCGTTCGTCTCGTTGTTCACGATGGTCAATCCGATCGGGGTGGTGCCCCCCTATCTGGCGATGACCACGGGGATGACCACCTCCCAGTCCCGACGGGTCGCGCTGCGGGCAACGATGACCGCCCTGGTGATCCTGCTGATCTTCGCGTTCACCGGGGAATTCGTGTTCTCGTTCTTCGGGATCTCCGGGGACGCCCTGAGGGTGGTCGGTGGCCTGATCTTCCTCGGTCTGGGCTACCAGATGCTCCTGGGCCATCCCCCCCGCGAGCGCGAGCCCAGTGAGTCCCATGAGGACTTCGCCAAGGACATCTCGATCACCCCACTGGGGATCCCGATCGTCTGCGGGCCCGGTGCCATCGCCACGGTCATCCTGCTGACGACGGAGGACTCCAGCGCCTCGCACTACGCGATCACGGCGACGGTGATCGCCACGATCATGCTGCTGGCATTCCTGGCGATGGTCTTCGGACGCAGGATCATGAGCTTCTTCGGGGAGAGCGGCACCATCGTGCTGCTTCGCCTGATGGGCCTGATCCTGATGACCATCGCAGTGGAGTTCCTGATCACCGGCCTGACCCCCATCGTTCGCGAGATGCTGCTGATCACGCCGCCGGGCTGACGCCCACCGACGGCTACAGCGCGCAGCCGACCAGGACCGGCTCGGTGTCCAGGATGATGCCGAAACGGTCAGCGACCCCGGCCCGCACCGTCCGGGCCAGTTCGAGCACCTCATCCGCGCTGGCTCCGCCACGGTTGGTCAGGGCCAGAACATGCTTGCCGGACAGTGCCGCGCGGGCACCGGGACGCACCGCATAGCCCCGCGCGAAGCCCGCCCGGGAGATCAGCCACGCGGCAGAGGTCTTGACCGAGCCATCCGGCTGGTCGAATCGCGGAGCCCCCTCGGGCAGCGTCGTGGCCCGCTCCGTGCTGATGATCGGGTTCGTGAAGAACGATCCCGCGCTCCACGTGTCGTGGTCGTGCGGATCGAGGACCATCCCCTTGCCCCGGCGCAGCTCCAGGACGGCCTGTCGGACCGCGGCCGCAGGTGCCCGCTGCCCGACGGCGATCCCGAGCACCGCAGCGAGCTCCGCGTAGCGGACCGGCGCCGACAGCGGATCGTCCGGCAGCCGCAGCGTCACAGAGAGCACGACCCATGCCCCGGGCCTGCGCTTGAGCATCGAGGTGCGGTACCCGAAGCCGGCCTCGGCCGGCGCCATCGACGTGACGGTTCCGGTAGGGCGATCGAGGACCTCGAGGGACTCGATGACCTGGGCGACCTCAGCGCCGTACGCACCCACGTTCTGGATCGGGGTGGCGCCGGTGGATCCCGGGATGCCGGACAGCGCCTCGACCCCGGACCATCCCTGCTCCACCGCGGTGGCGACGACGCGCTCCCAGGGCTCGCCGGCCTCGACGCGCACACTGACCCATCCGGGCTCAGCGAACTCCGGGCTGATGCCCCGGGTGCCGATCCGGACCAGGGTCCCGCTGAAGCCCGCATCGGCGACCAGCAGGTTCGATCCCCCGCCGATCAGCAGCAGCGGCACGCCCTGGTGGTCAGCGGTCGTGACAGCCTCAACCAGGTCCGTGCGAGTGCGTGCCGAGACGACGTCGAGGGCCGGCCCACCGACCCGCAGTGTGGTCAGCTCCGCAAGGGTCGGGTGCCCCTGCGGCTCCACCGTCTCGCCCGCCTCGGCCGTGGAGCTCAGGATGGCCCCCCCTGGCCGGCAGCCTCAGGATGCTGGCGCAGGTAGCGTGCCTCGTCGTTGAGGTAGGCGTAGTAGAAGCCGATCAGCAGGCCACCCCCGATCCAGTTGCCGACCAGACAGATCGCGACGTTGGCCACTGCCGGCCCCATCGCGATGCCCTCCTGGAGACCGACGATGGTGAACAGCACCGTGTTGGCGACCGAGTGCTCGAAGCCGAGGTAGGCGAAGACGAAGACTGAGGCGATCATCGCCACGGCCTTCATCAGGTCCTCTTTGATGTAGCCGTTGTAGACCATCAGCATGGCCAGGTTGATCATGAAGTTGCAGAGGATGGCCCGGACGAGGAGGTCCATCCACCCGGTCGGCCCCTCGGTGATGAACGCCAGCTTCCCGTCGACCGAGTGCTCCATCAGCGCCATCGTGGCCGGGCTGACGATCGTGCTGAACAGCAGTAGGACGGCCACAGCGAGCCCGCCGAGGAAGTTGCCGAAGTAGCACAGGGACAGCACCCGGGCCGTGCCCCGCACCGAGATCGCCTTGTAGTAGTGCCCGACCGAGGTGATCATCATGTTCGACGTGAGCAGCTCGGACTTCGAGAAGTAGATGAACACGAGGGCGAAGCCGAAGAGGAGGGCGCCGAGCAGCTTGCCGATCTCGACCAGACCGTCATCCATGCCCAGGCTGATCGACTCCATCCCGGCCTGGATGGTGTAGTTGCCGGCGTAGAGCACCCCGACGATCACGCCGGCCATGGCCGCGCGCATCAGGTAACGACGCTTCATCCGGCCGGTGAACTCGGACTTGTACTCCAGCATCTCCAGGATCGAGGAGATGAATGCCTTGCCCGGGAACAGCTTCTCGGTCTCCATGTCGGCCCTCCTGCCTGAAGCCCCGCGTCGAATCCTAGTGACGAGAGGCCGGCGTGGCCGGGTGGGCGGCCAACACGAAGAGGCCCCCACCGCCGGTGGGGGCCAGGTCGCTCTGGCGATGCGTCGGGGTGACCCGATCACTGACCTAAGGTCAGCGGGTCTCCTTGTGTGCGGTGTGCTGGTTGCAGTTGGCGCAGTACTTGTTCACCTCGAGGCGATCCGGGTCGTTGCGCCGGTTCTTCTTGGTGATGTAGTTGCGGTGCTTGCACTCCTGGCAGGCCAAGGTGATCTTCGGCCTGATGTCGGTGGACTTGCCCACGGGACTGCCTTCCTTCTCGTACGCCACTGGGGCGCCTCGTGCTGTGCCCTGCCGGGCACCGGGTCTGGTAGCGGAGGCCGGACTTGAACCGGCGACACAGCGATTATGAGCCGCTTGCTCTGCCTGGCTGAGCTACTCCGCCGTGCAAGATCAGCCCTCGCGGGCCTGCTCTTCCGAGCCCCTTTACGGAATCGAACCGTAGACCTTCTCCTTACCATGGAGACGCTCTGCCGACTGAGCTAAAGGGGCCAATGCCCGCCAAGGCTACCCGAACGGCGACCCATTGACGAAATCGCCAACGGGCCCCGCGGGCGTGCTCACCAGGGGTAGGTGACACCCGTCAGATCGGTGCTCATCTCCCACAACCGGCCGGCCGCAACGACGTCCCGCGCCGCCTCGGACGGGGTCTCGTACCCAGGGGTGCCACGCTGGCGCATCCGCCCGGTGGGTCCGATGAACGCGCCACTGGGAACGTCCGGATCGGTTGCTGCCATCTCGGTCGGCCAGGCCCCCGCCTCGGCTGACTGTGCCAGGACGCGATTGGCCAGCCCTGACAGCGACTCCCCCAGTCGGCTGCCGGACATCCGGGGGCCGGCGCTCTGCAGGTTCGTCGAGGCGTATCCGGGGTGCACGACGATGCTGCGCAGATCGGCACCGGCGGCCTCAGCGCGCCTGTGCAGCTCCAGGGCGAACAGGATGTTGGCCAGCTTGCTCTGTCCATACGCCCGCCATTTCTGGTACGAGTCGGCGGCGTGCAGATCATCGAAGTTCATCTGGCCGAAGCGGTGCGCCCCGCTGGACACCGTGACGACCCGGCCGTCGGGATTGAGGGTGTCGACCAGCAGGCCGGTGAGCGCGAAGTGGCCGAGGTGGTTGGTCCCCAACTGCATCTCGAAGCCGTCGGCCGTCTCGCGGCGCGGGATGGCCATGACCCCGGCGTTGTTGATCAGGACGTCGAGCCCGTCGGGATGGCCGGCGATCCACTCGGAGGCGAACTGCCGCACGCTGGCCAGATCGGCGAGGTCGAGGCGGGCGACCTCCACCGGCGCCTCCGGGTACGACGCGCGGATCCGGTCGGCGGCGCTCTGGCCACGTACGGCGTCGCGGACGGCCAGCGTCACGGCTGCGCCCTTCTGCGCGAGCACGATGGCGGCCTCGAGCCCGATCCCGGAGTTGGCACCGGTGATGATGATCGATCGTCTGGACAGGTCCGGGATCTCGGCAGTGCTCCACGTCATGGACGCTGATTCTCCCATCGGATCGGGGATCGCGCCGGGGTGGCTCGTGGGCCGCACCCTGAGCCCAGACGGATCGAGGCACCCCTGCATGATGCAGGGGGGCCTCGATCGTGCGTGGCGGGTGTTGGGTTCGAACCAACGTAGGCTGAGCCGGCAGATTTACAGTCTGCTCCCTTTGGCCACTCGGGCAACCCGCCGTAGCCAGAGAATCGTACCCGCGCCATCGGGCAGCCGACAAACCAGCGCCGGCCCACGAGTGAACCCCGCCCCGAGCCTCGAGGCAGGGAGCGGCCATCGATTCCCCGGGGCGGGTCGGCCGGCTACCCTGACGACATGGCAGACAGCAGCTTCGACATCGTCAGCAAGGTCGACCACCAGGAGGTCGACAACGCCCTCAACCAGGCCGCGAAGGAGGTGTCGCAGCGGTTCGACTTCAAGAACACGGACACGACGATCGCCTGGCGCGGTGAGAACGGCATCGAGGTCACGTCGAGCACGCAGGAGCGCTGCAGCGCCGCCCTGGACGTGCTCAAGGACAAGCTGGTCAAGCGGAAGGTCTCGCTCAAGGCCCTCGATGCCGACGAGCCCCGCCCGTCGGGCAAGGAGACCAAGATCTCCTGCACGCTGAAGGCCGGCATCTCCCGCGACCAGGCCAGCAAGCTGAACAAGCTCATCCGTGACTCCGGGCCGAAGGGCGTGAAGTCGCAGGTGATGGGCGAGGAGCTGCGGGTCAGCGCGAAGAAGCGCGACGACCTGCAGGCCGTTCAGCAGCTGGTCCGGGACGCGGACCTCGACTTCGCGGTCCAGTTCGTCAACTACCGTTGATGCGCGCTCGATTGGCCGACGCCGATCCGATCCTGTTCGACCTTGACGGCACCCTCACCGAGTCGGGACCGGGGATCGTCGCGTCAGTTCAGTACGCGATGGAGGCCATGGGTGCCCCCGAACTGGCCACCGACCAGGTCCGCCGCTTCATCGGGCCGCCCCTGCTGGACTCATTCCGGGACATCGCCGGCTTCGACCCCCGGCAGGTGCAGGACGCCATTGCGGCGTACCGCGTGTACTACGCCAGCGATGGCCAGTACCAGAACAGCGTCTACGCCGGGATCCCCGAGCTGCTCTCCGCCCTGCGTGACACTGGCCGGACGCTGGCAGTGGCCACGTCCAAGGCTGAGGTCTTCGCCATGTCGATCCTCGACCACTTCGGGCTGACCGGGGGCTTCGCGACCGTCGTCGGCTCCGAGCTCGACGGGCGGCGCACCGCGAAGGCCGAGGTCATCACCGAGGTGCTGGCCCGCTTGGGGCGCCCCACCAACGGGACAGTAATGATCGGCGACCGGCACCACGACATCAGTGGCGCGGTCACGGTGGGAGTGGGCAGCATCGGGGTGCTGTGGGGGTACGGCGACGATGCCGAGCTGACGGCGGCCGGCGCCGATGCGCTGGCCGACTCGCCGGCCGACCTGCTCAGCCAGCTCACAGGCTGACTGCCTCGACGCAGCACAGAACGGGCGCTCAGCCCTCGAGCTCGTCGATACCGTGGCGAAGCCCACCGGGGGCCGAGGTGACGGCCACTGGTTCGGGCCCCCAGGCCAGCGCGTCGAAGGGGCAGACATCGACGCAGATGCCGCAGTACATGCACAGGCCCCAGTCGATCGTGAAGTCGTCGAGGACGTTGACCGTCCGGGGCCGGCGAGCACCAGGGTCGCCGGCGACCTCCTGGTGGGCCTGCAGGGAGATGCACCACGTCGGGCACTCGCGCACGCACAGCATGCACGACGTGCAGTTCGCTGCCGTCAGCTCGATCCGCCCATGGACGCTCATGGCTGCCACTCCGGCGGAACACCCGGGGGACCGGGCCGGGATCGGGGCCGCGCGGCGACGCGGCCGGCTGCGGGCCGGTCCGAGGGCTCCACGGCGCCCGGCCACGCGGTCGCGACCCGCGCCGGCAGCGCAGTGGTGCGGCGCAGCGGGAACCCCATGTCCCCGGTCGTCAGAAGTGGGCTCAGGTCGGGGTTGCCCGAGAACCGGACACCGAACATCTCGTGCACCTCACGCTCGTGCCACGCCGCACCGGGGAACAGCGCCACCACGGAGTCCAGCACCGGATCGTCGCGGTCCACGCGGGTCCAGGCGAGGTGTCGCTCACCCTGGTCAACGTCCGCCAGGTGGACCACAACCTGGATCGACGCCGCACCGGGGTCGTCGACTGCGGTCAGCATGTCGAACATCGTGGCGCCGGCTGCCTTCAGCTCGGCGCATCGGGCATACCAGTCCCCGGGTTCCACCCAGTGTTCACCAACGTGCACGCAGCACCTCCGCGAGTCCGGCAAGCAGGTCCTGTGGCCGGGGCGGGCAGCCGGGCACCCAGACGTCCACAGGGATGACCTCGTGAGCGCCGGGCAGGACGCTGTAGGAGTCCCAGTAGGGGCCACCGGTGGCTGCGCACGCGCCGAAGGCCAGAACTGCCCGAGGTTCGGGGACCTCGGCGTAGGCCCTGACCAGGTCCGCGGCCAGCCGGTTGGTCACCGTGCCGGCCACGACCAGGACGTTGAGGTCGGCGCTCGCCCCCGGCGCTGCGCCGTCGTTGGGACCCGCCACGACATCGAGCAACTCAGCGGCACGTCGAGCCTCCCGGACCTCGATCCCACAGCAGGCCAGCCCCATCTCGTGGACCTGGACCGACACTGAATGCGAGCCGACCTGTACCCACGCACGCTCCACGATGCCGTTGCCCACGGCCCAAGGCTAGGCCCGTGCAGGCGCGTGCGCCCAGCCCGCAGCGCCTGCCATTCGCGAACACCGGGGTGCGCCGCGGCGGTCCGGGCCGGGATGGGACAGAATGGGACAGAAGGCAACCCTCACCAGCAGTGGAGTCCCCCGGGACGCGAAAGGCACGGGCCGTGGCCAAGCCGGTTAACCAACTCGAGAAGGTCATCATCCGCTTCGCCGGCGACTCCGGCGACGGCATGCAGCTGACCGGCGACCGCTTCACCCACGAGACCGCGTCGTTCGGCAACGACCTGTCCACCCTGCCGGACTTCCCCGCCGAGATCCGCGCCCCAGCGGGCACCGTCCACGGTGTCAGTGCGTTCCAGCTGCAGTTCGCCGACCATGCGATCTCGACACCCGGCGACGCCGCCGACGTCCTGGTCGCCATGAACCCGGCGGCGCTGCGGAGCAACCTGCACCACGTCCGTCGCGGCGGGCACCTGATCGTCAACAGCGACGAGTTCACGCCCCGGGCGGTGGCGAAGGTCGGCTACGAGACCGATCCGCTCACCGACGACAGCCTCGAGTCCTACGTCCTGCACTCGGTCAGCCTGACCACCCTGACCGTCGAGGCGCTGAAGGGCTTCGCGATCACCAAGAAGGAGGCCCAGCGGGCGAAGAACATGTTCGCCCTGGGTCTGCTGAGCTGGCTGTACTCGCGCGGCACCGAGGGGACCCGGGACTTCCTGAAGGCCAAGTTCGGCCGGAAGCCGGAGATCCTGGCGGCCAACCTGGCAGCGTTCGATGCCGGCTGGGCCTACGGGGAGACGACCGAGGACTTCGCCGTCCACTACGAGGTGCGGCCGGCCACCATGGCTCCGGGCGTCTACCGCAACATCACCGGGAACGCCGCCCTGGCCTACGGCCTGATCGCCGCCTCCGAGCTGTCCGGGCTGCCGCTGTTCCTCGGCAGCTACCCGATCACACCGGCCAGCGACATCCTCCACGAGCTGAGCCGGCACAAGGAGTTCGGCGTGCGCACGTTGCAGCTCGAGGACGAGATCGCCGGCATCGGGGCCGCCCTCGGTGCCTCCTACGGAGGGGCGCTGGCCGTGACGACGACCTCCGGTCCCGGGATCGCCCTGAAGTCCGAGACGATCGGGCTGGCGGTGGCCGTCGAGCTGCCGCTGCTGGTGATCAACGTCCAACGGGGTGGGCCATCGACCGGCCTGCCGACCAAGACCGAGCAGGCTGACCTGCTCCAGGCCATGTTCGGCCGCAACGGCGAGTCGCCGGTACCGATCGTCGCCCCCCGGTCCGGAAGCGACTGCTTCGACGCAGCCATCGAGGCGGCCAGGATCGCCCTGACCTACCGGACCCCGGTGTTCCTGCTCTCCGACGGCTACCTGGCCAACGGGTCCGAGCCCTGGCGGATCCCCGATGTCGAGACCCTGCCCGACCTGCATGTGGAGTTCGCGACCGAGCCCAACCACACCCTGGACGACGGCACCGAGGTGTTCTGGCCCTTCAAGCGCGACCCGGAGACCCTGGCCCGGCCATGGGCGATCCCCGGCACGCCCGGGCTCGAGCATCGGATCGGTGGAATCGAGAAGGCCGACGGGACCGGCGACATCAGCTACGACCCGGACAACCACGACTTCATGGTCCGCACCCGCCAGGCCAAGGTCGACAGGATCGCGGCGACCATCCCCGCGCTCGACGTCGAGGACCCTGATGGCGATGCGAAGGTCCTTGTGCTCGGCTGGGGCTCCACGCACGGCCCGATCAGCGCCGCGTGCGGGATCATCCGCTCCGAGGGCGGCAAGGTGGCCCAGGCCCACCTGCGCCACCTCAACCCCTTCCCCGCCAACACCGGCGACGTCCTGCGCGCCTATGACCGGGTGCTGATCCCGGAGATGAACCTGGGGCAGCTGAGCATGCTGCTGCGCGCGAAGTACCTGGTGGATGCCCGGGGCTACAACCAGGTCCGCGGCCTGCCGTTCCAGGCCACCGAGCTGGCCAACCAGATCCGGGAGCTGCTGTGACCATCGACCTGTCCACTGCCAGTGCGCTGAGCCTCGTGCCCAAGGCAGCCGACCCGCAGTCAGCCAAGGAGTTCAAGACCGACCAGGAGGTCCGTTGGTGCCCGGGCTGCGGGGACTACGCGATCCTCGCGGCCGTTCAGTCGTTCCTTCCCGAGCTCGGGGTACGCCGGGAGAACATCGTGTTCATCTCAGGGATCGGCTGCTCATCGCGGTTCCCGTACTACGTCGACACCTATGGGATGCACTCGATCCACGGTCGGGCTCCGGCAATCGCCACCGGGTTGTCCACGACGCGGCCGGATCTGACGGTCTGGGTCGTCACCGGTGACGGCGATGCGTTGAGCATCGGCGGCAACCACTTCCTGCACGCCCTGCGCAGGAACGTGAACATCAAGATCCTACTGTTCAACAACCGCATCTACGGCCTGACCAAGGGGCAGTACTCGCCCACCAGCGAGGCTGGCAAGGTCACCAAGTCCACGCCGATGGGGTCCATCGACTACCCGTTCAACCCGATCTCGGTGGCGCTCGGAGCCGAGGCCTCGTTCGTGGCCCGCACCATCGACTCCGACCGCAAGCACATGACCGAGGTGCTGCGCGCGGCAGCAGCACACGAGGGCTCTGCACTGGTCGAGATCTACCAGAACTGCAACATCTTCAACGACGGCGCCTGGGAGTCCCTGAAGGATGCTGACGTGCGCGATGACAACCTCATCCGGCTCGAGCACGGGCAGCCGGTTCGCTTCGGCAGGGACGGGCAGAAGGGCGTAGCTCGTCGTGACGACGGCGTGCTGCACATCGTCGACGACGTCGCCGACTGCGAGGGCGATTGCCTCTGGGTCCACGACGCGCACGCCGCCGAGCCGTCGACGGCGTTCGCGCTGTCCAGGCTGGCCGACTTCGACACACTGGAGGACACCGCCATCGGCATCTTCCGGGATGTCCGCCGTCCTGTGTACGACCAACTGCTCGAGGAGCAGGTCGAGCGAGCCGTCGCGAAGGGTCGCGGCAACCTGGCCGCGTTGATCGCCGGCAAGGACACCTGGACCGTCACGGCCTGAGCCAGGAGACGCGCGGCGGATCAGCGCCGCCCGGGCCGACCGGACACCGAGCCGGTGGGGGACCGGCCCTGGAACCGGCCCCGGCGGCCCGCGTGTCCGCACTCAGGGCTTGTGCGTGCGCAGCACCGAAACGGATCCCTTCGCGTGCTGCAGCAGCGACTGGCTGGTGGAGCCCAGGAGCATGCCCATGAACGCACCGCGGCCACGGGACCCCACCACGGTGAGGCTGGCCCGCTCGGTGGCCTCGACCAGGAGCGGCCCGGGTCGCCCGTGCTGTACGCGGGTGGTGACCTCAACGTCCGGGTAGGACTCACGGAGCCCAGCCAGCACCTCCGCGGTCACCCGCGACTCGAAGCTGCTCGTCGCGGCGGTGATTCCCTCCGGAGGGACGTAGGGGACGACGCCGGGGTAGACCGGGATCGCGAAGGCGTGCAGGACCTCCAGGGCCAGGCCATGCCTGGAGGCGTGGTCGATCGCCCAGCCGACCACAAGCTCGGAGCCGGCTGACCCGTCGACCCCGGCGACGACCGGCCCGTCCATCGGGCCGTCGGCCTGGGCCACCACGACAGGGGAATGGGCGTGGGAGGCGACATGGGCCACCGTGGAGCCGAGGATCGCCGAGGAGAGCGCACCGTGGCCTCGTGACCCGATGACAATCATCACGGCCGTCCGACTCTGCTCGACCAGGGAGCTGGCGATTGATCCCGACGAGGTGACCGTCTCGACCGGGACTCCGGCCCCGGCCACGAGGGCAGCCGCCTCGGCGACCATGCCGGTCGCATCGTGCTGCAGCGTCGTTGCCAGCACCGGGGCCCCGGACATGGTTGCGGCGGCACCATCCCAGGCCGCGATGTCAGGCTCGCAGTACAGGACCCGGACACCCAGGTGCCGGGAGGCCGCCTCCCGGATCGCCCAGCCGAGCGCTGCCCGGGAGTCGGGGGACGCGTCGTACCCGACGACGATCTGCGTGGACGTGGTCATGGCACATCCCTCCTCGGGTCGGGTTCGCCGCCGCGACCGCCGCGGATCACGCTCCCGCCCCTTCCATCTTCCCGGGCTGGGCGCATGCTCGGATAGGGACCATGGTCGCCTACCGCGGGGGCCCTGCCCAGTGCGGGTCCGTGCACCGCGGCCCCGGGCACCACGGTGCGGGGCGTGGCCAGCAGCTCAGCGCCGGTCCGGGGCCTCATGGCGTGGGCCGAATCGTGGCGCGGGGCCCGGGACCGTCGCGCCCGTTGTCAGGTCGGTGATGAAGGTGCCCCGAGCCGCCAGCTGGGGATGCTCGGGGGCCTCGGTCATGTCCAGGACGGGTGTGACGCAGGCGTTCGTGCCCGCAGAACGTGCCGCCCACTCGTCACGGGTCCGCTGGCCGAAGGCCTCGGTGAAGCGCTGCCGCAGTTCGGGCCATCCGCGCTGATCCCACTGGGCGGGCAGATCGGCCGGATCGAGCTCCAGCACGGACAGCAGTTCGGTGTAGAACGCCGGCTCCAGGGACCCGACCGCGACGTAGCGCCCGTCGGCGCACGTGTAGGTGTCGTAGAACGGGCACCCACCGTCGAGGGTGTTGCCCCCGGGGGGGTTGGGCCACAGCCCCTGGGAGCGCAGGCCATGGACCAGGCTCATCAAGTTGGCCGCCCCATCGACCATGGCGGCGTCGACCACCACCCCACGGCCGGTGCGGGCGACCTCGAGCAGCGCCGCCAGCACCCCCATCACCAGGTACGTGGATCCGCCGCCGTGGTCAGCCACGAGGTTCAGCGCCATGACCGGGCGTTCCCCGGATCGAGCGGTGTGCCGGAGCGGTCCGGCCACGGCGCTGTAGTTGATGTCGTGCCCAGCCGTGGCTGCCCATGGGCCGGTCTGCCCCCAGCCGGTCATGCGGCCGTAGACCAGCCGCGGATTGACCGCCCAGCAGTGCTCCGGCCCGAGGCCGAGCCGCTCTGCGGCACCAGGACGGAAGCCCTCGATGAGCAGATCCGCATCGGCGACCAGGGCGAGGACCTCGGCTCGACCAGGCTCTGAGCGAAGGTCCACCAGCCGCGTCGGTCGGCCGCGCAGGATCGGGTCCCGGCCCGGCGCATGGCCAAGGGTCTGGCCGCCCGGACGGTCGAGGCGGACCCCGTTGGCGCCGAGGTCGGCCAGCATCATCCCGGCGTGCGGCACGGGCCCGATCCCGCCCAGCTCCACGAACCGCACACCGGACAGCGGGCCAGGCCGGGCGGAGCCGGGTTCCCCGGGAGGGGCGGAGGGCGCGGGATCCCCGGCCACAGCCGCTACTTGTCCCGGTTGTCGACGATGTAGCCGACGTCGCCGACGTACCAGTCGGCCTGGTTGTCGGTGCCGTCGTCGTCGGTCTCCGGGGCGTCGCCATCGGACGGCTCCTGCTGCCCCTCGGCGAGGTGCCGCCGCGTGGCAGCCGCCCGCAGGTCGCGGGTCTCGGCGTCAGGGACTCCGCCGATCGCGTCCACGATGTGATCCAGGTCGCCGCCGTAGAGGCCCTCGTAGTGGGCGATCGGGCTGGCCGTGGTCGGCGCGGGCTTCGCCGCAGACTTCTGGGCGTGGGCCGAGACTGCGGCACTGGCCGAGGCCATATCGCCCGGGTACCAGCCGGACATGGTCTCGTGCACCTCGGCGTCGTCGCCGTGCTGGCCCAGCGGCCCAGAACGCCGGACAGCGACCAGTGCCTGCGCCGGGATCCCGATGACCTGATCGTCACCCTCGCAGGTCACGATCACGTGGTCGTCGTCCAGGGTAAGCCCGACGATCCGGACCCAGCGCTGCTGCTGCGGGTGGTGGTCCCAGACCATGTCGGACAGGGACAGGTGCAGGGCCGGGATCCGGTCCACATCGACGGTCATCAGTCATCCAAACCCGAGGTGTCACCGCGGCTCCCGCGGCCGGTTCGATTCTACGCGCGGCCTCCCGGCCGCTCCCAGGGACCTACAGGTCCGCGACCAGCGCGGGCTGGCGGTACCGGGAGTTGCGCACAGCGTCCACCGTGAAGACCACGAGCGCCACCCAGACTCCGACGAACGCCCACCACCGCTGCGGCGACATGGGCTCGTTCAAGACCCACACCCCGATGATCAGCTGCAGCGACGGAGCCACATACTGCAGCGGGCCCAGGACCGACAAGGGAACCCGATGCGCAGCGAACCCGAAGAAGAGCAGCGGCAGCGCAGTGACCGGCCCGGCTCCGGCCATCGCCAGGGCGTGTCCCCATCCGTTGGCCCCGAGCGCCAGTTCGCCCTGGGACCACAGCCAGGCCACGTAGGCCGCCGCGAGCGGGGTCAGGACCAGCATCTCCACGGTCAGGCTGGCGATCGCGTCGACACCGGCCAGCTTCTTGGCCAGGCCGTAGAACCCGAACGAGAAGGCCAGGATCAGCGCGACCCAGGGCAACCGGCCCAGGCTCAGGGTCGCGTACACGACCGCACCTGCCGCGATGGCCACGGCCAGCCACTGCAGGCGCCGCAGTCGCTCGCGCAGCACGATCACCCCGAGGGCGATCGAGACCAGCGGGTTGATGAAGTAGCCGAGCGAGGCATCGACGACATGGTCGTTGTCGACCGCCCAGATGAAGACTCCCCAGTTCACCGAGACGATCAGCGCTGCCCCCGCCAGGATCCGCAGGCGCCGGGGATTGGTGAGCACGGCATGCACAGTCGGCCACTGCCCCAGGACGGTGACCAGCAGTGCCAGGAAGGCCAGGGAGAACACCACCCGTGCGGCCAGGACCTCCAGCGGAGTCGCCGGTTCGAGGAAGCCCCAGTACAGGGGGAACAACCCCCAGAGCACGTAGGCGGTGATACCAGCGGCGACTCCGGCCCGGCGGCCGCTGAGGTCGCCCGGTGCCATCAACCAGTCCGCTCGACCACGTAGTCGCAGAGCAGCTCGAGGGAGTCGCGGGCGGGCCCTGGGGGCAGCGGAACCAGGGCTGCGCGCGCCTCGTTGGCCCATCGGTGCGCCTCGTCGCGAGCTGCCCGCATGGACGGATGCGCCCGCAGCAGCGCCAGGGCCTCCGCGTGCTCCGCGTCGTCGTGGATCGGTCCGGAGGTCAGGTCGATCAGGCGGGCGTCGGCCGGATCCGTCGATGTCCTGGCGTACAGGACAGCGAGCGTGGCGACGCCCTCGCGCAGGTCGGTGCCGGGCGTCTTGCCCGACTGGGAGTGCTCACTGCCGATGTCGACAAGGTCGTCGGCGAGTTGGAAGGCAACGCCGATCCGCTCGCCGAAGGTCGCCAGGGTCTCGACCGTCTCGTCGGGGGCGCCGGACATCATTGCGCCGAACCTGCCGGCCGTCGCGATCAGGGAGCCGGTCTTGTCGGCAAGGACGCTCACATGGTGGCCGATCGGGTCATCGCCCTCGGCTGGGCCGACCGTTTCCCGGATCTGGCCGGTGCAGAGCCGCTCGAACGTCCGGGCCTGGATCCGAACGGCGTCCGGGCCGAGGTCAGCCAGCAGATCCGATGCCCGGGCGAACAGGAAGTCGCCGGTGAGGATCGCAACTGTGTTGTCCCAGCGCGCATTGGCGGAGTCCGCACCGCGGCGAAGGGAGGCCTCATCCATCACGTCGTCGTGGTACAGGGTGGCCAGATGCGTGAGCTCCACCACCACGGCCGACGAGGTCACCTCCGCGGATGCGGGATCGCCGAACTGCGCGGCCAGCAGCGTGAGCAGTGGCCGGAATCGCTTCCCGCCCGCGTCGACCAGATGCCGGGCGGCGTCGGTGACGAAGGGGTACTCGCTGACCACGGACTCGCGCAGCAGCACCTCGACCTCCCCCAGACCCACGGCGATGCGCGCATCGAGCCCGGGGTCGGGCAGCACCAACCCCTCGGGGCGGCTGGAGATCAGGGACGGCACAGGCCCAAGTCTGTCGCACACACACCGGATGCGCCGAATCGGCCCCCGGCCGGCACGCCCACCAAGGTGGCTCCACGAGGTCGGCGGCCCCTCGGCGGGTTTCGCCTCAGATCGTCGGCAGCTCCGCCAGGGCGGGGGCGAAGCGCTCGTCGGGGGTGTCCTCGTCGACCATGCGGCCGGTGAGGTAGGCGTCGTAGGCAGCCAGGTCGAAGTGACCGTGGCCGCAGAGGGCCGTGACGATCACCTTCTCCTCACCGGTCTCGATGCACTCGCGCGCCTCCCGGATGGCCTCGGCCAGGGCGTGGGTCGGCTCCGGTGCCGGCAGGATCCCCTCGGTGCGGGCGAACAGGATGCCGGCCTCGAAGCACTCCGTCTGCTTGACCGCTGTGGCCGTCATCAGGCCCTGGTTGTAGACATGGGAGATCAGCGGACTCATCCCGTGGTAGCGCAGGCCGCCTGCGTGGATCGGGTCCGGCACGTAGCTGTGACCCAACGTGTACATCTTCATCAGCGGCGTGAGGCCGGCAGTGTCGCCGAAGTCGTAGGCGTACGTTCCTCGCGTCAGCGTGGGGCAGGACGCAGGCTCGACAGCGCGGATCTCCGGGTTGAACCGGCCGGCCATCTTCTCCCGGATCATCGGGAACGACAGCCCTGCGAAGTTCGAGCCACCGCCGGTGCATCCCACGACAAGGTCGACGTTGTCCTCGCCGGCCTTCTTGAGCTGCAGCAACGCCTCCTCGCCGATGATCGTCTGGTGCAGCAGCACGTGGTTGAGCACCGAGCCCAGCGCATAGCGGGTCTCCGGGTCCGGGGCAGCCATCTCGACGGCCTCGGAGATCGCGATACCCAACGAGCCCGGGTGGTTCGCGTCGGTGGCCAGGATCGCCCGCCCCGATTCCGTGAGGTCCGACGGCGAGCGGTGCACGGTTCCGCCGAAGGCCTCCATCATCAGGCGGCGGTAGGGCTTCTGGTCGTAGCTGGCACCAACCTGCCAGATCTCGCACTCCACATCGAACAGGGAGCAGGCAAAGGCCAGTGCAGTGCCCCACTGACCGGCCCCCGTCTCCGTCGTGATCTTCTGCACGCCCTCCTGGACGTTGTAGTAGACCTGCGGGACGGCTGTGTTCGGCTTGTGCGAACCGGCCGGGGAGACGCCCTCGTACTTGTAGTAGATCCGGGCCGGTGTACCCAGCGCCTTCTCCAAGCGGCGCGCGCGGTACAACGGCGACGGGCGCCAGAGGCGGTAGATGTCCAGGACCTCGCCGGGGATGTCGATGTACCGCTCGCTGGACACCTCCTGCTCGATCAGGCCCATCGGGAACAGCGGTGCGAGGGCCTCCGGGCCGATCGGCTCGTGCGTGGCCGGGTGCAGCGGCGGCGGCGGGGGCTCGGGGAGATCAGCGACCAGGTTGTACCAGGTCGTGGGCATCTCATCCTCGGAGAGGAGGTACTTGTGCGTCTGGGCCGAATCAGTCATGGGGGAAAGGTACCGACCCCAGGCACGCGGCACGCACATCGCCCCCGACGAACGACTCGCCACGACCTCCGGCTGCCGAGGATCAGCGGACGAAGACGGCCGACTCGTTGACGAGATTCAGGACCGCCTGCGGGAACACCCCGAGGGCGACCGTGGCGATGACCGCCACGGCGATCGCGGACTGCGTCAGCAGGCTGGGTACGGCCACCGCCGCCTGGCCATCGGCTGCCGGCTTGGCGAAGTACATCAGCACGATCACCCGCACGTAGAAGAAGGCTGAGATCGCCGAGGCCAGCGCCGCGACCAGCACCGGAGCGATCGCACCGCTGGCGATCGCCGCCGAGAAGACCCCGAACTTGGCGGTGAATCCGCTGGTCAGGGGGATCCCGGCCAGCGCGAGCAGGAGGAAGGCGAAGGTTCCTGCCAGCAACGGCGAGCTCCGGCCCAGACCCGCCCACGAGGACAGGTGGCCCGCCTCACCGGCCGGGCCGCGCACGAGCATGACGATCGCGAAGCACCCGATGGTCGTCAGGCCGTAGGCCAGCAGGTAGAACATCGTGGCCGCCAGCCCCTCGTTGGAGAAGGCGATGACGCCGAGCAGCAGGAAGCCCGCGTGCCCGATCGACGAGTAGGCCAACATCCGCTTGATGTCCTGGCTGGTCACGGCCAAGGTCACGCCGACGAGCATCGTGACGATCGCCACGACCCAGAGCATGGGCTCCCAGTCCCAGGCGGCCCCGCCGACGGCGACGTACATGACCCGCAGCAGCGCACCGAAGGCCGCCACCTTGACGCCGGCGGCCATGAAGGCGGTCACCGAGGTCGGCGAACCCTGGTACACGTCCGGGGTCCACATGTGGAACGGCACGGCCGCTACCTTGAACAGCAGGCCCACCGAGATCAGTCCGACCCCGATGATCTGCAACCCCTCGGCCCCGGGCCGGTTGGTGAAGGCCTCGTTGATCGCGGCGAAGTTCAGCGAGCCGGCGTAGCCGAACAGCATCGCCGAGCCGTAGAGCAGGAACGCCGAGGCGAACGCCCCGAGCAGGAAGTACTTGAGGGCCGCCTCCTGAGACAGCAGCCTGCGCCGCCTGGCCATGCCGGCGAGCAGGTACAGCGGGAGGCTCATCACCTCGAGTGCGATGAAGAGCATCAGCAGGTCGTTGGCGGCCGGGAAGAGCAGCATCCCAGAGACCGCGAACAGGAACAGCGGCCAGATCTCAGTCTGGTACCAGCCGCGCTTGGTGAACTCCTGCTCCTCCATCGAGCCGACCAGACTCGCCGTCCGGGGCGCGAAGGCATCCCCCGCAGGGTCGACCCTTCGCTCGGCCATCACCAGCATGGCCAGCAGGCCGATGACCAGGATGGTCACCCAGAGGAACAGGGTGGGCCCGTCGATCGCCAGCGATCCGCCGGCGACGACCCCCTCGTTGGAGGCGGGCATGGTGATGGTGAGCACGAGGGCGGCCAGGAGGCTCGCCGGCACCAGGACCAGCTGGATGGCGCGCCGCGTGGTCCGCGGGGCCAGCGCCTCGATGAGCACGGACAGGACAGCTGCCGCGGCAACGATCAGCACTGGCGCCATTGACCGGTACTCGAACGGCGGGTACGAAACCGTCTCGGCCATGGGGATCAGGGTGGAGATCATCGCGGCCTCACCTCCCCGACTCGGCGATGGCCGGCACCGGATCGGTGCTGCCCACGACGCTCATCGTCTGGTCCACGGATGGGTTGATGATGTCCAGCACGGGATTCGGGAAGAACCCCATGGCGATGATGATCGCGAGGACTGGGGCGATCGCGAGGACCTCTCGACCGCCCAGGTCCTGCATGCCGGCGACCCCGGCCCGGACCGGACCGGTCATGGTGCGCTGGTACATCCACAGGATGTAGATCGCCGCCAGGATGATGCCGAGGGTGGCGATGATGGCTGCCCACGGGTACCGGGTGTAGGTCCCGGCCAGGACAAGGAACTCGGAGACGAACGAGCTCAGGCCTGGTAGCGCCAGCGACGACAGGCCGGCGATCAGGAACAGCCCGGCCATGACCGGGGCCACACTCTGCACGCCCCCGAAGTCGGCGACCATCCGCGAGCCCCGGCGCGTGGCCATGAAGCCGACGAGCAGGAACAGCGCCGCGATCGAGAAGCCGTGGTTGACCATGTAGAGCGTCGACCCGCTCTGGCCCTGGGACGTCATCGCGAAGATGCCCAGCACGATGAAGCCGAAGTGACTCACCGAGGTGTAGGCGATCAGGCGCTTGAGGTCGGTCTGGCCGATGGCCACCAGCGCACCGTAGATGATGCCGACCAGGGCCAGGATGATGATCCCCGGGGCGAAGTACTTCGACGCGTCCGGGAACATCGGCAGGCACAGGTGCAGCATCCCGAAGGTGCCGACCTTGTCCAGAACGCCGACCAGCAGCACTGAGGAGCTCGGCGGCGCCTCCGCGGCGGCATCCGGCAGCCATGTGTGCAGCGGCCACATCGGGGCCTTGATCGCGAACGCGATGAAGAAGCCGAGGAACAGCCATTTCTGGATGTCGGCGTCGATCTCCATCCCGACGAGCGCGGCATAGTCGAAGGTGCCCGCACCGTACTGGTCGATCGACAGCACGTAGAGGCCGACCAGCGCCGCCAGCATCAGCAGGCCACCCAGCAGGGAGTAGAGGAAGAACTTCACTGCCGCGTACTGCCGCTGGGCGCCGCCGTAGCGCCCGATGAGGAAGTACATCGGGATCAGCATCGCCTCGAACAGCACGTAGAACAGGAAGACATCGGTGGCTGCGAACACGCCGAGGACCAGGCCCTCGAGGATCAGGATCCACGCGAAGTAGCCGCGGACCGTGCCCGACGTGCCGTCGGCATCGCCCCAGCCGGCCAGGATGCAGACCGGGACCAGGATGACCGTCATCAGGATCAGGACCAGCGAGATGCCGTCCACGCCGAGCGCGAACTCCACGCCCCAGGCCGGGATCCAGTCCCACGCCGCGACGAGCTGGAACGGCTCGGCCGAGCCTGACTCGTAGGCCAGCCCCGCCATGACCCCCACGGCCAGGACCAGCAGCGAGACGATCATCGCCACCTGCTTGGCCAGGCCCGGGCTGGCCTTGGGCAGCACGCTGACGAGGAGCCCGCCGAGGATGGGCAGCGCCATGAGCGCGACCAGGTAGAACTCGTTGCTCATAGCAGACTCCCCAGGGCCAGGACGGCGACAAGGACCACAACGCCCAGAAGCATGGTCAGGGCGTAGGAGCGGACGTACCCGCTCTGCCAGCGCCGCATCCGGGCGCTGAGCCCGCCGATCCCGGCGGCCGTGCCGTTCACCGCCCCGTCGATGATCTTGTTGTCCGTCCACACCAGCGTTCGGGTCAGGTGCTGGCCGGGGCGCTCGAACAGCGCCTCGTTGACCTCGTCGCCGTACATGTCGTGGCGGGCCGCGACCGTCAGGGCCGAGACCTGGGACGGTGCGATCTCAGGCACCTCGCGCATGGCGTACTGGCGCCATCCGATGACCACGCCGATGACGACCACAACCAGGGTCATGGCGATCAGCAGGTTCGTGCTGATCCCGCCCTCGGCCTTCTGGAAGCCAACGACCGGGGCGAGCCACTCCTCGATGTCGCCGACGTAGAGCATCATGAAGCCGGCGACCACCGCGCCGAGCGCCAGGACGATCATCGGGCCGGTCATCCAGGGCGATGACTCGTGCGGGTGCGCACCGTCCGCCCAGCGGGCCTTGCCGTAGAACGTCATGGCCACCATGCGGGTCATGTAGAAGCCGGTGACCCCGGCGCCGAGCAGGGCCGCCACGCCGGCAACCGGATGCTCGACCCAGGCGGCGTGGATGATCTCGTCCTTGCTGAAGAAGCCGGCGAACGGCGGGATGCCGATGATGGCGAGATAGCCCACGCCGAACACGGCCCAGGTGACCATCATGTACTTGCGCAGCGCGCCGTAGCGGCGCATGTTCACCTCATCGTCCATCCCGTGCATGACCGACCCGGCCCCGAGGAACAGCAGCGCCTTGAAGATGCCGTGCGTGAGCAGGTGGAAGATCGCGAAGACGTAGCCCACGGGACCCAGACCCGCCGCGAGGAACATGTAGCCGATCTGGCTCATCGTGGAGCCGGCCAGGCCCTTCTTGATGTCGTCCTTGGCCGACCCGATGATCGCACCCATGAGCAGCGTGATCGTCCCCACCAGCACGACGGCGATCCGGGCCGTCTCGCTGAGGTTGAAGATCTCGGCCGACCGGACGATCAGGTAGACACCGGCGGTGACCATCGTCGCGGCGTGGATCAGGGCCGAGACCGGGGTCGGGCCCTCCATCGCGTCGAGCAGCCACGACTGCAGCGGGAACTGCGCCGACTTGCCACACGCGGCCAGCAGCAGCGCCAGGCCGATCCAGGTGACGGTGGAGGAGTTGGCCTCACCCACCGTGGCGTTGACGCCCTCGAAGGTGAAGGTCCCCAGCGTGGCGAACATCATCATGATCGCCAGGCTCAGGCCGAAGTCGCCGACTCGGTTGACCACGAATGCCTTCTTGGCCGCTGTGGCCGCCGAGGGCTTGTGGAACCAGAAGCCGATCAACAGGTAGGAGGCCAGGCCGACGCCCTCCCAGCCGACGTAGAGCAGCAGGTAGTTGTTGGCCAGGACCAGCAGCAGCATCGCCGCGATGAACAGGTTCAGGTAGGCGAAGAACTTGCGCCGCTCGGGGTCGTGGTCCATGTAGCTGATCGAGTAGATGTGGATCAATGAGCCGACGCCTGTGATGAGCAGGACGAACACCATGCTCAGCGGATCCAGCTGCAGGGCGAAGGGTGCTTGGAACGTGCCGACGTCTATCCAGTCCCACAGGTGCTGGTTGATCGTCCGGGCGTCCTCCGGTTCGGCCAGCAGTGCCAGGAACAGCACGCAGGCCACCGCGAAGGCACTGAGCACGGCGGCGGTTCCCAGCCAGTGGCCCCAGCGGTTGGACCGCCGACCGGCCAGCAGCAGGATCACGGCGCCGGCCACGGGGATCGCGATGAGTACCGCGATCAGGCCGAACGTGCCGGTTGCCTGCACGACCTCGCCCGGGGAGGCCTCGCCCGAGGCGACGACCGCAAGGGTGTTGTTCACAGTCGTCCCCTCACAACTTCAGCAGGTTGGGCTCGTCGACCGAGGCCGAGTTGCGGGTACGGAAGATGGCCACGATGATCGCCAGGCCGATGACCACCTCGGCGGCAGCAACGACCATCACGAAGAAGGCCACCACCTGGCCGTCCAGGGTGCCGTTGGTCCGGGCGAACGTCACGAAGGCCAGGTTGGATGCGTTGAGCATGAGCTCGATGCACATGAACACGACGATTGCGTTGCGCCGGACGAGCACGCCGCCGGCCCCGATCGAGAACAGGATCGCCGAGAGGATGAGGTAGTTGGTGGGGTTCATCCCTCGCCCTCCGGGTCCGGGTCGATCAGCTCACCGGACGGCGTCTCGACGATGACCGCCTCGCCGTCCTGCAGGTGCTCGGACTCCTCCAGGGCCAACCTGTCGGGCTCGCGCAGGTCGCCCTCCAGCCGCAGCGGGCCGGGCACGGAGTCCTCGGCGATCGACCCGTCGGGCAGCAGCGCGGGCATGTCCACGGAGTTGTTGCGGGCGTACACACCGGGGCTGGGCAGGTTGACCGGGTGCAGGTCCGGGTCGAAGCGCTCCGTCGACATCTGCGCCTGGGTCTTGCGGGGCTCCACCCGCTCACGATGCGTGAGCACCATGGCCCCCACTGCCGCTGTCATCAGCAGCAGCGCAGTGATCTCGAAGGCAAGCAGGTACCGGGTGAAGATCGCCACCCCGATGCCCTCGACGTTGCCCCCCTGCTCAGCATTCGCGGCATCGAGCCCGACGACCGTGGTTCCGGCCAGCGAGTCGACGATCCCGGCCAGCAGCAGAGCCAGGAACGAGGCGAAAGCAACCCCGGCCCACACGCGCTGGCCCCTGATGGTCTCGACCAGGCTGTCGGAGGCATCCACGCCGACGACCATCAGCACGAAGACGAAGAGCATCATCACCGCGCCCGTGTAGACGATGACCTGCACCATCCCGAGGAACGGCGCGTCCTGGGCCACGTAGAGGATGGCCAGGTTGATCATCGTCAGGGCGATGAACAGGGCACTGTGCACTGCCTTGCGGGACAGGACCGTACCGAGCGCACCGAGGACGGCCAGCGTGGCGCACACCCAGAAGGTCACCTGCTCGCCGGTGTTGGCCTCCACACCAACCGGCCCCTCGGCAACGAGTGCGCCCACAGAGTGCAGCGCGTTCACTTCTCCCCCGTCCCCATGTTCTCGTCGACCGATTCAGCATCGGCGGACCCGTTCCGGGCCTCGGCCTCTGCCCGCTGGGCGTCGGTCGCGCCGGTCACCTCGCCCCGGTAGTAGTCCCCATCATCGGTGCCCTCGACCATCGAGTGTGGCGGCGCCACCATCCCGGGCAGCAACGGACCGAGCAGGTCGGTCTTCTCGTAGATCAGGGACGCCCGGGTCGTGTCGGCCAGCTCGTACTCGTTGGTCATCGTCAGGGCGCGTGTGGGGCAGGCCTCGATGCACAACCCGCAGAGGATGCAGCGCAGGTAGTTGATCTGGTAGACGCGGCCGTACCGCTCACCCGGGGAGAACCGCTCCTCCTCGGTGTTCGGCGCACCTTCGACGTAGATCGCGTCGGCCGGGCATGCCCATGCGCACAACTCGCACCCGATGCACTTCTCCAGGCCGTCGGGGTGCCGGTTGAGCTGGTGGCGGCCATGGAAGCGCGGCTTGGGTGGGTACTGGTCCTTCTCCTCCGGGTACTGCTCGGTGTTCACCTTCTTGAACATGGTCCTGAAGGTGGTCCCGAAGCCCCGGACGGGCTGGGGCAGGTCAGGCATCGGGCGCCTCCTGGGCATCGTCGGCGGCAACAGCGCTGGGCACGGTCTGGCGCGCTCGCGGCGTGTAGTCGAAGTGCTCACCCGGCATCGGCGGAACGGGGTGTCGACCGGGTTGGCTGTTCAGCTCGGCCTCCTCGGCCTCGGCCTGGGCCTGCTCGTCGGCCCGGCTCCGGTCGCGACGGTTCTCGATGAGGAAGGACGCCGCGAAGACAACGATCAGCGTGGCGATGACGACGGCCGAGATGGTCAGGGCGTTCGCGGGCAGCTCATCGCGCAGTGCGCGGAACGAGGCGACCACGATGATCCAGGCCAGCGCGGCGGGGATCAGGACCTTCCAGCCGAACTTCATGAACTGGTCGTAGCGGAAGCGGGGGAGGGTGCCGCGCAGCCAGATGAACATGAACAGGAACAGGCAGACCTTGGCCAGGAACCACAGCAGGCCCCACCAGCTCCTGGTTGAACATACCCGTCGCTGATCGCCGAGATCGGCCACGGGGCCTGCCAGCCGCCCAGGAACAGGGTGGTGGCCAATGCGGAGACGGTGACCATGTTGATGTACTCGGCCAGGAAGAACAGCGCGAACTTCAGTGACGAGTACTCGGTGTGGAAGCCGGCGACGAGCTCACTCTCGGCCTCGGGCAGGTCGAACGGCGCTCGGTTCACCTCGCCGACCATGGAGGTCACGTAGATGATGAACGACGGCAGCAGGATCAGCGCGTACCAGATCGGCTGCTGCGCGGCCACGATCTGCGAGGTGGACATGGAGCCGGCGTAGAGGAACACGGCCACGAAGGACAGCCCCATCGCGATCTCGTAGGAGATCATCTGGGCCGAGGACCTCAGCGAGCCCAGCAGGGGGTAGGTCGACCCTGACGACCAGCCGGCGAACACGATCCCGTAGATGCCGATCGAGGCGACTGCGAGCACGTACAGCACCGCCACCGGGAAGTCGGTCAGCTGCAGTGGGGTCCGGGTGCCGAAGATCGAGACCTCCGGGCCGAACGGGATCACGGCCAGGGCCAGGAAGGCGGGCACGACGGAGATGATCGGCGCCACGAAGAACACGGCCTTGTCGGCCGCCGTGGGGATGATCTCCTCCTTCAGGGCCAGCTTGATTCCGTCCATCAGGCCCTGCAGCACGCCGAAGGGCCCCACCCGGTTCGGGCCGAGGCGCATGTTCATCCGGGCGACGACGCGACGCTCACCCCAGATCGTGAGCAGCACGAGCAGGACAACCCCGAGGAAGAGTCCAAGGACCTTGACGAGGACCAGCCACCACGGGTCCAGGCCGAAGGGCGGGTACGCGGTGGCAGCCACCACGGATGTCACGTTCACTGGGCACCTCCTGCGCTGAGCCGGACCGCCGCACCGGAGCCGACCCCGAGATCGACGTTGACCGCGCTGCCGACCGAGTTGCCCGGCACCCACACGACACCGTCGACCATGTCGGTGATCGCCAGCGGCAGGGTGATCGAACCGGTCTCGGTGGCAATCGTGACCGGCTGCCCATCGACCGCGCCGATCCCGGCAGCAGTCGCGGCACTGGCACGGGCCAGCGAGGGTCGGGCCGTGCCGGCGAGGTTGGGCTCGCCACGCTGGAGCACGCCCTCGTCGAGCAGATGCCGCCACGTGGACAGGACCACCTGATCGGGTCCGGGAGCCGGGGCGGGCTCCTCGGCGAGGTCGGCGTCGGGACGCTGGCCCTGCCATCGCCCCATCCCTGCGAGCTCGGCGCGCAGGTCCGCCACCTCGATGGAACCCATGCTGCGGCCCATGGACTGGGCAACCAGAGCGAGCGCACGGGCATCGGTGATGGCGACCGTCTGGGGCATGACACGCCCGAACGGGCGGGCCCGGCCCTCCCAGTCCACGAGGGTCCCGGACTTCTCGGTGATCACGCCGACCGGGAGCACCACATCGGCCAGCTCCGTGACGGGGGTCGTGCGGGTCTCCAGGGCGAGGACGAACTTCGCGCCCTGGAGGCCGGCCAGGAAGCCCAGCGGATCCGGGGTGTCCACCGGGTCGACGCCAGCCACGATGACCGCCCCGATGCTCGGCTCCGGGGCAGCGGCGTCGTCATCCACGTCGGCAGCCGGCTCGGACTCGGCGGAATCCGTGACCAGCTCTGCCTCGGCCGGTGTGGGCTCACCCTCGGCGTCCGCGTCCTCCGGCTCGGTCGCTGGCTCCTCGGCGCCCGCTGGGGTCAGCGCATCGAGGACTCCAACCAGGTCGAGCCCGGCCTCCGACGGCAGGTCCGCTGCGTCCATGCCCCACGCCGCGGCCACCTGGGCCCGCGCATCGGGGTCACTCAGGGGCCGACCCCAGGGCAGCAGGCCGGGCAGCGCGCCGGCCTCGAGCGCACCGCGCTCACCGGCGCGGCGCGGCACCCACGCCAACCGGGCACCGGAGGCCTCGGCAAGGGCGACGACCTCCGCGAGGGTCCCGGGCGACTGCGCCGCCCGCTCCCCGACGAGGATGACCGACCCCGCCGCGGCCAGCGCACCGGATGCGGCACCGTCGCCGGCAGCCAGCGACCGCAGGACGGCCGGCTCCTGGCCCGGCGCAGCAGCGATGACGTGCGCCGAGAGCTTCGCCGAACCCGGCGAGGCGTACGGAGCCACGGAGATCACCTGCAGTGAACCGCGACGGGTGGCCGCCCGCAGGCGCAGGAAGATGATCGGCGACTCCTCCTCCGGCTCGAGCCCGACGAGCAGCACGCTGGGGGCCGCATCGAGGTCGGCGTAGGTCACACCCACCCCCGTGCCGGACACGATCGCGCGCAGGAAGTCAGCCTCGGCGTTGCTCGAGCGCCGGATCCGGAAGTCGATGTTGTCGGTGCCCAGCACCATCCTGGCGAACTTCGCGTACGCGTAGCTGTCCTCGAGGGTCAGCTTCCCGCCGAGGAGGACGGCCACCCGCCCGGCGGCGGCCGTCAGGGACTCCGCAGCCTTCCGCACGGCCTGGGGCCATGCGGCGTCAACGAGCTCCTCACCGGCACGCACGAGCGGGAAGTCGAGGCGGTCGCTGCTCAGGTAGGGGAAGGCGAATCGGCCCTTGTCGCAGTTCCAGTCGGAGTTGACCTCGGGATCCTCCCAGGCAAGCCGACGCAGCACCGTGGAGCGGCGCACGTCGGTGCGCAGGGAACAGCCGCTGGCGCAGTGCTCGCAGACCGTCGGGGTGGAGACCAGGTCGAAGGGCCGGGACCGGAAGCGGTAGGCCGTGCTGGTCAGGGCACCCACCGGGCAGATCTGGATGGTGTTGCCCGAGAAGTAGGAGTTGAACGGGGTGTCCTCGGCGATGCCGACAACCTGGCGGCCGCCGCGCTGCTGCAGCGAGATGAACGGATCGCCCGCGATCTGGTCGGCGAACCGGGTGCACCGGGCGCATGAGACGCACCGCTCGCGGTCCAGCAGGATCTGGCTGCTCAGCGCGATCGGCTTGGGGAACGTCCGCTTGGTCCCGGTGAAGCGTGACTCACCGCGACCGTGGCTCATGGCCTGGTTCTGCAGCGGGCACTCGCCGCCCTTGTCGCAGACCGGGCAGTCCAGCGGGTGGTTGATGAGCAGGAACTCCATGACGCCCTGCTGGGCGGTGGCCACCATCGCCGACGTGTTGGCAGTCCGGACCCGCATGCCCTCGGAAACCGGGATGGCGCAGGCAGGCTGCGGCTTGGGCTGCCCCTCGATCTCGATCAGGCAGGCGCGACAGGCGGCGACCGGCTCGAGCAGGGGGTGGTCGCAGAACCGCGGGATCTCGATACCCACCTGCTCGGCGGCCCGGATGATCAGCGTCCCGGCCGGCACCAGCACGTCGATGTCGTCGATGGCGACGGTCACGTGGTCCGGCGGGGTGGCGGGGGCCGCAGGTGGGTTCGAGGTGACGGTCATCGGGTGGCTCCTGCGGGCAGGACGGTGGCGGCGGCCGGGTTGAACGCCTGATCGGCCGCAACGGTGGTCCCGGCCTTGAACTCGTCGGCGAAGTGCTTCATCGCCGCCGGGAACGGTGTGGCCGCGGCATCACCGAGGGCGCAGAACGAGCGCCCCAGGATCTGCCCGCAGACCTCCTCGAGCAGGACGAGCTCGGACTCGCTGCCGTGCCCGGCCTCGAACTTCTCCAGGGTGCCCGCGATCCACCCCGTGCCCTCACGGCACGGGGTGCACTTGCCGCAGGACTCGTGCTTGTAGAACTCCAGCCAGCGGGTGACCGCCTTGACGACCGAGACAGTGTCGTCGAAGACCATCGGGGTGGCAGTGCCCAGCATGGTGCCGGCGGCGACCATGTCCTCGTAGGTCAGGGGCACATCGAGGTGCTCGGCCGTGAGCATCGGGACGCTGGAGCCGCCGGGCAGCCAGAACTTGGGCTCACCGCCGTTGCGCATGCCGCCGGCGTACTCGAGCAGCTCGCGCATCGTGGTGCCCAGGGCGATCTCATAGACCCCTGGGGAGTTCACATGGCCCGAGACGCTCATCAGCTTGAACCCCGGGGACTTCTCGGTGCCCCACTGGCGCAGCCATTCGGCGCCGTTGCGCACGATGTAGGGGACGTTGGCGATCGTCTCGACGTTGTTGACCACGGTCGGCGAGGCGTAGAGCCCGGCGACGGCGGGGAACGGCGGCTTGAGCCGTGGCTGGCCGCGGCGGCCCTCCAGCGAGTCGAGCAGGGCGGTCTCCTCACCGCAGATGTAGGCCCCGGCTCCGGCGTGGATGACCACGTCGAGGTCGAAGCCGGAACCCTGGATATCGGTGCCGAGGAATCCGGCGGCGTAGGCCTCGCGCACCGCGGCGCGCAGGCGCCGGTGCACGTGCGGGACCTCGCCGCGCACGTAGATGAAGGCGTGGTTGGCGCGGATCGCGTACGCCGTGAGGATGCAGCCCTCGATCAGCGCGTGCGGGTTGGCCAGCATCAGCGGGATGTCCTTGCAGGCCCCGGGCTCGGACTCGTCGGCGTTCACGACCAGGTAGTGCGCCTTGCCGTCGCCCTGGGGGACGAAGCCCCACTTCATGCCGGTCGGGAACCCTGCCCCGCCTCGGCCGCGCAGTCCGGAGTCCTTGACGAGCCCGATCAGGGCGTCGGGTTCCATCGCGAAGCCGGTGGCGACCTGCTCGTAGCCACCGTGCCGGCGGTACGCCTCGATCGTGTAGGAGTCAGGCTCGTCCCAGTGGGCGGTCAGGACCGGGGTCAGGGTCATCTCAGCGCCCCCCGTCCGCGGCCGGGATCCCACGCTCGGCAGCAGCCGTGGTCGTGGCCACCATCAGGTCGTCGGCGGAACCGCCCTCGGCAGTCAGGCCGTCGTCATCGATCCCGGAGATCGTGCGCTCTGCAGCCCGGAAGCCGCGCACGGCGGGGCCGCGGGTGCTGCGGACCTCCTCACCGGCCTCGAGCCGGTCGAGCACGGCGAGGGCGTCGTCCGGGGTCATCCGGTCGAAGAACTCCCAGTCCACGGTCATGACCGGCGCGTGCGTGCAGGCGGCCTGGCACTCGATCCGCTCGAGGTCGAAGGTCCCCTCGGCGCTGACCTCGTCGTGGCCCACCCCCAGGCGGGCGCTCACGGCGTCCCAGAGGGCATCGCCACCGAGGATCGCGCACATGGTGTTCGTGCAGACCCCGACGTGGTGCGTGCCGGCGGGGCGGCGCTTGTACATCGTGTAGAACGTGGCCACCGCCGCGACGTCCGCGGTGCTCAGACCCAGGGTCCGGGCGCAGGCGGCGATGCCCTCGGGGCTGACGTAGCCCTCCTCGGACTGCACCAGGTGCAGCATCGGCAGCAGCGCCGAGCGCGGCTCGGGGTACCGACCGGCGAGCTCGGCGAGCTCGGACATGGTCGTCTCGGTGATGGACATCAGCGGTCCACGCCTCCCATCACGGGGTCGATGCTGGCCACCGCGGCCACCACGTCTGCCACCTGGCCGCCCTCGCACATCACGGCCACCGACTGCAGGTTGTTGAAGCTGGGATCCCGGAAGTGCACGCGGTACGGCTTGGTCCCACCGTGCGAGACCACGTGCACGCCCAATTCACCACGTGGCGCCTCGAGCACCTGGTAGGCCTGGCCCACCGGAACGCTGTACCCCTCGGTGACGAGCTTGAAGTGGTGGATCAGGGCTTCCATCGAGGTTCCCATGATCTGCCGGATGTGATCCAGGGAGTTGCCCATGCCGTCGCTGCCGATGGCCAGCTGGGCGGGCCAGGCAACCTTCGGGTCATCAACCATCACCGGCCCGGGCCGCAGGTAGTCCAGTGCCTGCTCGACGATGTTCAGGCTCTGCTGCATCTCCTCGAGCCGGATCAGGAAGCGGCCGTACGCGTCGGCGCTCGTCTGGGTGGGAACCTCGAACTCGTAGCGCTCGTAGCCGCAGTAGGGCGTCTCCTTGCGGGCGTCCCACGGGTAACCGGTCGCGCGCAGGATCGGGCCGGTGATGCCCAGCGACATGCAGCCGGTGAGGTCCAGGTAGCCGATCCCGCTCGTACGGCCCATCCAGATGGTGTTGTCAACCAGGAGGTTGGCGGTGTCCTTGAAGCGCTCGCGCAGTGTGTCGATGGTCCATTGGATCCGGACCTTCATGTCCTGGCCCTGGTCGTCGGTGGCGGGCATGTCCTGTGCGAGGCCACCGGGGCGGATGTAGGCATGGTTCATCCGCAGTCCGGTGATCAGCTCGAAGACGTCCAGGATCAACTCGCGCTCACGGAAGCCGAACGTCATGGCCGTCAGCGCACCGAGCTCAAGTGCGCCGGTGGCCAGGCAGACCAGGTGCGAGCTGACCCGGTTGAGCTCCATGAGGATGACCCGAAGGACCGTGGCCCGGTCGGGGACCTCATCGGTCATCCCGAGCAGCGTCTCGACGGCCATGCTGTACCCAGCCTCGTTGAAGAAGCTCGACAGGTAGTCCATGCGGGTCACGAACGCCGTGCCCTGGGTCCAGTTGCGGTACTCCAGGTTCTTCTCGATGCCGGTATGCAGGTAGCCGATGCCGCATCGGGCGCTCTGGACGCTCTCCCCCTCGAGCTCGAGGATCAGCCGGAGCACGCCGTGGGTGGAGGGGTGCTGCGGCCCCATGTTCACCACGATCCGCTCGTTGGCCAGGCTCGGATCGATGGTGATGGAGTCCCAGTCGCCACCGGACACGGTGAACACCCGGCCCTCGGTGGTGTCGTAGCCGGGGGCCGGGTCAGGGGCCCCCGGGGCTGCCCCGTCGACGAACTCGCCGGACTCGTAGCTGGTGGACATCAGTTGTACGACCTCCGCTGGTCGGGCGCCGGGATGGTCGCACCCTTGTACTCCACAGGGATCCCGCCGAGCGGGTAGTCCTTGCGCTGCGGGTGCCCGGGCCAGTCGTCGGGCATCAGGATGCGGGTCATGGCGGGGTGCCCGTCGAAGATGATCCCGAACATGTCCCAGGTCTCTCGCTCGTGCCAGTCCGCCGACGCCCAGACGTCGGTCAGCGACGGGATGTGCTGGTCGGACTCCGGGCAGGTGACCTCCAGCCGGATCCGCCGACGGTGGGTCATCGACAACAGTTGGACCACCGAGTGCAGCTCCCGGTCGGTGTCGGCCGGGTAGTGCACCCCGGAGACCGAGTGGCAGACCTCGAAACGCAGGCCCGGCTCGTCACGCAGCTCCTGGGCCACTGCAAGAAGGTGCTCCCGGCGCACGTAGAGGGTCAGCTCGCCGCGGTCGACGACGACCTTCTCGATGGCCGACTCCGCGGGCAGGCCTGCGTCGCCCAGGGCCAGTTCGAGCTCCTCGGTCAGCTCATCGAAGTAGCCCCCGTACGGCTTCTCGCTGGCGCCGGGCATCTCGATCGGGCGCACGAGCCCGCCGAACCCGCTGGTGTCCCCGGATCCTGAGGCGCCGAAGGCCCCTTGGCGGACAGCCACCGTGTCGACGGGGGCCAGCCCGAGGTCGACGGCTCCGACCGGGACCACCTGGCTGTCGTCGCTCATCGCAGCAGCCCCCGCATCTCGATCGTGGCCGGTGCCTCCAGAGCCGCCTGCTCCAGCTCGCCGATCTGACGCGCGCGATTGGCGCCGAGCTTGGCGTCCTGAACCTGCTCGTGCAGGGTGAGGATGGCGTCCATGAGCATCTCCGGACGCGGAGGACAGCCGGGAAGGTAGATGTCGACCGGGACGATGTGGTCCACGCCCTGCACGATCGCGTAGTTGTTGAACATGCCTCCGCTTGATGCGCACACGCCCATCGCGATGACCCACTTGGGCCCCGGCATCTGGTCGTACACCTGGCGCAGCACCGGGGCCATCTTGTTGCTGACCCGGCCGGCCACGATCATCAGGTCGGCCTGGCGCGGCGAGCCGCGGAAGACCTCCATCCCGAAGCGGGCCAGGTCGTACCGGCCGGCGCCGGTGGCCATCATCTCGATGGCACAACAGGCCAACCCGAACGTCGCCGGCCACATCGAGCTCTTGCGCGCGTAGCCGGCCAGCTTCTCGACGCTGGTCAGCAGCACTCCCGAGGGAAGTTGCTCCTCAAGTCCCATAGGTCAGTCCCACTCCAATCCGCCACGGGCCCACTCGTAGCCGTAGACCACGATCAGGTTGAACAGGAACAGCAGCATCGCCACGAGTCCGAAGATGCCGAGCTTGTCGAACACGACCGCCCATGGGTACAGGAAGACCAGCTCGATGTCGAAGATGATGAACGACATCGCCGTCAGGTAGTACTTGACCGGGAAGCGGCCGCCCCCGATCCGCATCGGGGTGGGCTGGATGCCGCACTCGTAGGCGTCGAGCCGGGCCCGGTTGTAGCGCTTCGGCCCGGTGAAGCCGGCGACCGTGACCGAGAAGATGGCGAACCCGAAGGCGAGCAGCCCGAGGACGAGGATCGGAAAGTAGACGTTCACGGCAGCTGCACCCGTCCTCCCATCGGACTGCCCGTGCCGGCACGGCTCAGGCGGTCACATCCTAGGCACCCCAGGGGGCACCTCCATGCTCGGTGTCGGTTCATGCTGCTGGTGTCACCCGCGAGAGGGTGTTGATCAGCCGGTCCATCGGGTCCGGATCGGCCGTGTCGGTGAGGTTGGCCATGAGCTTGAGGGCCAGTTCACGCAGGACCGGCACCGGCATCCCGTAGGTGGTTGCGAGCTTCATCACACTTGGGTTGCCGATGGCGCGGACGAACCAGCGCCCCAGCGTGTAGTAGCCGCCGTAGTGGTCCTTGAGGTCCTGGGCGTAGCCGTGCAGCTGGGCCTCGCGGCCCTCGGCCCGCGGCTGGGCCAGCGCGGCGTCGATGCGCCTGCCGGCCAGTGCGCCGGCCTCGAGCGCGTAGTCGATGCCCTCGCCGTTGAACGGGTTGACCATGCCGCCGGAGTCGCCGACCAGCAGCATCCCCCGGGCGTAGTGCGGCTGCCGGTTGAAGCCCATCGGCAGGGCCATGCCGCCGATCCGCACCGTGTCGGCGTGGTCGCGCAGCGCCCAGTGCTCCGGGGTCTCGCGCATCCAGCGGCGCAGGTGGTCGCGGTAGTCGACGTTCTGGAACGCGTCGGAGGTGTTCAGGATGCCCAGGCCGATGTTGATGGTCCCGTCGGCCAGGCCGAACACCCACCCGTACCCCGGCAGCAGCGCACCGTCGGAGCGCAGCTCGAGGTGCGACTCCATCCACGGCTCGGCCGCCCGCGGGCTCGGGGCGTAGGCACGCACGGCCACACCCATCGGACGGTCGTCACGCCGGCCGACCCCCATCGCGACGCTCATCCGCGAGCTGACGCCGTCGGCGGCCACGACGACCGGCGCCCGGTAGGTGACCCGCGGCCCGGCGGCCCGGCCACGATCGTCGACGGGCTGGGCGATCACGCCGCTGACCCGCCCGGTCCGCTCATCGCGGGTCGGCTCGATGACCTTCGTCCGCTCCACGAGGCGGGCCCCGGCCGCGGCGGCGTGCCTCGCGAGGATCTCGTCGAGCTCCATGCGGGAACGGACGAGGCCGAAGCTGGGGAACCTGTCCAGCTCGGGCCAGGGCAGCTCGTAGGTGTGGCCATTGGCGATGATCCGCAGGCCGTTGTTGCGGGCCCAGCCCTGCTCGGGCGAGATGTCCACACCCATGTCGATCAGGGACCTCACCGCCCGCGGCGTCAGGCCGTCGCCGCACACCTTGTCCCGGGGGAAGGCCGCCTTCTCCACCAGCAGCACGTCACGCCCAGCACTGGCCAGGCGGTGGGCTGTGGCCGACCCGGCCGGTCCGGCGCCGACGACGATGACCTCGGCATCGCGGGCGTGGTCAGACATCGGGCACCTCAGGGTGTGGGGAAGTGCCCAGATTCTAGACCGGACGAACCGGGTGCGCCGACAACGAGCTGCGCGCCGATCCGGGACCAAGGTCCCGAGTGACCCGGACCTCCTCGGGCAAGAATCAAGCCGCACCCCGGGAGACAATGGGGCCCCGCAGACCAGGAGGACCGCATGACCATAGCCGCCGACCGACCCACGACGAGCTCCGACCCGTGGCAGGGCTTCGACTCCGGCCCCTGGCGGGACGTCGTCGACGTCTCCGCGTTCATCCGTGGCAACTACACCCCCTACGAGGGCGACGACTCCTTCCTGGTCGGGCCCACGCAGCGCACCGAGGACCTGTGGCGGTTCGTCGCCGACCTGATGATCGTGGAGCGTGAGCGCGGCATCCTGGACGTCGATCCGCACACCCCGAGCACGATCACCTCACACGAGCCCGGCCGGATCACGGCGGACATCCCCGAGCTGATCGTCGGGCTGCAGACCGACGCCCCGCTCAAGCGAGCGATCATGCCCAACGGCGGCTACCGGATGGTCGAGAACGGCCTGAAGGCCTACGGCTACGAGCCGGACCCGCAGGTCGGCGAGATCTTCACCAAGTACCGCAAGACCCACAACCAGGGCGTGTTCGACGCCTACACGCCGGCGATCCGGGCCGCCCGCTCCAGCCACATCATCACCGGGCTGCCCGACGCGTACGGCCGTGGCCGGATCATCGGCGACTACCGGCGGGTGGCGCTCTACGGCATCGACAAGCTGATCCTCGCCAAGAAGGCCGAGCTGGCGACCCTGGACAACCGCCTGAGCAGCGACGCGATCATCCGCGACCGCGAGGAGCTCAATGAGCAGCTCCGCGCGCTCGCCGAGCTCGCCGAGCTCGGCGACATGCACGGCCTGGACCTGCGCCGCCCCGCTGTCACGGCCCAGGAGGCCATCCAGTGGGTGTACATGGGCTACCTCGGCGCGATCAAGGAGCAGAACGGCGCGGCGATGAGCCTGGGCCGGGTCTCCACCTTCCTCGACATCTACATCCAGCGCGACATCGATGCCGGCACCCTCACCGAGGAGTCGGCCCAGGAGCTGGTCGACGACTTCGTGATCAAGCTGCGGATGGTGCGCTTCCTGCGCACGCCGGAGTACGACGCCCTCTTCTCGGGAGACCCGACCTGGGTCACCGAGGCAATCGGCGGCATGGGCTACGACGGCCGGCCGCTGGTCAGCCGCTCCTCGTTCCGGTTCCTCCAGACCCTGTACAACCTCGGGCCGGCGCCTGAGCCGAACCTCACGGTCCTGTGGTCGCCTGCGCTGCCGACTGGCTTCAAGGAGTTCTGCGCGAAGGTGTCCATCGACACCTCGGCGATCCAGTACGAGTCCGACGACCTGCTGCGGGAGTTCAATGAGGGCGGCGACGACTGCGCCATCGCGTGCTGCGTGTCGAGCATGCCCATGGGCAAGCGGATGCAGTTCTTCGGTGCCCGCGTGAACCTGGCCAAGACCCTGCTCTACGCGATCAACGGCGGCCGTGACGAGATCTCGGGAAAGAAGGTCATCGACCTCGGTGAGCCGGTGCAGACCGACGCCCTGGACTTCGACGACGTCTGGGAGCGCTTCGACGCCGCCATGACATGGCTGGCCGACACCTACGTCAACGCCCTGAACATCATCCACTACATGCATGACAAGTACGCCTACGAGCGTCTCGAGATGGCACTGCACGACTACGACCCCGAGCGCACGCTGGCGTGCGGCATCGCCGGGCTGTCGATCGTGGCCGACTCGCTGTCGGCGATCAAGTACGCAGGTGTGCACCCCGTGCGCGATGACTCCGGGCTGATCACCGAGTTCACCCTCGACGGCGAGTACCCGGCCTTCGGGAACAACGATCCGCGGGTCGATGACATGGCTGCCATGATCGTCAGCACCTTCATGGAGAAGATCCGCTCCTACCCGGCCTACCGGGATGCGATGCACACGCAGTCGGTGCTGACCATCACGTCGAACGTGGTCTACGGCGCAGCGACCGGGTCGACCCCGGACGGGCGCAAGCGCGGGGAGCCCTTCGCCCCCGGCGCCAACCCCATGCACGGGCGGGACCGCAAGGGCCTGATCCCCGCGGCGCTGTCCGTGGCTCACCTGCCCTACGAGGACGCCCAGGACGGGATCTCGATGACGGCCTCGGTGATCCCCTCGGGCCTGGGCAAGACCGAGCAGGAGCGCGTGACGAACCTCATGGGCGTGCTCGACGGCTACGTCGAGAGCCGCGGCTTCCACATGAACGTCAACGTGCTCAACCGCGAGATGCTCATGGACGCCATGGAGAACCCGATGAACTACCCGCAACTGACGATCCGGGTCTCCGGATACGCCGTGAACTTCGTGCGGCTGACCCGCGAGCAGCAGCAGGACGTCATCGACCGGACATTCCACATGAGCGTGTAGCGCGATACTCCGTGGGGTCTCGTCCGCCGGGGACCTCGCACTGCGCTGCCTGCTGGGCGATGATGGAAGCTGCGACGATCGGGAGGCCCTCATGAGCGGTGACGTGCGCGCCGCGGACCTCGGTGGCGTGGACCTCGCGGACGGGTCCCGCATCGGGTTCGTCCACTCCGCGGAGACCACCTCCGGCGTCAACGGCCCCGGGCTGCGTTACACGGTGTTCCTGTCGGGCTGCCCGCTGCGCTGCCTGTACTGCCACAACCCCGACACCCAGACCATGCGCCTGGGTGAGCGCACGACTGCTCGCCGGGTCATCGAGGAGGCGGGCCGCTACCGGGCGTTCATCTCGCCCGGTGGCGGGCTGACCGTCACCGGTGGCGAGCCGCTGCTCCAGCCGGCGTTCGTCGAGGACCTGTTCGTGGGTGCCAAGGAGGCCTACGGCCTGCACACCGCGCTGGACACCTCGGCCAACGGGGGCCACCGGGCCACCGACCGGCTGCTGGCCAACACCGACCTGGTCCTGCTCGACATCAAGGCCGGCAACCCGGAGCTGTACGAGCAGGTCAGCGGCGGGGGGAGCCTCAGCGATGTCCTGGCGTTCGCCGGGCGGCTGGTGGACCACGAGATCGCCGTGTGGATCCGGTTCGTGCTCGTGCCCGGACTCACCGACGGCGCCGAGCAGGTCGCCGAGGTGGCCGACCTGGCCGCAGACATGGGCACGATCGTGGACCGGGTCGAGGTTCTGCCCTACCACCGGCTCGGGGTCGACAAGTACGCCGCACTCGGCCGGGCCTACCCGCTGCTGGACACCCAGCCCCCGACTCCGGAGTCGGTGCAGGCGGCGCTGGCCATCTTCCGCGACCGGGGCCTGAACGCCCTGGCGTGAGCAGTGCCGTCGGAACCGGTCGGCGGAGGCCCGGTCAGGACCCGTTCTGGCTGTGGTGGCCCTCGGACGCCGCACCCGTGGTGGCTGGTTCGGCGGTCTCCGGTTCGGCGGTCTCCGGTTCGGCGGTGGCTGCTTCGATCGGGGCCGATGCCGGCACGTCTAGTCCGGCGAGGATGTCCTGGGTGGTCAGGGGGCCGCTGGACGCCGACTCCGTGCGTCCGGTCCGCCATCCGGCCACTGTCGCGCAGCTCACCTCACCACGAAGGCGGACGATCAGCGCGACACTCAGCAGGGCGATCCCGATGGCGCCCAGGTAGGGCTGGATCGGTGCGTACAGGTTGAGCGCACCGGTGGTCCCCAGGAGCAGCAGTGCGATCTTGTTGCAGACCGGGCAGCCGATCGCCAGGTAGGCCATCAGCGACCCCGCGGCTCCGGCTCGCGCCGTCCGGCTGCGCGCGGACGGGTCCTCGGTGGCGGCGTCCACGGCCTCGAGCCTGATCGGGGCGGGCCCGTCGTTGCGCACGTAGGTGGCCGTGAGCAGACCCGACAGGATCGCGGTGACGATCAGGACCTCGGGCGCCCAGGTGGTGGGCGGTACCTCGCGACCGAACACGGGGTTGGCAAGCACCGCGGTGGACAGGCCGAAGAAGAGGTAGGTTCCGGCGGCCACGGCCACAGCCACCACCCACCGGCGCACAGACCACGTCAGGAACGCAGCCAGGAAGCAGTTGTTGCCCATGAGCGCTCCTCCGGTCGGCCAGGCAATGCGTGAGCATCATACCCCTGCGGGTATCCCGTGCCACCATCGTCACCCGGGAGCGACCGCCCCAGGTCGGCCGCGCGGGCGCGTCCGTGCGCCTCCCGGATGGCCCTCGGAGATCGTGATAGGCAGTGCGTGACCCAAGGAGGTCCCATGTCCTACGGAGCTGCCGAGCCCGCCCGCGAAGCCGTCGCCTCCGCCGCCAAGTTCTGGTGGCTGTTCATCGTCTCCGGACTCCTGTGGCTGATCATCGGCATCATCGTCCTGCGTCTCGACGCCCAGTCGCTGGCCACCGTCGGCTACCTCGTGGGCTTCATGCTGATCCTCACCGGCATCGAGCAGTTCTTCGTCGCCTCGGCCGTGGCCGGCTGGAAGTGGGTGTGGATCCTGTTCGGGGTCTTCTTCCTCATCGGCGGGATCTGGGCCGTGTTCAACCCGATCGGCACCTCGGCCGCGCTCGCAGCGTCGCTGGGCCTGCTGTTCATCCTGATCGCGGTGTTCTGGTTCATCGAGGCGTTCGCCACGAAGGACGCCAACAGCCTCTGGTGGTTGACGCTGATCGCCGCAGCCATCATGTTCGGCATGGGCATCTGGGTGGGCAGCCAGGGGCTGCTGTCCAAGACTGTGACCCTGCTCGTCTTCGCCGGCGTCTGGGCGCTGGTGCACGCGGTCGGTGACTTCGTGCGTGCCTTCCAGTTGAAGAAGCTCGGCAACCTGGTGGAGGCATAGCGGCCCACGTTTGGGCGGATCGGCGAACTCCGGCGATGATTGCCGGGTGACCCGCGCCAGCCTGGAGAAGGACCCCAAGGACGTGCAGTCGATGTTCGACGCCGTCGCGGCCAAGTACGACCTGACCAATGACGTCCTGTCCCTGGGACAGGACCGCTACTGGCGTCGCGAGGTCGTCCGCGCGGTCGGCGCGCAACCGGGGCAGCGCGTGCTCGACCTGGCCGCTGGTACCGGGACGAGTTCCTTGCCGTTCCAGAACGCGGGAGCCACCGTGGTCTCCAGCGACTTCTCCCTGGGCATGCTCGAGCAGGGGCGCCAGCGCTACCCGGAGCTGCCGTTCGTGGCCGGCGACGCCACGGCACTGCCGTTCGCGGATGACTCCTTCGACGCCGTCACGATCTCCTTCGGGCTGCGCAACGTGGTCGACGTGCCGACCGCCCTGGCCGAGATGAACCGGGTCACCCGACCCGGCGGCCGGCTCGTGGTCTGCGAGTTCAGCCACCCCACATGGGCGCCGTTCCGCACGGTCTACGTGGAGTACCTCATGCGCGCGCTGCCCCCGGTCGCCCGCAGGGTGTCCAGCGCCCCGGACGCCTACGTGTACCTGGCTGAGTCGATCCGCGCCTGGCCGACGCAGCCCGAGCTCGCCGCCCAGATCGCCGCCTGTGGGTGGACACGGCCCGCCTGGCGCGACCTCTCCGGTGGCATCGTCGCGCTGCACCGCGCCACGGCCGGTCCGGCCCAGGTGGGCACGCCCGGACCCGGCGGCGGGATCGTCGAACCCGGCTAGAATTGGGGGGTGACCGAGTTGCGGACGACCACCCATGGGCGGCTCGTTCGCACGGTCACACTCGACGGGATCGACGAGGACCTGCTGACCCTGCTGCCTGCCACTGGCGGCCACGCATGGGTCCGCGACGGCGTGGGGTTCGTCGGCTGGGGAGAGGCCGCCCGGTTCACGATCTCCGGGCCCGAACGCTTCAGCCGCGCACAGCGCTGGTGGACCGCCTGGTGCGAGGCTGCCCATGTCGATGACCATGTCGGCGGCCGCGGCACCGGCCCGGTGGCGTTCGCGTCGTTCACGTTCGACTCGGGCCCCCAGGAGTCCGTCGTGATCGTTCCGGCCGTCGTGGTGGGCCATCGGGCCGGGCGGACATGGCTGACCACCGTCGAGGCCGACGCGATCACCCCTGAGACGATGCCGGAGCTCGATCGCCCCACCGCCTCCGGGCCGATCGTCTGGGAGACCGGAACTCGCCCCGTCGAGCACTGGGCCCGCGCTGTGGCCGAGGCCATCGGGCGGATCAGCGCCGGGGAGCTCGACAAGGTCGTCCTCGCCCGCGACATCGTGGCCGGCCTGTCGGGGCCGCTGGACACCTCGGGACTGCTCCGGCGCCTGGCCGCGGCCTATCCCGAGTGCTGGACGTTCAGTGTCGACGGCCTCGTCGGCGCGACCCCGGAGCTGCTGGTGCGCCGCGACGGCGATCGCGTCACGTCCCGGGTGCTGGCCGGCACCGTGCGCCGACGCGGCGACGAGTCCGTGGACGCAGCCCGCGCCGCCGCACTGCTCGGGTCGAACAAGGACCTCGAGGAGCATGAGTACGCGGTGCACTCGGTCGCCGAGGCGCTGGCCGCGCACTGCACCGACCTTGACGTGCCGCCGGCGCCGCACGTCCTGTCCCTGGCCAACGTGCAGCACCTGACCACCGACGTCACGGGGATGCTGGCCGACGGGGCGCCGGCGCTGGCACTGGCCGCCTCGCTGCACCCGACCGCAGCCGTCTGCGGCACCCCCACCGAGCGCGCAGCTGCCGTCATCCGCGAGCTGGAAGGCATGGACCGCGGCCGGTACGCCGGACCGGTCGGCTGGATCGACTCCCGGGGCGACGGTGAGTTCGGGATCGCCCTGCGGTGCGCCGCGGTCGAGGACACGGAGCGTGGACCTGCGACCAGGGTGCGGCTGTACGCCGGCTGCGGGATCGTCGCCGGCTCGACGGCAGAGGCCGAGATCGCCGAGTCAGAGGCCAAGCTCGACGCCGTGCGCAAGGCCCTGAGCGGCTGAGCCGCGCTTCTTCCCGGATACCCCATAGGGTATCCTTGTTCTCCTATCAAGCAGAGGAGTGACATGGGATTCTTCGCGAACATGTTCGGCAAGGGCGAGAAGGCGGACCTGACCGCCGAGACCCTCAAGCCCCAGCGGGTCAAGGTCCTCGACGTCCGCTCGCGTCGGGAGTACCAGGGCGGGCACATCGCGGGTGCCAAGTCCATGGACGTGAGCTCCCCGGACTTCGCCCAGGCGGTCAAGCGACTCAATGCCAAGACGACCTACCTGGTCTACTGCCAGAGCGGCAGCCGCTCGTCGCGTGCTGCCGGGGCGATGCGCAGCGCGGGGCTCACCGTTCTCGACGGGGGCGGGATGCGCAAGATGCAGTCCAACGGGTGGACGGTCGGTCCCTGATCCTGGCGAGCCCCGGTCAGCCCGTCGCCTACAGCCGTCCGACCCGGCCGTCGACCGACTCCTGGATCTGCCGCAGGGCACCTGCCTCCGCGGCCCGGTCCGGCACGCGCGCAACCACCACGCGCACTCCGCCTGCACTGACCGCGTAGGCCATGGCGGCGTCCAGGCCGGCCAGGTCCGTCACGGCCACCGCAGGCACGCCAGCTGCCTCGGCGACCACCACGAGATCCCGTCCCTGGGGCGTGCCGAACAGCCGCTCGAAGGACGCTGAGTGCTCCGGGCGGCCCTGCTCGAGCTGATGGAAGATCCCGCCGCCGTTGTTGTCGATCACGACGATCATGAGATCAGGTCGGGGCTCATCGGGACCCACCAGGAGACCGTTGTGGTCATGCAGGAAGGCCAGGTCACCGAGTAGCGCCGCCGCCGGGCCACCGCCCTCGGCCTGGTGCGCCAGCGCCGCCCCCCATGCGGTGGACACCAGCCCGTCGATCCCGTTGGCCCCACGGTTCCCGATCACCCGCAGGCCCTGGCGTCGCCCGGCGAAGGCCTCGACCTGCCGGACCGGCCACGATGCGGCGACCAGCAGCAACCCGTCCTCCGGGGCCCTGCCCCAGACCCGGGCCGCGACGGCTGATCCGGTGAGCGTGGCCTGCGCCCCCAGCTCCGCGGCGATCACGTCCGCCGCCGCGTCGTCAGCCGCCCGCCACCCGGCGAGCCAGGTGGGGTCCGGCGTCATCTCGGACGGCGGCAGCGGGATGCCTGCGAGCACCCGGTCGGCGCTGCGCAGCGGGTCGCACACCTCGCGCCCGACGGTCGGCAGCTCGATTGCGATGTGCTGCCTGGATCGGCGCACCAGCTCCATCGTGGGACGGGAGAGGCCGAACTGCCCGACAGTGACGATCAGGTCCGGCACGTGCGAATCGAGGAAGCCCACGCTTGCGAGCACCAGGACCCCGTGTCCGAGGGCGGTCGGCGCGCCGTGCAGGTTGGCCGACGGCTCACTGATGATCGGCCAACCGGCAGCCTCGGCCAGGGCCGCCAGCCACTGGTGCTGGCCCCGAAGGGAGGTGCTCGGCAGGTCGCCGACAAGGATGACCCCCCGGGTCGGGACCTCGCCAAGTACCTCGCTCGCATCGTGATGATCACATCCGCGCAGGGGTGGCCGACGCGACCGCGGCGGGGACGTAATCGACGCCAGCCCGGGCGTCGACCCCTCCGCCGGCGCCGGGGCGGGCTCTCCGGCGGGTCCCCCGTCGGGGTCCACGGCCGGATCGTCGCCGGGATCGGGCACCAGCGGGAGCCGGAACCCGACGTTCAGGTGCACCGGGCCGGCATGCACCACCCCGGTGCCCGCCGACACCGCCTGCGCGCCGGGCCGGGTGCCGAGCGCCGCGGCCACCGCGGCCCCCGCCGACGCCTGAGCTGCCCGCTCGGGCGCGCCCGGGTCGTCCGGGTCGAACCGACCGTCGGCACCGAGGTCCGCGAAGAACCGCACCATCCCGCCGAAGAACTGCACCTGGTCGATCGTCTGGGGGGAACCCACCCCACGGGACTCGACCGGCCTGTCCGCGGTCACGACCACGAGTGGCACCGCGCTGTAGGAGGCCTCGACGACCGCGGGTGCGAGGTTGGCCACGGCTGTCCCCGAGGTGCAGATCACCACGACGGGCCGGCCTGATCCCTTGGCCAGGCCAAGCGCCAGGAAGCCGGCGGACCGCTCATCGAGGCGCACATGCAGCCGGATGCGGCCGGCCCGATCCAGCCGCAGGACCTCGAAGGCCAGCGGGGCTGAGCGCGACCCCGGTGACAGCACGACGTCGCGGACCCCCTGGCGCACGAGCTCGGCCACCAGGGCGCGTGCCAACGAGGTCGCCGGATTCATCGCGGGCGGGTCACCTGCCCTAGATCACGCTGAGCAGGCGCGCACAGCGGTGCAGCCGCTCGCGCCACCACATCGTCTGCTCACCACCGAGGGCATCAGCGGCCCGACCGAGGGCCTGCTCGTCGGGCAGCCGGCGCGTCACGGCCATCTGCCCGTCGCGCGGGATGAGCGTCCCGGCGCTGACGTCGTCGCCGAGCAGCAGCCCGGTGCCGAGCCCGGCTGCGCCGGCCAGGTCCGGCACGGCGGCCGCCAGGGACAGTCCGGCGCACAGGCCGACGGAGGTGTTCATCTCCCCGGACACCACCACCGGCAACCCGATCTCCTCGATCAGCGACAGCGCCCGGGCCACGCCACCAACGGGGGCGACCTTGACGATGAGCACGTCACCAGCCGAGCGCAGGGACGCAGCCAGGTTGTCGGCGTAGAGGTCGCGGGCCCGGCGCAGGCCCTCGTCCACGGCGATCCGCACGTCCACCTCGTCGTCGACCAGGCGGTAGCGCAGCTCGGCGAGCTCGGTCGTGGTGCGGCACGGTTGCTCGAAGTAGTCCAGGACGGAGCCGAACTCGGCGGCGAACATCCGGGCGGCCCGGCGGGCCTCGGCGACTGTCCACGCGCCGTTTGCGTCCAGCCGGATCAGCGGGTCGCGCACGCCGGCCTCGGACAGCGCCGCGCGCACGGTGGCGACCCGGGACAGGTCATCGGCCAGCGCCGCGCCCGGCTCGGCAACCTTGACCTTGAAGGTCGTGGCGCCGGTCCGCGCAACCGCGTCGGTGACGTACCCGGCGATGTCGTCGTGGTCGAGCGCCGGCACGACCACGTTGACCGGCACGTGGCTGCGCACCGGCTCGGGCCACGTGCCCCACGCAGCCTCGACCGCAGCAGCCAGCCAGCGGGCGGCCTCCCAGTCGTCGTACTCGGGGAACGGTGCCCACTCGCCCCACCCGGATGGCCCGAAGAACAGCAGGCCCTCACGATGCCGAACCCCGCGGAACTGCCGGTTGAGGGGCACCCGGAACGGCACCGCCACAGCCGCCAGATCAGCCGGGCTCAGCTCAGGAGCCGCTTCGCCTGCCGAGCGGCGCTCGGGACCACGTGGCACGTCGGGTGTCGAGGCGGTCGTGGTCGCGGCGGCGGTGGGCTCGGTCATGGGCTCAGGGCCGCTTCGGGAACTTGGCGAAGTCCGGGGTGCGCTTGCCCGTGTAGGCATCACGGCCCTCCTGGGCCTCCTCGGTCATGTAGAAGAGCAGGGTTGCGTCCCCCGCCAGCTGCTGGATGCCGGCCAAGCCGTCGTCTGCCGCGTTGAGTGAGGCCTTGAGCATCCGCAGTGCCAGCGGGGACATCGTGAGCATCTCGCGGGCCCATGTCATGGTCTCCTCCTCGAGGTCAGCCAGCGGGACGACCTGGTTGACCAGTCCCCACTCGTAGGCCTGCTCGGCCCCGTACTGGCGGCAGAGGAACCAGACCTCACGAGCACGCTTCTGGCCGATCTGGGCGGCCAGGAGCCCGGATCCGTAGCCGCCGTCGAAGGAGCCGACCTTGGGCCCGGTCTGACCGTAGCGGGCGTTGTCCGCTGAGATCGTGAGGTCACAGCAGATGTGCAGGACGTGGCCACCACCCATGGCGTAGCCCGCGACCATGGCCACCACGGGCTTGGGCAGGCGACGGATCTGGACCTGCAGGTCCAGCACGTTGAGCCGACCGATCCCCTTGTTCGCGACGTCGTCATCGCCGATGTACCCGTCGTTGCCGCGGATCCGCTGGTCGCCGCCGGAGCAGAACGCCCAGTCGCCCCGGCCGGTCAGGATGATGACCCCGACGCGGTCGTCGTCGCGCGCGAGGTTGAACGCGTGCTGCAGCTCGAACAGCGTCTGCGGCCTGAACGCGTTGCGCACCTCGGGCCGATTGATGGTGATCTTCGCCACGCCATCCCCGGACAGCTCGTACACGATGTCCGTCCACTCACCGACCGACTCCCACTGCGCGGCCGGACGGACCGTCGAGACGGCAGGGTCGGAGTGGGCCGGGCTGTCCGGGGAGACAACGGGGATCGACGGGAAACGGTCACGAGTGTCCACGATGGACAGGGTAGGGCACGCTCCGACGCCGGGCTGCGAAACACTCCACGTCGTCCGTCGATGGGCGCCGCGTGGATTCCCTCCGCTGGCCCCGCACGAGACAATGAGCACATGAGCACCGCTCCGGCCTCCCCTGCGCGCCGCCGGGGTCCACGCTCGGGCGGCGAGGACACACGGGCGCAGATCCTGGTCGCCGCGCGCGAGGAGTTCGCCGATCGGGGGTACAACGGGGCGACGGTTCGCTCGATCGGGTCCCGAGCAGGTGTCGACGCTGCCATGATCAACCACTACTTCGGCGGCAAGGCCGGCCTGTTCCAGGAGGTCGTCCATATCCCCTTCGACCCCACCGCCGGGCTCCCGGACGTCCTCGCCGGGCCGCGCGCCGGCCTCGGCCGGCGGCTGGCCCACTACGTGCTCGGCGTCTGGGAGCAGCCGGACTTCCGGGAGCCCGTCCTGGCCGTCCTGCGCTCGACCGGCGACGACCCCAACGGCCCGCTGCTTCGCGAGTACGCGCTGGCCCGGGTGATGCCGGCAATCCGCGAGGTCACGCGTGGACCCGACCCGACCCGACAGGTGACGCTGGTGATGACCCACCTGTTGGGGATCGTGCTCGGGCGGCATGCCCTTGAGATGCCACCGTTGGCCGCTGCGAGCCTCGATGAGTTGGCCGACGATGTGGGCCCGGCCGTCCAGCGATATCTTGACGGGACCAACCGCGACTGACCCGCGCAGTCGCCCCGCCACTCAGGACGCCGGCGCGACCAACTGACCGGCCAGCACCGTCATCCGCTCCTCGATCGTGGCCGGCACGGCACGCACCTCGGCGGGGATCTCGGCGGCGGCAAGCGCCTGCTCGACCTGGGCTGCAGGGACATCGGCCACTCGGACGTCGGTGCCCGCCAGCGTCACCGGCAGGCCCGCCCGGCTCAGGGCATCGAACGTGCGCGCCCACTCGGCGGTCGCCACCTGGACGGCCGTCGTGTTGCCGACGATCTCCGCCTCACTGCCCTGCGCCACCAGACGCCCGCCGGCCATGAGCAGCAGCCGGTCGCACTGCTGCGCCTCCTGCATGTAGTGGGTGGTCACCAGCACGCCCACCCCGGAGTCTGCCCGCTCATGGATCGTCTCCCAGAGCGCATTGCGCGTCAGGGCGCCCACGCCCGACGTCGGCTCGTCGAGGATGACCAACTCGGGCCTGTGCAGCAGGGCGCAGGCGAACGCCAGCTCCCGCTGGCTGCCCAGCGAGATCTCACCCACCAGCTGGTCCCCCACGGTGTCCAGCGACTCGGGGAGCTCCGGCTTCGCGCCGCCGTAGACCGCCGCGACGAACTGCAGGTTCTCCAGCACGCTCATGTCCGCGTACAGCCCCAGGCCCTGCGCGACGTAGCCGATCCGCTGGCGCACCGCCCGGTCCGGGTAGCGCCCGAGGAGCAGGGCAGTGCCCGAGGCCGGGGCCACCAGGCCCAGGGCGATCCGGATCGCGGTGGTCTTCCCGGCACCGTTGGCCCCCAGCAGGCCGACGACCTCACCCGGGGCGACGGAGAACGAGACATCGTCGACCGCCACGAAGGCCCCGAAGGCCTTCGTCAGGTGCGCCGCCTGAAGCAGTGGTCCACGTGCGGTCGGGGCGCTCATGACGCGCCCCCGGCACCGTGCGCGGCAATCAGCTCGCCGGCGATGACGACGTCCTCAAGCCCGGGATCGACGACGCGCTGACCGGCGGGTGGCAGCCCCGGGGCACCATCGGACCCTCCGAGCCCGTCGGGCCAGTACTCGCGGTAGACCGGACCCCGACGCCACGCCCACTGCGTGCGCTGCGGACGTTCGCCCTCGGTGAGCACGCCCCTCAGGCCCGCCACCACCTGGGCGGGCGGACCAGCCACCAGGGCGTGGCCCTGGTCGAGGACCAGCACCTGGCCGGCCCGCTCCGCCTCATCCACGTAGGTGCTGCTCATCACGACCGTGGTGCCGGCAGCAGCCGCGTGGGCGGCCAGTCGCCACAGCTCCACCCGGCTGACGGGGTCCACCCCGGTGGTCGGCTCGTCGAGGACCAGCAGCACCGGGTCGTGGACCATCGCCATCACCACTCCGAGCTTGCGGCGCATGCCCCCCGACAGCTGGCCCGCCGGCCGGTCGCGGAAGGCGTCGAGGTCTGCTGCGACGAGCAGCTCGTCAGCCCGGCGCGCCAGCCTCTCGCTCGGCACACCGTACGACCCCCCGACGAAATCGATGTTCTGCTGCACCGTGAGACCCGCCCAACAGCCCACGGTCGCCGGCAGGTAGCCGATGCTGGCGAGGTCAGGCACCTCGATGGTTCCCGAGGCCAGCGGCACGCGGCCGACCAGCAGGCGCAGGAGCGTGGTCTTGCCCGCACCGTCGCCACCGACGATGGCCGTCATCGCGCCGGGGGCTGCATCCAAACTGACGCCGTCCAGGGCCACCTTCCCGTCGTAGTCGACCACGGCGTGGACCACCCTGACGCGCGGGGCGCCACGGCTCGCGCCGAGTGGGGCACTCACGGGCGGGCACCCTCGATCGGGGCGTCAGCCGACGCATCACCGTCGAGGGCTGGCGCACCGTGGTGCTTGTGACCCGGGGCGAGGTCACGGCGGAACCTCATGACGGCTCCGGTGAACACCACCACGGCCATCACGGTCAGGGCCGCGAACGGCAGCAGCAGGGAGCTCAGCGGCGCACCACGGATCATGACGCCCTGGCTGATCATCGTGAAGTAGGTCAGCGGCAGCAGGTAGGAGATCCAGCGCACCCCCCAGGGGATGGCAACGAGCGGGAAGATCATCCCCGAGAGCAGGATCTGCGGAAGCAGGAAGAAGAAGGCCGTCTGGATCGCCTGGCCGGCATTCTGGGAGATCGTGGAGATGAAGATCCCGAGCCCAAGGACGACGAAGAGGAACAGGGCTGCCCCCAGCGCGAAGACCGCCGGGCTGCCGTTGAACGGCACGTCGAACAGCAGGATCCCCAGCACCGTGACAACGAGCATGTCGATCGAGGCCAGGACGAAGTACGGCGTGATCTTGCCCAGGATCACCGAGCTGGGTTTGATGGGCATCACCGCCAGCTGCTCGAGGGTCCCGGTCTCGCGCTCGCGGACCATCCCGATGCTGGTGACGATCGTCCCGATGAAGGTCAGGATCAGACCGATGATGGCGGGGATCATCACCCACGAGGTGATCAGCTCGGGGTTGAACAGGATCTCGGTCTTGACCTGGTCGCCCATCCTGTTGAGCACCGATACGGCAGCCTGCGCCGCGAACAGGTTGGACCCATCCACCAGTGCGGTGGGGGGCTGGGTCTCGGTCACGAAGGCGACGTCGACCGTGTTGTCCACGACGAGCGTCTCCGCCGAGGCCTCGTCGCCGGATTCATCCACCTCGGTGACCACGAACAGGTCGGGGAGCTGGTCGGCGACCTGCTGGGCCTGCGGGCCGACCACGGCCGTGTCGACGCTGGTGATGGTGAAGTTGGCGGCGTAGCCGAACACGACCAGCAGCAGCAGCGGCATCCCGATCAGCATGCCAACCGTGCGGCGATCTCGACGCAGTTCGCGGAACTCCTTGAGGATCATGGCGCGCATGGCAGGGACCCTACGCCGCACGGTCCAGCAAATCAACGCCCGTTGAAATGTTCCCTGCGCGCGTCGGACGGGGCCCTCGCTGGGCTGCTAGCTGCGGCGGTACGTGCGGTTCACGAAGCCGCTGGGCCACGACCGGACGTCGACCAGTTCCATCGGCGCCGACGCTGCGATCGGGTGGAACAGCGGGCGGCCGGCTCCCAGCAGGATGGGCGCGGTGGTCAGGAGCATGTCGTCGATGAGGCCCGCTGCGAGGAAGGCGCTGATCAGCGCTCCCCCGTCGACGTAGACCCGGCCAAGCCCAGCGGCGTCCCAGCGCGTGAGGGCTTCGCGTGGGGACATCGCCCAGAACGTGACTCCCGGGCGCGGCGGCGGCGGGTTGTGCGTGAAGACATAGACCTCCCGGTCCCCGAAGGGCAGCGGGTCGAGGTGGGAGATGTGGTCATAGGTGCCACGCCCCATGGCGAGGGCGTCCACGGTCTCGATGAAGGTCTCGTACCCGTAGTCCTCGTCCGGTCGGGCGGCGCCCTCCAGCCAGTCCAGCGACCCGCCCTCGTCAGCGATGAAGCCGTCGATGCTGGTGGCGATGAACACGGACAGCTGGGTCACGGTGCCTCCCGACTACTTCGCGAGTCCAGTTCGGTAGGACAGGCACGTGGCGAGGTCGGGCAACATGCCGTCGCCCTGGGCCTGCGCCAGGGTCGGTGCGGTCGCGTCCTTGGCCGACAGGGTCAGCTGGGATGGGTCCAGCCCCCAGTCGATGCTGAGCGTGGGGTCCAGCGGGTGGACCGCATGCTCACGTTCCACCGAGTAGCCCTCGCTGCACATGTAGACGACCGTTGAGCCGTCTTGCAGGGAGCAGAAGCCGTGTCCGAGTCCCTCGGACAGGTACACCGCCCGACGGTCGACATCGTCGAGGAGGACCGGGGTCCACGCGCCGAACGTGGGTGACCCAACCCGAAGGTCCACGACGACGTCGAGCACCGAGCCACTCACGCAGGTCACGTACTTGGCCTGGCCGGGCGGCACGTCGGCGTAGTGGATCCCACGCACGGCACCCTTGGCCGATATCGAGCAGTTGGCCTGGGCAAGGTCGAGCGGGTGGCCGACCACACCGGAGAACGTCGGCTCCTTGAACCACTCGAGGAAGGACCCCCGGGTGTCGGCGTGGATCGTGGGCGTCATGACCCATGCACCCTCGATGTCCAGGGGGGTGAGGTCCATCCGGGCAGGCTATACCGAGCCGGCACCGGCAGAGCAGGCCGACCTCCGGGCTGACGGATGAATGCGCAGAGCCGCCCCGGGTCGATCCCCCTGCGAACACCTGCGGGTGCGAGGTGTGCGGTGGGCCGAACCGCCCTACCCTGTGACCGCCATGGATATCGTCGAGGCCGCTCCCACAGTGGCGCTCCCCCGTCCCTGCGTCGGGCTGGAGATCCCCGCGGGCGAGGCGGGGTTGGCCGTCCTGATCCCCGCGCTGGCCAGTGCGATGGACGGTGCGGGTCCGGCGATCGCCCTGCTCCCGGGTTCCGGATCCGCGGCGTACCGGGAGATGATCCGGGCCGCCGTGGTGCCCGGCGAGGCCGTCGCGTCGGAAGTGGCCGTGGTGGCGCCGACCTCCGGATCGACCGGGCATCCAGCCGGGGTGCTGCTCCCGGCAACCGCGCTTCGTGCCGCCGCCGTGGCGTTCACCGCCCGCACGGCGCACCCCGCGGGCCATCAATGGGTCGCCGCCCTGCCACTGCACCATGCCGGCGGGCTGATGGTGGCAGTCCGGTCGGTGCAGGCGGGCACGACCCCGGTGGCGGTGGCCAGCCTGGGCGGGGCCACACGGTTCACCGCTGACGCCTTCGCGCGGGCCACAGCAGAGGCCCGCGCGCGCAGCCGGGCCGACAGGCGCCCGCTCGCGGTCTCGCTCGTCCCGGCGATGCTCGCGACGCTGGACGAGGCGGGGCCAACCGGGTGGGAGCTGCTGGCGCACTACGACACGGTCCTGGTGGGGGGGTCAGCTGTCCCGGCGGCCCTGGTCAACCGCCTGCTCCGCTCGGGCGTGCGGGTCACCACCTCCTACGGCATGACCGAGACGTGCGGAGGCGCGGTCTTCGATGGTCGCCCGCTGTCCGGAGTCGAGGTCGAGGCCGACGAGAACGGTCGTCTGACGATCAGCGGTGCCCAGGTGGCCCTGGGCTACCGGGACGACCGGGAGCAGGATCGGTGGTCGATCGGTCGGGACGGGCGGCGTCGATTCCGCACCGACGACGTGGGGTACGTCGACCCCGATGGATCGGTCCGGGTCCAGGGCAGGGTCGACGACGTGGTGCAGGTGGCCGGCACCTCGGTGTCGCTCAGCGCCGTCGGGGCCCATCTGGCCGATGACCACCGGGTCACGCAGGCCGAGGTGGTCGCCCTCGACGACCCCGCATGGGGCAGTCATCTCGTAGCAGCGGTCGTCCCCGCGTACGCCGAGCGCCCCGGGCCGGACGAGGCCCTGGCCGAGGATCTCGCGATCGCCGTGGAGGCCGCCCTGGGCCGGGCGGCCCGGCCCCGTGAGGTGCACATGGTCCCCAGCCTGCCGACCTTGGAGTCCGGCAAGGTGGATCGGCGGGCAGTGCAGGTGTGGGCACAGGGCCTGGGACGAAGAAGCCAATGACCACACCCGGCCAGTGGATCGCTGGTGCGCGGCCGCGCACCCTCCCGGCAGCCCTCGCCCCCGTCCTGGTCGGCACCGCCGTGGCGATGTGGGACGGCGGTGCCGTGTGGGACCGGGCGCTGCTGGCCCTGGTCGTGGCCCTCGCCCTGCAGGTGGGGGTCAACTACGCCAACGACTACAGCGACGGGATCCGGGGCACGGATGCCGAGCGCGTGGGTCCGGTGCGGCTGGTCGGCCAGGGCCTGGCGGCACCATCGGCGGTCAAGCGCGCAGCGCTGCTGAGCTTCGCCCTGGCTGCGGTCGCCGGCCTGGCCCTGGTCGCGCTCAGCGGCCTGTGGTGGCTGCTGCTCGTCGGGGCCGCCGCCATCGTCGCGGCCTGGACCTACACGGGGGGACCGCGTCCCTACGGCTACGCCGGGCTCGGCGAGGTCTTCGTGTTCGTCTTCTTCGGCCTGGTCGCCGTGGGCGGCACGGCCGCGGTCCAGGTGGGGTTCGTCAGTGTGCTGGCCTGGGTGTGCGGGATCGGCGTCGGGGCCCTGTCGTGCGCGATCCTCGTGGTGAACAACCTCCGCGACATCCCCGGGGACACGATCGCCGGCAAGCGGACGCTGGCGGTGCGCATCGGCGACCCCGCGACCCGGCGCCTCTTCTCGGCCCTGATCCTGCTGGCGCTGGGCGTTCCGGTGCTGATCGGGATCCTGGGGCTGGTCGACTCCCAGGATTGGCCGGTCGCGGGGCTGCTCGGTCTGGGCGCGCTCGCAGCGGCAATCGCCCCGATGCGTGCGGTGCATGCGGGAGCCGCTGGCGGCGCCCTCGTGCCCGTGCTGGTGGCCACCGGCCGCCTGCTGCTGGTCTACGGCATCCTCCTCGCTGCCGGGATCGCGGTCGGGGCCCTGACCACCTGAGGCATGCATCGCCCAACCGGTCGGCGATCCATGGACCCGGGCGGGCGGGCCGACTGGGCTCGCAGTAGCCTCGAAGCTCCGCAACCGCGTCTGCACCCCACCCGCCAGGAGGCCCCCATGCTGCTGTTCAACCCCTCGTCCTACGACCCAGCATTCCTCGACGAGAACAGCCGCGCCGCGATGAAGGACCTCGTAGCCTTCTTCGAGTCCAAGGGCCTGGCGGAGATGAAGGACGAGAACCACGCCGGCACCTGGTACCAGGACTTCCTGGACTTCAACGCCGAGCGTGGCCTGTTCTCCGGGGTCGCCACGCCGGCCAACGTCGGCGCCCTGCTCGAGGGCGCCCCACAGACCCAGTGGGACACGGCACGGATCAACGAGCTCAACGAGATCCTGGGCTTCTACTCGCTGGGCCACTGGTACACCTGGCAGGTCAGCATGCTGGGGCTGGGGCCGGTGTGGACCAGTGCGAATGAGGGCGCACGCAGGCTCGTGGGCGAGCTGCTGGCTGAGGGGGGCATCTTCGGGTTCGGCCTGTCGGAGCGCACCCACGGCGCTGACATCTACTCCACGGACATGATCCTGACCCGCTCCGGCGACGGGTGGGTGGCCAATGGCGGCAAGTACTACATCGGCAACGGGAACGAGGCGGCGCGCGTCAGCGTGTTCGGCAAGTTCGCCGACGACGATCCCGACCACCCCGGCGAGTACGTCTTCTTCCTCGCCGACACCAAGCACCCGGGCTACGAGCTGGTGAAGAACACCGTCGCGGCCCAGATGTACGTCGCGGAGTTCGTCCTGCACGACTACCCGGTGGGCACTGACGACCTGCTGCACGTGGGGCGCCCGGCGTGGGATGCCGCGCTGGCCACGGTCAACGTGGGCAAGGTCAACCTCGGATGGGGCTCGATCGGCATCGCCGAGCACGCGTTCCACGAGGCGGTTGCCCACGCGAACAACCGCGTCCTCTACGGCCGGCGGGTCACGACGTTCCCGCACGTCCGGCGCATGCTGGCCGACTCCTACGCCCGCCTCCTGGCCATGAAGATGTTCGCGGCCCGCTCGGCGGACTACTTCCGCGCGGCCTCTGCCGAGGACCGCCGCTTCCTGCTCTTCAACCCGATCATGAAGCTGAAGGTCACCAGCGAGGGCGAACGGGTCGTCAACCTGCTGTGGGAGGTCATCGCCGCCCGCGGGTTCGAGAAGGACACCTACTTCGAGTCGGCGGTCCGCGACATCCGCGCCCTGCCCAAGCTCGAGGGCACGGTGCACGTGAACCTCGCCCTGGTGCTGAAGTTCCTGCCGAAGTACATGATGGCCGCCGCGGGCGGGGCAGGCTCCTACGAGCCCGTCGGCGTGCGCCGGGAACCGGCTGACGATTCCTACCTCTTCGCGCAGGGCCCGGCCTCAGGGCTCGGGAAGATCGAGTTCCACGACCCGCGCCCGGCCTTCGCCCGTTTCGCCCACCTGCCCAACGTGGCGACGTTCGTCGACCAGATGCAGGCCCTGGGCACGATGCTGATGAGCTCCCCACCGTCGAAGGAGCAGTCCGAGGACCTCGACTTCCTGCTGACCCTCGGGCAGCTGTTCACCCAGGTGGTCTACGCCCAGCTCGTGGCCGAGGCCGCCGGACTGGCGCTGTCCGAGGATCCGGAGGGAGCACGGCCCGACTCGGTGTCCGACCTCAGCGATCTCACCGAGGCCCACGTGGACCGGATGTTCGCGGTCTTCGTCCAGGACATCGCCGAGTTCGCGGTCACCCTGCACGGCCAGCCTGCCGCCACCCCGGAGCAGCAGAAGGGCGCCCTCGCGCTCATCGCCCGGCCGGCACTGCCGGCCGACGCTGAGGATGCCTTCGTCGAGGAGGTGCTGTCCTACGACGGCGCCTGGACAATGAACCCCTGACCTCGCGGGCTACCCGGGGCGTCGTGCCCAGCAGAGGTCCGCGTACGTTCGAGTCGATCGGCCAGGTCCCGCAGAGCACTGCGGGCCTGGTCGTACTCGACGTCATCATCGGCCAGCTGCGCAGCCAGCGTGCCCGGAATGTCAACAGCCTGCGCCTCCAGCGCCCGACCGGCCTGGGTCAGATGGATGCTGACTCGCCGCTCGTCGGACTCCGCGCGGCGCCGTTCCACCAGCCCAGCCGACTCCAGGCGGCGCAGGAGCGGCGACAGCGTTCCGGAGTCCAGGGACAGCCGCTCGCCGATCTCACCGACTCCGAGTCCGTCGTCCTCCCAGAGCACGAGCATCACCACGTACTGCGGATAGGTCAGTCCCAGGTCAGTGAGCAGCGGTCGATAGGCGGCGGTGAGCTCCCGGCTGATCCGGTGGAACAGGAAGCACAGTTGGTTGTCCAGCCTCAGCTCGGGGAGGCTCATGGCCGCAGCATCCGCTGCTGGGGCCGGCACCCACGCGCGGGGAGGTTCACGCCGCCGCGTCGACCAGCAGCGCCTCGATATCCGCAGAGAGGTTGGCGGGGTCGGTGCGCGGCGAGTAGCGCTTGACGGTCTGGCCGTCGGGCGCGACGAGGAACTTGGTGAAGTTCCACTTGATGCTGGAGCCGAGCATTCCACCTGTGCGCTCGCGCAGGAAGGCGAACACCGGGTGGGTGTGCTTGCCGTTGACATCAACCTTTGTGGTCAGCGGGAACGTGACCCCGAAGTTGATGCGGCAGAACTCCTCGATCTCGGCATCGTCGCCGGGCTCCTGGTTGGCGAACTGGTCACAGGGGAGGCCGATGACGACAAGGCCCTCGGGGCCGTACTTCTCGTGCAACCCCTGCAGCCCGTCGTACTGCGGGGTGAAGCCACACTTGCTGGCGGTGTTGACCAGCAGCATGGGGCGGCCCGTGAACTGGGCGAAGTCAATCTCCTCGCCGCGGTTGGAGGTGACGGACAGGTCATAGATCGTGGGATCAGTCATGCATAAATTATGCACAACTTTGTTGTGCACCGCAAATCCGGCTAGGTGCTTGGGGTCGAGTCCTCATCCCCGGTGGGTGGGCCGCCGCCCTCGCGCTCCCGCCGGAGCTGCTCCATGCGCGCCGACCACGACTGCTCGTCGAGTCGCTTGAGGAACTCAGGGTCGTCGTCAGGTGCCACCGGCCCACGGGGCCCCGGCCCACGGCCTCCGGAACCTCCACCACCGTCCCCACCGGAGGGGGGATAGTCGACGCGGGGTCGTCCGAGGGCGATGTAGAGAGCCGGGCCTGCGATGACCACCAGAACGACCACCACCACCCAGAGCCACTTCGGCAGCAGCCGGACCTCGCGTGACGGTGAACGGGCCAGGTCCACGATTGCGTAGATGTACAGGGTGAGGATGGCGACCCCGAGCACGAACCTACCCACTTGGACCCCTTCCCGTGTTCACCCAAGGCTAGCCCGCGACGGCGGATCCAGCCACCAGTGCGCCGATGCCGATCCCACCCGGTACGCCGGATCGACGGCCGGACCCCCGCTTGCCGCGCCCCGGGCCGGGCGTAGGCTCGTCGTCCATGAGCGATCCCGAGTCCCCGGCGGGCACGCCGGACACCGCCGAAGCACTGCCCCACCCCTCGGCAGCCGCCCCCGCAGCGGGGCCCGATCAGCCGGGGCCCCCCGCGCCAGTCCCGCACGCCGGCAGCCGCTACGCGGTGCTGCGCCTGCTGGCCCTGGTCGCGGTTGGGGGGTTCCTCTACCTGGTCGGCATGCGTGGGTGGCTGCTGGCCTTCTCCGCAGTGCTCATCTCCGGGGTCATCAGCCTGTTCCTGTTCATGAAGCAGCGCAACGATGCCGCCGTGAACCTTGAGCGCAGCGTTGCCGACTGGCGGCACCGCCACGAGGGCGAGCCCGGGGAGGCTGACCTCCCGGAGGAGTGACCGGTCGCTGCATCCACCGGGGTGCGCCGGCCCCGCGTCCGAGCCGGCGCCGGGGCCGGGACCGCTTCAGACTCCCGCGTAGGAGTGCAGCCCACTTGCGAACAGGTTCACGCCGAAGAAGTTGATCAGGAAGCAGGCGAAGCCGACCAGCCCGATCATGGCCGCCCTGCGTCCTCGCCACCCCGCGGTTGCTCGGGCGTGCAGGTAGCCGGCATACACCAGCCAGGTGATGAACGCCCAGGTCTCCTTGGGATCCCAGCCCCAGTAGCGGCCCCAGGCGTCCTCGGCCCAGATGGCACCCGCGATGACCGCGAAGGTCCACAGTGGGAACACAAAGGCATTGACCCGGTAGGCCATGGCGTCCAGGGCCGCGGCGTCCGGGACCCGCGCGGCAACCCACGCAGCAGCACCCGAGTTGGCCGACCTGATCGACCCGCGCCACCCGGAGAGTGCCTTGGGCCCGGTCCCGGCCGAGTCCCGCTCGGCCCGGTCGGCGGCCAGGTACAGGACGGTGGCCGCGGCTCCGACCGTGAACGCACCTCCGGCGACGATCGCCGCCGAGACGTGGATCACCAGCCAGTAGGACTTCAGTGCGGGAACCAGCTGCGGGCTGTCGTTGTAGAGCAGCAGGACAGCCACCCCGAGGGTGATGAGGCTGGCCATCACCACGAGCAGGCCCATCCAGCGCACGTCCCGGCGCAGCGAGACGACCAGGAACACCCCGGTGATAGCAGCCGCCGACGCCAGCGAGAACTCGTACATGTTGCCCCAGGGGGCGCGCCCCGCCCAGGCCGCACGCGTGATCAGCGCGACGACCAGCAGCGCGAAGGCCAACCAGGTCAGCGACATCCCGATGTTCCCGGCCCGGCGCCCAGGCGGCAGCGGCTCGGCCGCCTCCGCTCGCGGCAGGTCTGCCCCAGAACCCGAGGCGGAGCGGGCCTGCGCGCGGGCACGTGCCGCTGCTCCGGGCCCGGATGGGGCATCCGGGCCGCTGGCCCCATTCACCCCAGCTTCGGAGTCCCGGGTGGCGGCCACGACCGCGAGGCCATCGGGCTCCGCTTCGGCACCGACCTGCGTGGGCGCATCCGCGCCACGGCGTGTCGACACGGGCACCGCTGCCGCTCCCACCCGTGACGACGCGAAGGACGCCGCGAAGGCGACCATCGCGAGCCCGTACATGGCCATCGAGGCGTACACGAACAAGTTGCTCCACTGAGCGAGCGTCATCGCTCGTCCTCCCCATCCATAGGTCCGCCGAGTTGTGCCACGAGTTGGTCCACCTCGGCGGAGACGTCCGCCGAGTCCGAGCGGGTCAGGCCGGCCAGCTGCACCCGGTACCGGTCAAGGCTAGCGGTCCCGTCAGTGCCCGGTACCGGGTCCACCCGGACCCAGATCCGGCGCCGACGGACGAACAGCGACAGGCACAGCCCCACGATGGCGGCGATCGCGGCCGCCAGTGCCAGGCCCTTGCCCGGGTCGCGCGAGATCGTGAACGACGCCCAGCGGTCGAACCCGACGAACTCCACGGTCCCCTCGCCGCCGGGCAGGTCCCAGGTCTCCCCGGGGCGCACGGCCGAGAGCCCGATCTGCTCCAGTCCGTCGGTGTCGAGGGTGAACACGTTGCTGGGCGTGCCGTCGTCGAGACCGAGGTCTCCGGTCCAGGCGGAGAAGAACACCGCCGGGTCATCGGGGGCTGGGAACGTCGAGTGCGGACCGAGCTCCTCGTTGAGCGCTGCGGTCGGCGTGAACAGCCCCTGCAGTCCCAGCTGGGGCTCAGCGTCGGGGGACTTGACCACACCGGTCGAGGCGAAGTTGCCATCCTGGGGCAGGAACACGACGGTGTCATCCAGGACCACCCGCCCGGTCGAGTCCGTCACGCGCAGGTGCGGGGCATAGCCGTGACCGACCAGGAACACCTTGGCCCCGTCGACCCGCAACGGCGAGTTCACCGAGACCACCCGCTGCTCGAGCGCGGCCTCGGGCTCGCTGCGGTAGGCGAGGGCCGCGGCGAACGAGCGCGGCGCACCCCGCTGGGACCCGGCACGCTCGAAGGTGGCCGTGAATTCGGTCATGGTGAACGAGAACGGGGGAAGCCGGTCGGGCGAGGTGAGTCGCCCCGGGGAGAAGGAGTCGTACTGGGTCAGCGTGTTGGCGAACCCGTTGCCCTCGCGCACGATCACCGTGCCCTTCCACCCGAACAGCGCCCCCAGGGCGACCCCGACGAGGATGAGCAGCAGGGCGATGTGGAACAGCAGGTTGCCGGTCTCCCGGGTGAACCCCTTCTCGGCGGCCAGGGAGCCCTGACCCGGTGTGACCCGCCACCGGTCGGCCCGCAGCGCGGCCTCGGCAGTGGCCAGGACGTCGGGGTCCCCCGTGGTCCAGGCCCGGGAGTCGGCGAGACGGTCGAGTCGGCGGGGGGCAGGCGGCGTCGGGGCCCGCATGGAGCGCCAGTGCGCCGCCACGCGCGGAAGCACGCAGCCGATCAGCGACAGGAAGAGCAGGATGTAGATCGCAGCGAACCACGGTGCCGAGAAGACGTCGAAGAGTCCGAGCTCGTCCAGCACCGGGGCGGCACCGGGGTTCCGCTCGATCCAGGCGTTCACGGCCAGCGGATCCGTGGCCCGTTGCGGCAGGACCGATCCCGGGATCGCGGCCAGTGCAAGCAGCAGCAGCAGGGCCAGCGCGGTGCGCATGCTGGTCAGCTGCCGCCAGATCCAGCGCAGCCAGCCGGTTGGCCCGAGCCGCGGCCCGACTGCGCGCCGCCGCCGCGCAGACCCCCAGTCCGCGGTGAGCGCCAGCTGCTCGTCGGGGGTCGCGTCACCCAGCAGGACCTCACCCCCGACTGCGTCGCCGTCGGGACTGTACTCGATGCCGGTGCTCACAGCGGCACCTCGAATCCGGAGATCCAGCCCCGCATGGCGATCGAGAGTGAACCCCACAGGCCGGTGACCATGGCCAGCCCGAGCAGGATCAGGCTCACGCCACCCACCCACTGGATCACCCGGGTGTATCGCCGGGCCCACGCGAGGGCTCCGAGCCCCCGCTCCATGGCCAGGCCGATGACCAGGAACGGCAGTCCCAACCCGATGCAGTAGGCCAGCGACAGCAGCGCCCCGCGCGCAGCCGACCCCTCGGTGAAGGCCAGGCTCTGCACGGCTGCGAGCGTGGGGCCGATGCAGGGGGTCCAGCCGAGGGCGAACACCGCTCCGAGCAGTGGGGCACCCCAGAGCCCGCGCGCCGGCCGATGGTGCAGGCGGGCCTCACGCTGGAGGCTGGGCACCACGCCGATGAACCCCAGGCCCATGACGATCACCACGACCCCCAGGACCCGGGTGATGACCTCCTGGTGTGTCAGGAGCTGGGCGCCCAGGCCACCGAAGAGCGCACCATAGGACACGAACACCGCGCTGAACCCAAGGATGAATCCCAGCGTCCCGATCACGACCCGGTGCCGGGTGGGCAGCCGGGCGCCTGCTGAGACCGGAGCTCGTGCACCGCTCGCGCCGCCCGCACCGCTCGGGCCGGGCGACCCGGCTGCCGCCGGCGCGGTGACTGCGGCAGTTGCCGACCGGGCCTCAGCCAGCTCCGCCCCCGTGAGGCCCGTGACGTAGGACAGGTACGCGGGCACCAGGGGCAGCACGCACGGGCTGGCGAAGCTGACCAGCCCAGCCAGGATGGCCAGTGGGATCGCGATGATCAGTGACCCCGACGACACGATCTCGCCCACCCCGAGGGGCAGGCTGGCCAGTGCCGCCGGTGACATCAGGACTCCTCGGCCAGGATCGGTTCGATCATGCCCAGCAGCCGGGAGCGATCGACCTCGCCGATGGCCCGACCGGCCACCCGGCCCGCACGGTCGATCACGATCGTCGAGGGGATCGCGGCCGGTGGCAGCGTCTCGTGGAACAGCAGCTGCCGGCTGCCATCGGTGTCGACGACGTTGGGGTAGGTCAGGCCGAACCTGTCGACGAAGGCATCAGCGGCGGCCTGCGAGTCGCGGGTGTTGAGCCCGACGAACTGCACGCCGGACTCCTGGACCTCGCTCCAGACCTGCTCGAGGTCCTGGGCCTCGGCCCGGCACGGCGCGCACCACGAGGCCCACACGTTGAGCACGACCACCTCACCGAGGTGGTCGGACAGGGCGAACGGATCACCGGCCAGGGTGGTGCCGGACAGGTCCGGGGCCGGGTCGCGGTCGGACTCGGCGACGATCGTTGTCGTGCCGTCACCAGAGACGTACCCCTGCTCGGCCACGTTGCCGGACACCGGCTCACCGGCATCCACCTGCGCCGCGCACCCAGCCATCAGCACGCCGACCGCCAGCAGGGCGGTCGCGCGCGGCAGCAGGGCGCGTCCCGGCATCAGGCGCCCTTGGCCTTCGAGGCCCGGGCGGCCAGGTCGGCGGCCGGCTCCGTGTAGGACAGTGCGACGAAGCGGTTGTCCTCGAAGGTGAACGACGTCAGCGATGCCAGGTTGCACTGGCGCTTGCGCGGGTCGTGCATGAAGCTGCGGTCCTCGGCGTCGAGCCGGCAGACCCAGATCGGCAGCTGGTGGCTGACCAGCAGCGCCTCGTGGCCACGTGCCTCATCGCGGGCACGCCGCACCGCGGCGCGCATCCGGGTGGCGATCTCCCGGTAGGGCTCGCCCCAGGAGGGGGTCGCCGGATTCCAGAGGTACCGCCACGTCCTCGGCTGCCGGAGCACGCCGTCACCGACCCCCACGACCTTGCCCTCGAAGATGTTGCCGGCCTCGATGAGGTTGTCGTCGGTGCCGACGGTCAGGCCGAACAGGTCAGCTGCCGGCGCGGCGGTCTCCTGGGCACGCTCCAACGGCGAGGCTGTCACGACGGTGATGTCGCGATCAGCCAGCGCCAGGGCGGCCCGGTCGGCCATCTCCCGACCGAGGTCCGACAGGTGGAAGTCCGGCAGGCGGCCGTAGAGCACACCCTCCGGGTTCTCCACCTCACCGTGCCGCAGCAGGTGGACGGTGGTGCGCTCGGTCATGGCAGCTCCCTCATCTCGCGTGTCCCGGGTCGGTACCCATTGTCGGTCATCGGGCTGGGCCGCCATCCGGTCGCGCCCCGGCCGCGGCACGGGCAGCATCGGGCAGGGCCGCGATCACCCGGTCGAGCGCGGCGTCATCGTGTGCGGCCGAGACGAACCACGCCTCGAACGCCGAGGGCGGCAGGTACACGCCGGCTTCGAGCATCGAATGGAAGAATGCCGGGTAGCGCCAGGCCTCCTGCGATGCGGCGCCGGCGTAGTCGCGCACGGGCTGGTCGGTGAAGAAGACGCTGAACAGGTTGCCGGCGGACTGCACACGATGCGCCACACCGGCGCTCGTGAAGGCGGCCCCGAGCGCCTCGACGAGCTGTCGCGCAGCCCCGTCGAGGTGGGCGTACACGTCCGCGTCGCACGCCTGCAGGGTCGCGAGCCCGCAGGTGGCTGCGATTGGGTTCCCGGCCAGCGTGCCGGCCTGATAGACCGGACCGGATGGCGCGAGCATGCCCATGACGTCGGCCCGACCACCGAAGGCGGCCGCTGGCAGCCCGCCGCCCATGACCTTGCCGAAGGTGAACAGGTCCGGGGCCCAGCCCTCGACCGCTCCCGTCAGCCCCCAGTGACCGGCGCCACCCACTCGGAACCCGGTCATCACCTCGTCGTAGATGAACAGCGACCCGTGCGCGGCACACACTCTGGCGATCGCCGCGTTGAAGCCGGGATCGGGCGGCACGACCCCCATGTTGGCAGCAGCCGCCTCGGTGATGACGGCGGCGATCTGGTCGCCCCGCGCGGCGAACAGGGCCTCAAGCGCAGCGACATCGTTGTAGGCCAGGACGACAGTGTCGCCGGCCTGGCCGGGCGTGACTCCGGGGGAGTCCGGCAGCCCGAGGGTGGCCACGCCCGAGCCAGCCGCGACCAGCAGCGAGTCCACATGCCCGTGGTAGCAGCCGGCGAACTTCACGACCAGCGGGCGTCCGGTGAAGCCCCGGGCCAGGCGAATGGCCGACATCGTCGCCTCGGTGCCCGAGGAGACGAGGCGGACCATCTCCACCGGCGCCACCCGGCCCACGATCTCCTCGGCCAGCTCGACCTCAGCCGGCCCCGGGGTCCCGAAGGAGAAGCCACGTGCGATCGCCGTGGCCACGGCCGTCTCGACCCCCGGATGCGCGTGGCCCAGGATCATCGGACCCCAGGAGCAGACCAAGTCGACGTAGGAGTTGCCGTCGACATCGGTCAGGTAGGGGCCGGACCCCGAGGCCATGAACCGTGGCGTGCCACCCACCGCCCGGAACGCCCGTACGGGGGAGTTGACCCCACCCGGGGCCACCGCCCGGGCACGTGTGAACCATGCCTCGCTGGCTGTGGAGCTGTGCGTCGCGTTGCGCGGGGAGTCACTGCTCACGAGGTGCTCCGGGCGCGATGGCCGAGCATGGCCTCGGCCCGTCCTGAGGCGAGCCACTCGGCGACCTCTGCGGCCCAGTAGGTCAGCACGACGCCAGCACCCGCGCGTCGGATCACGGTCAGCGACTCGAGGATCGCGCGCTCCCGGTCGATCCAGCCCCGCGCCGCAGCCGCCTCCAGCATGGAGTACTCCCCGGACACCTGGTACGCCGCGAGCGGGATGTCGACACTGGCAGCGACATCGGCGATCACGTCCAGGCTCGTGCCCGCCGGCTTGATCATCACGATGTCCGCGGCCTCGGAGACGTCGAGGGCGACCTCCCGCATCGACTCGCGCCGGTTGGCGGGGTCCTGCTGGTAGGTGCGCCGGTCCCCGGTCAGCGCCGAGTCGACAGCCTCCCGGAACGGGCCGTAGAGAGCCGAGGCGTACTTGGCCGCGTACGCGAGGATCACGGTGTCGCGGTTCCCAGCGTCGTCAAGCGCGCCGCGCACCGCCGCGACCTGGCCGTCCATCATCCCCGAGGCCCCCACCACGTCGGCCCCGGCCGCGGCCAGCGCGAGACCCATCTGCGCGTAGCGCGCCAGCGTGGCGTCGTTGTCCACAGCCCCGGCTGCGGCGCCGTCCTCGGCGAGCACTCCGCAGTGGCCATGGTCGGTGAACTCGTCCAGGCACAGGTCGGCCATGACGACGAGGTCGCCGCCGACCTCAGCCACGACGTCGCGCACCGCGAGGTTGAGGATCCCCTCAGGATCGGTCGCGCCGGTCCCGGTCGCGTCCCGGGTGCGTGGGACGCCGAAGAGCATGACCCCGCCGAGCCCAACGCGGGCAGCCTGCTCCGCTGCGGCCCGGAGCGAGTCGCGGGTGTGGTTCACCACCCCCGGCATCGAGGCGATCGGCACCGGCGCGGAGGTTCCCTCCCGGACGAACAGGGGAAGGACCAGCTCAGCGGGGTCGAGTCGGGTCTCGGCCGTCAGCCGGCGCAGCGCCGCGGTGCCGCGAAGGCGCCTGGGGCGCTCCTGCGGGTAGGGCACCTCAGGTCGCCCGACGCCGCGAGCCACCCCGCCGGCGACCGGGCCGCCACGCGGTCTCGCCGTGCTCCAGGGCGGACCGGCGCAGCGCCTCACCATGCTCGGCGAGTGCTGCTGCGAGCTCGGCGACACTCGGGGTCTCGGACAGCACGTCGACCCGCAGGCCATTCTCCTCGGCGGTCTTGGCCGTCTGCGGCCCGATGCAGGCCACGACCGTGGAGGAGTGCGGCTTGCCGGCGATGCCGACAAGGTTGCGCACGGTGCTCGAGGACGTGAAGAGCACGGCGTCGAAGCCACCCCCCTTGATGGCCTCGCGGATCTCGGCGGCGGGCGGGGCGGCGCGAACCGTGCGGTAGGCGGTGACGTCGTCGACCTCCCAGCCGAGCTCGCTGAGGCCGGCAGCCAGCGTCTCTGTGGCGATGTCTGCCCGGGGCAGGAACACGCGGTCGATGGGGTCGAGCACCTCGTCGAACTCGGGCCACTCCTCGAGCAGACCAGCAGTGGACTGCTCACCGACGGGAACAAGGTCGGGGACGATCCCGAACGAGCGCAGCAGCTCGGCGGTCTGCTCGCCGACCGCGGCCACCTTGAGGCCCGCGAAGCTGCGCGAGTCCAGGCCGTACTGGTCGAAGCGCTCCTTGACCGCGCGAACGGCATTCGCGGACGTGAAGGCCACCCACTGGTAACGGCCCGAGACGAGCCCGTGGACGGCGCGCTCCATCTGCTGGGGGGTCCGGGGCGGCTCGACCGAGATGGTCGGCACCTCGACGGGCACAGCTCCGTAGTGGCGCAACTGCTCGGAGAGGGCACCGGCCTGCTCCTTGGTCCGCGGCACCAGCACCCGCCAGCCGAATAGCGGCTTGTTCTCGAACCAGGCCAGCTGGGCGCACTGGCTGACGACCTCGCCGACCACCAGGACGCCGGGGCCGACCTGGCCCTTGGCAGCCTTCACCGCCGCCGACACCTCGCCGAGGGTGGTCAGGATCGACCGCTGGTCGACAGTGGTGCAGTTGCGCGTGATCGCCACCGGTGTGCGTGGGTCCCGCCCGGCGATGGTCAGCACCCGGCAGATGTCCAGAGCCTGTTCCGCGCCGTCGAGGACGACAACCGTGGCGTGCGGGTCGGCAAGACTCGGCCAGTCGACCTCGGTGTCGTGGGCGTTGACCACACGCACCTCACGGGCGTGCCCGCCAGTCAGCGAGAAGCCCGCGTAGGCGGCCGACCCGGTGACCGTCGACACCCCCGGGGCGATGTCGTAGGCGATGCCCTCCTTGGCCAGCTCGGCCGCCTCAAGGGCCAGCGAGCCGTCCAGCACCGGGTCGCCGGCCATCAGGCGCACGACCCGCTGCTCCCGCGTCGCCGGCTCGATGACCAGCTGCACCCGGTCGACGTGGTCCGCGGCGTTGCCCTCGTCATCGACCGCGACCAGGATCTGCGCGTCCGGACCCGCGTGGGCCCGGGCGATCGGCTCGCACTCGGGGTCCGTCACGACCACCTCCGCGTCGTTCAGCAGCCCGACGGCGCACACGGTGAGCAGACCCGGGTCACCCGGTCCGGCTGCGACCAGTGCGACCTGTGTTGTCGTCGACGCGTTCATTCGATGCTCCCTCTGTGGGCTGGGATCGGGCCGCCGGCCGTGAAAGGGCCGGTGGCGGTGTTGGGACCACGGTCGGTCGTCGGGCCGGTCATCGCTGCCTGGTCGAGCACCCCGTGCGTGCCGGCGAGCAACTCGCCGGCGAGGCGTCGACCGATGAGCTCTGCCTGCTCGATCGGACCACTGCTGGACATGTGGACCAGCGAGCCGTCCGGGCGGGCCAGGACTGCACGCAGGTGCACTGTTGGTTCCGGGCCGTCCTCGATGACTGCCAGCGCCCCGATGGGCGCCGAGCAACCGGCCTCGAGGGCTGCCAGGAGGGACCGCTCCGCTGCCACAGCGGCCCGCGAGTGCGGGTCGTCGAGGCGTCGGAGGGCATCTGTGAGCGCCGTGGCGCTGGTGTCGACCCCGCTGTCGGGCAGGTCGGCGCACACCTCGACGGCAAGCGCGCCCTGACCGGGGGCAGGCATGACCCGCTCCGGATCGAGGATCTCGGTGATGCTCGCCTGACGGCCCAGGCGGACGAGCCCGGCAGCCGCCAGGACCACCGCATCGAGGTCGCCGGCCGGTCCCGTGGCGCCGAGATCGGCACTCCCGGGGGAGCCGATCACCCGGGCCATCCGGGTGTCGACGTTGCCGCGGATGTCGACAACGTCCATGTCGGGTCGCGCCGCCATGATCTGCGCGCGACGTCGGGGCGATCCGGTGCCGATGCGGGCCCCCATGGGCAGGTCGGACAGCGTTGCGCCGTCCCGGGCGACCAGCGCATCGCGGGGGTCGGCGCGCAGCGGGATCGCGGCGATCCGCAGCCGGGCATCGGCGGCCGTCGGGAGGTCCTTCAGCGAATGGACGGCCACATCCGCCCGACCGTCGACGACCGCCTGCCGCACCGCGACCACGAAGACCCCTGTGCCGCCGATCTGAGTCAGCGGTGCGGGGTCGACATCGCCCTGGGAGGTCACCTCGACGAGTTCCAGGGGGCGGCCGGTCAGGGCTGCGAGCTGCTCGCCGACCTGGCGCGACTGCGCCATCGCCAACGCGGAGCGACGCGTGGCCAGGCGAAGCGGGGCCACGACCGGACCCTCGACGGGCGGGGCGATCATGATGCACCCCCCGTCCTGTGGGTGCTGGGAGCGCTGCCGGGATCGAGGTCGGCCGCCGGGTCCAGCACGGACGCGGGCAGGGACGGATCGAGGTCGAACAGCGCCGAGAGCGCCTGCGCGTACCGATCGCCGCCCGGCTCGGAAGCCAGCTGCTTCATCCGCACCGTCGGCTGGTGCAGCAGGGTGGCCATGGCCCGGCGCATGGACCGCTCCACCTCCGCGATCGCTGCGGCGTCCAGGCCGGTGAGCCGCAGCCGCAGCCGGTCCATCTCCGTGTCCAGGACGCCACCGACGTGGGCGCGCAGCGAGACGAGCACCGGCTCGACCTGCTGGCCAGCCACACTTGCCAGGTGGGCCTGCACCTCCTCGGCGACGATCTCGCGTGCTTCCCGGACATCTGCCTCGGACCCAGCCGATCCCGGCAGGCTTCCCAGGGTGGCCAGGTCGATCAGCGTGACCCCCGGCAGGTCGCCGGCCTCGGGCGCAACGTCATGCGGTAGCGCCAGGTCAAGCAGGACCAGCGCCTGTCCGGCCGGTACCCCCTGCCTCGCAGCGATGACGGTTGGCAGCTCGACAACGCTGCCCTGGGCTCCGGTGCACAGGATCGCCAGATCGACCTGCGCGAGCGTCTCGGGCAGGTCGGTCAGATCCACCGCCCGCCCGCCGGGGATCACGGCCGCGACTCGCTGCGCGGCGGTCGGGGTCCGGTTCGCCACCAGCACCGCCCGGGCCCCGCGTGCGGCGAGGGTGGATGCGGCCAGCGCCCCCATGGACCCGGCGCCGACCAGCAGCACCCTGCGGTCTGCAAGGTCACCGAGCACCTCTTCAGCGGCGTCCAGGGCGACCGAGACCACCGAGACCCCGGAACGATCGATGTCGGTCTCGGCGTGCACGCGCTTGCCGACCCGCAGGGCCTGCTGCCCGACCCCGTTGAGCACGCGGCCGGCAGTCCCGCTGTCCTGGCCCCGACCCAGACTGGCCCGGACCTGGCCGAGGATCTGGGCCTCGCCCACGACCATCGAGTCCAGGCCCGAGGCGACGGAGAACAGATGCGCCACTGCCGCGGAGTCGAAGTGCACGTAGCTGTGCTCGATGAGCGTCCCGCGGTCCGTGCCGGTCCACTTGGCCATGAGGTCCGCCACGGTGGTGACGGCGGGGTGGAACCTGGTCACGTCGGCATAGACCTCGACGCGGTTGCAGGTGGCCAGCACCAGGGCCTCGGCCACCACCTCGCTGGCGGCCAGATCCGCGGCCAGCCCGTCGGCGTCGTCGTGGGAGAGGCCCACCTCGTCCAGGACCCGCAGGGGGGCTGAGCGGTGGTTGATCCCCACAACGATCAGCGTCATGCGATCGCCGCCCCGGAGATCCTGGTGGGGCATGCACAGTCGCCGCCTCCGGCTGTCACATCCGGCACCTCGGGGGGTGCGGATGCAACCAGTTCAGACACGGTGCTCCCAGGGGGAAGGGCCTGTGGTACGGGCCATTTGGAAGTTGCCGTCAGGCTAGGTCGGCCCCTCAACGGGCGCAAAGTCTGAGGACCAACCGTCCACATAGTGGACATGGCCCGTCTCGCAGGGAGATCGGTGAAACGTCGGAAATCGGCACTTTCCACCCGGGATGGACGGGATCGCTGCCCGGTACCCCGCGATGGGGCACACTTGCGCCATGACGATCCGGGTTTTCCTGCTCGATGACCACGAGGTGGTCCGTCGGGGCATTGCCGACCTCCTCGGCCTCGAGTCCGACATGGAGGTCGTGGGTGAGGCCGGCTCCGCGACCGATGCGCTGCACCGCATCCCCGCAGCCCGACCCGACGTGGCGGTCCTCGACGTGCGACTGCCCGACGGGACCGGCATCGAGGTGTGCCGGGACGCCCGCTCGATGCTGCCCGACATGCAGTGCCTCATGCTCACGTCGTACGCCGATGACGAGGCCCTGTTCGACGCGATCATGGCGGGCGCCTCCGGCTACGTCCTCAAGGACATCAAGGGCAACGACCTGGTCGAGGCGGTCCGATCGGTGGCCGCCGGCCGCAGCCTGCTCGACCCGCGCGCGACCCAGCGGGTGCTCGAGCGCCTGCGCAGCGGCGCCCAGTCGGACTCCAAGGTCGACCAGCTCAACGAGCAGGAGCGCCGGATCCTGGTCCTCATCGGCGAGGGGATGACCAACCGCCAGATCGGCGAGACGATGCACCTGGCCGAGAAGACCGTGAAGAACTACGTGTCCTCGCTGCTGGCCAAGCTGGGCATGGAGCGACGCACGCAGGTCGCCGCATACGCCGCTCGACTCGAGGCAGAGCGCGAGCACGGGCACATGCAGTAGGGCGCCCGACAGGGAACCGTGACTCGGCTCCTGCCCACGTCAGACCGGCCAGAGGCCACTGACGCGGTGCGTCTGCGCGCACAGCGCATCACGTTCTGCCATCCTGTCGGGCAACCGCACCTGAGAGGGTTCCCATGTCCCTGCGTCCCGCTGGCCCGTCGGTGCCGCAGCGACGCCGACGCCGCGCCCTGAGGCTGGCAGCAGCACTCGTCTGCGCGCCCGTCCTGGCCGCCTGCACGGTCGACCCCGTGAACCGCGCCAGCGTGGGCGACGAATCGGACGTGCACACGGGTCCGATGCGGATCGCCATGATCACGCACGGCGACGATGGCGGCTTCTGGTCGATCGTGCGCAGCGGGGCCGAGGACGCGGCCGCGACGCTGGCCGAGGTCACGCTGGACTACCAGGGATCCGCCGGCGACGCGAAGCTCCAGTCGGAGATGATCAAGGCCGCACTGAACCAGGGGGCCGATGCGCTGGCAGTGTCCGCACCCGACATCGGGGCCATCACCAGCGCCCTGGCCGAGGCGGAGGCCGCCAACATCCCGATCATCACGCTGAACTCCGGCTCGGACCTGCTCGAGACGCTGCCCAACGTCATCACACACGTCGGGCAGAGCGAGCGTGCCGCCGGCGTGGGAGCCGGCACCAGGCTCGCCGAGGGCGGCGCGACCAGGGCCCTGTGCATCCTGCACGAGGAGAACAACATCGGGCTCCAGGAGCGCTGCGCCGGAGCTGCGGAAGGGATGACCGAGAACGGTGGTGAGGTCATCAACGTCCAGGTCACCGGCAAGGCCGACCCACGCAGCACCGGACTGGAGATCGGCGCGGCCATGGAGGCCCAGTCCCCCGACACGGTCCTGACCCTTGACCCGGACATCGCGATGGCCGCCCTGAAGGAGGTCACGACCCGGGACGTGACCCTGGCGACCTTCGACATCAGCCCCGACGTGCTCGACGAGGTCGCCGCCGGCTCGATCGAGTTCGCCGTGGACCAGCAGCCCTACCTGCAGGGCTATCTCCCGGTGAGCTTCCTCGAGCTCGCGGTGCGCAACAGGAACGAGGTGGGCGCCAACTCCATCGTGGCCACCGGCCCGAGTTTCGTCACCCAGGAGAACGCGGCCTCGATCGCCACGCTGTCCGACCAGGGAACGAGGTAGTCGATGGCCACGACCGCACCCGCCCCCGCACCGGCGACGCAGCCTGATGAGCGCATCCGGCACACACCGCTGTGGCGGCGCATGCTCGTGCGCCCCTCAGTCGGCGCGCTGATCGCCGCGATCGTCGTCTTCCTGTTCTTCAGCGCCATGGACACGACCGGCACGTTCAACTCGCCGGCCGGCGTCACCTCGTGGATGTCGGTCTCTGCGTCCTACGGGATCATGGCCTGCGCGGTCGCCCTGCTGATGATCAGCGGCGAGGTGGACCTCTCCAGCGGCGTGATGACCGGGTCGACCGGCCTGCTGCTCGGCCTGCTGATCTCTGAGGCCGGGATGGGCTTCTGGCCCGCGCTGGCGATTGTGGTCGTCTTCGCCATCTGCATCGGGCTGCTCAACGGCCTGCTGGTCACCTGGACCCGACTCCCGAGCTTCATCGTGACCCTGGCCACGATGTTCGTCCTCCTCGGCGTGAACTCCGGGGTCACCCAGGCGATCACCGGCCAGGTCCGCGTGGGCGGAATCGACCAGGCAACCGGCTACTCGGCCGCGCAATGGGTGTTCGGGTCCCGGCTGGACTCCTCTTGGCCCCTGACTGTCTCGGTCGGCTGGTGGCTGCTCGCGATCCTCCTTGGTACGTGGGTGCTGCAGCGCACGCGGCAGGGCAACTGGATCTATGCCGTGGGCGGTGACAAGAACGCCGCCCGCAACGTCGGCGTCCCGGTCCGCCGCACCAAGGTGTCCATGTTCGTCACGGTCTCGCTCGCCGCTGCCCTGGTGGGCACGATCAACGCTGTCGAGCTGACGTCCGTCTCGGCCGGGCAGGGCACTGGCTACGAGTTCTACTACATCATCGCCGCCGTGGTTGGCGGGACGCTGATGACCGGCGGCGCCGGTTCGGTGGTCGGCGCCAGCCTCGGTGCCCTGATCCTGGGCATGACCACCCTGGGCATCCAGTACGCCGGGTGGGACTCCACGTGGCGGTTCACCTTCTTCGGCCTGATCCTCTTCGGAGCGGTGATGCTCAACATCTGGGTGCGTGACCGCGCCGGAGGGAGCGCGAAATGACCGGCACCACACCGTCCGCGTCGGCGCGCTCAGGTCGGGGCTCCCAGGGGGACATGTACCTGCGGCTCGAGGACGTCGGCAAGACCTTCGGCAGCGTAGTCGCCCTCGAGGGCGTGTCGATGAGCGTCAACCACGGTCGGATCACCTGCGTGCTCGGGGACAACGGTGCCGGCAAGTCGACGCTGATCAAGATTCTGTCCGGGGTGCACAAGAACGACTCAGGGACCATGTACGTCGGCGGCCAGCCCACGGTCTTCGAGTCGCCGAGTGACGCGCGGGATGCGGGCATCGCGACGGTATTCCAGGACCTGGCGACGATCCCGTTGATGAGTGTGTGGCGCAACTTCTTCCTCGGCCGCGAGCCGCAGAAGGGCTGGGGGCCCTTCCGACGCATGGACATCGCCCAGGGCAAGGAGATCTGCCGCGAGGAGCTCACACTGTTCGGCATCGACCTCCGCGATCCCGACCAGCCGATCGGCACCCTGTCCGGCGGCGAGCGGCAGGCGGTGGCGATCGCGCGAGCTGTGTACTTCGGCGCGGAGGTGGTCATCCTCGACGAGCCCACGTCCGCGCTGGGCGTCAAGCAGTCCGGCCGGGTGCTCAAGTTCGTCAAGGATGCCCGCGACCGCGGCATCGGGGTCGTGCTGATCACCCACAACCCGCACCACGCGTACATGGTTGGAGACGAGTTCGTGCTCCTCACCCGCGGCAAGATGACCAACCGGTGGCTCAAGGAGGACGTCGAACTCGACGAGCTCATCGCCGCGATGGCCGGAGGGGCCGAGCTGGCCGACCTCGCCCACGAGCTGGAGTCCTGAGGACCGCGGCTTCCAGCCAGCTGCCTGCCGCTCGCGGCCTGTGGTCCAAGCACGCGGTGCCCAGTCGAGGATGACTGTCCGGCGGATCAGGCGCATGATGGAGTCATGAGCATCTTCGACCGACGCCCCGGGCTGCGCTGGGCGGTGCCCGCGGGGGCGACCCTGCTGTTCGTGGGAGGGGCTGCCCTTGCGCCGCTGGCCGCGAACGCCGATGCGGGCCTCGAGCCGCGCACCGCCGAGGAGCTGTTGGTGGCACTGCAGGAACCGAGCGCCACTGCGGTCTCGGGCACGGTCGTCACCAGTGCCGAGCTCGGCCTGCCCGATCTACCCATGGGCGCCATGTCCTCGGGCAGCGCCGCCGGGCTGGCCAGCGGCGAGAGCACGCTTCGGGTGTGGACCGACGGGCCGACGCGGCAACGCCTCGCCATGCTGGGGCGCGCCTCGGAGACGACAGTCATCCGCAACGGTGAGCAGGTGTGGGTGTGGTCCAGCGAGGGGGCCACCGCCGACTCCTACCGGGTCCCTGACCACGAGGGCGACCACACGACGTGGTCCGAGGGGGCCGGGTTGGCCGGAGCTGACCTGCCGAGCACCCCGCAGGAAGCTGCGGCGATGGCCCTTGAGGCGATCGACCCGACCACCGAGGTGACGACATCGGGTGTGGGCCGTGTGGCCGGCCGAGACGTCTACGAGTTGGTCCTGGCCCCGAGTGACCCCCAGACCCTGGTCGCCCGGGTCACCCTGGCGATGGACGCCGAGACGAACGCCCCGCTGCGGGTCAGGGTGTACTCCACGACGATCCCTGATCCCGCCTACGAGGTGGGATTCAGCTCCGTGGACTACAGCACCCCGGACCCGGCGCTGTTCGAGTTCTCCGCTCCCCCAGGCGCGACCGTGACCGAGCACGAGGCGGATCCGGCCAAGGACGCCGCGACGGCTGACGCACCGGTGATGCCCCCCGGTCAGGAGCCCACCGTCGTCGGCGAGGGCTGGAGCACGGTGCTGGTCATGGACCTGCCGACCGACTCGCTGGCCGACCTGGCGGAGGCCGGGATGCGCACGGAGGCCGACGACGACGGTCCGTTCGCGGGTCATCGGGGGAGCCAGGACGCTGCCGGCACCGCCCTGGCGCTGCTTGCGGCCCTGCCCCAGGAGTCCGGGGCGTGGGGGACCGGCCGGGTCCTGCGCGGAACCCTGGTCTCGGCGATCCTGACCGACGATGGCCGGATCGCCGTCGGCGCGGTCGACTCCGAGGTGCTCGGCGCCGCACTGGCCAGCCAGTGACAGCGGCGACGCTGAGTCCCACCCAGTACCTCCACGACGCCAGCACCGCCGTCGCCAGCACCGGGCTGACGAAGGTCTTCGGTTCCCAGACGGTCGTCGATGAGATCGACCTGCGGGTCCCCGTCGGGGCGGTGTACGGCTTCCTCGGACCCAATGGCTCCGGGAAGACCACCACGATCCGGATGCTGCTGGGGTTGGTGCGCCCGACCTCGGGGGAGGTCGGGCTGCTGGGTGCGCCGATGCCGGCCAACTCCCGCTCGGTCCTCCCGCGGGTCGGGTCCCTGGTCGAGGGCCCGGCCTTCCACCCGTACCTGCCGGGGCGGGCCAACCTTGCGCGGCTCGACGCCGCCGACAGCTACGCCGATCGACGTACCGCTGGCACGCGCATCGATGCCGCCCTCGATCGGGTCGGTCTGCTCGCGGCAGCCGGCAAGAAGTACCGCGCCTACTCGCTCGGGATGCGTCAGCGCCTCGCGATCGCCGCCGCCCTGCTGGCACCTCGCGACCTGCTCATCCTCGATGAGCCGACCAACGGCCTGGATCCTCAGGGCACCCGGGAGGTGCGCTCCCTGGTGGCATCCCTGGTCCACGACGGCACCACGGTGCTGGTCTCCAGCCACCTGCTGTCCGAGGTGGAGCAGATGTGCTCACACGTCGGCGTGATGCGTCAGGGCCAACTCGTGGCCCAGGGCACGGTCGCTGAGGTCCGTGCCGGGTCCGGACCTGTCGCAGAGGTGCTGACCGCCGACCCCCCGCGCGCGGCCGAGGTGCTGCGCTCGCTCGGGCTGGGCAGTGTCACGCTGACCGACGGTGGGGTCCGGGCGGCCCCGGAGGGGGTCGAGCCGGAGCGGATCGTGGAGGCACTGGTCCAGGCCGGCGTGGGCGTGCGCGAGTTCACCGTTGCCTCCCCGAGCCTGGAGGACCTGTTCGTCGCACTGACCGGGGAGGGCTTCGATGTCAGCGGCTGAGGCGCCAGCGGGGCAGCCCACGGCAGGGACCCCAGCGCACTCCACTGCGCACGCGGGACCGGCCCCGGGTGGGGTCCGGACCTCAGCGGGCACCCTGCCTGCCTCGGTGCGGCTGCTCCGATCCGAGCTCCGGCTGATCCTGGGCCGGCGCCGCAACAAGGCCGGCGTGCTGGTGCTGGCCGCGGTCCCCGTGCTGCTCGCCGTGGCGCTGCGCATGTCTGAGCCGGACTCGGGCGACGGCCCGGACCTGATCTCCGCGGCGACGTCGAACGGGGTCTTCGTGGCGCTGACCGCTCTCACCGTCGAGATGGCCCTGTTCCTGCCGCTCGCGGTGGCCGTGCTCTGCGGCGACTCGATCGCCGGCGAGGCGAACCTGGGCACACTCCGCTACCTGCTCACCGTTCCCGTGGGGCGGGCCCGCCTGCTCTGGGTGAAGTACGCGTCGCTGGTCATCGGGGCCCTGATCGGCGTGGTCGTGGTCGGCGGCACTGGTCTGCTGGTGGGCGGCGCCCTGCTGGGGCTCGGACCCACCACCCTGCTGTCGGGCAACCAGGTGTCCCTGGCCGAGGGGCTGGCTCGGCTCGGCCTGGCCATGCTCTACCTGACAGCCGGCCTCGCCGGGCTGGCTGCCATCGGCCTGTTCGTCTCCACCCTGACCGAGCAACCCATCGCTGCCATGGTCACCGTCACGATCATCTCCAGCGCCATGTGGATCATGGACGGGATTCCGCAGCTGGATTGGCTGGCCCCCTGGCTGCTGATCCACCGCTGGCCGGCGTTCGTCGACCTGTTCCGGGACCCGGTGTTCTGGGACGTCATGCGCACCGGGCTGCTGGTGGACCTCGGCTACATCGTGGTGTTCCTCGCCCTGGCCTGGGCACGGTTCGCGAACAAGGACGTCACGAGCTGACCTGCCCGACCGGCCGTCGCACACCCGGGCCGCTCGCCCGGCCGGTGTCCAGTCGCACGCGCTCCAACCACCTCGGCACAACCGCCGATCGCCCTGTCCGGAGGGTGCCAAAGGACCCTATCCGTCGCAATTCACCGGCAATACGGTGGACGAAATGCCTGCCGGAGGTGCCGCGTGGCCGATGCCGTGATCCTTGATCTCCCGGGCCTGCAGGCGCTGATCGACGTCCTGCGGACCCGCGGCTACCGCGTGCTCGGACCCGTCCAACGCGACAGCGCACTGGTCCTGGCCGAGATCGAGACCGTGGCAGATCTGCCCCAGGGAGTCGGTGACACGCAGGCACCGGGCGCCTACCGGACCCGCGACCGTGGCGACGAGGCGCTGTTCGGGTTCGCCGCGACCGCACAGGCGGCCAAACCCGTCCTGTTCCCGCCGGATGAGCTGCTATGGACGGGCACCCGAACCGATGCCGCCGACGTCACGGCCCAGCAGACCATGGAAGCCGGCAAGGTGGCCCTGCTCGGAGTCCGCGGTTGCGACCTGGCCGCGATCGGCATCCAGGACACGATCCTGGCCGGCCGCGCCGCCATCGACGTGCACTACGTCGAGCGCAGGTCAGCCGCCTTCCTGATCGCCGTGACGTGTGGGACCCCGGCCGCGACGTGCTTCTGCGCCTCCATGGGGACCGGGCCCAAGCCCGGCGAGGGCGCAGACCTGACCCTGACCGAGCTGCTGGATGACGCCGGCCACCGGTTCCTGGTCGAGCCGGGGACGCCCGCGGGCGCCGACGTGCTCGCGGGCGTGCCAGGGACGCAGGCCACGGCGGTCGACCTGACCGCCGCCGCCGTGGTGGTGACCGATGCCACGGCGGCCATGGGCCGGCACCTGCGCACCGATGGGCTGCGCGACCTGCTGTACGCGAGTTCCGAGAGCCCGCACTGGGATGACGTGGCCCAGCGCTGCCTGGCGTGCACGAACTGCACGCTGGTGTGCCCCACGTGCTTCTGCACCTCCGTCGAGGACGTCAGCGACCTGTCCGGGGACATCGACGAACGGCACCGGGTGTGGGACTCCTGCTTCTCCATGGAGTACTCACGGCTGCACGGCGGTGCAGTGCGCACCTCGACGGGCGCCCGGTACCGGCAATGGCTGACCCACAAACTGGCCAGCTGGACCGACCAGTTCGGGATGTCCGGCTGCGTCGGCTGTGGCCGCTGCGTCACCTGGTGCCCGGCGGCAATCGACCTGACCGCAGAGGTCGGGGCGCTGCGCGACGAGGCTGCCCACCGCGGTGCCGACCCACGTGCAGCTGGGGGCGGGCCGGACCCCAGCGTTGCGGCCGTTCCCACCCCACCCGAGCACTGATCCCGAGGAGGAGCACATGCGCACCCTGGCCGAGTACCTCCCCGAGCACCCGTTCTTCGCCGGCCTGGACCCGGAGGCGATGGACCTCGTCGTCGGCTGCGCGCAGAACGTGCACTTCCGGGAGGGCGAGGTGCTGTTCCGCACGGGGGACCGGGCCGACACGTTCTACGTGATCCGGCGCGGCCGGGTCGCCCTGGACATCCACGACCCACAGCGAGGCACGCTGGTCATCGCCAGCCCCGGCGAGGGCGAGGTCGTGGGCTGGTCGTGGTTGGTCCCGCCCTACCGGTGGATGTTCGACGCGCGGGCTGCCACGTCGGTCAGCGCCGTCGCCCTGGACGGCGCCTGCCTGCGCGGGAAGTGCGACCGCGACCCCGTCCTGGGATACGCGCTGATGCAGCGGGTCGCACAGGTGATGCTCGAGCGCCTGCAGGACGCACGTCTGCGCCTGCTCGACGTCTACGGGAGCAGCTCGTGAGCGTGCAGGCACCCAACCTGACGTCAGCTGAGCTGCTGGCACCGGACCCGATGCTGCCGCGACAGTTCCAGATCGTCGGCACCCGCTTGGACACCCGGGACACGGTCACGCTTGCCCTCGAGCCGGTCGATGGGGTTCGACTCAAGCATCGAGCCGGCCAGTTCACGATGCTGCACGCCTTCGGCGTCGGCGAGGTCCCCATCTCCATCTGCGGCGACTCGACGGCTCCCGGCCCGCTGCTGCACACGATCCGCGACGTCGGGGCCGTGACCCACGCGCTGGTCACCGCCGAGCCCGGGACGACCGTCGGGGTCCGCGGGCCGTTCGGCACCGGCTGGGAGGTTGCCGACGGGATCGGCGGTGACGTCGTGATCGTGACCGGGGGGATCGGCCTGGCACCGCTGCGCCCGGCGATCCTGGAGGTCGTGTCCCGACGATCGGAGTACGGCCGCGTCGTCCTCCTGTACGGGGCTCGCTCACCGGAAGACATCCTGTTCGCCGAGGACATGAAGTCCTGGGCCGCCGACCACGACATCGTCGTCGAGGTCACGGTCGACTACGGGCCGCCGAGCTGGACGGGCCGGGTGGGCCTGGTCACCGCCCTGGTCACCCGGGCCGGCTTCGACCCCCTGAACAGCCTTGCCCTGGTCTGCGGTCCCGAGGTGATGATGCGCTACGCCGCCACCGCGCTGGTCGACCGCGGGGTCGACGCAGGACGCATCCGGCTGTCGATGGAGCGGAACATGAAGTGCGGAGTCGGCCTGTGCGGCCACTGCCAGCTGCGCGAGCTGTTCCTCTGCGTGGACGGCCCGGTGCTCGACTACGCCCGGCTGGGCCCACTCATGGAAGTCCGGGAGCTGTGATGACCACCTCAACAACCCGTGCCGGAGAGCAGGGCCCAGGCACGACCGGCGCCGAGACGGTGCCGGCGCGCCCGACGCTGGCGGTCTGGAAGTTCGCCTCGTGCGACGGCTGCCAGCTCACCCTGCTCAACTGCGAGGACGAGTTGCTCGCGGTGGCCGAGCGGGTCCAGGTTGCCTACTTCCCGGAGGCCACACGGGCCGTCGTCGACGGGCCGTATGACATCAGCCTCGTCGAGGGCTCCATCACGACTCCCGGCGACGCCGAGCGGATCCAGGAGGTTCGGGCTGCCTCACGGGTCCTGGTCACGATCGGGGCGTGCGCCACCAGCGGGGGCATCCAGGCCCTGCGCAACTTCGCCGACGTCGGTCAGTTCCTGTCGGTCGTCTACGCCCATCCGGCCTACCTGGCCACGCTGGACCGGTCCACCCCCATCTCCGCCCATGTCACGGTGGACTTCCAGCTGCGCGGGTGTCCCATCGACAAGACCCAGCTGCTGGAGGTCCTCGCCGCGACCCTACAGGGCCGGCGCCCCCGGATCCCCAGCTACAGCGTGTGCGTCGAGTGCAAGCGCCGCGGGACGGTGTGCGTGGCCGTGGCCGACGGGATGCCGTGCCTCGGTCCGGTGACCCAGGCCGGATGTGGCGCGCTCTGCCCTGCGTTCCACCGTGGCTGCTACGGGTGCTTCGGCCCCCAGGACACCCCGAGCACCGCCCCGATGGCCGAACGGCTGCGTGCCCTCGGGATGCCCGAGGGCGACATCGTGCGGTTCTTCCGGACGTTCAACGCCGGGGCCGAGCCGTTCCGGGCCCAGAGCCTGGCCGAGGCGTCCAACGAGGAGGTCCACCCGTGACCCACAAGCTCACCTCAGGCAGCCATGTGCTCAGCGTCGAGACGCTGGCCCGGGTCGAGGGCGAGGGCGGCATGCACGTCCATGTCCAGGACGGCGAGGTCCTCGACGTGCACCTGCGGATCTTCGAGCCGCCGCGGTTCTTCGAGGCATTCCTGCGCGGCCGGTCGTACACCGAGCCCCCGGACATCACCGCGCGCATCTGTGGCATCTGCCCGGTGGCGTACCAGATGAGTGCCTGCCTGGCCATCGAGGACGCCGCCGGGGTGGTCGTGCCCGACGAGATCCGGGCCCTGCGCCGGCTGCTCTACTGCGGGGAGTGGATCGAGAGCCACGCGCTGCACATCTTCATGCTGCACGCCCCGGACCTGCTCGGCTACGACGGTGCCATCGAGATGGCCCGCGACCATCGCGAGCTCGTGGAGTCCGCCCTGCGGATCAAGCGCGCCGGCAACGACCTGATGACGGTGGTCGGTGGACGCTCCGTGCATCCGGTGAACGTCCGGGTCGGCGGCTTCCACCGGCTGCCGCGGCGTGAGGAGCTGCTCGCGCTGCGCCCGGCCCTGGTCGCAGCCCTGCAGGAGACGATCGCCGCCGTGCCGGTCGTGTCCGGATTCGAGTTCCCCGAGTTCGAGCAGCCCTACCTGTACCTCTCGTTGGACTCGACGAACGGCTACCCGCTGGAGTCCGGCTCGCTCGTCACCTCCGATGGCCTGCAGGCCCCGGTCTCGCAGTTCGGTGCGCACGTCGCCGAGGAGCACGTGGCGCACTCGAACGCCCTGCACGCGACCTTCGACGGTGGGCCGTACGTCGTGGGCCCACTTGCCCGCTACTCGCTGAACTCCGCCGCACTGAACCCGGTGGCGCGGGAGGCCGCCGAGACCGGCGGGCTCGGGCCCACCTGCCGCAACCCCTTCCGCTCGATCGTGGTGCGCACCGTCGAGCTGATCCACGCCCTCGACGAGGCCGTGGCCATCATCGACGCGTGGCAGGGAGCACCTGTGGCCGCGATCGAGGTCCCGCCCACGGCTGGGGTGGGGCACGGAGCCACCGAGGCACCCCGAGGGCTGCTCTACCACCAGTACCGGTTCGATGCCTCGGGCACGATCCTCGATGCCCAGATCGTCCCGCCGACCTCGCAGAACCAACCGGCCATCGAGGCCGATCTCAGGGCGTTCGTGCAGGCCAACCTGCACCTGAGCCACGAGGAGCTGACCCGCCAGTGCGAGGTGACGATCCGCACCTACGATCCGTGCATCTCCTGCGCCACTCACTTCCTCGACCTCAGCGTGGAGCACATCTGATGGCTGGTGCCCCCGAGCCCACGTCCGGGCTCGGGCGCTCGCTGGTGGTCGGGTTGGGTTCCCCGGACCGCGGTGACGACGCGATCGGGCCGATCGTCGCCGGTGCGCTGGCCCAGCAGGAGCTGGCGGGCACGGTCGTGGTCGAGCGTGCGGATCCCACCTCATTGGTCGAGTTGATGGACCTGCGGGGGTCGGATGGCGGCTGGGACGCGGTTGTGATCATCGACGCCGTACGCACGGGGGCGGCGGCCGGGACGATCGCGGTGATCGAGGCCGGTGCTGACGCGCCGGGTCTGGCCACGCTCGGGACGCAGCTGGGCCCCGGCCCGGCCGGCACCCACGGCTTCGGGCTCGCCGGTGCGCTCGAGTTGGCCCGGGCCCTGGACCGCCTTCCACCGCGGGTGGTGGTGATCGGCGTCGAGGCGACCGACTTCGCCCACGGGGTGCCCCTGTCCGACCCCGTCGCGGCAGCGATCGGACCTGCGGTTGACGCCGTCGTGGGCTGCATGGCGACCCGCGCACCGACCCGGGAGGCGCGAGCAGGCTCCGGTTCGGCGACCTGAGGTCCGCGGCGACCTCGCCGGACTCAGCTGGCCGACAACTGGGCGGAGTGGGTTGCCGGCCCGAGACGAGTCGACGCTGGATGCCTGCAGCTGCTCGTGCACGAACGGGTCGGGGAGCGCGAGTGCCCGATGGAGCTGCCCTGCGGCACCGGAGTCTGCGGGAGCCGAGGGCTCCGCCGTGGACACCCGCTAGCTCGGCGAGAGCACTTCCGGGGTCTGCTCACGCCCTTCCCGGAGGGGGCCCAGCGCCGCTACCGGGATGCCGACGGGTCCGGCGCCGGCTTGGTTCGCGACACCGAACCCCCGTCGACAGGCAGCAGTCCCAGCCACGTCCGCCCGGCGGGGATCTGCACCGTCACCCGTGCGGGATCCGCGCCGGACGTGGCCCCTTCCTCTTCCTCCGACTCATGGGTGAAGATCCATGGCGCTGATGCGCTCGACTTCTGCCATTGAACTTCGATCAGCTGGCCGCCAGTGGCCAGCATCGCGCGCCCGCGCCCCTCGGTGATCATCGTCGGAATGGGGGTGCCGGCCGCGTCCCGACCTCCACCGAACTCGACCGGCAGCATCAGCGCGACCACGTTCGTGAAGGAGTAGCCGCTGGGATCCGACGGGCCGACGAGCGTCCACAGCTTGGACTCCGGGTCGTAGGTGAAGCGGGACGTGGCAGAGGGCCACGAGAGCGTGACGGAGCCGGCAGGCTTGGAGGCCACGTCGGTGGGTAGCTCCCCGAACGGGAGATAGGGCCCGGGCGGACGACCCGGGGGCAGCGTCGCCTCCAACGCACGTACGTCAAGCATCAGGTCGTAGGGAGCACTCCGGTCGGTGGCGCGCGAGAAGCCCGGGTCCCCCTCGACCGCCTCGGGGATGCCAGCGGCTGCTACTGCGGCGATCGTGGACTGCTCACCGCCGGAGGATGCCATCGTGCCGCCCGTGGGCAGCACGATCCCGATGTCGCTCGCACGCATGGAGCGCACCGGCCCCACGCTCTTCGGGTAGGTCGACTGGTACATCGCTGCCAGGCGGGTGACCCCACCCTCCACCATCTGCTGTACCACCAGGTCCGCCTCGCCGATGCCGGCCTGCGGCTGGCCGGCGGCGGTGTTGTCGACCTTGACCGTCACGATCTGCGCCTCGCTGGCATCGGGGTAGCCGGGCAGGCCGGTCAGTGGCCACGGCCCCTGGGCAGGTGTCGGCGATTGCGCGACCGGATCGCTCGGTTCTCGACGGTCCTGGGTACAGCCGGTGGTGGCCAGCGCGACGGCCGCAAGGCCAAGGGCAAGGGTTCGGCGCAGATGCACGGGTGGAGTGTGTCACCCGAGGTTGATGCCGGGCCCGTCGACCGGACAGGTCCGCCCTGGACCGGGTCGCAGCGATGCGTCGCGAGCTCCTCACGACGCCGAGTCGTCGCGCTCCTGCTCGAAGCGGCGCTGCAGGTCGCTGGCGAACCCGGAGCCCGCCTCCGCGTACACGTCGAACACGAGGCCCACTCCGAGTTCGCGCAGTTCGTCGGCCTGGTCGGGGTAGCGACTTGTGGCCACGATCCGGCCGGTGAAGCCCCGGGCGCGCAGCCGCTCCACAGCCGCCAGGTTGGCCTCATGCGAGGCCATCGTCAGCAGCACCCAGTCCAGCCGGTGCACGAGGTCCTCGGTCCGGGACCAGAACTCCGGATCAGTGGCATCGCCCAGGACCACGTTGTGCCCCTGGGCGCGCATCGCGGCAACCGCCCGGGGGCTGACATCGACGCCGAGGACCCGATCCGGGAACTCCAGCTCCACGGCCTCCAGGGCCGATGAGCCCAGCCGGCCGAGCCCGAAGACCACAACATCCACGCGCTTGACGTGCAGGTCCTCGTCACCCTCGAGCCGCTGGGCCCGTTGCAGGCGACGCAGCGGCTCCCGGAACCGGGCGTAGAGGGTGTCGCCCCGGGTCGCGATCGGGGCGGCCACGACCAGCGAGAGGGCCACGGCGACCGCCACCGAGGTGAGCAGCGAGTCAGGCAGCAGCGCCGACTCGACTGCCGCAGCGACCACGATCAGGCCGAACTCGCTGAAGGTGGCCAGGTCCAGGGTGGCCTGCCAGGCCGTGCGGGCGCGCAGGCGGGCAGCGGAGAACAGGAGCAGGAACCCGGCTGCCTTGACCGGAACGGCCAGCAGGAACAGGCAACCGAGGCTGAAGGAGACCGCGCTCAGCGGGACGTCCAGGCCGATGCTGACGAAGAAGCCGACCAGGAACAGGTCCTTGAACCCGTCCATGGCGCGACTGAGCTCGGCTGACTTCGCCGAGCCGGCCAGCATGAACCCGGCGACCAGCGCCCCGAGGTCGGCCTTGAGACCCACGAGCTCGAACAGGGCCGCGCCACCGATGGCCACCACCACGCCGAAGAGGATGAGCAGCTCTCCGTGGCCAGCATGCTCCATCAGCGCCAACAGCGGGCGTCGCAGCAGCGGCAGCCCGAGCAGGAGCAGTGCCCACGGGCTCGGTCTGGCATCGGTGGCCGTGGCCAGGAACACCACAGCCACCAGGTCCTGGATGACCAGGACCCCCAGGGCGATCCGGCCATGGCGGGTCCGCTGGGCCCCGCGGTCCTCCAGGGCCTTGACGGCGAAGACCGTGCTGGAGAAGGACAGGGCCAGGCCGAGGGCGAGCGCCCCGCCGATGCCCAGCGAGACCAGCGGGCCGATCCCGAGGGCGCCTCCGCCAATCACCACCAACGTCAGCACTCCGGTGGACAGCGCCATGTGCCCAAGGCCAACTGCCCAGACCTCGGGGCGGGCGAACATCCGGATCGACAGGTGCAGCCCGATGGTGAACAGCAGGAGGGTGATCCCGAGGTCGGCGATCTCCTCGATGAATGGGCTCGGCTGGGCCCCCAGGGCGTTCAGGAGGAACCCGGCGACCAGGAAGCCGACGAGCGCCGGGAGCCGCAGGTACTTCGCCAGCATCCCCAGGGCAAGGGCGAAGGCGATCCATGCCGGCGCCGCCAGACTCAGCGACTGCCATCCGGATCCCACACCCTGACCCTGCCGTACCGGGGGGGCAGGTTCAACTGCACGCCGTGCCGGTCGCGAACCGACTTGAGACGACCGATCGATGTTCGGGGCTCGGGGCGAAGGTCCCTTGCCATGGGGCATCGCACAGGCGACGGTTGAGGGAAGTACCCAGGCAGGGAGGTGCAGCGCTGTGGCCCCGGATCGGGCTCTGGCCGCCGGACGGACCGAGGCAGCCGTCCACCACCACCTGCCCGTGTCCGAGGTCGTGCTCATGCTCGGGACCGACGAGTCACGGGGGCTCGACCCGGCGCAGGTCGCCGAGCGTCTCGAGCGCTTCGGGCCCAACGAGTTGCCCCCCGTAGCGGGCCCGAGTGCCCTGCGCCGGTTCCTCTCACAGTTCAACCACCCCCTGATCTACGTCCTGCTGGGTGCCGCGGTGGTCACGGCGATGCTTGGGGAGACGGTCGACTCGGCCGTGATCATGGGCGTGGTCCTGATCAACGCGGTTGTCGGCTACATCCAGGAGTCCCGGGCCGACACCGCGCTCAAGGCGCTGGCGGCGATGACGCGGACCACGGCTCGGGTGGTGCGGGGCGGGGCCACGAAGGAGTTGGACGCCGTCGAGCTGGTGCCCGGCGACCTGATCGTGCTCGAGGCTGGCGACCGGGTGCCGGCCGACGCCCGACTGGTCGCCGTGCACGAGATGACCGCCGACGAGTCGATGCTGACCGGCGAGTCGGTCCCGGTTGGCAAGCACGCCCTGGCGGTTCCCGATGAGACGGGTCTGGCCGACCGGGCGAACATGGCCTACTCCGGGACGCTCGTGATCCGCGGCCAGGCGTCGGGCATCGTGGTGGCGACAGGTGGGCAGACCGAGATCGGCCGGATCCAGCAGCTCGTGGGTGAGGCCACCGGTGTGCAGACACCGCTGACCCGCAAGCTCGCCGGCTTCAGCCGGTGGCTCACCTGGCTGATCCTCGCGCTGGCGGTCGTCACCTTCGCGATCGGCATCGCCCGCGGGGAGTCGATCGGCTACATGGTGACTGCCGCGGTCGCCCTCGCGGTGGGCGCTATCCCCGAGGGCCTGCCCGCAGCGGTCACGATCACCCTGGCAATCGGTGTGGGCCGGATGGCGCGGCGAAACGCGATCATCCGGCACCTGCCCGCCGTTGAGGCCCTCGGCTCGACGACGGTCGTCTGCACTGACAAGACCGGCACCCTGACCCGCAACCAGATGGCGCTCGTGGCCGTGGACATCGGCGCAACAGCTGTCGACCCCACCACCGCCACGCCATCGACCTCGACCCCGGCAGAGGACGGTCCCCTGGCCGAGGACGCCCTGGCCGCCTGCCTGGCTGCGGCCAGCCTCTGCAACAACGCCGACCTGGACGTGGTCGAGGGTGCGGTGACCACCGCCGGAGATCCGACGGAGACCGCGCTGCTGGTGGCCGCTCATGGCGCCGGGCTGGAGCTGGGCTCGCTGGAGGAGCAGTGGCCACGCCTCGACGAGGTGCCCTTCGAGACCGCTCGACGCTACATGGCCACGCTGCACCGGGCTCCCGACGCCTTCGGGCCGGGAGCCGCGGTCCTGCTGGCCAAGGGTGCGGTCGAACGGCTCGCGCCGCTGTGCAGCGACGAGCTCCGCCCCGACGGCACGACGCAGGCAGTGGACCCCCAGGCGGTCCTGGACCGGGCCGCGGAGCTGGCCGGTCGCGCGCTGCGGGTGCTGGCCATCGTGCGCCGTCCGGTCGATCCCGGCGTTGATCCGGAGACCGCCCTCGAGGCAGGCAGGCTGACGCTGGTCGGGCTCGCGTGCCTGATCGATCCGGCCCGCCCCGAGGCGATCACCTCGGTGGCCATCTGCCGGGGGGCCGGGATCGCGGTCAAGATGATCACAGGGGACCACCCGGCCACCGGGGCGGCCATCGGCGCCGACGTCGGGCTGGCCGGGGCCGGGGTCACACCCACGGTGGTCACCGGTCGTGAGCTGGACGACGTGGACGACTCGGACCTGCCCCTGCTGATCGAGGACACTCAGGTGTTCGCCCGCGTCACAGCCGAGCAGAAGCTGCGGATCGTGCTGGCCCTGCAGTCGCGCCGCGAGGTCGTGGCGATGACCGGCGACGGGGTCAACGACGCCCCTGCACTCAAGCAGGCTGACATCGGGGTCGCCATGGGGATGGTCGGCTCCGAGGTCGCGAAGGACTCGGCCGACATGGTCCTGACCGACGACAACTTCGCCACCATCGAGGCTGCCGTCGAGGAGGGCCGCGGGGTCTTCGACAACCTGACCAAGTACATCACCTGGGCGTTGCCGACAAGCCTCGGCGAGGGACTGGTGATCGTGGCAGCGATCATGCTCGGAACGAGCCTGCCCATCACCCCCGTGCAGATCCTGTGGGTCAACATGACCACCGCGGTGGCCCTCGGGATCACGCTGGCCTTCGAGCCCGGCGAACCGGGACTCATGGCGCGACCCCCACGCGACCCGGACCAGCCCATCCTGACCAGGATCCTGGTCAGCCGAATCGTCATGGTCTCGGTGATCATGGTCGTTGGCGCCTTCGGGCTGTTCCAGTTCACGCTGGCCGCCGGAAGCTCGGTCGAAGTGGCTCGGACCATCGCCGTCAATGCCTTCGTCCTGGTGGAGATGACCTACCTGTTCAACTGCCGCACGCTGACTGACTGGGCGGGCAGCCTCGGCTGGTTCAGCAACCGGAACCTGTTGATCGGCGTCGCGATCCAGGTGGCCCTGCAGCTGGCGTTCACCTACCTGCCGGTCATGAACACGCTGTTCGGGTCCGCGGCGCTGACTGCCGCCGAGTGGGGCCCCATCATCGGCTTGGCCCTCATCGCCTTCGCCATCGTGGAGGTCGAGAAGGCGCTGCGCGTCCGGTGGGCCAGAATTGGGGCGTGAAGCCCCTGGATCCGCGCCTTCTGCAGCACGCGCACGCGACCCGTGGCTTCCTGGTCACCTCCGTGGCGATCGGCACGGTGTCAGCCCTGCTGCTCGTGGCCCAGGCCTTCCTGATCGCCGGCGTGGTGGCCGATGCCTTCCAGGGCGGGGCCACCGTCGCCGATCTGTCCGGGCCGGTCAGCGCCCTCGTCGGCATCGCCGTGGCCCGCGCTGTCCTCGTGTGGGGCTCCGAGGCCGTGGGGCACCGGTCGGCGGCGCGCGCGACCTCTCAGCTGCGCATGCAGGTCGTCGAGCGGGCGATCCGGCTGGGGCCGGCCTTCCTGGGCGGTCGGGGGGTGGGCGAACTGACCACGCTGGTCACCCGGGGCGCAGGCGCGCTGGACATCTACTTCGCCCGCTACCTGCCGCAGCTCGTCCTGGCAGTTCTTGTACCGCTGATCGCGACCGCGTTCATCGTCACCCGGGACCCGCTCGCGGCGATCATCATCGCCCTGACCGTCCCGATCATCCCGATGTTCATGGTCCTCATCGGTAGGCAGACGCAGTCGCGGGTAACCCGGCAATGGTCCACGTTGGGTGTCCTGTCGGGACACTTCCTGGATGTGGTCGAGGGCCTGCCCACGCTCAAGGTCTTCAACCGGGCCAAGGCCCAGGCGGCCATGATCCGCTCTGTCGGCGACCAGTACCGAACCAGCACCATGGGCGTCCTGCGGATCTCGTTCCTGTCCTCGTTGGTGCTCGAGCTGCTGGCCTCACTGTCGGTGGCGATCATCGCGGTCTCGATCGGCCTGCGGCTGGTCGAGGGGACGATGGCACTGTCCACCGGGCTCGCGGTGCTGATCCTCGCCCCCGAGGTGTACCTGCCGTTGCGACTCGTCGGTCAGCACTTCCACGCGGCGGCTGACGGCGTGGGTGCGGCGCAGCGGATGTTCGAGGTCCTCGAGGCCGACGCCGGCCCGGTCGGAACGGCGCATGTCGATGCCTCGGCGGCGACCCTTCGAATTCGCGACCTGCGGGTGGCCTTCGAGGACCGGGTCGCGGTGGCCGACGCCTCGTTCGACATCCGTCCCGGGCGGGTCACGGCCCTGGTCGGGCCGTCCGGATGCGGCAAGTCCACGATCCTGTCGGTGCTGCTCGGACTCGTCGGCCCGCCGACAGCGACCGTGGAGGGTCTGGTCGAGTTGGTCGACGACTCGGGCGCCGCGGTCCCGCTGCCCGACGTTGACCCCACCTCGTGGCGGGCCCAGCTCGGCTGGGTCCCGCAGTCCCCGGCCATGCTGGCCGGCTCGGTCGCCGACAACGTGCGGTTCGGCCGCACCGGGTTCGGCGATGAGGACGTCGCCGGGGCCCTGCAGGCCGCCGGGCTCAGCCCGTTGGAGCTGCCCCGCGGTGTCTCGACGCCGATCACCGAGGGTGGCGCCGGGGTGTCGGTCGGGCAGGCCCGACGGATCGGGGTGGCCCGGGCACTGCTCGCGGACCCGGCGATCCTGCTGCTCGACGAGCCGACGGCAGCCCTGGACGGGACGCGGGAGGCTGAGGTGGGGGTGACGGTTGCCGAGCTGGCCCGCGCCGGGAGGACAGTCGTGGTGGTCACCCACCGACAGTCGCTGGTCGACCTCGCAGACGATGTCGTTGAGCTGCAACCGACCGAGTCCGGAGTGCCCGCATGAGCCGGCCATCGCCGCTGCGCCGTCTGTGGCGCCTGGCTGACCCGGACCGCGCCCGCGTGGCCCTGGCCGTCGCGCTGGCGACCCTGTCGCTGGCCTGCGGCGTCGGCCTGCTCGCTGTGTCCGCGTGGCTGATCTCGCGAGCCTCCGAGCAGCCACCGATCCTGTACCTGCAGGTGGCGATCGTCTCCGTGCGCGCGTTCGGCATCTTCCGCGGGGTCTTCCGGTACGCGGAGCGGCTGGTGGGCCATGACGCCGCGCTGCGCAGCCTGACCAGGATCCGGGTGGGCGTGTACGACCGGCTTGAGCGGCTGTCCCCCGCGGGCATGGGCAGCTACCGCCAGGGCGACCTGCTGGCACGCCTGGTCGGTGACGTGGACTCCTCCGTGGACCTGATCGTGCGCGTTGCCCTTCCGGTCACCTCGTCGCTGCTGGCCGCAGGGCTGGCCGTCGCGATCGGAGCGGCGATCCTCCCGGCAGCAGGGGTTGCGCTCCTCGTCCTTGTGATCGTGGTCGGGCTGGCCGCCCCCTGGCTGACTGGGCGGCTCGGAGCCGCCGCCCAGCGTGCCCGGGCCGACGCCGAGGGCGAGCTCAGCGCCCGCGTCGTCATGGGGCTCTCCGCAGCACCTGAGCTGCTCGCCTACGGAACCGTCGATGTTGCCGTGGCCGGGATCGGCAGGGCTGATGCCCAGATCACCGCCCTCGACCGTCGGGCAGCCACTGCCTCAGGGCTCGGAGGCGCTCTGAGCACGTTGGCCACCGGGCTGACGGTGGTCGCCTGCGTCACCCTGGGCGTCACGGCCGTGCGCGACGGCAGTGCCGCCGGGGTCTGGCTGGCCACGCTCGTGCTGCTCCCCCTGGCGATCGCCGACGTCCTGTCCGGCATGCCGGCCGCTGCCCTGGCCAGGGGGCAGGTGACCGGGGCGGCGCAGCGGATCTTCGACGTGATCGACGCACCGGACCCGGTGCCCACCGTGCCGCCCGGCCCCACAACTGCCGATGCGCCACCAGCGGCGCCGCTGTCGCCGGAACCCGGCGCCGGGGTGCCGCTCCGGCTGGTGGGGATGTCCGCACGCTATCCGCGGGCCGATTCCGACGCGGTGGCCGACCTCGACCTGGACCTCACACCAGGCCGGCGCATCGCGGTCGTCGGTCCCAGCGGGTCCGGCAAATCGACGATCGCCATGGTCCTGCTGCGCCTGCTGGACCACCGCACCGGCAGCTACCAGCTGGCTGACCGTGAGGTGCGCGAGCTGGGCGAGGGCCCGGTGCGCGCCACGCTGACCGCCATGGACCAACAGGGGCACCTGTTCGACACCACGATCGAGGAGAACCTCCGGCTCGCCAACCGCGACGCCGATCCCGACCAGCTCCGAGCGGCCATCGACCAGGTGCAGCTCGGGAACTGGATCGACGGCCTGCCCGCCGGGATGGCGACCCGGGTCGGGGCCCACGGGTCGCGGGTCTCCGGCGGTCAGGCCCAGCGGATCGGCCTGGCCAGGGTGCTGCTGGCAGACCGCCCGATCGTCATCCTCGACGAGCCCGGCGAGCATCTCGACCCGACCATGGCCGACCAGGTCACGGGTACCGCGCTGACCTCCACGGCGGGTCGGTCCGTGGTCCTGATCACCCACAGGATGGCCCACACTGGGGACTGCGATGAAGTCGTCGTGCTCAGCGAGGGCCGGATCGTGGCGCGGGGCACACCGGCCGAGCTGCGCGCCACCGACGGGTGGTACGCGCTGGCCGTCGCCCGTGAGCAGCCCCACCCTCAGGAACCGAAGGAGCCCGTCCATGGCTGATCCACACGAGCGCGGGTTGTTCAGCGCGGTCGTCGCCGTGGCCGCAGGGTTGGAGCTCGGCGCGACCCTTCGACGCATCGTGCAGTCGGCTGCGGACCTCGTCGATGCCACCTACGGGGCACTGGGCGTCCTCGGGCCCGATGGACAGCTCACGGAGTTCGTCCACGTCGGCATCGACCAGGCGACCCAGGCCGAGATCGGGAGCCTTCCCACCGGGCGCGGCGTCCTCGGGCTGCTGGTCAACCACCCGGTGCCGATCCGCATGGACGACATGAGCAGCCACCCGTCCGCGGTGGGCTTCCCGCCCGGCCACCCGAGCATGAGCTCCTTCCTCGGGGTCCCCGTGAAGGTGCGCGGACAGGTCTTCGGCAACCTGTACCTGACCGACAAGCGCGGGGCCGAGGGGTTCAGCACCGCTGATGAGCGGATCGTCACCGCCCTGGCTGCGGCGGCCGGTGTAGCCATCGACAACGCCCGGCTCTACGAGCGCTCCGTCATGCGCGAGCGCTGGCAGGCAGCGGTTGCCCAGATGCACGAGGCGGTCCTGCAGGGCGCCGATGCCGGCGAGGTGCTCCAGATCGGGACCTCGCGCGCCGCGGAGCTCGTGCATGCACGGGCCGGGATCGTGGCGCTGCCCTCGCCGGCCGGTGTGCTGCGGGTGGAGATCGTCATCAGCGACATCGAGACCGGTGCGCGACCGTCGCGCTGGCGGGTCGGCGTGGCCGACGAGCCGACCGACGACACCGGGCTGGCCCGCTGGCGCGGCGCTGCCGTGGACCCGGACGGGCCGATCGCACGCTGCTTCGCCACGGGTGAGCCGAGCGAGGGGATCGAGCACCTCATCACGGCCTCGGCGATCGACGACACCTCCGTTCCCAATCAGATCCCAGTCCTGGCGCTTCCGCTGCAGACCCCCGACGACGCCCTGGGCGTCCTGGCGCTTGTCGCCCGGCCGGGCGCCGTGATGACCCCTGAGCGCCGCGAGCTCGCCGCCCACTGCGCCAGTCAGGCCGCCCTTGCCCTGATGCTGGCTCGGGGCCGCCGCGAGAAGGAGCGCATCGTGCTGCTCGAGGAACGTGACCGGATCGCCCGCGACCTGCACGACCTGGTCATCCAGCGGCTCTTCGCCACGGGGATCTCGCTGTCAGGTGCCTCCCGCGTCCCCGAGACCCCGCAACCGGTCGTCGATCGACTGGAGTCAGCCGTCGACGCACTCGACACGACCGTCAAGGAGATCCGGGCGACCATCTTCGAGCTGCACCAGCCCGTCGGCCATGCCCTCGGCGGGGTCCGTGGCCGGGTCCTGGAGGAGGCAGCCGCAGCAGCGGTGGTCCTCGGCCATACCCCCTCGACCCGGTTCACGGGCACGGTGGATGCGCTGGTCGATGACAACCTGGCCAACGACCTGCTCGGTGCGCTGCGCGAGGCATTGGCCAATGTTGCCAAGCACGCCGGCGCCGATCACGTGGAGGTCCTCGTGGCTGTGGAGAACGACGCCCTGCTCCTGCAGGTCACCGATGACGGGATCGGGGTGCCCGAGGAGTTGGGCCGGCGCTCTGGCCTGCTCAACCTTGCTGAGCGCGCCGCCCGCTACAGCGGGTCCTGCACGATCCTGGCCCGGCCCCAGGGTGGGTCGGTGCTGAGCTGGCGGGTCCCGCTGGACTGAATCGACCCCTCGGACCGGCACGGGGCCGCCGGGCTCACCCGGACCATCACGACGCCACTCCGGTACCGTGAAGATGGATCACCATGACACCCACGAACGGCCAGTCCCCAGATCGCACCCGTGAATCGGGCGTCCACCGCTGGAGTGGACGCGCCGCGCGTTCGGTGGCGCTGGCGATCCTCGGGGTGCTGTCGCTGCTCGTCGCGCTCACCGTCACCCACCCGGTCGACGTCGAAGTGCTCGGCCAGGATGTCCAGGTCTCAGCCGTGGCTCCGAGCACGTCGCTGGGCTGGTCCGGCCCAGGCGAGGCGGACCTCTTCGGCGAGGGGGCGGTGCCCACCGTCGCGCAGTTCGGCGGACCGATCCGACCCCGCATCGTGTGGCGCCAGTTCAACCGGGACTCAGCCGCCAGCGCCTTCATCCAGACCTCCCCGGAGGACGGACGCCGTGTGATCACCGACGCCACCTCGGCTGTCGGTGCCGCCCTGGCACGAGGCTGGATCGCCTACTTCGGTCGACTCATGGTGGTTGCGGGGCTCGTCGGCGCACTCGGCTACCTGGTCGTCGTGGCGCTGGGCACGATCACTCGCGGCTCACGCGCGCCCGTGCGGCCAGCACCGCGTCGGGTGTGGGCAGTGGCACTCAGCGCGCTGGTGGCGATGGGAGTCACCGGCTCAGCTGCGGCTCTGACCGTGCTGTCCGCCCGCGCGCAGCTGGCCGAGGTGTCGACGTTGGCCGATCTCACCGGAACAGCGCCGCTGGTGGCCGCACCGAGCGCGGCGGGGCCACCGCGCACTGATGTGGGGCTCGTGGTGATCGGCGACTCGACGGCAGCCGGGGTTGGCAACACCCCGATCGCCGATCCGGACGACACCGACATCGCGTGTGAACGCTCGCAGGACGCCTATGCCGCCGTTCTCGAGTCCGCCACGGGCCTTCGGGTCGAGAACCTCTCCTGCGCCTCCGCGACCATCTCCGAGGGCCTTCTCGGGCCACAACCGGACCGGCGGCCCGTCGTGCCGGCGCCCCAGGTCGGAGTCCTGAAGTCGATCAGCTCCCTGCGGGCGGTGATCGTGAGCATCGGCGCCAATGACATCGGCTGGTCGGACTTCCTGATGTACTGCTACGGACTCACCCGATGCGACGACGAGTTCAGCCAGAGGCTCATCCAGAGCCGCCTGGACACGTTCCGGTTGCAGTACGCGCAGCTGCTCCAACAGCTCAGCGACCTGCCGACCCGACCCGCTGTCATCATCACCGGCTACTACGACCCGTTCGGCGCACGGTTCGACTGCGCCGCGCTCCAGGACCCCTCGGCTCCGGCGGTACCGCCTGCGGGGTACGGCTTCGCTGCCGACCCGGACCAGGCGGACCAGGCCACAACGACGCTGCAGAAGGTCGAACCGCTCAGGTCGATCCTGGCGCAGCTGAACTCCGTGCTCACCGAGGGCGCCGATGCCTTCGGCTTCATGAGCGTCACCCCGTCCTTCGACGGCCACGCGCTGTGCTCGGACCAGCCCTGGGTCCAGGGACTTGCCGATCCGCACCCATTCCACCCGAACGCGGCCGGTGAACTGGCCATCGCGGCGACGCTCCTGCCCGACCTGATCAACGTGCTGCCACGCTGACCACGCGGATCCGCAACCCTCAGGCAGGCACCTCGTCGAGCATCCCCTTCTCCGGGTCGACGATGTCCTCAGGTGACAGGCGCTTGCGGAACACCCAGTAGCTCCACGCCTGGTAGCCCAGGACGATCGGCACGAAGATGACCGCCACCCACGTCATGATGGTCAACGTGTAGTCCGTTGACGAGGCGTTGGTGGTCGTGAGCGCCGGCTCCCCGCCGCTGATGTTGGGCATGACGTACGGGAACAGCATCCCGAACAGCGCCACGACCGCCAGGGCGATCGTCAGGGCGCTGAACGTGAACGCCCAGCCCTCGGAGCGTCTGGCGTGGACGCCCAGGGCGACCACCCAGGACACTGCTGCGAGCAGCACCGGGATCCACGTCCAGTCGTTGTCGGTGTAGGCAAGCTGCGCCCAGAGCAGGAACGCCACCGCCAGGACCGCAGCGATGAGTCCGGTCGTGATGCCGACCTTGTGCGCCCGGTCGCGGATCGTCCCGCTGGTCTTGAGGCTCAGGAAGATCGCGCCGTGGGTCAGGAAGATGGCCACGAACGTCAGGCCACCGAGCAGTGCGAACGGGTTGAGCAGGTTGAAGAAGCCACCGTCGTACTCGACGTTCCCGTTGAGCTCCACGAGCGGAACCCCGCGGACGATGTTGGCGAAGGCCACCCCCCAGAGCAGGGCCGGGACAGCCGACCCGAACACGATGGCCGCGTCCCAGCGCGCCCGCCACGACCCATCCGAGCGCTTGCTGCGGTACTCGAAGGCCACGCCGCGCACGATCAGGGCGACCAGGATCAGGAACAGGGGCAGGTAGAAGCCGCTGAACAGCGTCGCGTACCACTCCGGGAACGCCGCGAACGTGGCTCCACCGGCAACCAGCACCCAGACCTCGTTGCCGTCCCAGAGCGGGCCGAGGGTCGTGACGACTGTGCGCCGCTCGGCCTCGTTCTTGCCGACAACCGGCAGCAGCATGCCAACCCCGAAGTCGAAGCCCTCAAGGACGAAGTACCCGATCCACAGGACCGCGATCAGGACGAACCAGACGGTTGTCAGTTCCATGTCAGTTCCTCTCGAGCGGTCAGTAGGAGATCGTCAGGGGGGCGTCGAGCTCGCGGTCGACGAACGGGTCGACCACCGCCTCCGGCGGACCCTGCTTGACCACCCGCACGATCAGGCCGATCTCGATGACAGCCAGGACCGCGTAGAGCAGCGTGAAGCCGATCATCGAGATCCACACCAGGGTCGAGCTCACGATCGGTGAGACGCCGGTCGCGGTGGTCAGCAGGCCGAACACGATCCACGGCTGGCGACCAGCCTCGGTGAAGATCCAGCCGAAGCTCATAGCGAGCAGCGGCAGCAGCGGGAGCAGGATCCCGATCCGAGCCGCCCACGGCGAGTGCGGGCGACGGTCTCCTCGATAGGCCCACAGCGCCCACAGCGAGTACAGCGCGGCCAGCATGCCCGCGCCCATCATCAGGCGGAACGTCCAGTAGGTCAGCGGGATGTTGGGGGCGAAGCTGTCCAACCCGGTGGCGGCGTAGGTCTGCGCGTACTCCTCGTTGAGGTTGTTGATGCCCTGGACCTCGCCGTTCCAGTCGCCGGTGGCCAGGAACGACAGCAGGTTGGGCACGGTGATCGAGAAGACCTCCTCAGACCCGTCGAGCGTGCCGATGGTGAACAGGGAGAAGGGGGCCGGCTGCTCGGTCTCGTACAACGCCTCGGCCGCGGCCATCTTCATGGGCTGCTGCTCAGTCATGATCTTCGCGTCCATGTCGCCGGAGACCACGACCAGCACCGAGGCGACCAACGTGGTGATCAGACCCAGTCTGAGCGACGACTTGGCGACGTCGGCGCCGCGGTCCTTGACCAGCAGCCAGATCGAGATGCCGGCCACCAGGGAGCCGGCCACCATGAACGAGGAGGACAGGGTGTGGAAGAACGCGACCACGGCCGTGTTCTGGGTGAGGACCGCGGCGAAGTCGGTCAACTCAGCGCGGTTGGTCACCTCGTTGTACTCGTAGCCGACCGGGTGCTGCATCCAGGAGTTGGCCGCGAGGATGAAGTAGGCGGAGAGCATGGTGCCCAGTGCGGCCAGCCAGATCGTGGCCAGGTGCAGCTTCTTGGGCAGGCGGTCCCAGCCGAAGATCCACAGGCCCAGGAACGTGGACTCCAGGAAGAACGCGAGCAGGCCCTCGACGGCCAGCGGGGCGCCGAAGATATCGCCGACGAATCGTGAGTAGTCACTCCAGTTCATCCCGAACTGGAACTCCTGGACGATGCCGGTGACGACACCCATCGCGAAGTTGATCAGGAAGATCTTGCCCCAGAACTTCGTTGCACGCAGCCACTTCTCGTTCCCCGTGCGCACCCAGGCGGTCTGCATGCCGGCCACCAGCCAGCTCAGGCCCAAGGTGATCGGTACGAAGAAGAAGTGGTAGACGGTGGTGATGGCGAACTGCCACCGGGCAAGGTCCAAGGCGTCCATGAGCATCCTCGTCTGCACTGACCGGCCAGAGCGGCCCGCGTCCGTGCCAGCCTCCCACCGCCAACTGCGAATGCTGGGCCGACCATGGCCCACAAAACCCGGGACCAAGGTCCCGGGCGCCCAGTGCTTAGGTCATACCCCGCAGGGTATGACCTGGATCACACTCAGAAGTCGCCAGAAGCCCGATGCAGTGGGCGATCCTGACCCCGCGGTGGTTGGCCGTGGAACCCGGCTACATCGGTGGTTCGGGGGTGTCGTCGGGGAACACCGAGGCGTTCTCGGGCTCCGTGGCCGAGAGCAGCGCCGTCTGCGCAGGGCTCAGCTCGATGGCAGCTGCGGCTGCTGAGGAGCGGGCTGTCGCCGGCCGGGTCGAGCCGGGGATCGGGACCACCTGCGGGCCCAGCGCCAGGAGCCAGGCCAGGGCGACCTGCTGAACGGACTCGCCCCGCTGCGCAGCCACCTGGGCGAACGCGGCGTACTGCGAGCCGAGCTGCCCGGCCTGGCTCGCCCCACCCAACGGCGACCACGGCAGGAAGGCGATCCCCCGCTCGATGCATCGGGCCAGGACGTCGGCATCGTTGCGGAAGCGTGCCGAGAACTCGTTCTGCACGGCCGCGATACCCCCGTCGCCCGGGCCCCCGAGGAGCTCCAGGGCACGGTCGAGGTGCGCGAGGGTGACGTTGGACAGCCCGACCTCCCGGGCCAGGCCGTCGGACTTGACCCCGGCCAGACCGCCGATCTGGTCGTCGAAGGGCACATCCGGGTCGAGGCGGTGCAGGTAGTACAGGTCGATGACGTCCGCGCCGAGCCGTTGGGCCGAGGCCCGCGCTGCGGCACCGAGCGCCTCGGGTGTCCCCGCCCGGCCCCACCGGTCGCCGTCGGGCCCGGGGGACCGGGTGATCCCGCCCTTGGTGGCCAGGACGATCCGGTCCCGATCAGCATCCGAACCGGCCCAGGAGCGCACAGCCTCCCCGACCAGCACCTCGTTGTGGCCGAAGTTGCCCCCGTCGGGAGCGTAGATGTCTGCCGTGTCGAGCATCGTGATGCCGCTGTCCAGAGCCGCGTGCACCGTCGCCATGGCCCGTGGACGCTCGACCAGCATGGCCGGGTCCGAAAGGGGCATGCAGCCCAGCCCGATCGGGTACACCGACAGCGTGGCGATGAGTCGTGGCGTCATGGGCTGAGCCTGCCACGGAACAGCAGGTCGTTTCCCACTAGCCTGCATCACATGACGCTGCGCCAGCGGGTGATAGCCGTCGCCCTCGCGGCGGTGGCGGTCATCGGCGTGCTCGGTGCCCAGCTGGTCCTTCGTTATGCCGACACGCAGCGCAGCCTGTCCCAGGTCGTGGACACCCTTGCCCCGGCGTCCGCCTCGGCGGCCGACCTGACCAACGACCTCAACACGATGGAGCGCCGGCTGCGCATCTACGTGTCCTCAGGGTCCCTCGGGATGCGGCTGCTCTACGAGGGGGCTGTGGGGTCGGCCGAGCAGAACATCGAGGACCTGCGCGTCCGCCTGCAGGACAGCCCATCGGGCAGTGCCCTGGTCGATGATGTGGACGCCGCTCTGACCGAGTGGCTGGACACCGTCGGGGCGCCGGTCATCACGGCCATGGCGGCCAACGACGAGCAGACGGCGCAGAACACCCTCGACTCGCCGAAGTCGCAGACGGCCTACGTCCGGCTGACATCGGCCACCTACCGGCTGTCCAATCAGCTCAAGATCCAGCAGGCCGACGCCCTGACGGCCAGTTCCGAGGCGGCGACCCGGCTCGCCTGGACCCTGGCGGTGGCATTGATCGTCCTGCTCCTGCTGCCCCTGGCGACCTATGTCGCGGTCCGTCGGCATGTGCTCGCGCCGATCGCCGCCCTGCGCCGGCAGCTGCGCCAGGCATCCACGCCGGGTCAGCACGACTCGGTGATCGTCCCGATCGGACCGCCCGAGCTGCGGGACCTGGGGGCCGATGCCGAGGCGCTGCGCCGTGCGTTGGTCCATGAGATCGATCAGGCGACGGCGGCGCGTCAGGCCCTGGAGCAGGAGGGCCCGGTGGTTGAGGCGATCCGCCAAGAGCTCACCGCCCGTGCCGACGCAGCCCCCGACGGCGTCTGGATCGCCGGGGTCCTGCGCCCAGCCGAGGGGGTGCTCGCCGGGGACTTCTGGGACCGCATCACCCTCACCGACGGCCGGGCCGCGGCAGTCATCTGCGATGTCTCCGGTCACGGCCCGCGGGCGGGGATCGTCGCCATGCGGCTCAAGACCTCCATCACCCTGAGCCTGATCGCCGGGCAGGACCCACCCCAGATCCTGCACAGGGCCTGCGACGCCTTCGCCGACGAGCCGGGGCGCTTCGCCACCGCGGTGATCATGATCGCCGACGTGGCCACCGGCCAGCTCCAGTGGGTCAACGCCGGGCACCCGGCCCCCCGGATCATCCGCGCAGACGGGACCATCTTCCGCCTCACCCCGACCGGCCCGATGGTCAGCTGGCTGGGCGGCACGTGGTCGATGGACGCGACCGCGCTGAGCCCCCGCGACCGGGTCCTGGCGTTCACCGACGGGATCCTCGAGAGTCGGAACCTGGCAGGTGAGGAGCTCGGCGACGACGACCTCGACGCACTCCTGCGTACGGCGGCCGAGCAGGCTGAGGAGCCGCCGGAGGTGATCGCCAAGGTGCTGGCAACTGTGCGGGAGCGCGCTCACGACCTCGGCCGGGACGATGTCACCCTCGTCGCGATGAGGGTGGACGCGCGCAGCAGCCCGCGCGACCCCGAGCCGCCTGCGTAGCTGCCCTACTCCAGGAACCCACCGGACTGGTGGGTCCAGAGCCCGGCGTAGACGCCGTCGGCCGCCAGGAGATGGGCGTGCGACCCCTGCTCAACGATCCGACCGTCGGACAGGACGACGATCCGGTCCATCGCCTGCACGGTGCTCAGCCGGTGGGCGATGACGATCGTGGTGCGTCCACGCATCGCCTCGGCCAGGGCGGCCTGGATGTGCAGCTCGCTCTCACTGTCCAACGCGGACGTGGCCTCGTCGAGGACGAGGATGCTGGCGTCCTTGAGCACAGCCCGGGCGATGGCGATCCGCTGGCGCTGGCCACCTGAGAGCTTCACGCCGCGCTCGCCGACCATGGTCTGGTAGCCGTTGGGCAGCTTCCTGATGAAGTCGTCGGCCGATGCCTTGACCGCGGCCTCCCGGATCTGCTCCGGGGTCGCGCCCGGCCGGCCGTAGCCGATGTTGTCCGCGATTGAGCGATGGAACAGCAGTGGCTCCTGGGCCACGTAGGCGATCGAGCGCCGGAATGAGGACTGCGCGACATCGCGCAGGTCCTGCGCATCGATCCGCACGGACCCGGAGTCCACGTCAGAGAACCGCAGCAGCAGGCGCGTCAGCGTGGTCTTCCCGCTGCCCGAGTGGCCGACCAACCCGATCTTCTCGCCCGGGGCGATGGCAAGGGAGAAGCCAGTGAACAGGGCCTCCTCACCGGCACCTTCGTGGGCGAACGTGACGTCATCGAACTCCACCGCCCCCGGCCCTCGCTCGAACGGCGCCTCGGTACTGTCGGCAACCGCGGGGGGGACCGCAAGGATCTCCACCATGTCGTGGGCATCGCCCATGACGCGGTTGTAGTTGCGCATCACCTGGGTGATCTCCCAGAGCTGGTCGGTCACGGTGAGGGTGTAGGTCGTGGCCAGGTAGACCGTGGCCACCGACAGCAACCGCTGCTCGGAGGCGACAACCGCCGCGAGGACGGCGCCCGTGTTCATGATCGCGATGACCGCGGAGAACCCCGAGGAGTACCCCAGGAACGAGCGCATGACATGCAGCGAGCCGGCCTGCCACTGTCCGGCCGCCAACCTGGCCCCGGCGTTCTCCGAGGCCTCGGCCCCAGCCGCCTTGACCGCGGAGATGTTGCTCATCACATCGGCGAGGTAGCCGGTCATCCGGGTCGAGGCCTGCGCCTCGACGACGTTGAGCCGCTCCATGGTGCGCGCGGAGAAGACGACGAACCCGCCGAAGACCATGGTCATGACCACGAGGAACACCGAGTACCACGGCAGGATGAACGCCATGATCACGACCGCTGCCACGACCGTCGTGATGACCGGGATCACCTGCCACACGACGGTGTCCCAGAACATCTCGAAGGCCCCGGTGAACTTGTTCGTCTGGGAGACCAGGGAACCCGAGAAGCGGTCGGAGTGGAAGCCGATGCTCTGGCGGGTCAGGTGGTCGAAGACGCGCTGATAGAGCCGCTTCATCGCCATCACCTCGAACGACCAGGCCGCGTAGAGGGCGATCCGCCAGCCGACGACCTGTCCGAGGAACTGCGAGAGGCCATAGGCCAGCACCAGGGGCCAACCCGACTCCCAGGTCACGGTTCCCTCCTGCACCTGGGTCAGGAGCAGGGAGATGACGTAGGGACCGACGAAGCGGGCGAACAGCACCGTGATGATCGGGACGACCAGCGCCACGCCGAGCCGCCAGGGGAACTGCGCCGCTGCCGACCAGTACAAGGAGAGGGTCTGGCGGGTCAGGGCCGCATCCGGTGTCGCGCCTGCGGGCGGGCCCGCCTGACTCCGGGCATCCTCCTCGAGCGGATCGTCGTCGTCGAGGGGTGCGGCCGATCCACGCAGCACGAAGTCGGCGACCGGCCCCTCGGTCGCCTGCGGCTGCTGATCGGCCGATGGCATCGGACAAGCATGGACCTCACCCGGACGAGGCCCAAATCTGAGGGCGGCCGAGGCCGGCCCCGCAGGCCCGACGAATGGGCTCAGATCACTGGGCGCCGGCGAAGCCATTCTGCCGCCACGCCTCATAGACCGTGACTGCGACCGCATTGGACAGGTTCAGTGATCGGTTGCCAGGGCGCATCGGCAGCCGCAGCCGGTGGTCGGGGCCGAAGCCGTCGAGCACGCCGTCCGGCAGTCCGGTCGGCTCGGGTCCGAAGAGGAAGACATCCCCGGGCGTCAACCGCACCTGGTGCGGGGGAGCTCCGCCGCGGGCCGTGGTGGCGTACCAGCGCCGGTCGACCAGTGCCGCGCGTGCGGCCTCAAGACTGGGGTGCACCGAGACGCGGGCCATCTCGTGGTAGTCCAGTCCGGCGCGGCGGACACGCGCCTCGTCCAGCACGAACCCCAGAGGCTCGACCAGGTGCAGCCGGCAGCCCGTGTTGGCGCACAGCCGGATGATGTTCCCCGTGTTGGGCGGGATGCGTGGGGAGAACAGGACGACCTCGAACACGGGGCTCGCCTCAGGGCCCGGGCGTCAGGATCAGCCAGTCGCGCAAGTTGCCCGTCGCGTCCTTGCCGGCATCGTCGAAGAGGAAGGCGATGTCGGCGCTGTCGTTGTTCCAGCGCATTCCCGTCCCCGCGTAGAAGTAGCGATCGTCGCTGCTTCCGTCCGGCGCCACGCCCTGCTCCCCCTCGCCGGAGAACACGACGACGAAGTCATCGGCCCGCACCCGGGAGCGCTTGGGGAAGAAGAAGGCGTTGAGCGGCGAGGTGTCCTGGACCATCCACCCGGACAGGTTGATGTCGCGTGCAGACCCGTTGAACACCATGACGAACTCCCCGTTGCCGGTCGAGGGCCCGGGCCCGTCGGCGACCACTTCGAGCTTCAGGCGGTCATTGGTGGCCTGGCTCGGCCCACAGGCCGCCGGGTCGTAGAGCCCCACGCCGGCGCGCGAGGCACGCCAGCCCAGCTTGAGGTAGTCGTTGTTGTGGGCGTTCTCGCCGATGAACGGGAAGGGGAACACGAGGCCGCGGCTAAGAAGGTCCGGGGCGATGTCCACCCATTCGCCATCACGTTGCACGTGCACGGTCCGCTTGACCCGCCAGACACCGGTCGGGGCATTACCCGATCTGGCCCGGACGCTCGCCAGGCGCACCGGCGTGCCAGCCGGGATGACGGCCTTGAGTGCCCTCTTCGCCGCACGGCCACCGCACCACTTCGACTCCGGGGCCTGGATCCCGTTCAGGCGCACGCGGATGGTCTGCTCGCCGGATGCCATGTCGAAGGTGTCGCCATCGACGATCCGGGTGACCGTGCCGGACTCGCGCCACTGCTCCTGCCGGGGCTGGTCGGACTTGGCCTGCGCGGAGGGGACGGTCCCGGCCACGGCAAGGCAGCAGAGCGTGCCGGCCACGAGGCGCCTGATCATCGGGAACCTCCGGCCAGGTGGTCCTCGTACTCGGCCACCTGTGCCCTGAGAGCGGCCAGCTGAGTGGTCAGTCGCGTGGCGAGTGCCTGCGCCTCGTCGAGGGCGGATTCAGCCGACGTGTGCGCTGCCCTGCGAGCCTTGACCTCAACCTTGCTCGCTGCGCGCTCCTCAGTGAGCTCTGCCTCACGGAGGACGGCCGCGTCCTTGGCAGACTTGGCCCGCCACCGCGCCCGCTTCGCCTGCACCACCGCGGACTCAGCGCGGGTCCGGGTCGCCTCAGCGGCCTGTTGCGCGACGAAGTCCTCGACGGACCGGTCCTCGACGAGCACCCTTCGCGCGTGCGCCGAGCGATCCTCGACCGCCGCCATCTGCCACGAGGTGAACGCCTTCTGCCAGCCAGCAGTTCCGGACGCGGCCTTCTCGACCCGTCGGGCCTTGCGCCGCACGCGTGCTTCTGCGCGCTCCACGATCTGGATCAGCGAGTCGAGGTGGGCCTGGGTGGTGGCCAGCCGGGCATCCGCCTGCGCGCTCGCCGCCCGAGCGGACCGGCGCTCGGCGATGGCCGCCCGACGGGCCTTGCGGGCCGAGCGGTTGGCCGCGATCGCCGAGGGCACCAGCTTGCGGACGGTACGCAGGTCTGACCTGGCCGCGGAGGCCGCCGAACGAGCGTCGGCGAGCTCGGTGGCGGCATCGTCGCGCTCCTCGGCCAGGATCTGGGCCCGTGTGCTGGCGACCTCGAGTCGGGCCTGAACGCGACGGATCTCGCGCATCAGGTCGGCGATCCGCTCCGAGCCCGTTGTGCTGGCACCCGTGAGGGCGGAGTCTGCCCGCGACGGACTTGTCGCGGTGAGCGCGAAGGGGGTCAGCACCCCGCCGCCGATCGTGAACGAGCTTCTGGCCGCGCCCAGCACACCCACGCGCACCAGAGCAGCGCCCTGGGCCGTGCCCCCCCGGGCCTCGACAGGGGCAGATGCGGCCGGGATCGCCGCCCCGACACCGAGGACGACGGCGAGTGCCACGGGCCCAGCGCGGGCTGTGCGGGCTGGCCGACGCAGGGAGGTGCGCCTGGGCCCCACCCCCCGGACGGCGTCCGACGCCGGATCCATGCGCGTCACAGTAGCCGCCGCTGGCTGCGACCGGAAGCCCAACGGGCTGGCGCGGCGGACCGAGGTGACAGATGCATGCCGCCCGTCCGGGTGGCGGGCATCGGCTTGGCGACCGCGCGGGGGTCAGGCCAACGCGGTGACCGCGAAGTGGATCAGTGCGTCCCGGACGTAGCTCGCCCCCTGCACCCCGCCGTAGTTCGCGGCAAAGCGCGTGTCAGCGACGTACATGTCGGCTAGGCCGGCAAGCTCGTCGGCGTTGGGGGGCCTGCTCGTCCAGGCGGCGGCGATCCAGGCGTGGTGCCTTCGCGCCAGAGCCTGCGCCTCGGGGCCGTCCACCGGAAGTGCATCGGCTGCCAATCGCCCCCATGCGGCGGCGATGGCGGCATGCTCATCGGCGAACTGCGCCCTGCCCTCGCTGCCCAACCCGCGCCACCAGGCGTCACTGTCGGCGTAGGCCTGGGTGCCCCAGCGCTGCACGACCTCCTCCTTGTGCTGCGTGTGGTCGAACCCATCGAGCATGTCCTCAGCCATGATCGGCACTCCCTTGTCAATGCTTGTGATCGTGCGCTCGACACTGGCGATCTGCCGGTCGAGCCGTTCGGACTCCGCACGCAGCCATGTCAGGTGAGCGCGCAGCGCAGTCGCGGGATCCGCGGCGTCGAGGACGTCGCCGATGGCGCCGACCCCGATCCCCAATTGACGCAGCATCAGGATCCGCTGCAGTCGGGTCAGAGCTGTGGCGTCGTAGAATCGGTACCCGTTGGCACCGATTCGCGAGGGCTCGAGGAGTCCGACCTCGCCGTAGTGGCGCAGGGTCCGGCTGGTTGTGCCGGCGAGCCGGGCGACCTCAGCGATCGGGTACTCCACGACAACGCCCTGCACAGCGGCCGCCCTCCGTCGTGTCTTCTGGGTCCTCACCGGGATCACGGTACAAGTTGACGCTACGTCAATGTCAACGTCGATTTCCGCATCTGCCCTGGGCGCGGGCTCCTGCGGTCCCGGACGGGTGCACGCTCAGATCGACGGGCGGGGTGGCCTCGGCGACCGTGGATCCGCAGCGGACGACGGCACCGGTTCGTGAGCGCCTGCGCGGTCAGGCTGTGGGCAGTGCAGTGCGGCTGCGCACGCCGGCTTGCGGAAACGGAGGACAGGTGGTGCTCACGGTCCGGGGGGACAGGAACAGCGCGGCGGCAACCTCCCGGTTGGAGCCGCCCGGGCGACAGCCCTCGCGACCTGGCGCTCCTGCGCCGTGAGTGACTCCAGGCGGTCCCGATGCCCAGAGGCACGCCGAGCCTGTGGCACGCAGCTCACCGAGGGCGCGCGCCTGCATGGCAGCGCGCCGATCCGCTCGAAGGCGGCAGCGGCTGCACGCAACTCGTCGCGGGCCTCGGCGGATCGGCGCTCACGGCGCAGCATCTCGCCGTGGAGCAGATGGGTCCGAGCGACCTGGAACGCGTCGCCGGCCTCCTCGAATGCCTCCGGGCTCGCGTGTGCAGGGCACCAGCCGCCTCACCCGGGCCACGAGCGCGGCCGCACGGTGCCGCAGTCCAGTTGCGATCGGATGCCACTGGGGGCCAGGACCTGCTGCACCTGACCGGCGACTCAGTGGCGCGCACCAGGTCACCGGTCCGGACAGGGCCTCGATCAGGTCGACGGCCGCTGGGGACAGGATCCGTCGGGCCGATGCCGAGCAGCAGATCAGCGGTCAACGGCTCCAAGGACCCGACGGCATCGTCGAGCCTGCCCTCAGCCAGGGCGAGGAGGCCTCAGCCTGCTGGCATAGGCCGCTGCCGAAGCATGGCCCAGCCGTCTGGACAGCATGCGCAGCTCGTCGCTGTGCAGGGCCATCGCGTCCGACCGCCGGTCATGGCATCGATACGGACGGCCGTGCACAGCCGCAGGATGATGTTGGGCGAGGACTGCATCGCGCGGGAGAGATCCAGGCCCTCCTCCACCAGCGATCTGGCCAGCGCCGTCTCACCGACCCGCAGGGCTCGAGCTGCTGGATGTTGCGCAGGAAGGACATCGTCTCCGCGTTGTCGCCCTCCAGGCGCCGGACAGCCGTGAGCAGGCGCGGGTCGCTGCTTGAGCGGAGCAGCCGAGAGCTGATCGAGGACGACGACATTGACCAGCAGCCTGATGTCCACGTCGGTCGGCATCTCCCAGGTCGCGGCCATCTCGCGTGCCACCGCGAGCTCCTGCTCTGCACCGGCGACGTCCCCAACTGGAACCGGGTGAGCCCGAGCATCGTCCGGCCGGCCCAGGGGGGCAGGCCACCGCTGGTCCCGTGGTCGGCCGTGGCCTCCCAGTCGACGAACGACCCGGCGAGTTCGAGTGCCGTCTCACCGTCCCCGACTGCCCACGCGGTGAGGTCGCGCTCCACAGGATGTGCGGCAGTGCCTCCGAGTCGACCTCCCGCGCCCGATCCGCAGCCATCACCAGGAACGTCAGGGACGCCGCATGTCCTGCCAGCATGTACTCGGCGCGCAGCCAGTCGGCCCAGATGCTCTCCTGGTGGGTCAGATCAGCGCGGGCGAGCATGTCGAGCAGCACCTCGACCTCGCCGACGTAGGGGGTGACCGTCAGCAGCGACTGGGCAGCGCGTGCCGCCAACCGACCCCGGTGCTCACCTGAGATGGACAGCTCGGCTGCCGCCTGCAGCGCCCGTGCCGCTGTGGCTGCCTGGCCGTTGTCGAGGGCCCTCTGCGCCTCCGCCTCGAGGGCGTGCACGGCGGCGGGGTCACCCGGATCGGATCCGGAGAACAGATGATCGATCACGGCCGCCGGGGCCAGGTTGAGGGCGCGCGCGCCCCGGGCCGCTCGCCCATGCATGGCCCGCGTGGGGCCCTCCCCCGCCGCAGTCAGCACGGCAGACGCGATCAGCGGGTGTGTCACATCGGGACGTGCCCGGCCAGCTGAACCGGGGATGAGCTGCACGAGGCCGGCCTCGACGGCAGCAGCCAGGTCCGCGCGGCCGATCCCGCAGTCGGCCAGGACCCAGTCCAACAGCCCGGATCCAGCGCCGCGGGTGACGCACAGACCGAGGACCGCGGCCTGGCTCGGAAGGGGCAGCGCGGAGAAGGCGCCACCCCAGGCATCGAGCAACCGCTCGGTGAGGGGGATGGGGTCCGGGATATGCGCACTCCCGCGGATCTGGTCCTCACTGAGCAGGCGGGCACACTCCCGGATCGCGAGCGGGTGACACCCGAGGGCCCGCACGACGTGCTCAGCCTGGGTCTGCGGCAACGTGGCGCTCATTTCCGGGGGCAGGCAGGCGCGCAGCGCCTCAAGGGCCGCCGGCTCGTCGAGCACCCCGACGTCGATGCGCTGCCACCTGGCGAGCCTCGCATCCATCGTGGGCTGCGGGCGGGTTGCCCCCACGACGGCAACCGGCCGGCGCTGAAGCCGACCCGCCGTCAGGGTGAGGGCTGCGATCGACGCCGAATGCCGCCCAGTGCAGGTCATCGACGAGCACGAGCAGGGGTTCGCCGTCCTGGATCGTCGAGAACAGGCGAAGCAGGGCGGAGGCCACCGGGCCGGGGCCCACGGAACCCGACCGGGTCAGCCCGACCAGCAGCTGGGCATCACCGGGATCGACCTGGCTGAGGGCTTCCGGCAGGGCATCGAGGAGATCCTCGATGACTGTGTAGCGCATCCGGACCGAGCCCTCCGGCGACGAGGTCCGCACGACCTGGAACCCGCGCTTGCGGGCGATCCTCTCGGTGGCAGTCAGCAGGGTGGACTTGCCCATTCCCGCGTCCCCCACGAGCAGGACTGACCCGGATCGGCCCTCGCGGGCATCGTCGAGGACACGCGTGAGCTCGGCCACCTGCGGATCACGACCGACGATCACGAGTCCAACCGTAGAGGTGGCTCGTGCCGATGCGCACCGCTGGCAGGGGTGGTTGCACAGATGCCGCGGGGCTCGTTGCCGACCCATACTTCCCCGCAGGCACGTCGTTGGCATGGCCGGGAACCGATGAGAACCGCTGGGGAGTCCTCATCAACTCGGCGCGGCTACCGCGACCGTCGAACACGCGGAGGGCGCCGGGCCAGGATCACCAGGGCGATTCCCCCCAGCACGGCCGCTGACGCCAGGACGAGTCGCAGGGTGAGCGCCTCACCCAGCAGTGACACCCCGGCGACTGCCGTGATGAGCGGGACGCTCAGCTGCACGGTCGCAGCAGTCGTGGCAGTCAAGCCCGTCAGCGCGGCGTACCAGACCGCATAGCCCATGCCCGAGGTGACTGCCCCGGAGGCGACGGCCAGGCTCACCCCCGCCACGTCGACGTTCAGGCCGGTGCTCAGAGCCCACGCGACCCCCACCAACACGAGCGCCAGGGGTACGGCGAGCATGAAGTTGCCTGCGGTCACGACGGTGGGGTCGCTGCCCTGCGCGACCGCGTTGCGCCCGCGCAGCGAGTACAGGCCCCACGCGACCCCGGCTAGGACCATCAGCAGCGCCCCACCAATCGGGGGCGCACTCAGTCCGGGCAGGAGCATCCCCACGAGCCCGGCGAACGCGAGCGCCAGTCCGAGCGCCTGAGCGGCAGTCAGCCGTTCACCGCCGACCAGGCCGGCGGTGATCATGGTCACCTGGACCGCGCCGAACAGCAGCAGCGCGCCGGTGGCCGCGGTCAGGGACAGATAGGCCAGGGAGAAGGCCGCAGCGTAGGCGAACAGGACCAGGGCCGATCCCCGGGTGCCCGCCGCTCTGGCCGAGGCGGACCGGTTGCGCACACGCACGATCAGCCACAGCGCCATTGCCCCACTGGCGATGCGGATCGCGGTGAAGCTGGCGGCGTCGATCCCACTGCCGCGCAGAGCCGCCCGGGTCAGCAGCGAGTTGCCCGCGAAGGCCACCATCGCGACCAGCGTGAGCAGGGCCACGCTACGTGGACGCATCACGTCAGTGTGTCAGCGCAACGGCCGGTCGAGGATCTCCTGCCGGTGCTCGGTGACCAACGAGATGTGACCGTGCCCCTCGGGAGTGCGCGCCTGGGCCCCGGGAAGCTGCTCCTGCAACCAGGCGCCGTGGGCTGCAGGGACCATCAGGTCCAGATCGCCCTGCCAGACCGTGACGGGGACGTCGATCCGGGCCAGGTCGAAGCCCCATGGCCTCGTGAAGGCCAGGTCATCATCGACCCAGCCATCGACTCCGCCCCCGAGCGCGCGTCGGGTACCGGCGGCCATGTGGTCCGCGTAGCCACCCCGGAGCGCATCCCTGTCGATCTGCGGGACGAGCCCGCCGAACGCCTCGGCGATCTGCGCACCCGTGACCGCCCTGAAGGGCTCGGCGTTCTCGGCCATCCAGTGCCGCAGGGCGCCCTCCCCCTGGACGGCGGCGCCGAACTCGTCCACGTTCTCCGGACCCATCCCGTCCAGGAAGTCCAGGCCGGCAGCCTCATAGGGAGCGACACCGGCGAGCGTCGCCACGCGCAGGCAGCGGCCTTCGTGCAGCGCAGCGCAGGCCAGGGCGTGCGGTCCGCCCCCGGACACCCCGGCGGTGACGTACTCGGCGACGCCGAGCTGATCGAGCACGGCAGCGACGTCGGAAGCCGCCTGGGCCACATCCCGGCTGTGCTTGCGTGTGGACGTGGCATATCCGGGTCGGCTGACCGAGATGATCCGGACGCCCCGGGTCCGCGCGTCGGAGTGCCAGTCAGCCCAGAAGGTGGCGTCCGAGGGGGTGCCGTGGTGGAGCACGATCGTCGGGCCATCGGGCGCACCCGCAACGAGCACGTCGAGGTTCCGGCCGTCAGCAGCGGAGAGTCGCGTCAGTTGGGTCACCGGGCCAGCGCGCATGGGCACGTCCCAACCGTGGGTCCACTGGTTCGCCATCAGGCGAGGTCCAGTCGCATGAGCACGCGCGGGAAGCCCCCGGACACCGAGTCAGTGTCCGCGGCCTTCGCGAATCCGGCCTGCTCGAAGAGGGTTCGCGTGCCCACGTAGGCCATGGTGAGGTCCACCTTCTGGCCCTGGTTGTCCACGGGGTAGCCCTCGATCGCAGGGGCGCCCCAGGACCGGGCATAGGCCACGGCTCCGGGGAGCAGGGCCCGGGCTACCCCCCTGCCACGGTGGCCCGGCCGGACGCGAATGCACCAGACCGACCAGACCGGCAGGTCATCGACGTGCGGGATCTTCCGCGACCGCGCGAAGGGGAGCTCGGACCGGGGCGCCACGGCGGCCCACCCGACGACGTCGGCACCGTCGTAGGCAAGGACTCCGGGCGCGACCTCGCGTGCGCAGAGCTCGCGCACGTATTCACCCCGGGCCGGGCCAAGAAGGGCGCGGTTTGTGCGCGCGTCCAGGCGGTGGCTCAGGCACCAGCAGACCGAGGAGGTCGGGTTCCGGGGCCCGAGCATGGTCGCCACGTCATCGAACCGATCGGCGCTGGCCGCGGTGACCTCGATGCTCATCCACTCACGCTAGCCCGCGATGACGCTCAACGTGCCCGCAGACAGGGTTCATCGTCCTGACTCTGGGCGCGCAGGACAGATTCATGCGGCACTCCGTCTGGTTCTCGGCACCTACATGGCCGCCATGTCGACGAACCTGGAGTAATGCCCCTGGAAGGCGACCGTGATGGTGGCCGTGGGGCCGTTGCGGTGCTTGGCGACGATGAAGTCGGCCTCGCCGGCGCGGGGGGATTCCTTCTCGTAGGCGTCCTCGCGGTTGAGCAGGATCACGACGTCGGCGTCCTGCTCCAGGGAGCCGGACTCACGCAGGTCGCTCATCATCGGCTTCTTGTCCTGGCGCTGCTCCGGGCCACGGTTGAGCTGGGCGATGGCGATGACGGGTACGTCGAGCTCCTTGGCCAGCAGCTTCAGGGCTCGGGAGAACTCCGCGACCTCCTGCTGGCGTGACTCCACCTTCTTGCCCGAGCTCATCAGCTGCAGGTAGTCCACGATCACCAGCCGAAGGTCGTGCTTCTGCTTCAGGCGGCGGCACTTGGCGCGGATCTCCATCATCGACATGTTCGGGGAGTCATCGATGAACATCGGCGCCTCAACGATCGCGCCGGACTTGCGGGCCAGCTTCTGCCAGTCCGCATCGGACATCGACCCGGAGCGCATGTGCGCCAGCGGCACCTGGGCCTCGGCGCTCATCAGACGCATCACGATCTCGTTGCGGGCCATCTCCAGGCTGAAGATCACACTCGTCAGGCCGTTGCGGATGCTCGCCGAGCGGGCCAGGTCGAGCCCGAGCGTTGACTTTCCGATCGCCGGCCGGGCAGCGATGATGACCAGCTGCCCGCCGTGCAGCCCGTTGGTCAGGGCGTCGAGGTCGGCGAAGCCGGTGGGCACTCCGACCATCTGCCCGCCGTGCGAGGCGATCGCCTCGATCTCGTTGAGGGTGCCATCGAAGATGTCGCGCAGCGGGGAGTAGTCCTCGCTGGTGCGCCCACCGGTCAGGTCGTACACCTCCGCCTGGGCCCGGTCGACGAGGTCGTAGGCGTCTCCCTCGGCCGCGTAGCCCATCTGCACGATCCGGGTCCCAGCGGTCACCATCCGGCGCAGCACCGCCCGCTCGGCGACGATCTCGGCGTAGTAGGAGGCATTGGCCGCCGTCGGCACCATCGAGACCAGGGTGTGCAGGTACGAGGCCCCGCCGATCCGGGAGATCTCCCCGGACTTGGTCAGCTCACCGGCCACCATCACCGCATCCGCAGGCTCCCCCTTGGCATAGAGGTCCAGGATCGCTGAGTAGACCGTGGCGTGGGCCGGGCGGTAGAAGTCATCGACCTTGAGCGACTCCACGACGTCGGCGATCGCGTCCTTGCTCAGCAGCATCGCCCCCAGGACGGCCGCCTCCGCAGCAAGATCCGCCGGCGGGGTCCGGTCGAATGGTGTGCCCCCATCGGAGACTGACAGGTCCATCTCAGCGACGCTCATCCGCACCTCCTTGCTGTCGGTCTACTCCGGGGGTCCGACATCGCGAGACGGCCATCCCTGCGGGGTGCCCCGGGCAGAACCTAGGCCCTCGGCAGCGCGCCGCCTAGCCCCCCTTGTGGATAACGATGTGGACAAGCTGTGTGACACGCGGCACATAGCACCAGCCTGCCTGTGGACAACCTGGGTACGGCTACATTGGTCGCCCCCGAAATACGCCTCTGACCTGCGGTGATGACGTCCCCATCCTGTGTGTCAGAAGTTCGTCGAAGATAGTTTCCTAGACCGCCGAGCCGGCGTCGGCGTGCCCAGCAGGGTGGCCAATACACCAGAATGGGTCCCGTGAGCACGCCGAACGAGCACTTTTCCACACCCAATCCGCTCCGAGTGACGATGGTCTGCACCGGCAACATCTGCCGGTCACCGATGGCTGAGGCGATCCTGCGCAGCACGCTGGTGGGCACGGACCTGGATGGCCGGGTCGTTGTCGACTCAGCCGGCACGCACAACTACCACGTGGGTGACGACGCCGACGCCCGTGCGCGGCAGATCCTCGCCGAGGGTGGCTACCCGATCTCCCACCGGGCCCGGCGCTTCGATCCCGCGTGGCTCGGCGAACGCGACCTCATCCTCGCGATGGACTCCGGCCATATGCGCGAACTGCAATCCCTGGCAACCCGGCGCGGGACCTCCGACGCCGAGATCATCGCCTTCCGCGACTTCGATCCGCTGGGGCCCGGCGACGTCCCGGACCCGTACTACGAGCCACTCGATGCCTATCGGCTGGTCCGCACCATGGTGGAGCGCTCCATGCCCGCCCTGGTCGACCACCTGCGGCAACTGGATGCCAGGCACAACGGCTGACCCGCCCTGCACCGCCGAGGCCGGAGGACGGCTTCGGCGGCTCGCTACCAGGCGCCGAACACCTTCACCCAGGTGCCGTTGCCGACCCCGCCAGCATGCAGTGCATTGATGTCACGGTGCAGCATTCGGACGCATCCGTGGGATGCGGGGTAGGTCTTGACCAAGCTGTCGCTGGCCGATCCATGTATCGCCTGGCCGCCGTCGAACTGCAGCGGCTTGTACATCCGCGCCTCGGGATAGAGGGTCGAGTAGCGCCACGTGCGGTGCGTGATGAAGATCCGGTTCGTCCCGAGCCGCGTCGCGTACTTGCCCATCCCCGTCGAGGCCGGCATGATCCGCCGGTAGTTGCGGTTGTTGCTGACCCAGAACGCCGCCTGGCAGGTGCGCGACACGTTCACCCCTGAGACCATCCAGGACCGGGGCTTCGGCAGGGACTTCGTGGCGACGAGTGCGCGGGCCTCGGCCGTTGAGGGGAGGCCTCGGTGCGCGGATCGCCCGGTCACGGTCCGCCAGGTGCACAGCGCGCGCATGGTCCGCGCGTCGTAGACGCCGTTCACCACGCCGCCCGGCAGCCGAAGCCGAGCCAGGGCGGCTTCGACCGCGGTGCGCGAGGGGACGCCCTTGGACACGCGCGCAGGCTTCGGCTTCGGCCTGGGCTTCGGCTTCACCCTGACCTTGAGCAGGCCCTTGTCCGATGCGCCCCGGGCGTCGCGGATCCGGTAGGTGATCCGCACCTTCCCGGAGAACGAGGCCGGGGCCTTGTAGCGCACCTTGGAGCCCGACTTCCTGGCCTTGCCCTTGGATGCGGACAGCACCTTCACGAGCCGGATCTTGTCCCCATCACGATCGCGGTCGTTCGCCAGCACCTTGACCTTGATCGTCCTGCCCGCCCTGACCGTCGCCGTGTCCTTGACCGCGACGGGACGCTTGTTGGGCGGCGGGGCGGGGGCCGCGCGCGGGGTCGGCCGGCGCGGGGTCCGCCGGGGCGGGGTCCGCCGGGGCGGGCGGAGCAGCCGGGGGGGTGACCGTCACATACACCGTCCCCTCAGCGACCGCGCCGCGCGCGTCGGTCACGGTGTATACGATGGTCATGTCACCTGCGAACGGCTCAGCCGCGCTGATGATCAGCCCCTGTCCGTCGGTCGTGACGGTTCCGGAGTCGGGCTCCGTGACGACAGCAGCGGTCACGTTGAAGGCGTCGCCATCGGGGTCCTGATCGTTCGCGAGCGGCTCGACGATGACCGCACCGCCGGGGTTCACTGTGGCGCTGTCGGGGTTCGCCACCGGGGGCTGGTTGACCTCCTCAGCGCTGGCCGGGGAGGCCTGCAGCAACGTCAGGGCGAGCAGCCCAGAGGTCACCAGCGCTGTTGCCGCGCCCAGTCGTCCGGTCGCTGCCTCAGTCCGTGCACTCCTGGTACCCACAGGCCAAGGGTAGGTTCTCGGTCGCGCAAGGGTCAACGTGGACCCGTGCCGGGTCCTGCGGGCGGGCCCCTGGTGCAGGGAATCAGATCGCGAACAGAAGGAGCGAGCCCCCGATACTCCGGGGACCCGCTCCGATGGATCTGTGGCGGCACCGCTCAGCTGGCGGCGACCACCTCGAGGGTGACCGTGGCCGAGACCTCCGGGTGCAGCACGACCACCGCGGTGTGCGTGCCCACGGACTTGATCGGAGCCGTGAGGGTGACCTTGCGCTTGTCGAGCGCCGGGCCGCCGGCAGCCGACACGGCATCAGCGACGTCGGCGCCGCCGACCGAGCCGAACAGGCGCCCCCCGCTGCCGGCCTTCGAGACCAGTTGCACGGGAGTGGACTCCAGGGACGCCTTGATCTCCTTGGCGTGATCAAGATCACGGACCTCGCGGGATGAACGGGCCCGCTTGATCTGGGTGACCTGCTTCTCTCCGCCCTTGGTCCAGGCGACAGCCAGGCCCCGGGGGAGCAGGTAGTTGCGGCCGTAGCCGTCCTTGACGTCGACCACATCGCCCGGAGCGCCGAGGCCGAGGACGTCGGATGTGAGGATGAGCTTCATCGTCTGTCTCCTTCCGCGGTCAGCGAGCGGTCGAGGTGTAGGGCAGCAGTGCCACCTCGCGGGCGTTCTTCACGGCCATGGCAATGTCGCGCTGGTGGCGCGTGCACAGGCCAGTCACCCGGCGCGCGCGGATCTTGCCGCGGTCCGAGATGTACTTGCGCAGCATGGGCACGTCCTTGTAGTCAGCGGGGGCGGCGCCCTCCTTGCAGAACGCGCATGCCTTCTTCTTCATGGGCTTGCGGATAACGGCCTTGGCCATCGTGGTGCTCCGTTTCTACGGATGCCCGGCGTGAGGCCGGGATGGTCCTGTGTGTTGGTGTTGTTGTGCAGGGTGGATCAGAACTCCGACCCCCCGGGGAGTGGTGCGTGGATCAGAACGGCGGGGGCTGCTCGTCGGCGAACCCGCCGGACTGGCTCGCCCACGGGTCCGCGGACCCACTGCCGCCGAACCCGCCGGACTGGTTGCCCTGGTTGCCCTGGTTGCCGCCGAACCCGCCGCTGGCCTGGTTGCCGCCGAACCCATCGGAACGAGCCACGCGGTTGACCTTGGCAGTTGCGTAGCGCAGGGCAGGGCCGACCTCGTCGACGTCGCACTCGACGCTGGTGCCCTTGCCGCCGTCGCGGGTCTCGTACTGGCGGACCTTGAGCCGACCGGTGACAACCACGCGGGTGCCCTTGGTCAGCGACTCGGCGACGTTCTCGGCGTACTGGCGCCAGACGCTGCAGCGGATGAAGACGGTGTCGCCGTCCTTCCACTCGTTCGTCGCCTTGTCCAGCATGCGGTTCGTCGAAGCCACCGTGAAGTTCGCCACGGCCTGCCCCGACGGAGTGAACCGCAGCTCGGGGTCCGCCGTGAGGTTGCCCACGACTGTGATCGGGATGTCACCTGCAGCCATGTCAGCCCCTACCTGATCTCGGGCCGCATGACCTTGGTGCGCAGCACCGACTCGTTCAGGCCCAGCTGACGGTCGAGCTCGGCGACCGCGGATGCGGCGGCTGTGACGTCGAGGATCGCGTAGATGCCCTCGGACTTCTTCTTGATGTCATAGGCAAGGCGGCGACGACCCCACACGTCCACAGACGTGATGGTGCCACCGTCCTGACGGATGACGTTGAGGAACGTGTCCAAGCTTGGAGCGACAGTGCGCTCATCCAGCTCGGGGTCGAGAATCACCATGATCTCGTAGTGGCGCGTGCTCAAGAACCCACCTCCTTCGGACTCAGGCGGCCACGGTCCATCCGTGGCAGGAGGGTTGCAGCGCCCTGGGCGCGACGTCCCCCGGCCACGAATAGTGGTTCAGGGGTCCGACATCCGCCAGCGGCCATCCACAGCCGTGACGCGCCCAGCGACAGGAACAGGGTAGCCCGCCCCGACGCACCGGGGAAATCGCGGCTGGGGATACGCCCCAGCGAAGCCGGCACCCAGGCGACGGCCGACCTGCTCGACGGCCTCGGCTACGCGTCGACCACCTGAGTGGAGCACAGATATGGCCCGGTCGGGCGGGGCACGGCGCGTTCGGGTCGGTAGCCTCGGTCCATGTCCCTGACGGTCCGACCGATCACCTCCGAGCAGCACCTGGCCTTCATCGCAGCCCGCGCCACGGGCAGCGGCGTCGTCAGCGTGCTCCAGGTCCCGGGATGGGGGGCGGTCAAGTCCGACTGGCGCAACGAGTCCCTCGGGTGGTTCGACGGGGAGTCCCTGATCGGAGCCGGGCTGGTCCTCTACCGGCAGGTCCCCCGGGTCCCGCGCTTCCTGGCCTACCTCCCCGAGGGACCCGACATCGACTGGCTGGGCGAGGGGCCTGCAGCCCGTGGCCTGTCCGACGCGCCCGAGCGGATCCACCCGCCGTCCGACTGGCTGGACCCGATGCTGGCCCACCTGAAGGCAGCGGGGGCGTTCGCCGCCAAGATCGGGCCGCCGATCTGGACGCGGAGATGGAACGCCAGCACGCTCAAGAGCGCCATCGCCGACGGCGGTGCGACAGCTCTGCGCGACATCCCCGCCGATCAGACCGACGGCCGAGCCCTTGCCGCCGCCGACGTGCTCGAAGCCACCGGGTGGACCCAGAAGCCCACGACCGGGGCCGGGTTCGGCGATGTCCAGCCGCGCTACGTCTTCCAGGTGCCGCTGGCCGGGCGCACCGAGGCTGACCTCCTGGCCGGGTTCAACCAGCTGTGGCGGCGCAACATCAAGAAGGCGGCCAAGGCGGGGGTCGAGGTCCGGCGCGGTGACGCCTCGGACCTGCCGGTGTTCCACGAGATCTATGTGGAGACAGCCGAGCGCGACCGGTTCACGCCGCGCGGCCTGCCCTACTTCCAGAGGATGTGGTCCTCCCTGTCTGCCGAGGATCCCGACCGGATCCAGGTCTACCTGGCCGAGCACGACGGCACCTGCCACGCTGCCACAATCGCGGTTCGGGTCAACGACCACGTCTGGTACTCCTACGGGGCGTCCACGACGCAGGGACGTGACCTGCGGCCCAGCAACGCGATCCAGTGGCAGATGATCCGTGATTCCCTGGCAACCGGGGCCGCGACCTACGACATGCGTGGCATAACCGACACCCTGGACCCCGATGACCACCTGTTCGGCCTGCTGCAGTTCAAGATCGGAACCGGCGGGTTCGCCCAGGAGTACGTGGGGGAATGGGACTTCGCGATCCGACCAGCGCTCACGCGGGCCTTCGAGGTCTACATGCGCAGGCGATGAGCCCGCCCGCGGGCTCCACCGACCAGCAGGCCTACCAACCAGCAGGACACGAGGGCATATGAGCTTCGTCATCTCGATCGACACGGCGCGCTGGCGCGCCCACCAGGACCTCGTGCGCGACGCGATCAGCGCCTCGGGCGCTGCGGTCGTCCCGGTCGCCAAGGGCAACGGATACGGGGTCGGAAACGTGCGCCTGGCCAGCGAGTCCCGGCGGCTCGGGGCGGACTGCATCGCCGTGGGCACCGTGTTCGAGGCTCCCGCCGTGCTGACCGCCGAGCCCGACCTCGATGTCCTCGTGCTCGAGCCGGTGCGGGTGCGCGATCAGGTGGCCGCCGAGGCCTGGCGCGCGCTCGCTCAGCATCCCGGCTCCTCGAGGGTCATCCACACGGTGGCCAGCACCGCGGCCGCGGCAGACATCGCGACCCTGGCCACACCGGCGTCCCCCCGACGAGTCGTGCTCGAGGGGCTGACCTCGATGCGCCGGTTCGGCATGACCGAGGACGAGCTGGCCGGGGCGATCACGGCGCTGGCACCGCTGATCACGTCCGGGGCGATCAGCCTCGAGGGCCTGGCGCTGCATCTGCCGATTGCCACGCCGGAGGAGCCACGGATCGCGTCCATGGCCATGCTGACCTCTGACGATGCCGCCCCCCAGCCCGTGGTGGTCGGCTCGGCACGGGTCCACGAGGTGGTGGCCTGGGGCCTGCTGTGGCCCACGCTGCTGGCGAACCTCGCCGGGCCGGCTGACGCCGGCGCCCTGTGGCTCAGCCATCTCGACGACCGCGAGTGTGCCGACGTGCGCTCGGCGCTGCCGGACCTGCCGCTGCGCCTGCGCATCGGCACGCGGCTCTGGCTCGGGGATCGGACGTCGCTGCGCGCGGGCGGGACTGTGCTCGCGGTGCACCCCACACCCCAGGGCCAGTCAGCCGGCTACCACCAGCGCCGCGGCCCACGCGATGGTTTCGTCGTCGTGGTCAGTGGCGGAACCTCACACGGGGTCGCCCTCACCGCACCGCGTCCGGCCCGGAGTGCCCGTCAGCGGGCGGCCTCGGCCGGCTCGGGGGCACTCGAGGCCGCGGGTCGGTTCCGCTCCCCGTTCCGGCTGCCCTCGGGCGGGCACGCGTGGTTCCTGGAACCCCCGCACATGCACGTCTCCATGCTACGGATCCCCCGGGGCACGATCCCCCCGCCGGTGGGCGAGCTGCTCGAGTGCGACGTCCGGTTCACGACGGTGGCACCCGACACGATCATCGGCTGACTGCGCCGACCGGTACCGCCGCCGCGGCCTCCTCTGCCGCAAGCCTGGCTGGGACGGAGTCCAGCACACCCCCGCCCGGGTCATCGGCGTCCTCGACGAACCCGTCGTTGCGGACAGGGTCGTGGCGGGGCCGCCACACATCGCGCACCACGAGCGCCATCAGCCAGGCCGTGGCCAGCCAATGCGCCGCAGTTGCCGCGACGTACCAGCCCTCATGCAGGCCCTTGTCCTGAGTGCCGAACCCGACGAGGAACCACCAGATCCCCACGAAGTAGGCCGACTCTGCCGCCTGCCAGATCAGCAGGTCACGCCACCGCGGCCGCGCCATCACTGCCAGGGGCAGGACCCACAGCACGTACTGCGGGGAGTACACCTTGTTGGTCAGGACGAACGCGCCGACGGTGAGGAAGGCCAGGGCGGCCAAGCGCGGGGGCTCGGGCGCGCGCAGGGCGAGCCAGGCGATGCCTGCACAGGCCACCAGGAAGGAACCAGACGCCAGTGTGTTGAGGATGTCCGCCGGGAGCTCGACGCCGGTCAGTGACAGCGCGTACCAGGGCGACCCGAAGTCCATGCCCCGCTCCCGGGAGAAGGTGTAGAACCGCGACCACCCCTCGAAGTTGGCCAGCATCACCGGCACGTTGACCACCAGCCACGAGACCAGGCCCGCGGTCAGGAACGCGCCCAGCGCCCGCCACCGGCCACGACGCACGCACAGCAGGGCGATGGGACCGATCAGGACCAGGGGATAGAACTTGGCCGCCACTGCCAGCCCCAACCACATGCCCGCGACGGCGGGGTGCCGCCGGGACCACGCCGCCAGCGACGCCGAGGTCAGCGCCACGGCCAGGAGGTCCCAGTTGACGAAGCCGGCCAGCGCCACCACGGGCGCCAGCGCAACCATGAGAGCGTCCCAGGGTCGTCGGGCCACGGTCCGACCGGTGCTGAGGATGGTCCACGCCAGCAGTGCGGACATCCCCACGACGTTCACGGCGAAGAAGGTGAGGCTGTCCCCGGACAGCAGTCGCGTGACCCAGCCCGCGAGATACATGAAGACCCCGGTCAGGACCGGGTACTCGAGGACCGCCTGTCCCGGGCCCGGCTCGAGGAGGTACGGGAAGGCGCCGTCGGCGAGCCCGCGCGCCGAGTACAGGATCGGGATGTCGGAGTAGCACAGGTACATGTAGCGCTGCGGGGCGCCGAAGCCATTGGCCAGGCAGTACCCCTTGGACAGCCAACCCACCGCGTAGACCAACAACCCGGCGACGATCGATACCCGGATGGGGGTCCACCACGACCGGCCGACACGGGCGTACCGCCCCACGGGCCCACCCAGCAGGGGCAGCGCACCGCGGGCGATGGGATCAGCCTCGGTGGGCAGGACCCATGGCGTCGGGTCGGTGCGGTTCACGGCGTCAGCGTACGGGTGGCTCCTAGGGAGCCGGTTGACCCGATCCGACGGTCGGCTTCGGCGTCGCCAGCGCCTGCCTGCTCGGTCCTCCCGTCGTGGTCGGCCGCGGGGTCCCCGGTGCCGCCCGCGTCGCTGCCTGGGTCGGGGTCGGAGTCGGAGTCGGGGTGGGCGTGGGCTCCGGAGTCGGTTCCGGCGTCGGTTCGGGGGTCGGCTCCGGGCTCGGCTCATCGGTCGGGCTCGGCTCATCGGTCGGGCTCGGCTCGTCCGTCGGCTCCGGGGAGGGGAATCCGCCACCGGACGGGGCGTCGGCCGGCTCCACGAAGTCGATGACCGGCTCGCCCTCCAGCGCTCCCCGCATGAAGGCCGTCCAGATCCGGGCTGGGAACGCGCTGCCGTAGAAGAACGTCAGCCCCCCGGTTCCCGACAGCGACAGCTCCTCGCCGTTCGGGCCGGACTTGCCGAAGCTCACCGCCGCGGCCAGCTGTGGGGTGTACCCGGCGAACCAGGAGGACTTGTACTCGTCGGTCGTCCCGGTCTTCCCGGCCACCGGTCGACCGACGGCCTGGGCCGGGGTGCCGGTCCCGCTGGTCACCACCCTCTGCAACGCGAAGTTCACGACATCGGCGGTGTTCTGGTCGAAGGTCCGCTGCGCGGCGTTCTCCCGTTCGTAGAGCAACTCCCCGTCGCTGGTCTCCACGCGGCGGATCGTGGTGTTCTCCGCCCGCTCCCCGCGCGAGGCGAAGGTCGCATACGACCTCGCGATGTCGATCGTGTGCGGTGAGGCGGTTCCCAGCACGAAGGTGAGGTTCGGGTTCTCCAGGTTCAGCCCCGGCGTGTCCTCGGGGACGCCTGCCCGCAGGGTCGCCTCCTGCACGGGCGGGACCCCGGTGTCCTCCTCCACCGACACGTACACGGTGTTGATCGAGTCCTCGGTCCCCTTGAGCAGGGTGACCAGGTCACCGTAGGAGTTGTTGCCGTAGTTGGGCCACTCCCGGCCGCCCACCTCGGTCGGCGAGTTCCCGGGCCAGAGGGAGTCCAGCCCGATTCCTGCCTCCGTGGCCGAGGCCAGACCGAAGGGCTTGAACGTGGAACCGGCCTGGTAGCGGGCCTGGGTCGCGTTGTTCAGGGAATCCTCCAGGTAGTTGGCGCCCCCATACATCGCCACGACCTCGCCCGTGACCGGCTCGACTGCGGCCAGACCGATCCGCACGCCCTCCATCCCGGTCGTCGGTCCCTGCTCCTTGACCGCAGCGACGGCTGCACGCTGCGCCTGCCGCTCGAAGGTGCTCACGATCCGCAGCCCGCCGCTCTCGATCTCCTCCTCGGTGAAGCCCATCTCCAGCAGCTCCTCCTCCACCGCGCGGATCAGGAAGCCCGTTGGCCCACGGTACCGCTCGCTGGCCTTGCGCTTGACGATCTCGGGGAAGCTGTCCAGCGCATCGTCGCGCTCCTCGGCCGTGATGTGCCCCTCCTCGTACATCGAGTTGAGGACGTAGGCGTAGCGGACCTGGAGGGCGTCGAGATTGGTGTCCGGGTTGAAGTTGCCCGGTGAGTTGAGGATCGCTGCGAGCATCGCCGACTGCTCGAGCGTGAGCTCTGAGGCCTCGACGTCGAAGTAGGCCTCCGCTGCCGTCTGCACGCCGTAGGCGCCCCGACCGAAGTAGATCGTGTTGAGGTAGCGCTCCATGATCTCGTCCTTGGACAGGGTCGCCTCGAGCTTGAAGCTCAGCACCAGCTCCTTGAACTTGCGGATGTAGGTCTGGTCCTGGGTGAGGTAGGCGTTCTTGGCATACTGCTGGGTGATCGTGGACCCACCCTGCGTGGAGCCGGTGGTGATGTTGGTCCACAACGCCCGGCTGAAGCCGACGATGTCGAAGCCGCTGTGCTCGTAGAAGCGCCGATCCTCGGCCGCGACCACAGCGAGCTGCATGTCCTCAGGGATCTCCTCGATGGGCACCGAGATCCGGTTGGTGTCGCCGAGCCTGGCCATCTCCCGCGTGCCGTTGTTCCAGTAGATGATCGACGTCTGCGCTGCGGCGACGTCGTTCTCCTCCGGGATGTCGATGGTCACCCACGCCCAGGCGAACAGCGCCGCAAACGCTGCCGCGCCCACCGCGAAGAGGGTGCCCAAGGAGCCGAGCACGAGCTTCCAGGAGGGGACGAAGCGTGTCCATCCCTCGCGGCCATCCCGCGGGTAGTTGATCCTCACTCTACGTACGGTAGTGGAACTGAGCGCCCGCTGACGGGCAACCGCCGGTCGACGGGCTCACCAGGGCCCGCCAGCCGATCGGAGCAACCCCGCAGTTGGCAGGTGCGCCCAGCGCTCCGTCGACCTACCCTTGACAGATGCCAGCCCCGCGGTCATCGGCGATTCGCGGCACCCGCACGTCACGGCCGACCAAGACCCCCGCACCGCATCCCGACGAGTTCGCGCCTGAGGACGTGACCGACGCCGAAGCCCCCCGCGATGTCGTCTCCTTCGCGTTGGCGCGCCGGTCCGCGCTGGAGACCATGCGCCGCGGCGGTGCCTTCAACAGCGACTACTGCGATGCTGACCCCAACCTGCTGCGCGCGGCGAAGTACCACGGGGAACGGGCCGGCCGGCCCTGCCCGGTGTGCCGGAAGCCGGACCTGGTCGAGGTGACCTGGGTGTTCGGGGCCCAGCTTGGCGCGCTGAGCGGGTCGGCGCGGGCGCAGGCGCAGCTCCCCGAGATGGCCCACGAGCACGGCCGCTTCCGCGTCCACGTCGTCGAGGTGTGCCGGCACTGTTCGTGGAACCACCTGGTGATCTCCTACACACTCGGTGACGGGCACCCGCGCCCAGTCGTGCGCAGCAGGGCCCGGGGGTAGCCGCACCGACCGTTGCGCATCCCCCGGCGAGGGCATGCCACCCTGATGGACGTGCCTGAGCTCCCCGAGGTCACCGCGCTCGCCGAGGCCCTGACCCAACGCGCCGCCGGCCTCGAGGTGCGCCGGATCGATGTGGCTGCGATCAGCGCCCTGAAGACCTTCGACCCCCCGGTCACGGCTGCGGTCGGTTGCGTGGTGCTCGGGTTCTCACGTCGCGGCAAGCACCTGGTGCTCGACCTCGCCGATCCCCAGGGCGAGCCGTTGCATGTCGTCGTCCACCTGTCCCGGGCCGGTTGGGCCCGCTGGCGCGACGACCCGCCCGCCACCCCGGCTCCCCTGGGCGCACGGGGAGGTGGTCGCGGGGCCGGTTCCGCGCTGGCGCTGCGCATCGTCTTCGCAGCCGGCCCGGACGGTAGCCCGGCAGGGCAGCCACCAGCAGCCCCCGTCGCGGCGGTGGACCTCACGGAGGCGGGCACCAGGAAGCGACTCGCAGTCCACGTGGTCCGCGACCCTGCCGAGGTCCCGGCCGTGGCCCGGCTCGGTCCCGACCCGCTCGAGGACCTCACACCGGAGCTGTTCCACGAGATCCTGGCTGGCGCCGGTCGAGCACAGATCAAGGGGGTCCTTCGGGACCAGTCGCGGATCGCGGGCATCGGCAACGCCTACTCCGACGAGATCCTGCACAGCGCGCGGCTGAGCCCCTTCGCCCCGGCGGGCACCCAGTCACCTGCGGTTGAGTCCCGGCTGTTCCGGGCTCTGCGCGACACGCTGGGACAGGCGGTGACCGCGGCGCGAGCCACCGAGCCGGCTGGGCTCAAGGCGGAGAAGAAGGCGGGGATGGCTGTCCACGGTCGCACCGGGCAGCCGTGCCCTGTCTGCGGGGATCCCGTCCGCGAGGTCAGCTTCGCCGACTCCAGCCTGCAGTACTGCGCGACCTGCCAGACCGGCGGCAAGCCGCTGGCCGACCGCCGCATGAGCCGGCTGCTGCGGTGATTGACGGGCTCCCGATGCGGGTCTGAACCGGGCTCGGAGCGGGACCATCGACCGATGTCCTGACCTCGCCGCCCGCGGGCGGCGAGACTAGGCTGCACGCATGGCATGGTTGATCACCGGGGGCGCGGGTTACATCGGGGCGCACGTGGTGCGCGACATGCTCGCCAGCGGGCGCGAGGTCGTGGTGCTCGATGACCTGTCCACCGGCCTCGCCGACCGACTGCCCGCAGATGTCCCCCTCGTGAAGTCCGACGTGGGCAATCGGCGCGGAGTCCGGCGCGCACTGAACCAGTACGACATCACCGGGGTCATGCACTTCGCGGCCCGTAAGCAGGTCGGTGAGTCCGTCGCCCGCCCCCTGTACTACTGGAGGCAGAACATCGGTGGGCTGCAGGTGCTGCTCGAGGAGATGCAGCAGGCCGGCACCGCCCAGATGGTGTTCTCCTCGTCGGCGGCGGTATACGGCCAGCCCGACATGGCTCCTGGGGCGGCGGGCATCTCAGCGGACGGCCGGATCACCGAGGAGACCCCGTGCCTGCCGATGAACCCGTACGGGGCCACGAAGCTGGCCGGTGAGCAGATGGTGGGTGCGGCGGCACGGGCACATCAATGGCACGTTCTGAACCTGCGCTACTTCAACGTCGCCGGGGCTGCGAGTCCCGATCTGGGTGACCCAGCCGCACTGAACCTGATCCCGATGATCCTCGAGGCCCTCCACGAGGGTCGCCGCCCGAAGGTCTTCGGCGACGACTACCCGACGCCCGACGGCACGTGCATCCGCGACTACATCCACGTCTCAGACCTGTCGGCGGCCCATGTTGCCGCGGCGCGGCTCGTGGAGATCTCCCACCAGGCCGAGTTGCTGAGGGCCGCAGGTGACCGGGTCCAGGATGCCGCAACACGCGCCGAGTCGGCCGCAGCCCGGCTCCCCGGTGGAGCGGCCGCCGTGGAGGTGGCCGCTCAGGTCCCCGCGAGGGCCATCGAGAGAATGCCCGCCGCAGCCCGCGCCGTTGAGATCGCCGCGCAGCGGATCCCAGGGGTGATCCGCTCATCGACCGCCCCCGGGGGCAAACGAGGACAGGCCGGCGACCTCGTCGCTGAGATGGCCACCCAGTTGGGGTCGATGGTGGCCAAGGTCGCCGGGGTCGAGGACGCCCCCCGGCTCGACGACCACATCTGCATCAACATCGGGACCGGTCGCGGCTACTCGGTGTTCGAGGTGATCGAGGCACTGCGACGCTCGATCGGCGAGGACTTCGCGGTCGACATCGTGGAGCGCCGGCCCGGGGACCCCCCGGAGCTCGTTGCCGACCCGGCACTGGCATCGGTGCTGCTCGGCTGGCGGGCACGACGCACCCTGGATCAGATGACCGACTCCGCGTGGGCGGGATGGCAGGCCCGGCACGCGTAGCCGCTGCGCGCCATCCGGCCCAGGTGGCGCTCAGCGTCGCAGGAGTACCCGCCGGATCAGGGTTGCGGCTGCGCTGACAGACCCGGGTTCGCGCCAGCGTTGCCGGCAGCACCGCCTCCGCCCTGCCCGTCCGCACCGCCGTCGACAGGCTCCGATGGCGTGGGCGTCGGGGTCGGCGCGGGGGCAGTCGCCAGGCTGAGGGTCACCAGTGACCCCTTCTTGGCCATCTGGCCACCCTCAGGGGTCTGCGTGACCACGGTGCCCGGTGCGAACTCGGCCGTCTCGGTCTCAGGACCGTAGCCGACCTCGAAGCCCTTGTTGAACAGGTCCGTCCGGGCCTGGGCCTCGCTGCGTCCCACGACGCCAGGGACCTCCACCTGGGCGTTGGACACCCAGATGTCGACCGTGGATCCGGCATCGACCGTCTCGTACGGTTCCGGGTCCTGGCGCAGGACGGTCTCCTCGGGCTCCTCGGAGTCCTCCGGGGTCACCTTGCCCAGCGTCAGGCCTGCGTCAGCCAGCGTCTTGCGGGCGTCACTGATGGAGCGGAAGTCGATGAGGTCGGGGACCTGGACCTGTTCCTTGCCCGCCGAGACCACGACGTAGACGAGGCTGCCGGACTCGACGAGCTCCCCGCTCGGCGGATCCTGGCTGATGACCGAGTCCTTGGGCTCGTCGGAGGCCTGGAAGTCCGGCCCGCCGAGTCGGAGCCCGGCGTCGGTGAGCTCACCCGAGGCCTCGTCGGTGGTGAGACCCTCAATACGAGGCACCTCCACCATCTGCGGGGTCGATGACTCGAGGAGCCGCATGCCGAGCCAGACCCCGGCGGCCATCAGCCCGATGACAAGGACTGCGATGCCCAGGCCCTTCAGGAAGCCGCCCCGCTTGCCGCTGGTCTGCTCCTCGGGGGGCGGGGGCGGGACCAGGGGCTCGGCCGCAGCCGCCGCGATGGCAGCAGTGGCGTTGGGGTCCACGCCGCCCATGACCATGGTCTCCTGGGAGTCCGGCACAACGACGGGTACGGCGCCCATCACCTGGGTCACTGGAACGCCGGCGATCGCGCGCTCCACATCGGCGCGGAACTCAACAGCCGTCTGGTAGCGCAGAGCGGGGTCCTTGTTGAGTGCTCGGGCCAGGATCGGGTCGATCTCCGGAGGCAGGCCGGGGTCCAGCGTGCTCGGGACCGGGGGTGGCTCGTTGACGTGGGCGAAGGCGACCGCCACCGGGGAGTCCGCGACGAACGGTGGCTTCCTGGTCAGCAGCTCGAACAGCACGACTCCGGCCGAGTACAGGTCACTGCGGGCGTCGACGGTGCGGCCCTGCGCCTGCTCCGGGGACAGGTAGGCGGCGGTGCCCAGGACAGTCGAAGTGCTGGTGGCGGTCTGACTCGAGTCGGCGACCGCCCGGGCGATGCCGAAGTCCATGACCTTGACCGCGCCCGTGGTGGTCAGCATCACGTTGCCGGGCTTGATGTCGCGGTGGATGATCCCGTGCCGGTGGCTGTAGTCCAGCGCTGCCAGGACGCCGGAGGTGATCTCCAGGGAACGCTCCGGCACGAGGCGGTTCCCGGAGTGGAGCAGCTCCTTGAGGGTGATCCCCTCGACCAGCTCCATCACGATGAACGGGACCACGGAAGCGGCCGCTCCCTCGCGGTACTCGTCCTCGCCGGTGTCGTAGACCGCGACGATGTTCGGGTGATTCAGGGAGGCTGCACTCTGCGCCTCACGGCGGAACCGGGCGAGGAATGCCGGGTCACTGGCGAGGTCCGGCTTGAGGATCTTGATCGCCACACGTCGCCCGAGGCGCAGATCGCGGCCCTCATGGACCTCGGCCATGCCACCGCGGCCGATGAGTTCGCCCACCTGGTACCGGTCGCCGAGCCGACGCACGTCGCTCATCCGCACTCCTGTCACCTCGGTCACCCTGGTCGCCGCAGGGGCCACGTCGGGATCCATGCCGCACCGGGCAAGAGCCCGGTCAGCCGGGGCCCAATCTACCGTGAAGCGGGCACGCGCACGGCGAGAACGCTCCGGTCGCAGCCCCGATCGACTAGCCCGACAGGACCGCCTGCATCACCGAGCGGGCGATCGGCGCAGCCAGTTGGTTGCCGCTCACCTCACTGACGCCGGCATTCTCGATGGCGACCGCCACGGCGACCTGGGGATTGTTGGCGGGGGCGAACGAGATGAACCAGGCGATGCTCGGCCGGTCCTTGGCCGTCTGGGCCGTCCCCGTCTTGCCCGCGACCTGTACGCCGGGGATCCCGGCGTTCGAACCCGTCCCACCATTGACCACACCGACCATCATGGCCGTGAGCTGCGCGGCGTTCTCCGGGGTCATCGACTGGGCGAAGTCGCTCGGCCGGTATGTCTGCAGCGGCTTGAGGTCGGGGGCTGCGGTCTCATCAACGAGCCCTGGGCGCATCGTCACGCCGTCGTTGCCGATCGCTGCGGCGACCATGGCCATCTGCATCGTCGTGGCCCGCACGTCGAACTGGCCGATCGCCGACATCGCTGTCTGGGCATCGTCGGGATCGGTCGGATACCGGGAGGTGGCGGCGCGCAGGGGGGTCTGGAAGGACTCCTCGAAGCCGAACTTCTCGGCCTGGTCGCGCAACGCATCGGCGCCGAGCTCATTGCCCAGCCAGGCGAAGGCCGTGTTGCACGAGATGGCCAGCGCCTCGGCCAGGGTCACCTTCCCGTCGGGGCCGCAGGCGGTGCCAGTCCAGTTGGGCAGCTCTACGTTGCTGCCCGGCAGCGTGTAGGTCCTCGGGCCGGGCAGGATGCTGTCAGGCTCGAACCGGCCCGACTCCAGCGCTGCGGCGGCGGTCACCACCTTGAACGTCGATCCGGGCGGGTTGGTCTTGGCGATCGGCCGGTTGAGCAGTGGCTTGTCCGGGTCGTCCTCCAGTTCCTTGTAGTACTCGTTGGCCGCCTTCGAGTTGTGGGTGCTGAGCTTGTTGGGGTCGAAGGACGGGCTCTGCGCCTGGGCCAGGATCCGACCGGTGGCGGGCTCGATGGCCAGCACCGATCCGACCTTGCCCTTCAGCCCGTCCCAAGCTGCCTGCTGCCCCGGGCCGTCCAATGTGGTCGTCACCGATCCGCCGCGCACCTGGCGACCGGCGAACAGCTGCTGCATCCGATCCACGAACAGGCGCGGGTCCTCCCCGGACAGGACCGAGTTCTCGGCCTTCTCCAGTCCGGTGGCCCCGAACACGACCGAGTAGAAGCCGGTCGCCGAGGCGAACATCGGACCCGCCGGGTACGTGCGCAGGTAGGCCAGCTCCCCGTCGGTCTCCACGGACGTCGCGATGGGCGCCCGAGCGACCAGGATCGGGCCCCGTTCGCGTGAGTACTCCGTGAGGAGTGTGCGCTGATTGCCCGGCTTCGCGTTGAGCTCGGCACTCTGGAAGACCTGGATCCGGGTCAGCTGGACCAGGAGGGCGATCATCAGCACCAACAGCCCGATCGACAGGCGGTTCAGGGGTCGGGTCACCGCACCGCCACCACCTCGGTGGTCGCATCGTCCGGGCGGATGATGACCGGGTCCGGGCGCCGCACGTGGTCCGAGATGCGCAGCAGCAGCCCGAGGATGATCCAGTTGGCCAGCAGCGAGGATCCCCCAGCGGACATGAACGGAGTTGTCAGGCCCGTGTGCGGGATGAGCTTGGTGACCCCGCCGAGCACGATGAAGGACTGCAGGCCAAGCACGATTGCGAACCCGGTCGCGAGCAGGGTGCCGAACGAGTCACGGCTGGCGAGCGCCGCGCGCAGCGCCCGCTGGATGAGGATGCCGAACAGGGCGATGATGGCGAAGGCACCGGCCATGCCGATCTCCTCGCCCAGGGCCGCGAAGATGAAGTCGCTCTCGGCGAAGGGCACCAGCTGGGGGTAGCCCTGGCCCCATCCGGTGCCCAGCATGCCGCCGTTGGCGAACCCGAAGAGCGACTCCACGATCTGGTAGCCCTCGGCATTGGAGTACTCGAAGGGGTTCAGCCAGACCTTGAACCGGATCCGGACGTGGTTGAAGGCAAAGTAGGCGAAGAGCACCCCGACCACCGTCAGCAGGAACCCGATCACGATCCAGGACCGTCGCCCGGTGGCGACGTACAGCAGGCCGACGAACAATCCGAAGAACATGGCCGCGGTGCCCAGCTCGCGTTGGAACACGATGATGCCCATGGCGATGGCCCACGCCGCGAGGATCGGGCCGAGGTCCCGCCCGCGCGGGATCCCCAGACCGAGCACCTGATGCCGGACCAGCGCCAGGGACTCCCTGGTCTGCACCAGGTACGAGGCGAAGAAGATGGTCAGCAGGACCTTCGACAGCTCGGCCGGCTGGAAGGTGAACGGCCCGATGGCAATCCACAGGTTCGCACCGCGGATCGTCAGACCCAGGCCCGGGACCATCGGCAGGAGCATCAGGATCAACCCGGCCAGGCCAACGAGGTACGTGTAGCGACGCAGGCTCCGATGATCGCGGACGATGATGAGGACGAGTGCGCACGCCACCACGCCCACGACCATCCAGATGGCCTGCTGCACGGCGACCGAGCTGGCGATCTCGTCGCCGCGGGCCACGGCGATCTTGGCGTCGGCGATGTCCAGCCGGCCGACCATGGCGATGCCAAGGACGTTCAACGCGGCCGCCACGGGCAGCATGACGGGATCCGCGTACGGCGCAGACCAACGAAGCACGAGGTGGATGCCCAGCAGGCTGACTCCCTCGATGACGACGATGGTGCGGACATCACTGACGACCTCGCCGGCGGCGCCCTCGCTGGCCAGGAGGAGGGCCATGGCTCCCACCAGCCACACAAGGACCAGGAGTGCCAGCTCGGTGTTGCGCCTCGTGGGCTGGGTCGCGGGCGCAGTCACGTCGACCGACCCGGGGATCGCCGGGGCACTCACGGCGTCGCACCCGGACTGGCGATGGGGCTGGGCGACGGCGTCCCACTGGGCCGCGTGGTGAAGCCCGGGGGAACGACCGAGATCCGCACGGGGCAGCCGAGCGGGGCCTGATCGGACGAGCACTCGGAGGCCTTGACCTCCAGGTCGTCGACGATGCGCAGGGCGTCGGCCTCCGTCGAGGCCTCCAGCGTCCGGTCCAGCTGTGACTGGTCGTAGTAGGGCAACGACGCCACAGGGATGGCGGTGCGCGTCGTGACCCGGCTCAGCGAGACGCCGAGGACGTCCTGGGGGACGCCCTGGTACACCGCGACATACCCGGCGTTGCCACCGACGAACCACTGGGAGCTCAGCCACCACGTGAACCCGAGAAGGCCCACGAGGAGGGCCCCCACCATGCCGGCGGCCACCGACAGGCCACGCCAGTGCCGGCGGCCCCAGCTGGACTGCTGGGCGGGACCGGCACCTGGTTCCGCCGCCACACCGGGGGGGGCAGCCACCGGGGACTCCCCGACCGAGAGCTCACCGGACTCGACGGCCGCACCGATGGACCCCGGCGCTGCCCCAGAACGGGGGTCCTCCCCGGACGGATCAGTGGTGTTGGCATCCGCGGCACGCTGGGCATCGCCGACTGCCTCGGCAGCGTCATCCTCGCCGGCCGACTCATCGGTCCCGCCCGACCTGGCCCGTGAGAGGCCCCGAGCAGCCAGCCCCCCGGCCACGACGGGCCCCGCCCGGGCTCCAGCGGCTCCGGACCCCGCGCTGCCGGGGCCGACGTCGTCGGGGAAGTGCAGGCCGGGCAGCGCGGCTCGGTTGCGCTGGTCGCCCGCTGCACCGACGACGACAGGAGCGCCGAGGGACGTCTCGAGGTCGGCAGCAGGAAGATCGATGACGTCGGCGACAACGGCCGTAACGTTGTCCGGCGCCCCGGCGCTGAGGGCCAGGTCGACGAGTTCGGTCACCGCGGCGGTCGGGTCGGGGACCTCACCGAGCACCCGCTCCAGGAGGTTGTCGGGGAGCACCCCGCTCAGGCCGTCACTGCACAGCAGGAACCGGTCGCCGACCAGCGCCTCGCGCATCGACGTCTCACCCTCGGGGGCGCCGTTGCCATCTATCGCCCGCAGCAGCAGGTTTCGCTTGGGATGGGTCCGGGCCTCCTCCGGCGTGATCCGCCCGGCGTCGATCAGGGTCTGCACATAGGTGTGGTCATGGGTGATCTGGCTGAGCGAGCCATCGCGCAGCAGGTAGGCCCTGGAGTCCCCGACGTGGATCAGGGCGATCCGCCCCCCGCGCCACAGGATGGCGGTCAGCGTCGTTCCCATCCCAGCGCGGGTGGGGTCCGCATCGATGAACTGGGTGATCCGCTCTGCGGAGGTCAGCATCGCGTCGTCCAGGGCCGTCAGGACGTCCTCGAAGGCCAGGTCCTCCGAGTCCAACTCGGCCAGGGTCGCCACGGCAGTGGAGCTGGCCAGCTCGCCCGCAGCGTGCCCGCCCATGCCGTCAGCCACGGCCAGCAGCGTGCGCCCCGCGTAGCCGGAGTCCTCGTTGTCGCGGCGCACCATTCCGACGTCGGACTTGGCCGCGTACCTCAGGAACTGGGTCATCGCCGCCCCCTACCGCTGCAGCTGCAGGGTCGTGCGGCCGACGCGCACCTTGGCGCCCACCCGCAGGACGGTCGGCCCGGTGATCCGGGTCCGGTCGATCCAGGTTCCGTTCGTCGACCCGAGGTCCTCGACGATCCACTGTCCGTCGGAGGGGAAGAAGCGTGCGTGCCGGCTGGACGCGTAGTCATCCTGGAGCACGAGTGTCGAGTCGGCCGCTCGCCCAACGGTGATCGGCGAGGACCCGAGCGGCACCACGGTGCCCGCCAGCTCACCCTCAACCACCGAGAGCTTGCGCGGAGTCGAGGCCGTGAGCGTCGGTACCCGCGGCTTCGGCTGCGGCGGTACCGGGGGGGCGCTGGACGTGGGCAACCCGGGCGCATGCCGGCTCGCAGCCTGCGGTCGGGCCTCCTTGGGCGCGGCGAGATCGCGGCGGAGCACCCCGACGATGGCGAAGATGGCGAACCACAGTGCGGCCAGGAAGCCGAACCGCATGAGGGTGATCGCCAGCTCCGACATGGGTCACCTGGCCCGATAGGTCAACGTCGTCGTCCCGAGCTGGATCTGGGAGCCCTCGAGCAGTGGCGCCGTGGAGACCATCCGGCCGTTGACGAGGGTTCCGTTCGTGGACCCGAGGTCGCGCAGGATCACGTCGGTACCCAAGGTGATCTCGGCGTGATGCCGGGAGACCCCCGGATCGTCGATCCGGATGTCTACGTCTGTGCCCCGTCCCAGCCTGGTCACGGCGATCAACGGATAGGTGATCCCGTCGACCTCGAGATGCGGCTCCCCGGTGGCATCAACCTGGAGCGGGGCGTCTGTCTGCGGCCCGGGCAGGACCTCGGACCGGATCCGGAACACCCCGGTGCCCAACGAGGCGTCCTCGGCCAGCGCGACCTGGGCGGCGCCGACGAAGGTGTAGCGCTGCTCCTGTGCGTACTCGCGGACGAGTCCGGCCAACTCATCGCTGACCGTGGCCTCGAAGGCCGACAGGCGCTCGAAATCGGCGGTCGACAGCTCGACGACGAAGCTGTTCGGGACCACCGTGCGAGCCCGGCTGACGATCGTGGCGCGGTCATCGAGCTCACGCTGGAGTCCGGCGGCAACCTCCACCGGCTGAACCTCGGACTTGAAGGCCTTGGCGAAGGCCCCGTTCACCATCCGATCCAACTTCTTCTCGAAGCTGTCCAGCATCCCCACGAGCCACCTCCCTTCGCGCGTGAGCGCACGCGCCCGCAGAGGGCGGACGGCACCTACAACGTCCCGATCTTAGCCACGCACCGCCGCGGGCCGCAGACTCCACGCGCCGGTGGCGGCCAACAGCACCGAGACAGCGATCCACAGGGCAGGGGCGACGCCGTCGGCGGGGATGGTCCAGGCTGCCAGGCAGATCCCTGCGACGAGGCACACATTGAGCCCCACGTCGTACAGCGAGAAGACCCGGCCGCGGTACTCGTCGGTGATGTCACTCTGCAGGACGGTGTCGCCGGCGATCTTCACGGTCTGCCCGGCGAAGCCCATGGTCAGCGAGCCCAGGGCCATCATCGGCAGGAGCAGGCTCGCGAAACTGAGGGGGGCCACCACAGCTGCCATGAACAGGGTCACGGCCGACCAGCGCGAGGAACCGATCCTGCCCATGATCGCCGGGGCGGCCACGGCAGCCAGGAGGCTGCCCACGGATGCCCCGGCCGCGGTGAGCGCGAAATCACCGAGGGCGCCGTCGGCGTCGCCCACCGGGTTCAGGGTGTTGCGCATGATCAGCAGCGCATCAACCAGCAGGGCGCCGAACGCGATCCGGTGGGCCATGACCACGGCCATCCCTCGACGGGCCCGTGGCCGCCGGCTGATGTGGACGACGCCGGCAACCATGCCGCGTGCCACGGCCACCAGGTCGGCGGTCAGGGGGGCACTGCTGGCCTCGCCGACCTCGGGACCCAGGTCGCGACGGGGGATGCGACTGGCGATGAGAGCCGAGATCACAAGGCCACCGGCGACTGCCAGGACGAGGTAGGTGGCCCCGTCGGGACCCAGGCGCATGAACAACAGGCCGGTCACGGTGGCGATGGCCGAGGCGATGGTGCCCGCGGTGGGGAACATCGCGTTGGCAGTCACGAGCTGGCTCGGCGCGACCACGAGCGGGAGCCCTGCGGACAGGCCAGCCAGCCAGAGCCGTCCGATCCCCATCGTCACCAGCACGGCCGTACCCAGGTCGAGCCCGCCCCGACCGGCGGCCACCATGCTCGCGATTCCGAGGGTGACCAGAGCCCGGGACAGGTTGGCCACGACCAGGACCCGGGCCCGGTTCCACCTGTCGAGGAAGACGCCTGTGAACGGCCCCAGCAGCGAGTAGGGCAGCAGCAGCAGGGCAAAGGCCCCGGCCACCTGGCCCGCGGTGGCCTGGCGCTCCGGGGAGAACAGCACGAACGACCCGAGGGACGCCTGGAGCAGGCCGTCAGAGGCCTGCCCCGTCAGACGGGTGGCGAGCAGCTTCCGGGAGTTGCTGGTGGCCAGCACGGGCAGGCGCACCCCGAGCAACTCCGGGACCCGCGGCTCGACCTCCCGGTTGCTCACGGGCTCAGCATGCCCGCCGCACGCACCCACCGTCCACAGGCAGGTCGGCGTACGTGCGGCGATACTCAGGTCATGGGTGGGCAGTGGGAGCAGGCGGTCCGGGAAGCGGTGCTGCGCGCGGACGGCGCCGAACTGACCCGGCTCTTCGAGGGCGCCGTGGCCGCGGAGGGCCGCACGGGCGCCTCGCGGTCATGGCTCGAGGCGATCTCCGCATTCGACGCCGAAGCCGTGACCGGCTGATCCCGGGCACACCGGCGAACGCGGAAGGGCCCCGGGGAGACCCGGGGCCCTTCGCACGTTGCAGTCCATTGACTGCGGGGATTCAGCTGTCGATCTCGCCGGCGATGAACTGCTCCACCTTGGTGCGGCAGTCCTCATCGGAGTACTGCTCCGGCGGGGACTTCATGAAGTAGCTCGACGCGCTCAGGATCGGGCCACCGACGCCCCGGTCCAGGGCGATCTTCGCCGCACGCACGGCATCGATGATGACCCCGGCCGAGTTCGGGGAGTCCCAGACCTCGAGCTTGTACTCCAGGGTCAGCGGCACGTCGCCGAAGGCACGGCCCTCGAGGCGGATGAACGCCCACTTGCGGTCGTCGAGCCAGGCCACGTAGTCCGACGGCCCGATGTGCACGTTGCGCGCGCCGATGTCGCGGTTCATCTGCGAGGTGACCGACTGGGTCTTTGAGATCTTCTTGGACTCCAGGCGATCACGCTCGAGCATGTTCATGAAGTCCATGTTGCCGCCGACGTTGAGCTGGTAGGTCCGGTCGACGGTGACGCCGCGGTCCTCGAACAGCTTGGTCAGCACGCGGTGGGTGATGGTCGCGCCCACCTGGCTCTTGATGTCGTCGCCGACGATCGGCACGCCGGCGTCCTCGAACTTCTTGGCCCACTCGGGGGTCCCGGCGATGAACACCGGAAGCGCGTTGACGAAGGCGACCTTGGCGTCGATGGCGCACTGCGCGTAGTACTTCGCAGCGTCCTCCGAACCGACCGGCAGGTAGCAGACCAGGACATCGACCCGCGCATCCTTGAGGGCCGCGACGACATCCACGGGCTCCTCATCGGACTCGGTCACCATCTCGCGGTAGTACTTGCCCAGGCCGTCGAGCGTGTGGCCACGGGAGACCGTCACGCCGGTCGGCGCGACGTCGCTGATCTTGATGGTGTTGTTCTCGCTGGCGAAGATCGCGTGCGAGAGGTCCTGACCGACCTTCTTGGCATCGACGTCGAACGCAGCAACGAACTCGAGGTCGTTGACGTGGTAGTCGCCGAACTGGACGTGCATGAGGCCCGGGACGGAATCGTTCGGATCCGCGTCCTTGTAGTACTCCACACCCTGCACGAGGGAGGAGGCGCAGTTGCCCACGCCCACGATGGCCACACGAATGGCACCCATCTTGTCTTCCTTTCTCACCCGCGGGTTCGCGGGCGACGCGGCCCGGCCCCGGTATCTCCGGATTGGTTGGGCGCGTCGGGGGATCCTCCGCGCTTGAGTTGGTTCTCGTTGTCGATCAACTCGTTGAGCCACCGAACCTCACGGTCGACACCCTCCAGGCCATGCCTCTGCAAGGCCTGCGTGTAGGTGTCCAGCCGCTCGCGGTTGCGTGCCGTCGCCGCTGCGAGATTGCTGCGGCGCTCCTCCATCCGGCTGCGCCGGCCCTCGAGGATGCGCACGCGCACCTCCGCCGGCGTGCTCCCGAAGAAGGCCATGTGCACCCCGAACGCCTCGTCCTCCCACGCCTCTGGACCGGTCTGCGAGACGAGCTCGGCGAACCTGTCCTTGCCGTCGGCGGTGAGTTCGTAGACGATCTTCGCGCGGCGACCCGAGAGGACCGGGGCGCTGGCGTCGGCGTCGCCCGCCTCGGCGATCAGACCCCGGTCGAGCAGGTCCTTGAGCGCCGGGTAGAGCGATCCGTACGAGATGGCACGCAGCGTCCCCATGACCGAGTTGAGCCGCTTGCGAAGCTCGTAGCCGTGCATCGGGGCATCCTGCAGCAGCCCCAGGATCGCGAACTCGAGCACTGCGCTGCGGCGAGTGGCTGCCATCGCGGAGTACCGTCCTCTCGAGTCCTGGGGTGTCGTGCTGGTGCGTGCTGTCCGGCTGTGCACAGCCTCAGGCGGTGCTGTCGGATCGATGTATCGAGTTGATACATCGAGAACCCTACCTGACGCCGTGGGGCCGCGCAAACGACACGACCGGTTCAACTGCCTCGGCACCAGCAGGGGACCTACGTCCGGCCCGCCCGGGCCCTGTGGACGGCCCACCGGGCACCCGGCCGGGGGGACAATGCCACCCATGACCCTGCACGCCACCGCCGAATCGCTGGCCACCATGCTCGAGGCACTGCCGCCGAACCCCCGGGTTGTGGCTTCGGGCAACTTCGCCAGTCCGATGACCGCCCTGGCCCTGTTCGACAAGCACATCCCGCAGTGGCGGCTGTGGACCCTGAACCCCCAGCCCGGGCTGCCCGAGCGCGACGGGATCACTCCGGAGACCTCCTTCGTCGGCGCCGGGATGCGCAGGAACCCACGGCTGCACTACGTGCCGTGCCGCCTGAGCCTCGTGCCCGCGCTCTTCGGCCGGGCGATGGAGCCCGACGTCGTCCTGCTGCACACCTCGATGCCCCGCCACGGCGTGGTCAGCCTCGGCATCGAGGTCAACGTGATGCCGGCGGCGATCGAGGCCTGCCGCGCCCGCGGTGGCAAGGTCATCGCGCAGACCAACCCACGGATGCCGTTCACCTACGGCGACGCGATCGTCCCGCTGAGCTCGATCGACATGCTCTTCGAGGCGGAGGAGCCGCTGATGTCCGGCTCCCACGGGACCCTCGACGACACCTCGCGTGACATCGGTGACCGGATCGCAGCCCGGATCCGGGATGGCTCCACGCTGCAGATGGGGATCGGCGCGGTTCCCGACGCCGTGCTCAACGCGCTGTCGGACCGCAAGGGACTGCGGTTCTGGACTGAGATGTTCTCCGACGGCGTGCTCGCCCTTGACCGGGCGGGCGCCCTGGACCCGGACACGCCACTGGCCGTGTCGTTCCTCTTCGGGTCCGACGAGCTCTACACCTGGATCGATGGGAATCCGCGCGTCCGGATGGTGCGCACGGAGGTGAGCAACGATCCGGGGCTCATCGCCCAGCAGCCCCAGATGACCTCGGTCAACTCCGCGCTGCAGGTCGACCTCTTCGCCCAGGCGAATGCCTCACGGATCAACGCCAGGATCTACTCAGGCTTCGGCGGGCAGACGGACTTCATCGTCGGTGCCCTGCACTCGCCGGGGGGTCAGGCCTTCATCGCGCTGCGATCCTGGCACCCGAAGGCCGACGTCTCCACGATCGTGCCGCTGCTCGACGAGCCGGTGACGTCGTTCCAGCACACGGCTGTCGTCACCGAGCAGGGGGTTGCCGAGATCTGGGGTCGCTCGCAGGACGAGCAGGCACGGAACCTGATCACGCAGGCCGCGCACCCGGACGTGCGCGAGGAGCTCTTCGAGGAGGCCGTGGCCCTCGGGCTGCGCGTGACCTGAGCACGCCGCCAGGTGTGCGGCGACCGCGCGCCCCGGCGCCCTCGCGTGTGACATGGGCCACGAACCGTGTCTGACGGCGTGGATGTGGGTATCGGTGGGTGAACCCAATCCTCGGAGGATCCATGATCACCCCCATCCTGATCAAGGGCGGAGCCGCCCTCACCGCGACTGCGGCCATGATCGCCGGCGCCCCGGTGCTCGACAACGCATTCGGCTCCAGCGAGTCGGCAGCCATGCCGGTGTCCTGGGAGCAGCAGCGTTCCGTCGACGCCGAGAGCGCAACCACAAGCCACGCGGCTGTCCTGAAGGCCGAGGAGGAGCGCAAGGAGGCCGAGCGCAAGGCGAAGAAGAAGGCCGAGCGCAAGGAGGCCGAGCGCAAGGCCAAGAAGGCCGCAGAGCGCAAGGCGGCCCAGGAGCGGGCTGCCCGGTCGCGGTCACAGGGCGGCACCCCAGCCCAGAATCGTGCCCTCGGCATGCAGATGTGCGCCGAGCGTGGCTGGTCGTCGTCGCAGTGCGATGACCTCGGTCGGCTCTGGCAGAAGGAGTCGGGCTGGAGCAGCAGCGCGCACAACTCGTCCAGCGGTGCCCACGGCATCCCGCAGTCCCTGCCCGGCTCGAAGATGAGCAGCCACGGCTCGGACTGGTCCACCAGCGCCCGCACCCAGATCGCTTGGGGCCTGGACTACATCTCCGGACGCTACGGCAACCCGAGCAACGCGTGGGCCCACTCGCAGAGCCGCGGCTGGTACTGACCCCTGGCGGCTTCACCGCGCCACGCCCGTGCTTGGGGGTGAGCCGCCCCGGGCCTACGATCGCCCGGTGGGAGACGATCCGGCCGGTGCGCGCAGCTCACCGCACCGGCCCTGGCAGATGCCGCGTGCGGCCGCCGTGGGAGCACTTGCTCTCGCCGCGCTCTCCTTGAGCCCATCCCTGATGCCCCGTGCCGGGACGATCCAGGGACTCGTCACCGGCCTGGCTGCAGCTACCGGCTACGGCCTGGGGCTGCTGCTGGCATGGATCGCCCGTCAGCTGACAGGCGGGACCGGACCATCCTGGGGGTCGGCTCGGACATGGCGGGTCGTCCTGCTCGCAGGCGGAGCACTGCTGGTCCTGGCAGCGGTACTCGCAATGGCAACCCAGAACGACGTGCGTGACCTCATGGGCGCGGGGCATCCCTCGCCCGTCTGGTACGTGCAAGCCCTCGTGATCGCCGTCGTGGTCCTCGTGCTGATCGTGGGGATTGCCCGGCTCGTGCGGCGCATGGCCAGGGCCCTGACCCGCTTGCTGAGCCGTCACCTGCCTGCCCGTGCCAGCGGGGCCTTGGGGGCGATGGCTGCAGCTGCCGTGACCCTCGGGGTGGCCGCGCTGGTCGTCAACGTCGCCTACGGACTCGTGGACCACGCCTTCCAGAGGATCAACAGCACGATCGACACGGAGGTGACACAGCCCGGCAGCCCTTACGTGTCAGGCGGACCGGGGTCGGCCGTCCGCTGGGGGGACCTCGGCTCGGACGGACGGGCCTTCATCGCCGGGGTGCCCTCCCGCGAGCGCCTCAGCGAGTTCCGGTCCGATGACCTGGCCGACCCGATCCGCGTGTATGCGGGCGTCGACTCCAGCCCGGACGCGAAGGTCCGCGCTGACTTGGCGGTGCGTGACCTTGAGGCATTCGGCGCCTTCGAGCGCCCCGTGCTGCTGGTAGCCGCCTCCACGGGCACCGGCCTCGTGGATCAGCTGGCGATCGAGCCCGTCGAGTTGATGTACGGCGGGAACACCGCCGTGGTATCCACCCAGTACTCGCACCTGCCGAGCTGGTTGTCGTTCCTCGTCGACCAGGATCGCGCCCGCGAGGCTGGGCGTGTCCTCTTCGACGCCGTCTACAGCCGATGGTCTGCCCTTCCGGAGGCCAGCCGGCCCACGCTGCTCGTCTTCGGAGAGAGCCTGGGTGCGTACGGCGCGGAGTCGGCGTTCACGGGTGTCACGGACATGGTCAACAAGACCGATGGGGCCATGTTCGTGGGCCCTCCGCAGCAGAGTCCCGTGCACCGGACGGAGACCGCCGGCCGTGACCCGGGATCACCGCAGTGGCAACCGGTCGTCGACTCGGGCACGACCCTTCGATTCGGGTCCCTGCCCACCGACCTCGACAAGCCCGGCGGGACATGGCCGGCGCCTCGGCTCGTCTACCTGCAGAACGCCTCGGATCCCGTCGTCTGGTGGTCCCCGGAGCTCCTGTGGGGACGGCCCGACTGGTTGGCGGAGCCACGTGGCCCGGATGTGTCACCACACATGCGCTGGTGGCCGATCCTGACATTCCTGCAACTGTCCGGCGACATGATGGACTCCACGTCGGTCCCGACGGGTCACGGACATGTGTACGGCTCGCACCAGGCCGAAGCGTGGGCCCGGATCGCGCCCCCCGCGGGGTGGACGGACGCCGACACCGACCGCCTCGTGGGCATCTACGGCTGACCCAGCCGACATGTGCGCTCAGTCGGGCGATGCAGACGCCCCGGGCTCGGGCGCCTCGAGCCCGTCGTCCTCGCGTCGCCCCACCGGCTTCGGCAGGGCGATGGTGGCCAGCAGGCCCAGGAAGACGAAGCCACCGGCCACGAAGGCTGTCACCCGGACCGAGTCGGCGAAGGCCTGCGACGCCGCCTCCTGGATCTGTGGGCTGCCAGGGGGCTGATCGAGTGACGGGATGGCAGTCCCCGCTGATTCCTCGACCACGTCGGCCACCTGTTCCGCGGCGGCAGCTGGGATGCCCAGGTCCTCCACCTGCGCGGCCGTCTGGGCGTCCAGCGAGACGAACAGCACCGTACCCAGGATCGCCGTCCCCATGGCGGCACCGATCTGCCGGGCGGTGCTCTGGGTGCCGGATGCCTGCCCACTCTGCCGGACCGGGACATCGGCCAGGATCAGGCCGGTCAGCTGGGCGCTGGCATACCCGACGCCCATGCCGTAGATGACCAGCCAGATCATCATCTGCCACGCGGGTGAGCTGGGGCTGATCGTGGCCCCCAGACCCACGATCCCGACCACCTCAAGGCCCATGCCCATCCGGGCCACGAACCGCGGCCCGTACTTGTTCGCCAGGGAGGCTGCCGTCGGAGCCGACACGAACGAGCCGATGGCCAGGGTGGCGAGCAGCGCTCCTGCACCCAGGGCTGTGTAGCCAAGCACGCTCTGCAGGAACAGGGGCAGGGAGAACAGGATCCCGAACTCGCCGAGGCTGACGATCAGGGCTGCGGCCGAACCAAGGCCGAACGTGGCGATCCGGAACAGGCTGAAGTCGATGAGTGCGGACTTGCCCGCCGCCGTGCGCCGGGTCTCCACGAGGTACAGCAGCAGCAGGCACAGCAGGCCCGCGGCCAGGGCGATCGCCACAGGTGAGACCTGGCCGACGCTGAAGTCGACGCCGAACAGGCTGGTGTCCCCCTCGATCCGGGTCCAGCCATAGTTGCGACCCTCGATGAGGCCGAAGACGATCAGCCCGATTCCCAGTGCCGACAGGATCGCACCGGCGACGTCCAGACCCTTCGTGTCGCCCGGATCCTTGCTCTCCGGGACGTAGCGCAGGGCCCCGACGATCACGACGATCCCGAGCGGGACGTTGATCCAGAACGCCCACGTCCACGAGAAGTTCGTCGTCAGGTAGCCGCCGACCAGCGGGCCGAGGGCCGCCATCCCGCCGATGATCGATCCGTAGATCGCGAAGGCGATGTTGCGTGCGCGACCTGCGTACAGGGAGTTCACGAGGGACAACGAGGACGGGGACATCATGGCCCCGCCGATGCCCTGCAGCGCGCGCGCCGTGATGAGGTGGTCGCCGGAACGCGAGGACGCCGCGTAGATACTGGCCGCAACGAAGACCAGCGCGCCGAGCGTGAAGACCTTCCGACGCCCGACCCGGTCGCCGATGCGGCCGAAGACGATCAGCAGGGCGGCGAACGTCAGCGCATAGATCGCGTTGACCCACTCGGCGTCGATGGAGCTCAGGCCCAGGTCGGCGATCATCGACGGCAGCGAGACGTTGACGATCGTCGCGTCCATGATGATCAGCGCCGTGCCCATCCCGATGAACGCCATCGGGATCCAGCCGTGCGCGGGCTTCTCGATCGAGGGCGCAGGGCTCGCAGCGGCGGTCACGGTCGCGCAGCCTACGCCCGGGGGCCGGCAGCTCACCTCGTCATTCGCGGTGCGGCCCCCGGCCTCCGCAGACGACGAAGCCCGGCGCTCGCGATGGAGGCCGGGCTGCCGGAGGTTCCTCAGGTTGTGGTGCGCGAGGGGGGAGTTGAACCCCCACACCCTTTCGGGCACACGGACCTGAACCGTGCGCGTCTGCCTATTCCGCCACTCGCGCCCATCGTCGCGCCTGGACCGACGAGACAACGGGGCAAGAGTACCGGCGCCGCCTACCGGTGGCCAAATCGCCGAGGCCGGTCGCCGACGCCTGGACTCGGGTGGCGTGCGGCCAGAATCCGGTCGCCAGCAGGCGTGCGGCCGAATGCTGGGGTCAGTGCGGGACGGCAGCTCGGAGTCTGTGGGCCAAGGCCGGGACCCCCGTGGATCAATCGGTGGTCGGCAGGCCGGCGGTCTCGGCGATCAGGTCGGTGTAGGCGGCAGCACCCTTGCCCGTCAGGTGCACGCCGTCCTTGACCATGTAGTCCCGGTGATCCGCAGACTCCGCCGCCCAGTCAGCCACTGCCACGTTGCCGAACTCGGGGGCGATGGCCGAGATGGTGGCGTTGTTGGGGTTCATCCAGGGGCGGGGAACGCGCACGGTGACCAGGACCACCTTCTGCACCCCGGACAGCTGCTCGAGCATGCCGCGCAGCTGCGACTCGGTGACCAGGCCGTTGTTCCCAACCTGGAGCACCACGGTGTCGCGGATCTCACCAGTGGCGACATGCCGACCGATCGACTCCAGGACGTCGTCTGCCTGGGTTGCGACCTCGGCGTGCAGATCGATGTTGAAGTCGGTCCCGAGCACCCCGGAGGCGCCGAGCATCACGGAGTCGCCGTATGCGCTCAGGCGCGGACGCGGGTCACCCCCCTCGGCCGCCACCTGGCGACCCACGTCGCGCTCAAGGGGGGCCTGTGCCGGGGGCAGCGCCGCCAACTGCTCAGTGGTGAGCGTGCCGGCCGCAACGGCGGGGGCCGGGGCGGTGGCGACCCGGACCCCTGTGAATGCCACCACAGCCAGGATCGCAGCCAGGACGCCGAGGGTTCGCGGCGTGAGCTCCGTGAACTCCCCATCGCGCACTCGCCGCCACCCGGTGGTCAGGGCCCCCCGGCGAACAGGCATCTCCACATACCGGTAGCTCAACTCAGCAACCCCGAGCAGCAGACCCACGCGCAGGATGAGCGCCGGGAGACCATCGAAGGGCAACTCCGCCCCGGGACGGGTGACCAGGAACAACGGCCAGTGCCAGAGGTAGATGCCGTAGGACCGCTCGCCGATCCAGCGCATCGGCCGGTTGCCCAACCACGCGCCGAAGGGAACCCCCCGATGGCTGGCCGCCGCGACCACCACGGCCGAGACCAGCGCCACGACGAGGAACCCGCCCCGGTAGAGGAATGTCGAGTACTCGCCGAGCCCGGTGAACATCAGGAGCAGGAGTGCCAGGCCAAGGGCCCCGAACACGGTGATCAGTGTCCTGGCCTGGCGAGCCAGCACGGGCGAGGTACGTCCGGGACGCCAGACGACGGCCAGTGCCGCCCCCACGAGGACGCCCATGGAGTGGGTGTCGGTCCCGAAGTACAACCGACTGGGATCCACCTCGGCCGGCATGTTGCCCACGACGGATCCCACGGCCATGGCCAGGGTCGACAGCAGCGCCCCGGCGAGGGCGACAAGACCAACGGCCCGGGCCCCGCGGAATCGGTAGGCGAACAGTGCGATCGCGGGCCAGAAGATGTAGAACTGCTCCTCGACCGCAAGGGACCACAGGTGCTTGAGCATCGGCGGCCGCCCGATGAACTCGAAGTAGGAGGTCTCGGTGAAGATGCTCAGCCAGTTCGAGAAGTAGAACAGCGCACCCGGCAGGTCGCGGCGGTAGGCGGCGGCTGCGTCATAGGCCACAACCGCGACGATCAGTGCCGTCACCCCGAGCACCAGGAGCAGCGCCGGGAGAAGTCTGCGGGCGCGCCGGAGGTAGAAGCGCTTGAAGTCGATCCGGCCGGTGCGATCGAGCTCGACGAGCAGCAAGGAGGTGATCAGGAAGCCGGAGAGGACGAAGAAGACGTCCACCCCCAGGAAGCCACCGGGGATCCAGGGGACGTCGGCGTGGTACAGGACAACGGCGATGACGGCGACCGCACGCAGACCATCGAGACCCACGAGGTGTGGCAGCGCCGGACCTCGTACCGTTCGGCGCTGTCGGGTGAGAGTCCCGGACACGATGTTTACCTCCTGCAGCGCCCCGGCTCGACCCTGCCGTGGTGCCTTGACCCATTGAACCCCACGGCTCCGACAACGCTCGGCAGATCCGCCGCCGGCGGACTGGCGCGTCGCGACCAGGGGAGTCGGGGAGTCCCAGCGCCAGGGGTGGGTCAGCGGGGGCCCCCACCCCAGCCAACGGTCAGGAGCCGCTTCGGTCCGCCCACCACGCCAGCAGTTCGCGCTGCGCTCGTTCGCGGCCCAACGGCCCCTCGTCGAGCCGGCGCTCCATCAACCAGCGGTACGCCTCGCCCACCTCACGGCCCGGGCCGATACCCAGGGTGACCATGATTTCGTTGCCGTCGAGGTCCGGGCGGATCGAGGCGAGCTCCTCGGCCTTGGTGAGCTCACCGATCCGGCTCTCGAGGTCGTCATACGTGCGCCGCAGCGCCGCCGCCTTGCGCGGGTTGCGGGTCGTGCAGTCCGCCCGCGTCAGCTTGTGCAGCTGAGCCACCTGCTCGCCCGCATCACGCACGTAGCGGCGCACAGCGGAGTCCGTCCATGCCCCGCCGCCATACCCATGGAAGCGCAGGTGCAGTCCCACCAGCGCGGTGACCTGGTCGATGACCGCCCTCGGGTAGCGCAGGGCCGTCAGCCGGCGGCGGACGAGCTTGGCACCGACGACCTCGTGGTGATGGAAGCTGACGCGGCCGCCGGTCTCGAACCGCCGGGTGCGGGGCTTGCCGATGTCATGCAGGAGTGCAGCCAGCCTCAGGACGAGATCCGGGGGGATCGCCGGCTCATGGGATGACTCCAGGTCGATGGCCTGCTCCAGCACGATCAACGAGTGCTCGTACACATCCTTGTGGCGGTGGTGCTCGTCGATCTCCAGGCGCAGGGCCGGAAGCTCCGGCAGCACGTGATCGGCCAGGCCGGAGTCGACCATGAGCTCGAGACCTGCGCGGGGGGAGTCGGCCAGCAACAGCTTGGACAGCTCGTCACGGACCCGCTCGGCCGAGACCATCGAGATCCGATCTGCCATGGCGCTCATCGCACTGCGCACCTCTGGGGTCACGCTCACGCCCAGCTGCGCGACGAAGCGCGCCGCCCGCATCATCCGCAGCGGGTCGTCAGCGAAGGACTGCTCCGGGGTCGCGGGCGTCCGCAGCACCCCCGCCGCGAGGTCGCTCAGTCCCCCGAACGGATCGACGAAGGTCCGGTCCGGCAGCATCACCGCCATCGCGTTGATCGTGAAGTCCCTGCGACGCAGATCCTCGAGCAGCGAGTCGCCATAGGTGACGTCGGGCTTGCGTGTGGATCGGTCGTAGGCATCGCTGCGGTAGGTGGTGATCTCGAAGTGGTGCTCGCCCCGCCGCGCCCCGACCGTACCGAACTCGATACCGATGTCCCAGACGGCGTCGGCCCACCCGTGCACGGCGGCAAGCACCTGCTGCGGCCGGGCCGAGGTGGCCAGGTCGATGTCGACCGCCGTGCCCTGGCGCACGGCATCGCGGACCGACCCACCCACGAGAGCGACCTCGTGACCAGAGGCGACGATCCGCTCGGCAAGGACCAGCAGTTCTGGGACAGCGTCGAGCAACTCATCGATGGCGATCCGGCTCACGACTGCGAGCGCCGCGCGGGGAGGGACGTCGGGCACGGGCCGACAGCCTACGTGGCCGCTATCCTGACGGGCATGTCCACGCCGCCGCCTCCCGCGCCGCCACCGCGCCGCGCAGGCCGACGGTTCGCCATCCCCACCCCTGCTGACCTGCGGCATCCGGCTCCCCGCCACCGGCCCGAGCAGCCCGAACCAGCCGAGGGCGAGCAGGACGCGCCGGAGGAGCCACCGGCCCAGGAGGCCCCGCCAGCCGCCGAGGACACCGGGCTCGTCCGGGCCTTCTCCCCGGACCCTGCCGGCGCGACCGATCCCGAGGATTCTGCCCAGGGTGCTGAGGTCGCTGAACCCCCCTCCCCCTCCGTCGCCACCCCTGCCGCTGCATCAGGGCCCACGCCGGCCACACTGCCGCGCCCCCGACCGGCCGGCCCGCAGGAGGAGGCCAGCAGCGCCGAGCCGACCGTGCTGCCCACGGAAGCCGTGCAGGTCGACGAGGTGGACGCGTCACCAACCCCGGACGAGGGCGGGCGGCGGATGTTCCCCAACCCCGCCACGCTCATGGCCGCCGGTCGGGGAATGCGCAAGGTGCGGCCCAGCGGCCTACGTGGGCGTCGGCTGCCCAAGGTGGAGGAGACCTCAGCGGGTGGCGTCGTGCTGGATCTCACAAGCGATCCGCCGGCCGTGGCCCTGATCGCCCGACACGACCGTCGATCGCGACTGCTCTGGAGCCTTCCCAAGGGGCATGTCGAGGCTGGTGAGACTCCGGAGCAGGCCGCCCTTCGGGAGGTGCAGGAGGAGACCGGCCTGGTCGGACGTATCGTCGCGCCCCTCGGAGTCATCGACTTCTGGTTCGTCGTCGAGGACAAGCGGATCCACAAGACCGTGCACCACTACGTGATCGAGGCCGTGGGGGGTGAGCTGTCCGATGAGGACGTCGAGGTCGAGGCTGTCGAGTGGATCCCGTTCCATCAGGTCGTTCGCCGACTTGCCCACGGCGACGAACGCCGGCTGGTCGAGAAGGTCCCGCAGATCGTTCCAGGAGTGAAGTGACCCGGCGGGCCCGGTGGCGCTTCGCAGGCGCACTCCTGGCCGCGGCCGCCGTGCTCGCCGCAGTCCCCGCTGCCGGAGCCTCGGCCCCCAGCCGAGAGCGCGCCGTGATCGGTGCCGGCGCCCTGTCCGTGCAGATCGACGCCCTCGAGCCCGCGATCCCGGAGCCCGGCGACGTGCTCATCGTGCGCGGCACAGTGACCAACACCTCCGATGCGCCCGTGCGCTCAGTGTCCGCCGGGCTGCGGCTGTCGCCCACCCCGATGGGCAATCGCGACGAGATCCCCGAGGTCCTGGCGGGCTCAGGCCTACGAACCGGGCAGCCTGTCCCTGGGTCCGTCATCCCGGTCTCCGACGAGCTGGTCCCCGGGGCCACGCAGACATTCGAGCTGAGCGCGGACGTCGACGACCTGGGTCTGACGACTCCCGGCGCCTATGTCACCGGCGCCGAGGCGCTCGGCGACTCCGGGGCGGGCGTGGTTCGGCAGGACATGGACCGCACCTTCCTGCCGTGGTGGCCGGAGGGAGCCACCGTTGAGCCGCTGCTGCTGACCACCATCTGGCCGCTGTCCGGTCCGCCGCTGCGGGACGCCCGGGGCATTCTGCTCACCGAGGACGCCGCGGTGCAGATGTCACCGGCCGGGCGCCTGACCCGCCTTCTGGCTGCCGCCGCCGCGGACCCCGGGTCAGTGTCCCTGGTCGTGGACCCGGAGGCCGTCGAGGCCGCTGCTGATCTCGCGGACGGCTACCGGGTGCGCACCCCGCAGGGAACAGTCGAACCGGGCACCCGCAGCAAGGAGGTCGGCCTCTGGTTGGCCGACCTGACCGCGGCGCTGACGGCTCCGGGCGTCGACGCAGCCGGAGGTTTGTACGCGTGGCTGGACGTGGACGCAGCCCGTCGCGGCAAGGTCCTGGGCACCGCGCTGCGCCAACGTGGAGCCATCGACCGCGCCACCGCCGAGATCCTCGGGCGCAGCCTGCCCAGCACGGTGGTCCTCGCCCCCGGCGGGGTACTCCGGCCGCGGACCCTGGACACGCTCAGCGCGCGCGGGGTGCGTGCCGTCGTGCTCTCCGATACGGCCGCTCCGCTGGCTGAGCCCACCTACTTCACGGCCAGCGGGAACATGCTGATCCCGACACGGGAGGGTGACCTGCCGGCGCTGCTGGCCGACTCCCGGATCGCTGCCACGCTGGCACTGCCGATGGACACCATGGCCGAGCAGACAGCAGTTCGTCAGGCCCTGCTCGCCCAGACCCTGGTCACCGCCGGCGAGCTCCCGGACAGCCAGCAGCTGCTGGTCGCCGGCCTGGACCCCGACTGGGACCCGCCGGTCGGGGCGGCGCCGATGGTACGTGCGGCCCTGACCAGCGCGCCCTGGGTGCGACCGACCTCCCTGCGGGCCGCCCTGGCCCGAGATCCGGGCGCGCTGGCCCGCGTGCAGGTGGCGCCGCCAGAGGAGCAGGTCGCCCAGGAGCTCCCGGCCGCACACGTGGCCCGGGTCCGATCCCAGTACACGGATGTCCGCGAGTACGCCGGCGTCGTCCCGGACCCAGCATCGATCCCGCAGGTGACCCAGAGAGCCCCCACCCGGCTGCTCGGGTCCTGGTTCCGGGACCACCCGGAACCACGAGCCGCCCTCACCGCGCTCGTCGGCAGGCAGACCGAGGCGCTCACCGAGTCAGTCCGTGTGGTGTCCAGCGGATCCATCACCATCTCCGGAGCCTCGGGGACGATCCCGATCACGGTGGAGAACAACGGGCCGACCGACGTCACGATCGGCCTGGAGCTGATGTCCACGCCCACGCAGCTGTTCACGGCCGACCCGATCGAGCCGTTCGTGATCGCCCCGGAGCGGCGCACCTCGGTCGATGTCACCGCCCAGGTGGCCGCCGCCGGCCCCATCCCCGTCACGATCCAGATGGTCACCGCGCAGGGGGAGCCCTTCGGCGTGCCAGGAGAGCTCGTGGTCGAGTCTGCGGCGTACGCCAACGCCGCCCGGCTACTGGTCCAGGCGGCGCTCGGCGGACTGCTCCTGGCCGTGCTCGTCCACGGGATCCGCCGGGCACGTCGGCGCCGGAGCATTCCCCGGGCACCGCGGGCGGCGCCACCCCGGTCCGCGACCCCGGATGGCCCCTCCGCCGGCGGGACGCCTTCCGAGCCAGCGGCGGGGGCCACCCGTGACTGACGATCCACGCGAACGGGACCCCGAGGAAGGACCCGGGTCGACAGGTCCCGGGGACGACACCTCGGACCTCGCGGGTGCCCCGGACCCGGACGCGGCCAGCGACTCGGCGCAGCAGGCCACAGCGCCCCAGCAGGGTGAGCTCGTCTCTGCGGGTGCTCGGATGGCTGTCGGAACCGTGATCAGCCGGATCACCGGGCTGCTGCGAGACGTCGCCATGACCGCCGCCCTCGGTCTGGGAATCGTGGCGGACATCTTCACCGTCGGCAACACGATCCCGAACACGGTCTACGTGCTGACCGTGGGGGGCGCGATGAACGCGGTCTTCGTGCCGCAGCTCGTGCGCCGGAGCCGCGAGGACTCCGACGGCGGTGCCGGATTCACCGACCGACTTCTCACGCTCACCTGCGTGCTGCTCCTGGCGCTGACAGCGGCGGCCATGCTGCTGGCCCCGTTGCTGACCCGGATCTACGCCTCTCCGGACTACTCGGCCGAGGAGATGTCCCTTGCCGTGGCGTTCGCCCGGTTCTGCCTGCCCCAGGTCTTCTTCTACGGACTGTTCACGCTGATCTCACAGGTGCTCAACGCGCGCGGCCGATTCTCGCCACCCATGTACGCGCCGATCGCCAACAACGTGGTAGCCATCTTCGTGTTCATGTCGTTCCTCGTGGTCGCCGGGCCGGCGGCCGCCAGCTCTGGCACGCTGACCGTTCAGCAGACTGCGTGGCTCGGCCTCGGCTCGACGGTCGCGGTGGCCGCCCAGGCCCTCCTGCTGATCCCCTTCATGCGCTCCACCGGGTACCGCTGGCGCCCACGGTTCGACTGGCGCGGGTGGGGCCTGGGCAAGACCGGTGGCCTGGCCCTGTGGACCCTCGGCCTGCTTGCCGCCAACCAGGTCTCGTTCATCGTGCACAGCCGGCTGGCCACCACAGCGAACGTGCTGGCCCAGGATGAGGGACTGCCGGCTGCCGGCATCGCGACCTACCAGAAGGCCTACCTGATCTTCTTCCTGCCGCACTCGATCGTGACGGTCTCGCTGGTCACAGCCCTGCTCCCGGCAGTCAGCCGCCTGGCCGCCGATCGCGACTTCGGGGTCTTCAGCAAGGTCCTCACCGACACGATGCGCACCGTCACGGCGCTGACGGTGCCGATCGCCGCAGTCATGATGCCGCTGTCGCCGCTCCTGGCTGCGCTGCTCTTCGGGTTCGGGGCCGCGAGCCGTGACTCCGCCTACCTCATCGGCTACACGGTCATCGCGATGCTGATCGGTCTGGTGCCCTTCTCGATCTACTTCATCCTGCTGCGCGGGTGGTACGCGCTTGAGGACACCAGGACCCCCTTCTACCTGTCGCTGGTGCTCAACACGATCAACGTGGTCCTGTCGATCGCACTGTTCGAAGTCGCCCCGACCCAGCTCAAGGTCCCCGCGATCGGCTTGGCGTTCGGCTTGACCTACTGGCTGATGATGCCCATCGCGTGGCCGGTCCTCGGCCGCCGCGCGGGCGGGCTGCACACCCGCACCACCTGGCTCGCTGTGCTCAGGATGATGGTCGCCGGTGCGGTCACCTCCGCAGTCACGGTCGCCGCCTTCCTGGTGCTCGACATCTGGCTCGAGGGCTCATGGGACTCCCGCCTGGTCATGCTGCTCGTACTGGCCCTGGCAAGCGTCGCTGGGTTGCTCGCCTATGTGGCCGCAGCTCGGGTCATGCGGATCGGGGAGGTGGGAAGTGCGCTCGCCATGGTCCGGAGCAAGGTGGGACGCTGACCCAGGTCAGCGGCGCCCTGCGCCTGGCCCAGGCGGTCCTCGCAGGGTGGCTGGCTGACCGTGGACGGGAACCCCGTTCAGTTGCTCAACGCCGTGCCGACGGCGCGGACGGTCAGGTACCTCTGCAGGGGCGGGACGTAGTGCAGGGCAAGTGTCTTGGCATCCCGGCTGACCGTGACGTGGACCTCGCCCTGCTCATCGACCCACCAGTCCTTGGTACGCATCCGAACTCCCAGGTCCGCTGCCTGGGCGACCGAGACCTCCTGGGCGCTCTGGACGTCACCGGGGTTCTCCATCAGCGTCTGCGCGCCGGTGCCGGCCACAATCCCCGCGTCATCAACCGTCGTGACATTCGTGTAGGCGAGGCTGAACACGTCGAAGGCGAGCACGCCCATGACCAGCAGCGCGATCGTGACGCGCATCAACCAGCCCAGGACGATCCCGCCCTGCTCACCCGACCCGGAGACACCCGCTGTCATGTCCTGAGCCATCGGCATGTGACGTGCGCATCTTGACGTGTTGACCCCAATGGCGGCCCGGCCCGGGGCGTGCCCGTCATCGGAGCCGGCCGTCGTGGCCTAGCATTCTGATGTGGACGAGCAGGGACAGGCGGGACCCAACCGGCAGATCGGGCGGTTCACCCTGGACGATCTGGTCGAGGAGCGCTATGGCGCCCAGATCTGGCGCGCCGTCGACAGCACCCTCAACCGCGAGGTGGCGCTCTGGCTCGTGAGCGCCGATCCACAGCTGGCTGCCGACCTCGATGCCGCGACCCGGATCGCGGCCACGGTCGACGACCGCCGCATCCTGCGGACCCTCGACGTCTTCAAGTCCGACGACCTCCTGGTGATCGTGACCGAGTGGAGCGGTGGGGAGGTCCTGGCCCACCACCTGACCGCCCCCCTGCCCGCGGCCGAGGCGGCCCGAATCGCCTACGAGGTGGCCGGAGCCATCGAATCGGCCCATGCCAAGGGGATCGCCCACGGTCGCCTGCGGCCAGCCAACGTGCTGGTCGGCGACGACGGTGAGGTGCGCGTCAGCGGCCTGGGCATCGATGCCGTGCTCGCCGGGATCGACCCGGTGGCCGGTGACGATCCCGTGGCAGCCGATCTCAACGGAATCGGCTCGATCCTCTACGCATGCCTGACGGCTCGGTGGCCCGAGGGGGACGCTGACGGTGTCCCCGGTGCGCCCGACGTCGGCGGCCACGTGCCACCGCCGTCGCGGCTGCTCGCCGACGTTCCTGAGTCCCTCGATGCCTTCACCGCGCGGACCGTCATGCCCATCGACCCGCCCAGGGATCGCCCACGGCTGGACTCCGCCGGACAGGCGCGCGAGTATCTGGGCGCCAGCCTGACCGATCTGACCGGAGAGCGCCGGACCCTGGGTGGAACGACGTCCGAGCGGTCCAACCTGCTGCCGCGGATCGCCGGCGGCATCGCCGTGATCCTGCTCGTCCTTGGCCTGGCGTGGGCCGGCTGGCAGCTCCTGACCAGCGAGACCGACTCCACCGCCACGGCCGAACCGACACCTGCCGCTTCACCCTCAGCTGAGGCGAGCGCATCTGAGCCGCCCGAGGCGCCGAAGCCCACCAGGTACCGGATCCTCAACGGCACCGACTTCGACCCGCTGGGCAACGGGGAGGAGAACCCCGACCGGGTGCCGTTCGCCTTCGACGGTGACAAGAACACTGCCTGGCGCACCGTGACCTACTACAACAAGAGCCTGGACAAGCCCGGCGTGGGGCTCCTCCTGGACCTCGGCGCCCCGCGCACGATCGGAGCTGTGTCCCTGGACCTCGTGGGCAACGGCACCGACCTGCAGGTCCTGACGAGCAACGAACCCGGTGACAACCCCCAGGACTACGACCTGATGGCCCAGGCCACCGAGGCCGGCGAGAAGGTCCGGCTCAAGTCGGCCGAGCCGACCTCGGCCCGGTATGTGCTGGTCTGGATGACCGACCTGCCCCAGGTGGATGGCGGCTGGCGAGGCGGGATCCGCGAGGTCCGGGTCACCAGCTGATCTGCGGCCGCACGGGCAGTTCGGGAATCAGCGGCGCGCCTAGGATGTTGGCATCCACGACTGCAGAATGTGAGGAAACGTGTCTGACGTTCGAGATGTGATCATCGTGGGCTCCGGTCCCTCCGGGTACACGGCCGCGATCTACGCCGCCCGGGCTGCGCTGCGGCCGCTGGTGTTCGAGGGTGCCGTGACCGCCGGTGGCGCGCTCATGAACACCACCGAGGTGGAGAACTTCCCCGGGTTCCCGCAGGGGATCATGGGACCTGAGCTGATGGACAACCTGCGCGGCCAGGCCGAGCGGTTCGGCGCTGAGCTCGTCACGGACGACGTGACGGAGATGTCGCTGTCCGGTGACGTGAAGGTGGTGGTCGACGGGTCCGGCACCGAGCACCGCGCCCACAGTGTCGTGCTCGCCATGGGTTCGGGGTACCGAGAGCTCGGCCTTGCCGACGAGAAGCGACTCTCCGGGCACGGGGTGTCGTGGTGCGCGACCTGTGATGGATTCTTCTTCCGGGGGCAGGACATAGCGGTCGTGGGCGGCGGGGACTCAGCGATCGAGGAGGCCCTGTTCCTGACGAAGTTCGCCGACACCGTGACGATCATCCACCGCCGTGACGAGTTGCGTGCCAGTCGGATCATGGCTGAGCGGGCGCTGGCCAACCCGAAGTTGCGGTTCGCGTGGAACAGCACCGTGTCGGCGATCAGTGGCGCGGACAAGGTCAGCGCGGTGACCCTGAGCGACGTGAACACCGGCGAGAGCCGCGAGCTGCCGATCACCGGGCTGTTCATCGCCATCGGGCACGACCCGCGCTCAGAATTGGTGCGTGGCCAGATCGACACCGACGCGGAGGGGTACGTCCTGGTGGAGGGACAGACCACCCAGGTGCTCTCCGGTGGAACAGTGCTGCCGGGGGTATTCGCCGCGGGCGACCTCGTTGACCACACCTACCGCCAGGCCATCACCGCGGCCGGCACCGGGTGTGCCGCCGCCCTGGACGCCGAACGGTTCCTCGCAGTTCGTGAGCACGCTGTCGCCGCGTCTGTCTGACGCTAGAATCACAGCCAACCCAAGGAGAACCGATGGCCCTGATCACAGTGACCGATGCCAGCTTCGCCGATGACGTGCTGATGTCCGACAAGCCCGTCCTGGTTGACTACTGGGCAGTCTGGTGCGGACCCTGCCGGATGGTCGCACCGATCCTCGAGGAGATCGACGCAGACCACAGCGACAAGATCACCATCGCCAAGCTCAACGTCGACGAGAACCCCCAGTCCGCGTCTGACTACGGGATCGTGTCGATCCCCACGCTCAACGTCTTCCAGGGGGGCAAGGTGGTCAAGCAGATCATCGGGGCCAAGCCCAAAGGTGCCCTGCTCAAGGACCTTGCCGAGTTCCTCTGAATCCACGCTGTTCCGTGAGAGCACGTCAGTCCGAGCGGCCCGTCCCCATCTGTCGGCGCGGGGACTCGGGACCGATGGTCGCCGAGGTCCGCGCGCGACTGCATCGATTGGGCCGGATCGAGGACGGTCGGGGTGACACCTTCGACCAAGCGCTGGACACCGCCGTCCGGCAGTTCCAGCAGGAGCGCGGGATCGGCGTCGACGGGATCGTGGGCCCGCAGACGTTCCGGCGTCTCGAGGAGGCGCGATGGCGGCTCGGCGATCGTGTCCTGTCCTTCCTTCCCGGTCACATGATGGTTGGCGACGACGTGCTCGCCCTTCAGGAGCGCCTGACCGGGTTGGGGTTCTCCCCTGGCCGCACGGATGGGATCTTCGGGCGGTTGACCGATCACGCCGTCCGGGAGTTCCAGCTGAACACGGGCCTGCCCACCGACGGATCGGCCGGCCCGGACACCTTCCGAGCACTGACCAGGCTCACCAGGACGGTCAGCGGCGGTGCCTCCACCGTCCTGCGCGAGCAGCAGGCGTTCGACGTGCTCCGGACCGGAGTGACGCACAAGGTGATCCTCATCGACGCGGGGCCGGACCATCTCGAGCGTGGACACTCGGGCAGTGGCCTGTCCGAGGAGGACATCGCAGCCGACATCGCTTCCCGGGCCGAGGGGCGGCTCGCAGCCCTCGGGACCACCGTGCTCGTGACCGGGCCAGCTCGTGCGGGGCACACGTCGTTCGATGAGTCCGCTCGCGCCGCGATCGCCAACGAGGTCGGCGCGGATGCCCTCATCTCCCTGCATTGCGACGCACACCGCAACCCCATGGCGAACGGCTTGGCCGCCTTCTACTTCGGGACCCAGGACGGCAGGACGAAGTCCGTCGCCGGCCACGCTCTGGCCGAGTTGCTGCTTGAGGAGATCGGCGTGCGCGGCGCAGCCAACAGCTGCGGCGCCCATCCCAAGACCTGGGAGATCCTGCGCCTCACGCGCATGCCCGCTGTGCACCTGGACCTGGGGTACCTGACGAACCCTGAGGACGGCGCGCGATTGGGTGACCCGACGGGGCGCGACCTGATGGCCAAGGCCATCACCGCCGCGCTGATCCGGTTCTTCGCCCCGCCGCCCCTGGACTGAGTGTCCCCCGGCCCGACCGGGCCGGACCCCCTGGGCCCACACGGCTCAGGGGATGTCCGCCAGCCCCATGGCTAGTCCTGGCCCGCCAACTGCTCGTCGGTCAGGCCGCGCACGTCGAGCTGTTGGGATCCGGACAGCTGAAGCATGTAGGTCTTGGTTGACTTCTTCTTCTTCTTCTTCGTGGTCGCGCTGTTCCTGGCCACGACCGCCTTCTGGTAGTTGTAGTTCGCCTTGTACTGCAGGTACAGCTTCTTGGACCTCTGGATCTCGGTGATCAGCTCATCGGAGCTGCGCAGCCCAGGTGTCGACCAGTTCGCCGACCCGGTCATCACGTACCGCTGGTTCTTACCGCGGATGAACCCCTTGACGAGCATCACCTTGTTGTGGGTGAAGATGTCCGGGCGGACGCAGGTCACCGACCAGGTCTGCAGAACGCCGTTGTACCGCGGCGCCACCGGGCAGGACATCCGGACTCGGAGCCGGCCGCCCCCGAAGGGACTCGTCCGATCCAACCAGAGACCCGTGGAAGTCACCGGTACGGAGCCCTGGAGGGATCCCCCACTGCACCAGCCGTCCGGTCCCTTCATGGAGTTCTTGACCACCTTGCGACGTGCCGGCTTGCGCTTCGTCGCGGGCTTCACGATGACCTTGGACGGCGGCGTGGCCAGGCAGTCCGCGGCACCGTAGCGGGCCGGTTCACCTGCTGCGTCGACGATCCAGTTCCCGTCCGCGCCACGCAGCCGCTGGCTCATCTGGGTGTAGACGACCTCGACCTTGCAGCCCTGGCGCATGGCCAGTCGCCACAGGTCCCGTGCGACGCCCGTACGGGTGAACACGAACATCGAGACCCGGATGTTGGTGCGCTTCCAGGTCCTGCCCACCTTGTACCGGCACTTGATGGACCGGAGGATCTCCCGGTTGATGTCACCACTGGTCTGCGGACCGAAGTGGATCGTTGTCGCCGGTGCTTTGGAGGCCTTGTTGCCCCGGGTCTTGGCGCTTCGGAAGTAGTTGGCCGAGAAGATCTCCCCGCGGGACGCGGCGACAAGGTCGTCCTCGTACTTGATGAAGAGGTCGTACAGGGTCTTGTCACCCACGGCGATGTTGAGGTTGTTGAACCCCTTGCGCGACTGGTAGTAGGTGGGGTTCCCCGAGCTGTACCCACTGACCCAGCGGCGCGCCTTGGACCCGGTGCCCACTGTCGAGAACAGGTAGATCTTGGAGTGCATCGACGGGTACATCGGCTCCGTGTTGTCCGGGAGCGTCTTGTTCCCGTACGTCGTGTGGCTCACGCCGGCCGCATCTGTCACGGTCAGGGAGGTCGCGTAGGTCCCGGGGCCGGCGTAGTCCTTCTGGTGCGGCCCGGGGCCGTCGGCGTAGGTGCCGTCACCGAAGTTGTAGCGCCACGAGACTATGCCGCTGTTGCCGGCCAGCGAGCGGTCGCTGAACACCACCGAGTTCGACGTCAGCGTGGTGGCATTGGCCGAGTACCAGGCGGTCGGCCCGCCCGGTACCGGACCGGTCCGCGGCGTGAGGCAGCCCTGCCAGCACGTCGTCGCGTAGGTGCCCGAATTCGTATCGTTGCCAAGGTCCCTCGCCAGCTCCTGCCATGCGGGGTACTTGTCCGAGTGGCTGTTGGTCAGGGCCCGCACATCGACTCCGCGCGCGGCTGCAGCCGACAGGGCGGCCTGAACCGGTGCGTAGGACAACGAGTAGAAGCTGAACCGAATGCTCGCCTGCGTCCCGTCGGGGTTCTTCGTGGGCGTGCAGTCGATCATGTCGAGCAGGTAGCGCAGCATCTGGTACTGGTCGGCTGGTGAACCGGAGGGGTCGTTGAACATCGTGCGCGTGGTGGGCACGAACTTCCTCTTGCAGGACCGCCCAGGAGCCTCGATGTAGATCGGCACGAGCACCGAGGCGCTCGCCCCGTCGGGCGCCGTCGCGTTGACCGTGAAGGAGTCCGTCCCGGTGTACTCCGGCAGCTTGTCGCGCTTGCCGGTCACGGGGTCCGGGGCGTACCAGCCGGGTGTGTAGTCGAAGTTCCCGGTGGTTGTGTCGAAGTTGAGGATGCCGTTGAAGGGTCCGAACTCATCGAGCACGTAGTCAGCGACGCGCAGGGAGACCGGCTGTCCGCCTGCGTGGGTGCACGTCACGTTGCCCGCGACCGGGGTGTCGATCCCGGTCCGGACGGGAACACCGGGCCGGGTGATGGAACAGGTGATGGAGCCGGTCGTGCCGGGCTGGTCAGCTGCGGCCGGCAACGTGCCCACAGCCCCGAGAGCAAGGCTTGTGGCGGTCGCCAGGACCACCGAGGTGCGTGCTGCGAGCCCCACTTCGGATCTCCTCCCCGCGCGGACCCGTCCCACGCGTGCGGCCAATCTAAACCACGCGGAGGGCTGCACATGGCCGGCAAGGGCTATTGCGTTCCTAAACCCGGGTCATGGCCGGAGGGCGCCGGAGTAGTCGGCATACGTCCGGGGCCGCAGCAGCGAGACCAGGAAACCGGCGGTGGCACCCAGTGCGACCATGACGGTTCCCAGCACGAGCCAACGCACCACTTTCATGAGCGGACCTCCTATCAGGCATCCTAGGCACATGAGCCCCGGCACGCGCCTCGACCCCTGGTTCACCAGCTATGCCCAGCGGGCACACGGACTGGCGGCCTCGGAGATCCGCGCCCTGTTCGCCGTGGCCAGCCGCCCCGAGGTGGTCTCCCTGGCCGGGGGCATGCCCTATGTCTCCGCGCTTGACCTCGATGCGATGAGTGACACGGTCGCCCGCCTCCTGCGGGAACGCGGCGCCAGCGCCCTGCAGTACGGCTCGGGTCAGGGCGACGAACGGCTTCGCGAGCAGATCCTCGATGTCATGGCTCCGGTCGGGATCAGCGCTCACCCCGACGACATCGTGGTGACCACCGGATCGCAGATGGCCCTTGACCTGGTGGTGCGCACCTTCTGTGACCCCGGGGACGTTGTCCTGGTCGAGTCACCGTCCTATGTCGGCGCCCTGGGGGTCTTCCGCTCGTACGAGTGCACGGTGGTCCATGTCGCCATGGACCAGGAAGGGCTGTCCCCGGTGGCCCTGACCGAGGCCATTGACCGCGTCCGCGCCGATGGCGGCCGGATCAAGCTCATCTACACCATCCCCTCGTACCACAACCCAGCCGGGCTGACCCAGGGACAGCAACGTCGCAACGACGTTCTCGAGGTGGCTCGCAGGAATGGGATCCTGCTGCTCGAGGACGACCCCTACGGCCTGCTCGGCTTCGACGGCGTCGTCCCGCGCGCGATTCGAGCCGACGAGGCCGACGGCGTCGTGTACCTGGGGTCGTTCTCCAAGACCATCGCGTCCGGCCTGCGCGTCGGGTGGGCGGTGGCCCCACACGGCGTCCGCGAGAAGCTCGTGCTGGCCGCTGAGGCCGCTGTCCTCTGTCCGTCGAACTACGCACAGCTGACTGTCTCGGAGTACCTGGCCACCAACCCGTGGATGGACCAGATCTCGACCTTCCGCGACCTCTACCGGGTCCGCAGGGATGCTCTTCTCGAGGCGCTCGGTGATCACATGCCGCCAGGAACCACGTGGACCGAGCCGGGTGGGGGGTTCTACTCCTGGGTGACTCTCCCCGAGGGACTCGATGCCAGGGCAATGCTGCCGCGGGCCGTGGCCGGGTTGGTTGCCTACGTGCCCGGGACCGGGTTCTTCGCCGGGGAGGCGGAGCAGGAGGCCAACCGCCGCTCCATGCGACTGAGCTACTGCTACCCCGAGCCCGAGCGCATCCAGGAGGGCGTGCGCCGCCTCGGCAACGTGATCGACGACGAGCTCGGTCTGCTCGCAACGTTCGGCCGGAGCGCCCCCGGAGTGGTCCGCCAACACAACGACGAAGCACTGCTGACCACACCCGCACCGGATCTGGCCTAGGACAAGGGGTAGGACAATGTCCCGATCGATCGTGATCCTCGCAGGGGGGTTGTCCCATGAGCGGGATGTCTCGCTGCGCTCCGGGCGACGTGTTGCCGAAGCCCTGCGTACCGTCGGCGAGACCGTGGCGGTGCACGACCTCGACGCATCCCTGCTCGTCGACCTGGCCAACGATCCGCCGGACTGCGTCATCCCGCTGCTGCACGGAGCCAGCGGCGAGGACGGATCACTTCGCGACGTCCTCGAATGCCTCGGTGTCCCCTACGTCGGCTCGCGCCCGGACGCCTGCCGACTGTCCTTCGACAAGATGGTTGCGAAGGCGCACGTGGCCGGCGCTGACCTGCACACCGCAGCTGCCGTCGCCCTGCCGCACCCGACGTTCCGGGACCTCGGGGCCGGTGCGGTGCTCGATGCCCTGGTAGCCCGGATCGGGCTCCCCATGGTGGTCAAGCCGACCCGCGGCGGTTCTGCACTCGGCGTCGCGATCGTCACGGATGTCGCCGACCTGCCTGCGGCCATGGTGGGCTGCTTCTCCTACGCCGACACCGCGATGCTTGAGACCCACCAAGCGGGAACAGAGGTCGCTGTCACCGTGATCGAGGAGGCGGACGGCACGGTCCGTGCCCTGCCGGCCGTTGAGATCGTCCCGGACTCCGGGGTCTATGACTACGCGTCCCGGTACACAGCGGGGACGACGGAGTTCTTCGCCCCCGCTCGGCTGGACCCGGCCGTCGCTGAGGCGTGCGCCCAGGCAGCCGTGACAGCGCACGTCAGCCTCGGACTGCGCCACCTGTCGCGCGCGGACCTCATCGTCGGCCCAGATGGGGTCGTCACCTTCCTGGAGGTCAACGTGGCTCCGGGCTGCACCGAGACCTCACTGCTGCCGCAAGCGGTTGAGGCAGCCGGGCTCGATCTGGGGCATGTGTTCCAGGTGCTGGTGGAACGGGCCCTGGCTCCCAGCACCGCGCCGGCCTGACGCACGCGGCGCCCACCCGCGGCGGGTGGGCCCGGGATGACCCACGGTCAGCGTGCGCACGAGCAGGGCATCCAGTTGCGCGTCGACCTAGGTCGCGTCCCACGGACACTGGGGGCTGTCCGTGGGACATGACTCAGGGTCGGGGCGCGCGGCCCCGACGGACGGCATCCGTCATGCAGAGGTCAGTGCGACTGCCACCAGCGACGCTTCTTCGCCGGCGCGACGGTCGCCGGGACGTATCCCCCCGTGCGGGCAGCGAGGTTCCTCGCGGCCACCAGGTCCTCGGTGCCGGCTGGAGCAGGGCCATCGGCGGGCACCGCATCGGCCAGGGGCTCTGGAGCTCCGGGGTCTCCTTGGCGCGCTGCACCAGCGTCCAGACCTGCGGGGATGGTCACGGACACGCTGTTCGGTGCTTCGTCGGTCAGCTCGGCGCCGGTGACCAGTGCCTGCTGATCCGGTGCCGGGGCCGTGGACACCGGTGCGCGCGTGGCCTGGGATGGGGCGACAACCGATCCCGATGGGCCCGCGGTCAGGGCACGCAGCGCCAACCGGGCGTCTGCGAGCGCTGCCGCACGTTCGTTCGCCTCAGCTTCAGCACGTGCCAGCCGGATCCGAAGGTCGTCCCAGCGATCCCGGGGGATGGTCACCGTCTCCTGCGCGATGGGGGGAACCGGCGCTGCTGGCGATGCAGGGCGGGCCGGCGCCGAGGTGACCTCGGGAACCGAACGACCCGGGTGCAGGCCCACAGCAAGGAGCGCCTCGACCGGGATCCTCCAGACCCCGTCGTCATCCTTGGCGGCGCCATGATCGGACAGGTCGGAGAGTTTGCGTGTGATCGTCTTGCGGCTCACCGAACAGGCTGCGGCTGCATCGGTGATCGTGAAGGTCGGCCGTGCTGTCGAGTGTTCATCGGTTGCGCCGCCGCGCTCGGGGGACGGACTCGCGATGGAGATGGCCGGCCCCTGCTCGGGCGCCGGACCACCGTCCTCGGAGATCTCGACGGGGGGATCGTGGATGACCTCGAGGCGGTCGTCTGTGTGCGTCAGGCTCATGCGCCGATCCTAGGTCGGGTTCCGCTCTTCCCGGCGAAGGTTGTCCACAAGAGTTCGGGCGTGTCCCACCACGGACGGCCAGCCCACGGACATGTCCTAGGTCGGTGTCCCGTCGGTGTCGAGGACGTCGAGGATTCGGTCGAGGTCCTCCCGGCCGGCGAACTCGATGGTGACTCGACCCTTGGCCCGTCCCATGGTCACCTGGACACGCGTGTCCAACCTGTCGGATAGATCTGAAGCCACCTCCTGGAGGCCTTCGTCGGACGTGGTCCGTCGTGGGCGCCGCACCCGACCCTTCGCTGGCTGCTCCCCCAGGGACACGATCTCCTCAACCATGCGCACCGAGAGCCCCTCAGCGACGATCCGGGTCGCCATCTGCTCCATACTCGCCTCGTCGGGAAGGGACAGCAATGCGCGGGCGTGACCCTGGGACAGGACACCGGCCGCCACCCGCCGCTGCACGGCCGGCGGCAACCGCAGCAACCGGATGGTGTTGGCGATCTGCGATCGCGACCGACCCACTCGCGCCGAGAGCTCGTCCTGCGTGCACCCGAAGTCCGCAAGGAGCTGCTGGTAGGCGGCCGCTTCCTCGAGCGGATTCAGCGCTGCCCGGTGGACGTTCTCGAGAAGTGCATCGCGCAGCAGGTCCGCGTCCTGTGTCGGACGCACCATGGCCGGGATCGTGTCCCACCCCAGTCTCTGCGCACACCTGAGACGGCGCTCACCGGCCACGAGCTCGAATCCCTGGTCGACGTCCTGTCCTGGGTCACTATCCACAGAGGCGTGACCCACGGGCCGCACAACAACAGGCTGCAGGAGGCCGATCTCGCGAAGTGAGGCCGCCAACTCCGCCAGAGCGTCCTCGTCGAACACCGTGCGCGGCTGTCGGGGGTTCGGCCGGATGGCTGCCAGCGGTAGCTCGGCGTAGCGGATCCCCGGCCCGATCGGCGTTCCGGGAGCGGGCGGCGCGCCGTCGTCGGACACCGCGACCGCCGGCCCCGCGAGGACCTCAGCCCACGACGTACGTGCGGAGCCGTGCTGTGTGACGTTGCTCACATCTTCTCCTCCCTGCCCCGAGTGAAGTCCAGGCGACGGATGTGTCCCCGGACTTATCCACAGAAACACTGTGGATAACGTGGGGATGATATGTCCGTTTAGCGAAGATTCCGACGCTGCGTGCCTGTGCAGTCACGGTGCGCATTTGTGTATGTGCGACCTTGCCGATCATCGCATCCGGGGAACGACAACCACGGTTGTCGGCGGGTCGATCACGCCGACGCCGTACGACCGGATCGTGACCGGACCGGCCCCCAGTTCAGCGGCCGCACCCTCGGCCTCGTCCACCTCCTGGCGCGCGCCTGAGCCCTTCAACGCGAGCACAACACCACCGACGTGAGCAAGCGGCAGCGTCCACACCAACAGTTGCGGCAGACGTGCCACTGCGCGGGCCGTCACCACATCGAACGTCGCGGGCACAGCATCCTCGGCGCGGGCACGCAGTACCGAGACGCGGGCGCCGAGCGACAGCTCGTCCACCACCTCACTGAGAAAGGTTGCACGTCGAAGGAGCGGTTCGATCAGGGTGACCTGCAGGTCGGGGCGAACCAGGGCCCACACCAGTCCGGGAAGGCCGGCACCGGAGCCCACATCTGCGACTGTGCACCCCTGGGGTAGGTCAGCATCGGCCTCCTGCGCCACGACGGCGCAATTCACCAGGTGCCGTGACCATAGCCGGGGTACCTCACGGGGGCCGATGAGACCACGTTCCACGCCACGCGTCGCCAGGATCTCGGCGAAGGCAGGGAGACCTGGAACCTGCGAGTACTGCTCGCTCAGTGACGTTTCACGTGAAACATCACTGCTCACGCCGGCATGACCACCACTCGCCGAGCCGCGCCCTCACCCTCGCTCTCACTGCGCAGACCGGCCTCAGCGACGACGTCATGGACGACCTTGCGCTCGAAGGCGGTCATCGGGGCCAGCTTCGCCGGCTCACCAGTCCGATTGACATCGGCCACGGCACGTTCGCCGAGCTGCGCGAGCTCTGCTCGGCGAGCGGCCCGGAAGCCGGCGATGTCCAGCATCAGACGGCTGCGCTCGCCAGTCTCCCTGGTGACAGCCAGTCGGGTCAGCTCCTGCAGGGCCTCCAGGACCTTGCCGTCGGACCCGACCAGGTCGTCGAGATCGCCACCGACGATGGAGACCATCGCCCGGTCGCGCTCGACGTCCATGTCGATGTCGCCGTCGAGGTCGGCGATGTCGAGGAGCGCCTCGAGGTAGTCGGCGGCCACGTCGCCCTCGCGCTCGAGTTCTGACCTGTTGCTCATATCTGATCCTTCGGACGTCATGCGGACACGGGTCATCGGGCCTTGGGCGGTGGACCGGTCCGCTTGCTCTTGGGTTGCTTCTTCGGCTGGACGCGCCCCTTCGGTGGCGGAACCTCGTCGACCACCTCACCCTGGATGATTGCGGACGAATCGGGTGATTCGGGTGAAACAGGCAGACCCTTCTTGGCCGCCTTCACAGCCTTGCGGGCAGCCGCCGCATCGGCAGCAGGGGTCCCCGGCTGGGGATTGTTCCGGATGACCCAGAACTGCTGACCCATGGTCCACACGTTGGTCGTGAACCAGTAGATGAGCACGCCGATCGGGAAGTTCATGCCGCCGACGGCGAACATCACCGGGAAGACGTACATCATGATCTTCATCTGCCGGGCGATCGGGTTGTCGCCGGCGGTGTTCTTCAGCAGCAGCTGACGCTGGGTCAGGAAGCTCGTGGCCGACATCAGGATGATCAGGATCACGGCCAGGATGCGGGTGTTGGTCGGGTTGGGGGTCTCATCCGCACGGACGAAGGTCCCGTAGAGGGGTACGCCGAAGATCTCCGCCTCGTGGAAGGAGACCAGCAGGTCCTGGTACTGCGGCCACTTGAACACGCCGACCGGCACCTCGTTGGAGGCACCACGCAGGACCTGGAAGAGCGCGAAGAAGATCGGCGACTGGAGCAGGATGGGCAGGCAGGAGGCAAGCGGGTTGGTCCCGGTCTCCTTGTAGAGCGCCATCATCTCCTGGGACTGGCGCTCCTTGTCCCCGGCGTGCTTGGCCTGGATCTCCTTGAGGCGCGGCTGGATCGCCTGCATGTTGCGCTGGGCCCGGATCTGCTTCACGAACAGCGGGATCAGAAGGATCCGGATCAGGATCACGAGGCCGACGATGGCCAACGTCCAGGACCACCCGCTGTCGGGGTCCAGGACCACCGAGAACAGCGCGTGGAACTGCACCAGGACCCACGAGACTGCGTTGAGCAGCCAATGCCAGAGGAACACGAGAACTAGCTCCCTACTCGATCAGTGGTGGGACGGACGTCCTTCCCACCCCGCCAGGTCCCCTTCTCCGGCACATGGTCGATCCCGCCCGGGGACCAGGGGTTGCAGCGCACCAGCCGTCCGACTGCCAGGAGGAACCCCTTGACCGGCCCGTGGGTGCGTACCGCCCCCAGAGCATAAGCCGAACAGGTGGGGTAGTACCGACAGGTGGGTCCACGAAGTGGCGAGATGAACCGCTGGTAGCCGCGGATTCCTCCCACAAGGAAGAGTGAGAGCAGTCGTCCAAGGGTCATGTCCCATGCACGCCGTGCACCGAGACGCAGCTTCGTCAGGGCTGTCACTGGGACACCACCGCCGCGGTCCCCGCTCGGTGTCCCAGCCTGGCCAGCGCGCGACCCAGGGCCGCGCTGACATCGGCGGACAACTCCCGGCTCGACGCCTCGGCGGAGCGCGGGAGGGCCCGGATCACGACCTCTGTGCCCGGAGCCAGGTCCTCGATGTGGGTGGCCATGACGTGGCGAAGCTGCCGGGTGACCCGATGCCGGACGACCGATCCCCCGACGGAACGCCCGACGATGAACCCCGCGCGCGCATCGGTGCCGGGATCCGTGGCCATGACGTGCACGACGAGCGTCGGCGATGCGGCCCTGATCCCGCCACGCAGGACAGCGCGGAAGTCCTGCGCACGCCGAATCCTCCGGCGCACGGGCAGCAACGGATGTCTCGTGATGACTAGGCCGAGAGGCGCGTGCGACCCTTGCCGCGGCGTGCGGCCAGAACTCCACGTCCGGCGCGGGTGCTCATCCGGGTCCGGAACCCGTGCGTGCGGGCGCGCCGACGGTTGTTCGGCTGGAATGTGCGCTTCATGGCCTCATCCTTGCGGCTGGGTGATCTCGGGCGAAGAGCCTTCGCCCATGGACACCATCGGCCGGACGGACCTCTTCCTGGGCACTAAGGTACGCAACGCCCTGAGCACGGGTCAAACTCACCTGCAGCACACCGTCCGCCATCGGACCGACTGAACGCCACCGACGTGTCGTGCGCCCCGGGAACCAGGACCCGTAGAACCTGTGGTCTGGGTCACCGCCAACCTGTGGAAAACTCTTGCACGCTGGCGACGGACCGGGCTAGGTTCGCCACGATTGCCGGTAGTCCGGATCGTCCGTGGGAACACACAGCATGGGAAGTAGGCCGCACCGGTGGATGACACTGCAGATCCGGCGCTCATCTGGGGCAGCGCGATCAGTTCGCTGGACAGCGCAGAGCTGAGTCGCTCGCACCGCGCGTTCCTGCAGTTGAGCCGACTGGTCAACGTCTATGGCAGTGTCGCGGTCCTGGCCGCCCCCAACCCCTTCGCCAAGGACGTCCTGGAGTCGCACCTGCGGCCCCCGATCGAGGAGTCACTGGCAACCCTGCTCGGCCGTCAGATCAATCTGGCCGTGACTGTCGACCCCTCGTTGGATGTCGACGACGACCTCGCCGACATCTGGGCCGACTCGACCTACGCAGACCGCCCCACGGACACGACCGGTCCGCAGCCCGTCGTGCGCCCGGCCTCGCGGTCCAACGAGGCCAAGCCCGAGCAGTCAGCCCGGCTGAACCCCCGCTACACCTTCGACACGTTCGTTGCCGGTGCCAGCAACAGGTTCGCCCATGCCGCGGCCGTGGCTGTGGCCGAACAGCCAGCGCGCAGCTACAACCCCCTGGTGATCTACGGCGAGTCGGGCCTGGGCAAGACCCACCTGCTGCACGCCATCGGCCACTACACGCAGACGCTCTACTCCGGGACCCGCGTGCGCTACGTGTCCAGCGAGGAGTTCACCAACGAGTTCATCAACTCGATCCGCGACGATGCGGCGCTGCAGTTCCAGCGCCGGTACCGCGACGTCGACGTCCTGCTCGTCGACGACATCCAGTTCCTGTCGGGCAAGGTGCAGACCCAGGAGGAGTTCTTCCACACCTTCAACACGCTGCACAACGCCAACAAGCAGATCGTCATCACCTCGGACATGGCCCCGAACCGGCTCAAGGACTTCGAGGACCGCATGCGCACGCGGTTCGGCTGGGGACTGACCACCGACATCCAGCCACCTGACCTCGAGACCCGGATCGCCATCCTGCGCCGCAAGACCGACCAGGAGGGGATCACCGTCCCGGCCGAGGTGCTCGAGTACATCGCCAGCAAGATCTCGCGCAACATCCGTGAGCTCGAGGGGGCCCTCATCCGGGTCACGGCGTTCGCGAGCCTGAGCAAGCGGACCGTCGATCTCAGCCTGGCAGAGGAGGTGCTGCGCAACGTCATCCCGAACGAGGCGGGCCCGGAGATCACGGCTCCGGCGATCATGCTCGAGACAGCCAAGTTCTACTCGGTCACGATCGACGACCTTACCGGTCAGTCCCGGTCCCGGACCCTGGTCACAGCTCGTCAGGTCGCCATGTACCTGTGTCGGGAGCTCACCGACCTGTCCCTGCCCAAGATCGGCGAGCTGTTCGGCGGCCGCGACCACACCACCGTCATGCACGCCGACCGCAAGATCCGCACACTGATGGCCGAGCGCCGGTCGCTGTACAACTCGGTCATGGACCTCACCGCCCGGATCCGTGCGTCGGCAGCCACCCGCTGACCCGACCACCACGCCGACCCGACATGGTGCCGGCTGCCGTTCTGCGCCCTTCCATGGTCCAGGTCACCCTGTGGATGACGTCGGGACACTCACGGCGTGTGATTCACCTCCCCATCCGGAGGCTGTGGACAAGTACCGAGCCACGAGCGATCCCCGGCCGATGTCCACTAATTACACGAGTCCGACTCAGCCCGACCCACAGGGGCTGTGGCTGACAACACGCGGATTGACCTGCGCTGACGACAGTTGTCCCCAGGATCCACAGGACCTACTACTAAGACTCCATCTACTTAGGGATGATTCGATGAACAGCCTTCAGTGGCCGCCTGCCTGTGGATGGCTGGACCTTTCGGGCCCCGCGAACCGTGAGCCGGTGGGCACTGAGCTCCTGCCCATCCACCGCCTAGAGTGCATCCGGACGCGGCGGTGCACCCCCGTGTCACCGCTGGGTCGTAGGGTGACGTCGCAGAGCGCACATCCAGGAGGAGTTCGTGAAGTTCCGCGTCGATCGTGACCAGTTCGCTGATGCTGTGGCCTGGGCTGGCCGCACGGTGCCAACACGACCCGCACTGCCCATGCTGTCGGGGCTGCGCCTCGAGTGCATCGAGGGAGCCGAGCCGAAGCTCGCGATTGCCTCCTACGACTACGAGGTGTCCGGTCGCGTCGAGGTGACCGCCGATGTGGCGGAGGCCGGGGTGGCCCTGGTCAACGGTCGGTTGTTGGTGGACATCGCCCGGTCGCTGCCCGCGCAGCCGGTGGATGTGGAGATCGACGGCACCCGGCTTCGGGTGCGCAGTGGTCGTGCGTCCTTCGAGCTGCCGACGCTGCCGGTCGAGGAGTACCCGCCCCTTCCGGCCATGCCGGCACCCAGTGGCAGCGTGCCGGGCACGGTCCTGGCCGGGGCCGTGGCCCAGGTGGCGGTGGCAGCAGGCCGCGACGACGCCCTGCCGTTCCTGACCGGCGTCCGGGTCGAGGTCGATGGCGACCAGGTCACCCTGGCCGCAACCGATCGGTACCGTCTCGCCGTGCGTACGTTCGCCTGGAGCCCACAGGACCCCGGCTTCAGCGCAGCGGCCCTGGTGCCGGCGCGAACGCTGGCCGACACGGCCAAGGCCCTCGTCCACGCCGACGACGTGCACCTCGCATTCGGCTCGGCTGCCGTCGGTGAGGGATTGCTCGGTATTGAGGGGCTGGACCGCCGGACCACCACCCGGCTCCTTGAGGGCGACTTCCCCAAGTACCGAGCACTTCTTCCGTCCGAGTCGCCCACGATTGCGCGGGTGGACACCGCGGCGCTGACCGAGGCGGTCAAGCGTGTGGCGCTGGTCGCAGAGCGATCCAGCGCGGTGAAGATGATCTTCAACGACCAGGAGCTGGTCCTCGAGGCAGGCACCGGCGACGACGCGATCGGCGTCGACGCGATCGAGTGCGTCATGTCCGGGGAGCCGATGGAACGGATCGCCTTCAACCCGGGCTACCTGCTCGAGGGCCTGGCGGCGATCTCCAAGCCGGTCACCAACATGGCGTTCACGAATGCGAACAAGCCAGCCGTCCTGACCGGCGCCAGCAGTTTCGATGCTGATGCCTCCGATGACTATCTGTACCTGTTGATGCCCGTCCGCCTACCCTCCTAGCGTGCACGTCACCCACCTCGGTCTGGTCGACTTCCGCTCCTACGCCACCGTCGAGCTGGACCTGCCGATCGGGGTGACGACGTTCGTGGGCGCCAACGGCGAGGGCAAGACGAACCTCGTGGAGGCGATCGGCTACGCCAGCGCCCTGCGGTCGCATCGCGTGGCCACCGACGCACCGTTGGTTCGCCGGGGCGCTGATCGTGCCGTGGTCCGGGTGCACGCCGCTCGGGGTGGCCGCGAGGTCATCGTCGAGCTCGAGATCACCCCGGGAAGGGCCAACCGGGCCAGGCTGAACCGCTCACCTGTCCCACGGCAGCGCGATGTCCTGGGTCAGGTGTCCCGGGTACTCTTCGCCCCCGAGGACCTGTGGCTGGTCAAGGGTGATCCCGGGGAACGGCGCACGTACCTCGACGAGCTCCTGGTGGCCCTGGCGCCACGGTTCGACGCGGTCCTGTCCGACCTGGACCGGGTCCTGCGGCAGCGCAACTCCCTGCTGAAGTCGGCCTCTGCCCTGCGTGGCGGTGGGGGTCGTACGCGCGCGGCCGCTGAAGGGACCCTGTCGGTGTGGGATGACCAGCTGGCCACGCTGGCTTCCGACGTGATCGCCGCGCGTGACCGACTGGTGGATCGCCTGACCCAGCCATTGGCCGATGCCTATCGAGCAGTTGCTCCCGGGGACCGTGATCCCGAGGCGAGGATCGAGTATGTCCCTGGGGTTCCCGAGTCCCGGGGACGCGGTCGTGACGAGATCGCCGAGCAGGTCCGGATCGCCCTTGCGGCCCGCCGGGATGAGGAGTTCGCCCGCGGGATCACCTTGGTCGGCCCGCACCGCGACGAGCTGGCCGTGACCCTGCACGGCATGCCGGTCCGTGGCTACGCATCGCACGGGGAGTCCTGGTCCATGGCCCTGGCCCTACGGCTGGCGTCCTATGACATTGTCCGTGCGGAGTCCGGCCCGGGTGGTGAACCGGTACTGATCCTCGATGACGTCTTCGCCGAGCTCGATGCCGACCGCCGGGAGCGGCTGGCCCTGGCCGTGGCGGACGTTGAGCAGGTATTGATCACAGCAGCGGTCCCCGAGGACGTCCCCGGAGTCCTCACCGGACAGACAGTCCCGGTGCTCGACCTGGTCAGCGGTGCGCCGTGACGGGCGATCAGCGGCCCCAGCCGGCCAGTTCAGGCGTGCCCTCCGGATCCGGGTCGACGGACGCGCCCGCGACGTCAGGCCCAGAACCCGGCCGGGGCGCAGAGCAGGCGGGTGTGCCGGACGCTGCGCGGGCGGTGCTCAGTCGGGTCCGGGCGTCCGCACGCGCAAGTGGCCTGGCTGCCGACACCCAGCGCCAGGGACGCCGGACACCCCTGCGCGGGCGGGCGCGCCGAACCGTGGGCGGCTACTCGGGCCCCGGACCTGATGACCGGGATCCGATGGCCGTGGGTGGGGCCTGGACGCGGTTGGTCGATGACCAGGGGTGGCGGACCGGCCTCGACATCGCCAGCCTGTTGGGGATGTGGCCTGACATCGTCGGGTCCGCCAACGCCGAGCACACCGCGCCGGAGTCCTTCGAGCCCGACGCCGGCCTGCTGGTCATCCGCACCAGCTCGACGGCGTGGGCCGAGCAGTTGAGGCTGATGCTCCCCGCAGTGCGCACGGCGATCGAGGCCAACGTGGGCACCGGGGTCGTCCGCGACATCCGCATCGTTGGGCCGGCTCCGCCACGAACGAAGGGCCGGTTGCGTGTGCGTGGCCGGGGACCCCGCGACACCTACGGCTGACTCATCTGGCTGGCTCGTCCGTCGCGCGGCCGTGGCGCACGGGCGCCGATCCGGGTGACCGCGACGATCCAGAATCGCCGCCTGGGCAGGGGGCCGCCCCGACATGTGGGGGGGATCGTCCCCGACATATCGAACGCTCTACGCGCGTCCTATGTGGATTTCCGGCGGTCGAACACGCATTTCAGGGTAGAATCACGACATCAAGCGATCCTCTGTGAGGGCTGTGCGCCGAGTTCCTGCGCTGGCCCACCCAGGCGCCGTTCCGGTCCACCACCAGTCAGGAGTCACAGGTGTCCTATGACGCGAGTGCGATCACCGTCCTCGAGGGGTTGGACGCGGTTCGCAAACGCCCGGGCATGTACATCGGGTCAACCGGTGAACGGGGGCTGCACCACCTGGTCTATGAGGTTGTCGACAACTCGGTCGATGAGGCCCTGGCCGGCTACTGCGACCGGATCGAGGTCACGCTGCTGGCTGATGGCGGGGTCCGGGTCACTGACGACGGACGTGGCATTCCCGTCGACATCGTGGCCAGTGAGGGCAAGCCCGGCGTCGAGGTGGTGCTGACAGTCCTGCACGCCGGCGGCAAGTTCGGCGGCAGCGGCTACGCGGTCTCCGGTGGCCTGCACGGAGTCGGCGTCTCGGTCGTCAACGCCCTGTCTTCGCGGTTGGAGGTGGAGGTGCGTCGCGAGGGATCCCTGTGGCTGCAGTCCTATGCCCATGGGGTGCCCCAGGCTGCCCTGCTCAAGGCGGAGGCGACCGACCGGACCGGGACCACGATCACCTTCTGGGCGGATGATGCCGTCTTCGAGACGACCCACTATGACTTCGAGACCCTGTCGCGGCGCTTCCAGGAGATGGCCTTCCTGAACCGTGGGCTGACGATCGCGCTGACCGACGAGCGGGTTCACCCCACCGACGACGTCTCCGTGGAGGAGCAGCCGGGCCCGCGGCAGGTGACCTATCACTACGACGGTGGCATTGCCGACTTCGTCCGGTATCTGAATGCCAAGCGTGGGGCGGCCCACCCCTCGGTCATCGACTTCATGGCAGAGGATCTCGACAAGGGCATCTCCGCCGAGATCGCGATGCAGTGGAGTGACTCCTTCAACGAGAGCGTCTACACGTTCGCCAACACGATCAACACGACAGAGGGCGGCGCCCACGAGGAGGGTTTCCGGGCGGCCATGACCACGCTGGTCAACAAGTTCGCCCGGAACTGGAACATCCTCAAGGAGAAGGACCCGAACCTCTCCGGCGAGGACATCCGCGAGGGCCTGACCGCCATCGTCAGCGTGAAGCTGCGCGAGCCGCAGTTCGAGGGCCAGACCAAGACAAAGCTCGGCAACACCGAGGCCAAGACCGTCGTGCAGTCGGTCGTCTTCGACCAGCTCGGTGCATGGTTCGAGGCCAATCCTGCTGAGGGTCGCGAGATCGCTCGCAAGGCAGTCTCGGCCAGCCAGGCCCGGATGGCCGCCCGCAAGGCCCGTGACCTGGCCAGAAACCGCAAGGGACTGCTCGGTGGGGGTGGCCTGCCGGGCAAGCTGATCGACTGCTCGAGCCGCGAGCCGGAGAACTGCGAGCTGTTCGTGGTCGAGGGTGATTCGGCCGGCGGGTCGGCCCGCCAGGCCAGGGACCCCAAGACCCAGGCCATCCTGCCCATCCGGGGCAAGATCCTCAACGTCGAGAAGGCCCGGATCGACAAGGTCCTGCAGAACAACGAGGTACAGGCCCTGATCTCGGCGATGGGCGCTGGCGTGCAGGACGACTTCGATGAGGCGAAGCTGCGCTACCACAAGCTCGTCCTCATGGCCGACGCCGACGTCGATGGCCAGCACATCCGGACCCTGCTGCTCACCCTCCTGTTCCGGTACATGCGCCCCCTCATCGAGCACGGACACGTGTACCTGGGACAGCCGCCGCTCTTCAAGATCAAGTGGATCAAGCACACCCCCGACTACGCGTACTCAGAGCGGGAGCGGGAGGCGATCACCGAGGCCGGATTGGCCGCGGGGCGACGTCTGCCCAAGGAGGAGGCCGTCCAGCGGTACAAGGGCCTCGGTGAGATGAACTGGCAGGAGTTGCGGGACACGACCATGAATCCCGAGGAGCGCGTCCTGCTGCAGGTCACGCTGGATGACGCGGCCCAGGCCGACGAACTGTTCATGACGCTGATGGGCGAGGACGTCGAGAGCCGACGGTCGTTCATCCAGCGCAACGCCCGCGACGTGAGGTTCCTGGACATCTGATGACTGAGATCACCGACGGCCCCGGCATCCACGGCCGGATCGAGCCGATCGACCTGCAGGTCGAGATGCAGCGCTCCTACCTCGACTACGCGATGAGCGTCATCGTGTCCCGTGCGCTTCCCGACGTGCGCGATGGCCTCAAGCCGGTGCACCGGCGCGTGCTGTACGCGATGTACGACGGTGGCTACCGCCCGGACCGGAACTTCTCAAAGTCCGCACGCGTCGTCGGCGACGTGATGGGCAACTACCACCCACACGGCGACCTCGCGATCTATGACACGTTGGTCCGCCTGACCCAGGCCTGGGTGCTCCGGTACCCCCTGGTCCAGGGACAGGGGAACTTCGGCTCCCCGGGCAACGACGGCGCTGCCGCGTCCAGGTACACCGAGTGCCGGCTGGCCCAGCTGGCCATGGAGATGACCCGCGACATCGACGAGGAGACTGTCGACTTCGTCCCGAACTACGACGGTCGGACGTTGGAGCCCACGGTGCTGCCCGCCAGGTTCCCGAACCTGTTGGTCAACGGTTCCGCGGGTATCGCTGTGGGAATGGCCACCAACATCCCGCCGCACAACCTGCGGGAGATCGCCTCGGGGGTGATGTGGTCCCTGGAGAACCCGGAGGCGTCCCGTGAGGAGCTCCTCACGGCCCTGCTGGAGCGGATCCCGGGACCGGACTTCCCGACCGGCGCCCTGATCGTGGGTCGTCGTGGGATCGAGGACGCCTACCGGACAGGCCGGGGCCTGATCACCATGCGAGCGATCGTGGAGGTCACCGATGACGCCCGGGGTCGCACGATGCTCGTCGTGTCCGGGCTGCCGTACCAGGTCAACCCGGACAACCTGTTGGCCAAGATCGTGGACCTGCACAAGCAGGGGAAGATGTCCGGGATCTCGGACATCATCGACCAGTCCAGCGGGGACACCCTGCGGCTGGAGATCATCCTGTCCAAGGACGCGGTGCCCAAGGTCGTGCTCAACCAGCTGTACAAGCACACCCAGCTGCGGGAGACCTTCGGGGCGAACATGGTGGCCCTCGTCGACGGTGTCCCACGGACACTGCCCCTGGACGCGTTTGTGCGGCACTGGATCTCCCACCAGATCACCGTCATCCAGCGACGCACCACGTATCGGCTCCGGGTCGCTGAGGAGCGGGCGCACATCCTGCGTGGTCTGCTCAAGGCGATTGATCGGATCGACGAGGTCATTGCCCTGATCCGGGCCTCGCGGTCAGCCTCCGAGGCCCAGACCGGCCTGCTCGACCTGCTGGAGATCGACGAGATCCAGGCACAGGCGATCCTCGACATGCAGTTGCGCAAGCTGGCTGCCCTGGAGCGCAACGAGCTGCAGTCGCGCTACGACTCGCTCATGGCCGACATCGCCGAGTACCAGTCGATCCTGGCAAGCGAGGAGCGGCAGCGTCAGATCGTCGGCGAGGAGATGTCGGAGATTGTCGCGAAGTTTGGCGATGAGCGGCGCACCCAGATCATCCCCGACGAGGGCGAGGTCACTGATGAGGACCTCATCGCCGAGCGGGACATCGTCGTGACCCTGACCCGTGGTGGCTACGCGAAGTCCACTGATGTGGGCATGTACCGGGCCCAGCGCCGCGGGGGCCGCGGGGTCAAGGGTGCCCAGCTGCGCGGGGATGATGTGGTGAGCCACTTCTTCGTCACCACCACGCACCACTGGGTCCTGTTCTTCACGAACAAGGGCCGCGTGTACCGCGCGAAGGGCTATGAACTTCCCGACGCGGGCCGGGATGCGCGCGGCCAGCACGTGGCCAACCTGCTCGCCTTCCAGCCCGACGAGTCGGTGACCCAGGTCCTGGACCTCAAGGACTTCAACGACGCCGACTACCTCGTGCTGGCCACCCGGGACGGGATGGTGAAGAAGAGCCGGCTGCATGAGTTCGACTCCATCCGCTCCAACGGCCTGGCCGCGATCAACCTGCGCGACGGCGATGAGCTGATCTCGGCCCAGCTGGTGAGCCCCGACGACGACCTGCTGCTGGTGTCGTCCAAGGGCGCATCAGTGCGGTTCCGCGCAGACGACGCGACGCTGCGACCCATGGGGCGGGCGACGTCCGGCGTCCAGGGGATCCGATTGCGCCCGGGTGACACGGCACTGTCGATGGAGGTCGTCCGGCCCGAGTCGCATCTGGTCACCGTCACCGACGGGGGGTACGCCAAGCGGACCTCCGTGTCCGAGTGGCGCACGCAGGGGCGCAACACGTACGGAGTCACGGCGATGAAGCTCGTCGAGGAGCGCGGTTCGCTGGTCGGTGCGCTCATCTGCGAGGCCTCTGACGAGCTGTACGCCATCGCGAGCAACGGGATCGTCATCCGGACCCGGGTCGATCAGGTCCGGGCCACCGGGCGAGCCACGATGGGCGTCTCGCTCATGGACCTCTCGGGTGGGGACAGCATCGTGGGCGTCGCGCGCTCCGCAGATCTCAAGGACGACGAGCTCGATGAGGCCGGCGCCCCAGTGGCCGACGTGGACCCCACCGGTGGGCTGATCGTCGAGTCCGAGGCCGTCGCCGATGTGGGTGGCCGATCTGACGACGGTGACCTTGCCCCGGAGGAGTCGTGATGGCCTCCCGGGCCTGTCGGGCACGCGTGTTCCCGGCACAGTTCGGAGCGGCCCCACCGGTGGCGGTATACCATTTGGGTCCGGCCCATGGCTGACGGGAGTATTCAGATGGTCGAGCACACGCAGGGTCAGGCAGGTCCTGATCGTGCCGTGGGGCGCCCCGGTCCGGCCGCCAAGATGACGGGGCCCGAGCCCGAACGCCCTCGACCCAGCGTGCTCATCCCGCCCGTCACATCGACTGCCTCGGGCTCGGCTGCTGCCTCAGTGGCAGCGGCCACTGCCGCCACTGCTGCACCGGCTCGTCCGGTCCCCGCAGAAAGGGCTTCCCCGGGTGGCACCCCGGCCGCGCCGGCCAAGGCCCCCGGTGCGCCAGCTCCCGTGGCGACGCCGGGTCCCAACGGCCAGCAGCCGGGTCCGGTCCAACCGGCAGCGAGGCGTCCAGCCGCGTCGCAGCAGTCCGGCGCCGCCACGGTGGCCCGCAGCGCCGTCCGGCCCTCGGCCGGGCCGCGTGCGGCACGCGTGTACGTCACCCACATCGACCCCTGGGCTGTGATGAAGCAGGCCTTCCTGCTCTCGCTGGCGCTGGCCGTGATCATCCTGGCTGCGTCTGCCGCCCTCTGGTTCGCGCTCGAGTCGGCCGGGGTCATCGGCGCGATCACCCGGACCGCGACTGATGTGGGCGGTGAGAGTGGCGCCAGCGTGAGCAGCTACCTCGACCTGGGCAAGGTCATGGGTGCTGCTCTGGTCGTGGCCGGCATCCAGACCGTGCTCGTGACTGCCCTGTGCACCTTGATGGCATTCATGTACAACCTGTCCGTCGGGATCGGTGGTGGCCTGGAGGTCACGCTGTCCGAGGAGGACTGAATCTCGTTTGGGTCCCACCCCACGGCTGGGGTAACCTTTCTGACGGTGCTTCACGGCATCGGCGGGCCTATAGCTCAGACGGTTAGAGCGCTTCCCTGATAAGGAAGAGGTCAGTGGTTCAAGTCCACTTAGGCCCACTCGGCGCGATCGTCGCGTCTCCAGTCCACGGGAGGTCACATGCTCAAGAAGCTGCTCGTACTCGCGGCGCTCGCCGCTGCTGGATACGTCGTGTACAGCCGCGTGAACGGTGCCCAGGAGGAGCGCGACCTCTGGAATGAGGCAACGTCCGCTCCCGACCTGCGCTGACCAGTCGGGGGGCGTAGCTCAACTGGCAGAGCACCGCCTTTGCAAGGCGGGGGTTAGGGGTTCAAGTCCCCTCGTCTCCACAAAGTGCTGGACCCCGGGTTGTTCCCCGGGGTCCAGCACTTTGTTGGGGAAGCAGAGGTGGGGACTTGGGAGGAGGTCGCCGGTAGGCGACCGTGGATCCCCTCGTCTCCACAAAGTGCTGGACCCCGGGTTGTCCCCGGGGTCAGCCTTTGTTGGGGAAGCAGAGGTGGGCTTGGGAGGAGGTCGCCGGTGGCGATCGGATCCCCTCGTCTCGTGTGTCCACCTGGGCGCATCTCGACGGTGCCGGTCCGGACCTTGTGTGGCAGGATTCCGGCCATGACAACTGCCGTACTGCACACGAACCTCGGAGACATCCGCGTCGAGCTCTTCGACAACCATGCACCGAAGACTGTGGCCAACTTCATCGGGCTGTCCGACGGCTCCACGCAGTGGGCTGATCCGCGCACCGGCCGCCCGGGCGAGGGTGCCCTGTACTCCGATGTGGTCTTCCACCGCGTCATCAACGGATTCATGATCCAGGGCGGTGACCCGACGGGAACCGGTCGCGGCGGCCCCGGATACCAGTTCGCCGACGAGTTCCATCCCGAGCTTCAGTTCGACCGGCCCTACCTGCTGGCCATGGCCAATGCGGGTCCTGGGACCAACGGGAGCCAGTTCTTCATCACGGTCGGCAAGACGCCGCACCTGAATCGCAAGCACACCATCTTCGGCGAGGTTGCTGACCAGCCGAGCCGGGATGTCGTGGACGCGATCGCCACCACCGCGGTCGGGCCTGGGGACCGCCCGAAGGCTGATGTTGTCATCAGCTCGGTGACCATCGAGAAGTGAGCTACGGCCTTCCGGCGGAGGCCGCACCGCCGGCCCCGGTCTGCTACCGGCATCCGGAGCGGGAGACATGGATCCAGTGCACGCGCTGCCAGCGGCCCATCTGCCCGGAGTGCATGAACGCGGCGTCCGTGGGATACCAGTGCCCTGAGTGTGTGAGCGCTGGGGTCGCATCGATCCCTGAGTCCCGAACGGTCTTCGGTGGACGGCTCACCCGGGACGGCGCAGTGACGATGTCCCTGATGGGGATCTGCGCCTTCCTGTTCGTCACTGTGAGGCTGCTGGGCCTCGGTGGCGGGCTGGCGCGGTGGGGGATGCAACCGCTGGCAATCGCTCTCGACGGTGAGTGGTTCCGGCTCGTGTCGTCGATGTTCCTGCACGCCGGGTGGCTGCACATCGCGTTCAACATGTATGTCCTCTACATCCTGGGGCCCCCACTTGAACGGGTCCTGGGACATGGCCGGTTCCTGACCCTGTACATGCTGTCCGGGATCGGTGGGTCGGTCGCGTCCTACTGGTTCTCCGCGGTGAATACCCTGTCCGTGGGTGCCAGTGGGGCGATCTTCGGGCTCATGGCGGCGTGGATCGTCATCGGCCGGCGCCTGGACCGCGACGTGACCCAGATCATCTTCCTGCTTGGCATCAACGTGGCGCTGGGATTTGTCATTGGCGGCATCGACTGGCGGGCCCACCTGGGCGGTGCGGTGACCGGCGCTGTGGTCGGACTCATCCTCACCACAGGGCCGAGGCCAGGAGGGTCGCAGGCAGGTCGGCCAGCAGACGGGAGCCGCCCTTGCCGTCCTGATCGGCCTGGTCGTGCTGGTCATGGTGCGCACCACGCAGATCCAGGACCTGGTCCCTGCGCTGCTCGGCTGAAGCCGCGGGGTACGATTCGGCCCAGCCGTGGTCAGAGAGGAAGACATGCCGGAGTCCAAGGGCCGGGGAAACCCGAAGCCGCGCCCCACGCCGGCCGCGCCCAAGAAGGAGGTAGCTACCTCCTCGCCGCGCTGGTTGGTGCCCCTGATGCTCGGGTGCTTCCTGGTCGGGCTGCTGTGGATAGTCCTGTACTACATCGCCCCGGACATGCCGGTCATGGCTATCTTCGGGCGCTGGAACATGGTCATCGGGTTCGGCCTGATCATGATCGGGTTCGGACTGTCCACGAAGTGGCGTTGAGCACCCCAAAACACCGCATATCGCCCGCACGTACCCGTTGTGGGGCTTCCGGAGCACTCTCTGTGACCGCCCGGTCAGCCTCTGCGACTGGTGATGACCTCACGTTCAGTGACGAGCGACCACTCATGGGGGTGCCAAACTACACCAGTGTGATTTCGTCCCCAGCTGTGGACAAACCTGTGGACGATCCTGCATCCACCGTCACGTCGGTGAACGGAAGCCGTGGTTCCAGCCACGGGAACACCCAGGTGAACAGCACGAATACAGTCACGGAGAACGTCAGGACGCAGATCAACACCCGGACCGCAGTGGGACCGGGCAGGTGGTTCCAGAGCCACGCATACACCTAGCGGCCCGCTTCCACTGCGGGCGGGGTCTCGCCCGCGTCCTTGTCGTAGCGCTCAGTGAGATCGCCCCACCAGATCCAGCGCGTCGTGCTCGCCCAGCGGGGGTTGCACGTGGTGAGCGTGATCAGGCGCTCGACCGGTTCCTGGCCCGGACCGCCGGGGACTGGGTCGATGACCCAAGAATCTGTGGGTGTGACGATCTCGTCCCGGCGCAGGGTGTACTCGAACCAGGAGTCTCGGGTCTCGACGTAGACGCGGTCCCCGTCCTGCAACCGGTCGACGTCACGGAAGGGCTCACCGTTGGTTGCCCGGTGTGCGGCGACGGCGAAGTTGCCCTTCTGGCCCGGGAGCTGGCTGTCGGGGTAGTGGCCGATACCGCGGGACAGGTCGGCGAGCTCGACGCTCTCCAGGACCGGCATGCCCCAGACCTTGTCGCTCAGGCGCGGGATGTACATCAGGGCGAACGCATCGCCGAGCTGGGGCCTTGCCGGTGCGGTCTCGTCGGACTCGTCGGTCTCGTCCGGTGGCACCTCACCGCTGCTCACCGGCGGTCGGGTCCAGGAGTCCTGGAGCTGTGCGGCAGCCGCTGATGCGGCCCGCCCCGCGGTGACGTTCGTCCAGAGCAACTGGTACGCGACCAGGAGTAGCAGGAGCACCCCGACGGTGATGAGCAGCTCCCCGATGACACCCACGGCTGCCCACACGCGGGAGGGCGGCCTGGTGGGGGCTTCCTGTGTCTGCGCGGTGGTCACGGGACCACCTGGGCGTCGTCAGCCGTCAGCGGACCGGTGTAGGCCGGAAGCACCAGCTCCGGGGCGACCTGCTGGTCGTAGCCCAGCCCGACGACGTCGGCCCACTCCCGGAAGAAGGCCACGGACTCGTCCGCATCCAGTGCCTCGGTCAGCCGGGTGACGTCCCCGACGGCCTCGATCACGAACGGCGGGGAGTACACCTGCCCCTGCAGGATCACTGTGTTGCCCACGCACCGCACAGCACTGGTGCTGACCAGCCGCTGACCCATCACGGTCACGCCGGAGGCACCGCCTCGCCACATGGCGTTGACCACGCCCTGGACATCCTGCTGGTGGACCAAGTAGTCGTCACCGGTGTAGCCATCGGGCAGTGGATCGGGGGCGTCGGCATCGTCAAGGGAGACGGTGACCCCAGGGCCCACGACCTCGGTGAGGCCCACGACCGGCGAGAGCTCGGCGATCGAGGCCGTGGTCTCCTCCAGTGCCACACCTGGGTCGCCGAGTGCCACGAGGGACGCGACCCTGTTGGTCAGGTTGTTGACGTCCTGCCGCAACTCGGCGTTCTGGTCGGCGCGGGCCATGATGGCCGATTGCAGACCGCCGCTCCGGTCGACGCGCAGGTCGCCGCCGTCGGAGGCGGTCGCGCTGGCGATGAACATCGCGCCGGCCATCGCGAAGACGGCTCCCGCCACGACATCAGCCCACCGGGGCACGCGCCGCCGCGCACGTGCGGGCAGCTCCGCGGCGGACCCCGAGCCTCCCGGGGTGCCCTCTGCAGCCGCCGGAGTGCCAACGGCCGCGTCGGCGGGCGCACCAGCCTCGAGTGCCGGCTCGCGCGGGGGACTGTGCACACAGCAAGGGTAACCGCGACAATGGCCCGGTGACTGCGCACATCCTCATCGTGGACAACTACGACTCGTTCGTGTTCAACCTCGCCCAGTACCTGGCTCAACTCGGTGCCCAGGTGGATGTCAAGCGCAACGACGCCGTGACCACAAGTGACGCACTGGCCTATGACGGGGTGCTGCTGTCCCCGGGGCCTGGGGACCCGCACGATGCCGGTGTCAGTATGGACATGGTTGGTGCGTGCGCGGGTCAGGTTCCCCTGTTCGGGGTCTGCCTGGGGCACCAGGCGATCGGGGCGGTGTTCGGTGGGGTCGTGTCACGAGCCCCCGAGCTGCTGCATGGGAAGACCTCGATGGTTCACCATGCCGGTCAGGGCGTGCTTGCTGGGCTGAGCGACCCGTTCCGGGCCACCAGGTACCACTCGCTGGCCGTCGAGCGCTCCTCAGTCCCCGCGGAGCTGGAGATCACCGGATGGACTGACAGCGGCGTGGTCATGGCACTGCGACACCGCCAGTACGACATCGAAGGCGTGCAGTTCCATCCGGAGTCGGTCCTGACCGAAGGGGGCTACCAGATGCTGGCGACCTGGCTGACCCGCTGCGGGGACCCCGAAGCGCCGAGCCGAGCCGTGGGCCTGTTGCCGGTGGTCGGTGCGGCGGCGTCGACCACCTGAGCCTGGCCTGTGGTTGCTGCGCGCAGCGCCAACTCAGGCAAATCCCACACGGAGCCGGTCGAGGGCCTCGGCAAGCACCTCGGGGCGCTTGCAGAAGGCCCACCTGACCCAGGTCTGGCCCACGGACACGTCGTCACAGAGCGCGGACACCGGGATGGCGACCACACCCGCCCGCTCGGGTAGGTCAGCACAGAACTGCGCTCCGCTGTCGTACCCCATGCCGGTCACGTCGGTGAGCAGGAAGTAGGTCCCCTCGCTCGGAAGGACGGTCAGGCCGAGGCTGGCCAGTCCCTGGGACAGGAGATCGCGCTGCGCGGCCAACGTGGCGCGGAACGACTCCCAGTGCGAGTTCGGGAGCTCGCCCAGGCCGGCGGCGACGGCCCACTGGAAGGGCCCACCCGACACGTAGCTCAGGTGTTGGCGGATGACCCGGACGGAACTGATGAGGGCACTGGGACCCGTGGCCCAGCCGACCTTCCATCCGGTGAAGGACAGGCTCTTTCCGGCAGATCCCACCGTGATGGTGCGCTCCGCCATCCCCGCAACGGTGGCGATCGGGATGTGCGGGTGCCCGTCGAACCAGAGGTGCTCGTAGGCCTCGTCGGAGAGCACGAGCAGGTCGGCGGTGATGGCGACGCGCGCGATCGCCGCCAACTCCTGCGCTGTGAGCACGGATCCGCTGGGGTTGTGCGGCGAGTTCAGGATCAGCATGCGGCTGGTGGGCGTGATCCGGGCCTGCAGGGCGGCCGGGTCCGGCCGGAATGTCCCAGGGACAGGGGGGACGCTTACCCGGATCCCGCCTGCGAGGTCGATGGCCGCCGCGTAGAGGTCGAACCAGGGCTCGAGGACGAGCACCTCGTCGCCCGGTTCCACGAAAGCCAGGACTGTCGCGACGATGGCCTCTGCGGCTCCGGTGGTCACCACGACGTCGGTACCGGGGTCCCACTCCAACCCGTACCACGCCTGCTGATGGCCACAGATTGCAGCCCTCAGCTCGGGGAGCCCGTGTGCCGGTGGGTACTGGGCTCCCAGGCCGGACTGGATAGCGGAGATTGCCGCATCGCGCACCAGCTCGGGACCATCGGTGTCCGGGAAGCCCTGACCGAGGTTCACGGCACCGAGCGAGGCAGCGAGCGCGGACATCTCCCCGAAGATGCTTCGGCGATGGGGCTGCATCCGTGCCACGAGCGGGTGTGACATTGGCCTACCCCAGTTCAGGTTGTCGCAGGGACGCTGGGTAGGTCACTGCTGCTGCCCGGTCCTGGCCCGCAGCGACGGGGCGGCAGTCGCGCGGCGCAGCAGGGCGCGCGGTGCATGCCGGGCGAGCAGGGACAAGGAGGTGTAGCGCTTGGACGGCACGTTGATGACCCGCCCGGATCGTGCGGCTGCCAAGCCCTCGACCGCGACACGTCGGGCATCGAGCCACACCCACTCGGGGAGGGCGGAGACGCTCATCTGGGCGCGCTCGTGGAACTCGGTGTGCGTGAATCCGGGGCAGACGGCGGTGGCGGCAACGCCTGTCCCCGCCAGTTCACCGGCCAGCCCCTCGGTGAAGACGGTGACCCAGGACTTGGCGGCGCCATACGTTCCCGAGGGAACCCACCCGGCCAAGCTGGAGACGTTGATCACGCTGCCCTGACCCCGCTGGACCATTCCCGGCAGGACCGCGTGCGTCAGCCGCAGCGTGGCGCGGACGAGGACGTCGAGCAGGCGCTCCTCCTCGGGGAGGCTGCCCCCGATGAAGCTGTCGTTGACGCCGAACCCCGCGTTGTTCACCAGGACGTCCACGGGCCGTGATCCGTCGGCCAGTCGGCTCATCACGATCGAGCAGCCGGCGTCTGTGGCGAGATCGGCGGCGAGGACCTCGACCTCGATGCCGGCTTCGTCGCGCAGCCGTTCGGCCACCGCATCGAGGCGCTCGATGTTGCGGGCAACGAGGACCAGGTCCGATCCCTCGGCGGCGAGCACCTCCGCGAAGGCCAGGCCGATGCCGGCCGTGGCCCCCGTCACACATGCAGTCGTGTTCACAGTCCGCTCCCAGGGTGTCGGGTCTTTCGGGTCACGATAGGGAGTCCGGCCAGCCGCGCGCGATCCCGCTCACGGCTGCGATCGGATCCGAGTCCAGGATCGTCCAGCCACGTAGCCGGGCCGCGGACGCATGCGGGCTCTTCGTGTCATGGTCCACGTAGATCACCGGCGCGTCCGGCCAGTCGGTACCGGCCCGGCTGGGGTCGGGCAGCGGCCCTCCGAGCAGGACGTAGGCCACGACCGAGCGGCGAGCTGCTCGCTGCGAGAAGCCGAGGGCTGCCAGTCCTGCGTTGGCAGGTCCAGAACTGACCAGGATGAGCGGCCCGTCGGCCTGTGCAGCCGTGATTGCGACGGCCTGGTCCGCGACCCAGGCGGCCATCCCGAGCCGGGTGTCGTCCCCCTCGGTCCCCACGTTGGCCTGCCGGTGTGGGATCACGACCGGTATGCCCCACGCCGACAAGGCTGCGGCGAGCTCCCGGCGCGACCCGTCCGGGGCGTCGGGATCCAGGGCTGGGCACAGCACCACGGTGACCCGGGACATGTCAGTCCAGGCCCAGGTCGGTCAGCTGATATGCCGTTCGATAGTCCAGGTCCGCCGCAGAGATCGCCGCTGCAGCACCACGCTCGACGATGACCGCCACACCGACCACCTCGGCTCCCGCCTCGCGCAATGCCTCGACCGCGGTGAGCACCGACCCACCGGTGGTCGACGTGTCCTCAACTGCGAGGACCCGACGCCCCGCCACATCCGGGCCCTCGATTCGCCTCTGCAGTCCGTGGGCCTTCTCGGCCTTGCGGACCACGAACGCGTCGAGCCGGTGGCCTCGGGCCGCCGCGGCATGCAGCATGGCGGTGGCGACCGGGTCGGCGCCGAGCGTCAGCCCGCCCACCGCGTCATAGGACAGGTCCTCGGTCAGGTCCAGCATCACCTCTCCAACGAGCGGCGCGGCCTGCCCATCGAGGGTCACCCGGCGCAGGTCGACGTAGTAGTCGGCTTCACGGCCGGAGGACAGCACAACGCGGCCGCGGATGACGGCCTTGGTGCGGATCTGGTCCAGGAGCTGCTCGCGGGCATCAGTCACACAGGTCAGCCTAGGTCCTGCCGACGTGCCCCGACGCGCGCGGTCCATCAAGGGCGGAGGTCAGCCCGCCTGCTCCACGCTGACCTCGGCGACGCGGGTCTCGCGTCGGTGCCTGAGTGTCTCGATCCCGATGGGGATGATGGACAGGGCCACGATGCCGATGAGGATGAGTTCGATGTGGTCCTTCACGAACGGGATGGTCCCGAGGTAGTAGCCGAGCAGGGTCACGCCGGTTGCCCAGAGCACCCCACCGATCGTGGAGTAGACGACGTAGGTGCGCAGGTCCATCCGGCCCACCCCGGCCATGGCTGTGATGAAGGTGCGCACGATCGGCACGAAGCGGGCCAGCACGATGGCCCGGGATCCGTACTTGTCGAAGAACGAATGCGTCTTGTCGACGTACTCCTGCCGGAAGAGCCGGGAGTCTGGGCGGTTGAACAATGGGGGGCCGGCCCGGTGGCCGATCCAGTATCCGGTGAGGTTGCCGATCACGGCCGCGGCCGACAGCAGCAGGCAGGCGACCTGGATGGGGATGTCGATGACGCCGCTGGCGATGAACAGTCCCACCATGAACAGCAGCGAGTCCCCGGGGAGGAAGAAGCCGATCAGCAGACCGCACTCAGCGAAGATGATCCCCAGGGCGATCCAGAAGGCGGCCGCGCCGAACCGGTCGAGGTTCTGCGGATCCAGCCATTCCGGCCCCAGGGCGGGTACGACGCTGGGCAGCGTCGTTGCCAGGGACGCGGTCAGGCTCACCACGCTAGGCTACTCCCCCCCGGTGGGTGGGCCGCTGAGGTGGGCGCGCGCCCAGCAGTGCATCGCGATCGACGCTGCCGCCGCGACGTTGATCGACCGGGTGGACCCGTACTGGCTGATCGACAGCACCGAATCGGCCCCGGCGAGCGCACCCACGCTCAGCCCGGGGCCCTCCTGGCCGAAGAGCAGGACGCAGGCCCTGGGCATCGGATGACTCTCGATCGGGACGGCGCCCGGCACCACGTCGATAGCCACGATGGGCAGCCCCTCGGCCTGAGCCCAGGACTGGAGGCCGGCGGGGTCCGGGTGGTGCCTGATGCTCAGGTAGGCGTCCGTGACCATCGCCCCCCGGCGGTTCCAGCGACGGCGACCAACGATGTGCACGCCAGCCACGTTGAACGCATTGGCCGTGCGCACGATGGAGCCGATGTTCAGGTCGTGCTCGATGTTCTCCACCGCCACGTGCAGGGGGGAGCGTCGAGTGTCGAGGTCGGCGACGATCGCCTCGACCGACCAGTACCGGTACCTGTCGATGACGTTGCGCGAATCGCCGCCGGCGAGCAGGTCCGGGTCGAGGCGTGGGTCCTGCGGCCAGGGCAGTGGGTGGGGTCCGACGGGCACCAGCCAAGGCTACGGCTGCGATTTGGTGCTCGGGGACCCCCGGCCCGTAGAATCCTCGGCGGTGGCGTGTCCGAGCGGCCAAAGGAGCACGACTCGAAATCGTGTGTGGGTTTGTAGCCCACCGTGGGTTCGAATCCCACCGCCACCGCCGGTGAACGGCAAAGGACCGAACCCCAGGGTTCGGTCCTTTCGCTCTGTGGATCCCAGGCCCGGCACACGGGTCTTGTGGGTGAGGTTGGAGCAGCAGGAGGTGCCTCGGCCAGAGGGAGCAGCCGACACGGCCCCGACGTAGGATTGGGTACATAGTCGCCAGGTCGCGACGCCCCGTCCGGACGAGCCGAGGAGACCCCATGAGCCCCGTACATGACCTGCTCAACGAGCAGATCGGGCACGAGTACTTCGCGTCCCAGCAGTACGTCGCGATCGCCGTCTGGTACGACCAGCAGGCGCTGCCGCAGTTGGCCATGCACTTCTACGCCCAGGCGGTCGAGGAGCGCAACCACGCGATGATGATCGTCCAGTACCTCATGGACCGCGAGTCCGATGTGGTGATCCCCGGAGTGCCGGAGGTCCGCAACAGCTTCGACTCCGTCGTGGAGCCCCTCGAGTTGGCGCTCGCACAGGAGCAGTTGGTCACCTCCCAGTTCGAGGAACTCATCGCAACTGCTCGTCAGGAGCGGGACTACCTCGGCGAGCAGTTCATGCACTGGTTCCTCAAGGAGCAGGTCGAGGAGGTTGCCTCGATCTCCACATTGCTGCAGGTGGCGACCCGCGTCGGTGACAACGTCATGCTGCTCGAGGACTACCTGGCCCGTGAGTCCGGCGCCGGAGAGGGCGCTGACCCAACCGCACCGGCCGCAGCGGGCGGGGCGCTGTAGCTGGTTGCACCTCGCGGGGAGTTACACAGACGTAGTTACACCGGTGTGAGTTATCCCCAGGTGTGGAGAATCTGGGGATTGTGGATCCCGACGACCGTTGTCGGCGGACACCACTAGGGTGAGTGCGTGGCACTGGCGCTGTACCGGACCTACCGACCGGGCTCATTGGCTGAGGTGATCGGCCAGGAGCACGTGACCGGTCCGTTGGCGCGCGCCCTCGGGGCTGGCCGAACCCACCACGCCTACTTGTTCTCCGGTCCACGTGGGTGCGGCAAGACGTCGACTGCGCGGATCCTGGCGAGGTCGCTGAACTGTGAGCAGGGACCGATCGCGGAGCCGTGCGGCACCTGCCGCAGCTGCGTTGAGCTGGCTCCGAACGGCCCCGGATCCATGGATGTCGTCGAGCTCGACGCGGCCACGCACCGGGGGATCGACGACGCCCGGGAACTGCGGGAGAAGGCCATCTACGCCCCCGCTGCCAGCAGGTACAAGATCTACATCATCGACGAGGCCCACCAGCTGACCAACGAGGCGGCCAACGCGCTGCTCAAGCTCGTCGAGGAGCCCCCACCGCACCTTCGGTTCGTCTTCGCCACGACTGAGCCGGACAAGATCATCCCGACGATCCGGTCGCGTACCTTCCACTACGGTTTCCGACTGGTCTCCGCCCGGACTCTCGCTGAGCATCTTGGCTCGGTGTGCGCCTCCGAGGGGGTCGCAGCTGAAGCATCGGCCCTCACTGTCGTGGCGCGGGCCGGCGCGGGCAGTGTCCGTGACAGCCTGTCTGTCCTGGGACAGCTGCTCGCAGGCGCGGGTCCGGCGGGTCTGACCTATGCCGACGCGGTCTCGTCCCTCGGGCTGACCGACGCCAGCCTCATCGACGACTTCGTCGAGGCCCTGGCCCAGGGGTCGGCCGCGTCCATGTTCGCCATCGTCGACTCCGTGATTTCCGCGGGCCACGATCCCCGCCGGTTCGTGACCGACGTACTCGATCGGCTGCGGGACCTCATCATCCTGCGCGCCGACCACGAGGCCCTGTCCAAGGGGCTCATCGACGTTCCCGACGATGAGGGGCAACGGATGGTGAACCAGTCCCAGCAGCTGGGCCTGGCCGAACTGTCCCGGGCCGCCGACCTCGTCAGCGCTGGCCTGGGACAGATCAAGGGGGCTACAGCGCCACGGCTTCAGCTGGAACTCCTGTGCGCCCGGCTGGCGCTTCCCGCCCTGGGCGATGATCTGACCTCGCTCCTGACCCGTCTGGAGCGCCTGGAGCGTTCCGGAGCGGCGCCCCCCGCCCCGGGGACGCGGCCGGGCGCGACCCCACCGGCGGCGGCCACCGGTGGCGAGTTCACTGAGCCCGCAAGGGATGAGCTCAGCCGACCGGCGACCCCGGCCCCGGCCGCGGCGGACACGGCCGGCAGCTCGCCCCGAGTGGCCGTGTCGCGCCCGCCTGCCGAGGGCCCTGCGGCCTCGGAGCCCGCACCTCCAGCCCGGCCAGCACCCCCCAGGCGACCCGACCTGCGCACCGACGCCGCCCCCAGCACGCATCGGGTCCCGCCGAGCGAAGAGCCCGCCGGAGCTGCCGAGCGTAGCCCCGGCGACGCTGACCCGTACGCCCCCACACCTGCACCGGAACCCGCAGGAGGGGCAGAGGTCGCCGCAGAACCACAGGAGGCAGGGGCGGATGTCGGGGACCGGGGAGTCGGGCAGGGTTCGGAACCCGTAGCAGGTCCGCCGACGCGGCCACCCTCGAGCACGCCGGGCCCGCTGCCCCCAGGCTCAGCCCCTGCTGGCCCCCCGCATCTTTCGGGCGCTGCGCCAGCAGCGGCGGGGGACGACTCCCTGACCCGGATCCGGGAGGCCTGGCCGGCCATTCTCGACCGACTGGCCAAGTCCAGCAGGGTCGCCTGGACTGCCTTCCACGCGGCCACTGCCGTGTCCTGCAGCAACGGCGCCCTGGCGGTGGCGGTCTCCGAGCCGGGCAACGTGCGCGCAATCGCCCAGCGTGGTCACGACGAGCGACTCCGCCAGGCCATCATCGACGTCGTTGCCCTCGACCTCTCGATCGACGTGCTGCACGACCCCGAGCCCGCCGTTCCGGGGCAGGAACCGAACCCCGACGCGGGTTCGCCCCCCGCTGGCACGTCGGGACCGCAGCGAAGCACCCGCGATTCGAACTCAGGCTCCGCGCAGGCCGCCGCCCCACCTCCGGCCGCCCGCCCGGCCGACGTGGTCCGGGATGCCGACCGTGCGGGGCCCGGTGCGCAGAACGCCGACGACGCGAGCCCTGATGATCCCGACCTCGACACCGACGCCGCCCACGGGCTGGCCCTGATCACCCGTGAGCTCGGCGCCAAGCCCATCGGCGAGATCGACCACTCGTAGGGGCGGGCATGTACGAAGGAATCATTCAGGACGTCATCGACGGTCTCAGTCGGCTGCCCGGCATCGGGCCGAAGGGCGCCCAGCGGATCGCCTTCCACCTGCTCAAGGCGGACCCCGAGGAGGTCACCGACCTTGCGCAGTCACTGCTCACGCTTCGCGAGCGGGTCCAGTTCTGCGAGACCTGCGGCAACGTCTCCGAGGAGCAGACGTGCGCCATCTGTCGCGACTCCCGTCGCGACCCAGCGCTCCTGTGCGTCGTCGAGGAGAGCAAGGACGTCGTGGCCATCGAGAGGACCAGGGAGTTCCGCGGTCGATACCACGTGCTCGGTGGGGCGATCAGTCCGATGGAGGGCATCGGGCCCGACGACCTGCGGATCAGGGAGCTCATGGCCCGCTTGGCCGATGGCGTGGTCACCGAGGTGATCATCGCCACCGATCCCAACCTGGAGGGTGAGGCGACCGCAACCTACCTGGCGCGCCTGATCAGCCCGCTGGGACTGGCCGTGTCACGGTTGGCAAGTGGTCTGCCGGTCGGAGGTGACCTCGAGTTCGCCGATGAGGTGACCTTGGGCAGGGCGTTCGAGGGACGGCGACGGATCGGAGGGCACGCATGAGGCCGAATGAGGCACCGATGGAGGGCGCGATGGCGGTGCTGACCACACCCGCCACAGAAGTCGCCGACGACCTGATCACGATCGCTGATGGACTCGCTGACGCCGCCGCCCGGTTCGTGCAGACCGCGGAGGCGGTCGCTGCTGGGATCGGTGCGGATCACGCCATCGCGATCCTGCTGCTCGAAGTGTCTGACGTGCTCGCGATGGGCGCCCGCCTCGGGGCCATCGACGACGTGGTCCCCGAGGGCCGCTTCGAGCCGGATGCCGGGGTCGAGCCCGATGTTGACCGCCTGCGCGCCGCCCTGGCCACGCAGCTCGCACCGATCGATTCCTACGTCGAGGTCTTCGATCCCTACGCGAATCCTGAGCTCGTCGACGGTCGGCTCTCCGATGACATCACCGCGATCGTCTCCGACCTGCTCCATGGCCTTGCCCACCACACGGCCGGCCGAACGCTCGAATCGCTGTGGTGGTGGCAGACCACCTACCTGGACTCATGGGGGGACTCGGGCGCCACCGCTCTGCGGGCGCTGCGCTCCCTGGTGTCGCACGTGCGGGTGGGGGCTCCCCTCGAGGTCGCCGAAGAGCCCGAGGGGTAGCTGGGCCCTCCCGGTCACCTTCCTGCGTGGGGCGCAGTGGCACCCGCGGAGCACCGGAGACGCGGACCGGTCGTCGTCGGCGGCAACCGTCGTAGAATCAGGGCCAGAATCTCGCACACCACCGCTGGGAGCAGTGTCGCATGGCCCTGATCGTGCAGAAGTACGGAGGATCCTCCGTATCCGATGCTGCCAGTGTGCGCCGGGTCGCCAAGCGGATCGTGGACACCAAGCGCGCTGGGAACGACGTCGTGGTGGTCGTCTCCGCAATGGGTGACTCGACTGACGAGCTGCTCGAGTTGGCCCATGAGGTCAGCCCGGACCCGCCCGGCCGTGAGCTCGACATGCTCCTGACCGCGGGGGAACGCATCTCCATGGCCGTGCTGGCGATGGCGATCCACGATCTCGGCGAGGAGGGCCGGTCGCACACGGGCTCCCAAGCGGGCCTCATCACGGACTCCGCGCACGGCGCCGCGCGGATCATCGATGTCACCCCGCGCCGGATCCTGCATGCCATCGATGATGGGGCGATCCCCATCGTCGCCGGGTTCCAGGGTGTGTCCCTGGAGAGCAAGGACATCACGACCCTGGGCCGTGGTGGGTCCGACACCACGGCAGTAGCCCTGGCTGTGGCGCTGTCGGCCGACGTCTGCGAGATCTTCACCGACGTCGACGGCGTGTTCTCCACGGATCCCCGGGTCGTACCCGCGGCCCGACGGGTCCCCAGGATCAGTTACGAGGAGATGCTCGAGCTGGCCGCCGCCGGGGCCAAGGTGCTGCACGTCCGATGCGTGGAGTACGCCCGCCGTGCCAACCTCCCGATCCACGTCCGGTCCTCGTTCTCCGACCGTGCGGGAACCTGGGTGGTCAACATGAACGACCCGCTGCCAGCAGCGGCCAATCCCGCCGAAGGGGCGACTGTGGAGCAACCGATAATCGCCGGGGTCGCCCTCGACCTCAACGACTGCAAGATCACGGCCATCGGCGTCCCGGACCGGCCTGGGGAAGCGGCGAAGATCTTCCGCGCGGTCGCAGAGGCCGGCGTGAACGTCGACATGATCGTCCAGAACGTGTCCCAGGGGGACACCGGCCGCACAGATGTCACCTTCACGAGCCCGCTGGCCTCGCGGGAGGCCGCGATCACCGCACTGAAGCGGGTGCAGGGCCAGATCGGGTACCGGGAGCTTGCCTATGACGACGGCATCGCCAAGGTGTCGTTGATCGGGGCCGGGATGCGCTCGGACCCCGGGGTGGCAGCGACCTTCTTCAGGGCGGTGGCTGACGCCGGGATCAACATCTCGATGATCACCACCTCGGAGATCCGGATCTCTGTCGTGACCGATCGGGATGTCGCCACCGAGGCCGTCCAGGCCCTGCACACGGCGTTCGGCCTGGACGCCGACGGTGAGGCAGTCGTCTACGGGGGGACGGGCCGATGAGCGTCACTGTTGCGGTTGTCGGCGCCACCGGCCAGGTCGGTGCGGTGATGCGTCGCCTGCTCGACGAGTCGGACATCGATGTCGGGTCGGTACGCTTCCTGGCCAGTGCCCGCTCTGCCGGTACGACCCTGCCGTGGCGGGGCACGCAAGTCGTCGTCGAGGACGCCGCCAACACTGACCCGACCGGCATCGACATCGCCCTGTTCTCCGCCGGCGGGTCGACCTCCAGGGCGCTGGCGCCGGGCTTTGCCGCAGCGGGCGCGATCGTCATCGACAACTCCTCGGCCTGGCGAATGGATCCCGACGTCCCGCTCGTGGTGTCCGAGGTCAATCCCGGGGCGCTGGACAGCATCCCCAAGGGGATCGTCGCGAACCCGAACTGCACCACGATGGCCGCGATGCCGGTCCTGGCCGCGCTGCACGCCGAGGCCGGCCTGTGCAGGCTTGTCGTCAGTACCTACCAGGCTGTCTCGGGTAGCGGTCTGGCCGGCGTTGAGGAGCTCGCGGGCCAGGTCAGCGCCGCCAGCGCCCAGGACATGACCGCACTGACCCACGACGGCGCCGCGGTGACCCTGCCGGCGCCCACCAAGTACGTCGCGCCCATCGCCTTCAACGTGGTTGCCCTCGCAGGCAACCTCGCTGACGATGGGTCAGGGGAGACCGACGAGGAGCAGAAGCTGCGCAACGAGAGCCGCAAGATCCTGGGGATCCCGGATCTCGCTGTCTCCGGCACGTGCGTGCGGGTCCCGGTCTTCACCGGTCACAGCCTGAGCATCAACGCGGAGTTCGAGCGTCCGCTGACCCCCGAGCGGGCCCGAGAGCTGCTCGATGGGGCCCCAGGAGTGGCCTGGTCCGATGTCCCCACCCCGCTGCAGGCGGCCGGTGCGGATCCTACCTTCGTGGGTCGGCTGCGCCAGGATCCCGGTGTCCCCGAAGGGCGGGGATTGGCCTTCTTCCTGTCCAGCGACAACCTGCGCAAGGGGGCCGCCCTGAACGCGGTCCAGATCGCCGAGCTGCTGGCCGAGCGGGCCTGACCTTCCGGGGAGCCGGTCTTTTTGGGCTGCGGTGGCAGTGCGGCTAGTATCGGATCCGCACTCGGGATGTGGCGCAGCTTGGTAGCGCGCTTCGTTCGGGACGAAGAGGTCGTGGGTTCGAATCCCGCCATCCCGACCATGCGAGAAAGGGCTCCCAGGGCTTGTCCCTGGGGCCCTTCTCGCATGAATTGGCACTGTGGGAGCCGGAGCGCCGCGCAGCGGCCGCTGGGCGTGGAGTCAGGGAGGAAACTACCTCCAGACCGTGATGACTGTCGCCTCGGGCCGGCAGGCCAGCCTGATCGGCGTGTACGGACTTGTCCCCAGACCGGCGGAGACGTGCAGCACCGAGTCGTGCCAGCGTGACAGGCCCTTTGCCTGCTGACGGGGCAGGTCGCAGTTGGTGACCAGCGCACCAACGTACGGGACGCAGATCTGGCCACCGTGGGTGTGGCCGGCCAGGATCACATCGGCCCCGTCGTCGGCCATAGCGTCCAGGACTCGCCGGTACGGGGCGTGCGCGACGCCGAGCCTGAGGTCCGCGCTGGGCTGGAACGGCCCCGCTACCGTCGTGTAGTCATCGCGCCCGATGTGCGGGTCGTCCACGCCCCGAGCGTCGATCTGCCAGCCCTTGATGGTCGCCAGCTCTTCGGCATTGTCCAGGTCGACCCATCCGGCGGCGCCCAGGCCCTCGTTGAGGACGGTCACGTCGATCGGGGGCCGGTGCGGACGCACCTCGCTGGGACCCATGAGGTACTTTGCCGGATTTGCACGGGTGGGGGCGAAGTAGTCATTGGATCCGCGCACGAAGAACCCGGGGCGGTCGAGCAGGGGTTCCAGGGCGGCCAGTGCCAGCTCAGGCCCGCGGAGGTCGGCGTGGAAGTCGCCGGTCACCACGGTCACATCCACGTCCAGCTGACCCAGGGCCCGTACCCACTCGCTGCGATCGGTGTCGCGGGGCGAGAGATGCAGGTCCGACAGGTGCAGGATCCGCAGGGTTCCTGCGGCGCCGGCCCGTTCCCCGGCGCGGGGCAACTCGACGTCGACGCGCCGCAGGGTGTACTGACGTGCCTCCCAGAGGCTGTAGGCGGTCGTGGCGGCCCCCAGGGCAAGCAACGAACCTGCGCCCCGCAGCACAGTGGCACGTGTGGCTGAGGGCATGGGACCAGTGTGTCAGGTCAGGTCCGGAACGCGACTGCGGCGACTGTGCCAGTCGAACACGGTGCCCGCAGGGGCGACAATGGCCCCATGAGCACCCTGAAGGAGTCCCTGCAGTCCGACCTGACGACTGCCATCAAGGCCCGCGACGAGTTGACCTCCGCCACCCTTCGAATGGCGCTGTCCGCCGTCACCACCGAGGAGGTCTCCGGCAAGTCGGCACGGTCGCTGAGCGACGCGGAGGTGATCGCGGTCCTGACCAAGGAGGCCAAGAAGCGCCGTGAGGCTGCCACGGCCTTCGCAGAGGCTGGTCGCCCGGAGCTGGCCGAGCGTGAGATCGCCGAGCTGGGGGTGCTGACCCGATACCTGCCGGAGCCGCTGAGTGAGCAGGAGGTCAGCGCCATGGTGTCGCGCACGGTTGCCGAGCTCGCCGACCAGGGGGTCACGGGCATGCCGGCCATGGGTCGGGCAATGAAGGAGCTGACCCCGCAGACAACCGGGCGCTTCGATGGCGCGGCCCTGGCCGCAATGGTCCGCGCTGCACTCAGCTGAGCTCAGAGCCGGCAGCCCACCTACTGGCCGTCGGTGGTCCCGGCACCCGGGATGCGCTGCCACCACGGAGTCACGACCTCGGGCGTCGGGGCGACCGGTGGGCGCAGGCTTGGGCTGCCCACCTGGCGAGCCGGGCGAAGCCCCCACTGGTTCTTCAGCTCCATCGGGACCGGGTCACTGCCCTTGAGGGCCCCGAGCATCGCGGCCTTCCAGGTGGGTCCGGGCAGTGACGATCCGAAGACCTTGGGGTAGTAGCGACCGTTGATCGTGATGTTCCTCAGGGGGTACCGGTAGCCACCGCGGGGGTCACCGACCCACACGGCCGCTGCCAGATCGGGGGTGGATCCTGCGAACCAGACGGCGGCCTGGTTGTCGATCGTGCCGGTCTTGCCGGTGGTGTCTCGTCCAAGGCTCATCGCGCCGCCCGTGCGACCCGGGATCCCGCCGTCGACGACATTCGTCAGGACGGCCGCGGCCGCATCGGCCGCGTTGCGGGTGATCGCCTGCTTGCACTTGGAGGCCGGCACCGGCAGCGACTTGCCATCGCGGTCGACCAGCTTGGTGACGGAACGTGGCTTGCAGTACACACCGTGCGCGGAGACGGTGGCGTACGCGTTCGCGAGCGTGAGCGGGGAGACCTCGGTCGAACCAAGCGTGAAGGACGCGACCTCGGCCGAGATTCCGCCGGGGCGAAGCTCGCCCAGCTTGCCGCCGTCGGCGTAGCGGACGCCCATCTTCCGGGCGGCTTCCACCGTCTCGCACACCCCGGCCCGCTTCTCCAGCTCGGCGAAGAAGGTGTTGACCGAGTATGCAGCACCGCGGAACATGTCGAAGTTGCCCGACGAGGTCGAGTTGTTGACCGGCCATGGGTTGATTCCGCCGTCGACGAGCAGGTTGCCGTTGCAGCCCACCATGCCGGTGAACTCCTTGCGCGGTGGGGAGTTGATCACCGTGAACGGGCTGATCCCCTTCTCCAGGGCGGCGACCGTCGTGAAGATCTTGAAGGTCGATCCAGCCTGCATCCCCCGGGTGCCACCATCGGCGAGGTCGGCCGCGTAGTTGTACGTGGTCTGCCAGTACTTGTCCTTCTTGCCGGTGTTCGTCCCCCACACGCGGTTCTGGGCCATGGCGCGGATGTCGCCGGTCCCGGGGGTGATCATGGCGATCGCCGTCGCCTTCCTGCTGGGATCCTTCGGCGGGATGGCGGCGTTGACGGCCTTGTCGGCTGCCTTCTGGGCCTTCAGGTCGAGGGTGGTGTAGACCTTGTAGCCCCCGGCCTGCCAAGCCTCCTGGCGCTGCTTGGCGGTCTTGCCCAGGGCCTTGAGTCCCTGGACCTCGCGGATTGCGTAGTCGCAGTAGTACGGAGCGATGGAGGAGGTGCATCCGTTGAACTGGATCCTGGGATCGAGGTAGTCCTCGACATCGAGGGCCTTCGCCTCGCGCGCCTCGTCGACCGTGATGTAGCCCAGTTCGGCCATCCGGTTCAGGACGACGTCGCGGCGGGCCTGCGACTGGCGCGGGTTGCGGGTGGGGTCGAACCTCGACGGCTGCTGGACGATCCCGGCCAGGGTGGCCGCCTCGACCAGCTCCAGGTTCTTGGCCTTCTTCGAGAAGTACCGCTGCGAGGCAGCCTCCACGCCGTAGGCACGGGCACCGTAGTAGCTGATGTTCAGGTACCTGTTGAGGATCTCCTCCTTGGTCAGGCGCTTCTCCAGCGACATCGCATAGCGGATCTCGCGCAGCTTGCGCGTGATCGTGTCCTCGCGGGCGGCGGCCTGCTCCTCCTCGTCCCTCGCGGCTGTCAGCAGCACGTTCTTGACGTACTGCATGGTCAAGGTGGACCCACCCTGGGTCACCCCACCAGCCGTGACGTTCGTGACCGCGGCGCGCATGAAGCCCCGGGGGTCGAAGCCGTTGTGCTCATAGAAGCGGGAGTCCTCGATGGCGATCACGGCGTCCTGCATCACCGGCGCGATCTTGTCGAGGGGGACCTCCTTGCGGTTCTCCTCGTACAGGGTGGCAATCTTGGTGCCGTTGGCGGCATAGACACGCGTACGGACGGGGAGCTGCGGTTCGCGGAAGTCCTGGGGCAGGTCCTCGAATGAGGAGATCGAGTCGCGGGCCATGACGGCCACAGGGCCGATGAAGGGCAGGATCATCCCCGCAACCACCACCCCGGAGAGGACGGCAACTGCGAGGAGGGCCACCAGTCTGGAGGCCGACCAGTGCAGGCCACGGCGGGCACGTCTGGGCGAAGGCATGGGCTGATTTTACGTCAATTCGCGCAGTGGCACCGTTCCCGTTGTGTTCGCGTTCTGTTCGAGTCGCTCGGCCATGAGTTCACCCACTCTGCGTAGACCCTCCAGATCATGAACATCCTGGGCCAGGGCAGTGACGGTGGTCACAGGAACGCGAGGGTTGGCTGCGACGAACCTGTCGGCCAAGCGGTGCTGCCGGGTGGCAGCGCGCATCCGGTCCGCGTGCAGCTGCAGCAGCGAGGCCGTCAGGGCCTGATCCGAGCCGTCCTCCGGGTCCCCGTCGCGCAGCCGTTCCGCCCCCGCCGCGGCCTGGTCCGGGCTCAGGTCGGGCAGTCGGACCGGGGCGACGCGGTTGAGCACGAGCCCGGCCAGCGGCATGTTCTCCGACTCGAGTCGCTCGACGAAGTAGGAGGCCTCGCGCAGGGCATCGGGTTCCGGGGCGGCCACCACGACGAAGGCGGTTCCGGGTGCCGCCAGCAGCTCATAGGTCTGCTCAGCGCGCTCCCGGAAGCCACCGAAGAGTGCGTCGAACGACGCAACGAACGTCTGCAGGTCGGCCAGCACCTGGGCCCCGACGATCTTGTTCAGCACGTTGCTGAACACACCCAGGCTCGCCGACAGCAGCCGCATGTAGGCACGGCCGCCGGCTCGCGCCGGGGCCGCCAGGATCCGGATGAGCCGGCCGTCGAGGAACGCTCCGAGGCGCATCGGGGCGTCGAGGAAGTCCAACGCGGAACGTGAGGGTGGCGTGTCGACGATGATCAGGTCCCACCGCCGCTCGGACTGGGACTCACGGTGAAGCTGCCCCAGCTTCTCCATCGCCATGTACTCCTGCGTGCCGGCGAAGGAGCTGGACAGGGCTTGGTAGAACGGGTTGGCCAGGATCTCCTCGGCCCGGCCGGGCTCGCTGTGGGCGATCACGACCTCGTCGAAGGTGCGCTTCATGTCCAGCATCATCGCGTCGAGCGATCCGCCGGCCGCCAGGTCGACCCCCGGGATCGGAGCCGGCGTGTTGTCCAACTCAGACAGTCCCAGGGACTGGGCCAGACGCCGGGCTGGGTCGATCGTGAGCACGACCGTGCGCCGGCCGGCCTCCGCTGCCCGGACCCCCAGCGCTGCCGCCGTGGTTGTCTTGCCCACCCCACCGGAGCCACAGCACACGACGATGTGCGTGCTCGGATCGGCCAGAAGGGCGTCGATCTCCAACGTCGCCGCCGACTCCCACCTGGGCGCGGTCATGAGCGCGGCTCCGGCCCGAATCCCGCGGCGCGCAGCTGGGAGGCCAACTCGTAGAGGCTGCCGAGGTCGATCCCGCCCGTGCTGTGGGACAGGTCCACCTGCGGAACATCGAGTGTGGCCAGTCGGGCGCGCTCCTGTTCGGCCACCGCAACCCGTTCGGCGTGATCGCGGGCCTCGTCGGTCAGGGCGTCCACCAGCTCGGCGACGGTGTGTGGATGGCGGGTGGTCACCACGTCGGCCGCCGTCAGCGACTCGGCGATGCCCGATCGGTCCAGCGAGCCGGCCAGGGCCTGCTCACGCTGGGAGCTCGTCAGGAGCGCGGGACGGCCGGAGTTGATGATGGCCGCGCCGACCGGCAGCCCCTCGGCTCGTAGGTTCTCCACGCCGTCGATGGTCTCCTGCACGGGCATCTCCTCCAGCAGGGTGACCAGGTGCACCGCCGTGAGCGGGGAGCCCATGACCGCCATCACGGACTTCGCCTGGCTGTGGATCGGACCCATGCGCGCGATCCCGGCGACCTCGGAGTTCACGTTCAGGAAGCGCGTGATCCGCCCCGTCGGCGGGGCATCCATGACCACCGCGTCGAACACGGGCCTGCCCCGCTCTGTCCGCTTGACCGCCTCGACCGCCTTGCCGGTCAGGAGCACGTCGCGCACTCCGGGGGCAATGGTCGTGGCGAAGTCGATGGCGCCGATGCGCGCGAGTGCGGAGCCTGCGCGGCGCAGGTTGTAGAACATCTCCAGGTACTCGAGCAGGGCTGCCTCCGGGTCCACAGCCAGGGCGCGCACCTCGCCACCGTCAGGGGCCCGGGCCACGCGCCGCTCCTCGTAGGGCAGGGGCGAGGAGTCGAACAGCTGGGCGATCCCCTGGCGCCCCTCGACCTCCATGAGCAGGGTCCGCCGACCCTCTGCTGCCAGTGCCAGGGCCAACGCGGCGGCCACGGTCGTCTTGCCCGCGCCGCCCTTGCCGGACACGACATGCAGGCGCACATCCGGGAACAGCCGCGGTGCGATCACACCGGAAGACTATTCGGCACGGAGCTCGAGCGCCCGATCTGTGAGGAACTCCACCTGAGCGGCCAGCGACAGCCGCGCGGCCCAGCGCAGGGCTGGGGGCACCTCCGGGTAGACGACCGGCAGGAGCTCATCGAGCCCGGTCGTGCCGGCAGCCATCGCCTCGGCAACGAGGTCCAGCCGCTCCTGACGGTGCTCGAGGTAGTCGGCGAGCAGCGTCGCTGGCTCAGGGCTGGCCGGTCCGTGACCGGGCAGGACCCAGCGTGCGCCGGCGGTCCCGGCGAGTTCGGACAGCCTGCGCAACGACTCCAGGTAGGAGCCCAGATGTCCGTCGGGGTGGGCTATGACAGCGCTGCCCCGTCCCAGGACCGTGTCCCCGGTCAGCAGCGCACCGTCCGCAGGGAGCAGGAACGTCAGGCTGTCCCGGGTGTGCCCGGGTGTCCCCAGCACGGACACCTCGAGTTCGCCGACCGTCACGACGTCGCCCTCCGCCAGGCCCGCGTCCCCGAGCCGGTGGCGCGGGTCCAGGGCCCGGACCGGAGCACCGGTCAGTTCGTGCAGGCCCTTCGCACCAGCGCTGTGGTCGTCGTGTCCGTGGGTCAGCAGGATCACCGTGATCCGCGCGTCGATCCCGGCTGCCGCGCTCACGAGGCGGTTGAGGTGGCTGGGATCATCTGGCCCGGGGTCGACCAGGATGGCGCGATCGGCGCCGGGCTCGGCCAGCAGCCACGAGTTGGTGCCGTCGAGGGTCATCCAGCTCGGATTGGGAGCCAGCAGGGCGGTCGCCCGGGGTGTGATCGGCCCCGCCGCCCACGGACCCGTGGATCCGAGGGGACGCATCAGCGAGCCCCCCGCTCCTCAGATCCGGCCGGTTGACCCGTGGGGGACAGGACCTCGCCGGTGTAGGCGTGCACGAGGACCCACTCGAGGTCGGCACCGGACATCCTCGCCCGGGGCATCACGGGCACGACGTCGATGGTGCGCGCCGAGCTGAGGGCATCGCCGACCGAGCGCTGGGAGCTGAGGTCGGACAGGACCGCGACGGTGGGCGGCAGCATTGCGAGTTGGCCCGTGGCGTACTGGGCCAGCGCGTCGGCAGGGGCCAGCCAGTGGGCGGAGTCGGTCTCGGTCTCGTGGGCGTCCACACCCTGGCCGGCAGGCAGGGCCGCGGCCATGAACCGGGTGTCGAACCTGCGCGTCTCGATCTCGGGGGTGACCCAGTGGGCGATCGGCACGAGGCGATCGGCCTGGATGTGCAGCCGTCGCCGGGCGATGACCGCAGGGAAGCCTGCGGCGGACTCGCTCGCTGCGCGGTCGCGCGCCCAGTCCGAATCAGGGACTGCGGGTCGGCCTGATCTGTCGAGGGCCAGCAGCACCCCGGCCTCCTCGAAGGTCTCCCGTACCCCGGCCACGATCAGCGCCCGGGCGAGGGACGGGTCGCTGCCCTGTCCCACGTGCACCGAGCCCAGCACCGGCGGCCGGCTGTCCTGCTCGAGGTCCACCCGACCTCCCGGGAACACGTGCATGCCGGGCGCGAACGACATCGAGTCCGGTCGGCGCATGAGCAGCACCTCGAGCCCGGCGACCCCATCACGCAGCAGGACGATCGTGGTGGCATCCAGCGCTGCTGGGGGTTCCCACTGACCCCCCTGGGCCAGGAGCTTGGCCCGGGCCACGAGCTCGTCGGGCATCTCAAGTGCCATTCAGCTGATCTCCACGATGATCTCGACCTCCACAGGGGCGTCCATCGGCAGGACCGCAACGCCAACCGCTGAGCGAGCGTGTCGGCCGGCCTCTCCGAATGCCGCACCCAGCAGCTCGCTGGCCCCGTTCACGACCGCGGGTTGCCCGGTGAAGCCCGGGGCGCTGGCCACGAAGCCCACGACCTTGACGACCCGCGTCACGCGATCCAGATCCCCGATGAGGGCCCGCACGGCCGCGATCGCGTTCAGTGCGCACTGTGCGGCCATCGCCGCGGCCTGTTCTGGGCTGACCTCAGCGCCGACCTTGCCTGTGCCCATCAGGGATCCCGCCACGAGGGGCAGCTGCCCGGACGTGTGGACAAGCGAACCTGTCTGCGCCGCGGGGACGTAATCGGCAATGGGGGGAGCGACGTCGGGCACGGTCCGGCCCAGAGCGGCAAGTCGCTCCTCGACGACGGCCATCTCAGCTCAGCGGACGCTTGAAGTAGGCGACGAGCTGCTCCGGGTTCGGCCCCGGCACGACCTGGACGAGCTCCCAGCCGTCAGAGCCCCAGTTGTTCAGGATCTGCTGGGTCGCATGGATGAGCAGCGGTGCGGTGGCGTACTCCCACCGGGTGTGTTCGGACATGGAGCCAATGTAGCGGCCTGCGCGGGCCCGGGCCCACCGCGGATCTCAGCGGGCACGCTGCTGAAGTCGGGGCACGTCGATCAGGGTCACCTGCCGCTGCTCGATGCGGATCCAGCCCCGCTGCGAGAAGTCGGCCAGAGCCTTGTTGACCGTCTCCCGAGAGGCCCCGACCAGCTGGGCGAGCTCCTCCTGGGTCAGGTCGTGGCTGACGAGCAGGCCGATCGAGGTCTCCTCGCCGAACTTCGAGCCCAACTCGAGCAGCGCCTTGGCGACGCGACCGGGGACATCGGAGAAGACCAGGTCGGCCATCGCCTCGTTGGTCCGGCGCAGCCGGCGAGCCAGGGAGGCCAGCAGCGCCACGGCCAGGTCCGGGCGCCCGACCAGCCACGGCAACAAGGCCTCATGGCCCATCCACAGCACCTTGGCCTTGGTCACGGCGACGGCGGTCGCGGTGCGCGGGCCGGGGTCGAAGAGCGACAGCTCGCCGAGCATCTCGCCGGCGCCGAGAACGGTGATCAGCGACTCGCGGCCGTCCAGAGCCGTGTGCCCGAGCTTGATCTTGCCCGACTCGATCAGGTAGAGCTTGTCGCCGATCTCGCCCTCGGTGAACAGCACGTCACCCTTGGTCAGCCGCATCTCGACCATCGAGGCGCGCATGGCTATGGCGGCGTCGTCGTCGAGTGCCGTGAACAAGGGCGCAGAGCGCAAGCGATCCTGCTGCACGGGTGACTCCTCCTGGGGCGTGCGGCCATGCCCCCGCAGGGCTCACACAGTAGTGGCCTAGTAGAGCCCGATGTCGGGCAGCGCGGTGAGTGCGAGCGTCGGGTCCTGCCGGTATCTCGCGATCAGCTGGGCCGTGGCCTCGTCGAGTCGCTGGTGGATCTCGCGGCGGATGGCTGACAGGTCGCGCTCGGCAGCCTGCAGCTCAGCCAGGAAGTCGGCCACCGCCTCGGCGTCGCGTGAGTCCACCACGCGGGTCCACAGGGCGCGCAGGTCCGGGAGCGCCTCGAGGTCCCCGGCCGGCTTGACCGACAGGCGGGCCAGACGCCGGTGCACGCTGCCGCTCTCGGCCAGGACCGAGGTGAGCCTCTCGACGAGGTCACCCTCAGGGCTGCCCTTGGTCAGCAGGTCGATGCGTGCCTGGATGATGCGCCGCCAGTAGGAGACCCGTGACTCCTCGTCACCGAGCTCCCGGCGCAGGTCGCGAAGGCCGTCGAGGGTCAACGCCGAGTAGGCGGGATCCACCTCGGGAGGTGTCGGAGGGGGCTTGGTGGCCATGGCTCTCCCAGCAGGCTCGGATGTCACGGATCGGGCCTAGGCTATCCACATGGCCTCCCCAGCGCCTCCGGCGACGCGCACAGCGCTCGTTCGGCGGGCCCGCAGGATGGGCCGGATCCTGGCCGGGACCTACCCGGACGCGCACTGTGAGCTGGACTTCGACACCCCGTTCCAGCTGCTGGTGGCAACGATCCTGTCTGCGCAGTGCACCGATGCCCGGGTCAACATGGTGACCCCGCACGTCTTCGCGGCCTATCCGACGGCTGCGGACCTGGCGGCGGCCGATCGGGAGGAACTCGAGCAGCTGATCATCTCGACCGGGTTCTTCCGGGCGAAGTCCGCATCCCTGCAGGGGATGGCAGGACGGCTGGTGGAGGTCTATGACGGCGAGGTCCCAGGGCGCCTGCAGGACCTTGTCACGCTGCCCGGCGTGGGCAGGAAGACCGCCAACGTCGTTCTCGGCAATGCCTTCGGCGTGCCCGGGATCACCGTGGACACCCACTTCGGCAGGCTCTCCCGGCGGTTCGGCTGGACGACCTCCGAGGACCCGGAGAAGGTCGAGGCCGAGGTCGGCTCCCTGTTCCCGAAGTCGGAGTGGACGGCCCTGTCGCACCGCCTGATCTGGCACGGGCGCCGGGTCTGCCACGCACGGACGCCCGCCTGCGGCGCCTGCCCGCTCGCGTCGCTGTGTCCCAGCCATGGGGTCGGGCAGATCGATCCGGCCAAGGCGGCCAAGCTCATCAAGGTGGGCCAGTGACCAGCGGCGGCGGGCCCGGCGGAGCCGGTGGATCCGAGCTGTCAGCGCGACCCGGCACCGAGCCGCCCGAGTGGTTCTCCGCCTTCCTGGCGGCCATCGACGGCGTCCGCGGCACGGAGCTGTCGAGGTTCACCCCGCCGCCGGACACCGAGACCCGGTCCTCCGCGGTCCTGATCCTCTTCGCCGACGGCCCAGGCGGGCCTGACGTCCTGCTCATCGAGCGGGCAGCCGACATGCGCTCGCACGCTGGGCAACCGGCCTTCCCCGGTGGCGGCGTCGACCCGGATGACGACGGTCCGGTGGCCGCCGCGCTGCGCGAGGCGCAGGAGGAGACAGGTCTGGACCCCGGGGGGGTTCAGGTCGCACGGGTCCTGCCGGACCTCTGGCTGCCTCCCAGTGGCTACAGCGTCACGCCCGTGATCGCGTACTGGCTGCGCCCGGCCCCGGTCTGGGCGGCCGACCCGCGGGAGGTGGCCCGCGCCGAGCGCATCCCGGTGGCTGATCTGGTCGACCCTGCCAACCGGGTCACCGTCGTGCATCCCTCCGGGTACCGTGGGCCCGGGTTCGAGGTTGCCGACATGCTGGTCTGGGGCTTCACAGCTGGGCTGTTGGACCGCCTGCTCGACCTGGCGGGCTGGTCGGTGCCCTGGCCGGCCGGGCGTGAGGTGGGGATCTCCTGGTGACTGCAAACTGGGTCGACATCGCCCTGCTCGTCGGACTGCTGATCGTCGCGATCGTCGGATGGCGCTCTGGGATCATCACGACGGCCGCGTCGTTCGCCGGCTTCATCGCCGGTGCGCTGGCCGGCGCCTGGATCGTGCCGCGGCTCCTCGCCGACGCGCAGTGGCCACTGGTCATCCAGGCCATTGCCACGATCGCGGGGATGTTCGTCTTCGGGATCCTGGGACAGGCCGTCCTTGGCTTCGCGGGCCGTGCCCTGCGTGATGCCGTGGATTTCCGGCCGATCAGGATCGTGGACAGCGCCTCCGGAATGGTCGTGAGCATCCTGGCCTTCCTGCTCTGCTCCTGGATGGTCCTCTCGGTGGCTGCAACGAACTCCCTGGGCCCCGCCTCCGAGCAGGTCCGGGCCTCGCGGGGGTTCCCGCTCCTGGACCAGGTGATGGCCGGGCCCGGCGGGAGCCTGCTCGACGATGCCCGCGAGCTGCTGGCCACGATCGACGTCCCGAGTCTGCCGTTCAATCCCACCACCCTGCCCCCCGTCGACGACCCGCAGGACGTCGAGGTGTCCCCGGACGCCAGCCGGGTCGCCAACGAATCCGTGGTGCAGGTGTCGACCACGTCGACCCGGTGCGGCAGCTCGACGCTGGGATCCGGGGTGGTGGTCAGCCGCGAGCACGTGGCGACGAACGCCCATGTCGTGACCGGCGCCGGCCGGATCACCGTGCGCAACGCGGGCGACCGGAGCGTGCGGGGGGCCCGCCTCGTCCATCTCGATCCGGCCACCGACGTGGCCATCCTCTATGTGCCCGGGCTCGAGTCCCCAGCCCCGCCCTGGACTGCGAAGGCGCCGCGCGGGACCGATGCGGTCGTGGCCGGGTTTCCCGGAGGGGGGTCGCTCAGCCTCGGGGAGGCGCGGGTCCGTGGCCAGATCCTGGTCGGTGATGACGCTGGGCCCGGCAGCCGTGAGGTGCACGTCTTCCAGGGGCTCGTGCGCCCCGGGAACTCCGGAGGTGCGCTGCTCGCCCTCGACGGCTCCGTCCTCGGGCTTGTCTTCGCCAACGCCCAGGACGACGACCGGACCGGCTTCGCCCTGACTGAGGGCGAGGTCGCCAAGGCGATCAGGAGCACCCGCGGGGCCACCGCCGACGTGCCCACGGGTGCGTGTCCCCCGAACTAGCGCACGTCCTCGGCACGACGGGTCACAGGGCGCTCAACCAGTCGAGCAGGACCGTGTTGAAGGTCTTCGGGTCCTCCTCATGCGGGAAGTGGCCGACCCCGGCCATCTCGGCGTACTCGTAGGGCCCCGTCACGTAGGCCTGCGAACCCCGGGCGCTGCTCGGCAGCACGGTCGGATCGGCACTGCCCTGCACCTGCAGGACCGGAGCCAGGATGGGTGCCTTCATCCGGTTGGCGAACCGGATCCCGTCCGGGCGTGGCACGGAGCGCAGCGCCCAGCGGTCGTACTCCAGTGCACAGTGCGCCGTGTTGAGCACGAGCATCGCGGCGCGGTACATGGCGGTGGCCTCCTCGTCGGGAAACGTGGGGGTGGCCGACCACTCGTGGAGCATCGTCGCGACCTTGGCGGCGCCATCCTCGAGGAGGTCCCGCTCGGGGGTGGCCGGCACCTGGAAGCCGAAGGCGTAGGACGATGCCCGGCGCTGGCGGGGGTCGCCGAGCAGCGCGGCCCGCAGGCGTCGGGGGTGCGGCATCGATACCGGGGCGATGGCGCGGATCGCCTCGGCGTGGGTCACGGCTGCTGTCCACGCCAGCAGGCCTCCCCAGCCGTGTCCTACGACGACTGCATCGCGCTCCCCCAGCGAGCGGACCACGCCGGTGACATCGGCCGAGAGGGTGAAGGGGTCGTAGCCGCGTGGCGGGTGGTCGGACCCGGCATAGCCGCGCAGGTCCATCGCCACCGCCCGGAATCCGGCGTCGGCGAGGACCGGCAACGTGTGCCGCCACGTCCACCAGAAGGTCGGGAACCCGTGCAGGAGCAGGACCAGCGGGCCCCGGCCCATTTCGGCGATGTGGAAGCGGGACCCGTTGGCGGCGACGTCGCGATGAGTCCAGGGACCCTCGACGTAGACGACCCCCTCGGGGTCGGTCATGGTCACCGAACCGGGCTCGCGACCTCGGTTCTGGTGATCGCCACCTCGGTGCCCGGGGCGCTGAAGCCCTCGCTGATCCCGGACAGGGCCGCCTTGGTCTTCTCAGCCTGATCGATGGCACGGACCGGCGGCCCGACCTTCTTGGTCCGCGACCGGCCCACCAGCGCCAGGATCAGCGCCACCAGGATGAGGGTGCCGGCCACGATCAGGAACCCTGCCCACACCGGGAGCCCGGCTGCGACCAATCCGTAGGCACCCGACACCAGCGCGAAGACGAAGGCCAGGAAGAGCAGGACGGCGGCCACGATGAACAGCCCTGAGGCCGCTGCGGCTTGCTTCGCGCTCTGGGAGACCTCGGCCTTGGCCAACTCGATCTGGTCGCGGACCAGGGTCTGGGCATCGGTGATTGCCGAGTTCACCAGGGTGCTCACGCTGGCGTCGGTGTTGTCGTCCATCCGCAGGTCCTTTCGGAGAAGTCGCGGCAAGGCTACCGCGGGGCGGGGTGGGGCTGCGTGGCGGCGGGTCAGGTCAGCTCCGACTACGACTCCCGCTCGTAGACGTCAGGGATGCCATCGCCGTCGATGTCGGCGGCCTCCTCGGCCACGAGGGCGTCGAGCGCTCGACGGCGTCCTCGCAGGACGAGCGTGGAGATGGCTGCGGCCCCCAGGGTCGCGGCCAGGATTCCGACCTTCGCGTCGTTGAGCAACGTCGGGTCACCATCGAACGCCAACTCGGCGATCAACAGGCTGACGGTGAAGCCGATGCCGGCCAGGACACCGACCGCCGCAACGTCCGCCCAGCGAAGGTCCGGGTTCAGGGAGGCACGGGTGAACCGTGCGGTCAGATAGGCGCCACCGATCACACCGATCGGCTTGCCGACCAGCAGCCCGACGAGGACCCCGAGGGTGACGGGGGAGGTCAGGGTGTCGGCGAGCGACTGGACCGCCTCATTGCTCCCCACGTTGAGCACGGTCACCCCGGCGCTCGTGAAGGCGAAGAGCGGTAGGGCGACGCCCGAGACGAATGGGCGCAGCACATGATCGGCCCGCTCGCCGGGCGACTGCGCCTCCCCCGGGTCGCGAGCCACGCGGGTGGCCAGGCCCATGGCGACACCGGCAACGGTCGCGTGCACCCCCGACTCGTGGGTCGTGTACCAGATCAGCAGGAACAGGGGCAGGTAGATGCCCCACGCTGCGGCCTTGCCCTTGAACCGACGATGTTGCAGGAACCACCACACGCCAACCAGTGCCACGGAGATCGCGAAGTAGCCGGGTTCGAACTTGTCGGAGTAGAAGATGGCGATCACGGTGATCGCCCCGAGGTCGTCGACCACCGCCAGCGTCAGAAGGAACGCGCGCAGGGCCAGCGGCAGACCGCGCCCCATGATCGCCAGGACTGCCAGGGCGAAGGCTATGTCGGTGGCCATCGGGATGCCCCAGCCGGTCCGTCCGACCGGGTCCGACCATGTGATCGCGACGTAGATCAGGGCGGGCACGATCATGCCGCCGATGGCTGCGAGGACTGGGACAGCGGCCTGGGACGGCTTGCTCAGGGTTCCCATCTGGACCTCGTGCTTGAGCTCGACCCCCGCCAGGAAGAAGAAGAACGCAAGCAGGAAGTCGGCGGCCCAGACACTCAGTGGCAGGTGCAGGCCGAGTGCCTCCGGGCCGACCTCGGTGCTGATCAGTGCCGTGTAGGAGTCGACCAACGGCGAGTTTGCCCAGACCAGCGCGATGCCTGCTGCGGCCAGCATGAGCATGCCGCCGACGGTCTCCAGCCGGAGTACCCACAGCAGCCACCCGCGCTCGGACAGCGAGGGACGGTCCAAGAATTGCTCACCCATAGGTGGGCAATCATGACAGACGCCGGGGTGGGGGGCAGGCGTGCGCCGCCGCCCGGCATGCGCCGAACCGATGCCGGAGGCTCCGCTCGAGAGGCGCATCGCAGCAACATCCGGTCCAGGTCCGTTTCGGGGTACCACGCAGCCGAGCCGGGCGGTGGTCGGCGGATCCCCGGGTGCCCCGGACCGCCCGGACCGCGAGCCGGCAGCAGCTAGGGTTGGCGCGTGCTGATCACGGCGGTCCTGCTCATGGCAGGTGCCGCTGCCGTGGTGCCGCTGCTGAACAGGTCGTTGGGCCGGGCGACCGGGTACCCGCTGGCCGGTGTGTTCCTGGTGGCAGCGGGCCTGCTGCTGCTCGATGCCCCCGAGGTGCTGGACGGCGGGGTGATCGAGCAGTCGTGGAGCTGGGTCCCGTCGTTCGGCGTGGACTTCACGTTGCGGCTCAACGGGCTCGCACTGCTGTTCTCCATGCTCGTGCTCGGGGTGGGCGCCCTGGTGATGAGCTACGCCCCGCAGTACCTGTCGCCCGACCACGACCACGGCCGGTTGTACGGGATCCTGACGGCGTTCGCCACAGCGATGCTCGGCCTGGTCCTGGCCGGCGACCTCGTGCTGCTCGTGGTCTTCTGGGAGCTGACCACCCTGGCGAGCTTCCTGCTCGTGGCAGGCCGGGGGACGGTGGGCTCCCGGCCTGCGACCAGAGCGCTGTTCGTGACCGCCGGGGGTGGGCTGGCCCTGCTGGGGGCGGTGGTGCTTCTGGTCGTGCGCACGGGCAGCAGTGACATCGCCACCGTCCTGGTGGAGGCGCCGGCGGCGCTGAGCGGGTGGGAGCTCGGCGTGGTCGGGGTGCTGGTGATGCTGGCCGCGTTCACCAAGTCCGCCCAGCTGCCGTTCCACTTCTGGCTGCCCGGGGCGATGGTCGCGATCACCCCGGTCAGCGCGTACCTGCATGCCGCGACGCTGGTCAAGGCCGGTATCTACCTGCTGCTGCTGTTCTCTCCGTTGTTCGCCAACACCCCCGGCTGGCACCTGACGCTGATGGCAGTGGGCCTGTCCACGTCCGTGTTCGGCGCCTACCAGGCCCTGAAGCAGAACGACCTCAAGGCGCTGCTGGCCTACTCCACCGTGAGCCAGCTGGGTCTCATGATCGCTCTGGTTGGAGTGGGGACGGCGGCCTCCCTCGCCGCAGCCACGGTGCTCGTCGCAGCGCACGCGCTGTTCAAAGCGACCCTGTTCATGCTGGTCGGCATCATCGACCGGGAGGCGGGCAGCCGGGACATCCGCCAGCTGTCGGGCCTGTGGCGGGCCATGCCGGTGACCGCCGGGCTGACTGCCCTGGCAGCGATGTCGATGGCCGGGCTGCCGCCATTGGTCGGCTTCGTGGCCAAGGAGGAGGCGTTCTACGCCTTCCTCGGCACCGGGCAGGCCGAGTGGGCCCAGGGGGGGCTGTGGGCGGGCCTGATCGCTGCGGGCGTGGCGGTGATCGGTGCGGCGATGACCTTCGCCTACAGCGCGCGGATCATCGCCGGGACCTTCGCGGGTCCCCTGCTGCAGACCAATCTGTACGAGCCGCCTGCCCTGTTCCTCGCCCCGGCGGCGGTCCCGGCCGTCCTCGGCCTGATCCTGGGCCTGTTCCCCTTCGTGCTCAACGACCTGGTCACGCGGGCGGTGGTCGACACCGGGTTCACCGAGACCGAGGCCGGCCTTGCCCTCTGGCACGGGTTCACGCCGGCCCTCGGGCTCTCGGCCACGGCCATCGGCCTGGGCATCTTCGTGCACCTGCGGCGCCACAAGCTGGCCGGCCTGGCGGCGTCGGAGGCCCCGGACATGCTCGGTCCTGCCGTGTTCGATCGCGGGTGGGACGCCACGCTGAGGTTCGGAGCCAGGGTCGGGCGCACGAGCCACGTGGATACCGCGGGCACGCATCTGGTGGGTGTCCTGGTGCTCGTGCTCGGCCTGGCGGGGATCGGCTGGCTGGTGATCCCAGATCTGACGCCGGCCGTGCCGGGGATCGCCCAGCCGGGGGACTGGCTGGTCCTGGCCGTGCTCATCCCGGCCGTCCTGGCGCTGGCCCGGGTTCGCGACGGGCTGGCCGCCCTGGTCCTGGCCGGGGTGATCGGCGTGACCCTGTCCGCCTGGCTGATGCTGTTGGGCGCCCCGGATGTGGCGCTCACCCTGCTGCTCGTGGAGATCCTCACCGTGGTCGTGGCTGCCCCCGTCCTGGCAGGCATGCCGGATCGCGCCCCGCGGCCGGTCGGTCCGGCCCACGTGGTCGGCGCCGGGGCGGTCGGGGTGCTCACGGCCGTGGCCGTCGTGGTGTTCACCGGACGGCGGGAGCGCTCGGCTGTCTCTGAGTACTTCCTCGCCGAGGCCGAGGGGGCCACCGGAGGCAGCAACGTCGTCAACACGATCCTGGTCGACTTCCGCGGGCTGGACACCCTCGGCGAGATCGTCGTCCTCGCCGCGGCGGCCCTCGGCCTGGTCGTCGCGGTGCGGGGTGCCGGGTCGACCCGGTCGGGCCTTCGTGACGCCCTGGGTGCCGGTGAGGAGGCGATCCTCCGAGTTGGCGCGGTCGTCGTCCTGCCGCTGCTGGCCCTCGTCGCGGTGGTGCTGTTCGTGCGCGGACACGACGAGCCGGGTGGTGGCTTCATCGCCGGGTTGGTGGCCGGAGCCGCCCTGGCGGTGGCCCGCGTCTCCGGGATCCAGGTCCGACTGCCCCGAGTGCCGCTGATCGTCGGGGTGGGACTGCTGCTGGCCGTGGGGATCGGGCTCGCGGGACTGGCGGTGGAGGGTGCGTTCCTGCAGCCCATGAAGCTGACGCTGCCGGGGGTCGAGGGATACGTGACCTCATCCCTGGTCTTCGACCTCGGCGTCGTCCTCGTGGTCGTCGGGCTGGTCCAGTCGGCCCTGGACAACCTCGGTCTGCGCCGCGAGGACCGGATCGAGGTGCCGTCATGACCCTGGCGATTGCTGCGGGGCTGCTGGCCGCCGTGGGAGCCTGGCTGGTCATCCGTGGTGGGGCGATCCGGCTCATCCTGGGCTTCATCCTGCTCGGGCACGCCGCGAACCTCGTGATCATCTCCGCCGGGGTCACAGACAAACGCTCCGCCCCCATCACCGGCGCCGGGCTCGACCCCGCCACGGCCGCCGACCCCCTCCCGCAGGCGTTCGTGCTCACGGCCATCGTCATCACGTTCGGCGTGACGGTCTACCTGCTGTCCCTGGTGTCCCGGAACAAGGAGGCCGAGGTGGTCGTGGCCGGTGGCGATCCCGGGCCCGGCCCTGCGTCAGGCGACGAGCCGGAGGTCAGCCCATGAGCGCCTGGCTGCCACTGTTCGTCGCCGGACCACTTCTTGCCGCGGTCATCTGCCTTGTGGTGCGCCCCCCGTGGGTGGGCCGCGCACTCGTACTTGTCACGCCCGCGCTGGTCATGCTTGGGGGAGTCGCCCTGGTTGGTGCCACCAGCGACGGCACGGTGATCGTGGCCCAGGTGGCCGGCTGGCCGGCCGGGATCGCGATCCCCTTCGTCGCCGACCTGCTCAGCTCCCTGATGCTGGTCGTCTCCGGCCTGCTCGTCCTTGCCTCCGTGAGCTTCGCGCTGCGCACCGGCCACGGCCAGGACCGACTGTTCGCCCCCCTGGTCCTGATGATGACCGCAGGTGTCTATGGCGCCTACCTGACCGCGGACCTGTTCAACCTGTTCGTCATGATCGAGGTGGCCCTGCTGCCCTCCTACGTGCTGCTGGCCTGGCGGGGCACCCCCGGGGCGGTCCGGGCCGCGCGGCTGTACCTGACGGTGAACCTGGCCGCCTCCACGCTGTTCCTGATCGGCTTGGGGGCCGTGTACGGCACCGCGGGGACGGTCAACCTCGCCGCGCTCGCGGGGGCTGGAGCCACTCCTGTGATCGGCGTGGCAGTGGCGGTCGTGCTGGTCGCGCTGACCGTGAAGGGCGCGCTCGTACCCACCCACACGTGGCTGCCGGCCACCTACCCGAGGGCCACCCCCGCGATCACCGCCCTGTTCTCCGGCCTGCTGACCAAGATCGGCGTCTACGCCCTGATCAGGGTCATCACCGTGGTCTACGATTCCGGGCCGGTGGTCGTCGCCACCGTCATCGTCCTGACCCTGGTGAGCATGGTGATAGGTGTGCTGGGCGCCCTGGGCGAGGGCACGGTGCGTGGGGTGCTGTCGTTCCACATGGTCAGCCAGGTCGGCTACATCCTGGTCGGGCTGGCCCTCGCCGGGTCGATCGGGTTGGCGGCCGTCGTGTTCTACCTCATCCACCACACGGTGGTGAAGACCTCGCTGTTCCTGAGCGTGGGAGCTGTCGAGGTGCGCCGCGCGACCGGGCGGATCTCCAGCCTCGGCGGGGTCGCCGCCGAGCACCGCTGGGTGGCCCTGGCGTTCCTGTTCGGGGCCCTGTCGCTGACCGGGATCCCGCCGTTCTCCGGGTTCTGGGCCAAGCTCGGGGTGCTCGCAGCGGCCCTGGAGGCGGGCAGTCCGGTGGTGTTCGCCGTGGCACTGCTCGTCAGCCTCGGCACCCTGATGTCGATGCTCAAGCTCGGCACCGGGGTGTTCTGGGGCGAGGCGCCGTCACCGGCGGCGCAGGCCGGCCCGGCGATCGGCCCCTTCGATGAACTCGCTCCGGGTGGCGGACCTGATGGGGCGGCTGAGCACGCCGCTGTGGCCACGCTGGCACCGAAGTCGGAAGCCGAGTCGGACACGGAGCCCTGGTCGGCCGGCCTGGTCGCCCCGGGTCTGGTGCTGGCCTGCCTGAGCCTGGCCGTGGGCCTCTACCCGGAGCCACTGCTGGCTCTGGCCGAGCAGGCCGGCGCCACGCTGGCCGACCCGAGCGCCTACGTCGAGGCGGTGCTGGGCCCATGACACCGCGTGAGTCAACCTCAGGTCGCCGAGTCCCAACAACGGATGCCCACATGACGCCCGCACGAAGGATGGTGCCCCAGTGATCTCCGTGGCCGAGCTCGTGCGCCGAACGGGAGCCCTGATCGGCCTGCTGGCGTGGACGGCGCAGGCGATTGTGGTCGCCTCGGCTCAGGTGGCCCGCGACATCGTCGCGCCGTCCCCCCGGCTGACCCCGGGGATCGTGATCCTGCCCCTGCGCTGCCGCACGCCCATGCAGGTGGCCACCCTGTCGGCCCTGATCACCCTGACACCCGGAACGCTGACCGTCACCGTGGATCCCGACCTGGCTGAGCTGTGGGTGCACAGCATGTATGCCGGCGAGCCGGAGCAGTTGCGCGCCGGGCTTGCAGCCGTGGAGGATCGCGTGCTCGGCGCCTTGGGCAGCCCCGGATCGGCGGGTCGCTGATGCTCATCGTCGCCCTGGCGTTGATAGCCCTCGGAGTCCTGGCCGCGGTTGCGCGCACCGCACGGGGACCCAGCGGCGCCGACCGCGCGGTGGCCTCGGAACTGGTGTTCGTCGCCACGGTGGCGGCGATCGCGATCCTGTCGGTGGTGCTGGACTCCCCGTTGCTGCTGGACGTCGCCCTGGTCATGGTGCTGATCGGCTTCCTGGCCACGATCGGCTTCGCGCGCCTGGTGGACCGATCGGAGGACGACCAGTGAGCGGCTGGTCGGCGCTCGGCGCTGCCGCGATCCTGGTCGGCGCGGGACTGGTTGCGCTTGCCGGTCTCGGCCTGCTCCGGCTGCCGGACCCGTTGACCCGTGCCACTGCCGTGTCGAAGGCGGCCTCCCTGGGGGTCGTGCTGGTCCTGCTGGGCACCCTGGCGATGGCGCCCAGCCCGCGCAATGCCGTTCTCGTGGCCCTGGTGCTGTTGGCCCACCTGGTGACCGTCCCCCTGTCCGGGATGGCGCTGGGCCGGGCCGCCTACCGCTCCGGCACCGCCCGGCCCCCGATCACGGTCATCGACGAGCCGCGAAGCCGTTTCGAGCGTTCCCGAGGCGCCGGCCCCGACCGCGGTCGCTGAGCACGTCGGGGTGGCGGGCAGTCGTGCGCCGCCGCGGCGCCCGGTATCCGCCGGACCGTCGCGGCGGCAGCTGCCGATAGCCTTGCGCTCCCGACGACACCGAGGAGGCCCACGTTGAGCAACGAGGCACTCGAGAACCTTCTTCACGAGGACCGCACCTTCCCGCCGGATCCAGCCTTCGCCGCTGTGGCCAACGCGGCCCCGACGCTCTACGAACAGGCGGCGGCCGACCGGATCGGATTCTGGGAGGAGCAGGCGCACCGGCTGGACTGGGCACAGCCCTGGCACACGGCCCTGGACTGGTCAGCAGCGCCGTTCGCCAAGTGGTTCGTGGGCGGTCGGCTGAACATCGCGGAGAACTGCGTCGACCGGCACGTGGCTGCGGGCCGTGGTGATCGGGTTGCGATCCACTTCGAGGGCGAGCCCGGGGACACCCGTACGCTCACCTACGCCCAGCTGGCCGATGAGGTGGCCCGTGCTGCCCATGCGCTCACCGAGCTGGGCGTCTCCGACGGTGATCGGGTGGCGATCTACCTGCCGATGATCCCCGAGGCGGTCGTCGCGATGCTCGCCTGCGCGCGCATCGGGGCTGTGCACTCCGTGGTGTTCGGAGGGTTCTCCGCCGAGGCGCTGAGATCACGGATCGATGATGCCGAGGCTGTCCTCGTGATCACCGCCGACGGTGGGTTCCGCAGGGGGGACGCCTCCCCGCTCAAGCCGGCGGTCGACGAGGCGGTGCAGGACACGCCCAGCGTGCGCAACGTCCTGGTCGTGCGTCGCACCGGCGGCGACGTGGCCTGGGTGCAGGGACGCGACCATTGGTGGCACGAGATCGTCGACCGGCAGCCGGCCACGCACGTCGCGCAGGCCTTCGACTCCGAGCACCCGCTGTTCATCCTGTACACCTCCGGCACGACCGGGAAGCCCAAGGGGATCCTGCACACGACCGGTGGGTACCTGACCCAGGCCGCCTACACCCACAGCAGTGTCTTCGACCTCAAGCCCGAGACGGACGTCTACTGGTGCACCGCTGACGTGGGGTGGGTCACGGGGCACACGTACATCGTCTACGGACCCCTGGCCAACGGGGCGACCCAGGTCATCTACGAGGGGACCCCGGACACACCGGACCGCGGCCGCTGGTGGGACATCGTCGCCAAGTACGGGGTCACGATCCTCTACACCGCGCCGACGGCCATCCGTACCTTCATGAAGTGGGGGGAGGACATCCCCGCCGGCTACGACCTGTCGTCATTGCGGGTGCTGGGCTCGGTCGGTGAGCCGATCAACCCGGAGGCTTGGATGTGGTACCGACGCGTCATCGGTGGTGACCGGTGTCCCATCGTGGACACCTGGTGGCAGACCGAGACCGGCGGGATCATGATCAGCCCGCTGCCCGGGCTCACAGCCTGCAAGCCGGGCTCTGCCATGGGTCCGCTCCCCGGTGTGGGGGCGGCGGTGGTCGACGACGAGGGGAACCCGGTCGGGCCCGGGGGTGGCGGGTACCTGGTGCTGACCGAGCCGTGGCCGGCGATGCTGCGCGGCATCTGGGGCGACGACCAGCGCTACGTCGACACGTACTGGTCGCGGTGGCCCCAGTACTACTTCGCTGGGGACGGGGCCAAGCTCGACGGCGACGGGGCCATCTGGCTGCTGGGCCGCGTCGACGACGTCATGAACGTCTCGGGCCACCGGATCTCCACGACGGAGGTCGAGTCCGCGCTGGTGTCGCACGCGAAGGTGGCCGAGGCCGCGGTGGTCGGCGCCACCGACGAGACAACGGGTCAGGGGATCGTGGCCTTCGTGATCCTGCGCGGGGGGGTCGAGGCGGGCGACGAGGTGGCTGCCGAGCTTCGTGCCCACGTGGCCCACGAGATCGGGCCGATCGCCAAGCCCCGGCAGATCCTCATCGTCGCCGAGCTGCCCAAGACCCGGTCGGGCAAGATCATGCGCCGATTGCTCCGGGATGTCGCCGAGCACCGCACCCTCGGCGATGTCACCACGCTGGCCGACCCCACCGTCATGGGGATCATCGGCCAGGGGCTGGCCGACTCCGGGTCGGAGTAGGCATGGACGACCCCCTTCTCGGGCTGCTGGAGCTGCCGGGAGTCGCCGAGGCGGTGGAAGCCGCCCGGGGGGCTGTCGACACGCTGTTGTGGAACCGCGACGTGGGTCGTGCCGAGGCAGAGGTGGCGGGCGAGTCGGCCCTTCGAGGTGCCTGGGCCAACGCCTGGTTCGACGGTGCCGAGGCCGGGCTCCCGGAGCTGCGCAGCGGTGCCGCCCTGGACGACTCCCCGATCGGCCGCGTGCTCACGGGCGTTGTCGCCATGCACGTCGAGCTGCCCGACCTCGTGGGCATCGTCGGTACCGCTCCGGCCCAGGCGCTGGCCCGCATGCACACGATCGTGGCCAGCGGGATCGCCGCGGACTCCGACCTCGGCCGGCCCCGTCCCGGCCCGGACGCCGATGACCCGCTGCGGCTGGGGCCACTTGTGCCCGCAGACGAGGCTGCCGCCAGGTTGGCCAGCCTCGGCCGGGTCCTGATCGCTTCACGTGCCCCCGGCGTGCTGGTGGCAGCGGTCGCGCACGCGGAGATCGCCTCCGTACGGCCCTTCGGCTGGGGATCGGGCCTGGTCGCGCGGGCGCTGCCCCGGCTCCTCCTCGCCCAGCGTGGAGTCGATCCGAGCATGCTGGGTGCCCCGGAGGTGGGCCTCAAGGCGGCTGGTCGACCCGCCTACGTTCGCGCCGTCCGCGGCTACGCGCAGGGAACCCCCGAGGGGGTCGCGGGCATGCTCCGTCTTGTCGCCGCTGCGGTGGAGTTCGGAGCGGGTCAGCCCGCTGAATGGCTTGACGAGGTCTGACCCAGGGGGCTGGTCTGGGACGCTCCACAGGGCGAATTGGGTGCTCTGGGCGGTATGCGTGGCAGCAGGTTGTGACCGCGTGGATCGCCTGGGGTGAGGTGGTCCTTGGCTGTTGCATTCCAGCCGGGCAGGCCCCATGATTTAAGCGTCCGGTCCGCAACGACCGAACCGTCGGCTCCTCCCCCCCGAGCTGGCGTCTGACGGCCCCCGCACCCCCCGGCGGGGGCCGTTCCATGTGCCCGTTCCGACACGCGAACGCCCCCGGGTCTTGACTCCCGGTCGCACCTCTGTCACGTTTCGGACTTGCATCACATTTCGAGTGGGGCACGTCTGCGGGTCCCGCGTTGAGTCGATCGCAGGGGGTGGGCATGAGCCGAACGGGCAACGATTCAACGGTTCGTGGTCGCCTGTTGGTCCGTCTGGACCCGCCAGCCGCCGCCTGCCGCGCCCTCCGGCGGGTGTCCGGGACCAGGGTCGACTCCGGCAAGGTCGACTGATGAGTGACGCATCTCCCGGGGGCGGCCCCGACGACTCGGCGGCCTCGGCTCCCGAGGGGACGGGCGACCCGCTGGTCGAGCTGCGCCACGTCAACAAGCACTTCGGTGACCTGCACGTCCTGAACGACATCACCATGTCGGTCCAAGCCGGCGAGGTGGTTGTGATCATCGGTCCGTCGGGATCGGGCAAGTCCACGCTGTGCCGGGCCATCAACCGGCTCGAGACGATCGACGACGGGACGATCCTGGTCGATGGCATCCCACTGCCCGCCGAGGGCAAGGCGCTGGCGAAGCTGCGCTCCGACGTCGGCATGGTGTTCCAGTCGTTCAACCTGTTCGCGCACAAGACGGTCCTGGACAACATCACCCTCGGGCCGATCAAGGTGCGTGGGATCAAGCCCTCCCAGGCTCGCGAGGAGGCGATGGTCCTGCTGGAGCGGGTCGGGGTTGCCGACCAGGCCGCGAAGCTCCCGGCCCAATTGTCCGGCGGACAGCAGCAGCGGGTCGCGATCGCACGCGCCCTGGCGATGAACCCCAAGGTGATGCTGTTCGACGAGCCGACTTCAGCGCTGGACCCCGAGATGATCAACGAGGTCCTTGAGGTGATGGTCCGGCTGGCCCGGGAGGGCATGACAATGCTGGTCGTGACCCACGAGATGGGCTTCGCCCACAAGGCGGCCGACCGCGTTGTCTTCATGTCCGACGGCAGCATCGTCGAGGAGGCCACCCCCGACGTCTTCTTCACCGCACCACGAAGTGAACGGGCCAAGGACTTCCTGTCCAAGGTTCTGGCGCACTAGTTCCGCGTGACTGGCCACCCGGCACGTCACGGACAATCACGGCGGAGTTCTGCCGCCACCACCAAGGAGGAGCACGATGGGTATCCGTCCCACACGAATGGTCGCCCTGTCGGCGGCCTGCATCCTGGCCATGGCTGCCTGCAGCTCCGACAGCGGCGGTGGTGACGCCGCCGAAGGTGAGGCCTCTGACGCGGCCATGACCGAGTTCGCCGCCGGTTCGACCATGGCCAAGCTGTCCGAGCAGGGCTCGATCAACATCGGAACCAAGTTCGACCAGCCGTTGTTCGGGCTTGTTGGTCCGGACGGCGTCCCGGTCGGCTTCGACGTCGAGATCGCCACGTTGATCGCCGGGGAGCTGGGCATCGCCCCAGAGGACATCGAGTGGACCGAGACGGTCTCGGGCAATCGCGAGCCGTTCATCGAGGACGGCCGGGTCGACATCGTCGTGGCCACCTACACCATCAATGACGAGCGCAAGGAAGTGGTGGACTTCGCAGGCCCGTACTACGAGGCCGGGCAGTCGCTGATGGTTGCCGCGGATGATGACTCCATCAACGGCGACGATGACCTCGCGGGCAAGACGGTCTGCTCCGTGGACGGCTCGACCCCCGCCGGCAACATCGAGGAGAACTACCCCGACACCAAGTTGGTCACCTTCGCGGCGTACACCGACTGCCTCGACCCGCTGCGCAACGGCCAGGTCGATGCGTTGACCACCGACAACGTGATCCTCGCCGGGTACGTGGACGAGAGCCCGGACGACTTCAAGGTCGTGGGGGAGCCGTTCACCGCGGAGCCCTACGGGATCGGAGTGATGAAGGGCGACGACGACTTCCGCTCCTGGATCAACGACACGTTGGAGGCCGCGTACGCCGACGGCAGCTGGACGGCCGCGTGGGACGCGACCGCCGGCACCGTGCTGCCGACGCCGGAGCCCCCGGCGGTCGATCGGTACTGATCATCCCCGCACTGTCCGTCCGCCCGGGCCCGAGTTGGGCGGGCGGACGGACAGTGCACCCAGCGCGACCCCGCCGCGGAAGGTAGGCCATGGAGTCGGTGCTCGAGTCGATGCCGGAGTACCTGGCCGGCTTCCGCATGACTCTGTACCTCACCGTGGTGTCGGGAGTGCTGTCGCTGCTCCTGGGCACCTTCCTGGCTGCCTGCCGGGTATCGCCCCTGAAGTCGTTGCGCACCGTGGCCACGGTGATCGTCGAGGTCGGGCGCAACACCCCGTTGACCCTGGTCTTCGTGTTCTTCGTCTTCATCCTCCCGGCGCTTGGCGTCATCCTCCCGCTGGGGACAGTCCCGGCCATCATCGCCCTGACGGTGTACACCTCGGCGTTCGTGTGTGAGGCCGTCCGTTCCGGTATCAACTCCGTCGGGATCGGGCAGGCTGAGGCCGCCCGCGCGATCGGCCTCGGGAGCGTGAGCACCCTCTGGCTGATCGTCCTCCCGCAGGCCCTGCGCAGCGTGGTCCCACCACTGATCAGCGTCCTCATCGCCCTGGCGAAGAACACCTCGGTGGCCTCAGGGTTCGCGGTCGTCGAGCTCACCGCGACCGGCCGGGGACTTGCTCGGGACTACCCGGCCGACGTCATCTGGATGTTGCTCGGCGTGGCCGCGTTCTACCTGCTGATCACCGTTCCTGCGGGAGCGATGGCTGGCTGGGTCGAGCGCAAGGTGGTGTTCAGCCGATGAGCCGCAGCGTCCTGTATGACGAGCCGGGCCCCCGCACCCTGCGCCGGGAGCGCATCGCCTCAATCGTGGTCGCAGTACTCCTCGTGCTCCTGGCGGCCTACGTGCTGATCGGGATGATCAACCGTGGGCTGTTCGACGATCGCTGGCTGGTGTTCACCGACCCACCCAAGGGCCAGGAGGCCACCGACGTCTGGTGGGCGCTGGGCAAGGGGCTGCGCGCCACCCTGACCGCGGCCGTCGTCTCCGCACCGGCGGCACTCGTGCTGGCGCTGGTGCTGACCGGCATGCGTGCCGCGGGCCCGCGGTGGATCGCCAAGCCCGTGGTGGTCCTGATCGAGTTCATGCGGGGCATGCCGGTCCTGCTGATGATGTTCTTCGGGCTTCTGGCACTGGGGCTCTCGGCCTTCAGCGCCGTCGTGTTCGGGCTCGTGCTGTACAACGGTGCGGTTGTGGCCGAGATCCTCCGGGCCGGCCTCGCCGCGCTGCCCAAGGGCCAGGCGGAGGCCGGAACTGCGATCGGGCTGACCCGGTGGCAGACGCTGCGCATCATCCAGTTCCCGCAGGCGGCCCGCCTGATGCTGCCCAGCCTCATCAGCCAGTTCGTCGTGCTGCTCAAGGACTCCTCGCTGGGCTTCATCGTCGGCTATCCGGAGCTCCTGCGCACCATGCAGCTGAACTACAGCTTCTTCGGTGACCGCTACCGGTTCCCGCTGTTCGTCGTCGTGCTGTTGATCTACCTGATCGTGAACATCTCGCTGTCGCGGGTCGCGGTCTACGTTGAGCGCCGGACGTCGGCTGGCACCTGACCTGCCGCTTCGGCCCGCTCGGCCACCTCGGCGTGTTCGACCATCTGGACTGGTCCCTGGGCGCGTTCGCCGGTTGGGAGCTCGGCCGCGTGTCCACAGGGTCGCGCCCGAAGCCTTGGCAGCCTGGGCCGGCCGGTGCACTGTGGCCCATGGGGGTATGCCATGGGCGTTCGGATCGGATTCATCGGCCAGCGGGCCGACCTGGCCGTCGAGGTGACGGCGCTGGCAAGTCAGGCGGGGGCCTCGGTGGTGCCGATGGGGTGGTCCGACGGCTGCGGTCCGCACGCCCCGATCGTGCCGGTTCCTGAGGTCGAGGTGGTCATCGTCGATGGCGCCGCCGCTGCTGCACGTCTGCCGGATCGTGCCCCGCTGACCGCCGGGAGAGGAGGCCCCCCGGGCGTCGTGGTCTGCCGGGAGGGTGAGGTGGGGCAGGCCCGCCGGGTGGCCGACGACCTCGGGTTCGCCCACGTGGTCCAGCTGCCGCGTGCGGCTCGGTGGCTCTCCGAACGCCTGACGCCCTCGGCTCACGCTCCCGTCCTGGCGGTCCTCGGAGCGGTGGGTGGCGTGGGTGCCACTACCATCGCGATCGCCTGTGCCGACACGGCCGGAGCAGACTGCCTGCTGGTCGACGCTGATCCGGCCTCACCCGGGCTGGACCTGGTGCTCGGCATCCCTGATGGCGTGGGGGGTCGCTGGGGGCAGATCCCGGACACGTCGGCTCCGTTGGACCCGGGGATGCTGAGGGCTGCCCTGCCCCAGGTGCGCGGTGTCACCGTCGTGACCGGTCCGCTGGCCGGCGACTCGCTGCCCGAGGGGCCGGAAGTGGCCCGGGTCCGGTCGGTCATCGACGTGGGTAGGGCGGAGTTCGCCCGGACCGTGATCGACGCGGGCCGCGGTCCGCTGTCGGCCGACCTCATCCACGCCGGGGATGTGGTCGCACTGGTGCTGCCGGCCACCATCGCCGGAATCGTGGGTGCTCGGCGGGCGCTGGCGCACCTCCCGACCGAGCAGGTCGTCGTCGTGCTGCGGCCGACCGGGTGGCTGCCGGCTGACCAGGTGGCCGACCAGTTGGGCAGGCCGGTCGACCTCGAGATCCGGCACCTGCGCCGGGCGACGGAGCTCGCCGACTGCGGCGACCTGCTCAGCGGCCGGACCGGCGCGGCGCTGCGGCGCGTGGGTGAGCGGATCTGGGAGCAGGTGCTGTGAGCCGACTGGACCCGGGCCTCGTGGCCGCCGTCCGCACGCAGTTGGTGCGCGACCACCAGGTCGCTGATCGGTCGGCGATCAGCGCCGCACTGCGCTCGTCCGGCCTCGTCCTCGACCGGCCCGGGCTGGATGAGCTGACCCGGGCCCTGCAGGACGAGTTCGCCGGTCTGGGCCCGCTGGATCCACTCGTGCGCGACCCGCAGGTGACCGATGTGCTGGTCAATGGCCCCGATGAGGTGTGGCTGGATCGCGGTGCCGGCCTCGTCGCGGCCCCTGTGGCCTTCCCGGACGAGGCATCGGTCCGCCAGCTGGCCGTCCGGCTGGCTGCCCGCGCGGGTCGCCGCCTCGACGACGCAGCGCCGTTCGTGGACGCACGGCTGCCCGGTGGCCAGCGCCTGCACGCCGTGCTCCCGCCGCTGTCCGTGCGGGGGACCACCATCTCGCTACGGATCCCGAGCCGGCGCCGGTTCACGCTCGAGGACCTCGTGGCTGCGGGGACCGTCGACGAGGAGGGTGCCGGCTGGCTGTCGGCACTGATCAGGTCCCGGGCCGCGTTCCTGATCAGCGGGGGCACCGGCAGTGGCAAGACCTCCGTGCTCGGTGCGCTGCTGGGAAGTGCCCCCGCGCGTGACCGGATCGTGATCGTCGAGGACACCTGCGAGCTCGATCCGCAGCACCCCCACGTGGTCAGCATGGAGGCGCGGCCGGCGAATCTCGAGGGGCGGGGCGAGATCCCGATGCGCACGCTGGTCCGTCAGGCGCTGCGGATGCGTCCGGACCGGCTTGTGGTCGGTGAGGTGCGCGGTGCCGAGGTGGTGGACCTGCTGGCAGCCATGAACACCGGTCACGAGGGCGGCTGCGGCACCGTGCATGCGAACAGCGCGGGCGCGGTGCCCGACCGGCTCGCCGCATTGGCCCTGGCCGCCGGGATGACCCTTGCGGGCGTGCACGCACAGGTCCTGGCGGGCCTTGACGTCGTCGTGCACCTGGCTCGGCAGCCGGACGGAGCCCGGGTGGTGGCCGAGCTCGGAGTGGTGACCGCTGGCTCTGCGGGGTCCGAGGTGCACGCAGCACTGGTCCGCCGGCGGGGGTCCCTGCACGCCGGGCCGGCATTGGACGCCTTGGCTGATCGGCTGGGGGTCGGCGCGTGAGCCGGGAGCTGCTCCTGGTGGGGGCGGCGCTCGGAGCTGCTGTCGCGGTGCTGCTGATCTGGCCGGGACACTCGACCCTGGGCGCGGTGACCCCTGCCCGTGGACCCGGCGTGATTCACCGTCTCTGGATCCGGCTGCGCCCAGGTGCACCTCCCCCGATCGTTGAGCTGCTCGCGGCACTCTCCGCTGAGCTCGCCGCGGGCCAGCCCACCGTGCTCGCCCTTCCAGGGGCCGTGGCCGGGCTCGAGCCGAACCCCTGCCCCCGGGCCGTGGCCGCATGCCGGACCGGTGGGGACGTGCCGGCTGCGTTGCGTGCCGACGCACGGGCCCCCGGCGCCGCACCGCTGCGCGGGCTGGCTGCCTGTTGGGAGGTCTCCGACCGATCGGGGGCTGGCCTGGCGATGGCCGTCACGAGGATGGCCGCCGGGCTGCGCGCGGCAGCCGAGTCCGAGGCGCAGCTGGAGGGCGAGATCGCCGCGGTGCGCACGTCGGCGCGGCTGCTCGCGGGGCTGCCCCTGCTCGGGCTGCTGATCGGGCAGTGGATCGGCGCGGACCCCCTTGCGTGGCTCGCCGGGAGCTGGGTGGGGCGCGGCGTCCTCATCGTCGGCGTGACCTTCGAGCTGGTCGGGGTTTTGTGGTTGAACCGGATGGTTCGCAGCACCCAGGCCGCGCTGTGAGCGGGTGGGTCCTCGCTGCCGCCCTGTTGGCGGGCGCGGCCCTGGTCCTGGCGGTTCCGGCGCCGCGCGTGGAGGGCCCGGGGCGCAGCCCGGACCGTCGGGGCCCCGGACGGGGCTCGGCGGAGCGGTCGAGCCGATCTGGCCGGTCCGGTGTCGGGTCGTCCCCACCGGTGGTCCGTGCTGTCGGTGCGCTGGCCGGGCTGACCGTGTGGCTGTTCCTGGGCGGTGGTGCCGGCCTCGTGCTGGGCGTCCTGACTGCTGGCCTCCTGCCACCGCTGATCCTCCGGATGGAGCCCGCATCGGCGCGCCGTGAGCGGCGTGAGCTCACGCGGACGGCCCCCCTCGTTGCCGACCTGCTGTCCGCGGCCCTGACCGCCGGGGTCCCACTGGAGGACGCCACACCTGTGGTCGCCAGGGCTGTCGGTGGCGCTGCGGGGCGGATGCTCGGCGACGTGCACCGCCGTGGGCAGCTCGGCGAGCCGGCGGCGGCGGCGTGGGCAGGGCTCGGCTCGGTCGTTGGGCTCGGCGGCATCGCTCGCGCGGTGGGCCGCTCCAGCCGCACGGGAGCGCCGCTGGCCGGTGTGCTGGCCGGCACGTCCGACGACCTGCGGGCCGAGGCCTCCGCCTCGGCACTCGCGGAGGTCCGCTCCACGGCCGTGCGCGCCGTCCTTCCGCTCGGCCTGTGCCTGCTCCCCGCCTTCGTCCTTCTCGGGATCGCCCCCATCGTGGGCGGCCTGCTGCCCGAGCTCTGAGGCTGGCGGCGTTGTCCACAGATGCCCGGAATGGGGTTCCCCGATCCGCCCATGCCGGAGATGGTTGGCCCAGCCACCCACGGTGGGTGGCGCCGGGAAACCGGGGGTAGCGGGGGGTACTGATGAACGAGCTGGCGATCCGGATGCGGGATGAGGACAAGGGGATGTCGACCGCGGAGTACGCCGTGGGCACGGTTGCGGTATGTGGCCTGGGTGGGGTGCTGATCAAGCTCCTGACCAGCGAGACCTTCGTCAGCCTGCTCTGGCAGGTCATCAACAAGGCGTTCTCGTTCCTGTTCTGATGAGCATTCGGAGCAAGGGGTGGCGGCCATGGGCCGCCACCCGGTCCGAGCGGGGAATGGTCAGTGCCGAGTTGGCCGTGGCCATCCCCGCCCTGGCGGCTGTGGTGCTGGCGCTGGCATGGCTCGTCGGCCTGGGGGCGACTCAAGGTGTGGTCGCCCAGGCGGCGCACGAAGGCGCCCGGATGGCTGCTCGGGGCGAGTCCAGCGCCGCGGTCCGGACCGCCGTCGCGCAGCTTGCTCCCGGGGCACGAGTGGCCATCCGGCGTTCGGGACGGTCCGTGGTCGTGACCGCGGTGCTGACCCGCACGCCGCCGAGCCGCCTGCTTCGGCCGCTGGCTCGCGACGTCCGGGCCTCCGCGACGACGTGGCGGGAGGTGCCGTGACCAGCGCTGGGCTCGGATGTCGGCCCAGGCCGGTGGACCGGGGGCCGGGCGAGCGCACGCGTTGCCGCTCGGGCGGGCCGAGGGTCGGTGATCGGGGCGCCGCGAGTGTGCTCGTCGCGCTGTGGACAGTTGTGCTCACAGCGCTGGCGGGGGCGGTCCTGGTCCTGTCCAGCGTGCTGGCTGCGCGGACGTCCCTGACCAGCGCCACTGATCTGGCGGCGCTGGCCGGGGCCGGGGCGACCCTCGGCGAGCCGCAGGCAGCCTGCGCTCGGGCCCGGGTGGTCGCCCAGGCCAACGGCGCCCGGGTGTCGCAGTGCCGCGTCCAGGGCGCATCTGTGTGGGTTGTCACCGAGGCCGATGCCCCTGAGGCGGTCGCCTGGCTGGTCCCCGGTCGGGACCCGATCCTGCGGGCCCGGGCCCACGCGGAACTCACAGCCCGGGGCGTGTGAGCCAGCGATGCCTCATGGGCGGCGCCGCGGAACACCTGGGGTCCCGGGGGTGCTACGCCTCGTCGCCCGCGTGCTCGGCGAGCAGGACGCCCGCGAGTCGCAGGGCCGCGGCCTTGTCCAGCGGCTCGTTGCCGTTCCCGCACTTCGGCGACTGCACGCAGCTTGGACACCCTGCGGCGCACGGGCACCTGCCGATTGCCTCGCTGGTCGCGCCCAGCCACTGCTCAGCTCGGTGGTACCCGCGCTGGGCGAAGCCCGCTCCACCGGGATGGCCGTCATGGACGACGATGACCGCCTGGCCGGTCTGCGGGTGGCGGGCCGAGGAGACGCCGCCGAGATCCCAGCGGTCGCACGTCGCGAGCAGCGGCAGGATCCCGATCGATGCGTGCTCCAGCGCGTGCACCGCCCCCGGCACGTCCGCCTCGTCGATCTGTGCCTCGCGGAGCACATCGTCGGGGATCGACCACCACATCGCGACGGTCTGCAGGGCCATCGGGGGCAGGTCAAGGGGGTGCTGGGCGACGACCTGGCCGGACGGCCAGCGGCGCACCAGGTAGGAGGTCACCTGCCGTGTCACCACGACCTCGCCGCACGCCACTTCCACCCGACCCCATCGGGTGCGCTCGCGGACGGTCTCGAACGTGACATCGGCCGTGCTGCGCGCGTGCGTGCTCAGGTCGGTGACCGTCGCGGCCGCGGTGGCTACCCGGGCGTCCAGATCCAGCTCCAGGACCTCGTAGGCCGAGCCCTGGTGCACGTACAACGCCCCCTCGTGGACCGCCGATGGCGCCGAGGATGGGTCGACAGTGCCCAGGAGTCGTCCCGTGCCCGCCTCCACGACACGGACCGGCCCGCCGCCGGCCCCCCGCAGGTCCACCAGGTCAGCGGCCCGGGTGGAGTCCGTCCAGTACCAGCCGTCGCGGCGTCGACGCAGCAGGCCGCGCCCGGCCAGCTGCTCGCACAGGTGTGCGGAGCCCGGCCCGAACCACGCCTCGAGGTCGGTGTCGACCAGTGGCGCCTCGGCTGCCGCTGCACACAGGTGCCCGGCAAGGACGTAGGGGTTCTCCGGGTCGATGACGGTGGCCTCGACGGGCCGACCGGTGAGGGTCTCGGGGTGGCTGACGATGTACTGGTCCAGGGGGTCCTCACGGGCGATCAGGACAGCCAGGGCGCGATCACCGCGGCGGCCGGCGCGCCCGACCTGCTGCCAGAACGACGACCGCGTGCCCGGCCACCCGACGAGCAGCACGGCGTCCAGGCCGCTGATGTCGATCCCGAGCTCCAGTGCGTTCGTGGCGGCCAACCCCATCAGCCGGCCCGAGCGCAGGTCGGCCTCCAGTGCGCGCCGCTCCTCGGGCAGGTAGCCACCGCGATAGGCGCGCACCCACTCGCCGTTGACCGCCGTGTCGCGGACGGTGCCGGCCAGGATCTCCACGGCGCGCCGGGACCGCGCGAAGGCCAGCGTCGTCGTCCCCCGGTCGACCATCGCGACCATCAGGTCAGCCGCCTCGGCCAGCGTTCCCCGGAACCCGGGGACCGGCAGATCCGCCTCGGGTGGATCCGACCCGGTCGGGGCCGGTGCACCGGCCGCGGGATCCGTGGGCCCTGCCTGCGTGCCGACCCGTTGCGGGTTCCACAGCACGATGTCCACAGCCCCACGCGTGCTCTCGTCGCGGTCGACCACCTCGGCCGGCACCCCGAGCAGCCGGGCAGCGGTCGGTCCCGGGTCGGCCATGGTCGCCGATGCGCCGATGAACGTCGGCGCTGCTCCGTGCAGTGCCGCGACCCGCCGCAGGCGGCGCAGCACGAGCGCCACGTGCGAGCCGAAGACCCCGCGGTAGGTGTGCGCCTCGTCGACGATGACAAACCTCAGGCTGCGCAGGAAACCCCGCCACGTCTCGTTCCGGGGCAGGATCGCGTGGTGCAGCATGTCCGGGTTGGTCACGATCCATCGGCCGTGGGCACGGGCCCAGGCGCGCTGCTCGTCGGAGGTGTCGCCGTCCACCGCCGCGGCCCGCAGCCCGGACAGCCCCAGACTGGCCAGCCCGGCCAGTTGGTCGTGGGCCAGAGCCTTCGTGGGGCTCAGGTACAGCACAGAAGGCCCACGGCGGCCGATCCGCTCGGGTTCGGTCAGCGCGGCAGTCAGGGCCGGCATCCCGAACGCGGCGGACTTGCCCGACGCGGTTCCAGTGGCGACGAGCACGTGGGTGCCCGACCAGGCCAGATCGGCGGTGCGGCGCTGGTGCTCCCACGGTGCCCGGATGCCGACCTGCTCGTAGGCACGCCGCACGTCCGGGTCGAGCCACCCCGGCCAATCGGTGGTAGCCCCAACGGCTTCGGGCCGGCTGATCCGGCCCACCGACCGTGGATCGCCGGCCAATTGGTCGGCCATCGACCCGCTCGAGGGCGGGACGGTCGACCCACTGTCCGCCTGGATCCGACCGGTGCCCATCCGCCCATCCTGCCCCGGCTGCCGACGGGGTGCGCTGCCGGCCATCCTGCAGGCAGAAGGACGCCTGTGGCCGCCTCGTTGCCGGGCTCCAGGGGGCCGCAGCGCGGCGCCGGGCGCCCACTGGCTACGGTGGATGTGCCAGAGTGGGCCGCACAGGATGCAAGGAGGGCGGCATGGAGCTGCAGCTGACCACACGCCACGAGGGTGACGTCGCGATCGTGGGTGCGCAGGGTGAGGTTGACGTGTTCACTGCGCCGGGTCTCGATGCCGAGCTCGACGCTCTCGTCTCCGGTGGGGACTCCCGCCTCGTGGTCGACCTGTCCGGCGTCGCCTTCCTCGACTCCACCGGGCTGGGGGTCCTCGTGAAGGCTCTCAAACGCGCCCGTGAGGCCGATGGCTGGCTGCGCCTGGTGGTCACCGGCGACCGGATCCGCAAGATCTTCGAGATCACCGGGCTGGACGCGTCCATCCCGATCTTCGACACGGCACAGGACGCGATCGCCGGTTGACGGGCGTGGGCGACGAACGGGTGTAGAACGGAGTTCCAGGTTGGGGCGCGGAGTCCCGACCAGTCAGGAGGGGCCTGATGGCAACCGCGACACTGACCATCCCCCCGCAGGCCGAGCAGGTGCGTACCGCACGTCTGGTCACCACGGCTGCGGCAAGGCGCTGCGGCGTGTCGGAGGACCGCATCGATGAGATCCGGCTGGCCGTGGGTGAGGTGATCGCCCGCTCGGTGCTCCGTCAGCAGCGCGCCGGACTCGCCGACCCGGTGGTCGTGGACATCACCGATGACGATGAGTTGTTCACCGTACGAATCCAGGAGGCCACCGGACTGGACTTCAGCGATGACGACGGTGGCGTGGCTCTCTCCGTCGCGCAGGCGCTGGCGTTCGAGTTCTATGTTCGCGCGGCTGGAGCCGGATGCGAGATCCGGATGGCGTGGCCGGTCATCAACGACCTCCTGGGCATCGAGTAGCCACCAGCGCGCCCCGCTCCCGACCCGTCGCCGAGTGATTCGCACCGGCCTCCCGGACCCTCCAGATGTCCGGATCGCCGGGATTTGCCGTTCGCCATTCTGCCGACGGCACCGCGGATCCGGTCGACCGCTGGGATATCTGACCTTGCCCCCACCCGGCCCCCTAGACTGAAAATCACCCAACGCAGTCCGGGGGCGCAAACTCCCGGGCGCGCGCCACACGTGTGGTCCCGACCGGGGCGGGGCCTCATCAGCGGAGGAGGCGGCACATGCGCAGCGCGATGACGACGGTCACCCTCGACAGCTCGGAGATGCTGATTGTCGGAGTGGTTGCTGCCATCGGAATCGCGGCGCTGGCTGTTGCCTGGATGTTCTCTCGTGAGGTGCTGGCTGCGCCAGCCGGCACTGCGAAGATGCAGGAGATCGCCGGGGCCATCCAGGAGGGCGCCTCGGCCTACCTGAGCAGGCAGTTCCGGACCCTCAGCGTCTTCGCGGTCGTGGTTTTCTTCCTCCTCCTGGTGCTGCCCGCGGACTCGAGCTCCGTGCGGATCGGCCGCTCGTTGTTCTTCCTGGTCGGTGCGGCGTTCTCCGCTTCCGTTGGGTACTTCGGCATGTGGCTGGCCGTGCGCGGCAACGTCCGCGTGACCGCCGCGGCCCGCGACTCCGGGGAGCAGCGGGCCATGCGCCTGGCCTTCCGCACCGGTGGGGTGGCGGGCATGTTCACCGTCGGGCTGGGCCTGTTCGGTGCGGCCGTCGTGGTTCTGGTCTACCAGGGAGATGCGCCGAAGGTGCTCGAGGGGTTCGGCCTTGGCGCGGCACTGCTGGCGATGTTCATGCGTGTGGGCGGCGGGATCTTCACCAAGGCCGCCGACGTGGGCGCAGACCTCGTGGGCAAGGTGGAGGCGCACATCCCGGAGGACGACCCCCGCAACGCGGCAACCATCGCCGACAACGTGGGCGACAACGTCGGGGACTGTGCCGGCATGGCTGCCGACCTGTTCGAGTCCTACGCGGTGACCCTGGTCGCCGCGCTGATCCTCGGCACGACCGCGTTCGGGTCCCTGGGCCTGGTCTTCCCACTGATCGTGCCGGCGATCGGTGTCGTGACCGCGGTGGTTGGCATCTTCGCCGTGGCCCCGCGGGTCGGGGACCGCTCAGGAATGTCGGCGATCAACCGTGGCTTCTTCATCTCTGCGGCTCTCTCGGCTGTCCTGGTCGTCATCGCCACCTACGTGTTCCTGCCCGACAGCCTCACCCGGATCACCGGTATCCGGCTGGATTCCCTCGGCCTGGACGTCGTGGCAGCCGAGACGTTCAACCCCCGGTTCCTGGCCATCGGCGCGGTCCTGATCGGAATCGTCCTGGCCGCCGCGATCCAGCAGCTCACCGGCTACTTCACCGAGACCGGTCGCCGCCCCGTGGACGACGTCGCGAAGTCGGCTCTGACAGGTCCGGCCACCGTCGTCCTGACCGGCATCTCCATCGGCCTGGAGTCCGCGGTCTACTCCGCACTGCTCATCGGGGCGGCGGTCTTCGGTGCCTACTCACTCGGGGGCGGCTCGGTCGTCCTGAGCCTCTTCGCGATCGCCCTGGCGGGCACTGGCCTGCTGACCACGGTTGGGGTGATCGTGTCCATGGACACCTTCGGCCCTGTGTCGGACAACGCCCAGGGCATCGCGGAGATGTCCGGGGACGTCCACGGCGAGGGTGCGGTGATCCTCACCAAGCTCGATGCGGTCGGCAACACCACCAAGGCCATCACCAAGGGCATCGCGATCGCCACAGCCGTCCTGGCCGCCACGGCGCTGTTCGGGGCATTCCGGGAGTCTGTGACCGAGGCCGCAATCGACGCAGGGCAATCGGCCGGCGACGCCCTGACGAACCTGTCGAAGCTCGGCCAGTACATCGGGGTTCTCGACGTCGCCAACCCGCGCAACCTCGTCGGCCTGCTCGTCGGAGCGTCCGTCGTGTTCCTGTTCTCCGGGCTGGCGATCCAGGCGGTGTCCCGGGCCGCCGGTGCGGTGATCTTCGAGGTCCGCCGCCAGTTCCACGACCACCCGGGGATCATGGCCGGCACCGAGAAGCCCGAGTACGGCAAGGTCGTGGACATCGTCACCCGGGACTCCCTGCGCGAGCTGAGCACGCCGGGCCTGCTGGCCGTGCTGACCCCGATCGTGGTCGGGTTCGGCCTGGGCGTCGGAGCCCTCGGGACGTTCTTGGCCGGCACGATCGTCACCGGGACGTTGATGGCGGTGTTCCTGTCCAACTCCGGCGGCGCCTGGGACAACGCCAAGAAGTTCGTCGAGGACGGCCACATGGGCGGCAAGAACTCCGATGCACACGCGGCCACCGTGATCGGCGACACCGTGGGTGATCCGTTCAAGGACACCGCGGGTCCGGCGATCAATCCGCTGCTCAAGGTGATGAACCTCGTGGCGCTGCTGATCGCCCCGGCCGTCGTGGCCGTCACGCTGGAGGGGCAGACCACTTTGCGGATCGGCATCGCCTTGGGTGCGTTGGCCATCATCATCGGCTCGCTGATCGCCTCCAACCGGCACCGCGGAGGCGGCGAGGACATGATCGACGGGTGGGCCGACGAGCACGCGGAGGCTGCCAGCGCAGCAGCGCAGGCGCAGCAGGATGCGGGCTCGGCCGGGGCCACTGGGCCGGGATCTGACGCGGCGGAGGCGGACACGGAGGCCCCGCCACGTGCCTAGCGCCGAACCCGAGCGGACGGCACCAGCGATCTACAACTCGGCGGCGTCCTCGGCGGGTCATCGGATCCAGACGCGACTGCGGCTCATCCGCATGCGGCCACGGCGTGCCCGCTACCTGAAGAAGCTGGCCGCGGACACGCCCGTCAGCATGCGCTCGCCTGCCATGGAGACGGCCCCTCGACGCCGCATCCTGGCCATCGCTCACGTCTACTACCCCGAGCTCTGGGATGAGCTTGCTGCCGGTATCGAGCGGATCCCTGGCGATGTCGACGTCGTGGTCACGCTTGTGGAAGGGCGAGCGGAGCGGTTGGTCGAGCCGATCCATCGGCGGTTCCCAGGAGCAGAGGTGCGCGCGGTCCCCAACTGCGGCCGTGACGTCTGGCCATTGCTCCAGGTCCTTGACCAGCTGGGCGACCACGACGCCGTTCTCAAGGTGCACACGAAACGGTCCCCACACATGCGCAGGGGCGACGCGTGGCGGCGTGAGCTGCTCAGCGGTCTCATCGGCTCGACTGAGCACATCGGGCGGATCCTGGGCCAGCTCGGCTCCGACCCACGGATCGGGATCGTGGCACCGGCCCGAAGTGTCCTCGGCCGCGAGTTCCTCGGGCCGAACAGAGCGCCCGTTGAGGCGCTGTCCCGCAAGGGGGGGCGCCCGTTCGACCCGGATGCCCTCTGGTTCCCCTCTGGCTCCATGTTCTGGTCCCGCACCGAGGTGCTCAAGCCCTTGGCGGACCTGAATCTTGCTGCCGCGGACTTCGGCGGCGAGACGGGGGCGGTCGACGGAACGCTCGCCCACGCCGTTGAGAGGTACCTGGGAGTCCTGGCTGCGACACAGGACCTGGCGGTCATCGAGGTCCCGGACATGGATCGGTTGCTCGTCGCCGGTCAGCGGGGGTGAGGGTTCTGGCGGCACGGGCCGATGGCGCACGTGACAATGGGGGCATGAACCGCGAAGCCGCCGCCCGCGTGCGGACGTTCCTGCTCGATTCGGGCTTCACTGCTGACGGCGTGCTTACCAGGGTCGGGGCCGAGGCGTTCGCCGCCCTCGGTCGTGACCTCACCGTCCCGATCCGCCGGGTCCTCGGGCAGTCGCCGCCGACCGTGCTCGATCGGCTGATCGAGGCGTTCCTGCTGGCCGACCCGATCCCGGCGGACGGCCTGCCGACTCAGGTGCTCGACGATCTCGAGGCACTTGGCATGGTCCGGCGGGACGTGGACAGCGTGACTCCGGTGGTCGAGGTGCACCCCTACGGCGAGCCGGACACCGACTGGTTCATCGTCAGCGACATTGGTGCTCCAACGACGCCGGACCACGTCCTCGGCCTCGGCGGGGCCTCGCTCACGCTGGCACGGATCACCCCACGCCGGGACGGCGTCCGGGCCATGGACCTCGGGTGCGGCGCCGGGGCCCAGGTCCTGCACGCCGCGCGCCACAATGACGAGGTTGTGGCTACCGACACCAATCCTAGGGCGCTGGAACTGACGGCACTGTCAGCAGCGCTGTCCGGGATCCCCGAGGGCAGCGTGGTGCTGCGGGAGGGGTCCCTGTTCGATCCGGTCGCTGACGAGAGGTTCGACCTCGTCGTGTCCAATCCGCCGTTCGTCATCTCACCGAGCCCTCGCTTCACCTATCGCGACGGCGGCCTGCCCGGTGATGAGCTGTCCCGGTCGGTCGTGCGGGGTGCGGCCGCCCACCTCGCTCCGGGTGGCATGGCTGCGGTTCTGGGCAACTGGATGCACGTCGAGGGCGAGGACTGGCGCGAGCGCGTGTCCAGCTGGGTGTCGGGGACGGGTGCGGACGCGTGGATCGTCGAGCGTGACTCGCAGCCGGTCGCCGACTACGCGGCCACATGGCTGCGGGATGCACAGGTCCCCGAGGGCCCGGTGTTCGACGCCGCCATGGGCGAGTGGCTCGACGCGTTCGCGGCGAAGAGCTGTACGGCCGTGGGGTTCGGCTGGATCGTCCTGGTCGCCTCGGGTCAACCGGGCGAGGCCGCAGCGGGCGCCCCAGCAGCGGAGGAGTCACCGGAACCCTGGGTGCTGGTCGAGGACCTTGCCCACTGCGAACGACTCCCGCACGGCGACGAGGTGCTGGCCTTCCTGAGGGGCTGCGCGGTCGCCGAGCGGCTCGCGGCCCCGAGCCTGCTGGCAGCCCGCTTCCAGCTGTCCGATGGTGCAACGATCACCACCACGACCCAGATGGCCGCTGGCTCCCTGGCCAACTCCCCGCCCCGCCTCGGGCTGACCGGGGTGGTTGGTGTTGGGGGCTGGCGACCGGCCATTCCAGTGCCGCCGGAGCTGGTCGTTGCGCTGCTCGAGGACCCCGAGTTGCCCATCGGCGACCGGCTCGATGCAGGCGCGGATGCCGAGGGCCTGGACCCCCTGGACATACTCGGACCTGCCCTGATGGGTTTGCGTGAACTGGTGCGGATGGGCATAGTGCGCACCGAATGACTGAGCGCTGACTGGCGTTTGCGATGATGGATCGCGCGCCGGCCGGTCAGCGGCCCGGGCAGATCGGGGCCGTCGAAGGGCGCCCAGTGAACGACCCGCCGGTCGGAACCTTCCACCGGCGCCTGCCGGGAAGCACCCGGCTCGCAGCACCAGATGAGGACCCGTGGCCGCACGAACGACCGACTCCCCCCGCCGCCTCGTGATCGTCGAGAGCCCGGCCAAGGCCAAGACGATCCAGGGCTACCTTGGTGCGGGCTACGACGTCCAGGCCTCGGTTGGGCACGTCCGCGACCTGCCCAACAGCGCGGGCGAGGTGCCCGCGTCGATCAAGGGCAAGCCGTGGGCACGGCTTGCCATCGATGTGGATGACAGCTTCAAGCCCTACTACGTCGTGACCGCGAACAAGCGGGCCAAGGTTGCAGAGCTGAAGAAGGCCCTGGCCTCTGCCGACGAGCTGTGGCTGGCCACTGATGAGGACCGCGAGGGCGAGGCGATCGCGTGGCACCTGCGCGAGGTGCTCAAGCCCAAGGTTCCCGTGCGCCGGATGGTCTTCCACGAGATCACCCGGGACGCGATCAACGAGGCTGCCGCGAACACCCGTGATCTTGACCAGGACCTGGTCGACGCCCAGGAGACCCGCCGCCTGGTGGACCGCCTGTTCGGGTTCGAAGTGTCGCCGGTCCTCTGGAAGAAGGTGCTCTCGGGGCTGTCGGCGGGTCGTGTTCAGTCGGTGGCCACGCGCCTGGTCGTCGACCGGGAACGGGCCCGCATCGCCTTCCGCTCGGCGGGCTACTGGGATGCCTCAGGGACCTTCGATGCCGCTGGTGGGTCCTTCCCCGCGAAGCTGGTCGCAGTCGATGGCGCGCGAGTCGCCGGCGGATCGGACTTCGGCGACGACGGGCAGCTCAAGGCCGGCGCGGTCAAGGCTGGCGCGGTCAGGCTCGACGAGCCTGCGGCGATGACCCTGGTGGCGGCCCTTGACGGTGCGTCATGGTCAGTGCGCACCGTGACGGAGAAGCCGACAACCCGTCGGCCGTCGGCGCCGTTCATGACCTCCACGCTGCAGCAGGAGGCCTCCCGCAAGCTCCGGTGGGGAGCCCAGCGGACGATGCGCGCCGCCCAGGGCCTCTACGACAACGGCCACATCACATATATGCGGACCGACTCGACCACGCTGTCGAAGTCGGCGCTTCATGGTGCCCGGCAGGCGGCGACTGAGATCTACGGTGCCCAGTTCGTCTCCGACAGTCCGCGGACCTACGACCGCAAGGTCAAGAACGCCCAGGAGGCGCACGAGGCGATCCGCCCCGCGGGGGACAGCTTCGCCAGGCCCGCCGAGCTGGCCGGGCGGGTGGGAGCCGACGAGTTCGCGCTCTACGACCTCATCTGGAAGCGCACGATCGCCTCCCAGATGGCCGATGCTCGCCTGGCCACCACGACCGTGCGGCTCGGGGCCGGGACGTCCGACGGTCGTGACGTGGAGTTAACCTCGTCGGGGACCGTGACACTCTTCGCCGGCTTCCTCGCCGCGTACGAGGAGGGCACCGACGAGGTCCGCGACAGTGAGTCGGGATCCGAGAAGGGCGGCCGTGCCGCCGACCGACGCCTGCCAGCGATGCGTGAGGGCGATGCCCTGGGTTGCTCCCAGCTGACCGCCGAAGGTCACTCCACGACCCCACCTGCCCGCTACACGGAGGCCTCCCTGGTCAAGGAGCTCGAGGAGCGCGGGATCGGCCGGCCGTCGACCTATGCCGCGATCATCGCGACCATCGTCGACCGCGGTTACGTGCGCAAGAAGGGCACCTCGCTGATCCCCACCTTCCTGGCGTTCAGCGTGACGCGGCTGATGGAACAGCACTTCTCGGCACTGGTCGACTACGGCTTCACCGCGCGCCTCGAGGAGATCCTCGACCTGGTCGCGAACGCCTCGACCGACCGCCTGCGCGTGCTCGAGGGCTTCTTCTACGGCGATCCGACCCGGGACTTCCCCGGCCTGGACGCCCTCGTGAACGGCCTCGGGGAGATCGATGCCCGGGCCATGGCATCGTTCCCGGTCACCGCCGACGGGTTGTCCGAGGGGCCGATCACCGGGGCGCCGGACGAGGTCGTCCTCCGCGTGGGCAAGTACGGGCCCTACCTCGAGCGGGGTGACGAGAAGGGCAACATCGGCGAGGAGGTCGCGCCCGACGACCTCGACCTGGCGCTGGCCGAGGAGTTGCTGTCGGCGCCGAGCGGTGATCGCGTGCTCGGTGTGCACCCCGAGTCGGGCCGGGAGATCGTCGCGAAGGCGGGTCGGTACGGGCCGTACGTGACCGAGGTCCTGCCGGAGGGGGCACCGAAGTCGGCCAAGCCGCGGACCGGCTCCCTGCTCAGCGGGATGTCGCTGGACACGCTGACCATGGACGACGCGCTGCGGATCATGAGCCTGCCGCGGGTGGTGGGCGCGGATCCGGATGGGCACGAGATCACCGCAGCGAACGGGCGCTACGGGCCATACATCGCCCGCACGGTCGAGGGCAAGGCGGACTACCGCTCGCTGGCCTCGGAGGATCAGCTGTTCACCGTGACGCTGGAGGAGGCGCTGGCGCTGTATGCCGCGCCGAAGCAGCGCCGCGGCCAGGGCCGGGCCGCCGAACCGCTGCGCGAGATCGGCACCGATCCGGCCAGCGGCGAGAAGATCACCCTGCGCGATGGCCGGTTCGGGCCCTACGTGACCGACGGCACCACCAACGCCTCGCTACGCAAGGGCGACGACCCGGCGACGATCGATCTGGATCGCTCCGCTGAGCTGCTCGCCGACCGACGGGCGGCCGGGCCACCCGCGAAGCGCACGGCGAAGAAGACCGCGGCAAAGAAGAAGGCCCCAGCCAAGAAGACGACGGCAAAGAAGACGACGGCCAAGAAGGCAACGGCAAGGACCCCAGCGAAGGCCACGTAGACCCGCCCCCCGCCAAGCGGCGCGCCCCCCATTTCGCAAACCCTCCCGCAGAGACCAGATGCGCGCCGACCGGGAGGTTCCGGCCCTTTGCGGAGGTTCCGCGGGCGGAGGGGAGCTAGGTGTCCGACCTCGTCGGTAGGGTTCGGGTCATGCCCGGGTTGTTTGTGGTCTTCGAGGGCGGTGATGGGGCCGGCAAGTCCACCCAGTCCCGCCTGCTGGCCGATGCGCTGCGCGGCCGGGGCCACGAGGTGGTCGTCACCCGCGAGCCCGGCGGCACCCCGATCGGTGAGGCGATCCGCGAGGTTCTCCTCGGTGCCGGCAGCGAGGGGATGTCAGCACGCACCGAGGCCCTGCTCTTCGCGGCCGCACGGGCTGAGCACGCCGCTGCCCAGATCCGGCCCGCCGTCGCGCGTGGGGCGGTGGTCATCAGCGATCGCTACCTCGACTCCTCCGTCGCCTATCAGGGAGCTGCCCGGGGTCTGGGAGAGGACCGGATCGCCGAGCTGAGCCTGTGGGCAACTGAGGATCTGGTGCCCGACCTCACCGTTGTCCTGGATGTCGCGCCAGCCGTGGGCCTTGGTCGCGCCGGTGACGCCAACCGGATGGAGGCTGAGCCTGCCGGGTTCCACGCCGAGGTTCGGGAGTCGTTACTGCGTCGGGCGGCGCTTGATCCGGCTCGGTATCTCGTGGTGCCGGCCGACCGGACCAAGTCAGATATCGCGGCCGAGGTTCTGGCCGCAGTCCTCGCGCGGATCAATGATCCCGCCGCGTTGTCGGCCGAGGGGGACAGCCGATGACCACAGCCCCAGCCCAAGAGGTGCCCAGCGAGCTGTGGCACGAGGTCATCGGTCAACCCGAGCTCGTGGCCACGCTCGCCCATGCCTCAGCCGACGCCGCTCGGATCCGGCGGGGTGAGCCCGGCCCGTCGATGACCCACGCCTGGTTGCTGACCGGTCCGCCCGGATCGGGCCGGTCGACCGCGGCCCGGGTGTTCGCAGCGGCGCTGCAGTGCCCGGACGGTGGGTGCGGCCAGTGCGCCGTGTGCCGTCAGGTGCTGGACCGCGGCCATGCCGATGTCGACCAGTTCACCCCGGAGCGGCTGCAGATCACCGCCGAGGAGTCCCTCGAGCTGATCCACCGTGCGGCGATGACCCCGATCATGGGCCGGTGGAACGTGCTCATCGTGGAGGACGCCGACCGCCTCAACGACATCTCCGGCAACGCCCTGCTCAAGTCACTCGAGGAGCCCAGCCCACGGACCGTGTGGATCCTCTGCGCCCCGACTGCGGAGGATGTGCTGCCCACCATTGTGTCGCGCACGCGCCAGGTTCGATTGCGCACGCCGACCACTCGGGAGGTCGCCGACGCGCTGATCGGCCGTGACCGAGTCGATCCCGCTCTGGCCTCCTTCGCCGCGCGGGCAGCGCAGGGCCACATCGGCCGGGCCCGGGCCCTGGTCAGCGACGAGCAGGTCCGGTTGCGGCGCAGTGAGGTGCTGGCGATCCCCGGGACCTTGCGCGACCTCACGTCCTGTTTCATCGCCGCACATAACCTGCTGGACTCCGCGACAGCCGATGCCGCGAGTATCACCGATGCGCTGGACGCCACCGAGCTCGCCCGGCTGAACCGCGCCTACGGCGAGGGCGCCACCGGTGCGATGGCAGCTCGCGTGAAGCGCACCGCGTCGGCGGCCACCAAGGACCTGGAGGCCCGGCAGAAGTCACGTCGCACCCGAACGGTCCGTGACCAGATCGACCGAGCCCTGCTGGACCTCACCGGCTTGTACCGCGACGTGCTCGTCCTGCAGACCGCAGCGGAGGTGGAACTCATCAACGACGAGATGTTTCCCACAGTGGAGCGGATGGCCGTGCACAGCACTGTGCCGGAAACGATGGCCCGGCTGGATGCCCTTGACCAGGCCCGGCTCGCAGTGGGGGCCTCCGTGGCGCCGCTGCTGGCCCTCGAGGCGCTTATGGTAGGTCTGGCGCGGGGGGTGTGACAGATGCACCTGTGGAACTGTTTCCACTGGAGCTCGCGGGGGAGCTCTGAGGAGTCCAATGGCCCCGGCGGACGAGGAGACGAATCGAACCAGGCGCTCGCATGAGCGCCCAGCCGACGACCCGCACTCTGGTTTCGGTTCAGGCTACCCGTTCCCGGAGCCTGCCAGCCGCCGCCCGGCTGCGTCTAGCCAAGAGAGAGATGGCAAGGCGTTCCACAGCCAGGCTCGCCATCCGACAAGACCTACTCGCTCTGGCCCTGGCATCTGGCCCGGTATCGAGGCTTCCGGTGGGAAGGAGTCAGGAGGCGGGCCTGATCTGGCAGTATTGGGATACTGGGGTCGACTCGGCACCCCCCCTCGTTCGGGCAGCAACTCAGTCCGTGGCCGATAACGCGTGGGCGCCCATCGTCCGGCTTGACGACACGACGATCGGCGACTACGTGCACCTGCCCGAGATCGTGATCCGCAAACGACACCTGATGGGCGCAACCCACTTCAGCGACATCGTGCGACTCCATCTGCTCTCCGAGCACGGTGGAACGTGGCTGGATTCGACTGTCATGCTCTCCTCACCTAGACCAGCGCTGCTCGAGGGACTGCCCTTCTTCGCCTTCACCCGACCTGAGGGCCCATTCCTCCTCTCGTCGTGGTACGTGCAGAGCAAGCCTGGTGATCCCCTCATGACGGCCTGGCGGGACCTGCTGGTGCAGTATTGGAGTACCTACGACCACTTGGCGGACTACTTCCTGGTGCACCACCTCTTCGAGGCATTGGTGACCGTCGACCCTGAGGCTCGACGTCGCTGGGTCGACACGCCGGCCCACTCCTTCGCGGGCCCCCATCGCCTGCAGGCCCTCCTAGGCGAGCCCTTCGATTCGAAGGTCGTGGACTCGATATTCAGTACGGAGTGGATCCACAAACTGACCCTCAAGGGCGGTGGCGCATCGTTAGTGGCCGACCAGGTGAGCCGTCCAACGGTCTTGGATCATGTAGTGCGAGGTATCCGCCGGCCCACCGGGCCGGCGCTGTCGGAATCCCGGCCGCTAGCCTCCCCTCGGGCCTTTGGCGCCTATGATGGAAAGGTGCGGAGCGACCACCGAGAAACCGGGGCTTCGACCGGCCCGCCCTCACTGTCGGCGGTCGGGGCCGTCGAGGTCATCGGCGAGGGTGTTAGCTACTTGGATGGAGCCGAGACGGAACTGCTGGACGTCATGGCGGGGGTGTCGGACCGATCCTCCGGAAGCGATGAGCTGTCCTCCCACATTCACGATTGGGCAACGAAATACCACCTGAGTCCTCAGCGTGAGAATCTCCTACTTCCCATACGGTTCCGCCCCGGTATGACCGTGCTGGACGTGGGATGCGGCACGGGGGCCCTGACGAGGAAGATCGCGGAGTCCGGCGCAGGAGTCATTGGCTTGGAGGGCTCGTACCCACGGGCACAAGTAGCCGCGGCCCGGCTTGACGGTCTGCCTACTGCGCGCATCATGGCCGGGAGCCTCACCGACTATGTGGACGCGCGACCCGACGACGCGCCTGCCCACTTCGATGTCATCGTCGTATGCGGCGTTCTGGAGTACTCCGGATCCGGTTCAGGAGGTGCCGAAGGTCCCCAGCAGATGCTCAGCCAGGTGCGCGAACTCCTGAAGCCGACTGGATCGCTGCTGGTGGCCATCGAGAACCGGTGGGGACTCAAGTACCTCCTGTCCTACCCGGAGGATCATCTTGCCCAACCGTGGGTCGGTGTCGAGGGGTACTGGCGGGACGACTCCGGGGTCCGGACGTGGTCCAAGGAAGAGCTGTCGCAGATGCTGCGCGACGCTGGCTTCGGCGAGCAGTCATGGTTCGCGGCCTACCCCGACTACAAGCTGCCGTCGTGCCTCGTGCATGAGGCCATGTACGAGGCTGGTGAGGGTCGGGCCCTGGTGAAGCAGTTCGTCCGGACCCCAACGACCGAGGACGCCGGAGCCCCGCTCGCTACGGCGGACTCCATGGCGGTCCTGCAGTCGGCGATCGATTCGGGACTCGGGATGGCACTGGCGAACTCATTCGTGGTGGTCTGTGGGTCGCCCGGAAACTTGGCCTCGAACGCGGTTGCGGCCGGAATCCTGGCTGGCGTTCCGCAGCGCGCCCGCGCCTGGCGATCTGCGAGGGCGCTCACGCGCGCAGAGCCGGGTTGGCTGCTTCAACCGCTGGGCTCGTGGGGCCCCAGCACCAGCTGGCCGTTGCGATTCCTGCCCTCGGATGTCCCGGTGGTCGTAGGAGTCAACTCTGAGGACCTCCTATCCACAGAGTTGGCCAACCGGGGCATCTCGTCTCCTCGCCTCAAGGACCTCCTCGAACGGTGGTGGGCCGAGGCGCAGGTCGTGATCCCGTGCGAGAACGGGACGTCCACGCAGTTCGATCCTCTACCGAGCAACTTCATCGTCGACGATGCGGGTAGATGGCACTTCGTGGATCCGGAGTTCCTGTGGGATGAACCCCTTGACCCCACGATGGTCGCGCTCAGGTCCCTTGCCTGGACCGCTCAGCGGGTATGCCGACGGATGGGCTCCCTCCAGGGGATCGCCGCGGGCGCCAGTGTCATGTCCGTGGCCGAGGCCTTGTGCCAGGTGGCAGGGATCCCCATCGAGCCAGCGACGAGGTCCACTCTCCTCGACTTCGAGTCGGTGCTACAGGCCAAAGTGGCCGGGGCGGAGGACGAGGAACACGTTGCCGCCGTGAGACGGCAGTTGGAGGCTGCGCTGTTCGCCCCAGTCTCGGCTCATGCCCGCACGCTGCCGTTCCTGTCACTCAAACTCGTGGCTGAGCGCGCCTCCCGGGAGCTTGAGCGGACCCAAACGGAGTTGGAGCGGACCCAAACGGAGTTGGAGCGGACGGAGTCGGTTCTGGACGAGCACACGAGGGTGCTGGACGCAATGGAGGGCAGAACCTTGCAGGCCGAAAGCCAACTGGCTGAGGCCTTGGCTTCTCGGAGGTGGCGGTATGCCGAGCGGATCCGACGCCCTTTCGGCTCCTCCAATGCCCGTACCGCGTCGCCCATGCCCGGTGACCGCGTACCCTAGGGTCGTGGCGAAGTCCCAGGCCGGCCAGCCGCCGAACCCCGGCGCAGGCAAGGGCTTGGAGCGTGCCATGCAGGTCGGGATGGACCTGGTGCGCCAGGCTCGCGCTGCGGCAAAGTCGGGCACGACACCCGCCGACAGGGACCGGCAGATGGCCGAGGCCCATCGGGCGGCGCTGGTGCGCTACGAAGCGGATCTGCGTCGCTACCAGGGCCGGGTCTCGTCGTACCGCGCCGGCACGATCGCGGGGGGCGCGGGCTCGGCGGTGCTCGGTGTGGCCACCGTCTCCGCGGCGGGCACCGGAGCCCCGGTCGAGATGGTGCTGCTCGGCGGCCTCGCGGTGGGCAGCGGGTTGGTCGGGTGGCGCTCACGGCGCCGGGCCAGGGACCTCGAGGCACACCCGCCAGTCCCGCGCCTGCCCCCCCTGCCGCCTGCCCGGCTGCGACCCGGGGCCCGCGGAGGAGACCAGGCCGATCGAGTGGCCAACGCCCTGCTGCACCTGTACGACCTCGTCCCCAACGTCGGGCGCCTCTTCCCCGAGGCTGGGCGGGAGCTCTGGCGCGCAGTCAGCGATGTGGAGCCGTTGCTGCGCGGGCAGGTTGAGCGGCTCGCTTCCCTGGATCGGATTGAGTGGGAGATGCCCGACTCGCGCGCGGCTGAGGCGGCCATTGCGGCCGGTACCGACATCACCGGTCGGCTTCGGGGTGGTGCCGACGCGTTGGAGGACCTCCTCGCTGCGGCCGCCCGGATGCTCGCCGCCCCCGACATCGGGGATGGCGTTCCGGACGCCCTCGCCCCGGCGATCGACTCCCTCGATGCGTTTGCGCATGGCCTGGATGCAGCGAGTGCCGCCCGCCTCGGCGGGCCGTAGGCCCAGACATCCCGACCAGGCCCCAGCGCGGGAACGGGTACGATCACCCCAAATCCGTGCCCGGGATGTCGGGGTGCACGTGCTGAGATGAGGAATCCGTGGTCGGACGTCCAAACTGGTTGCTCGCTGTTGGCGCGGCGGCGCTCGTCGTGCTCAGCGGGTGCACCTCTGATCCTGAGCCGCAACCCACGTCGAGCCCGCCGTCGGAGGCCTCGCCAGGCGGGCCCTCGGAGCTTGCTTCCTTCTACGAACAGCAGGTCCGCTGGTCCGGCTGCGGCGGTGATTTCGACTGCACCATGGTGCGCGTCCCAGCGGACTACGATGACGCCGAAGCTGGCAGCCTCGAGCTCGATGTCGTCCGATTGCGCGGGAAGAACTCCCAAGGCTCGCTGATCCTGAATCCGGGCGGGCCGGGTGGATCCGGCGTGGACTACGCCCGCGCCGCGCGGGCAGTGCTCACCCCGCAACTGGCGGACGCCTTCGACGTTGTGGGGTTCGATCCGCGTGGGGTGGTCGCGTCCGAGCCGGTGGACTGCCATTGATGACTCCGAGCTGGACGACCTCTTCGCCGCCGACGGGACGCCAGACACCCCTGAGGAGGTCGCCGAGATCGAGGCGACCTCGAAGGTGTTCGGCATCGGCTGCAAGGAGCTCTCCCCGAGGTCGCTCCCTACATGGACACGGAATCCGCGGCGCGCGACATGGACATCCTGCGTGCTGTGCTCGGCGACGAGCAGCTCAACTACTTGGGTAAGAGCTACGGGACGTACTTGGGCGCGCAGTACGCAGAACTGTTTCCGGACAGGGTCGGTCGCGTGGTGCTCGATGGGGCCCTGCCCAGCTCCCTGGACTCCGACGAGATCACGCTCGGCCAGGCCAAGGCCTTCGACGAGGTGCTGCGTCGTTTCGTTGAGGACTGCAGCACGCAGGAGGACTGCCCGCTGCCACGTGATGTGGATGCGGGTGTTGCCCGGATCCAGCAGTTCCTCACCGACCTGGATCAGAACCCGCTGCCCGGGGTTGGTGACCGCGTACTCACTGAGGCGCTGGGGACCTACGCCATCCTGAGCTACCTCTACTTCCCGCCGACCGACTGGGAGGTCCTCCGGTTCGGCCTGGAGGTTGCCTTCGAGGGGGATGGCAGCGTCCTGATGGACATGATGGACAGTCGCATCCAGCGCCGCCCGGACGGGACGTTCGACAACAACGGCAACGAGGCGTTCTACGCGGTGTCCTGCCTGGACCGGCCCGCCGTGGGTGGCGTCGAGCATGCGGAACAGCTTGCGCGGGAGTGGGCGACCGAGGCACCCGTGTTCGGGCCGTACCTGGCCTGGGGGAACCTTCCGTGCTGGGAGTGGCCGATGGGGGCTGGCACGGCCGAGGCGGCCGGGGAGTTGCCGGTCTTCGCCGCTGAGGGCTCGGCTCCGATCCTGGTGGTGAGCACGCAGTACGACCCCGCGACCCCGTACGACTGGGGCGTGCAGGTGGCTGACGAGCTCGACAACGCCACGCTGCTGAGCTACGACGGCGACGGGCACACGGCCTACACGTCGGGGTCGAGTTGCATCGACGACGCCGTGGACGCCTACTACCTCGACGGCACGCTGCCGGCCAAGGGCACGGTGTGCGCGGCGGACGCTGCTGGTGGGGGCACGGGGGCGTGAGGCGCGGACCGATGATCTAGTGTCGCGCGTCTGAAGTTGGTTGACGTCGGGCGTGGGGCAGAATTTCGTCGGCGGTCTTGGTCCAGACGAACGGGTGGCAGCGGTCGTTCCAGCCGTCGATGAAGGTGCTGATCGCGGCGACGAGGTCCTTGACGCTGGCGTAGGTGCCGCGTCGGATGGCCTGGCGGGTGATAATCCCGAAGAACACCTCGACCAGGTTCAGCCACGACCCTGACGTGGGTGTGAAGTGCAGTGTGATCCGCGGGTTGCGGTCCAGCCACGCGTTGATGTCGGCGTGTTTGTGGGTGTGGTAGTTGTCCACGACCACGTGCAGTTCCTGGTCGGGATAGGCGCGGGCGACCTTCTTCATGAAGTCGAGGAACTCGGCCTTGCCGTGCCGGTCGTAGCACTGATCGGTGACCTTCCCAGTGGCGACCTCGAGGGCGGCAAACAGGGTGGTGGTGCCGTTGCGCTTGTAGTCGTGGGTGGCCTTCTCCGGCAGCCCGGGGCGGATCGGCAAGATCGGGGCGGTCCGGTCCAGGGCCTGGATCTGGGACTTCTCATCCACGCACAGCACGACCGCGTTGGTCGGCGGGTTCAGATACAGCCCGACCACGTCGCGGATCTTGGCCTCCAACTGAGGGTCGGTGGAGAACTTGAACGTGCCACGCCGCCACGGCTGCAACAAGTACTTGCGCCAGCAGCGCGCGACCGTGGCATCCGAGATCCCCAAGTGGGTGCCCAGCAGCCGGGTCGACCAGTGCGTCACCCCCAACTTCTCCGGCGGCGGGTCCAACGTCGCGGCCAAAACCGCGGCCTCGTCGACCTCCTTGGGCCGCCCGCTGCGCGGCTCGTCGTCCAAGCCGGCCAAGCCTTGCTCGACGTACCGGTCGCGCCACTTGATGACGGTCGGACGCGATACCCCCACCCGGTGGGCGGTCTCCGTCGTGCCCAACCCGTCAGCCGCGGCCAGCACGATCCGCGCCCGGGTCACCAACCCCGCCCGGACCGCCGTGGACCGCGACCACAACTCCAACGTCGCCCGGTCATCGTCATCCAACTGCAGCACTTGCGTCATCAACGGCATGCCACAGCATCCCGCACCCACCCGCAAGTGTCAAGGAACTAATGCCGCGCGACACTGGCTGCACCTTCGGCGGCGAACCGCCGAAGGTGCAGCTACCGATCGCCGCGCTTGCGTAGGCCGGGCTCCCGCGCCGTCGCGAGCACGAACCGCGGGTTGCCCCACAGGTAGCGCTTGGCCAGCCGCTTGGGCTCGGAGGCGAACCGGAACGCCCACTCGGTGCCCGACTTCTGCATCCATACCGGTGCCTGGGGCTTGACCCCGGCGATGAAGTCGAAGGCGGCGCCCACGGCCATGGCCACGACGGGCACCGAGTCTGCGAGCCGCGCGACCTCCCAGTCCTGCTTGGGTGTGCCCAGCCCGACCCACACGATGGTGGCCCCCGAGTCCCTGATGCGCGCGTCCTGCTCGGCCACCTCCGCGGCCGACAGGGCTCGGAACGCTGGGCTCTCCGCACCGACCACGACCGCCCGCGGCCACCGCTCGGCGATCTCCGACTCGAGCAACGCCAGCGTCTCCGGCGAGCCACCCAGCAGGTAGTGGCGCGGCCCATCGGGCCCCGAGACGTCGAAGACGGCTTCCATGACGTCCGGTCCGTAGACGCGGTCCCAGGACGCGGCGACAGCCGGGTACCCCCGCTTGCCGACCCACGCGACCGGGACTCCGTCGGTGAACACTGCCGATCCGGGACGGTCCAACAGCTCGGCGTACCGCGTATCGGAATCCGCCAGCGCGACTGTGTAGGCGTTGGCGAAGTGCACGGCTACGCCCGGCGATGCGTCGCAGTCCTCGGGCGCCATGCCCCCGGCCGCACCGCCGAGCGCCTCCGCTGTCGTGACAACCGACGCGACAGCATCAACGAAGGCTGCCACCCGGAACGGCACCGGCCCGACCACGTGGGTCGGCAACGTGAGAACGGAGCGGCTCATGGGGTCGCGTTCTCCAGGTACCACTGGTACGTCGCGGCGATCCCGTCTCGCAGCCCGATCTGCGGCTCCCAACCGAGTCCCGCCAGCTTGGAGGTGTCGAGCAGCTTGCGGGGGGTGCCGTCGGGCTTGCTCGTGTCCCACACCGTCTCACCGTCGAAGCCCACGACGCCAGCGACTATCTCCGCCAGCTCGCGGATGCTGACGTCCGAGCCCACTCCCACGTTGATCGTCTCTGGCGCGTCGTACTCGCGCAGCAGGTGCAGCACGGCGTCGGCGAGGTCGTCGACATGCAGGAACTCCCGCCGCGGGGTCCCCGTGCCCCACAGCGTCACCGGCCCGCCCGACGCCGTTGCCTCATGGAGCTTGCGGATCATCGCGGGCAGCACGTGCGACGAGGTGAGGTCGAAGTTGTCGCCCGGCCCGTACAGGTTGGTCGGCATCGCCGAGATCCAGTTGTGGCCGTACTGCGCCCGGTAGGACTTCACGGCGATGATCCCGGCGATCTTGGCAATCGCGTAGGCGTCGTTGGTGGCCTCGAGTGGGCCGGTGAGCAGCGATGACTCTGAGATCGGCTGGGGCGCGAGCTTTGGGTAGATGCACGACGAGCCCAGGAACAGCAGCCGCCCGACGCCCGCGGCATGGGCGGCCTCGAACACGTTGGTCTGGATCCGCAGGTTGTCGTTGAGGAAGTCCACGGGATAGGTGGAGTTGGCCAGGATCCCGCCGACCTTCGCCGCGGCCAGGACCACCACGGCCGGGCGCGCGGAGAGCACAGCATCGAACGTGGCGTCGCGGTCGCGCAGGTCAACCTCCGCCGAGCTCCAGCCGACGAGTTCGGTGAACCCCTCGGCAGCGAGGCGTCGCCACACCGCTGATCCGACGAGCCCGTTGTGCCCCGCCACGTAGACCGGAGCGTCCAGCTCGAGCGGCTGATCAGCCACGGGCCCCCCTGGTGTCGACCTCACAGTGAAGGCGCAAGCGTAACGCGCGCACGTGGATGGCAGCGGAGCGGCGGGCACCGCGACCGAGGCGCTTGCTGCCGTGCTGCCGTGCTGCACGAGCGTCGATTACCCTTCCTCCCAGAAGGGGCCCACGTGGGCGGCCCTACCTGTGAAGGGGGCTTGCCGATGGTCGAGGTCACGAAGGCGACCGATGTGCCGCCCCGGGCACGCCCCAGCAGGCACGCTGCGAACGGCTCGGCAACGCAGGGCCGCACCGCCCTGATCACCGGGATCACCGGCCAGGACGGCTCCTACCTGGCCGAGCTGCTGCTGGAGAAGGGGTACACGGTTCACGGCCTGATCCGCCGGGCGTCGACGTTCAACACCTCGCGCATCGATCACCTCTACCAGGACCCGCACAACCCGAACGCGAGGCTGTTCCTTCACCACGGGGACCTCACCGACGGCTCCCGGCTGGTGACCCTGATGGAGCGGATCCAGCCCGCCGAGGTCTACCACCTCGCGGCGCAGTCGCACGTGCGGGTGTCCTTCGACGAGCCGGAGTTCACCGGCGACGTGACCGGACTGGCGACCACCCGCATTCTCGAGGCGATCCGGGAGTCGAGGGTGCCGGCCCGGTTCTACCAGGCGTCGAGCTCGGAGATGTTCGGCGCGACCCCGCCGCCGCAGGACGAGTCGACGCCGTTCTATCCGCGCTCCCCGTACGGGGCCGCCAAGGTCTACTCGTACTGGATGACGCGGAACTACCGGGAGGCCTACGGGCTGTTCGCGGCCAACGGGATCCTGTTCAACCATGAGTCCCCGCGGCGAGGTGAGACGTTCGTGACCCGCAAGATCACGATGGCGGTGGCCCGGATCGCCGCCGGGCGCGACGAGCACCTGTACATGGGCAACATCGACGCGGCCCGCGACTGGGGGTACGCCAAGGAGTACGTCGAGGCGATGTGGCGCATGCTGCAGGCCGACGAGCCCGACGACTTCGTGATCGCCACCGGCACCTCGTACACGGTGCGCGACTTCCTGCAGATCGCATTCGAGCACGCGGGACTGGACTGGGAGCAGCACGTGCGCTTCGACGAGCGCTACCTGCGCCCGACCGAGGTGGACAACCTGATCGGGGACGCCTCCAAGGCCGCGGCGAAGCTGGGGTGGAAGCCGCGGACACGGACCCCGGAGCTGGCCCGGCTGATGGTGGACGCCGACCGAGCGTTGCTCGGGGCGTAGCGCGGTGGGCATGGGGTTGCGGCACGAGGCGGTGATGTCGACGTGACCATGCGGCATCGGGCGCGGTTGGCCGCCCAGCGGGTGGGGCTGGACCTCACCCCGTACCCTGCGGCAAGTCCTGCCTACCAGGCCTTCCGAGCCTTCACATCGTCGGGCCCCGACGTGATCCTCGATGTGGGTGCCAACGACGGTGGCTTCGCCAGGCAGTGCCGACGGTTCGGATTCGCGGGCGAGATCGTCTCGTTCGAGCCGGGGTCCCAGGCGTATGCGCGGCTCACTGCGGCCTCGGCCCGCGACCCGCACTGGACAGCGGTTCGATTGGGGCTCGGGGACAGCCCGGGCGAGATGACCCTTCACATCGCGGCGAATGCCGGTGCGAGCAGCTCAGTGCTGCCGATGCTCCCGGCCCATGAGCGGGCGGCTCCGGACTCACAGTTCCTCCGAGTTGAGGAGGTGCCCATCGGTCGGCTTGATGAGTGGTTCGCAGAGCTCCCCGGCATGTGGGAGCGAGTGGCGCTCAAGATCGACACGCAGGGCTTCGAGCGGCAGGTCCTCGGCGGCGCCGGGGCGCTGCTCGACACCCGAGTGGTGGCGCTCCAGCTCGAGCTGTCGCTGGTCCCTCTGTATGAGGGGTCCTGGCCGTGGGACGAGGCCGTCGGCTGGCTGAAGGGCCGGGGCTTCTCGATGCACGGGCTCGCGCCGGGCTTCACGGATCCTGAGACTGGTCGGCTCCTGCAGTTCGACGGTGTGTTCGTGAAGGGCGAGGGGGCCTAGCTGAGCAGGCCGGGATTGGCCGGCAACCACTCATGGATCCTCTGGTCCGATGGCCCGGTCGTGGAAGGGGGGTCCGGCCCGATCTGTATCGGTGGGTGTCGGGGGATGGCGATTGCCAGGAAGGTGGAGAGGGAATGCACGTCGCGCTGGTCGGGCCCTGCTCGCCCCAGGATGTCGTGTCGCTGCTCGACGGCGGCGATGCCGAGCGGGCCGCGCGCGCGCCCGGGTATCGGGGTGTGCCGGTCAGCGAACTGGCCAAGGGCCTGGTCGAGGCAGGACATCAGGTCACGGTCTGCAGCTTGGATTCCTCGCTGGAGCGCTCGACTGAGCGGTACCTGGGGGATGGCTTCCAACTCCTCGTGCAGCGGGCCCGGCCAAGGTCGCGGGACTACTTCCGCGACTTCTACGCCGCAGAGCGACGCGGCATGGCGAGTCTGCTGCGTGACGCTGCGCCCGACGTCGTCCATGCTCACTGGACGTACGAGTTCGAGCTCGCCGCCCAGGACTCGGGGCTGCCGCACGTCACCACGGCCAGGGATGCGCCGTGGACCATCCTGCGCCAGGTCCCTGACGCGTACCGCGCGGCTCGGTTGGCTGTCGCGTGGCGGGCCCGCCCCGGTATTCGCGATCTGGTTGTTGCCTCGCCATACATGGTTCAGGCTTGGCGCCGTCAGATGCTGTACAAGCGAGAGATGACGGTCATCCCGAACATGATCATGCGGCTACCAGCAGGCGGAAGCAGGAAGTCGCGCGTACCGAGCGCGATCTGCGTCGCGGACCCCAGCCCACGCAAGAACATCGAGGCGCTTGCGCGTTCGTTCGTTGCCGTGAGGCGGGAGTTCGCCAGTGCGAGGCTGCGGGTCGTGGGGCCCGAGCTCGCCGAGTCGGACGCGCTGCCGAGTCGACTTGCAGCGGCGGGCCTGGCCGACGGCATCGAATTCCTGGGCCGGCTCGGGCGGGAGCAGCTCGCCGCGGAGATGGCCTCGGCGTGGTGCTTGGTGCATCCCTCGCTGGAGGAGTCCTTCGGCAACACCCTGGTGGAGGCGCTGTCACTGGGCACTCCGGTCATCGGCGGGCGTGACTCAGGAGCGGTCCCCTGGGTACTGGACTACGGGCGCGCGGGTGATCTCGTGGATGTGCGATCTGACGTGCAGCTCGCCAACGCGCTGGTTCGTCGCTTCAAGGCAGGCCCCACCCCGCCGCCGATGCGGGCAGATGAACTCCTGGACACTCGGTACTCGCGGGAGACGATCATTCAACTCCATGTTGATGCGTACGAGAGGGTTTCGGCATGATTCCAGCGGCGATGCGCATGCGGACCGTGCGATGACGGCCCGGCACGGGTCGGATCAGCGATTGGCAGCAGGGTGAAGTGGGCAGGAGGTCGGCAAGCACGGGTCGACCCGAAGGACCTCCTTGCGCTGCAGTCCCTCGCGCCCATCATCTCGGGGTACGTTCCTTGGTCAGGCTCGGCCCTCGCTCCGCAGACGGCCCAGCAGGTCTGCAATGAGCTTGAACTCAATGGCCGTCGCAGCATCGTCGAACTCGGCCCCGGGGTCTCGACGTTGGTCATGGCGATGTGGGCTGAGGCCGAACAAGAGGCCATCCGGGTCATCTCGATTGACGAGGACTCGGCCTGGATCGACCTCATGGCGCGGAGATTGGAGCGATTCACGTACGCCGACGTCTCATTGCTGCACGCACCCCTCACCCCGCGAGAGCGACAGGAGGGCGCCCCGTCTGTGGCTCGCTGGTATGACGCATCCGTGGTCGATTCGCTACCTGGGCCGGTCGATATGCTTCTTGTGGATGGCCCCACGGCCTATCGGGAGGAATGGAAGTTCGACAGATGGCCCGCCCTACCCCACCTTGCGGATCGACTTGCGCCCGCTTGCGCGGTCCTGCTTGACGACACAGCCAGGGCGGGTGAGGCTGCGGTTCTCCATTCATGGCGGCAGATGTTCCCCGATTTTGTGCGGAGCGACTCCGGGCCAGCAACCTGGCTGCGTCGCGGGAAGGCGTGGCAGACGTGATGGGTGCGTTCGGCGCAGGCAGGCCTCCGGCTCTCCTCTTGGTCGGAGCACCTGGCAGCAGACGTGAACGTCATCACCGCCGACTACGAGTCGATGCTCGAGGGAGGGGGCAGGGTGAGCCGTAGAAGTCAGTTGTGGGCCCGAACCCGGGTCGCGCGCCGCCCGCCCCCTTTCATTCGCTCTGTTGTGGAGTCGGCGCATATCCCCGGTGTTGCCCGTCATGTCACGTCTGTGCGGACAATCGCGTCGGCACAGTCCCAGCCCCTGGACGTGCCTGATGCGGTTCGTCCGAGGCTCCTGGATGGACAGGGCCACGAGACCGCCTTCCCAGAGGTAGTCGAGATCAAGGTCGAGGATTGCTTGGTCGATCCCGCGAATGGCGCGGTCTATCTTCCGGACGAGGGATCAGTGTTGGGTGAGTCCTTCGGCAGCTACTACCGATCCAGGACCTGGGGAGCCCCCCTGCGCCGCGTGCCACGCAGGCCAACCCAGCTAGCGGGCCTCGCGGGACGCGTGGTCATCCCAATGCCCGACACTGGGTACTATCACTGGCTCCTCGAGGTCATGCCGAGCGTCGTCCACTCGGCATCGGTGGTGGACTCCCCAACGCTGCTCGTTGCCGACACCGCCAAGCCGTACGTCATGGAAGCCGCACAAGCTCTGGGCCTGCCGATCCATCTGGTGCCCAGCGGAGAGTTCGTGGCTGCGGAACGCGTGGTGTTCACCAGCCGACCCCCCGTGTCTGGGGAAGCGCATCCATACAACCTCAGACTCCTAGCCGATCTCGCGGCAACCGGGGAACGCGCGACACCCGACCAATCCCCTGCCCGTGTCTTCGTGTCCCGGCGTCTCGACCGAGCACGATGGATTCAATCCCAGGAACAACTTGAATCACTTGCCACCCGCCTTGGATTTGAGGTCCTTGTCGCGCAAGACCTGAATTGGATTGATCAAGTCGACATGTTCTCCCGGGCCACCTCACTGGCTGGGCTGCACGGTGCTGGTTTGGCGAATATGGCCTTCATGCGGCCTGGCGCCAGTCTGATCGAGTTGTTCCCCGGTGACATGCGAAATTGGTGCTACGCGAGGGCAGCGCACTCGCTGGGGATGCGGTATTCCGCAATGTCTTATTCGGGAGCGCCGGGCGATGGCGACGAATTGGCGGATCTGCTCCGGTCCTGATCTGGGTGGGATGCATCGAGCACGAATGCCCCACAACACACCACACTCGACGGCACCAATCGTGCTCACGAATGCCAGCTGCAGAACAGCGGCGTCTGGAAGGGTGGGTGTCGTGACCGCTGCTGCGGGGCAGAAACTGGCTCGTCATTCAGCCGCGTGACGCGCGGGCTTCATCGCGATGAAGATGTCGTGCTCAATCAACCAATCGAGACCGCAGCGGTCAGCCCACTCCACAAGCCAGCTCCGAGTCGGGTAGGAGACGTACTCGGGGTTTGCCGGATCGAAGCACCGAACGTCGTCCACCAGGATGGTGATCCGATCGAAGCGGTCGAGTCGTTGTCGAACGGCTTGCAGCTCCCGAACGATCGGGGTGTCGGCCGGACCTCGATGAGTCGGTCCGGCGGAGTAGTGTCCGTCCAGCCACAATGAGAGTGGCCCTTCGACCGATTCGAGGATGCTGTCGATGTGGTCCTCGGAAAGACCCTCGACGATCGTCACGTTGTCAGACGCCCGGAACCTGCTCCGCGCACCTGCGGCCAGACGAGGTTCAGGCTCAATCGAGAACACGTGCTTGGCCGAGCGGGCAAGGAACTCTGTCGTCTCGCCGAAGAACGTGCCGGTCTCAATCCAGGTGTCGGACGCTCGCCCATAGCGATGGAGCACGGCCCACTTCACGGTGGTGGGGGCTGGCATCGAGTATCCCCGTTCGCGCCAGCGCCGCATCTGCGCTCCGTCAAGGACTCGCCTCTGCACCTTCTGTGCCAGTGGCTGAACAGGCTGAGGCACCAAGGCCCGAAGATCCACGCCGCATCCCCCATTGATTGAGATCCTCCGCACGATAACGCATCGGAGGTCTCGTCCCGTCACAGGCGGGGGAGGAGATTCCAGCCCCGCGCGTTGGACTGCCTGGCCGCCCCGTTCCCTGATCGCCGCATACCTCTCCCGACATGGCGTCGGGTAGCCTTGCGCCAATCTGGGACAGTGCGGGGGCGGTCCCAGATTGACGAAGGGTTGCCGATGGCCGAGGACACAACGAGGGACGGCTGATGGGGCCGGCCCTGAATGCCAACCGCCATGTCGTCTGCCTTCTGGGGCGTCTCGGCAACCAGCTCTTCCAGTACTCGTTCGCGCGCTGGCTGGAGGCGCAGACGGGCCTGCCGGCCTACTTCGACCTCTCCATGACCCGACGGGTAGGGATTGCCGGCACAGCCGAGTTCGTGAACGAGGTCAACCGCAGGGCGATTCGCGGATCGAGCCGATTCCCTGGGCCGGAGGGTCGTCTCGGGCCTGCGGGTGGCTACCTGCGACGAGCGCTGGGGCCTGAGCGGTTGGTGGTTGACATGACGAGCTCGGGGCCGGCTGACCTGGACCCAGGGCTGGCGGCCTGGTGGGTCGGATACTGGCAGCAGCTGCAGTATGCCGAGGTCGCTCGGGCAGAACTGCGATCGCTGATCGGCATCGACCGGACCCCGCAGCGCCAGAGCCGGAAACGGATCGCAGTGCATGTGCGAAGAGGGGACTACGTCGGGCTGGGCCTCGCGCTTCCGCCGAGCTGGTACAGAGCCGCCACCGACGAGGCGCTGGAGTTGACCGGAGACGCTGAGATCCACGTGTTGTCGGACGACCCCCGCTGGTGTGAGGACATGCTGCAGCTGAATGCGCCCTTCTCGGTGGCGCGACTCGGCACGCCCCTGGACGACTTCAGATCGCTTGCCCAAGCTGATGCGATGGTCGCCTCGGCGAGCACGTATTCATGGTGGGCGGGGTTCTTGGGGGCAGGGCGAGTCGTCTATCCCCAAGGAGCGCTCAAGCTGCCGACGCCCCCCGTTTGGCATCCTGTGCCCCTCGTTCGGCCCACGCGAGAGGATCCGGCGTGACCACCGGGGCTCCAGCGCGGCACGACGCCGTCGATCCGGGAGCCGACATTCATGCGTTCGGCTCCCGCTTGAACGAGTCCCATGTGTCGAGGAAGGTCGCTGCGCCGGCAGAGTTCAGGTGGAAGCCGTCGTCAGTGAACGTGGGCTCGAGCTGACCGTCCCCGGATGAGAGCTCAGGCGTTGGATCGAAGACTCGCGTGGTTGGCCTCCCTGACGCAGCCCGGTGGATAGCCTCGCGGAGCTCCTGGTGAGCGTGTACGCGGGACTCCAGGCTGGATACGCGAGGGAACTCGTGCAGGGGGTCCGGAGGCCCGGATGGTGGGACAGGTATGACGAGGACGGCCAGCCCTCCCGCTTGCCCGGCCACCTTCTCGCACCTGGCCACGTAGGCAGGGACGAATGAGAGGTCCAGCGCCCCTGATTCGACGCGCTTGCCCAAGAAGACCCGCACATCGATCTCGCCGAGGACGAAGCCGAGGCGCAGCAGCGGGCGTCGACCAGGACGTCTAAGGAACCGGCTTCCCCAGGCTACGTCGGGTGGCCACCCACGATCGGCGACCGAGTGCAACAGACGAGGTCCGATGGACCAGACGAAGTCTGAGTCCGAGGCTCGGGTCAGCCGCGCGCTGACGACCGGCTGCCCAAGGTTGAAGCGGCCATGGGAGTCGCCGATCCAGACAGTGGTCTCTCGGTCCGCGGAGCAGCGTCGAGCACCTGCGATTCCCGCCGAGACCTCGGTCAGTTGATGGCTACGTCGCAGGATCTGCACTCGACGTCCCTCCGCTCCCCACGTGACTCACGCACGCTGGTCGATGAGAACCGCGATGGGCTCGATGCGTGTGCGCTGACTTGAGAGACCGGCCAGGAAGCAGGCGCCGAGGCCCCCAAGGGCGACTAACTGGCCGAATGCCGATGCGTTGGACTCAGCCACTGCCCAACCGATCCCGGCAAGGACCAGACAGAGCACACCCGCGACCCCGTACCACGTGACCACGAGCCTTCGGTCGACCAATGAGGACCGCGATGCCGACACGAGTTGGGTTCCATGGCTCAGGACGGCGGCAAGGACGGACCCGATCCCCATCGCATGCCAGTCTCCCGATTCCAGCATCGCCAGAGAGGCGGCTGCCATCACGACGATGCCGGCCAGCTGGCCATACCACACAGCGCGGAAGTTGTTCGAGGCCTGAAGGGCGGTTCCCAGCAGGCCCGACAGGACGACTACTGCCGTTGCGCCCAGGACGTACTGGGCCATCACTCCAGCCTCATCCCATTGGGGACCGAGGAGAAGGCGTGTGAGGCCCGGAACGGCTGGGATCACGAGGGCTGTGGGTGGAAGGACGAGGATCGCTGCGGACGTGATGAGGCACGACCAGCGGCGGCGCACTTCTTCCCCGCCCTGACCGTCCCATCGGAACTTGGGGAAGATCACGGTCTGCACGGCCTTGGCGACGCTCTCCAGCGGGACCTGGCCGACCACGACCGCTCGGTTCCATGATCCGAATGTACTGGCCCCCAGCCACCGGCTCATCGTCCACATCGGGAGGCCGTACGCGACGTAGGTCATCAAGGAGGTACCAAGGGACTTGGCCCCATAGAAGGCATCCTGCCCGACCCCATGGAGCCTCCGGCTGGGGATGCCGCGCCGGCCCAGAGCCATGAGCAGTACCAGCGCGAGGAGGAGGCTTGACGTCACTGGCATGACTGTGAGGCTCCATGCCGCTCTGGTCACATGAACCGCGTACGCTCCGATGGCCATGGCGATCAGCGATGATCCGAGGGCCGCCCCGGTCCACAGCCGCATCCGCCCGAATCGGCGCGCGACACCGGCAAGAACGCCGCCGTAGCTGCTCGCGACGAGCCCGATGCACAGGATCCTGATCAGGGATGTGGCATCGGGGTTGCCCCACAAGCGTGCCCAGAGCGGTGCCGAGAGCGCGAATATGCCCCCCACCGTGAGTCCGACCCCAAGCGCCAGCGTGACGATTGCGCGATCGCCCACCACGTCGTCAGCTGTCCTTCGGGCAGCTGCATTGGCAAGGCCGGAGGTGGCCAGCATTCCACCGAGGGCGGTCACCGTCAGCGCTACCGCGAAGGTGCCGAACCCGGCGGGTTCGATCGCCCGGCTCGTGACTCCCGTGTACACCAACTGCAGCGCCATGGTCAGGATCTGGGCTACCCAGACCATCGAGACATGCTGCACGAGGGTGCGTCGCCCGGATCTCACGTGAGGTACCAGCGGCTTGTTGGCAGGGACATCATGTATCTACCGGCCGGCCAGGGTCTTCACCTGCTGCCCGACGAGGATCGCCGGCCACCACCACTCGCCGTGCCGTCGCAGGTACCGAGCCTGGGCCCGCCAGGGAAGCCCGGTGGGCGATTGGAGCCGCCGCCACCGGTCAAGCGGCCCTCCGGGGGGTGAACCCCCGACGGTGTTGCGTGAGCAGGCGCCCACAGCCCCGGGAGCCTGGATGATCGCCACGCCGAGGGCGGATGCCCGCAGCCCGTAGTCGTCGTCGGCGTAGGCGTGGGGGAACAACCCGTCGATGGGCCCGATCCGCTGCCGGGCCTCCCATGGGATCAGCACCACGTTGCCGTTGAACGTGTCGGCCCGCTGCGCGATCTCCGCCAGGGGGACCGGGGGGAGGCGCTGAGGATGGGCGCCGGGCCGGAGCCGACCGCCATAGGTCCGCTCCCCGGTCTCCGGATCGACCGTCGCGCCGACGATGATCGCCTCGGGGTGTTCGGCGGACGCATGCAGCAGGCGGGCGACCGCATCCGAGTCGAGCACCGTGTCGTCGTTGAGCCACAGCAGGTAGCCCGATCGCGTCTGGACGGCGGCCCTTTCGGCCAGCGCCATGCCCGCGGCCCAGTACAGGCTCCCGGTTCCCGGGATGATGGTCGCCTCGGGCCAGACCTCGCGGATGCCCTCCGCGGTTCCGTCATTGCTGCCGTCATCGGTGACGAAGAGCCGGACCTCGGCGTCGACCCCGGCTTGATCCCGCAGGGCCGACAGGCACCGCACCGTGGTCTCCCGGCGGTTGTGGCAGGTCATGACGACACCGATCTGAGGGGTCACAGGGGAACCGCGCCTGGCACTTGGCCGCGTGTGTCGAGAACGGGCACAACTGACGGATCGGGAGCCTGCCGAAGCGCCGAATGGGCCTGGAGCAGGACCAGCAAGTCGACGGACTCGTCGCGCCATCCGACCTCCAACGACCGGCTGATGGGCGCGCCATCGACGGCCCATGTCTCGACGAAAGGGTCCCAGTACGAGAGCTCCGCGCCGAGGGCGAGCAGCCCCTTGGCCACGGGCAGGGCCGGCGACTCACGCTGATCGGCGATGTCGGGCTTGTAGGTCACACCCAGAAGCCGAACCCGCGAACCCTTGACGGGCTTCCCATGCTGGTTGAGCAGGTCCTGAGCCCTGCGCACGACGTAGGCCGGCATCCCGGCGTTGATCTCCTGGGCGAGTTCCACGAACCGGAAGGCCTGACCGGTGGTGCTTCGGACATGGTGCGACAGGTAGTTCGGGTCGATCGGGATGCAGTGCCCGCCCACGCCCGGTCCAGGGTAGAAGGCCTGGAACCCGAAGGGCTTCGTGGCAGCCAGCCCAATCGCATCCCAGATGTCGATACCCATCTCGTGGCAGAACTGGGCCATCTCGTTGACCAGCGCGATGTTGACGTGGCGATAGGTGTTCTCGAGCAGCTTGGCCAGTTCTGCCTCCCTGGTCCCCCGAGCCGGGATGACGTCATCGCACACCCTCTCGTAGAAGGCGCATGCAGCGGCGGTGCTGGCCTCGTCGACGCCCCCGACAACCTTCGGGGTGTTGCGTAGCCCGTAGGTCGGGTTGCCCGGATCGATGCGCTCAGGCGAGAACGCGAGGTGGAAGTCGGTGCCGGAACGCAGCCCGCTGCCCTCGAGAACCGGAGCCACGAATTCCTCGGTCGTTCCCGGGTATGTGGTGGATTCGAGGATGACCAGGTCCCCGGGCGCCAGAGTCGCCGCGATCGTCTTCGCCGCTGACTCGACGTAGGTGAGGTCCGGCCCGCCGCCGGGAGTCAGGGGCGTGGGGACACACACGACGTAGGTGGCCGCCTCCCGCAGGTCCCTCGGGTCGGTCGTCGGGCGGAATCCGGCGTCCAGCATGGCGCGAACGTCCTCGTCCGCGATGTCATCGACGTGGCTCCTGGCCGCGTGAAGCGCCTGCACGACGGCCTCGGATCGGTCGAAGCCGATCACGGTCAGGCCCGATCGGCTGGCCTCGAGCGCGAGAGGGAGGCCCACGTAGCCCAGCCCTATGACTGCGAGTGTCATGCGTTCCCCCTATCCCGGTCCGGTCACAGCCCCGCCCGGACGACATCCTCCCACGCAAGGACGCCCTCGACGAAGGCATCGATCATGTGGTCGAGCCCGTAGCGGGCGGCCTCCGCGCGGCACCGTGATCCCATCTCGGCAAGGCGCACCGGGTCCGCAAGCAGGTCCGTGATGGCCTGGGCGTACCCAGCGGCGTCGGTGGTCGCCGCGAGCCGGACGGCGACCTCTGGGGTCAGGTAGTCAGCCTCCGGACCATGGGTGCCGTTCGCGCGGGTCGTGATCGGCACGCCCGCGACCAGCGAGTCGACGGCGACGAGCCCTACGGAACTCGGGATCGCCATCACGTCGGCCGCTCGCAGTGCCAGGGCCTTCGCGTGCCCGTCCAGGCGCCCCAGAGCCCGAATGGGTGCGCCGGCTCGCTGCGCCTGCCCAACGTCGTCGAGCTGGTCACCGGCTCCGCCGACCAGCAGGATGAACCCGGGCAGCCGCTTCTCGGCCTCGACCGCAGACTCGAGCAGGAAGTCGATGCCCTTGGCGCTGTCCACGCCTCCCAGGAACAGCGCCGTGCGACCTGGGGTCAGGCCCTGCTGTCGGGAGAACGCAGCGGCGTCGTCGGCGCTGACCGAATCGAGGTCGCGGCGCAGGGCCCCGGTGTCGATCGTGTTGTTGAGCACCGACACGCGAGCGGCGGGGAAGCCGTGGGAGATCACATGGTCCGCGCCCGGCTGTGTATAGGCGAAGAACCAGTCACACCGGCGCGTGAGGAACTGCTTGGTCGCTGCCAGGGCGGGACCTTGAGGGGTCGAGTAGCTGCGCCCATGCCCCCACATGGCCACGCTGGGGCCGTCGAGGGACTTGCGGGCCAGCAGCGGATACGTCTCGACGTTCTTGATCGCCTGTTCGACGATGACCAGATCGGTGTTGTGCGGAATGCGCCGGAGAGCGACGTCCTTGCCGCGAACCCGCACCCACGTCGTTGGTGTGGGCATTGCCCAGTCGGCTGCCGTGGCGTCCCTCCGGCCGGCGAGTGATGGGGGCGGTGGACCCTGCGCAACTCGAACGAGTATGTCGTGTTCGCCGAGGTGCCTTGGCCAACTCGCTGTAGAGGCCCTCTCGGTACGCTTGTACGAAGGGGTGGACGATCAGGAGGCTCGTCTTCATCGCTTGATTCCGATTCCGAGTCTCGGCAGGGCCGAAAGCCCGTGGAGCGGGGATTGCCATTGCCACACGGCGAAGCCTCCTGCGGATGTCACCCTCGGCAAGCAGGGATCGTCCGTAGCGAGCACCGCACGTGGCGAGGTAGGCGGCTCTCTCCAGGCGCGTCGACTCCCGCACGCCCAGTCCTGCTCGTAGATGGTCTGGCACAACGTCGGCAGATCTTGGTATGCCAAAGGCTCGGGAACTGGTGTTGTCTCCGTGGAGTGACATGAACCACTGCGGCTTCTGCGTCCGGAACGCATGGTAGGGGAGAAGCTCGTCAGTTCGGCTGTGGTCGAAGTGCAGGCCTGTGAGCACCCGGCCATCAGCGCTGACCTCGGCCAGTACGGTCTGGAAGGGTGACTTGGCGTAGGGGCGCTGTAGGGGGATGCCCACTGACCTGTCCACCATCACGCCATCCGGGAAGTCGATCGCTAGCGGTGGGCTAGCCGTCCGGAGTTCGGCTTTCGTGCTGGCGATGAAGCCTTTCGAAAAGCCGTCGTCCGAGTCTAGGCGCGCCGTCGCCACCAGCGATCCGGGACTTGTCCGCTCAAGTATCGGAGCCTCAATGGCTTCCGGCGAGAGGCGGCCGTGAACGGGCACGACCACGAACTTGATTCGCCCGCCGACGACCGGCTCCAAGAGGCGAGCTTCCTGGTCTGCGAGGGAAGCATCGACGTACACGAGCCAGAGGAAGTCGTTGTCACTCTGGGCTGCCAAGGATGGGACGGTGATTCCGTGAAGGTGGGTTCGTCGCCTCGCGACCGATTCAGATTCAGGAGGTGAATCCGACCACAGCGCTAGGGCCCATCGTGTCTGAACGAAGTATTTGAGAGCCACAATCTCTTCCGGGTTCTTGAGGATTGGCGGGAGCCGGTCCTGGGCAATGGTGACTCGGTCGTCAGTACGCCCACTCCCCCGCGAACCACGACCTTGACCGTGCGCATCAGGGTCAGCACGTCGCTGGCCAGTGTCGTGTTCTCCACGCGTCGCAGGCCCAGCAGCACGGTCTGCTCCCAGTCGAGGTCCGAGCGGCCCGAGACCTGCCGCAGCCCGGTCATCCCGGGCTCGGCCAGCGGCCGGACGGTCGGCCAGCATCATAGCGTTCCACGTCGTCCAGCGGGTGCGGCCGGAGGCTGACCAGGCTCATCTCGCCCGTGAGATCGTCCACCAGCTGGGGCGGCTCGTCGATCGAGTACCTGCGCAGCCAGTGCTCGGTCCTCGTGATCCGCGGGTCGTCGGCCATCCTGAAGGTGGCGCTCTGGTCGTCGGGCGCGTCCACGTCGCCGCGCAGGGACGCCCGCTGGCTCTAGCGTCTGCGCGCTAGATGAGTCCCGCACGCCGCTGAAGCAGTGGATTCGGGCTCTGCTCAGCACGTGCTGCGCCTCTGACCAGGGCAGACGCACCGGGCGCAGAACGACGGCGTCCTCCCCGCTCCGGTTCGCGGAGCGATGGAAGGTGTGGGCGAGGGCGGTTCTCACGGCCGTCCCCCCTGCGATTCGACGGCCGCTCCTCCAGAAGGCGGCGGTAGAGGTCGACCATCTCATCGCCGCGGCGGCTCCAACTGTGGTCACGGGCGAAGCCGTAGGCAGCCTCCGAGCGCGAACTCCAGTCCGGATCGGGGTCGGTGGCGGCCGCAACCATCCCATCGGCCAGCGCTTCGACGAACTGCCCGCCGCTGGACACCGGGCGCGACCACCCGGCTTCGTGGGGCAACCATGTACGTAGGCCATCGACACCACGGTGAGACGCCCAGACCGTCGGTGTTGCGCGCTCGGCGGCCTCAAGGGCAACTCCCCCGAAGGCGTCTCGAAGGCTTGAGAACACAAGCGCTCGTGCATGACCGATCGCACCCAGAACAGCATCGTGGGGGATTGCGCCCGCAATCTCGATGCGTTGCTCAAGGCCGTTGCGCTTCACTGCCCGCTCAACGTTGCCACGTTCGGGACCATCGCCGATCAGGATGAGACGCTCGTCGGAGGGCAGGCGGGGAAGCGCCCGGGCGAAGGCTTCGACGGCCAGCTCGCATCCCTTGCGCGGCATCATCCGTCCAACCCAGACAAGGTGGCGTCGGTGCTGGACGCCAACCACGGCGTCAGGCCGTGCCGGGTGGGCGCCATCCGCCATGAACATCGTCACAGGCCTGCCGAGGGCCTTGGCCCGACGTGCGGTGGAGGCGTCCACAGCAAGCACGTGATCGGCCGCCGTGATGGCCGCGTCGGCGGAGACTGGAGGTCGCGGGTACCTCGTCAGCGCTCGTCTGGCCCACTCCAAGCCGCACGTCAGCGGGCCCAGATGGCGCGCGGCCCAGAGGGGCGCAGGGCGCGACACGCCGACGGGTCCGAGGACTCGCAGGCCGGGCGCCTCCCCGAGGTCCGTGCCCCAGTAGGGCGTTGCAAGGGTCACCTGGTGGCTGATGTCGGCTCGAAGCTCTCGGAGAACGCTGCCCAGGGCGACGTGCGCGCTGGCGTAGCCCTTGTAGTACGAGGGCACAGGCAGTTGCTGCTGACCATGGGGAATGGTCGTCGGGCTCTCGAGCTGGACGTTGGCAGGCAGCCGGGCGTCGTCACGGAGTCTGGCTGCAGCGTAGGGGGTGACGACCGCGGTGACCCGGAGTGACTCTCTGGGCAATCTGCTCGAGCCAGTTCCAGCCGTTGCCCGGTTCGCTCCCCCAGCCAGGTTCGATCGTAAGAAAGCTCGCCGCCACATGACATGCCAGACGATCTGGGGCCGAATCGACCGTCCCCACTCAGTACGCCCCGTTCCCAGCGACGAGGACTTGGACGGTTCGCGTCGGGATCAACCGGTCGCTGGCCAGCGTGCCGTTCTCCACGCAACGCCGGTTCGCTCGCGAAACTGGCAGGGCCCCCGTCTGCCGCAGGGCGACGACGATCTCCAACTGGTCGGCGATCTGGGTTCGCATCACAGGGCAGCCTGGCGGAGCAGTTGCATGCACGAGCGCGCGATCCCGTCGCCTCGACCGTCCCAACTGTGCTGGACGACAGACGAGTAGGCCCACCTTGAGCGCGCCTGCCAGCCGTGGTCCGGTTCGGTCGAGGATCCGACCATGCCCTGCCAGAGAGGTCCCACGACCGCAACCATTTCGGCCTCCCAGGGAGGAGCCGATGAGCTACGGAAGTTGTCTTCCGATTCGGCGGGCTGGTTGTGGCCGGCCAAGGGCGCCCGGAGCTTCCTCGCCGGCTCCATCAGTACGCCCCGTTCCCCGCGACGACGACCTTGACCGTCCGCATCAGGATCAGCACGTCGCTGGCCAGTGACCAGTTCTCCACGTAGTACAGGTCCAGCCGCACGGCCTGCTCCCAGTCGAGGTCCGAGCGGCCCGAGACCTGCCACAGCCCGGTCATCCCGGGCTTGGCCAGCAGCCGACGGGTCGCCACGTCGTCGTAGCGCTCCACGTCGTCCAGCGGGTGCGGCCGGGGGCCGACCAGGCTCATCTCGCCCTTGAACACGTTCACCAGTTGGGGCAGCTCGTCGATCGAGTACTTGCGCAGCCAGCGCCCGGTCCTCGTGATCCGCGGGTCGTCAGCCATCTTGAAGGTCGCGCTCTGGTCGTCGGGCGCGTCCACGTCGGAATCTGCCGCTTCCTGCTCCGCGGCCGCACGAAGGGCCGCGCGCTCGGCGTCCGCCCCGGTGTACATGGTCCGGAACTTCCAGCACTCGAAGGTCTCCGACTGAACGCCCGCGCGGGTCTGCGTGAAGATCGCCGGACCGGGGGAGCCCCGTCGGATCAGCAATCCGACAAGCAGCATCGGCAGGCCCAGCACGAGCAGTCCGAGACTCGCTCCGATGAGGTCGACCGCACGCTTGACCACGCGGGCGGGGCCTGAGAACCGGGGCATGTCGACACGCACGAAGGCCAGCCCCTCGACCGGCTCCACGCTCAATCGTGGACCAGCGATCTCCACCAGGGACGGACTGACCAGCAGGGAGAGGTCGGAATCCTCCATGGCCCAGCCCAATCGGCGGGTCCAGCGTGTGTCCTCGGTTCCCAGTGGCGCGTAGACGATCGTGTCGGCGTGGACGGCGAGGGCCCGCTCGATGATCTCGGAGGGGTGGGGCTCGGCGCCCTTGAGGTGCCAGGCCCCGACAATGCGGAACCGAGCGTCGGCCGAGCGGAAGCTGGACCGGATCTGCTCGTCGCGTTGGGGAGCCGCGATCACGAAGACCCGGTGAAGCGGATTGCCGTGGCCCATCCAGCGGTGCAGCCGAACGCGCATGATGTGCCGCTCCACGAGCAGCGCGACCGTGCCGATGACCATGGAACCGAGGAGGAACCAGCGGGCTCGAGGGTTGTTGGTCGCGTAGGCCAGGGCCATGACGATCACGGCTGTCCACGCGCTGGCGGTCACGACCCGCCGGTACTCCTCCATCCCCTGACCGAGGATGGTTGTGGCTGCGGCCTGCTTCTGCCACAGCACGATCGGCCACACGACCAACAGTGCCAGGGCCAGGAACTCGCGTGGACCGTCCGTCGGCAGGGGTCCTCCCGCTCCCCACCCTTGAATCAGCACGAAGACGATGCTGGCCAGGATCACGAGGACGTCGACTGCATGGATCGTCCGCTGCAGTCGGATCATGTACGGCTGGGCGACCCAGGAGTCCCTGTGCAGCAGGCTGTGGGCGAGCGGCGGTGCCGTCATCGGGGCCCTGCCGAGGTCTCGTGGCGATCCAGATCATCGCGGATGCCGATCGCCTCAGGCGGGTAGGTGCGTCGGAACCACTCGACGGTCTGGGCCATGCCGACCTCGAGAGGGACTTCGGGCCGCCAATCCAGCGTTGCCGCGGCCAGCGTGATGTCGGGTCGGCGCTGCCGCGGGTCGTCTGCGGGCAGGCGGAGGTACTGCACGGCCTGGGTCCGGTCCACCAGGCCCTGGATGCGCTCGGCCAGCTCGCCCACGCTGATCTCGTGCGGGTTGCCAACGTTGATCGGTCCGGTTACCTCGTGGGGTGAGCCCATCATCCGGATCAGTGCCTCCACGGTGTCGTCGACGTAGCAGAAGCTGCGGGTCTGCTCGCCGGTGCCGTAGACCGTCAGGGCCTGTCCGCCGAGGGCCTGCATGATGAAGTTGCTCACCACCCGGCCGTCGTCGGGCTGCATCCGGGGGCCGTAGGTGTTGAACAGCCGGACGACCTTGACGTCGAGGTCGTGCTGGCGGCGGTAGTCGAAGAACAGCGTCTCGGCGCAGCGCTTGCCCTCGTCGTAGCAGGAGCGGGGGCCGATCGGGTTCACGTTGCCCCAGTAGTCCTCAGTCTGCGGGTGCACGCTCGGGTCGCCGTAGATCTCGGAGGTCGAGGTGAGCAGGATCCTGGCCCTGAGTCTCTTGGCCAGGCCGAGCATGTTGATGCTGCCGTGGACGCTGGTCTTGGTGGTCTGTACCGGGTCGCGCTGGTAGTGGATCGGCGAGGCCGGGCACGCCAGGTGGTAGATCTCGTCGACCTCCACCTACAGCGGGAACGTCACGTCGTGGCGCATGAGCTCGAAGCGGGGGTGGCCCAGCAGGTGCTCGATGTTGGCCTTGGTGGTCGAGTAGAAGTTGTCGACGCAGAGCACCTCGTGACCGGCATCCAGGAGACGCTCGCAGAGGTGGGAGCCGATGAATCCCGCCCCGCCGGTGACCATGCTCCGCACGGTTCTCTGGGAGTGGGCCGGCTTCAGCGGGCGCGATGTGCCTGCGTCTGTGCGCATCAGTCCCCCATCTACAGTCCCAGGGGTGCTCGCCCTCCGGCGTCAAGCGCGATGATAGTACAGCCTCCCAGTCGTATTGCATTATCGCTCCATTGCACTCCGATTTCGCGCATGGCGCCGGCCTGTGCGGGCCGGTACGGGTTGGCTAGGGGAGACGTGGAACAGCCGCAGGTGATGGGACAGGGCCGGGACGTGCAATCGCGTCACGGTCGATGGGCGGTCCCGCTGATCGGCGTGGCTGGTGGCCGTTGCTCTGGAGACCCAGACCATGTGAGACCTGCCCCTGTTCGTTGAGGTGCGCACGGTCAACCTGGGGCTGCTCGATGTGGTCACCTTCGTCCTGATCATCGTCGGGCTGGCTGGGCGACCCTGGCGAACCCGGCAGGGGGTGGCCCGGATCCTCGTCGCCGCGTCCGCTCTCATGATCTCGGTGGGCGTGATCATGTGGATCCTCCGCATCGGGCTGCAACGCGGGTCCATCAAGGGCGCGTGTTGCCACTCGCCTTGGCGTTTCTCCTCGTCGCGACGACCTTCACGCCACCGCGATGGAGCGCGATCCGCTCCCTGCTCGTGCTGATGGCCGGTGCTGTCGCTGTGTCCAGCTGTTCGCCCTCTTCGTCCTCGGGTGGGTCTGGGGAGCGTCCGAACGCTCTGGCAGCGGCCGGGGCGCGCCCCATCGCTGCACCCCTCGCACTCCCTCTCGTTGTGGGGTTCTGCCTGGTCGTGGCATCGCGCGTGGAGGCGGATCGGAGCCCGACACAATGGGCCGTGGGCTCCGTGCTAGGCCCCACGCCGGTGAACGCAGCGAATAGCACAGTCATGAACGCCCGCATCTCTGCTCCCAGCATGCCCGTCGTGTTGCTCACCATGCTGGGAATGCTTGGGCTGTTCGTCGTCGCTGGCCTGTGGGTCCTCGCACTTCGCGCCAGCCATCCCGCTGACTCCGGCCTGTGGGTCTCACTGTGCGCCCTGGCGGCCTACGGGATCCTCTACCATTGGGCCACCCTGGGCCTGGCTCCTGATCGGCGCCGGGCTGGTTCGCGGCGCGACCCTCGCCGAACGCAGCATCCGCGGCAGTGCGGCGGCACGGCAGCCTCGCTACACCGCGCGGTGATCGTCCCGAATCACCAGTGAACCCTCGTGCGACCCGTTCGGGTCGTCCGAGGTCGGTGCCTGATCCTGGATGGCTGGACGCGCAGAACGGACAAGCCCGGCGCTCGAGGCCACGACCCCAACCAGCACGACGAGTCCCGGGTTCATCTGCCACGACAACGACGTTGGGGTCAGAATCTCGAATTGCGAGATCACTGCGGCGGTCATGAGGCATGCGAACGTTGCGCGCCGGTCGAGCTGTGCCGCATGGACGGCGACGAAGGCACTGATCACGACCAACACAACGAGCGCAACCAGGCCGAGCCACCCACCCATGCTGATCGCCTCAAGAGCCTGGTTGTGCGCGTGGGATGCTCCGTTCGGGAACGAGGCCCGAGGGCCGAGCCCAAGTGGGCTCCAGAATCCCGGCAGGTCGAGGAGCTGGTCCCAGAGTGCCCCTCGCCACGCGAGGGTTCCATCGCCAGAAGAGGCGATCCATCCCCGGAGCAGCGCAGGCGTAGTGACTATGAGTACCACCGCGAGACTGACAAGCGGGATGGCCCGTCTGGCGGGGAGGCGTTGGATGGGTAGCACGCTGGCAGCGAGCCCGACGATGGCGGCCACGATGGAGGTGCGGCTCATCGACCAGAGGAGGGCAAGGCCCGTTGAGAGCGGTCCCAAGAGCACCAGGAGGGTCAGGACGCGGGGGTTGGCTCCTACGCTCATCAAGTGGCGGACCTGGAGGACGAGGAACATCGCGAGCAGCATGCCGAGCAACTGGCGGTGAAGGCTCAATCCGAGAAGGGCCTGGACGGATCCCTCGCCGAGATCCAGTCCCAATGCCCGAAGCCACCGCGTGTACCGGTCGCCGGGATCGCTCTCGAGGCTGGTGCGCACGAGCCGGCCGCCGGAGAGCGCCGCAGTGAGCCCGAGAATGAGGCTGGCAAGCGCCCATACCGATCCGCTCCAGAAGAGCGTCCAGCGGGTGATCCGGGCTCCCGCCAGGGCGGCTGCGACAGCGATACCAGCTCCCGTGGCCGCGAAGGCCAGCAGCCTCTTGTCAAACGTCCCTGACACCACAAGAAGTGAGAACGACGGGGCGAGGAGCCAGACTGCAACCACGCCGGTGAACGCCCACTGGAGGCGGGTGAGCGCACGTGTGGCCAAGGCGCAGCCCAGGAGGAGGATGGTGAGCAGCGACGTCAGTTTCAGGCCGCCCGTTGCTCCTGCGGGCCACACGCTCGCCGACTCGCTGGACACCAGACTGAGCGGGAGGCCGTGGTAGCGGTAGGCGGACCTCATGACTGTGGCCAGGCACAGAACCAGATAGGTCACGCCCACGGCCCGGGAGACGGGCACCAAGAACCGCGGCGTGACAGCGTTGCCCGATTCCGAGAGGGCTGTTGTGTTCACCTGGTCATGCTACTTGCGTCCTCCGAGAGCCTGGACCCGATGATGAACCGCGGAGAGACGACACAGACCGCGGCATACCGGGGAGGCGCGTTGACCGCAGCTGTTCTCGGAATTCCGCATTTGTGGTGGCGCCACGAACGCCCTGATCCTGAGTACGGGCTGGGAGCTCCGATCTGGTCCGTGCCTGGTGCGGCTTGGCCTGGGTCCTGCCCTATGACGGTACCCTCTGGTCATCTCTGCTCGTCTTCAGGAGGCAGGTTTGGCAACGGACGAACTGCGGGAGGTCGACCATCTCGAGCAGGCGCGCCAGACATCACCGCGTGCTCGGGCAAGGCTGATCTGGGCATTCGCGATCCGCGACCTGCGAGCGCGCTTCACCGCGACGAGCCTGGGCCTGCTCTGGACTCTGATCGTCCCCATTGCCACCGTCCTCATCTACAGCACGGTGTTCTCCGTGATCTTCCGAGCCCAGGCCCCGCCTATGGGCAACGGCAACGACGGGGTATTCGCTGCTTGGTTCTTCGTGGGTCTGGTGGTCTGGAACATCTTCTCGCAAGTCACGATGGGGGGAATGGGCTCGATCCTGAGCATGGGTGCGATGCTCCAGAAGGTCTACATCCCGTCCTACGTCCCGGTTCTTTCCTCGGCGGTGACGCTTGCGGTCGAGAAGCTCATCGAGACCGGGGTGATGCTGTTCGTGCTGCTCATGTTCCGGAACGTCGGCTGGACCTGGCTTCTGTTCCCGTTCCTGATAGTCCTGCTCTGGATGTTCGCCAGCGCTCTGTCCTACTGCCTGGCCGTGGCTATCGTCCACTTCCGAGACACTGGCCAAATCGTCGGGATCGTCATGCAGCTGTTGTTCTTCCTCACGCCGATCATGTATCCGGTGACATTGATTCCTGAGGAATGGAACGGCATCCCACTCAGACAGCTCCTCGCCCTGAACCCGATGACGGACTTCGTGGGGATCGCTCGTCTCCTGCTGTACGAACTCCGGCTGCCACCTTTGGGTCCGGTTCTCTACGTGGGAGTGTGGACCGCCGCGGTGGTCGTGCTCGCCGGCGTGATCTACCGCCGATATGGCCGCGATGTCGGTGAAGCGATATGACCGGCAATGCCATCGAGGCGGTCGGGTTGTCCAAGAGGTTCCTCCTGGCAAGCGAGCGACGTACGTCCCTCAAGGAACGGCTGGTCCGCGGGAGGCCCCCCGCTCCCAAGACCTTCTGGGCGCTCAAGGACGCGACCTTCTCGGTACCGAGGGGGTCATCCCTGGGGATCATCGGTCACAACGGTTCAGGCAAGTCCACGGCGCTGAAGGTGCTCACGGGGATCTACCGGCCGACATCGGGAACGGTGAAGGTCAACGGGAGCGTGTCGGCGCTGCTGGAAGTCGGGGCCGGATTCCATCCGGAGTTGACCGGGCGGGAGAACATCCGGCTCAATGCCACGATTCTCGGGTTCACCAACCGTGAGATCGACCGGTTGATGGATCGGATCATCGAATTCGCCGACATCGGCGACCATATCGATGCTCCGCTCAAGCACTACTCGAGTGGGATGTACGTCAGGCTTGGATTCGCGATCGCTGTGATGGTCCGACCCGAGATCCTCATCGTGGATGAGGTGATTGCGGTCGGAGATGAGGAGTTTCAACGCAAGTGCTTCGACTACCTGTATGACCTGCGTAGGGCCGGAACGAGCATGATCATTGTCTCTCACGGGCTGGGACAGATCACCGATCTGTGCGACGAAGCGCTGTGTCTTGAACAGGGTCACGTGCGGGAGTTCGGACCTGCTCGTCAGGTGGTCCGCTCCTATCTGGACGACGTGAACAGCCGTGAGGCCCTTCGCCCCCAGCCGACTTCTCTCGAGTCACCACCTGCCGAATCTCCGGGTTCGACGGATCCAGCGTCGCCGGCCAGGAGGGGTTCGGGGGAGATCCGCGTGCTGCGGGTGGAGCTGCTCGATCCCCAAGGGGACGTGTCGCTGTTCGCGTTGAGCGGCCAGCCACTACGAGTGCGGATGCACTACGTCGCGCACGCGCCCGTTTCTGACGCGGTCTTCGCGCTCGACTTCGTCCATGAGTCGGGGGTGCTTGTCTCGGGCCCGAGATCGGCCCGGGCCGGAGGTTGGCACCTGGAAGCAGGGTCGGGTCACGTGGACTTCTTCATCCCGGCGCTCCCCCTCCTCCCTGGGGCCTTCACCCTGTCGAGTTCGGTCTTCGATCGAGGGCATACGTACGACTTCGCTGAGGAGCAGGCGACCCTGAAGGTGCGATCCGGAGGCGAGGAGGAGCCAGGTCTAGCCCGGGTCGAGGGTTCATGGACCATCTCCCATGAGGAAGACTCATCGATCCGTTCTCCAGCGTGACCCGCTCAGGTGGCTCCCAGTACGTGGGGTAGTTTGCTGCTCATGCATCGCGTGCTTCGCAATCGCGGGGTCCACCTCCGGTCGCCGCGTCTGCTGGCCCGCGAGATCGGTAGAAGAAGCGCGGACCGCGACCTCGTGGCCCAAATCTTCGATCGGGACTACTACCGGGCTGAGTACCCCGACGTTGCCTCCGACGTCGACGAATGGCGCCATTTCACGAAGGTCGGGGCAGGTGAGCTGCGCAACCCATGTGCCCTTTTCGACTCGTCCTGGTACATGGCCAAGTACGCCGATGTGCGCGAGGCTGGCGTAGATCCCGTCGTCCACTTCCTGAAGTATGGGGCGGCGGAGGGCAGGGATCCCCATCCGCTGTTCTCCACGTCGTGGTACCTGGCTGCGTATCCGGATGTCCGCTCGGCGGGCATCAATCCGCTGATCCACTTCCTTCACTTCGGCACAGCTGAACGCCGCGACCCCCATCCGCTCTTCGACACTGGTTGGTACACAAGCGAGTACCCCGAAGTAGGTGAGGCGGGTACCAATGCCCTTGTCGACTACATCCGCGTTGGGGCGGCTCAGGGGCGCAACCCCAGCCCCTACTTCTACGGCGACTGGTACCTGCGCCAGTACCCGGATGCCTTGGCCAGCGGACTGAATCCGTTGGTCCACTACGTGGAGGCGGGTGAGCGCCAGGGGTACCAGACCAACCCAACAGGCTCGGTTCCCCGTCGGCCGATCGATGTGGCCCTTGGGGCGGCCCGGCTCAAGGCGTCAGGCCGTGACGATGTGAGTTCGGTGCGCTTCCTTCTCGACAGTAGGTGGCCCGATCTGGAACCCCTGCAGGTGTACCGGGACAACGGTCCGGGCCGAGTCAACGTCGTCACGGACAGCGTGGGCGCCGATAGTCTCTTCGGGGGAGTTGCCACAGCCCTGATCCTCGCGACCCTGTGGGCAGCCGACCAGGGTCGTGGGCTTCGGATCATCACGCGTACGAGCGCACCAGATGCCACAGGATTCGCCAGACTCCTGTCGCTGTACGGTTTGACTCTCCCGGGCAACCCCGAGTTCGTCCAGCATTCCCCGAGCGCCCCAGAGGCGCTCGACGTGCGTCCCGATGATGTCTACCTGACGACGTCGTGGTGGACCACGGCGGCCACGCTGCCGAGTGTTCCTCCTGAGCAGATCTGCTACCTGCTTCAGGAGGACGAGCGGATGTTCTACGCCGCGGGCGACGAGTCGGTTCGCGCGGGCTCCATCATGAGCGATCCGCGGCTCCTGGTGCTGGTCAACTCAAAGGGCCTCTTCGACCACCTCGTCGCGACGGGTTGCCCGAATATCGCTGAGCGGGGGATGTCGTTCGAAGCGTCCTTCGAGCTGTTCACTCGACAGGCGCATCGACCGAACCCGCCCGACTCGCGACAGCTGTTCTTCTACTCCAGGCCCAACAACCTGCGAAACCTGTTCTATCTGGGACTGGACGTGCTCGACGAGGCCCTGGCCACAGGGGTCCTCGATCCCGGCGCATGGACAATCAACCTGGTCGGCCCTGGCACACCCGAGATCGAGTTCTCCGGCAAGCCTCGGGTGGTCTATCACCCGAAGCTCGACTGGGAGCGGTACGCGAGCCTGATCTCTGGGATGGACCTTGGGCTCTCGCTGATGGTCGACCCCACACACGAGCTACCCGCCGCTGGACCTGGCAGCCGCAGGCGCGGTCGTCGTGACCAACAGCTGGCCCGGCAAGGTCGACCTTTCCCAGTACGGCTCCAGCATCGTGCTCGGGGCGCCCAACAGGCGGGATCTGGTGGCTGCTTTGGCGCGCGGAGTTGACCTTGCGGACCGCGGGACGTCTCCGGCCCGCTCTGAAGCCCTCACCCGGACCTGGCCGGAAGCTCTGGGCGGCGTGTTGGCGCGGCTGTCGGAGGAGTACCCCGGTGTTTGAGTTGGGGGTGGCCCCGTACGACTATCAATCCGATCCGTGGCTGCGACCACTGGCCGACCGGGTACGAATGCTTCGTCAACGCGGCACGCGAGTGGCGTACTACTACCACCAGCCCGACAACTCGACGTTCAGGTACCGGGCCTACGCGATGGCCCAGACGCTCAATGCCGCGGATCTCGACATCAGCGCCTCGTACTTCCACGATGCGGATCGTGACGTGCTTCCCGAGCTCATGGATGAGATCGATGTTCTCGTGGTCGTCCGCAGCAAGTACACCGCTCGCCTGGATCATCTGATCTCGGTGGCGAGGTCGCGCAGGGTCCGGGTGCTCTTCGACTGCGACGACCTCGTCTTCGAACCCTCGATGGCCGCGATGATCACCTCGACTCTGGACCAGGACATGCGTCACGATTCCCCGGAGGGCGACGAGCTCTGGAACGTGTGGTTCGGCTACCTGTCGCGGCTGCGGACCACAATGCAACTGTGCGATGGGTTCGTCTCCACGAACCAACTGCTGGTGGATGAGGCACGCGCGATCACGGGGCTGCCTGGTGCGGTTGTCCCCAACTTCATGACCCGTGAGCAGGTGGACTACTCGATTAGCCTTGCCGAGGCGCGCGATGCCGCCGGCGGCCGGCGGGACGGCCGGCTGCACATCGGGTACTTCTCGGGGACGCCCACACACAACAAGGACTTTGCGATCGTGCACGGAGCGCTCCGCGATATCCTGGCCGCCCATCCGGAGGTCGTGGTCCGCCTTGTGGGGTACTTGGAGTTGATGGGGACATCCCTGTCGCGCTTCGCCGCCCGGATCGAATGGGTTCCTTTCACCGACTTCCTCAACTTGCAGCGGCTCATCGCCGAGACCGAGGTGAACATCGCCCCGCTGCAGGACAATCGATTCACCAACTGCAAGTCCGAGTTGAAGTTCTTCGACGCCGGGGCGGTGGGCACTCCGACGCTCGCCTCCCCCACCTTCACGGCGCGGCAGGCGATCGTGGACGGGGTCACTGGCAGACTTGTGGCCAATCAGGAGTGGCACTCGGCAATTGAGGAGATCGTCACGGACTATGAGGGGCTCGGACGGGCGATGGGCAGCGCCGCCTACCAGGCGGTCCACGCCAGGTACCAGCCGGCGCAGCAGGTGCCCGCCATCCTCGCGGCACTGGGACTTGCATGAGTACCGGTGAACAGAGCGCGTCCTCTGCCTCGATCGCTGTCCTCATGCCGGTGTTCCGGCCACCAGTCCAATACCTGAAACTGGCCATCGCATCAGTCCGCCAGCAGACCATCGACGACTGGGAGTTGGTGGTTGTCGACGACGCGGGCGGCGATGCTGAGGTCACGGCCGTACTCCGCGAGGCGGCTGTTGATCCTCGGGTGACCCTGGTGGTCCTTGCCGAGAACCAAGGGATCAGCGGCGCCTCGAATGCCGGGCTCGAGCGAGTGACGGCACCCCTTGTCGCCCTCCTGGACCACGACGATCTGCTGGAGCCGACTTCCCTGGCTGAGGTGGCTGCAGCCAGTCGGCAGACTCCGACCGCGGAGGTTATCTACACCGATCGGGACGCGGTCGACGAGAACGGCATCACCACCGAGACATTCCGCAAGCCGGACTGGGCTCCGGAGCGTCTCCGCGGGAACATGTACATCGCTCATCTGACCACGTTCAGCACCCGGGCTGCTCGGGAGGTGGGGGGCTTCCGCTCGGAGTTCGACGGAGCCCAGGACCACGATCTGGTGCTGCGGATCACGGAGCGTGGGGCCCCTGTGGTGCATATCCCCAAGGTCTTGTACCACTGGCGCCAGCTGCCCTCGTCGACCGCACTCGATCCCGAAGGCGAAGCCTCATGCAGCGTTGCGGGGCAGGGAGGCCGTAGCCGACCATCTTCAGCGCATCGGGATGTCGGGCGAGGTGCGGACAAGCCCGTATCCGGGCTTCTACCTCATCGACCGGGTGCCCACGCCCGCCTCGGTCAGCATCGTGATCCCGACACGTGGCAGCCGCAGTTCACTGGGGGGCAGGAAGGTCGTGATGGTCGCTGAGGCTGTCGCGAGCATCGTGGCCCACGACTACCAGACGGACTACGAGTTAGTTGTCGTGCACGACACCGACGCGAACCCTGCCTACCTGTCCGACCTCCGGGCCCTGGCCGAAGACCGCTTGCGCGTGGTTGACTACGCGCCGCCCTTCAACTTCTCGGCCAAGATCAACCGAGGGGTGGAGGCAAGCGTCGGGGACGTCATCGTGATGCTCAACGACGACGTGTCGGTCGTGACCCCGAACTGGCTGGACCAACTTGTTGCTCTTGCCCAGGGGGCGGATGTGGGGGCTGTGGGGGCCAAGCTGTTGTTCGAGGACGGGTCGATCCAGCACGCGGGCCACCGGTACATTCGCGGTCACATTGGCCACGTGGGAGCAGGGCGCCGGGACGGACCCGGGTACTTCGGGGAGAACTTGATCGATCGCGAGGTGGTCGGTGTAACGGCTGCTTGTCTCGCACAGCGGCGGGCGGTCTTCGATCATCTGGCGGGGCTCGACGAGTCGTTACCCGGCAACTTCAACGACGTCGACTACTGCCTGCGCCTGCGCGCGAAGGGGTATCGGATCGTGCAGGGCAACTCCGTTGTCCTCAATCACTACGAGAGCCGTACGCGGAAGGCGGATGTGGCCCCCTGGGAGTTCCACCGCATCATGGATCGGCTGGGTAGAGACCTCGAGGGCGATCCATTCACGTCACATGGCGACGATTGGGACGAATTCCTCCAGCGGCGGACCTGGCGGGAATGGGTCCGGCACTCGAGCGTGGTTGCCCGCGAGGAGGGAATTGGCGGATTCTCCCGAAAGGCACAGCGGCGTTTGCGCTATATGAGAGATGCCAGGGGCGGTGACTGATCCGGGGTGCGCTTGCCGTGTTGGAGACCGCGCGGGTCCCAGCACCTCGCGCCGTACAAGGAGTCCGTAGTCAGGTCGAGTGCTGCTTGTCAGCGGAGGATCTCGTTCTGGATATCCTCACTATCTGACGGGCGTCCTTCGTGAGGATTTGGCCGAAAGGATGCTCGGAACTGATTCGACTGACCCCCCGCACGAGAACCGGCCATGAGCGCGATGATCCCGGCGAGTATCCCGAAGGAGACGGATCCAACGAGCCAGATAGTCATTGGTTCAACACTCACGCCCCACCACCATTCCTTGCCGTCGTTCAAGTTGACCGAGGCAACGTCCACACCCGTGATGTATCTGCGCATCAGGATGTGCAGGGCTACTGCGTGGGCCATTGCGGCTAGTGCCGCGATCCACAGGGTCTGGCGCCTGTTCGGGCCTTGGCCCGGGTCAGCTCCCTTGATTGCCAAGATGCCCAGCATGATCATCACGACAGGCAGCAGGTAGCGTGACTGAACCCACAGGCCAACCGGATAGCCAACTCGCTCAAGCATCCAGAGCGGCAGGAGCAGGGCTGCTAGAGCGGTCAAGGCGGCGGCGAGCGCTCGCCTTGTCCCGAGCCCGCCGACTCCAAGTCCGAGGATCGCCCCCAGGGCCAGCGCTACCGATCCCTGCACAAGCGCCGGCATGGCTACATCCAGCCACCCGAGCCGTGTGGCGAGGTCTCCGACGTAGAGGGACAGGACGTCCAGCACATTCTGCGCGGTCGACGACTCGCGGTCGGTTGCCGGGGCCCCGCCGGTGACCAGACTCCCCGACTGACGGGTCATGAAGGCGACGGTGAGGACCACCGCGACTGGGGCGAGCGTGAGGATCTGTCGGGGAGCGATCGACCGACTCGTCGACAGGCGGATTGTCATTGCGCAGACAATGGCTAGGCCTGCGAAGAACACGGCATCACTCCGCGAAAGGACTGCCAGGAGGGCAGCCAGCGCTGCCATCGCCCCCGATGGCCACCCGTTCCCCCCATCAGCGGAACGCTCCAGAGCGGCCGCAGTGAAAGGGAACACAGCCGCTGCCGCCGCGATGGCGATGCCGCTCGGGTTCGTGCTCGAGAACACGAAGAGGCCGAGCGGCACTGAGCCGACAAGCCAGTAGAGCCAGAGGCGCCACCGATCCGTTCGGCTGGTGGCCATGCCTGCCCCTACAAGGAGCAGAAGACACACAACTGCACTTGCCTGACGCATCAGCACGATGGACCCTGCAGCCGAGTCGACGACCAGGAGGCGCATGAATGCGTAGAAGCCCCCCGGGTACGCGGCGTTGTTGGCCCTCATGGTGTACGTCTCAGGAGGGGTGTAGGAGGTGCTACCGGCTCCATCGGGATAGACGCATGCCGCGGATACTTCCGGCTTGAAGGCTGCGCAGTTCGAGGACTGGATCGCGAGCTTCGGAACGGAGACGATCAGTGGTTGGCCCGGGCTCGGCCCCTCCAGCACCGAGCATCCAGCATCCTCAGGCGACCAAGCGCACCAGATCGAGGCTAGGTGGAAGTCGTCGTCGGGACTGGATCCCGGGGCAGAAGCAACCGTCCAACACAGCGAGACCAGCACAGCGAGCGCCGATGCACTCATGCCGATCAGCAGTGATTTCCGGCGTCGTGGATCCAAATCACGTAATCGATTCACGTCCCGAATCCTCGCATGGGAGTCCCGCGCCCCTGCGCGACTTGGTCGGCAAGCAGCCGATGGCGCGCCGACGAGGAGTTGTGACGGTTGCTGGATCGCCACTCTGTGACGTGAGCGAGGTCCGCCGGGTCGCCTGTGCTCACTCTTCAGCCTCGGCCACGTCGGGGCGTCCTCAATCCATCCAGGTAGTCCGATTCCCTTGCCCCGAGTTTGCGCCAGTCGTAGTCCCCGGCGCGGTGCGCGATGCCATCGATGTCGGTGCGACGCCACTGTCGGAGCACGGCAGCTGCGGCGAGGTCGCCGCGGAAGGGTTCGGCGGGCACCAACTCCCCACCCGATCCGACCGACTCCGGCAGGCCGCCGACATCGGTGGCGACGACTCGAGCCCCGCATGCCTGCGCCTCGAGTGCCACGCAACTCCAGCCCTCGTTTCGGGAGGGGATGAGCACGACATCGGCTGACCTCATGTGCTCAGCCACCGTGTCCGGGGCTACTCGTCCTAGGAACTCCGTGCCAGTCGAGGCCAGTTGCTTCATGAGTCTCGCTCGCATGGACCCGTCGCCGATCACACGCAGTCGAGCCGAGGGCTCCAGATCCTGCACCTCCCGAACGATCCCCGGGAGGCGATCAGCACCCTTCACGGGGACCAACCCTCCGACGAAGAGCATCCTCAAGGAAGTCGATTCAGAGCGGCCCACAGGGCGAAAGACTGCGCTGTCTACCCCATTGGGCGTCACCTCGGAGGCTCCCGGGACCAGCCCCATCCGCCGGGCGTTTCGGCGAAGGGCGTCACTGACGAAGAAGAGTGCGGCAGACTCTTGAGCGACTCGGCGAAACGCAGATCGACGCCAGCGGAACAACTGGTTCACGTCGCTGCCATGGAGGGACACCGTGAAGGGCACCCCCAGTTGCCGCGCGATCTCCCCGGCAACTCCGCCAGCCCAGAACTCGTACATGCCATGACCTTGGATGACGTCGTAATCGTCACGATCGAGGGTAGCCAAGATGCCCTGCGCGACTCGACGTACGAGGGGCTCCGGATAGCCGGCGAGCCCCGCCCACCGTTCCCACTCTCGGATTCGCGCGGGTACTGGGAGCCACGGGATCTCGGCGCTCGGGGGGTCCGCGGTCGGATATCTCCTCACGGTCCCTGGGCCGGACCCGTGCCGCAGCAGGTCTGTCGTCCGAGTTGAGCCAGATGTGACTAGCGGGTACACGAGCGATACGTCGTTGCCGGCGGCCCGGAGTCCCCCGAGGCGCGGCGGGATGAACACCCCACCGAGGGGGTTCGCAGGTGTTGGGCCGATATTGCTCACCACAAGGATTCGCACGGCTCAACCTCGCCGCGGCTCGGGGGAGTGATGCGCAAGCGGCAAGCTGGCTCCGGTGCGACGCCAGTCGATCCGTGGATGCGGCGCAGACAGGTGAGTCCACAGCGGCCCACAGATCACCGAAACCAGAAACCGGTTCATGGCCGGCGTCATCGTCCACCTCAACTCCTTGGCACATACTCGGGAGAGCAGTCCATCACACCTCTCGGCACTGCTGACCCGACGGGTGCTGGGTCGCTGTGCCGGCGCAGGATTCTGGAGGCCTACCACCCCGCACAAGGCACCCATCCTCCTCCCTCGACCAGCAGATCACCCTTGCGTTCGTGCCGCACCACCCCACCCAGTGAACACCGGCCGGGTCAAGACGACCCGAATACGTGGCTTCCTGGAGCGCAACAACTGCACGGCCGGCAGACCCGCAGGTCACTTCAAGCGCCCGGGAGTCCTGAACCTCATCCTCTTCACTGCCTCCAGCATGAGTTCTGGAAGGGCTTCGCCAGCTCGATCCACGTGGGTTCAGGTCGGCGTTGTTGCATCGGGTCTTGCTGCGCCGGAGGCGCCGCGCCGTCTCGACGCCCGCAGACTCGCGTACGTCAGAACGCAGATGACCGCTGTGGTAAATGTCCAGCTAGCCGCTACCCACGCCTCGCCGGGTCTCGCCGTGTTCAGCGCAGCCTGCATCATGGCTGCTGCCGCAATTGCCACGAGACGTCCTCGTGCAATCTGGAACTGGAAGACCCTCGAGGAGAGAGTGAGCATGGATGCGGATAGGAACAGGTAGGCGCACGCCACCGTGAGGCCAGCGCCGAGGATTCCGTATCTGGGGACCAGAACCGCGAGCAGAATGAGATCCACCAGAGCGGCCGCAACCGTCACGACCGGGATTAGCGCCGTGCGCTTCATGATCACGAGGCCGGTTGACGCGAAGAGGGAGATGCCAGAGAACGCTGCCCCCAGCGTGAGGAAGGGCAGCGCCTTCGCCGCTGGTTCGTATCCTTCGCCGCCGACAACATGGATGAGGGCAGGAGCCAGCGCACCGACCGTTGTGGCCGCCACGGTGTACCCAGCCGTGGCGATCTGTGTGGCTAGGGCCGTGGCCTCCCTAGCTCTGCCGCCGCTCTCCACGTACATGCTGGCGATCCGTGGTGTCCAGGCTTGGCCCAAAGCCAGCGTCAGGACCGTGAACGGCCCCATGGCTGTGACCGCAAGCCCGTACGCTCCGAGTTCTGCTGGGCTCACATGTGCGCCCACGGCAATGCGGTCAGCGCCGTTGAAGACCCACGCAGCGAGGCTGGCAGGGATCAGGGGAGCGCCGAACCTCAACATGGGTTGCAGGACAGGCCATGACAGTCGGCCTCCAAACGACCCGCGCACGAGCGGCAGGCGGACCAGGCACCCAAGCGCCTCGCCGACCAGAGTGCCGAGCACGATCCCGAAAACGCCCAGGTCCAGTCGTGTCGCAAAGGTGATGCCGAGAGCAGCGTTGCCCGCGGCAATCAGAACTGTCGTCAGGGCGAAGGGCACAGGACGGAACGTGTTTCTCAGGATCTGGGCGAGCATCCGAGAGAGTTGGGCAGGAACCAGCCCAATGAACCCAATTGTCAGCAGCACGGCCAGATTGCTGCCCGGCCGAAGCCGGTCGGCCAACCACGGAGCGGCTAGGCAGGCCACGGCGGCTACGGCAACAGACCAGGCGCCCAGGAATCCGATCCATGTCGACGCTAGGACCCGCTTGTCCACCTCGGTCCGTGCATCTGCCCAGAAGCGGGCCAGCGCTACATCCCCACCGAGGATCATCACTCCGGAGAGCATTGTCGTGGCAGCGAGGGTCAGTGCCAGGTATCCGTATTGCTCCGGTCCCAGGGCTCTGGAGTAGACCGGGATGGCGAGGAACTGGAGTATCCCAGCCCCCACGAAGCCTGCCAAGTAGATCGAGGCCTCGCGGCTGAACTGCCGTCCGACAGCCACTCGTTCGACCTCCAGGCGTGCTTCGGCTAACTACGTGCTCGTAAGGTACTGGCTGACCCCCAACAGCGCGACAACCGCGGCGGAGTCAACTGATGCGGCAGAGGCCACGGAATCAGGACTGTCGGCGACTTGCGGAAGGACTCGCGCTCCAGATGCCATCAGCAGCGAGTCGAGCTGCCAGATCGCTCGAGGCATGAGATTCGGCCCACGCTCTCAGTTCGCTGGACAGCTCCGGCCCAGTGTCCGGCCGCTCTAGGGCTTTGACCATCGCCGTCGTGACGGACGCCACGTCGTAGTCAGCGGTCCAGCCCAGTCCGAAAGCCTCCACAAGGTCGCGGTTGGGACCGGGGCCCGCGTAGACGACGGGAACCCCGCAGGCGAGGGCGGCGTACATCTTGGTGGGAACGGCGTACTCGTAGCCGGAACCGGGCATGAGGCTTGCGAGTGCGCAAACCGACCCGCGAAGCCAGGATGCAGTTTCTTCAGGGCTCTTGCGTCCCATGACCATCATGCAGCCCTCTGAGAGGGTCGAGGCGATCTCCCGCAGAACAGGGTAGTCACTTCCCTGCCCGAGATAGACCAATCGTGCATCCGGATGTGTCTCCAAGACGCCTCGGAAGGCTTCGGCAAAGATGCGAGCCCCGTGGACTTCGGAGGCAGTCCCGGCGTAGACAAGATACGGACCGCCAAGGGTTTGTTGCGGACCCGACGGGTTGTAGATGGTGGTGTCCACTCCTTGGCCTACCTCGGTGACTTGAGACCTGGGCACCCACCTGGTCAGCCGGGACGTTACGCCCGGCGAGACCGACAGCACGTTGGCCGCACCACGAATGGCGGCCCGCTCAATCGACTGGACGCCGCGCACGATGGGCGAGGGTGCGCTAGTCGTGCCCGCAGCATCAGACCAGATATCTGCGGCGAAGTAGACGTAGGGAAGGCGACGAATTGAACAGGCGATGCGGACAACCGCTCCGGTCGTGGGTGGAGGTTCGCAGACGACAACGTCTGTGTGTCGGATGGAAAGAATCCTGAAGAGAAGGGGGAGGTCGAAACTGAGATACTGCAGGTAGCCACGCACGTAGCCTTCTCGGTCGCGGACTACAGGAAGCCGTCGGACCTTGACCCCTTCGACCTCCGTGTCGTTCCTTGTTCCGGGTGGGGGTGTCGATGTCAAGACGGTCACTTCCGCCCCGCGGGCGGCCAACTCCTTCACCAGCGCGCCAAGCCGAAGGGGGGCTGCCCCGGGTTCCGGAAGGAAGATGCGCGTCGCTATGACGATGTGCCGAGCACTGGACGGTCGCTGACGGCTCGTCCACGGACTCCGAGTCCTCGCTGATCGAATGCTGCGGCGCCCCATGTCGCGCCTCCCCTCACTAGTGCAGGACTCAAGGACTGCAGGGCCGGCTGACTATGGCAGTCGTGCGGCCATACCTATGCGGAGAACATGAACGCGACTCCAAGCCGTTTTGTCCAGGATGCCCCGTCCGTCGAGTATTGCTCGTACCCCGGGCAAGTCGGCGGGCCGAAGTTCCCTGTACTCAGCGTGGTCGGCCTGGACTACCGCCGCGTCGACTGGATCGCCGAGTTTGTATGCGGTCCATCCATACCCGGCGAGTTCGGCCTCATCGAACATCGGGTCGTGGACAGCGACCTTGGCCCCGGCCTGCAGCAGGGCTGTGACGACGGGGAAGATCCCGGAGAAGGCAGTCTCCTTGACCCCGCCGCGATAGGCGGCACCGAGAACTGCGATCCGGAGGCCTCTCAGGTCCCCGAGGTGCTCAGCAAGGCGGCCGATGGCGTAGGCGGGCATGGCGGAATTGGCGTCGCGGGCGGCAGCCACAACGGTGGCCTCGGGGTCGTTGTGCAGGTAGAGCCGTGGGTACACAGGGATGCAGTGCCCGCCCACCGCAATGCCGGGGGTGTGGATGTGACTGTACGGCTGGGAGTTGCACGCCGTGATCACGGCGTGGACGTCAATGCCGTGGCTGTCAGCAAAGCGCGCGAACTGGTTTGCCAGCCCGATGTTCACGTCGCGGTAGGTGGTCTCGGCCAGCTTGGCCATCTCGGCGGCCTCGGCGCTGCCCAACTGCCACACGCCGTTCGGACGGGGAAGGTCGGACCGATCGTCGAACTCGAGCACAGACTCGTAGAACGCGACCCCTGCAGCCTCGGAATCCGGGTCGATGCCGCCGACCAGCTTGGGATACCGGCGCAGGTCGGCGAACACCCGTCCGGTGAGGACCCGCTCAGGGGAGAACACCAGGTGGAAGTCACGGCCGGCCACCAGCCCGGAGCCCTCGGAGAGCATCGGCGCGTAGCGGTCCCGGGTCGTACCCACCGGTAGGGTTGTCTCGTAGGAAACGAGCGTTCCGGCCTGCAGCCCGCTCGCCACATCCTGGGTTGCGGAGTCCATCCAGGCGAAGTCGGGCCTGGCTTCGTCGTCCACAAACAGCGGCACGACCAGAACCACCACCTGGGACTCGGCGACCGCCGCAGAGGTGTCGATGGTGGCGGTGAGCAGACCGGCCTCGGTCGCAGCCGCAAGCTGTCCGGCCAGGTCCGCCTCGCCAGGAAAGGGCTCAGCACCGGCGTTCACCAGATCGACGGTGCCCGGGTTCACGTCGGCGCCGATGACCCGATGGCCTTTGGACGCGTATTGCACCGCCAACGGCAGGCCGATCTTGCCCAGTCCGACGACACAGATTGTGCTCACGCGGGCGCCTCGTTCTGGTTCACGAGCTCCACCGTTCCCAAGGACGCGGCCTTCGCGGCTGCATTGGCGACCGCAACGGTGGCGGCTGCCTGCCCCAGGGTGACGATGTCGCACGGCTTGTCGAGTACAGCATTGCGGAACTGCTCGTGCTCCACGCGCAAGGGCTCCGGCTTGGGGAAGGCGTAGCGGGTGACGTCGCCCTCGCTGACTCCGCGGAACCGGGACAGAGAACCCTCGGTGGGTACGACACCATTCTCAAAGAAGGTCAGGTCTGCTGTGAGGGTGTCTGCGACAAAGGCCCCCTTCTCGCCGGTGATGATCGTGACCCTTTCCTTGATCGGTGACAGCCAGTTGACCAGATGGCTGGTGACGGTGCCGTCCGCCAACTGACCGGTGATGGCGACCAAGTCCTCGTGGGGGCGCCCAGAGCGATGCGCGGTTCGCGCGGACACACTCGTGTAGGGCTGCTGCGCCACCCATGCGGTCAGGTCGAGGTCGTGGGTGGCCAGATCGAGGATCACGCCCACGTCAGCGATACGCCCGGGGAACGGGCCCTGGCGACGCGTTGTGATCTGGTAGATGGACCCGAGGTCACCTCGCTCGATCCGGGCTCGGGCCTGCTGCAGCGCCGGGTTGTACCGTTCGATGTGGCCGACTGCTCCCACCAGCCCGGCCGCTGCGAAGGCCGCGGCGATCTGACGGGCAGAGACCATGTCGACGGTGAGTGGCTTCTCGATCAGGGCATGCACTCCCGCGTCGGAGAGTACGAGAGCCGTCCTCAAGTGGTGCTCAGTGGGCGTCGCCACCATCGCGTAGTCGATTCCCAGGCCAAGAAGGGCGTCCAGGTCGTCAACGACTGGTACTCCCGGGGCGACTCCGTGCACATTGCCCGCCGGATCGGCGATCCCGACCAACTCGACTCCGTCAAGGCTCGACAGGACACGGGCGTGGTGGCGCCCCATCATGCCGAGCCCGATCAGCCCGGCCCGTAGCTGCGTCATCACGCAGCTGCCCGAGCGATCGCGTTGACCGCATCGACGATCGTCTCCAGCTCCGGCGGGGTGAGTGCGGGGTGGACTGGAAGCGAGATCACCTCGGCGGCGGCCCTCGCGGTCTCGGGGAGGTCCAGGGTCAATCCAAAGGACGGGAGGGCGTGCACCGGCGTCGGGTAGTAGACCCCCGAACCCACCCCACTGTCGGCAAGGGCGGCCACGAAGGCGTCGCGATCATGACCAGGGACGCGGATCGTGTACTGGTGGTACACGTGCACCGCACCCACAGCGACGCTCGGGACGACGACTCCTTCGAGGTTCTCCGACAGGAACGCGGCATTGGCCTGCCGCTGGGCGGTCCATCCCGCGAGTTTCCCGAGCTGCACCCGACCGATGGCCGCGTGGATGTCGGTCATCCGCGTGTTGAAGCCCACGACCTCATTGCGGTAGCGCTGCTCCATCCCCTGGTTGCGAAGCAACCGCACCATGCGCGCCGTTGCCGGCGTGCCGGTCGTGACCATCCCACCCTCACCCGAGGTCATGTTCTTCGTCGGGTAGAACGAGAAGCAGCCGGCGTCGCCAAGCGCACCCACGGGGGTTCCGCGCAGGCTCGCCCCATGCGCCTGAGCAGCGTCCTCAATCACCACCAGGTCATGCTCGGTCACTATCGGAGCCAGTCGGTCCATCGCCGCTGGATGCCCGTACAAGTGCACGGGCATCACTGCGCGGGTCCGGGGAGTGATTGCCGCGACGACCGCCTCAGGGTCGATGCAGAACGAGTCCGCCTCGATATCGACGAACACCGGCTTGGCTCCGGCCAGCGCCACCGCGTTCGCGGTTGCCGCGAAGGTGAACGACGGGACGATCACCTCGTCGCCGGAACCGATCTGCAGAGCGAGCAGGGCCATGTGGAGCGCCGAGGTACCCGAGTTCACGGCTACGCACTCCCGGCCCCCGACGACCTCGGCGAACTCGGACTCGAATGCCGCCACCTGCGGCCCCTGGGCCAAGCCACCCGACGCCAGGACGGCATCAACCGCCGCCCGCTCCTCGTCGCCCACCAGCGGCTTGGCCGCCGGGATCAATCCCGCCACGACAACTCCTCAAGAGATTCGTCAGATGTTTCCCGATACGTCGAGCCGGTCGCTGGGCACGTCCAGCGGCCCGGTTGGTCCACATCAGGCTCGAGCGGGACGCCGGCGCGTCCGACCCAACCCATGCGGCGGGCCGGGACACCGACCACAAGTGCGAAATCCGGCACGTCGCGTATGACGGTGGCCCCGGCAGCCACCATCGACCATCTCCCGATCGTGAGAGGCGCGACGCACACCGCTCGGGCTCCGATGGAGGCACCCTCGAGGACTGTGACTCCGACCGGCTCCCAGTCGGAGCCGGACTTGATGTGTCCGTCCGGCGTGACCGACCGGGGGAAATGGTCGTTGGTGAACACCGCCGCAGGGCCGACGAACGCGCCGTCTGCGACACGGGCAGGTTCGTACACGAGGGCGTAGTTCTGGATCTTGACGTTGTCGCCGACGCTCACTCCGGGACCGAGATAGGCCCCGCGGCCGACCGTGCAGTTGCGCCCCACGCGCGCGCCCTCGCGGACCTGGGCCAGATGCCAGATCGAGGATCCAGTCCCGATGGCCGCATCCGTCGCGACGTCGGCGCTGGGAGCTATTCGAACCCCGTGCATCGTCAGTCTCTCCGCTCCTGGCGCCCTCACGACCTGAGGTTGGAGTAACCCTAACCCGCGCATCCGCGCCGGCCTGCCAGGCTGGGGATTCCTGTTGGTCAACGAGCCCCTGTACGCAGCCCATCCTGGTGTGTGGGCTATTCGCCATCCCGCGAGTCGAGGCTCTCGAGGTAGTCGCCGTAGCCGCTCTTCATCAGGGGCTCAGCCAGCGCCCTGAGCTGTTCATCTGTGATCCACCGGTTGCGCCACGCGATCTCCTCCAAGCACGCCAGCTTCACACCCTGCCTGTCCTCCATGACACGCACGTACTCCGCAGCATCGTGCAGCGAATGGAAGGTGCCGGTGTCCAGCCACGCGGTGCCCCGCTCCAGGACCGAGACGGCTAGGCGGCCCTGGTCGAGGTAGTGCTGGTTCACCGCGGTGATCTCCAACTCCCCGCGCGCGGACGGGCGAATCCTCTGGGCAACCTCGACGATGTCCGAACCGTAGAAGTACAGACCAGGCACCGCGTAGTTCGACCTGGGCCGTTCGGGCTTCTCCTCCAATGACAGCGCATGGCCGGCCTGGTCGAACTCGACCACCCCGTACTCGCGAGGGTTGGACACGCGATATGCGAACACATGACCACCGTCGATGTCGTGCAGACCGCCGAGCTTCCGGCCGAGCCCCGGCCCGTGGAAGATGTTGTCCCCGAGGACGAGGGCTGCTGCGTCACCGGCAAGGAAGTCCTCACCGAGGAGGAACGCCTGCGCCAGACCCTCGGGGCGTTCCTGGATGACGTAGGAGAACGAGACTCCCAGCGTGGAGCCGTCTCCAAGCAGCCTGATGAAGGCCGGTTGGTCCTCGGGAGTCGTGATGATCAGTATCTCCCGCAGCCCGGCGTTCATCAGGGTGGAGATTGGGTAGTGCACCATCGGCTTGTCGTAGACAGGGAGTAGTTGCTTGCTTATCCCCCGTGTGATCGGCCACAAGCGTGAGCCAGTTCCTCCAGCGAGCACGATTCCCTTCATGCGGGCAAGTCAAGCATGAGCCGATCGGCCGGTAGGCTTCGGTCCTGTCTACGGACGCGGGAACCCCGTCTGCCCACCCGGAACCAGAGGACCGCCTTGAAGATCCTTGTCACCGGCGCCGCCGGCTTCATCGGCTCGAACTACGTGCGTCATCAACTCGCCGATGCCTACGACGAGACCGTTGGCGCCGAAGTCACGGTCCTGGACAAACTGACCTACGCCGGGAGTCTGAACAACCTCACCCCGGTGGCGGACTCTCCGCGCTACCGGTTCGTCGAGGGAGACATCTGCGACACCGACCTCGTCAACGACCTCATGCCCGGCCATGACGCAGTCGTGCACTTCGCCGCGGAGTCCCATGTGGACCGCTCCATCACGGGCGCATCGGACTTCGTCGTCACCAACGTCCTGGGAACTCAGACGCTTCTTCAGGCAGCCCTCCACGCGGCGGTGCCCAGATTCGTGCACGTGAGCACCGACGAGGTGTACGGCTCAATCCCCGAGGGCTCATGGGATGAGAACCGCCCGCTGCTGCCGAACTCCCCGTACAGCGCGTCGAAGGCGGGCTCGGACCTCCTGGCCAGGTCCTACGCTCGGACATTCGGCATGGATGTCTCGATCACCCGCTGCTCCAACAACTATGGACCCCACCAGTTCCCGGAGAAGGTCGTCCCGCTGTTCGTCACGAACCTGATGGACGGGCTGCCGGTCCCCCTCTACGGAGAGGGCCTGAATGTTCGCGACTGGCTACACGTCGACGACCACTGCCGTGGGATCAACCTCGTCCTGGCAAAGGGGCGCTCCGGTGAGACCTACAACATCGGCGGTGGCACCGAGCTGACCAACCTGGATCTCACTGAGCGGCTGCTCGCCGGGATGGGGGTCGGCTGGGAGATGGTCCGTCGTGTCGAGGACCGCAAGGGCCACGACCTGCGCTACTCAGTCGACATCACCAAGATCTCCGAGGAGCTCGGGTATGTCCCCGAGGTCCCCTTTGACGAGGGCCTGGCTGAGACCATCGCCTGGTATCGGGCCAACGAGGCGTGGTGGCGGCCGCTCAAGGAAGCGAAGCCAGCACTGTGAGTGCGCCCAACCGCATCTCCGCTCGCTGGCTTGTCCTCGGAGCGAATGGAATGCTCGGCCATGACCTGATGGAGGTCATCGCGGCAGCGGGTCATGAGGTCGTGGGGATGGACCTCCCCGAGATCGATATCACGTCGCCAGACTCGGTCGCGACGGCCCTCGACGCGTCCCGCCCGGGCATTGTGGTCAATGCGGCCGCCTACACCGCGGTGGACGCCGCCGAGGAACATGAGGACATCGCGCTCACCGTCAACGGGGTCGGTCCAGGCGTGCTCGCTTCTGCGGTTCATGCCCGGCCCGGGGTCCGCTTGATCCACATCAGTACCGACTACGTGTTCCCAGGCGATTCGCGTATCCCCTACGGCGAGGATGCCGATCCCGCGCCCCGCTCCGCCTACGGCCGAACCAAGCTGGCCGGCGAGCGGGCAGTCCGCGGGACCCTGCCCACCCGGGGGTACGTCGTGCGCACGGCGTGGCTCTACGGGGAGCACGGCGAGAACTTCGTCCGGACCATGCTCGCCCTCGAGGCGTCGAAGCCTGAGATCGCTGTCGTTGACGACCAGCGTGGGCAACCGACGTGGAGCCGGGACCTCGCGGCCCAGATCGTGAAGCTGATCGACTTCGGCGCACCCGCGGGCATCTACCACGGCACGTCCTCTGGTGAGACCACGTGGTTCGGGCTGACCCGCGAGATCTACGAGTTGATCGGCACGGATCCCGACCGGGTGAGCCCGACGACCACTGACGCCTTCCCTCGGCCTGCACCTCGTCCCGCGTACAGCGTGCTGGGCCACCAGGCTTGGGCCGCCGTTGGCCTGACTCCGATCAGGGATTGGCGCGAGGCCCTGGCCGAGGCGCTACCCATGATCCGCACGCGGATCGATCGGTAGTCCGACTCAGCCCCGAACGGCAGTTCAGTCTGGTGGGAGGGGGTTGTCACCTGCGGACTCGCGGTCGAACTCGCGAAGGGCCAATTGGGTGGTCAAGGTCGCGATCCGGTCCTCAAGGCGCTTGAACTTCAGGAAGACCAGGGCGGCCAGGAACATGAGGGCGAACGACGTCAGGTATAGGACCAGATCCGTGCCGCGCCCGATCCCCATCCAATTGGCAGCCACGGTGGTTGTCTCGGGGAACAGGATCGTGAACACCACGAGGCCGGCGAAGGCGACGAGCAGGATCCGCTTCCCGGCGCGGCCTTGAGCGGAGTCGCGGCCTCTCCACACCAATGTTGTTCCGACGACGACGAGTGCGATGAAGAGCAGCCTGGCCATCAGGTCACCGGAACAGGGAGTCGAAGAGGATGTTGACGGAATTGATCATGGGCTGTCCCTTCGCCTTCGAGTAATCCGTGTACCTGATATGGACCGGAACCTCCACCCAGCGAGCCCCCGACTTGGAGACATGGTCCAGGATCTCCGTCGCGTGGCCCATCCCTCGCTCCCGCAGCTGCAGGCCCTCAGCGAACCCTCGATTCATCGCCCGCAGGCCGTTGTGGGTGTCGGTCAAGTGCAGCTTGGTCTCGGCGCGCGTGTAGATCAGGGCTGCCTTGAGCAGCATCCGTTTCGCGACGCCTGCCTCCACCTTCTGGCCGCCGAACCTCGTGCCCAGCACGATGTCGACGTCGCCCTGCCTGGCCCGGTCGACCAGCGCAGCGGCATCGTCGGGCTGGTGCTGGCCATCAGCGTCGAACGTGACGATCCACTGGACCTCAGGCAGCCTGAGCGCGGCGGCGATGCCGGTTCGCAGGGCCGCACCCTGACCCAGGTTCACTGCATGGCGAACGACCCGCGCTCCGGCGGCACGCGCCACTCTCCCGGTTCCGTCCTGCGACCCGTCATCGACCAGGATGACCACCGGGACACGGCGGCGCACCGCGGTGATCACGTCACCGATCACCGCGGCTTCGTTCAGGGCAGGGATCACGACAGCGACGTCCGCGTTCACGCCGGTCGCGTCCATGGCCCCTGCTCTCGATGGGTGGTCAAGCCATCATGGTAGATCCCGCCAGCCGAATTCTGGGCCGGCTGTCGCGGCGAGAACCAGGCCAATCGGAAGGCCGGCCCGGCAACGTGGCGCTCGATCGAGTCAGGCCAGAGCTGCTGCCCACAGCGCGATCACGCCACGGCGGTCGAGCTCGACTCTCCTGCAGCGCGCACGCTGCTGAGCTTGGAGTCGGGTCGGGTGTCGGGCTGGGCCTCACGCCGGGCCCGGGCCAACTTCCCCGCCACCTCGTCGGCCCCGATCACGATCTGGTCAGAGTCGACGACAAGCGCTCCGAGGAACCGTTCGACTGCATGGGCTGTCGTTCGGTCCAGGAAGACCGATTCGTGCTCGAAGTCCTCCATCGTCAGGCCGGCCTTGCGCAGGCGATTGAGTGGTCCTGGACGAGTCCAGAACATCGAGCCGCCCGGGAACCAGACAGATGCCGGGTCCACAGGTATCCCGGTCCGGGCAGCGAGTGCGTCGATGAGCGAGGCGTTGGCGCCCCAGAACTCCCTGCCAAGAACGGCTCCGGCAGGAGCCACCATTCCGACCCTGGAGTCACGGCGGAGCAGTTCAAGGATGAGTCCGATGCCTTCTGGCGAGGGGCACAGGCCATCGAGGAGCCGCTCTCGCCACGCATCCCCGTCCAACCTGTGCGGGCTTCTCTTCGTGTGCACCTTGAGTACGGCGTCGTAGTCTCCGATCAAGCCCAACTCGGCGACGTGCACCAAGCGGCCACATGTCGCGGCCTCGGTTGGGTTGCGTCTCGATGATTGCGGAGGGGAAATCGGAGATGATCTCATCCGCCAATCCTGGGGTGTCGCCTTCGACAAGCGTCACGACGACGTCGTAGGGAACGGGGATGCGCTTGATCCTGTCGGCCAACTCAGGCCAGATCTCCGGGTAGTACACGTGGGCGATGACGAGGACCTTGCCCGCGCAGCCGCGGCGCAAGGGCCGGATATCGGGGTACTCGATTTGCTGACCTGAGAGCCACTGGCGGGTTCGGGCCAGCAGCGGATAGCGGACTGCTTGGGCGGCGGTGATCTCGGGTGCCGCGTGTGCCCGGGAGGTGATTGTGGCGGATCCTGCGGTCCGGGCGACCAGGTCGCGCGTGTGCGGCCGGACCACAAGGTCGGTGCCGGACTCAAGGCCCAGATCCACTGTGCGCTGCCGCCGACGTCGTTGCTTGCGGAGCCTGGCCTTCTCCTGAACCCGGCGGAGAGGAGAGGTGAGGCGCAGGAACGCGGTGAACTCAGCCTGCGCAGCATGGGCGGCGGACAACTGATTCGCCAACCGCCGGTTGCTGTCGAGGAGGTTTGCGTTCTCCGTGCGGAGAGCGGCGATCAGCGGGTCCTCGTCAAGCGGGGGGACGTGATGGGTCATATAGTCCTCCGTAGTCCGTCCACCACCACAGAGTAACCCCCACAGTGACACATTTGGGACATGACCAAGGCATAGGTAGGATTTGGTTTGCTGACGTTGCGGCAAGTCACAGCGCGTGCCGCCTTAGCTCAGGGGTAGAGCAACGCACTCGTAATGCGTAGGTCCGGGGTTCAAATCCCCGAGGCGGCTCCATTGTGAAGTCGCGAGCCATCGTTCACAGGTGTCTCGCGACTTCACATCTGCCTCGGGTCTGCGGTCCCCGTTGGGGGGCCTTCTTTCGGGCCGGGTGGTCGTCCGAAACGCGGAACCTGAGGCATCTCCAGCGAGATTCCCTTGGGAAGCCTTGACCGATGTCTCTCGATCTTGTGGCGGTGGGACCCCCGCGGTCGCTCAGCGCACCAACGTCAGAAGATCCTGTCGGATCGCCAGCACCGCGCCCGCGTCCCGGTCGGCGTTGTCGGTCAACGACGGCGGACCTGACCAGGCCGAGTCAACCCACTCCTGCCCGGCCAGGGTCCGGGGCTTGGCATAGCGGGGAAGAACGTGGAAGTGCAGGTGCGCGTCCACCATCATCAGCATCAAGTAGTTCATCCGGTCGGGCTGCGACCACCGCTGCAGGGCGCCCTCAATCTGGGGGACGATGAGCGCAAGGTCCGCGGCCTCTTCGCTGCGCAGATCCGCGAAGGAGTTCGAGAACCGGTTCAGTGACAGGACTCCGGCTCCAACCGTTGACTGCACCGGGCGCAGCGACCACGTCCAATGATCAGTCTGCACGATCGCGAGCTCGTGGACGCGGAACTTCTGCTCGAACTCGGCGAGCGTGGTGGTCATGGTGGGCCCTCCTTGATGCCTGCTCCGACGCTGGGGGCCAACGGCGGAGGGTCGGAGCGTGCTGGGCACCCCGGCCGCCGGCAAGCATCCCAGAGTCAGCGGGTCCGACTCGACCCGTCAGGCTACGTCTGACTGACGAGCGGGACGTCTGCCGGCGTGTCGGTGACCAGAGCGTCGCCATGGCGCCTCCGGCGTCGTGCCCACAGCTGCCCCGAGGTGCCTGATCGCTCACTGGGCGTGATCCCCGGCTCTCCTTGAGAATCCGGGTGGTTGCCCCCCTACAGTGAGGTGTGTCACGTCGTCGCTGACCCCACTGTCCGGTGTCGCGGCCCAGATCCTGGAAGGACTCCCGATGAACCTCGCCAGCAACCTCGCCCGAGCCGCAGAGGCGGACCCCGCCAAAGCGGCGATCATCCTCGACGACACGATCGTTCCCTACGGGATGCTCGGCCAGGGCGCAGCCCGGGTTGCCGGGTGGCTCACGGAGCTGGGGGTCCAGCCGGGCGACCGGGTTGCGGTCAGCATGCCGAACATCCCGCACATGCCGATCATCTACTACGGGATCCTCTGGGCGGGTGCGGTCGTCGTACCGATGAACCCCCTGTACAAGTCACGCGAGGTCGCGTTCGTGCTGGCCGACTCACAGTCACGGGTGCTGTTCGCCTGGGACGGTGTCGCCGAGGAGGCGGGCAAGGGGGCGGCCGAGGCAGGTGCGGAGTTCATCAGCGTGGCGCCCGCCGAGTTCCTCGGTCAGGTCATGGCTCACGAGCCGATCGACCTGATCGATCGTGCCGATGACCAGACAGCCGTCGTGCTCTACACGTCGGGCACGACGGGGCGGCCCAAGGGTGCGGAGCTGACCCACGCGAACATGGCGCGCAACGCCGAGATCTGCGTCAACATGATCGACTTCACCCCCGACGACGTCGTCTTCGGTGGCCTGCCGCTGTTCCATTCGTTCGGCCAGACGGTCGGGATGAACGCGACCATCGCCGCTGGCGGGACGATCACGCTGATCCCGCGCTTCGAGCCGACGAAGGCCCTTGAGGTGCTCCAGCGCGACAAGGTCACGGTGATGTTGGGCGTGCCGACGATGTACGTCGCCCTCGTGCAGCACCCCGAAGCCACGTCCTACGACGTGGCCACGCTTCGCATGTGTGCCTCCGGGGGCGCCTCGCTCCCGGTCGAGGTCCTGCGGGGGTTCGAGGAGACCTTCGGCGCGATGATCCTCGAGGGCTACGGCCTGTCCGAGACCAGCCCGGTGGCCTCGTTCAACCACCCGGACCGGGAGCGCAAGGCGGGCTCGATCGGTCAGCCGGTGCAGGGCGTCGAGTTCCGGCTCATCGATGACCAGTGGAACGACGTCGGCGAGGACGAGCTCGGCGAGATCGCGATCAGGGGCCACAACGTCATGAAGGGCTACCTGGACAATCCCGAGGCCACAGCCGAGGTGATGAACGGAGACTGGTTCCGGACCGGCGACCTGGCCCGTCGCGACGACGACGGGTACTACTTCATCGTCGACCGAGCCAAGGACATGATCATCCGGGGCGGCTTCAACGTGTACCCGCGGGAGATCGAGGAGGTGCTCTACGAGCATCCGGCAGTGGCCACGGCCGCGGTCGTCGGGGTGCCGCATCCCGAGCTCGGCGAGGAGATCGCCGCAGCCGTCACGCTCAAGCCGGGCCAGACGGCGAGCGAGGACGAGCTGCGGGACTTCGTCAAGGAGCAGGTCGCGCCCTACAAGTACCCGCGGATCGTCTGGGTCACCTCGGAGCTTCCGCTGACGGCCACGGGCAAGATCCTCAAGCGCGAGATCCACATCCCGGACCAGACGGGCTGATCCCAGGGTCCTGACCGCCCCGACCTCGGCGCTCAGGCCAGCTGCAGGCGCAGCCCGCCCTTCGGCTTCGGGATCGGCACGGCCGCCATCTCCATCCGCTGGCCGGGCCGGGCCCGAACCCGGTGCTCGGCCAGGACTGCCGCGATCACTGCCTTGGTCATCAGCTCGGCCAGGTGGTTGCCGATGCAGATGTGGGCCCCGCCCCCGAACGGCACGTACAGGTGCGAGTGCGCGCGGTCCTCGGCGCGGCCGGGCGCGAACCGCATGGGGTCGAAGGCATCCGGGTTGGTCCACCAGTCGGGGTGCCGGTGCAGGCCGAGGCTGGCCAGTGTGACCACCGAACCGGCGGGCAGCGGCACTCCTGCCACCTCCGTGTCGGCCAGGACGCCCCGCGGGGAGAATGGGACCGGCGGGCTCATCCGCAGGGCCTCCTTCATCACCAGCTCGGTCCTGACCAGGGACTTGTAGTTCCCGATGGTGACGTCGGCTCCGCCCAGCTCAGCGACCTCGTCGGCAAGATCGGCCTGCCACTCGGGCTGCTGGGACAGGTGCCAGAGCATGACCGTGAGCGTCGCCGTGGTGGTGTCGTGCGCGGCCAGCAGCAGGAAGATCATGTGATCGACCACCTCGTCGACGCCGAGCTCGCGGCCCTCGTCAGTGGTGGCGTGCGCCAACCGGGAGAGCAGGTCGGCCCGCTCTGGCTCGGACCGGCGCTCCTCGACCAGCCCGGTGAGCAAGTCCTGCAGCGTCCGCCGCGCGCGCAGCCCGCGAGCGTATGGCGTGCCCGGGATGTCGCGTCGTAGGGGGGTCACCGACGCGCGCATCATCGCCACGAAGGAGTCGTTGACGGTGTCTGCTGCGGGACCGAGATCCACGCCGACAAACACCTGCGCCGCGATGTCGAGCGTGAGGCGCTTGGTCATCACGTAGACGTCGACACCGTCCGCCCCGGATTCGGCAGCAGCCGCGGCCACATGGTGGCCGGCCAGGGCGTTGACCTGCTCCATGTATCCGGCCAGCGCCTGGCGCCGGAACGCGTACTGCATGACCCGGCGATGCAGGTGATGGTCGTCGAAGTCGCGCAGCATCAGGCCTCGATCGAACATCGGACCGATGGTGAACGACCAGCCGCGCCTGCTGGAGAAGTTCTGGGCCCGGTCGATGTAGATCTCCTTGGTCGCCTCGGGGCTGAGCAGCACCGTGACCGGCTGACCCAGGACCTTCACCGCGAAGGCGTCCCCGTGGATCGACTGGTAGTCCATGAGCAGGCCGCGGGCGTCGCGCAGGAAGCCCACTGTGTTGCCGAGCCCCGGAATGCCGCGCACGCGTGTGATGGGTGTGGTCACGGGGACATACTGCCGCCTTGTCGGCCGTGTGCCCGGGCCGACTCCGGCACGGGTGATGGCTACCCTGAGGACCATGGGCAACAAGGCGAGTAAGGCAAGCAAGGCGGGCAAGGGCAAGCGCATGAACAAGGCGCTCTACGAGACCGAGTTGTTCCGGCTGCAGGCTGAGCTGGTGGAGATGCAGGAATGGGTCCGGACGACCGGTGCCCGGCTGGTGGTGATCTTCGAGGGCCGGGATGCCGCCGGCAAGGGCGGCACGATCCAGCGGATCTCCCAGTACCTCAATCCACGCGTCGCGCGGATCGTCGCCCTGCCCGCGCCCACCGAACGGGAGCTGAGCCAGTGGTACTTCCAGCGCTATGTCCCGCACCTGCCGGCGTCCGGCGAGATTGTCCTGTTCGACCGCTCCTGGTACAACCGTGCGGGCGTCGAGCGGGTCATGGGCTTCTGCACTGCTGACGAGTACCGCCGGTTCCTGCACCAGGCACCGATCTTCGAGCGGATGCTGGTCGAGGATGGGATCCTGCTGCGCAAGTACTGGTTCAGCGTCTCGGATGAGGAGCAGGAGGCCAGGTTCCGCTCCCGCCTCCACGATCCGATGCGGCGATGGAAGCTCTCACCCATGGACCTCGAGTCGATCACCCGCTGGGAGGACTACTCACGTGCCAAGGACGACATGTTCGTCCACACCGACACGATGAACGCCCCGTGGAACGTCGTGGAGTCCGACGACAAGCGCCGGGCGCGGATCAACGCGATCCATCACCTGCTCAGCACCATCCCCTACACACACGTGGAGCGGGCGCCGCTGGAGCTCCCTGAGCGTCCAGCGACCACTGGGTACCAGCGGCCACCACGGGACACACAGGGGTACGTGCCTGACCACGCCCACATCCTGGAGGCCGCCGCTGCGGCTGGCCACAAACCGCCGCAGCGGGAGGGCAAGCACTGACCCCTGCGGCCGATCGCGGTCCTGCGGTGTGACCCACCCTGCGCATGACAGCGCCCGCCGGGGTTGCCGGCGGGCGCTGTGTGGTGCGGGTGTGGATCAGAGCAGCGAGTTCACGTCCACGCTCGGCGGGACGAGCACCGCGTCGATCACGTGGATCACGCCGTTGGAGGCGTCGACGTCGGTCGCGGTCACGTTGGCGTCGTTGACCATGACGCCGTCGTCGGTGCTGATTGCGATGGTGGAGCCCTCGACGGTCTCGACGTCGCCGGCGGTCACGTCTGCAGCCATGACCTCAGCCGGGAGGACGTGGTAGGTCAGGATGCTGGACAGAGTGTCCTGGTTCTCCGGGAGCAGCAGCGCGTCGAGCAGGCCGTCGGGCAGCGCGGCGAATGCATCGTCGGTCGGTGCGAAGACCGTGAACGGGCCGGGGCTGGACAGGGTATCGACCAAGCCAGCGGCGTCGACGGCGGCGACGAGGGTGGTGAAGTCGTTGGCGACGGCGACGTCGACGATCGTGCCCGGGTCGGTCGCGGCCTCCTCGCTCATGGCCTCGCTGGGGGCGGCAGCTGCGGTGGTCTCCTCGGCGGCGCCGTCTGAGTCGCTGGAGCAGCCCGCGAGGAACAGCAGTGAGGCCACGCCTCCGGCTGCAGCAATCTTGATGTTCATGATGTCTCCCTGAGTTCGTTGCGAACCGCTCTCTGCGGCCCTCACCTACGCTTTCGGTAGAAGAGTACGCCACGGATGCACAAGTTACGAAAAACTTTGCGCGACAGGTCTGCACCCTGCGCATGACAGCGCCCGCCGGGGTTGCCGGCGGGCGCTGTGTGGTGCGGGTGTGGATCAGAGCAGCGAGTTCACGTCCACGCTCGGCGGGACGAGCACCGCGTCGATCACGTGGATCACGCCGTTGGAGGCGTCGACGTCGGTCGCGGTCACGTTGGCGTCGTTGACCATGACGCCGTCGTCGGTGCTGATTGCGATGGTGGAGCCCTCGACGGTCTCGACGTCGCCGGCGGTCACGTCTGCAGCCATGACCTCAGCCGGGAGGACGTGGTAGGTCAGGATGCTGGACAGAGTGTCCTGGTTCTCCGGGAGCAGCAGCGCGTCGAGCAGGCCGTCGGGCAGCGCGGCGAATGCATCGTCGGTCGGTGCGAAGACCGTGAACGGGCCGGGGCTGGACAGGGTATCGACCAAGCCAGCGGCGTCGACGGCGGCGACGAGGGTGGTGAAGTCGTTGGCGACGGCGACGTCGACGATCGTGCCCGGGTCGGTCGCGGCCTCCTCGCTCATGGCCTCGCTGGGGGCGGCAGCTGCGGTGGTCTCCTCGGCGGCGCCGTCTGAGTCGCTGGAGCAGCCCGCGAGGAACAGCAGTGAGGCCACGCCTCCGGCTGCAGCAATCTTGATGTTCATGATGTCTCCCTGAGTTCGTTGCGAACCGCTCTCTGCGGCCCTCACCTACGCTTTCGGTAGAAGAGTACGCCACGGATGCACAAGTTACGAAAAACTTTGCGCGACAGGTCTCCGGGGTGCTGGAGGACCGCTCACTGGGATGACTTCCGTGAGGCGGCCCGCCGGTAGGGGCTGACCGTTGGGTCGCCGTACACCCAGAACCGCCACGGGGTGTCCGCACCCTCGCCGGCGATGCCCGTCCGGGGCCCAACCCCGGCTGCTATGGGCCTGTCCGCTGCCCGCAGCTCCAGCCGAAGTGGGCTGCGGGGATCGAGCAGATCGACGCCGTCCTGGGCTCCGGTCACGCCCAGGGCCATGGCCAGCCGCGCGGGACCACGGGCGAGGTCCCGGTCGCTGCGCGCCAACGTCCGCCGACTTCGCGCAGCCGAGACCCCGGTGATGACCTCCCCGGCCCGGATCAGGACGCCACCCGCCGTGGCCTCTGGATGTGCCACCACATTCAGGCACCAATGCATCCCGTAGGTGAAGTACACGTAGGCATGGCCCACCGGGCCGAACAGCGAGGCGTTGCGTTCGGTCCTGCGGCGGTGGGCATGGGACGCGGGGTCGGACCCAAGGCCCGCATAGGCCTCTACCTCCGAGACGCGGACGGCGACCCGCGGCCCGAGATCGCTGACCAGCAGTGCGCCGAGAAGCTGGGGGGCAACCTCGGCTGCCGGGCGGCTCAGCTGGGTCCTGGTCGCCGGCTCCGCAGGATCTGGATCACGTCGAGCCGGCGTCACCGCGCGGCTCCATCGGCCCTGGTCGCTGGTCGGCGCCGGTGCCGGACCAGCGCGGGTCTGCGGCCCGCATCGCGGCCTCCACCCGCTGCAGGTCGCTCTCGCCCGGCTGAACCCCGAACTCCTCGACGAGCGCATAGCGCCGCCCGTAGACGGAAACCACTGACTGGATCGTGGCTACGACTGGGATGGCCAGCAGCGCCCCGACAACCCCGAAGAGCGCCGCTCCCGCGATGACAGAGCCGAAGGCCACCGCCGGGTGGATCTCCAGTGTGCTCCTGGTGACCCGCGGTGCCACGAAGTAGTTCTCGACCTGTTGGTAGCCGGTGACCACCGCCAGCACCAGCAGCGCCTTGATCGGGTCACCCTCCACCAGGGCGATGATGATCGGCAGCGCACCGGCGAGGTAGGTGCCGATGGTCGGGATGAACTGCGAGACGAGCCCGACCCAGAGGGCCATGGGTAGCCAGTAGGGCAGGTCGAGCAGGAAGAACGCGACCCCATGGAACATCGCGCTGATCATCGCCAGGAGGCCGCGCGAGATCACATAGCCGCCGGCCTTCTGGGTGGAGATGTCCACGACGGTCAGGAACGTGCGCTGCTTGCTCGGCGGCAGCCACGAGGCGATCGTGCGGCGGAAGGAGGGACCGTCTGCGGCGAAGTAGAACGAGAAGAGCAGGATGGTGAACAAGGAGAAGACCCATCCGATGGCCGTCCCGAGGATGCCGAGGATGCCCACTCCGAGGTCCCGGGCGATGTTGGCGACATTCGAAGCGGTGAAGCCGAGGTCCTGCAGGATCTGGTTGGGATCCAGTTGGGTTCCGAACCTCTCGTTGCTCCATTCTAGGATGGTCGTGAGCAGGTCTGGGAGGCTGCGGATCAGCTCCGAGAGCTGGTCGGCCAGGAGCGCACCGAACACCGCGAAGAAGGCGACCGCTGCCAGGATCAGGCCGCCCATCACCATGAACGTGCCCACGCCGCGACGGACGCCGCGCTCCTCGAGCTTGTTCACGGGGGGTTCCATCGCCAGGCCGAGGAAGAACGAGAAGAAGACCAGGTACCAGAAGGACGTCAGCTGGCCGAAGCCCCAGACGACGATCCTCGAGGCGGCGGCCAGGATCAGGACCAGCACGACTGCTCGGCGGAACCACGGCGGCAGGCTGCGCTGGTCGTCCTTGTCGGTGACTGCCCACGGGAGGTTCTTCAACGAGGTGCCCGCAGCCGCCTGTCCCGGGGGCGCGGACGCACCCCCGGCATGAGGCGCCGGTGCGGCGCCCGGCTCGCTGGGCCGTTGCGGATCCGGTGTCGAGGAGTCAGTCGCGGCCATTGTCGCTCCGCACGCCGGGCGGGCTCTCGGTCCCTGGACGCCCCTGCGGCGTTGCCCGCGTCTGGGCGGTCAGGAGGGCCAGGTCCTCCGCGAGCCGGCGCGTGCGCGCCTCGAGGCGGGAGACCTCGTAGCTCAGCTGGACGCAGACCAGGAGCAGGAACAGGATCCCAGTGAAGAACAGCAGGTTGGAGGGGACCTCAAAGCCCAGTGCATCCGCCGCTCCACGAAGCAGACCCGGGAAGATGGCCATGACCACCAGGAGGGTGCTGACCGCCAACCAGAGGACGGCGAACTTCTCGCGCAGGATGCCGCGCCGCAACAACTCCAGGATGAACACGAGCAGGACCACTGCCGCGGCGACCCCGAACCAGTTGGCGTTCATGCCGGGGCAGGCTTGGCGATGGGATCGGCCGACGCGACCGGCTTGCGGGCCAGCGCAACGTACAGCGCAAGCATCGCCCGGCCCAGGTACAGCCCGGACTTCGCGGGTGACTGGCTCGGGGCGCCCCCCTGACGGGGCCGCATCCGCACGGGGACCTCGCGCACGACCAGCCCCGCGCGCGCGGCGAGCACCAGGGATTCGACCGTGTCACCCAGGTACTCGGCGGGGTAGTGCTGGGCGAACAGCGCAATGGCCCGGCGGTCCGCGGCGCGGAAGCCTGATGTCGTGTCAGTCAGCGGGGTGCCGCACACCCGGGACAGGGCACGAGCCAGGCCGCGCATCGCCCATTTCCGGGTCCCGCGCACCTCGTATCCCGCGCCGAAACGGGCGCCGACGGCAACCGACGCCCCGTCCAGGGCCGCAACGAGGTCCGGGATGTGGGTCGCCACGTGCTGGCCGTCCGCGTCGACCTGGACGACGAAGTCGACGTCGCTGCGATGGGCGTAGAGGAACGCTGCCCGCATCGCGCCCCCCACGCCGACGTTGAAGGGCATCCGAACGACGTCAGCACCGGCACGGCGGGCGATCCCCGCGGTGTCGTCGGTGGAGCCGTCGTCGATCACGAGCACATCGGCCGACGGGACGGCGAGCCGGACGTCGTCGATGACAGCGCCGATCGTGGCAGCTTCATTCAGAGCCGGGATGGCCACGAGCGTCCGGGGCATGGTCGAACTCTGCCACACCTGGGCCCCGTCCGGACGAATCCGTGCCACGTTGCAGGCGCGCGATCGGCCGCCCGGACCCGGGGACCGGTGCAGGTGGGTGCCGGGATCACTAGGATGTTCCGATGCCTTCTGAGAACGAGCCGTCGAGCGCTGTGCGCGCTGAGCAGCCGGTCGTGGGGGCCATGTACGAGCGTCTCGACGAGTTGACCGAGCGGGCATCCCGCGACCTGGCCCGGGCCAAGCGCGCGCCCACTGCGGGAACGCCTGCCGCTCAGGTCGAGCGTGAGGCGATGGTCCGGGCGTACAACGAACGGCTGGGGGCGCTGGTCTCTGCCGAACGCAGGCTCTGCTTCGGGCGCATCGACTACTCGGCCGGCGGCAGGCCTGTGTACATCGGGCGTCTGAGCCTGGCCGACGAGAGCCAGAGTCTGCTGCTCACCGACTGGCGGGCTCCGGCAGCCGAGCCCTTCTACCGGGCGACGACGGCGACCCCGATGGGGGTGGCCCGTCGCCGACACATCCTGCTGACCGGGCGCGGGGTGACCGCCGTCGAGGACGACGTGCTCGACCTCGATGCCGTGGCCGACGGCTCGTCATTCGAGGGCAACGGGGCGCTGATGGCTGCCCTCGCCGCCCGCCGGACGGGTCGGATGGGCGACATCGTCGCGACCATCCAGGCCGAGCAGGACCGCATCATCAGGGCGCCGATGCCCGGCATCCTGGTCGTCGAGGGCGGCCCCGGCTGCGGCAAGACCGTGGTCGGGCTGCACCGGGCCGCATACCTGCTCTACACGCACCGCGACCAGATCGCGCGCAGCGGCGTTCTGGTGGTCGGGCCGAACCCACTGTTCCTGCGCTACATCAGCCAGGTGCTCCCCGGGCTGGGGGAGTCCAGTGCTGTGCTGGCCACACCCGCGCAGCTCTATCCCGGCGTCGAGGGCGTCCCGGAGGCGTCGGACTCGGTGGCGGTGATCAAGGGCGATGTGCGGATGTCCGACGTGGTCGCCGCAGCGGTCCGCAACCGGCAGCGGGTCCCGGAGTCTGCACGCTCTCTCATCGTCGCCGGGACCCGGGTCACGATGACCCCGGCCATGGTGACGGCGGCTCGCGATCGGGCTCGAGCGTCCCGCAAGCCGCACAACCGAGCTCGGCTCACCTTCGTCGTGTCCCTGCTCGACCGCCTCGCCAGCGCGCTCGCCCAGGCAAGGGGCGTCGATCCGGACTCCAACCGAGAGATCCTGATCGGTGACCTGCGCGACAGCCCTGACGTGCGCCGCGAGATCAACCTGTGCTGGATGCCGCTGACGCCGGAGCGGCTCATCGGCGACCTCTGGGCCGACCCCTCCAGGCTGGCCGCGGCCGGACCGAGGCTGTCGCCCCGTGAGCGCGAGCGGCTGGCCAGGCCCGTGGGCGAGCCCTGGACCGTCAGCGATGTGCCCCTGCTCGATGAGGCCGCCGAGCTGCTGGGCGAGGACGACGAGCCCGCCCGTAGAGCCGCTGCCGTCGCTGCATCCGAGCGGGCGACCGAGGAGGAGTACGCCCGTGGCGTGCTGGAGATGACCGGGGTGGCCGGGCTGACAGCAGGTGCCCTGATCGACCGCTATGCAGGGCACTCCCAGGAACGACGCTCGGTCGTCGACGCGGCGCTGGCCGACCGAACGTGGGTGTTCGGCCACGTGGTCGTCGACGAGGCCCAGGAGCTGTCCCCGATGCAGTGGCGACTGCTGCTGCGTCGGTGCCCGAGCCGGTCGATGACCGTGGTCGGGGACCTTGCCCAGGCGGGATCCTCGGCCGCGCCGCGCACCTGGGCTGATGTGTTCGATCGGGTGGCTCCCGGCCGATGGTCGGTCCAGCCGTTGACGGTCAACTACCGGACACCAGCCCCGATGATGGAGTTGGCCACGCGAGTCCTGGCTGCCACCGGAAGCCCGGTCGTGGCGCCCTCGTCGGTCCGCGAGGGCTCAGACCCGCGGATGGTCAGCGTCACGCCTGCGGAGCCACGCGGGAGCCGAGATGCCGACGCAAGGACATCCGACGGACGACCCAAGGGCGTCGTGCCGGCGCTGGCCGCCGCCGCCCGGATCGAGCTCGACCGGTGGATCACCGAGGAGGGGCGCACCGCAGTGGTCGTTCCGCGGTCATTGCGCGATCCGTTTGTCCGTTCGTTGGCCGACGACCTGGACCGCGGGACCCTGGGCGTGGGCAGCTCCGCGCTCGACAGCAGGGTCAGTGTCCTGACCGTCGCTGAGGCCAAGGGCCTCGAGTTCGACCAGGTGATCGTCGTGGAGCCGGCTGCCATGCTGGCCGACTCCCCGCGCGGTGGTCACGACCTCTACGTGGCGCTGACCAGGGCCACCCAGGAGCTGGTCGTCCTGCATGCCGAGGGCCTGCCCGCGGGGTTCCAGGCTGACTGATCACCCGCCGGCCCTCACTCCGGCGTGTGGCCCGTGACGTTGTCGGCCAACCACTCGACAAGTGGGCGGGCCCGCCGCCACGCGGTGCGGACCTTCGTGAATGCCTTCCCGCTCCCGAGCCATTCCTCGTCGTAGGGGTAGGTCACCGACACCAGCACCGTGCGATGCCGCAACAGGTCGAGGTCGGGGTGGTCAGCAGCGATGCCCCGGGGCTTGGTCTTGAGGACATCTCCGCCCAACTCCAGGTCGGTCCGGCGCAGCCCCGCGAGGATCGCGCGCAGATCCGGGACCGTGGCGCCCTCATCGATGGCGGTGCGATAGCGCGCGACCTGCTCGCCGGACGAGTCGTACCACCCGGCCCCGACCATCAGCCCTCCAGAGCTGACCTGCAGGTAGTAGCCACATGCGGGACCGGCCTGCACGTAGCCGCCCTGGTGTTCCTTGTACGGGCTCTTGTCGGCACTGAAGCGGACATCGCGGTAGGGCCTGAACAATCGGCCAGCCCCGAACTCCGGCTCGAGCTCGTCGAGCAGTTCATGCATCGGTGCGGCCACGGAGGCTTCGTACCGTGTCTTGTTGTCCGCCCAGAACGCCTTGGAGTTGTCCAACTCGAGGTCGGCGTAGAAGGTGAACGCATCGGCAGGGAATCCCGCGAACTTGGTTGCCATGGACACACGGTAGGCACAGGCCTGCGAACGTGACAGCCTGAATGCGACATCTGTGGATGAGAAGCGGTCTGCGCGGGCAGCGGCCCTCGAGCCACCCCCGGCCCAGCAGCAGCCGCGGACGGCGGTGGCTACTGGAGGCTGATCGACCGGCCGGCGGCCAGGGCTGCCTCGGCGGGGATGTCCCGGCCGAGGTGGCGGTCTCGGATCCGGTCCGTGGCCTGGGTGACCGTCTCGGCCGGCGACGCGATGAACCCCTGGTAGAAGTCGCACCCCGCCCCTGTCAGGATGCGCAGCTGGCCGGGTGTCTCGACGCCCTCGGCCAGGACCCGCATGCCCAGGGCATGGCCGATCCGCACGATCCCCTCGGCCAGGGCCCGTGTCCGTGGATCGCGCTCGATGTCGCGGACGAAGACCCGGTCCACCTTGAGCTCGTCGACCGGGAACTTCGCGAGGTAGGCAAGGGAGGAGTAGCCGGTGCCGAAGTCGTCCAGCGAGATCCGCACCCCGAGGGCGCGCAATCGGGCCAGGGCCTCGGTCGCGGCCGCGGGATCATCGATGAGGGCGCCCTCGGTGACCTCCAGGGTCAACGAGGTGGCAGGCAGGCGGGATCGCAGCAGCGCGCTGCGGACGATGTCCAGGAGGCCGGGATCGATCAGCTGGTGCGGTGAGAGGTTGACCGCCACGGAGAAGTCCGGGCCGCTGAAGGGGGCCCATTCGGCTGCTTGCTGGCAGGCCTGGGTCAGCACCCAGGCCCCGATCGTGAGGATCGCGCCCGACTCCTCAGCGATGGCGATGAACTCCGCGGGGCTGATGTCACCGGCCTCGGGGTGCCGCCAGCGCATGAGGGCCTCGACCCCCACCTGCCGGCCGTCGAGGCAACGGAACTGCGGCTGGTAGGCCACGGAGATCTCGCCGCGGTCCAGCGCGTGGTTCAACCATGACGAGATCTGCACCCGCCGACCGACGTCAGCGCGCAGCCCCTCGTCGTAGGCCACGATGCTGTTGCGACCGCGGGACTTGGCCCGGTACATCGCCGTGTCGGCGGCACGCAGCAGGTTCGCGGCCGCATCACGGCCGGGCTCAGTGTCGGCCGACAGCGCCGTGCCGATGTTGACCCCGAAGTAGAGCTCACGATCGTCGAGGGACAGCGGGGCGGTGATCACCCGGGCGAGGTCGCCGGCCAGCCGGGCCAGCTCAGCGCGGTCGCGGACGTCGGGGACGATCAGGACGAACTCGTCCCCGGCCAGCCGGCCGATGATCGAGGCTGCCCTGAAGCTGCTCAGCCGCGCGGCCATCTGCACGAGCACCTGGTCGCCGGCCTCATGGCCGAGCGTGTCGTTGACGTCCTTGAACCGGTCGAGGTCGACGATGACCGCCCCCACCGGGCGGCCACTGACGATCGAGCGGGCCAGCGTGGGCTCCAGGTCCTGTTCCACCCGGCGGCGGGTCCGCAGCCCGGTGAGCGGGTCATGGCTCGCCTGGTGCGACATCTGCCGCTCCATCAGCTTGCGGGTCGTGATGTCAGTATGTGTCGAGAACGCCCCACCCTGGGCTCCCGGCATCGGGGCGATCGACACCATGTAGGCACGGGGGGAGCCATCGGCACCGGTGACGTCGTAGTCCCACTCGAACGTTGTCGCCCGACCGGCCAGGACCGCCTCGAGACCGGCGGCGACGGCCGCGGCGTCCTCCGAGGCCCGGGACGCCCGGCGCATCACGGCGACGTAGTCGGCGCCGATCCCCACCTCCTCGGGGTCCACGCCGCCCAGCCGCGCGTCAGCCGTCCACGCGGAGTTGACCGCGACGATCCGTCCGTCCCGGTCGAACACCGCAGTCATCGCCCGGGAGGCGTCGAGCAGGGCCTGCATCCGCCGCTCGTTCTCGGCCTTCGCGGCCTCCGCCTCGATCAGGCTGGAGACATCGCGGTTGATCGACACCGCACCGCGCAGCCGGCCGTCCTCGACGATCGAGGCGATCGAGACGTCGGCGTGCAGGACCCGTCCATGCAGGGTGCGCTGCCGGACCCGGCCCGTCCAACTGCCCTTGTTGATCAGGCTGATGGCCGGTCCACCGGTGCCTTGGCTGGCGGGCCCGTACTCGGTGGTGATCAGCTCGTCGAGCTTGTTGCCCAGGGCCTCACGCTCGCTGATCCCATACATACGCTCGGCCCCGGCGTTCCACAGGATCACCTCGCGGTCGCGGGAGAAGCCGATGATCGCGTCGGGCATCGCATCGACGACCAGGCTGGACTGGCGCATCTGGGTCAGCGCGGTGGCGGTGTCCAGGAATGTCGTCAGGTGTGCGGCCACCTGTGCCTGCTCTGCGAGCTCGGCGGTGCTCATCCGCTCGTCGGCGTTCAACCGGGCGGTCACCAGCAGCCCCAGGGCCCGGTCGCCGGCGATCAGGGGAGTGATCCCCATCGTCGCGATGCCCAGGCGCTCCAGCTGGTCGGCCCACGCGGGGCGCGACTCACCGAAGGCCAACCCCTCGATCCCCAGGACCGCGTTCTGCCCGGAGTCCAGTGCCGTGCTGAACGGGCTGTCGGGACCGTCGAGTGCGACTGCCTCCAGTGCAGCGGCCACGACGTCGCGCCGAGTGGTGTCGTCGTCGTGCAGGGCGCCGAGGCGGACCCGGCCGGATTGGCGCACCAGTACGGCAGCGCTGCTCGCGGTGGTGATCGCCGCGACCTGCGCTCCGAGCTCCATGATCGCGACCACGTCGTGGGAGGAGCGCGACATCCGGGCCAGGTAGCTCGGCATCTGCTGCATCGCCACCCTCCCGCCTGGAGATCCTCGGAGAGCGCGTTCACGCCCTGGAGTCACATTCGGCCGAAAGGGTGATCCTCTTTAACCCAGCCGACCGCCCCCCACGGGGCAGGCTAGCCTCAGTGGTGGTCGCTGGGCACGTATCTCGCCTGCGAGTCGCGGATCTCCGCCTCGGCGCCGGCTCGGCCCTCCCAGGTGGCGCCCTCAACCGACTTGCCGGGTTCGAGGTCCTTGTAGACCTCGAAGAAGTGCTGGATCTCAAGGCGGTCGAACTCGGGCAGGTGGTGGATGTCGCGGATGTGGTCCGCGCGCGGGTCACCCGCCACGACGCAGACGACCTTGTCGTCGCCGCCGGCCTCGTCGCTCATCCGGAACATGCCGATCGCCCGGCACTCGATGATGCAGCCCGGGAAGGTCGGCTCCTCGAGCAGGACCAGGGCATCGAGGGGGTCGCTGTCGAGCCCGAGGGTGTCGTCGATGAACCCGTAGTCGTGCGGATACCTGGTGGCGGTGAACAGGCGGCGGTCCAGGCGGATCTGGCCCGTGCGGTGGTCCACCTCGTACTTGTTCCGGCTGCCAGCGGGGATCTCGATCACCACGTCGAATGTCAGCGGGTCCACATCGCCTCCAGGGTCAGCACGTCCAGTGCGGGTGCCCCCGACCCTACAGTGATCGGGAGCTCGATCCCCCGTCGCGGGGCGGTGCTCGCTACCGTGCTCCCATGCGGCTTCTGGGCAAGATCCTCGTGGGGATCCTCGTGCTCGTCCTTGTCGTGGGGGTCGGTTTCGCCGGCTGGTTCACCTGGATGGTGCGCCGCTCCTACCCACAGACCTCCGGATCGATCGACGTGGCCGGGCTCTCAGCGCCGGTCACGGTCCTACGCGACCCCAACGGCATCCCCAACATCTATGCCGACACCACGCAGGACCTGTTCTTTGCACAGGGCTACGTGCACGCGCAGGACCGCTTCTGGCAGATGGACTTCAACCGGCATGTCACGGCCGGTCGGATCTCCGAGCTCGTCGGTGAGAGCCAGCTGGACACCGACACGTACCTGCGGACGATGGGATGGCGCCGGATCGCCGAACAGGAGTGGGCCCTGGCGACCGGGGAGAGCCGCACGGTCCTGCAGTCCTACGCCGACGGTGTGAACGCCTACATCGCCGATCGTTCCCCGACCCAGCTCGGGCTGGAGTACCTGCTGCTGCGCACCACCGGCGGCGCCGGGCCGATCGAGCCGTGGACACCGGTCGACACGCTGGCGTGGGCCAAGGCCGTCGCCTGGGACCTGCGCGGCAATGCCGAGGACGAGGTCAACCGTGTCCAGTACGCCCGGGCGGTGGGGGGCCCGCGCGCCCAGCAGCTCTACCCGGATTACTCCTACGACCAGTATCCCGTGATCGTCGAGGAGGGGACCGTCGTCGACGGGCAGTTCGATTCCGAGGTCCCGGCGCCGAACGGCCGGATCGGCGGTGGGTGCATCGGGAGCCCGTGCCCGCTGCCAGGCAGGGTCCCGCGGATCGAGGCGGCCGAGGAGGCCCTGCTCGGGCTGGGCCGTGGGTCGGCGGCGCAGCTCGGGATGACCGCGATGGCGCAACTCACCGCCGACGCCCTCGATGCCGTCGATCCGTCCCTGACGGGGCTGGCCCGGATCGAGGCGAAGATCGACGCGCTGATCGGGCCCTCGGGTGCCGGGATCGGGTCGAACTCCTGGGCCGTCGGCCCGCAGCTGTCCGCGACCGGCGCTGCCCTGCTGGCCAACGACCCGCACCTCGGCCCAGCGATGCCCTCGGTCTGGTACCAGATCGGCATGCATTGCACCGAGCTCTCGGACGCATGCGGGTACGACTTCTCCGGGCTGGGCTTCCCCGGGGTTCCCGCGGTCCTGTCCGGGCACAACCTGCGCGCCGGCTGGGCGGTGACGAACCTGGGCCCCGACGTCACAGACCTTGTGCTTGAGCAGATCGATGAGACCGGCTACTTCGTCGATGGGGAGCATCGACCGTTCACGGTGATCGAGGACGTGATCAAGGTCGCCGGCGGCCCTGATGTGCCGATCACGATCCGCTCGACCGAGCACGGGCCGCTGATGAGTGACGTGGGCGAGACCGAGCAGGAGATCGCCGAGACCGCTCCGGTACCGCCCGATGCACCCCCGGCTGGGCGGGGCTACGGCGTCGCGTACCGGTGGACCGCGCTGGAGCCGGGTCGGCTCTTCGAGTCGGTCCTCGGCCTGGTGAGGATGAACGATTGGGACGACTTCCGTGCTGCCGCAGCCGACTGGAACGTGCCGGCGCAGAACCTCGCCTACGCCGACGTCGACGGCAACATCGGCTATCAGACACCGGGCCAGATCCCGATCCGATCGGGGTACTCGGGCAAGTACCCGGTCCCCGGCTGGGACTCGGACTTCGACTGGACAGGCTTCATCGAGTTCGACGCGCTGCCGTCGATGTACAACCCCGACAGCGGGTTGGTCATCACCGCGAACAACGCGGCCATCGGCCGGCAGTACCCCTACCTGATCACTGATGACTGGGGCTCCGGGCAGCGGGCCAACAGGATCACGGATCTACTGGATCAGGCCACGGCCGGAGGAGCCAAGGTTGACGCGGACACGATGTCCGCGATCCAGCTGGACACGTACAACACGAACGCTGCCACCCTCGTGCCCCGGATGCAGTCGACTGTCGCTGGCCTGGACGAGCAGACTGCCGAAGCCTTCGCGCTGTTCGACGGCTGGGACTTCCACGATGATGTCGACTCGGCGGCCAGCGCGTACTTCAACGCCTTCTGGCGCAACCTGCAGTACCCCGTCTTCAATGACGAGCTCGGACCGGACGCACGTTCCGATGGCTCGGGGCGATGGTGGGTCGTCGTGGACCAGTTGTGGGAGCAACCGGACGACCCGTGGTGGGACGACACGGCGTCGCCGACTGTCGAGGCCCGGGACGCCACCGTCGCGGCGGCCCTGACGGCGGCCGCCCAGGAGCTGAACGACCGGTTCGGCGCCGACACCGCCGACTGGTCCTGGGGCCAGATGCACACCCTTGAGGTCGTCGCGAACCCGTTCGGCGCCTCAGGCATCGCCCCGATCGAATGGCTGTTCAACCGAGGCCCGGTCGAGCTCGGCGGCGGCAAGAGCATCGTGAACGCCATCGGCTGGGACGCATCGGTCTCCTGCGAGGGCGAGGATGCCGAGGACTACGACTGCGCCGACGCCCCCGCGGTCCAGCCGGCCTACGAGGTCAACTGGATCCCGAGCTTCAGGTCGATCACCGACTTCGCTGACATGGACAGGTCGACCTGGGTGCACCTGACCGGAGCCAGCGGGCACACCTTCCACAAGCACTACGACGACCAGCTGGAGCTGTGGGCGACGGGCCGGACGCTGCCCTGGGCGTTCACGTCCGCCACGGTCGAGGCAGCGGCTGCGGACACCCTCACACTTCAGCCGGCGCAGTAGCGGTGCGTCGCTCCCGGTTCCCAGCGCCGATCCTGCTGGCGGGGATCACCCTGGGGGTGGTCGCGGCGGTGGGCGCGCAGCCGGCCGCGGGCGTGGACCCGTCGGTCTCCCCCAGCGTGGCCGAGGACGCCGACGCCGCGGGTGCCGTGCTGTCAGCGGACGGGCCCCGGGCACCCGTGGCCGGCCCGGTCCTCGCACCTGCCGGGTCGAGCACCGGACGCGCCCTGGACCGTGCCGCGGTCAAGGCGGCCCTCGCCCCGCTGCTGCGGGGTGGGGCGCTGGGACCCGGCCGGAGCCCGGCCAGGGTGATCGATGTCGCCAGCGGTGAGGTGCTCTACAACGCTCTCGACGAGCCAACGGTCCCGGCCTCGACGATGAAGCTCGTCACGGCCGCCTCGGTGCTCGACGCCCTGGGAGCCGACGCCACCCTGCGGACCCGCGCGGTGCTCGCGGACGGCCAGGCCAGGGTGCCGCGGGTGGTCCTTGTCGGTGCCGGAGATCCCAGCCTCGGCTCGACGCAGGCGAAGGTCGGCGGGGACGGGACCAGCCTCGTCCCGGCCTCGCTCGAGCAGCTCGCGGCAAGCACGGCTCGTTCGCTCGAATCTCGGCGCATCAGCCGGGTCAAGGTCGGGTACGACGACTCCCTGTTCCGCGGAGCCGCGATGCATCCCAGCTGGTCGAGCTCGTTCCCCGCCGCCGGCATCGTCGCACCGGTCAGCGCGCTGCAGGTTGATCAGGGCCGACGCTCACCGGGCGGGTTCAGCCGCGTCGCGGACCCGGCGGCCCGGGCCGCCGACGTCTTCGCCGAGCAACTCGAAGAGGCAGGGGTGGTGGTCCGTGGGGAGTCGAAGCAGTGGGCCGCCGAGCCGGGCTCGACGGCCTTGGCCCACGTGGAGTCCCCAGCGGTCGGGGTCCTGGTGGAACGGATGCTGGCCACCTCGGACAACGACTACGCCGAGGCGCTGGGCCGGCTCGGCGCCCTGGGCGGCGGCGAGCCCGCGAGCTTCGCCGGCGTCGGTCGCCGAGGCGATCAGGTGCTCGCCGACCTCGGGATCGCTCCGGTCGGGGATCGGGTCGCCGACGCCTCCGGGCTGTCGCGACGCAACAGGTTGACCCCGCAGACGCTCACCGACCTGCTGCAGGCCACGTCCGACCAGATGGCCGGCGGGTTCGGGCCGATCCGCTCCGGGCTCGCGGTCGCCGGGGCAACGGGATCGCTGCGCGACCGGTACACGGCGCCCGAGACGCTCCCCGGCCGTGGAGTCGTGCGTGCCAAGACGGGCACGCTCACGGGGGTGACCGGGCTCGCCGGCCTCGTCAGCAGACCGGATGGCCGCCTGCTGGCCTTTGCCTTCGTGGACGACTCGACGCCCGGCGGGACCTTCGGGGCTCGGGCGGCGCTGGATCGTGCCGCAGCCGAGCTGGTCACCTGCGACTGCGCGGAGCCCTGATCCCCGAGCCCGCCTATGCTGCGGCGTGTGGTGAACCTCGTGGACTGGTCCCTGGCCGAGTCGATCGGCCTGCGCTTCGCGCCGAAGGGACCGGCGATCACCCCGACGGCTGCCCATGGGACGGTCGCCGAGTTGCGTGAGCTCGCCCAGCTGGCCCGCGAGCCGGTCCGCGAGCTGACCGGTCTGCACGCCGACGACGCGGACGCCCCCGCCGTGGTCGTCGATCGGGGGGAGTGGATCCAGTCGAACATCGAGGGCCTGGGCGTGGCCCTCGACCCGTTCATCGCCGCCCGGGCCGAGCACAACGCCAGTCCGGGCATCGAGGCGGTGGGTTCACGGCTGACCGCCGCACAGCTCGGTGGAGCGATGGCCTGGCTGTCGGGGAAGGTCCTCGGTCAGTACGAGGCGTTCACCGTGCCCGGTCGGCCGGGACGGCTCCTGCTCGTGGCGCCCAACATCGTGCAGGTGGAGCGGCAGCTCGGGCTGGTGCCGCGGGACTTCCGGTTCTGGGTGTGCCTGCACGAGGAGACCCACCGGGCCCAGTTCGGCGGCGTCCCGTGGCTGCGCGACCATTTCCTCGCCGAGGTCCAGTCCCTCGTCGCGGTCAGCGATGTGTCCGTGGCCGAGTTCGTGTCTCGGCTCGGGGCTGTCGCCCAGTCGGTGGTGGGGGCGGCCCGTGGCCAGGAGGGACCCAGCCTGATGGAGGCCATCCAGACCCCGGCGCAGCGCGAGATCTTCGACCGGCTGACCGGGCTCATGTCCCTGCTCGAGGGCCATGCCGACTACGTCATGGACGAGGTTGGGCCCGAGCACGTGCCGACCGTCGCAGTGATCCGGGAGCGGTTCGCCGCACGACGCTCGCAGGCGGGGACGGTGGACGGGTTCGCCCGCCGGATGCTGGGCTTGGAGACCAAGATGCGCCAGTACACCAGTGGCGCGGACTTCGTCCGCGGCGTGATCGGTGCCGCCGGGGATGATGGGTTCGCGCAGGTGTGGGCCGCTCCCGCGAACCTTCCCGCGGCTGATGAGATCGAGGCCCCGGCGGCGTGGGTCCGTCGCGTGCTGGGCTGATGCGCGCCGAGCGGCCTCCCCGGGCTGCGGTCCGCGCTGCCCTGCGCGACGCCCTGGCCGATCTCGAACCGGGGGACCGGATCGTCGTGGCGCTCAGCGGCGGTGCCGACTCGTTGGCCCTGACCGCTGGGGCGGCTTCAGTCAGCGCCGAGCTGGGGCTGCTGTGCGAGGCGTTCGTGGTCGATCACCAGCTCCAGAAGGGTTCCGCGGCCATCGCGGCACGGGCCGCCGAACAGGCCCGGCTCCTGGGATGCTCCGATGTGCGCGTCGTGACCGTTGAGGTCCCGCACGGGCCCGGAACCGGTGGGGTCGAGGCGGCGGCCCGGGCTGCGCGGTACTCAGCACTCGATGCAGCGGCCGCAGGATCCGATGGGCCAGCTTCGGCCCCGATCGCAGCTGCAGTCCTGCTCGGCCACACCCGGGAGGATCAGGCCGAGACAGTGCTGCTCGGTTTGGCCCGCGGCTCGGGAACCCGCTCACTGGCCGGCATGCGTGCCCGGGCTGGCCGGTACCGTCGCCCGTTGCTCGACCTGCCCCGCGATGTGGTGGCCGCTGCTTCGTGGGCGGCCGCCGAGTCCGACCCCCGGCTGGAGCCGTGGACCGACCCGCACAACGGCGATACCACCTACGCCCGCGTCCGGGTGCGCACCCAGGTGCTGCCGCTGCTCGAGTCGACCCTTGGCCCCGGGATCGTCGAGGCCCTGGCGCGCACCGCCGCCCTGACCCGGGAGGACGCCGACGCACTGGACGAGTGGGCCGATCGCGTCTGGGCCGAGGTCCAGGCAGGCGGGGGCGGCTCCCCGACAGACGGCACGGAGGGGTCCCCCCCGCGGCCGAAGCAAGCCGCGTCCGCCCCGCCGGAGCCCGAGTCCGCGCAACTGGGTGGGTTGTTGCCCCTGGAAGGTCCACAACCCGCCGGATTCCCGGAGGCGCTCCCCGAGCTGCTGCCCGCTCGGACGCTGCCCGCTGGCGCGCTGCCCGTCGCCGCCCTGCGCTCAGCCGCGGGCGACCTGCCGCCGGCGGTGGTCCATCGGGTGATCCGCCGGTTCCTGGTTGACGCCGGCTGCCCGGCCAGTGACCTGTCGTTCGGGCACATCCGCGCGGTCGCGGGGCTGCTGGAACGACGCGGCGGACGTGCGGAGATCGCCCTCCCGGGTGGGGTGCGCGCCCGGCGGGTGGTCGACCTCCTCGTTGTGAGAGCCTGACCCCCGTGGACGCAGCGGATCTGAGCACTGACCTCGAGAAGGTCCTCATCGACGAGCAGACGCTGCAGGCCCGCCTGCAGGAGATGGCTGCGCAGGTCGACGCGGACTACGTGGGCCGCGACATCCTGCTGGTCGGGGTGCTCAAGGGCGCGGTCATGGTGATGGCCGACCTGGCCCGGGACATGCGCACGCACCTGGAGATGGACTGGATGGCCGTCTCCTCGTACGGCTCGTCGACGAAGTCCTCGGGCGTTGTCCGCATCCTCAAGGACCTCGACACTGACGTGACTGGCCGGCACGTTCTGATCGTGGAGGACATCATCGACTCGGGTCTGACCCTCTCCTGGCTGTTCCGCAACCTGAACGCGCGCGGTGCGGCTTCGGTCGAGGTGCTCACGATGCTGCGCAAGCCCGACGCGGTGAAGGTGGACCTCGTCCCGAAGTACATCGGCTTCGACATCCCAAACGAGTTCGTCGTGGGATACGGCCTGGACTACGCCGAGCGCTACCGGAACCTGCGCGAGATCGGCACGCTGGCCCCGCACATCTACAGCTGATCACCAGACACGAGCGACGGCCAGGACCGCTGCCGCCGAGGCGCCACCACGGGATCCTCGTTACTGGCTGACCCCCGAGCCTGCACGAATCCCGTCAGCATCCGGTAAGGGCTCCCTACGCCCTCTGCGAACCGTGGGGGTGGGTGTCGGCGGATCGGTGTATTTTTACTTGTGCGGGCATCTGCTCGTCGGGCGGGCATGGACCGGGAGGTCGGTCGCCCCGCACCCGTGAGGCCGGGGTGACCCGGGGCAGGGATGGACGTGAAGCGCTTCCTACGTGGTCCGATCTTCTGGATCCTGATCGCCACGCTGCTGCTGCTCATCGGCAGCAGCTTGGTCTCCGATGTCACCGGCCCGCGGCAGGTGGACACCTCCAGCGTGGTCTCGGCGATCGACCGCGGGGAGGTCACCGACGCGCTGCTCGTTGATGTCGACCAGCGCATCGAGGTCGAGTTCGGCGACGGGTCGAAGAAGTTCGCGGAGTACATCGACGGGCAGGGCATCGACCTGCAGAAGCAGCTGCAGGCCCAGGTGGAGTCCGGTGCGCTGGACTCCTACAACGTCAAGGTCCCTCGACAGAGCTTCCTGATCACGCTGCTCGTATCCCTGCTGCCGGTGTTCCTCATCCTGCTGCTGCTGTTCTTCTTCATGAACCAGATGGGCGGCGGCTCCAAGGTCATGAGCTTCGGCAAGTCCAAGGCCAAGCCCCTGAGCAAGGACCTGCCCAAGACCACCTTCGCGGATGTCGCCGGTGCCGAGGAGGCCGTCGAGGAGCTCGGTGAGATCAAGGAGTTCCTCCAGGATCCGGGGCGCTTCCAGGCTGTCGGGGCCAAGATCCCCAAGGGCGTCCTTCTCTACGGTCCGCCCGGAACGGGCAAGACGCTGCTGGCGCGGGCCGTCGCCGGTGAGGCGGGTGTGCCGTTCTTCTCGATCTCCGGCTCGGACTTCGTCGAGATGTTCGTCGGTGTCGGTGCCTCCCGAGTTCGCGACCTGTTCGAGCAGGCCAAGGCCAACGCCCCGGCGATCATCTTCGTCGACGAGATCGACGCAGTCGGCCGGCACCGCGGTGCCGGCCTCGGCGGCGGCCACGACGAGCGGGAGCAGACCCTGAACCAGATGCTCGTCGAGATGGACGGGTTCGACGTGTCCGGCGGGGTCATCCTGATCGCCGCGACGAACCGACCCGACATCCTCGACCCGGCCCTGCTGCGCCCGGGCCGCTTCGATCGCCAGATCCAGGTCTCCCCGCCGGACATGCAGGGCCGTTTCCAGGTGCTCAAGGTGCACGCCCGGGGCAAGCCGATGGCCCCGAACGTCGACCTCGAGGCCGTGGCGCGGCGCACCCCGGGGTTCACCGGCGCCGATCTCGCCAACGTCCTGAACGAGGCCGCCCTGCTGACCGCCCGCTCCGGCGCGGCCCTGATCGACAACCGGGCCCTGGACGAGGCGATCGACCGCGTGATCGCTGGACCGCAGAAGCGCACGCGAGTCATGGACGATCATGAGAAGCAGATCACGGCCTACCACGAGGGTGGGCATGCGCTGGTTGCCGCGGCGCTGCCGGGCAATGATCCGGTGCACAAGATCACGATCCTCCCGCGCGGGCGGGCCCTGGGCTACACGATGGTGCTGCCCGACCAGGAGAAGTACTCGACCACGCGCAGCGAGATGCTCAACCAGCTGGCCTACATGCTCGGTGGCCGGGCCGCCGAGGAGCTGGTCTTCCACGACCCCACGACCGGCGCCTCCAACGACATCGAGAAGGCCACCTCCGTGGCGCGTGCGATGGTGACCCAGTACGGCATGACCGAGCGCCTCGGTGCGATCCAGTACGGCAAGGAGAGCGGCGAGGTGTTCCTCGGCCGCGACATGGGCCACTCCCGTGACTACTCCGAGGACATCGCCGCCGTCATCGACGAGGAGGTCCGCAGCCTCATCGATCACGCCCACAACGAGGCATTCGAGATCCTCGTGAGCAACCGCGACGTTCTCGACGCCCTGGTCGTCGAGCTGCTGGAGAAGGAGACACTGAACAAGGAGGATGTCGCCCGGATCTTCGCGGCCCTGCGTCCCCAGCCGCTCCGGCCGGCGTGGACCGGCTCGGAGCGCCGTGCCCCCTCGGACCGGCCGCCGGTCGACGTGCCCGCGCGGGTCGGAGGCCCGTTCGAGGCAGGATCGATGCTGGGCGCGTACGGGCTGCCCGCCCCAGGTGGCACCTACGTGGCCATCCCCTCGGGGAACGGCACCGCATCGGAGACCTCCGATCCCGCGGATCCCGATGTACACCCGATCGGGGCCCCAGGCGCACCCACCGCTGGAGGCGCCCATCCCACCAGCCCTCCGGGCGGTATGCCCCCGGGATGGGAGTCCGCGCCGGCCCCACGCGGCCCGTCGGGCAGCAACGGCGGGCAGTCCACTGCCCCGGACGGGCAGTCCCAGGCCCCCGACGGCGGCCATGGGGCACCGCCCAGTGACCAGGACGGCTCCAGCGAGGAACGGTCACCCGGGACCGATCAGTGAACGGGATCGATCCGGTGCACGGGCCCGAGCTGGAACCCCTGACCGCGGCGATCGACCATGACCGCGCGGCGGCAGCGGTCCGTGAGCTGCTGATCGCCATCGGCGAGGATCCGGAGCGCGATGGGCTGCGGGACACCCCTGACCGCGTGGCGCGCAGCTTCGCGGAGATCTTCCGCGGGTTGCGGGAGGCACCCGATGACGTGCTCTCGACCACGTTCGACCTCGGTCACGACGAACTGGTCCTGGTCAAGGACATCGAGGTCTACTCGACCTGCGAGCACCACCTCGTTCCGTTCCACGGAGTCGCCCACGTGGGCTACATCCCCAGCCGGGAGGGTCGGATCACCGGCCTGAGCAAGATCGCCCGGCTCGTCGACGTCTATGCCAAGCGGCCCCAGGTCCAGGAGCGGCTGACCACCCAGGTGGCTGACGCGATGGTGCGGGTCCTGCAGCCGCGTGGGGTCATCGTTGTCGTGGAGTGTGAGCACCTGTGCATGTCCATGCGCGGCGTGCGCAAGCCCGGGGCCCGGACCGTGACCAGCGCCGTGCGCGGCGCGCTGCGTGAGGCCCCCACCCGGGCCGAGGTCATGTCCCTGATCCTGAAGGCCTAGTCCCGATGCGACCACGCGGGCTTCCCGAACCTCTGGCAGCAGCTCGCCGGACCTTGGTCATGTCGGTCCTGAACGTCACACCGGACTCCTTCTCCGATGGCGGCCGCTTCGTCGATGTCGACGTCGCGGTCTCGCACGCGCTGGCCCAGGTCGCGGCCGGGGCGGACATCATCGATGTGGGTGGCGAGTCCACCCGGCCAGGGGCCCAGCGCATCTCAGCCCTGGAGGAGCGCCGCCGGGTCCTGCCGGTCATCGAAGCGCTGGTGGCCCATGGTGTCGTGGTCAGCGTCGACACGATGCGCTCCGAGGTCGCCGATGCGGCGGTGACTGCCGGCGCTGCGCTGGTCAACGATGTCTCCGGCGGGCTGGCGGATCCCGAGATGCACGCGTGGGTGGCCGGGGTGCCGGTTGTCTACGTGGCGATGCACTGGCGGGGCCACTCGGCCGACATGGACGAGCTGGCGCGCTATGACGACGTCGTCGGTGATGTGTGCGCCGAGCTCGGAGACCGCCTGGACAGCCTGATCGGGGCCGGCGTCGATCCCGCCCGGGTCGTGGTCGATCCGGGCCTGGGCTTCGCCAAGACCGCGGCGCACAACTGGACGCTGCTGGCCGGCATGCCTGATCTGCTCGCCCTCGGGTTCCCGGTGCTGATCGGGGCGAGCCGGAAGCGTTTCCTCGGCGAGCTGCTCGGCGAGGAGGGCCAGCCCCGGCCGGTGCAGGAGCGCGACGCCGCGACCGACGCCATCACCGCTCTCGCGGCGGCCTCCGGCGCGTGGGGCGTGCGCGTCCATGACGTTCGGGGCTCCCGGGACGCCATCGCCGTTGCCGGCGCCTGGCGTGACGCGTCTCCTGGGGTCGTCGGCCCGGCCGCAACCGCGGCTGGTGGTAGACCGGTCGGGGCCGCCGCAGACCATGACCGGGCAGCAGACCACGCGCGGGCAGGCGACCCCGACCGGGCAGGCAACAGGGAGCAGCGATGACCGACACCTTCAGCAGGGATCTCGACCGGATCGCGCTCCGGGGCGTGCGTGCCCGCGGGTTCCACGGCGTGTTCGACTCCGAGCGTGCCGAGGGCCAGGAGTTCGTCGTCGATGTGGACCTCGGGGTCCTCTCGATCGCGAAGGCTGCCATGACCGACGAGCTGGCGCACACCGTCGACTACGGCGCGGTCGCCCAGGAGGTCGTCTCGGCAGTCGAGGGACCACCGATGAACCTGATCGAGAAGCTGGCGGTCCTGATCGCCGAGCGATGCCTGGCCTTCCACCACGTCCGGGCAGTCCGGGTGACCGTGCACAAGCCGCAGGCGCCCATCCCAGTGCCCTTCGACGACGTCGCTGTCACTGTCACGAGGGCGCGATGACCGCCGCTGCGCTGGCACTCGGCGGCAACCTCGGCGACCCGCGGGCACGTCTGCGCGAGGCGGTGGCCGGCCTGTCAGGCCATCCGGACGTTGTCGTGACCGCTGTCTCCAGCCTGTGGCGGACCGAGGCCGTGGGCGGACCGGAGCAGCCGAACTACCTCAACGCTGTCGTGCTGATCGAGACGTCGCTGGACAGCCGTGGCCTGCTCGAGCTCGCCCACACCCTCGAGGAGCGCGCCGGCCGTGTCCGCGACGCTCGATGGGGCCCGCGCACGTTGGACGTCGATCTCCTGGACGTCGATGGGCAGCGCTCGGATGATCCGCAGCTCACCCTGCCCCACCCGCGTGCGCACGAGCGGGCCTTCGTCATGGTCCCGTGGGCCGAGGTGGCCCCCGACTTCGTGCTGAGCCCAGCGGGAACGGACCCGCGCACGGTCGGCCAGTGGGCCGCCTCGATGCACCGGCCAGCACCGAACGCTCGTCGAGGAGGGCCCATGGTGGAGATGAAGCCCACCTCGATCCCCTCGCTGCTGGGTGTCGCCGCCATCGCAGCCCTGGTGGGCTGGGGATTCGTCGCCTGGGTCGACAGCAACGGCCGGCTCCCGGCGGTGCCGTGGATGCCTGTCCTGATCATCTGGGTCGTGGCCGGGTTCGTCGGCGCATGGGCAGTGGTGGCCCGGCGCCGGCTGCACCCCGAGGCCGGGAATCCGCGGATGGCATCGCTGGCCGCGGCTCGAACGACCGCTCTGGCCTTCGCGGGCTCGCGGACCGGGGCGGTCATCTGCGGCCTCTACGGCGGAATCGCGCTGCGGCTGATCCAGGAGACCGCCGTCGCCGCAGGTCGGGAGCGGCTGCTGGCCGCGGCACTGGCATCCCTGGGCGGACTGGTCCTGGCCGCCCTGTCGCTTTGGTTGGAGAGCATCTGCCGGCTGCCCGAGGACCACGACGAGGGTGGCTCCCGGTCGATGGGCTCCGGCCCGGATGCGGCCGGCGCGGCGTCCTGAGCCTGCTCCGGGCCGGCGACCCACTCCGGGATGGCAGCGAGCCGGGCGTGGACTACCGTTCACCCCATGAGTGACCACGGCACGGCACATCCCGACCTCGCCTACGAGGACTGGCCCTACGACGACCTCCGCGACGCGGCGTTCGACCGGGCCCGGCAGCGCCACGACCTGCAGTTCTTCGTCGACCTCATGGCGCACACCCCAGCGCTGACAGCCACCGCCGACGAGGGCGGCTCGCTCGGGGAGACCGCGGGATCGTTCCTGGAGACGATCGAGGCCTGCCGTGAGGCGTTCAGCCACACCGGGGTCGGCGACCTCGAGCCCCTCTTCGTCGCCGTCTTCTCCACCTACCTGCGCGAACACCCGGAAGGCTGAGCCATGCCGGGGCGGGACGCCCACCCATGGCCGTCAGCGATCGACGTCCCCGCAGACGATCAGGAAGCTGGCCAGGGCGGCTGGAAGATCCGCCACCGCCGTGCCCGCCAGGGCGGCACCCATCGCCGCCGCATTGCCGAACCCGGCGCTGCGCAGCTTGAGCCGCCACGGGGTGCGGTCATTGCGTGAGACCAGCAGGTAGCCGTTGATGCCCGTCGGGTTCTCTGTCCAGGTGTAGGTCGTTCCTTCGGGGACTCGAACCACCTTCGGCAGCCGCACGTCCACGGGCTGGCCGGCGGACTCGCCGAGCCGAATCACAGCCCACCGCACCACATCGATGCTGGTGGCCAGCTCCTCGACGAGCAGTCGGACCCGGGCCCGGGCATCTCCCCGCTCGGAGGTCGGCACCGGGAACGAGGGGTACGGCAGGCAGGCGTCGTCTCGGCGCAGATCCAGGTCCACGCCGCTCGCGCGGGCCACGGGCCCGGAGGCGCCGAATCCCAGTGCCAGCTCGCGAGTGAGCACCGCAACGTCGGCGTACTCCGAGTCCAGCAGCGTGCGCAGCTCGGGGCCGTCCAGGAGGCCCAGCGCGCAGCTGGCGTCCTCGCGCGACCACAGCCCGGCAGCCGAGCTGACCCGGTCCAGCCATGCGACGCTGACGTCAGCCCGGACGCCTCCCACCTGGCAGAACATGGGGTGCACACGGTGGCCAGTCGCCCCCTCGAGCAGGTCGAGCACCTCGCCCCGCCAGGCCCACGCTCCCGTCCGCCAGGCCTGCGGGAGGTCCCCGGGGAGTGGGGCCAGGAACGCCAGGTGGTGGGCGATGCGGGTCAGCTCGCACAGCAGGATCCTGATGTCCTGGGCGCGGGGCGCAGGGGTCAGGCCGAGGGCTCGCTCCACGCCGACCACAACCCCGATCTCGGAGCAGAACGCCGACAGCCAGTCGTGGCGATCGACGAGCATGATGATCTGACGGTAGTCGCGGGACTCGAAGAGCTTCTCCGCGCCGCGGTGCACGCTGCCCGGGATCCACTGCGCGGCCACCACGGAGCCGGCCTCGACCTCGAGGGCGATCTGCGGCAGGCCGTCCAGGGTCGGGTGGTCGGACCCCAGGCCGATCTCCTGCGGGCAGTGGGCGACGTCGACGACCCGGTGGACGGCGCTGGCTCCCTGGGCACTCACCCGCCAACCCTATGCCGATGATCTACGCTGCAGACATGCTCGAGCCCCTGTCAGTCGACGATGCGTTCGCCCCGCCGGGGGAGCCCTGGCACCCGGTCTCGCCGCGGCTGGCCACCGCACGCCGGATCACGATGATGCTGGTCATGCTGGTCGTGCTCGCGGGCCTGGTGGTCCTGGCGATCGTGCCCGAGTTGCGCACGGTCGCCCTGATCCTGGTGGCTGTCTGGCTTGCCCTCCTGGTCTACCTGTGGTGGCTCATCGGGCGGCGGGTCCGCTCCTTCGGGTATGCCGAGCGCGCCGATGACCTGCTCGTGACCAGCGGGATCATGTTCCGCCGGCTCGTGATCGTGCCCTACGGCCGGATGCAGCTGGTCGACATCACCGCCGGGCCGTTGGATCGACGCCTGGGCGTGGCGACCGTGCAGCTGCACACGGCTGCCGCCACCACGAATGCGACGATCCCCGGCCTCCCGCCCGCGGAGGCCGCGAGCCTTCGTGACCGGCTCGCTGCCCGGGGGGAGCAGCGGAGCGCCGGCCTGTGACCGAAGCGCCCGCAGCTGGACCCGGCCCACAGGAGGGGGCCGGCATGTCTCCCGGCCCGGATCTGCCCATCGGACCGCCCGCCGGGTCCGCTTCCGAGTGGGCCACCCCGCGTCGTCGTACCCACCCGTTGACACCCTGGGTCAGCTCCGTGCGCACCATCGCCGTGCTGATCGGCGTCCTGCTGGTCTTCGGCGGCGGGAACCTCCGCGGTCTGGCCGGTGAGATCGGGGGCCTGCTCGGGCTCCTGCTGATCGTGGCCGGCATCGCCACCCTGCTGCTGATCTCGGTGGCCGTGAACTACCTCGCGTGGACGCGGACGGAGTTCTTCTTCGACACGTCCGGTGACTTCCGGCTCGACTCAGGGATCCTGCAGCGCAACGAGCGGCGGCTGACGCTGTCGCGCCTGCAGAGCGCGGACATCAACCGACCCCTGCTGGGGCGGGTGGTCGGGCTCTCGCAGCTGCGCATCGAGGTCGCGGGTGGTGGTGACTCCCGGGTGGTGCTGTCCTACCTGTCCGACGCCGACGCCCAGGCCCTGCGCGCGGAGATCATCGCCCGGGCCGCGGGCATGGCCCCGGATGTCGGTGAGGCCCCGGAGGCAGTCCTGGCAACGGTGCCCACCAACGACCTGATCGTCAGCCTGCTGCTGCGCAGCGAGACGATGATCCTGTTCGGCGTCACGATCCTGGTCGTGCTGACCGTGACCACGTCGGAGGGCCCGTCCGGGCTGCTGCTGATCCTGGTGACCGGAGGTCTGCCGCTGCTGACCGTGTTCGGGCAGTTCGGTCGTTACTTCGGGTTCACCGTGGCCGACTCCCCCGACGGACTGCGGCTGCGCCACGGGCTGATCAACGTGCAGAGCCAGACCGTCCCACCCGGTCGTGTCCAGGCGATCGAGATCTCCGAGCCCCTGCTGTGGCGGCGGCGCGGCTGGGTTCGGGTCTCACTCAACGTCGCCGGTCTGCAGTCGGAGCAGGACAACGCCCAGGAGCATGTGCTGCTTCCGGTGGCCCCCCACGACGTGGCCCGTCAGATCATCGCCCGGGTCATGCCCGGGGTGGATCCAGGCGCCCTGGAGTTCGTCCCCGCTCCGCCGGCGGCCCGTCGCCGGGCGTGGCTCCAGTTCAGGAACCTCGGCGTCGCCCATGACGAACTGGTCCTCGCGACCAGCCGCGGCTTCCTGACCCGACGCGTGGCGGTGATCCCGCATGCGCGGACCCAGTCCGTCGAGGTCACCCGGGGTCCCTGGCAGCGCCGCCTTGGCCTGGCATCGGTGCAGGTCGACTCGACGCCCGGGCCGGTGACCGTCGTCGCGTTGTACCGATCTGCCAGCGATGCCCGCGCAATCGCCGAGGAGCAACTGGTCCGGGCCGCGGCCGCCCGCGCCGCAGGGCCGTCGGAGCGGTGGATGACCGGACGTGGAACGACTCCACCGGATGCTCCCGGGGCCACCCCGGGGGCGGAGCCCACCGACGCTCGGCACGTGGGTGCCGTCGATCCCACGCGCGGGCTCCCGACCTCGGAGTCCGGCACCTCGGGGACACCCGCCTCGGGGCCGGCAGGCGTCGGCCCGGCGGGTGCCGGCCGCACGGGTGGTGGACCGACTGACGACCCGCTGGCCCCCTCGGGGCCGGCCGGGCCGACCGGTTCCCCGTAGATCCGCGGTCCCGCACCCCCCCGGGGGGCCCCGACGGGCGCCGGGCGTCCGGGGGTGGCAGGCTGCCGGTGATGACCGGGCAGCTGGACTCCGACGACCGGCCGACCGCCCCACGCCTGGCGGTCGGTGTGATCGGCGTGGGCCGGGCCGGCGCCCCGCTGGCCGGGGCGTTGTCCCGCGCGGGGCATCCGCTCGTCGGTGCCCACGCCGTCACGGAGCGATCACGGCGCCGGGTGGCCGAGTTCCTGCCGGGCACACCGCTGCTCACGGCCGCTGAGGTCATGGCCCACGCGGACCTGGTCCTGCTGACGGTGCCCGATGATGTGCTGGCCGACCTCGTCGCCGGCCTGGCCGGGACGGGTGCCGTGACTCCCGGCCAGTTCATCGTCCATGCATCCGGCCGATTCGGGACTGAGGTGCTCGAGCCTGCGACCAGGCTGGGGGCGCTGCCCATCGCCCTGCACCCGGTCATGACCTTCACCGGGTCCCGGTCCGACCTGGACCGGCTGGCTGGGTGTCCATTCGGCGTGACGGCGCCCAGTGTCCTGAGGCCGGTCGCGGAGGCATTGGTCGTGGAGATGGGCGGGGACCCGATGTGGGTCCCTGAGGGAGCGCGACCGCTGTACCACGCGGCCCTGGCCAACGGCGCCAACCATCTGGTGACGCTCGTCGCGCAGACGCTGGACCTGCTGGCAACGGCGGGGATCGAGAATCCCGCCGCCCTCGTGCGCCCGCTGCTCACTGCAGCGCTGGAGAACGTGCTCGTCATGGGCGACGACGCCCTGACGGGGCCGGTGGCACGCGGCGATGCCGGAACCGTCGCGGCACACCTGGCGGCGCTGTCCCGGGCGGCGCCCGAGGCGCGGGCGGCCTATGTCGCCATGGCCAGGCTGACGGCCGACCGTGCGCTCGCGGCCGGCCGACTGGACCCCGCGGCGGCCGAATCCCTGCTCGACGTGCTTGGGTGACCGCACCGCACCCCAGCAACCCCCCGGCTGCGGGCTCATCGGGGGGATCTGGCGGTTCGCACAGGCCGCTGACGCACTAGGGTCATCGACGGGATCGATCGACCTGAGTCCAGCCGTGTCTGCACGGACGCTTCGCTGGGATGGCGCACGCGCCCTTGGCGTGGACCACCCCTCAGGCTGGGTCGATGAGCGGATGGATCGTGGGAGGAACGAGATGAGCAGTTCGGAGGAGCCGGCGGGCCCGCCGCCGGTCATGCGGGTGGTTCGCACCCGGGAGTCACTCGACGACGCCTATGCGTCCCTGCCGGTACCGTCGGTGCGGTCCGCACGCGCCGCCCGGGCAGTGGTCTTCACCATGGGTGCGCTGCACGAGGGCCACGTGGCCCTGATCCGGGCTGCCCGTGGGGAGGTGGGGCCCAAGGGGCACGTGACCGTGACCATCTTCGTCAACCCGCTCCAGTTCGCCGCCGGTGAGGACCTCGAGCGCTACCCGAGGGCCCTCAAGGCCGACCTGGCCGTGTGCGCAGCCGAGGACGTGGACCTGGTGTTCGCACCGGCCGTGGACGTGCTCTACCCCAACGGCGAACCCGACGTGCGCGTGGACCCGGGGCCGCTCGGGTCGATCCTGGAGGGGGCTGCCCGCCCTGGGCATTTCGGTGGGGTGCTCACCGTGGTGATGAAGCTGCTGCAGGTCACGCGGCCCGATGCGGCGTTCTTCGGGGAGAAGGACTACCAGCAGCTGACCCTCGTGCGACGCATGGCCGCCGACCTCAACATCCCCGCGCGGGTGCATGGCGTTCCCACGATCCGTGAGGCTGACGGCCTGGCGCGGTCCACCCGCAACCAGTACCTGACTGACGACGAGCGGACCCGCGCTGCTGCGGTGCCGGCCGCGCTTGCAGCGGGGGTCTCCGCCGCCGACCTCGGCCGCTCAGCTGACGCCGTCGTGGGGGCAGCTGAGCTCGAGCTGATGCGCGTTGGGCTGGCTCCGGACTACGTGGCGCTGACCGATCCGGAGATGGGTCCGGCTCCCGAGGTGGGGCCGGCCAGGCTGCTGCTGGCCACTCGGGTCGGCCAGACGCGACTGATCGACAACACACCGGTTACGTTGCGCAGATGAGCATTGCGGGCCCAGGCCCCGACCGGTTGGTCATCCCGACCACGGTTGCTGCCACGGACCCGGGGTGGTTCACCTCCGCCGACGTCGTCGTCATAGGCTCGGGCGTCGCGGGGCTGTCGCTGGCCCTGAACATCCGCCGACTTGGGCACCGCGTGCTGGTCGTCACCAAGTCCTGGGTCGAGGAGGGCTCGACCCGGTGGGCGCAGGGCGGGATCGCCGCGGCACTCGACGATGGCGACTCCCCGGCCGACCACGAGCGCGACACCCTGGTGGCCGGTGCCGGGCTGTGCGACCCGGCAGCTGTCCATGAGCTCTGCACGCTGGGTCCGGCCGCTGTGCGCAACCTGATCGCCGCCGGGGCTCGCTTCGACCAGAACATCTCCGGGGGGATCGCCCTGACCCGCGAGGGCGGGCACCTGCATGACCGGATCGCGCACGCCGGCGGGGACGCTACGGGGGCCGAGATCTTCCGTGCCCTGGTGGCGGCAATCGCCGGCGACCCGGGCATTGAGCTCGTGCAGCACGCCCTCGCCCTGGACCTGCTCACCGATACCCAGGGTGCGGTCCAGGGGATCACCCTGCACGTCATCAACGAGGGCCAGCATGACGGCGTGGGGGCGGTGCTCGCCCCCGCGGTGGTGATCGCCACCGGCGGCCTGGGCCAGGTCTTCGCCCAGACGACGAACCCCGCGGTCGCCACCGGGGATGGCATGGCGATGGCCCTTCGCGCCGGGGCCGAGGTCGCCGACCTGGAGTTCGTGCAGTTCCACCCCACGGTGATGTACCTCGGACCGGACTCCACCGGCCAGCAGCCGCTGGTCAGCGAGGCAGTGCGCGGTGAGGGTGCCTTCCTCGTCGATGACGACGGCGTCCGGTTCATGCAGGGGGTCCATCCCCTGGCCGACCTGGCTCCCCGTGACGTCGTCGCCAAGGCCATCATGCGACGCATGCGCGAACAGCACCGGACGCACATGTGGCTCGATGCCCGAGCCCTGGGCGATCGGTGGGCGACCCGCTTCCCGACCATCCTCGAATCCTGCCACCGGTACGGGATCGACCCGACGCACGACCTGATCCCGGTGGCCCCGGCCCAGCACTACGCCTCCGGCGGGGTCCGCACAGACCTGCGCGGTCGGGCCAGCATCCCCGGCCTCTACGCGGCCGGTGAGGTTGCCTGCACCGGCGTGCACGGCGCCAACCGGCTGGCCTCCAACTCGCTGCTCGAGGGCCTGGTCTTCCCGGAGCGGATCGTCTCAGCGCTCGCTGAAGGGCTGCCCAGGCGCCGGGATCCCATCGTCCGCTCGGAGCACCGTGGCCTGGTCTCCGACACCAACAGGCGGCCGCTGCAGGCCCTGATGACCGAGGGTGTGGGCGTGTTGCGCAGCGCGGGGTCGCTGGCGGGTGCGGCCGCAGGGCTGGCCGACATGGTGGTCGGCGAGCTGCCCCAGGGGCGTAGCACGCAGGCGTGGGAGACCACGAACCTGCATGCCATCTCCTCGGTGCTCACTGCACATGCCCTGGCCCGGGAGGAGACTCGCGGCTCGCACTGGCGCGAGGACTTCCCGGACCGGGACGACAGCAGGTGGCGGGTCCGACTGGTCGCCAGTACCGACCCCGATGGTCTGGTCCAGACCCGGCGCGAGCCCGTGCCCGAGCATGACTACCGCACACCCGGGACCTGAGGAGGCAACGATGAGTCCCATGGAAGCGCTGCGCGCCGCAGGGCTGGACGTCGCCGCAGTCGACGCCTTGATCGCAGCGACGCTGGCCGAGGACCTCATGGACGGGGTGGATGTCACCTCTGTGGCGACGGTCCCCGAGGATCAGCTGGCAACCCTGGACCTCACCGCCAGGGCGGCGGGGGTCGTAGCCGGCATCCCGGTTGCGGCTCGGGTCTTCGAGGTGGAGTCCGGCGGCCGCACTCGGGTGGAGCTTGTCCGTTCCGACGGCGACCGGGTGCTGCCCGGCGACGTGGTCGTGACGCTCTCGGGGCGAACCCGTTCGCTGCTCGTCTGCGAGCGCACCGCCCTGAATCTGCTGTGCCACCTGTCCGGGGTGGCCACGGCCACCGCCGCGTGGGCGGATGCGCTGGCAGGCACACGCGCCCGCGTTCGCGACACCCGCAAGACCACGCCGGGGCTGCGGGTGCTCGAGAAGTACGCGGTTCGCTGCGGCGGCGGCGTGAACCACCGGATGGGCCTGTGGGACGCGGCGCTGGTCAAGGACAACCACGTGGTCGCCGCGGGAGGCGTCGCTGCGGCGTTCGAGGCCGTGCGGGCGCAGTTCCCCGGTGTGCCCGTGGAGGTGGAGGTCGACTCGCTGGCGCAACTCGCTGAGGTGGTCGACGCTGGCGCTGACCTGGTCCTGCTCGACAACTTCACCCCGGCACAGACCGCCGAGGCCGTCGACCTGGTCTCCGGGCGCAGCGAGCTGGAGTCCTCCGGTGGCCTGACCCTGGAGGTTGCCCGCGCCTACGCCGCGACCGGGGTGGACTACCTCGCCGTCGGTGCACTGACCCACTCGGCTCCCGTCCTCGACATCGGGGCCGACCTGCGACCCATGGAGGGCTGAGCGATGCTCCTGGCAGTCGACGTCGGCAACACCAACACCGTCCTCGGCCTGTTCGAGGGTCACGAGCTGGAGCACTCCTGGCGGATCAAGACCGATGCGCGCGGGACCGCCGACGAGATGGCGCTGGTGTTCCGGGGGTTGCTCACGGAGGTCCCGCAGGTGACCGGGATCGCCCTGTGCTCGACGGTCCCCTCGGTGCTGCGCGAGATGCGCGCCATGTTCTCCCGGTACTGGGACCACGTCCCCACCGTGATCGTCGAGCCCGGCACGAAGACCGGCGTCCCGCTGCTCACCGACAACCCGAAGGAGGTCGGCGCCGATCGCATCGTCAACACGCTGGCCGCCCACCAGCTGTTCGGCGGTCCGGCGATCGTGGTCGACTTCGGCACGTCCACCAACCTCGACGTCGTCAGTGCCAAGGGGGAGTTCCTCGGAGGCGCACTGGCACCCGGAATCGAGATATCACTGGACGCGCTGGCAGGCCGTGCCGCGCAGCTGCGCAAGGTTGAACTGGTGCGGCCCCGCTCGGTGATCGGCAAGAACACCGTCGAGGCGCTGCAGTCCGGGGCGCTGTACGGCTTCGCCGGGCAGGTCGATGGGTTGGTCGACCGCATCACCGCAGAGCTGGGTGGTCGGGTCACTGCTGTGATCGCCACGGGTGGGCTGGCGCCGATCGTCGTGGCCGAGTCGCGCACGATCACCCACCACGAACCTGACCTCACCCTCTTCGGGCTGGACCTGATCTACAGCAAGAACGTCGGCTAGCCTTGGCGGCTCCGGCTGGCGATCGTCGGGTCGACTCAGATCTGCCAGGCGATCGAGGCGGCGGATGAGGGGTTGGCCTCGTCCGCCCCGGCACGCTCGTGCCACCCGTCGGGACCATGTCCCGGACCGCCGTTGTGCCCTCGCCCACCCCACATCGCTGCGGGCCCCATGCCCTCACCCATGCCCGCACCCATCCCCCGGTCGCGTCCGAGCAGCAGGCCAAGGCCCCAACCGCGCCCGGCGCCGCTGTCGTCGCCCTCCAGCCAGGCCTGGGCGCGGTCCCCGGCCCGGGTCAGGGTCTCGGCAGCCTGTTCCTCAGTGATCCGGCCCTCCTGCACGGCCCGGTCAAGGCGTTGGGTGAGCAGGTCGAGCATCCCGTCGGCCAACTCGTCGGCGGAGTCGCCCGCGATCTCCAGCAGGGTCCTGCCCGCACGCAGCTGCTCCATGAGGGCCGCGGAATCTGCACCGATGGTGCCCTGGAGCAGCGCGTCGATCTCTGCCCGGCGGTCGTCGCGCTCCTGCTCACGCGCCGCCCGTTGCTCTGCCCAGGAGTCCGTCAGGGCCTCTTCGATCGAGTCGGCCTGCTGCTGGGTGATCGTCCCCTTGCCGACCAGTCCGGAGAGGGCTTCGCCGAGCCGTCCGCCCGGGCCCTGGCCGTCGTGGGCTGCCGCCACACCGGCTCCGATCAGTGCCGCCAGGGCAACTCCTGCGATCGCCGCGGTCACCGTGCGCCTCATGTGGCCTCCTCAAGCATTCCGGCGGTGTTGATGCCATCGACCGTGGCGCAGGCAGGTGTCGGCGCGCTACACGTTCGCGTTCGAATCGTGTAAGCCGACGCAGCAGTGGCCCTGCTCGGGTGCTCAGCTGTTGGCCGAGGACTGCGACTCGATCAACCTGCGCAGGTCTGCCTGCTCCGAGGCCAAGGCGTCGAGGCGGTCCAGAACCTCCTGGCTGTTCAACCACGTCGACGGATTGATGAACAGCCACTGGAGCGAGAACACGACGAGGAAGCCGAGCGCCAGCCGGTCGAGCACCGGGCTTGAGCGCGCCACCCAGCGGCCGTAGCGCGCGTTCCTGGCCGTTCCCGCAGTTTCGCCGGCGGCTGGCGCCGTCGCGTCGGCAGTGCGGTCACTCATCTCAACCCACCAATCGGAGGACCTGCTGGAGTCCGTGCGTTGTTCCCCGCGTGCGGGGCAGGATCAACGCGCGGGCGTGCTCCCAGATCCGGTCCGCCCGGGGGGCCAGCGCGTCGAAGTCGGGCAGGGCGCTGCGGCGGTAGTCCTGCGGGTCGAAGATGGCGCTCAGGGTGGGGTCGGCATCGATGGCGGCCATGGCAGCGGCTACCCAGGCGTGCGGTTCCCCGGCGTGGACGAGGGTGGCGTGCAGGTCGAAGACCACGCCGCGGATGGGCCGGCCGTCCGGCGGTGACGGGTGGGCATCCATGGGCGCCGATTCTTCGTGCGTGGCCGCCTGCCGACGGAGTCCCCGCCCCGCGGTCTCGTGCCGTGCCGGCGGGCCGCGGACATCCCTGGTCAGCGCCTGACGGGGTCCGCGCGGGTGCGCCATCGGGGTAGGCCTGCTCCGGTCGACTCCCGGCAGTGGGCTTGGCAGTGTCGGGTCCATGGAGTATCACGTCGATCGGATCGACCTGGAGGCCCAGCCCACGGCGGTGGTGCGCGGCATGGTTGCCGAGGACGCGATCGCCGAGTTCCTCGGTGGGGTCTACGGCGAGGTGATCGGGGCGATCAGCGCCCAGGGGCTCACGCCGGCTGGCCCACCCTTCGGGTGCTACGTGCGAACGGCCGATGGGTTCGAGATCGAGGCGGGCTTCCCGGCCAGTGCGCCGGTCGCCCCTGCCGGTCGCGTAGTGGCCTCCGAGCTGCCCGCGGGACCCGCGCTCGTGGTGTTGCACCGGGGTGCGTACGCCGCGGTCTCAGCGGCCTACGCGGCGGCCGAGGACTGGCTGGCCGACAATGCCTGGGAGTCGACCGGCCCGCCGTGGGAGGCCTACCTCGATGGCCCGGAGGTGGCCGAGCCGCGCACCCTGGTGCACGTCCCGATTCGACCCACCTGAGGCCACGCCTGGCCCCGCAGGGGCCACCGGACGGCGGTGGATCCGGCCGGAGTCACTAGGGTGAGCGCCGTGGACCTGCTGATCCGTCCGGCGCGGACCTCGGACGTGCGGCGCATCCAGGAACTGGTCGACGCCTACACGGAGCGGCGGATCCTGCTGTCGAAGGCGATGGTCACGCTCTTCGAGGACGTCCCGGACTTCCTGGTCGCCGAGCTCGATGGCGAGCTGGTGGGGTGCGGCGCCATGCACGTGATCTGGGAGGACCTCGGTGAACTGCGCACGCTGGCAGTCGACCCGGCCCGCACCGGTGCTGGGATCGGCCGCAGCCTCGTGGCGGCGCTGCTGGCCCGGGCCCGGGACCTGGGGGTGTCGCGGGTGTTCTGCCTGACCTTCGAGACCCGGTTCTTCACCGACGTCGGATTCGTCGAGATCGAGGGCGCGCCGGTGACCGCCGAGGTCTATGCCCAGCTGCTGCAGTCCTACGACGAGGGCGTCGCTGAGCTGCTCGACCTCGAACGGGTGAAGCCGAACACGTTGGGCAACCACCGGATGCTGCGCGTCCTCTGACCACTGCTCGAGGGCGACCGCCCCGCGTCCAGCACTCGCCCTCCCCGAATGCTCGGAGGACCACAATCGGCGAGGGCCGGTGCAGGGGTCCGAACCGCGCGCTCAGCCGGTGTTGCGCAGCCCGGTGGCGATCCCGTTCACGGTCAGCAGCAGGGCCCGCCGGAGCTCTGGCTCAACAACGGTTCCCTCGCCCTCATGCCAGCGCACCCGGGCCAGCAGCGAGACCTGCAGCAGGTGCAGCGGGCGAAGGTAGGCATCGCGGACCAGCAGCGTCTGGGCCAGGGCAGGCTGGTTGCCGAGCAGGGAGTCGGTATCCGTGACCTGCTGGAGCTCGACGACGGTCTGCTCGTGCTCGGCGCGGATCTGGGCCGCGAAGCGGTGCAGGTGTTCAGGAACCAGGCGGTCCACGTAGCGGTCGGCGACGCCGAGGTCGGCCTTGGCTGCGGTCATGGCGACGTTCGACAGGAAGTTGGCGAAGAAGGGCCAACGCTGGGCCATCTGCGCCATGGTCTCGGTATGGCCGGCTGCGCGGGCCGCGGCCAGTCCGGTGCCCACCCCGTACCAGCCCGGGACGATCTGGCGAGCCTGGGTCCAGCCGAAGACCCAGGGGATGGCACGCAGGCCGTCGAGACCACCGGCAGCGGTCGGTCGGCGGGCAGGCCGGGAGCCCAGGTGCAGGTCCCCGAGCTGCTCGACCGGCGTGGCGAAGGAGAAGTACTCCGGCAGGTCGGGATCGTCGACAAGCTCGCGGTAGGAATCGAACGCTGCGGCCGAGATGAGGTCCATCACCTCGTCCCAGGCTCCCAGCGTCTCGTCGTCCAGGAGTGGCGTGCGGTGCAGGACCGTCCCGCGCAGGGTGGCGGCCAGGGTCTGGCGGAGGTTCTCGCGGGCCAGCTGGGGAAGCAGGTACTTGTCAGAGATGACCTCACCCTGCTCGGTGACCTTGATCTGCCCCTCGAGCACCCCCCACGGCTGGGACAGGATGGCCTCGTAGGTGGGCCCGCCACCACGGCCGACTGTTCCTCCCCGGCCGTGGAACAGCCGAAGCACCACTCCGCGTTCGGTGCACACGTCACGCAGGCGGCGCTGGGCCAGGTGGATCTCCCACTGCGACGTGGTGACCCCGGCATCCTTGTTCGAGTCGGAGTAGCCGAGCATGACCTCGAGCGTGTCCCCGCGCAGCCGCACCAGCTCCCGGAAGCTGGGGTCGTCGAGCAGCTGCCCGACCAGTGTGCCGGCTGCCTTGAGCTCGGCGACCGTCTCAAGCAGGGGGACGAAGCCGATCCGGGCGACGCCGGCGGGCAGGTCGACCAGCCCGGCCTCCCGGGCCAGGACCGCAGCGGCCATGACGTCCGCCGCCGACTTCGTCATCGAGATGATGTAGGACTCGCAGATCTCGGGTCCGTAGCGGTCCAGGGCCCGCCCGATCTCCACGAACGTCGAGTAGGTGGTCATCGCCGCAGCGTCCAGCGGCGGGGGCACCGGCGCCAGCGGTCGCTTGCCCGCAAGCTCCGCCGCAAGGGCTGCGAACCGCTGCTGTGGGTCCAGCTCGGAGTACGCGGCCGCCAGCTCGCCGAGCCGGTCCATCAGCTGGCCGACCGCATGGTGGTGGGCGTTGGCGTGCTCCCGGACGTCCAGGGTGGCCAGGGACAGGCCGAACACCGACACCGCGCGCATGGTTCGGGCAACCGATCCGGCCGCGATCAGCCCACCCCGGTTCGCGGCCAGCGAGGACCGGATCACCTCGAGGTCGGCCAGCAGGTCGGCGGTCGTCCCGTAGTCCCGGCCGGGCTGGTGCGGGCGCCCCTCGGCCTGGCGGGCCCGGGTGTTGCGCAGCTTGGCGTGGATGCAGGTGAGCTTCAGTCGGTAGGGCTCCTCGGCGTTGAGCCGGCGGAAACGCGGATCCAGATCGGGCAGTGCGGCCAGGTCGGCCGCCAGCGACTCCGCGAACTCCTCGGAGCCCGGTGCGATCCGCTCCGAGACCGACAGCTGGGCGCTGAGCTCCTCGATGTGCGGGAGCAGGTCGCGGACGGCGTGGTCGTGCTGGATCGCCAGCACCCGAGCTGTCGCTGTCGGCGTGACGAACGGGTTGCCGTCGCGGTCACCGCCGATCCAGGAGCCGAACGTGAGAACTGGCGTCTGGGGCGCGATCTGCACTCCATTGGCTGCGGCCGCTGCGGCGAACTCCCCGACGACGTCGCTGGCCGCGCCCACGGTCAGATCGTCGAGGTAGAACAGGGCGTTTCGAGCCTCGTCAGTCACCTCCGGCTGACCGAGCCGCAACTCATCGGTCTGCCAGAGCAGGTCGATGGCCTCGGCGATCGCGCGGTCGGTGTCGACGGTCCGCGGCACGTCGAGCAGCTCGGCGATCCGGCGCAGCTTGACCAGGACCGAGCGCCTGGACGCCTCGGTCGGGTGCGCGGTGAACACAGGTCGGGCGCTGATGCTGGCGAAGCCGGCACGCACCTCGGCCGCAGCCACGTCACCGGCCTCCAGGGCAGCCCTGATCGCGACTCCGGCCTCGACCAACGGCCCACCGGTCGCGGCCCGGGCCAGCGTCTGGGCGCGGGCACGGTGCACCTGCTCGACGATGTTCGCCAGGTGGAAGTACAGGGAGAACGCCCGCGCCATCGTGGCGGCCTGATCCAGGGGCAGTGCGTCGATCAGGCCGGCGGCAGCGTAGGGATCGTCGCGTGACAGGGCCCGGATGCGTTCCACCGTGTCGAAGGTGTGTGGCCCCTCCTGGCGTATGAGCGCCTCGCCGAGCAGGTCGCCCAGGCGCCGGATGTCGTCACGCAGTTCGGGCGCGGACGTCAGCGCGGCGATCGGGTTCATGGTCGCCGAGCGTAGTGATCCGCAGCCGGGGCCGCACTTCCTCAGAATCCAGCCGGCGGTCGGGTGCGCCGAACTGCGGATTCCTTTCGGAATAACCCCCCCGGGTATCAAATGGCCGTGTCCAAGACATTTCCCCCGACCATGCCGATTCCCCGTTGACTCGTTGTGCACTATGCTGAAGGCCGGGCAAATATCGAAGACACTGAATTCGGAGCGCGCAATGTCACGTAAGGTGCAGGTTCTTCTTGAGGACGATATCGACGGCAGCCCCGGTGCTGAGACCGTCCTGTTCTCGCTGGACGGGAAGTCCTACGAGATCGACCTCTCGGAGGGCAACGCTGAGAAGCTGCGCGAGTCGTTTGCCCCATGGATCGGCGCCGGACGCCGGGTGAGCAGCCCCGCGGCCGCCGAGCCCCGGCGACGGGCAGCACGGCGCTCCGAGGACACTGCCGACATCCGCCGCTGGGCCGCCGAGAACGGGATCCCGGTCAGCACCCGAGGCCGCATCTCCGCGGACCTGCGGGCCCGCTACGAGGCGGCGCACTAGCTGCCCTGGCACCGTACGGCTATCTGGCCCGCGTTCGCCGAGGGCTTAGCGGCGATGGGTAATGCCGCCGGCATCTGCGCTGTTGCCTCGGTGAGGGGCCGTTCCTGACTGGTCTCGATGGGTGCATTGATGTGTGCCTGTCGGGGGGAGCGGCTACAGTTTCGTTCCATCCCGTGCTGCGGGGTGGAAGGACGAACGGAGTGGAGAGCCCAATGTTCGAACGGTTCACCGATCGTGCCCGACGTGTTGTGGTGCTCGCGCAGGAAGAGGCGCGGATGCTCAACCACAACTACATCGGTACCGAGCACATCCTGCTCGGGCTGATCCATGAGGGCGAGGGCGTTGCCGCGAAGGCCCTGGAGAGCATGGGGATCTCCCTGGAGTCCGTGCGCCAGCAGGTCGAGGAGATCATCGGCCAGGGCCAGCAGGCTCCCAGCGGGCACATCCCCTTCACCCCACGCGCCAAGAAGGTCCTCGAGCTGTCGCTGCGCGAGGCGCTGCAGCTGGGCCACAACTACATCGGCACCGAGCACATCCTGCTCGGTCTGATCCGCGAGGGCGAGGGTGTTGCCGCCCAGGTGCTGGTCAAGCTGGGCGCGGACCTGAACAAGGTGCGCCAGCAGGTCATCCAGCTCCTGTCGGGCTTCCAGGGCAAGGAGCCTGCGGCGGCCGGCCCCGGAGGTGGCCCCCAGGAGGGCACTCCGTCCACTTCGTTGGTCCTCGACCAGTTCGGTCGCAACCTCACCAAGGATGCCCGGGAGAGCAAACTCGACCCCGTGATCGGTCGTGAGACCGAGATAGAGCGGGTCATGCAGGTGCTGTCCCGGCGCACCAAGAACAACCCAGTCCTGATCGGCGAGCCCGGTGTCGGGAAGACGGCCGTCGTCGAGGGCCTGGCCCAGATGATCGTCCGTGGCGAGGTCCCCGAGACGCTCAAGGACAAGCACCTCTACACGTTGGATCTCGGCGCCCTCGTGGCCGGGTCCCGCTACCGCGGCGATTTCGAGGAGCGCCTCAAGAAGGTCCTCAAGGAGATCAAGACCCGCGGCGACATCATCCTGTTCATCGACGAGATGCACACGCTCGTGGGCGCCGGCGCTGCTGAGGGGGCCATCGACGCGGCGAGCATCCTCAAGCCGATGCTCGCCCGTGGCGAGCTGCAGACCATCGGCGCGACCACCCTTGACGAGTACCGCAAGCATGTCGAGAAGGACGCCGCCCTCGAGCGCCGCTTCCAGCCGATCCAGGTGCAGGCGCCCAGCGTCGCGCACACCATCGAGATCCTCAAGGGCCTGCGCGACCGGTACGAGGCCCACCACCGGGTCTCGATCACCGATGCTGCGCTGGCGGCTGCCGCGCGGCTGTCCGATCGGTACGTGTCGGACCGTCAGCTGCCCGACAAGGCCATCGACCTGATCGATGAGGCCGGCTCCCGGCTGCGAATCCGCCGGATGACCGCCCCGCCGGACCTGCGGGAGTTCGACGAGCGCATCGCCACGGTTCGTCGGGAGAAGGAATCCGCGATCGACGCCCAGGACTTCGAGAAGGCTGCGTCGCTGCGCGACCGCGAGAAGGTCCTGCAGGTCGAGAAGGCGCAGCGCGAGAAGGAGTGGAAGGCCGGCGACATGGACGTCGTGGCCGAGGTCGACGACAAGCTCGTTGCCGAGGTGCTGGCCCTGATGACCGGCATCCCCGTGACAGACCTGTCCGAGGACGACGCCCAGCGCCTGCTGCGGATGGAGGACGAGCTGCACAAGCGCGTCATCGGCCAGCAGGACGCCATCCACGCGCTGAGCCAGGCGATCCGGCGCACCCGCGCTGGGCTGAAGGACCCCAAGCGCCCTGGCGGATCGTTCATCTTCGCCGGGCCCTCAGGCGTCGGCAAGACCGAGTTGAGCAAGACGCTGGCCGAATTCCTCTTCGGTGATGAGGAGGCCCTGATCGCCCTGGATATGAGCGAGTACTCCGAGAAGCACACCGCGTCACGGCTATTCGGTTCGCCGCCCGGATATGTCGGCTACGAGGAGGGTGGACAACTCACCGAAAAGGTGCGCCGCCGGCCGTTCTCAGTTGTTCTCTTCGATGAGGTCGAAAAGGCTCACCCGGACATCTTCAATTCGCTGCTGCAGGTGCTCGAGGAGGGTCGCCTCACCGACGCCCAGGGTCGTGTGGTCGATTTCAAGAACACCGTGATCATCATGACGACCAACCTCGGCAGCCGCGACGTCAGCAAGGGCCAGATGCTGGGCTTCGCCGGCGGCAACGAGGATGACGAGTACGAGCGGATGAAGGCAAAGGTCCAGCAGGAGCTCAAGTCGCACTTCCGCCCCGAGTTCCTCAACCGCATCGACGACATCGTCGTCTTCCACCAGCTCACACGCCTCGAGATCATCCAGATCGTGGACCTGATGGCCAACCACCTGGAGGAGCGGCTCAGGGAGCGCGACATGGGCATCGAGCTGACCCAGGCTGCCAAGGAGCTCCTCGCGGAGCGTGGGTACGACCCGGCGCTGGGCGCTCGACCGCTGCGTCGCACCCTGCAGCGTGAGGTCGAGGACGCCCTGAGCGAGAAGATCCTCTTCGGCGAGCTCCGGCCGGGCCAGATCGTGGTGGTTGACGTTGAGGGCTCCGGCCCGAGTGCGACGTTCACGCTCACGGGCGCTGACAAGGTGTTGCTCCCCGATGCTCCACCGGTGGAGGCAGCAGGCGCCCCCGGCGACCAGCCGGAGAGCTGATCTGACATGCATCGGCCCGCGCGCCCCGAGATTTGGGGGTACGCGGGCCGACGCATGTTCGGCGGGGCGTTACCGTTGTCCCCGTGAGCACGGTCAAGAACCCCGTCGGTCCTGAGTCGCCCAACACCTACTGGCGTCGCCGTGCAGCCGTCCTTGGGGTGCTGGTGGTCATCCTGCTGCTTGGATGGCTGCTCCTGCGCGCGGTGTTCGGCTCGAGTGCTGAACCGGAGGCACAGGCCCCCAGCGCGTCGCCCAGCGCCAGCCCGACGGCGTCGGCCTCACCCGAGGCTTCGGACGCAGCACCCAGCGCATCGGCCTCGCCGAACGCCGCCGCGAGCCCCGGCCCGTCTGCCAGCTCGACCTGCTCGGAGGCCGATATCGAGGTCGGGGCCTCAACCTCGGCGTCCTCGACGAGCGTCGGCGCAGGCATGGGGCTGACCATGACGGTCACGAACACCGGGGACGCGGCCTGCAACCGCGACGTCGGCGCTGGCGCCAACGAGCTGCAGATCACGTCGGGCGCAGCGCTCGTGTGGTCCTCAGACTTCTGCAGTCCGTCGAGCAGGTCCGACGTCGTTGCCCTCATGCCCGGCAAGCCGTTCACGACCTCGGTCACCTGGTCCGGCACGGTCACCGCGAAGGACTGCCCGACCGACCAGCCACCGGCCCAGCCCGGGACCTACAAGGTGCAGGCCCGCAATGGGGACGTGACCTCCGAATCCGTCACCTTCACGGTCCAGTAGGGCACCATCGCGGTGCCGGGTCGTTCCAGGCAGGCGGCCCGCTGAAGCGCGCAAGCAGGCCCAGGGGCCGAACCCGCGCAGCCGCACCGGGTCAGACGTAGCGCTCGAGGATTGAGGACTCCGCGAGCCGGGACAGGCCCTCGCGGATGTAGCGCGCACGGTTCTCGCCGATCCCCTCGACCTGTTGCAGGTCCTCCACCGTGGCGCCGAGGAGCGCCTGCAGGGTTCCGAAGTGGTCCACGAGTCGATGTCGGACGGACTCGGGCACGCGCGGCACGCGGGACAGCACACGGTGCCCGCGTGGGCTGACGTTCGTCTCCAGCCCGTCGGTGCTCGCCGGGTACCCCAGCGCGCGGGCCACGGAGGAGAGGTCCAGCAGGTCGGTCGGCCCGATCAGGTCCAGTGCGTCCATCGTGTCCGACACGGTACGAGTGCGCCGCGAGGACCTCCGGCGCGGCTGGTAGTCGCGGACGACCAGCTCCCGATCGGTCTCCACCCCCGCCACCAGCTCCGCCAGCTGCAGCGACACGAGCCGGCCCTCGGTGCCCAGCTCAAGGAGGTAGGCCCGGATCTCGCTGGCGATGTGCCGCACCATCTCCAGCCGCTGGAGCGTTGCGCACACCTCGCGCACGGTCACCAGGTCCTCGATCTCGAGCGCGGACAGGCTGCGCGACACCTCATCGAGGCGCTGCTTGTAGCGCTCCAGGGTGGCCAGGGCCTGATTGGCCCGGGACAGGATCGCCGCGGGATCCTCCAGGACGTATCGACGGCCCTTGAGGTACAGGGCGATGATGTGCATCGACTGGCTGACGCTGATCACCGGGTAGCTGGTCTGCCGTGCGACCCGGTCGGCCGTCCGGTGCCGGGTGCCGGTCTCCGACGTCGGGATCGTCGGGTCGGGGACCAGCTGGGTGGCGGCGCGCACGATGGTGGAGGTCGACGAATCGATGACCACGGCGCCGTCCATCTTGGACAGCTCACGCAGCCGGGTCGCGGTGAAGTCGATGTTCAGCGGGAAGCCGCCAGTGGCGATGGCATCGATGGACTTGTCATGGCCGAGGACGATGAGCGCCCCGGTCCGGCCGCGCATGATCCGCTCCAGGCCATCGCGAAGCTCGGTGCCCGGTGCCACCCGGGCCAGCGCTGCCCCCAGCTCTGGATCGATTCCCGCCATGAATGCTCCGTGTTCGTGTGCTCCCCGCACGAGTGTAGGTGAACTGGGACCGGGTGGCGGCGTGCGAGCGTTCTGGTCGTTCCGCAGAGATGTCAGGTGGCCGGGGTAGCGTCGCGACCATGGCTCCCAGCAGTGCGTTGAGGTCGACCTTCAGGTGCACGGAGTGTGGGTGGCGGGCGACCAAATGGGTGGGTCGGTGTGGCGAGTGCCAGTCGTGGGGGACCGTTTCCGAGGCCGGCGCCACCGGTCGTGGCCCGCGGGCGGGTGCGGTCACTGCGGCCGCGCAGCCCATGACCGACGTCGACCTGAGACGGTCGGCCGCCAGCCCGACCGGCATCGCGGAGCTGGACCGAGTCCTGGGCGGTGGGGCGGTGCCCGGTGCGGTCATCCTGTTGGCAGGCGAGCCAGGGGTGGGCAAGTCGACCCTGCTGCTGCAGGTTGTGGCGTCGGTGGCGGCTCGCGGTACCCGGGCCCTCTACGTCACCGGCGAGGAGAGCATCGAGCAGGTGCGCGCCCGGGCAGAGCGGGTGGGCTCGGTGAGCCCGGAGGTCTTCCTGGCCGCGGAGTCCGAGGTCTCCGCCGTCGTCTCGCACGTCGAGCAGGTCGCGCCGAGCCTGATCGTCGTCGACTCGATCCAGACCATGACCTCGGCCGGCGTGGACGGCGTCGTGTCCGGCGTCAGCCAGGTGCGCGAGGCCACCTCGGCCCTGATCCGCCTGGCCAAGGAGCGCGACATGGCCTGCATCGTCGTCGGGCACGTCACGAAGGACGGTGGCATCGCCGGGCCGCGCACGCTCGAGCACCTCGTCGACGTCGTGCTCTCCTTCGAGGGTGACCGGCACGCGCGGCTGCGCATGGTCCGGGCTGTGAAGAACCGCTACGGGCCCACCGACGAGGTGGGCTGCTTCGAGCTCGGGGATGCGGGGCTGATCGGGCTCGCCGACCCGAGCGGCCTGTTCGTCAGCGACCGGACCGACCCCGTACCAGGAACCTGCGTGACCGTTGCACTGGAGGGCCGTCGCCCCTTGCTGGCCGAGATCCAGGCCCTGGTGGTCCCCGCGGCAGGGTCGGTCCCCCGCCGGACCACCTCGGGGATGGATTCCGCCCGCATCGCCATGGTGCTGGCAGTCCTTGAGCGCCGAGAGGCCGTTCCGTTGTCCAGGCTGGACACCTACATCGCACCGGTGGGGGGTGCACGGCTTGTCGAACCTGCGTGCGACGCGGCCGTCGCACTGGCCGTACACGGGTCGGTGCGTGACATGTCGGTTCCGGTGGGGTGGGTGGCCCTCGGCGAGGTTGGCCTGGCTGGCGACGTGCGCCGCGTGCCCGGAACACGCCAGCGGGTCCTCGAGGCGGCCAGGTTGGGGATGACCGATGTGATCCTGCCCCGGGCAGAGGTCGGGACCCTGCGCGACGTGGGGGTGCGGCTGCACCCCGTCGATGACCTGTCCGAGGCGGTACGCCTGATGCCGTGGTCGCGGCCGGACCTTGTGCGCCAATCCGCTGGCTCCGGGCCCAGGGCGCTGGCCGTGGTGCCCGAGCTGTAGGCCGATCAGAACTGGGACGTGCCGCTCGACCTGTGGGCCTACCCCTGATCGGGGCCGGGCCTGCCGGCGGGGTGCGGCGCGAGGCCGACGATCGACAGGCTCCGGTCGGCCAGGACCTGCAGGGCCATGGATCGAGCCTCGCAGTGCTCACTGAGCACCTCGTAGGCAGCCGGTCCCATAAGCTCCACGAGCTCGTCCCGGCAGGAGAGGTACACCGGTTCGCTCCCCACATGGGCGGCCGGGGCGGTCGTGCAGTACCAGTCGAGGTCGTGGCCACCCTCGCCCCAGCCCCGCCGGTCGTACTCGGCGATGACGACCACCTGCTGCGACGTCCCATCCGGGCGCGCCACCTCCTCGTAGGTGCGCCGGATCGGCAGCTGCCAGCAGACCTCCGGCTTGGTCATCGTGATCGGGACCCCGTCGTCGAGGGCCATCCGATGCAGGGCACATCCGGAGCCACCGGCGAAGCCGGGTCGGTTGAGGAAGACGCACGCACCGTCGACGACCCGCGTCTTGGCCTCGCCGTCGGCATCCGTCTCGATCACCCCATCGGCTCGTCCCGTGGGACGCAGCTGCCACTGGGCAGCACTCAGGTCCGCAGCCAACCTGATGGTGCGATCACGGTCCTCCGCATCGGAGAAGTGAGCGCCCAGGGTGCAGCAGCCGTCAGCGGGCCGGTCGGAGTAGATGCCCTGGCAGCCGTTGCCGAAGATGCATGTCCAGTTGGAGGTCAACCACGTGAGGTCGGCCCGGAAGACCACCTCTGCGTCCGGATCCGAGGCATCGGGGTCTGGGAACTCGACCCAATGCCGCGCACCGCCCAAGGGCACTTCCACCATGGGCCCAGCGTAGAGCGTCCGCGGCACCTGAACCTGCGGGCGTGCTCACCGGCTCGGGATCCAGGGCATAGGCTGGGAGTGTGCCAGCACGCCGGGGGAAGGACCCCCAGGGGAAGACCCCGGAGGCGCTCGAGTCGCCGGAGCCGCCGGACGCCCGCGCGGATCCCAGTGAGGTCGGTCGCGCGGGTTCGCCGGGTGCATCGGCTTCTGGGGCTGCCGCCTCGGCACTGCCCAACGCCGCACAGCCGCCTGTCGAGCCCGAGCCGGCCCCGGCGCCTGCTCGCCGCCGAGGTCGATCGGTCGCGAAGCTGAAGGCCGAGCCCGCACAGGGTGACAGTGCGACGGTCGCTGAGCCTGCCGGCACGCCCCGACCGCGCCCGACCCAGGGACGCAAGGGGCCGAAGGCAGCTGCGCCCACCAAGGAGCCGACTCGGCGCAAGCCCCCAGCCCGGCGCAAGCCCCCGGCGAAGGCCTCGCTGACGATCACCGAACCCGAACCCGAACCCGAAGCCGAACTGGCACCTGCACCGGCACCCGAACGTCCCGTCGTCCGGGTACCAGCCGCCAAGGTCGCCCTGTCCACGGCGTCGGTCTACCCGGAGTCCACCGCGGCGGCTTTCGAGATCGCCCGTCGGCTCGGGTACGACGGGATCGAGCTGATGGTCTTCACCGACGCCGTCAGCCAGGACCCCGAGGCTGTTCACGCACTGTCGGACTACTACGGGGTGCCGATCCTCGCCGTGCACTCGCCCTGCCTGCTGGTGACCCAGCGGGTGTGGAGCACCGACCCGTGGGCCAAGCTGCAGCGCTCCCAGCAGGCCGCCGAGAGGCTGGGCGCATCGACGGTCGTGGTGCACCCGCCGTTCCGGTGGCAGCGTGACTACGCCCGGGAGTTCGAGATCGGCCTGGCCAGGATGTACGACGAGACCGATGTCGTCTTCGCCGTGGAGAACATGTACCCCTGGCGGGCGCGCAACCGTGAATGGGCGGCCTACCAACCGGACTGGGATCCGCGCAATCAGGACTACCCGAACGTGACGCTGGACCTGTCGCACACATCAGTGTCAGGGACCTCCGCGCTCACGATGGCCGGTGATCTCGGCAGCCGGCTCGCCCACATCCACCTCGCCGACGGCACGGGACTTGCCCGCGACGAGCACCTGGTCCCCGGGCGGGGCGACCAGGAGTGCGCCGGCCTGCTCGAGGGCCTCGCCCAGCAGGGTTTCGCCGGGACGGTTGTCCTCGAGGTCAGCACCCGCAAGGCGGCCAACCGGGCGGAGCGCGAGGCCGACCTGGCTGAGGCGCTGGCATTCGCGCGCCTGCACCTGGCTGCGCCGCTCGCCGTGCCCGTGGATGGGGTCCGGCCCTAGTCTGGGGCCTGTGAGCGAGGACCCGCGGGACGCACTGCTCTCAGTGGCACGCGACATCGTGGCCAGACGTGGCTATGTGGGCCTGTCGATGCACGCGGCAGCCGGAGCGGCGGGGATGACCGAGGATGTCGCCCGTCGGTACTACCGCAACCGCGACTCGCTGTTCGCCGCGGCGATGCGTCTGCCGGTGGACCCGGTCTCGGCCATCCCAGCGCTGGTAGCGCCCGGAATCGAGGGGATGGGCGAGCGACTCGTCCGCTTCACCCTCGACACCCTGCGGGATCCGGACGTCCGCGACGAGTTGATCTCGCTGGCCCGCACCGGCTCCAGCGCCGGACACGCCGTCTCCGGCCTGCAGGACTTCATCGAGATCGGCGTTGTCGACCGGGTCGCTGGGATGATCGGCATCCCGGATGCCCGGATGCGCTCGGCGCTCATCACCAGCTACCTCGTCGGGGTCGCGACGATGCGCTACGGAGTGCGCCTGGAGCCGCTGTCCTCCGCCAGTGACGAGGAGGTGATCCGCATGGTCGCCCCCGTCATCCAGGATCTGCTCGACCCGCGCCGGCCGATCCCCGGATCGGATCGTGCCCGGGCACGTGCCAGGACCTCCGATGAGCAATCGGGCGCTCGTGCGGCCACGCCAGCCCGCAGCTTCGATCCCGATCCTGCCGCCACCCGCGCCGCTGAGGCTGCGCGGATCGCGCAGGAGGTCGACGTGCGCCGACGCGGCGAGCAGCCGCACCCCGAGGCAGGCCGCTCCCGTCGCACGGAGACGCCCAAGCCGAGCTCCAGAGTCCGCGCGTCCAGCGCGTCGACTGGGCCGACGTCGAGGTCGAGGTCGCAGGCTGCCGACAAGTCCGCAGCGGGCGGCAGGGCTGCGGCCGCCGGGGCCAAGCCCGACACGCCGGCGGCTCCGGCCAAGCCGGCCCCGAAGCAGCCCGCAGCCTCGAAGCGGGCCCAGAAGCCAGCAGCCAAGAAGCCGGTGCCGAAGAAGCCGGCCCAGCCCAAGTCCGCGGCCGCCAATCCGGCCCCGAGCAAGCCTGCTGCGAAGAAGCCGGCCGAGAGGAAATCGGCTGCGAAGAAGCCGGCCGCGAAGGGGGCACCGGCTGGCTCAGCCGGTGCCGCACCGGCCGAGGACGGCCCGAAGCACGCGCGATAGGGCGGGCGCCGGGGCCCTCAGCGACCCTCGAACTCCAGGGCTACCTCCGCTGTCGTGGACTGGTCGACCAGTCCAAGCTGCCAGGCCACGGTCACCGCCTCCACGGCGTTGTCGACGTAGTACATGGGCAGGCCCTCCTCGCGCAGGTTCGCCGCCCGCTCGGAGACCTCCGCGATGCGCTCGGGCAGGTGGGACCCGACGTACACGAGGATCATGGCCCGGATCCGGCCCGGGTACTCGCGAGCCATGACCTCGTAGGTCTCCGGGTCGCCCTGTCCGACGTCGCCGATCAGGATGAACGAGTACTCGGGCATGCCGTCAAGGAGTGCCCGGATCGTGCTGCGCTTGTGCTCGCGGCCGTCGCGCATGATCCGGTCCGAGGTGGGCCCCCAGTCCGTGAGGAACAGCGGACCGCGAGGGAACCGATGCATGTTGGTGAACGCGACCAGGTAGTCGTAGAGGTTCCACGATCCCGTCGATACGTAGAAGAACGGCACCCCGCGTCCGGGCCCGTTCGCGCGGGCCAACCCGGCGTAGAGGGTGGACATGCCTGGCACCGGCTTGCGATCGGCAACGTCGCGGAGCAGCGTCCGTCCGGCGGCCATCCACCCCTGGGTCAGCCCGGTCTTCATGATGGTGTCGTCGATGTCGGAGACGACAGCCAGGCCCCCGCGGGGGTCTGGGACGAGCACCCGCCCGGTGGTGTGCGTCACGGATCCCAGAACGGGGTCCAGGTCCATGACGTGCCAGCCGGGCGACAGCGGGCCGACGGCGAGCTCGATGTGCAGGTAGCCGTCGGCATCGCTGGTGAACTCCCCGGACACCTCACCGATGGAGGCGCTGACCGTCACGTCGGCGATGGTCAGCACCGTGAACCGGCGCAGGTTGGCGCGCAGTGTGCGGCCCATCCCCATCGGCATGTCGCCGACCGTGAACAGCGGCTTCTCGATGGTACGAGCGGTCAGGTGCGCCACGCCGTCGGCGTACCAGCCCCGGTACGGCACGACCACGGTCGGGCGCAGGGCCTGGCGGCGGGTCTTGTACTGGATCCGCCCCGTGTTCAGAGACTTGTCGACGTTCTGGGCGACGGCGACCCAATCGACGTCCTCGATCGCACCGGCCACCTTCGCCTCGATTCCGCGGATCGCACCGGCGAATGCGGAAGCGCCCGGAAGTCCGGACAGTTCGGGGATGTTCACCTGCCCTGCCTCTCCTGTGGTCTCGGCAAGGCTACCGGCCGGAGCGCGCTGCTGGCGAGTGCGCAGTGCCTGCGCTGCCGACCACGTGCTCCGGTGCGACGAGCCGACCTGACCCCGCGTAGCCTTCGCGGCGGAGGTGTGCAGCCATGGTGGATGTGAGTGGCGTTCTCAAGCTCGTACCGACCCGGGACTCGATCGTCGCGGCGCTCGATGGTCTCCCGGCCGCCCACGGGGCGATCAGGCCGTTCGTGCCGGGAGAGACGGTGGGGGCGGCTGTGCCGGTCGTGGAGGACGTGATCCTGGCGGGCATGTCGGCCTCGGTCGCCTACCTGCCCGACAGTGACTCCACCGCGTCGGCGCGGCTGGTCCACATGGCCACGATCGATGCCCTGGACTCGGCCCATGTGGCCGAGGGCTCGGACCTGATGGTCGACCTGGCTGCGCTGGGCATGTCCAGGGGGGTGGACCAGGCACAGATCGCCGCCGACCTTGCGGCCCTGTGCGGAGCCGCCGAGCAGGTGGGTATGTCCGTGACGGTCGCCGGCGTCGCGCACGAGCACCTCGACGCGGCCCTTGCGGTCCATGCCGCTGTTGCCGCCGAGCATCCGGATCTCGGCATGACCGTGTCGGCGAGCTTGTTGCGCTCGGAGGCGGACTGCGGTGATCTGGCCCGACGAGGTTCCCGGGTGCGCCTGGTCCGGCAGGAGACGGCCGAGCCCGAGGGGCTTGCCTTCACCGATGCCCACGAGATCGACAAGTCCTACGTCCGCTGTACCCGACTGCTGATGGCGATGGACAGCCGGATCGTCGTGGCCACCCATGACCCGCAGCTGATCGAGATCGCCTCAGCCCTTGCTGTCCGCTCGGATCGTGATCCCGCGGGCTTCTCGTTCCAGTTCCGGCTGGGGGTTCGTCCAGACGCCGCCGCGGAGCTGGTCTCCACCGGGGCTCGGGTCGGGATCCTCGTTCCGTTCGGGCCGGATTGGGCCACCTACGTGTCCACCCGGATCGCGCTGCGGCCGAACTCCATGCTCCAGGCGGCCCGAGCCGCACTCGGCCGGTGACGCCGGTGTCCGCGCACCCCCGGATCGCCATGCTCGGGACCGGTCGGATGGGCGAGGCTGTCCTGGCGGGGATGATCCAGGCAGGGTGGGACCCCGCCCTGATCATGGGGGCCGAGGCGCATGAGCCGACCGCCCGCGCGGTCCACGAGCGCCGCGGCATCGAGTTCCGCCCCGCGGCGCAGGCCGTTGCCGGTGCGGAGCTCGTCGTTGTCGCAGTCAAGCCGCACCATGTCCCCGGAGCCCTCGATGCTGTGGCGACGGCCCTGCCTCCCGGCGCCACCGTGGTCTCCCTGGCCGCCGGAGTCTCCACCTCCACGCTGGCCGCGCATCTCCCGCCCGGGACGCCCGTGGTGCGGGTGATGCCCAACACGCCGGCGCTGGTGGGTGTGGGCATGTCGGTGATGTCGCCCGGCCCGGGTTGCCCCCCGGAGTCCCTGGAGCTGGCTGAGCGGATCCTGGCTGCGGTCGGCGAGGTCCGCACGGTCCCCGAATCGCAGCAGGATGCAGTCACGGCCGTGAGCGGTTCCGGTCCCGCCTACGTGTTCTACCTCGCCGAGGCAATGATCGATGCCGGCGCGGTGCTCGGGCTGCCGCCCGAACTGGCCCGGGACCTTGCGGTCCAGACCCTGCTCGGGGCGGCCACGATGCTCCGCGACACCGACGCCAGCCCCGCGGTCCTCCGTGCGAATGTCACGTCCCCGGGGGGAACGACCGCCGCAGCGGTGCAGGTGCTCGATGACGCTTCGGTCAAGGCCACCTTCACGGACGCCATCGGCGCGGCCCGGGACCGCTCGGCCGAGTTGGGCCGGTCCTGAGAGTCCGGTCACATCAGGAGGGGTGACACCTCGTCCTCCGGCCCGCAGACCACGAGCACGTCATCCCGGTGCAGGATCAGGTCCGGGCTGGGCAGCTCCGGCATCCCCAGCCCCCCGCGGCTGACGGCCAGGACGAGGATCCCCTTCTCGTTGAGGTCCCGGGCCTCGGCGAGCGGGTGGCCCTCCTGCGCCGCGCTCACCGGCAGGGCGGCGTAGGCGAGTCCATCCACCGTGGGGATGTACTCGGTCCGGTGCCCCAGCAGTGAATGGGCGACTCGCCGACCCACCTCGAGCTCCGGGTACACGACCTCCGTGACGCCGATCTTGCGCAGGATCTTGGCCTGCTGGGCGTTGATCGCCTTGGCCCAGATGACCGGGATCTTGAAGTTCTCCTTGAGCACGAGCGCGCAGACCAATGAGGACTCCACAGCATCCCCGATGGCCACCACAGCACGTGTGTACTCCCCGACGCCGAGCTGTTCGAGGGCCTCCTTGCTCGTGACGTCAGCCTCGACCGCCATGGTCACCTTCTTGCTCACCTGGCGGACCAGCTCGGGATCGCGATCGATGGCCAGGACCTCGCAGCCCTCCCTGGTCAGGGCAACCGCCACGGACTGGCCGAACCGGCCCAGACCCAGGACCACGACCGGCTCAACCTCGCGCGCAGCCATCTGACTCTCCTCTCATGGACATCAGCCGATCATCGGCCGGCCCTCGGGCAGCCGGTGCTCACGAACCGTGGCCCGCAGGGACAACGATGAGGCCAGGGTGATGGGACCCACCCTGCCCAGGAACATGAGACCGACCAGAAGCAGCTGCGCCGGCTCGGGCAGGGTGGGCGTGACGTTGGCGCTCAGCCCGACCGTCGCCAGGGCCGAGGTGGCCTCGAACAGCGTCCGGTCGAGGGCCAGTTCGGTCATGGCCTGCAGGGCCATGGTCCCGACGAGCACGGCCCCGAGGCTGATCATGGCCACGGAGATGGCCACCCGCACCGTCGAGTTCGGGATCCGGCGGTCGAGCACGTTCACGTCGGTGTGGCCGCGGATCTCGGCACGTGCCGCCACGATCAGGATCACGATGGTGGTCACCTTGATCCCACCAGCGGTGCTGCCGCTGCCCGCCCCGATGAACATCAGCACGTCGGTCAGCAGCCGGGTCTCGGGGACGACCACGCCGTAGTCGACGGTGTTGAAGCCGGCCGTCCGGGGCGTGATGCCGCCGGAGAAGACCGACTGCATCACCTTCTCCCACCACGACATGGCCCCCAGGGTTCCCGGGTTGCGCCACTCGAAGAGGGCGAACCCGACGCTCCCCACGGTCATGATGATGGCGGTGCCGATCAGCATCAGCCGGGTGTGCAGCGACAGCGGGATCGGGTTGCGGAATCCGAGCTTCTCCGGATGGAAGTCGCCGAGCCGGTAGCGCGAGCGGCGGGACAGCTCGCGTCCACGGGCGATCACGTCATCGTGGCTCATCGGCGGTGTGGAGCGGCGTGGCAGCAGCCCGCGTGCACCAGTGCCCCGTCGGAAGAGCTCGAAGACGACGAGGAAGCCCAGGCCGCCGATGACGATGGCCAGGGCGATCGGCACGAGGATCAGCGGATCCTGGCCGTAGGAGACCAGGGAGTCGGAGGCCAGCCCGAAACCGGCGTTGTTGAACGCGCTGATGCTGTGGAAGACGCCCTGCCACCCCGCCTCGACCCACGGCAGGTCGTAGGACAGCCAGAACCGGGCACCGAGCAGAAGGGCCACGACCGCCTCGACGGTCAGGGTGATCGCCGCCAGCGCCTTGAGGACCTGTCGGACGTCGCCCTGGGTCAACGCGCCGGTCTCCGCCTGGGCGGCAAGCCGGGAGGCCGCTCCGAGCTTGCGGTTCAGCAGCAGGATCCACAGGGTCCCGAGCGCCTGGATGCCGAAGCCACCGATCTGGATGAGCAGCAGGATCGTGACCTTGCCTGCAGGGCTCCAGTAGGTGGCGGTGTCCACCACGGTCAGGCCCGTCACGCACGTCGCGCTGACGGCGGTGAACAGCGCGTCGCCGGGACTTGCGGCCCCGTCGCCGGCGCGCATCACCGGCAGCATCAGCAGCAGCGCCCCCGCACCACAGAGCATCGCGAACGAGGTGACGATGGTGCGGGTCGGGGATCGGCGGGCGATTGCGGCCTGCTGGGCCTGGGAGCGGGCAACGACCTCCGAGGAGCCCGCGTCGCCGGCGGCGAAGGACCGCAACCTGTCGGCGCTCGGACTGTCCTCGTGCAGGCGCCGTGCTCGGAGCATCCGGCGTCGCGGCTCGTTGCGGGCGCGACGCGGGACCATGGCGCCGAGGCTATTGACTCCTGGGGCGTCATGCCCGTTGCCGCCCGTCCGGGTGCCGTCCCGGACCGAACTGGGGCTACGGTGGGGTGCGTGAGCGATCGGGTGGCCGTGATCGCCGATCCCTCGTTGTCGGCGTACAACTTCGGGCTCGGGCATCCCATGGCGCCCATCCGGGTGCAGTTGGCCATGCGGCTGGCTGAGGACTTCGGGTTGCTCGACCAGGCCGACGCCAAGGTGATCCGCGATGTGGCACCGGCTGGGGTGCACGACCTGGTCAAGGTGCATGTGCCCGACTTCCTGACCGCTGTCCGGACGGCGGGGCACACCGGCGACCCGGGTGCGCCGCGCTTCGGGATGGGCACCGACGACGTCCCGGTCTTCCCGCGGATGCACGAGGCGGCCGCGCACCTGTGCGGTGCCACCATCCGAGCCGTCGATGAGGTCCACTCCGGTCGGACTGAGCATGCCGTCAACCTCTTCGGGGGAATGCACCACGCGATGGCTGACCGCGCTGCGGGCTTCTGCGTCTACAACGACGTTGGGGTGGCGATCCGCTGGTTGCTCGACCATGGTGTTCAGCGGGTCGCCTACATCGACGTGGATGCCCACCACGGCGACGGTGTGGAGGCGATGTTCTACGACGACCCCCGAGTGCTCACGATGAGCCTGCACGAGAGCGGCCGGACCCTGTTCCCGGGCACCGGTTGGCCGACGGACACCGGCGGGCCGCATGCACTCGGGACCGCGGTGAACGTGGCACTGCCCGCCGGGACCTCGGACAACCAGTGGCTTCGAGCCTTCAACGCTGTCGTGCCGGCGGTCCTGGAGGAGTTCGGGGCGGAGTTCCTGGTCAGCCAGCATGGGTGCGACTCACACTTCGATGACTCCATGGCCCACCTGCTGCTCAGCGTCGATGGGCAGCGCGCCTCCTACTCCGCCGTGCACAGGTTGGCCCACCGGCTCGCTGGCGGACGCTGGGTGGCGGTCGGTGGCGGCGGCTACGAGGTGGTCGACGTTGTTCCCAGGGCCTGGACCCACCTGATCGCCGAGGCACTGCATCAGCCGATCGCCCCGCAGACGGCCACTCCGGAGGCGTTCCGGGTGTTCGTCCAGGACCTGCTCGGACGCCCCGGGCCTGGCCGGATGACCGACGGCAACGACCCCTGGGCGCTGCCCTTCGAGCGCAGCTACCATCCCGAGGACCCGTTGGACCGGGCGATCATGGACACCCGCCGTGCGGTGTTCCCGCACTGGGGGCTGGTCGCGGACCCGTTCGGGGCGTTCTGACCGACGCGCCCCCGGGGTCGGTGCGCCCGAGCCATTTCATCTGCGGGCGAGCACGCGTATCCTTGGTTCATTGACACGCGTTGGGAGGTGTCCCGTGACTGATCGGCCCTTGGCTGAGGTGCGGCTCCTGACTGTCGCCGAGGTGGCGGCGATCCTGCGGTTGTCCAAGATGACCGTCTACCGGATGGTGAATGCCGGCACCCTGCCCGCGCTGAAGGTCGGGCGCTCCGTGCGGATCCCGGAGTACGTGGTGGACGAGTACCTGCGCAACTCCTTCGTCGACACTGCCTGACTGGGTGCCGGCAGGCGCCGGCCGACCGGTTTCCGGGCCACCGGCCCGGGCGGTACGATGGCGGTAATTTCCGGCAAGTCAGTGAGGTTCACCCGTGGGTTCTGTCATCAAGAAGCGTCGCAAGCGGATGGCGAAGAAGAAGCACCGCAAGCTGCTGAAGCGCACGCGGGTCCAGCGGCGCAACGCGAAGTAGCGCCGTGGCGCGCGTCGTTCTGGTGACCGGAGCCTCCCGGTACTTGGGCGGCAGGATGGCGCGCCTGCTCACTGAGGACCCCTCGATCGAGCGGGTCATCGGTGTTGACGTCGTCACCCCCACCGCGGACATCGGCGGGGCGGACTTCGTCCGGGCCGACATCCGCAACCCCATCATCGGCAAGGTGATCTCCACTGCGGGGGTCGACACCGTGGTGCACATGGGAGTCATCGCCACGCCGCGCCAGGCTGGCGGGCGGACCCCGATGAAGGAGATCAACGTCATCGGGACGATGCAGCTGCTGGCGGCGTGCCAGAAGGCCTCGTCGGTGGAGAAGCTCGTCGTGAAGTCCTCGACGACCGTGTACGGGTCGGGGGCGGGCGACCCGGCCCTGATGACCGAGGACATGGAGCCGAGCCACCTGCCCGGATCCGGGTGGGCCAAGGACTCGGTCGAGGTGGAGTCCTACGTGCGCGGCCTTGCCCGCCGACGCCCTGACATGACGGTGACCACGTTGCGGTTCGCCAACTTCCTCGGGCCGACGGCCAACACCCCCATGGCCCAGTACTTCTCACTGCCCGTGATCCCGACCGTTCTCGGCTACGACGCCCGCCTGCAGTTCGTTCACGAGGACGATGGCCTTGACGTGATGCGTCGGGCCACGGTGCAGGACCACCCCGGCATCTACAACGTTGCCGGTGACGGGGTTCTGGCCCTCTCCCAGGCCATCCGGCGCGCCGGCCGGGTGGAGGTGCCCGTGTGGTCGCCCTTCGTCGGCCTCGTCGGCCGCTGGGTGCGGCGCGGTGGGTTCGCTGACTTCAGCCCGGAGCAGATCCGGCTGCTCACCCATGGCCGGGCCGTCGACACCGCACGGCTCAAGGAGGAGTACGGCTTCTCCCCGAAGTTCACCTCCGCAGCGGCCTTCGAGGACTTCGTCGTGTCCAGGCGGCTGAACAACATGCTCTCGCCGGAGCTGGTGACCGGAGCGGAAACGGTCGCGGGACGGATCCTCTCGGGGTGGTCGACATGAGCGATGCGCGCGCGCTGCGCCTGGCAGGTCAGGAGCCCGGCGTGGAGGTGGCGGTGGCCGATGAGTCGACCCGCTGGGCCGATCACGTCGATCGGGCCCTCGAGTTCCTGAGGCGCCGGGCCCTCGGGGAGTATGAGATCGACGATTTCGGCTTCGACCGCGAGCTCACTGACAGCGTGCTGCTGGCCGCCCTGCGTCCGCTGTATCGGCTCTGGTTCCGGGTGGAGGTGCACGGGATCGAGAACATCCCGGCCGACGGCGGCGCACTGGTCGTCGGCAACCACGCCGGCACCATCGGCCTCGACGCCGCCATGGTCCAGTTGGCCATCCATGACGCACACCCCAACAAACGGCACCTGCGCCCGCTTGGCGCCGACGTGGTCTTCGACATGCCGTTCGTCGGGATGCTCGCACGCAAGGCCGGCGCCACGCTGGCCTGCAACCCGGATGCGGAGCGTCTGCTGCGCTCTGGGGAGCTGGTCGGGGTCTGGCCGGAGGGCTACAAGGGCACCGGCAAGCCGTTCTCGGAGCGCTACCGCCTGCAGCGCTTCGGTCGGGGCGGCTTTGTGGCTGCAGCCCTGAAGGTCGGTGTGCCGATCGTGCCGTGCTCGGTAGTCGGGTCCGAGGAGATCTACCCGATGCTGGGCAACGTCAAGGTGCTCGCTCGCATGCTCGGCCTCCCCTACTTCCCGGTGACGCCGACGTTCCCGTGGCTCGGGCCCTTGGGGATGGTCCCGCTGCCTTCCAAGTGGGTCATCGAGTTCGGCGAACCGATCGACGCGGAGGGCTTCGGGGAGTCCGCCCCCGACGATCCGATGCTGGTCTTCGAGATCACCGACCGGGTGCGCGAGACGATCCAGCACAACCTGTACCGGATGCTCGTGCGCCGGCGCGGCATCTTCCGCTGAGCCGGCTGCGCGCCCAGCGGCCGGGCCCAGTGGGGCGCCGAGCGTTGTGCCGATGTGATGCCGCGTCGGCTCAGGCCCTGCCGCGGATCACCGAGATGGCCTTGGCCACACCGACCGCCGCGCCGGCCGCGAGTCCTGCGGCAGCAGCGGCCGGGACGCCCTTGCGGACCGACTCCTTGCCGCGGATCCGGTAGTCGCGGATCGGCCATCCCTGCGACTTCGCGTGCGAGCGCAGCGCGCCGTCCGGGTTGATCGCCACCGGGTACCCCACCGCGGACAGCATGGGGACGTCGTTGGCCGAGTCCGAGTAGGCAGCGCACCTGCTCATGTCGAGGTCGTGCTCGGCCGCGATCTGCTCGATAGCCGCAGCCTTCGCCTCGCCGTGCAGCGGCACCCCGCTGAGCTTGCCGGTGTACCGATTGTCCTCGATCTCGGCGATGGTCCCCAGTCCACCGGTCAGGTCCAGGCGTCGGGCGATGACCTCGGCGACCTCCACGGGGGTGGCGCTGATCAGCCACACGTCGTGGCCCAGCGCCTTGTGTGCCTCAGCGAGCTCGACCGTGCCGGCCCACAGCCGTCCGACCATTCGCTCGTCATAGGCCTGCTCGGCCATCTCCCGGATCTCGCCCGGCTCGCGGCCCTTGACGAACTGGAGTCCGTTCTCGGTGGCCTCAGCCATATCGTCCATGTTCTCCCGGCCCGACATGACGAACTTCAGCTGCTTCCAGGTGAAGTCCATGACCTCGCCGGTGGTGAAGTAGTCGCGATCGGCCATGCCCCGGGCGAGGGCGACGATGCTCGAGCCACGCATGATCGTGTTGTCGATGTCGAAGAACGCCGCAGCTCCCGGGCCGGCATTGTCCGGTTCCAGGGCGCCGAGCCCCTCGGTGATCCAGGAGTCGCCGGACGCCTCGGATTCGTCGGCCACCTCGGCCGCGTCGGGCTCATCCACGGCCTGTGGGGCATCCGTGGGGTCGGTCAGGACCACCTCGTCGGCGGGAGGATCGTCAGGGATCGCCAGGCCCTCGGGGGCGTTCTGCGAATCGGCCACGGGGCGAGCCTAGCCGGATTCGACATGCCACACTGGCCGTGTGACGAACCTTGCTGACCTGGTGCGGGATGCAGCGGCATCCCGTCCGGACCATCCAGCGCTCGTGACCAGGACCAGCGAGCTCACGTGGGCCGAGGTCGACCGTCGGGTTGACCGGGGGGCTCGGGCCCTGACCGAGGCGGGGCTGACCAGGGGTGCGCGCGTCGCGCTCATGATCGGCAACCGACCTGAGTTCGCGATCGCCTACTTCGCCGTCCTGCGTGCGGGTCTGGTGGCCGTCCCACTGAACACCGGCTACACCGCCACCGAGGTCCTGCGGTTGTGCACCGATGCCGGCGCGGATGTCCTGCTGCACGATGCGAAGGCCGGAAAGGTCGGGATCTCGGTTGCCAAGCGCGCGCAGGACACCCGGGTCATGGCCATCGACTCGGAGCAGGGCGCGGCTCTCATCGGGGCCGGCGCCGGCGGCCGGGGGGCCTTCTCGCCACCGCGGACCACGGGCCGTGACCTTGCCGTGCTCATGTACACGTCCGGCAGCGAGGGCCAGCCCAAGGGCGCGATGCTCAGTCACGGCGCGATGAAGGCCAACATCGACGCTCTGGCCAAGATCCGTCGGCCCGCGGCGTTGGAGCCTGACGACCGGCTGCTGCTGGTGCTGCCGATGTTCCACATCTACGGGCTGAATGCCGGCTTGGGGCTGGTGGCCAAGCGGGCTGCCACCTGTGTCCTGCTCGACCGTTTCGAGCCGCGGTCCTCGCTGGCGGCCGTGCGCGAGCTGGGCGTGACCAACATCGCCGGTGCTCCACCGATGTTCGTCTCATGGAGTGCCGAGGGATCGCTGCGTGAGTCGATGGACGGGGTCCGGCTCCTGGTCAGCGGGGCCTCGGCGCTGCCCCCAGACGTCTTCGCGCAGTTCCGCACGATCACGGGCAAGACCATCTGGGAGGGCTACGGGCTCACCGAGTGCTGCCCGGTCGTCACCTCGACGCTCGTGACACGTCGGGCCAAGCCCGGTTCCGTGGGTCGGCCGCTCGCGGGGATCCAGGTCTCCCTGCGCGACGAGTCGGGCCAGGAGGTCTACGAGGGGGACCCTGGCGAGCTGTGGGTCAAGGCCAAGTCGCTGCTGTCCGGGTACTGGCCCGACGGCTCCGCTGGGGTCGATTCGGAGGGCTGGTTCCATACCGGCGACGTCGCCATCCTTGATGAGGACGGCGACTACCGGCTGGTGGATCGGCGTCGGGACCTCATCATCGTGTCCGGGTTCAACGTCTACCCCCGTGAGGTCGAGGCAGTCATCGCGGCGCATCCGGCCGTGGCCGAGGTGGCGGTGATCGGCACGCCGCATCCCCTGACCGGCGAGTCCGTGCGGGCGGTGGTGGTCCTGAACAGGGGGGTGCCGGAGCCCGATGACCTGCGCGCGTACTGCGAGGCGCGGCTGGCCCGGTTCAAGTGCCCGTCCCTGATCGAGTTCGTCCCGAAGCTGCCCCGGGCGGCCACCGGGAAGGTCACGAAGGGCCGGCTCAAGGACGTCCGGGAGTGACTGCCCGCGTCCAGCTGATCGGCAAGCCGGGATGTCATCTGTGCGACCAGGCACGGGTCGTGCTTGCCACGGTGTGCGCCGAGGCCGGCGAGCCATGGGAGGAGCTCGAGCATCCTCGACGATCCCAGCCTCGCGGACCTGTACTGGGAGCAGATCCCGGTGACCCTGATCGACGGTCAGGTCGTCGGTGTCTGGCACGTTGACGAGGCCCGCCTGCGCGCCGCGCTCTCCGGTTCCTGATCAGGGGCTGGTCGGCGGGTGCCCGCCCAGCGGGCTAGCCTGAGACCATGTCCGTGCGAGTGGCCCTCATCCAGGTGGCGATCACCGATGACGAGCCCGTGCCGGCGCGGATCGCCCGGGTGCTGTCGCTGACCGCCGAGGTGGCCGCGTCGCATGACGTCGTCGTTCTGCCCGAGCTCTGGCCGATCGGGGCCTTCGCCATCGACCTGATGCCTGTGCACGCCGAGCCGTTGGATGGGCCCCTGTGCCAGGAGCTCGCCAGGGTGGCTTCCCAGACGGGCGCCTGGGTGTTCGGGGGCTCATTCGCCGAGCAGGTGCAGTCCGAGCCCGGCGGTGCCGGCTACTACAACACCCAGGTGGTCTTCGCCCCGGACGGATCGCTGGCCGGGGCCTATCGGAAGGTCCACCTGTTCGGCTTCAACGGGGGCGAGACGACCGTCATGTCCAGCGGCGGTGAGATGGTTGTCCTGCCCGGTCCGCTGGGGCGCACCGGGTTGGCCACGTGCTACGACCTGCGCTTCCCCGAGCTCTTCCGGGCGCTGGTGGACCGCGGCGCCGAGGCCTTCGTCATCCCGGCGGGGTGGCCTGAGCGTCGGGTCACGCACTGGCAGGTCCTGGCTCGGGCCCGCGCGATCGAGAACCAGGCGTACGTGCTGGCCTGCAACCAGACGGGAACACACGGTGGCGTCCCGATCGCGGGTGGTTCGATGGTCATCGACCCGCAGGGGGAGGTGCTGGCCGAGGCCGGGCCCGGTGAGCAGGTACTCAGCGTCGAGATCGACCCGCATAGGGTCGCTGCCTGGCGTGGGGCGTTCCCGGCGCTTGATGACCGTCGGATGGGCTGAGGCCGCCCTCTGCGGTTCGTCCTCTGCGCCTCGCCCATGCAGCTCCCGGTTCCCGGTGCGTGGCGGGTTCTCGATCGCCCTCGTTGCGGTGGCGCCGGCGGGCGCGGGCCCGATGCTTGTGGGGAATCCGCTGTCGGTCAGCCGGCCACGATTGGGGCGCCCGCGGCCTGCAGGTCCGCCACACCACCACCCTCGAGGTTGACCACCGATGTGAATCCGGCCTCGGCCATCTGGTCGGCCGCCACTGCGGACCTGCGCCCGGAGCGGCAGTACACGGCATAGGTCGTGTCCTTGGGCAGGTCGGCGATCTGGGCGCCGAAGTCCCCGGCCTCGACGTCGGCATTGAGGGCCCCGTCGACATGGCCGGCTGCGTACTCTGCGGCCGTACGCACATCGACAACGACGGTGCCAGGCTCGGCCGCGGCGGTCACGAACTCGTCGGCCGAGACGTTCTCGACCGCGCCGTTGGCCGAGGATGAGCACCCGGCCACGAGCGCGGTGGTGCCGAGCAGGACAACGATCAGTGCAAGGAGTCGACGCATACCCCATAGGGTATACGACTTCACGTCACCGATCCACCTCGCCCCTGGGGGACACAATCGGGCCCCACCTCGTGGTGTTCGCCACGTCGGTGGGGCCCGATCAGTCTCGTCCCCCCGCAGGGTTCCGATCCCGGGGATCGCCCGGGAGTTCTAGAAGTCGGCCTCCGGAACGTCCATGAGCTCGGCGGTCGTGGCCTCGGCGATGGCGCGCTCAGATGCGAGCAGCGGCAGCCGGTTCGCCGCGAACCACTTCGCGGCTGCGACCTTGCCCTCGTAGAACGGCACGTCCTTGGCGGATGCGCCTGCTTCCAGTGCCTTCCCAGCGACCTCGGCCTGCTTGAGCAGCAGGTACCCGATCACCAGGTCGCCCATCATCATGAGCAGCCGGGTGGTGTTCAGGCCAACCTTGTAGATCTCGTTCGGGTTGGTCTGCGAGGCCATCGCCCATCCGCCGAGGACGCCGATCACGGCCTGGGTGTCCTCAAGGGCCTTCCCGAGCAGCTCGCGCTCGTGGGTCAGCGAGTCGCCCTCGTCGCCCTTGACGAACTCGGCCACCTCGGCACCGAGGTACATCACGGCCTTGAACTGGTCGCGAACCATCTTCCGGAAGAAGAAGTCCAGGCCCTGGATCGCCGTGGTGCCCTCGTAGAGGGTGTCGATCTTGGCGTCGCGGATGTACTGCTCGATCGGGTAGTCCTGCAGGAATCCGGAGCCGCCCAAGGTCTGCAGCGACGTGGCCAGCAGCTCGTAGGAGCGCTCCGAGCCGACCCCCTTGACGATCGGCAGCAGCAGGTCGTTGACGCGCACGGCCATGTCGGTGTCCACCTCGGGCGTCTCGCCACTGGCAGCGATGTGGATCTGGTCCTGGTAGTAGGCGGTGAGGTGCACCAGGGCGCGCATGCCCTCCGCGTAGGACTTCTGCAGCATCAGACTGCGCCGGACGTCCGGGTGCGCGGTGATCGTGACCCGTGGTGCCCGCTTGTCCATCATCTGGGTCAGGTCAGCGCCCTGCACCCGCTGCTTGGCGTAGTCCAACGCATTGAGGTACCCGGTGGACAGGGTGGCGATGGCCTTCGTGCCGACCATCATCCGGGCGTACTCGATGACCTTGAACATCTGCGCGATGCCGTCGTGCACGTCGCCGACCAGCCAGCCCTGAGCCGGCACGCCGTTCTGACCGAAGGTGATCTCGCAGGTCGTGGAGACCTTGAGCCCCATCTTCTTCTCGACGTTGGTGATGAACGCACCGTTGCGCTCGCCGGGGTTGCCCTCGGCATCGAAGTGGTACTTGGGGACGAAGAACAGGCTCAGGCCCTTGGTGCCCACGCCGCCGAGGCCCTCGACGCCCGAAGGACGGGCCAGGACCAGGTGCACGATGTTCTCGGCCATGTCGTGCTCACCGGAGGTGATGAAGCGCTTGACGCCCTCGATGTGCCACGTGCCGTCGTCCTGCAGGAACGCCTTGGTGGTGCCGGCGCCCACGTCCGAGCCGGCGTCGGGCTCCGTGAGCACCATGGTGGCGCCCCACTCGCGCTCCACCATGTGCTCGGCCCAGCCCTTCTGCTCCTCGTTGCCCAATTCGTCGAGGATCGAGGCGAAGCCGGGGCCGGACATGTACATGTAGAGGGCGGGGTTCGCGCCGAGGATGAGCTCGGCGACTGACCAGCGGACCGAGGGCGGGGCGCCGGAGCCACCCATGTGCTCGGGCAGGTCCAGGCGCCAGAACCCGGACTCCATGAGTGCCGCGTAGGACTTCTTGAAGCTCTCGGGCATCTCGACGCTCTTCGTCGACGGGTCGTACTTCGGGGGGTTCCGGTCGGCGTCCACGAAGGACTCGGCCAGCGGGCCCTCGCACAGGGTGCGGACCTCGCGCAGGACCTCTTTGACGGTGCCCGGGTCGAGCTCGCCGTAGGGCGCGGAGCCCAGCCTGTCGGCGGCACCGAACATCTCGAACAGGTTGAACTCGATGTCGCGCAGATTGGCCTTGTAGTGGGACATCCCATCTCCTTCGACTTCGCATCAGCGGATTCGGGTATGCCACGACGCAGGCGGTTACCCGTCAGTAACACCATCATGCTACTGGCCGGTAACAAGCGCAAGTCACCGGGGCCGATTTCGCCGCGAATGCCCACACCACCGACGATCGTGCTCGTGAGGCCGGTGGCAGCCAGCCTTGGTGGGGTTCAGCCCAGCATCGGCGGGCGCGGCCGTTCAGGTCCGATCACACAGCAGCGCGGTTGACCGCGAGCGTGTCGTACTTCTTCTCGGCCTGGAGCCTGGCCAGGACCCCGACGATCGTGCCGATGATCGCCGGGACCGTCGTGGCCCCACCCGCCGAGGCAGTCAGCAGGACCGCCAGGAGGGTGGCCAGGAAGGGCAACCGGACCGAGGCGGCCACCGCAGCGGCGATGGCTGTTGCACTGAGGGCGGAGATGGACGTGCCGCTGACCAGCAGCGAGGCCATCGTGGCCAGGATCGTGCCGATCGCCACGGCTGGGAAGATCGGGCCACCGCGGAAGCCCGAACCCAGGGACAGGGTGAAGGCGACGAACTTGCCGACCAGGACTACCGCCAGAAGGCCAACACTTGTGAAGGCGAAGTACTCCGGAATGGCTTCGTCACCGGAGAACAGAACCAGATCCAGCGATCCACCGGTGATCCCCGCCACCACGATCGCCGCGAGGGCGATCACGATTGCGGCCAGCACGATGCTGACCAGGGGCTGGCGTCGGGCCTGGATGTCGACCCGTTCGGCGCCCAGGCGGGCGGCCATGGAGACCGCGGCCACCGCGATGGCCAGGGGCAGGGCGACCACCAGGTCGACCGGGACCACCTCCGGGTAGTCCGGGAGTCCGGGAATGCTCAACTCCGTCTCACCGAGCCCCGACCAGCTGCCGATGCCCACCTGGAGTGTGTAGCCGGCCGCCAGGGAGGCCAGCGACGTCAGGAGGACGGCCGGGTTGGCCATCCGGGGCCCGGTGATGATTGCGACCTCGAGCAGCAGCATCGCCGTGATCAGCGGGTTCCCGAAGATCGCCCCGATGCCCGCCATGGCTCCGGCGAGCATCATCACGGTGCGCACCGGACTGTTCGCGTTCCGGACGGCCAGGGCACCAAAGGCGCTGCCGATCGCCATCAAGGGTGCCTCTGGGCCGAGCACGGCGCCGAAGGACAGGGTGCCCAGCGCGGCGATGATCACTGAGATGCCCTCGCGGGGCCCGATGTTCACGGCAAGCCCCTCGAGCGGCGAGTGCCCACCGTGCCCGGGCATTCTCGAGGCGCCGAAGACAATGAGCGCACCGCTCACGAGGATGGCCACCGCCAGCCACCCGGGGGCTGACGCGTAGCCGAGGGCCTCGGGCAGGTCGGTCCACAGCAGCTCGGTCAGGCCGTGCTCGATCTTGATGAACAGTGACGCGCCCAGCCCGGCCGCAACGCCGACGACGACACCGAAGACAGACAGGCCTGCAAGTTGACGCACCCCGGGCGTTGGCGCGCCGGGCTGGTCACCTGGCGCGGAGCCCGGCGTGCCCTGCTCCTCGGCGGCGGGAACCCCGCGCATGTGTCCCTGGCGGCCCATTCACCCTCCCGAACGCTCCGTCTCCCCGGTGCGGCCGCGTCGACAGTACCCCGTGGCCTAGGGTGAAGCGGTGTCCCAGCGCGCACGCCTGGTCGCCGCCGGTGGTGCGCTGGCCCTCCAGATGCTGGTCCTCTATGCACCCAGCACACCCGACCTGGGGGAGAGCGCCCTGCCTGTGGACAAGGTCGTCCACGCGGCGGTCTTCGCCCTCGCCACCTACACTCTGGCCGCGGTCGAAGTGCCCCTCGGGTGGGTCGTGGGCCTCATGTCAGCCCACGCTGTGGTCAGCGAGCTCATCCAGCACCGGCTGCTCGCTGACCGCGCTGGAGACCCGGCTGATGTCGCGGCGGACCTGATGGGCATTGCCATCGGGGTGCTCCTGGTGCGGGTCAGGCGTCGACCTCGCCGAGCATCTCCCCGGTGGGATGGTCGGAGCCGCCGGGAGGCTCGATCGTGATCATGAACTTCTCGACGTCACCGACTCCGCCGTCGAGGACTGCGGCGATGTGCCCCTCATCGTCCGGGGTGAAGACTCCGGCTGAGACCATCTGCCCGTCCTGGGTCACCCGCCAGACCTGGTAGCACATCCCCTTCGCCGGCATCGGCAGCTCGGAGGCCAGGAAGGCCGACTTGTCCATCTCGTCGCTGACGACCAGGCGCGACGTGGTGCCCATGATGTCCACGGCCATCACGTGTGCGTCTCCGGCGGACGCGACGGCGACTATGGCCGCCATGTCGTCGGCGCTGGCGACCGGATCGAGGGGTGCCTGCTGCCGGCCAACGCCCACGCCCGCGGCGAAGAGCACGAAGCCGGCCGCCGCAGCAGCCATCCACGGCGCCGCAGCCCGCCATCCACGATGGCTGCTGACGGGTGCCGGGTTCTGGGCGGGGATGGTGACGGGGACCTGCGACGCCGCACTGGCTGGCTCGCGGCGCGTCGGGTCGAACGGATCTGGAATCGCGGTTCCGGCCCGGGCGACAACCAGCTCCTCGAGTGCGTCCGGCGGTGTCACCGGACCCACGTCGGCCAGCGCGGCGAGGACCTCACGGAAGTCGGCCGCCTCCGCCCGGCACTCTGCGCAGCCCTGCAGGTGAAGCTCGAAATCAGCTCGCTCCTGCGGCTCGAGGGCGTCGGTGCAGTAGGCGCCGAGGAGGTCGTGGACGTCGTTCACAGATCCCCCTCCAACTCGGTGCGCAGCGCACGCAGGGCGTCGCGGATGCGGGTCTTGGCAGTGCCGAGCGGGATGTCCAGGCGCTCGGCCACCTCGGTGTGGGTCAGGCCGCCCAGGAAGGCCAGTTCCAGGGATTCGCGCTGCAGCCGGGTCAGGTGGTCCAGGGCCTGGCGGACGCGCCGGTGCTCTGCGCGCAACTCGACCACCTCAGCGACGGAGTCGTGGTCGGGCTCATGGCTGCGCGTCGCCCAACTGGACACGCGGTCGCGGTCGGACTGCTCGCGGCGGACCCGGTCCACCGCGCGGCGATGCGTGAGCATCGTCACCCAGGAGCGCACCGAGGAGACCCGGGGGTCGAACCTGCTCGCCTGTGTCCACACCTCTGCGAACGACTCCTGAAGGACGTCCTGGGCGAGGTGCTCGTCGCGGGTGACCCGCAGGGCCAGGCCGTAGGCCGCGGCCGAGTGGGACCGGTACAACAACCGGAATGCTTCCTCGTCGCCGGTCGCCACCCGCTCGACGAGCTGGCTCGGCGAGGGGTCGGGGACGTGGGCGCTCACGAGGTGCATGGTGTCACCCGCCGATGAACGAGGAGTCGAGGTTCCAGGGCGCCCATGGCGCGTTGACGACCAACCAGGTCTCCAGCGACTTCATCCAGCCCGTGGCCACGAGCACACCGACGGCGATGAACACGAATCCAAGGGTGCGGCGGAACCAACCGTGCGAGTCGGCGGCCCACCCGAAGCGGGCCACGACCCGCTGGCCGGCCAGGGCGATCAGCAGCAGCGTGGCGCACAGGCCGACGATGTACACCCCGAGCAGGAGCAGCCCGCGGGCTGGCTCGGCGGGCAGTACGGTGACGATGACGTATCCGTAGAGCGGTGAGCAGGAGGTGAACACCGGCCCCAGCGCCGCGCCGGTGAGGACCTCACCCCCGAGCCCGTCATGTCGGCGTGCCGATCCGAGCCGCTGGGCGGAGCGGGCCTGCAGCCCCAGCCGTGCGGAGAACCGCTCCCACAGGTCCGGGAAGGCGCCGACGATGCCCAGGGCGATCAGGATCCCGCCGGAGACCCACTGCCACGCCTCGGGCGGGATGCCGATCAGTGCCGTGGTTGCCTTCAGCGCCAGGGTGAAGACGAGGATCGAGACGCCCAGGGACGCCGTGATCACCAGCGCCCTGGTGACGGCAGCTGAGCGGGTCTTCGTGCGGGTGGCCGTAGCCGTGCCCGCGGCGGAGGAGGCCTCGGCGTTGACCTCCGAAGCTGCTCCGGCCATCGAACCACCGACGATGACCGGGAGCAGGGGGAGCACGCATGGCGCCAGGGTGGTCAACACCCCGGCGATCAGTGCCCCGAAGATCTCGATCATCGTCGCGGTTCCTCGCTCTGCAGTCGGTGGTGGATCAGGCGGTCTGGGCGGCGATGTCCTCGCCGGAGATCGACCCGGTGAACTTCGTCACCTCGTCGCCGGACTCATCGACCTGGACGTAGGTGTGCTGGACCGTGACGCCGTACTCCTTCTTGAGGTCGTTGGCCTTGTCGTAGTCCACCTTGACGACGGTGAGGCCGGCGGGGACGCCGTCAGCGTCGAGGCTCTTCACGGATGCCTGGCAGGTGGAGCACCACGAGGCGCTGAAGAACAGGACGACATCGCCGGTCCCGTGGTACTTGGCCGGGTCTGCGTCGTAGGCGGCCTGGTCGATCCACGCCCCCTCCGTGGGCATTGCGGCCTCCTCGGACTCCATCGTGTCGTCCTCGGGCTCGGTGGCTGCCTCGTCCTTGGCCATCGCCGACTCGTCGGTGTCCTTGACCATCGCCGACTCGGATGCGGCGGCCGAGTCGGTGGTCGTGGCGTCGGAGGCGCAGCCGGCCAGGGTCAGGCCGAACAGGAGAGCCAGGGCGGCGGGGACGGTGCGGTTCATGGATGGTGCCTCTCATGTAGGGGGAAGATCGTGTGACGTGTGCCGGGGGTTCGCAGCCGAGCCCGGTTCCGGATTGGTCCGATCCCCAGCAACTCCATTCGGGTGGGCAGGTACTTCATGGTGGGCCAGCTGCAGCCCGGGCGCATCAGGGTCGGCCGGCCTGGGAGCCCGGCTTCCCCGCCGATGCACCGTGGGGGCGCCGTCGCCCGGCGTCGCCCGATCGGGCTGCCACGGTCAGCCGAAGGTGAACGCGTAGGCGGACATGCCCTCATCGAGGTAGATCCCCATCCGGGAGCGTCCCGCCGGGCCATCGCGCACTTCGTAGAGAGTTGGGGCGCCGGACACCTGGACCTCGCGGGAGGTGTCGCCCTCCATGATCTGCGCGGTGCCCTCGCCGCCGAGGACAAGGAAGACCTTGGCCGCGGAGAAGTCCAGGATGAGCCCGGCATCGGGCCCGGCGTCGATCTTCTCGGCACCGACGGTCCAGGTCCCCTTCAGGGTCACCCGATCCGCGCCCCCCTGCCCGAACGGGGCTTCGCTGGTGTACTCGGCCGGGGCATCACGGGTGATCGCGTGGGCGTAGGCGCGTGCCCGGCTGTGGCCTAGGTAGGTCTCCGGCGTCTGGGCCTGGTTGGCGGCAGGGGCCGCCCCGGGGGCGGCGGCCGGTGCGCCCAGGGGCGTGCCCTCGTCGGCCAGCAGCTCGCGGATCAGCTCCTCGGTCTCGTCGTAGGCGCCCTCCCCGTAGTGCACCTGGCGGACCGTACCCGTGCGATCGATCAGGTAGTGGGCCGGCCAGTAGCGCTGGTCGTAGGCCCGCCACGTGGCGAAGTCGTTGTCGATCGCGATGGGGTACTCGACGCCGAAGTCGGCCGCCCGCTCGGCGACGTTGCCCACCTCACGTTCGAATGCGAACTCAGGGGAGTGGACCCCGACGACGGTCAGGCCCTGGTCGCGGTAGGCCCGGTCCCACGCGGTGATGTAGGGCAGCGTCCGCTGGCAGTTGATGCAGGAGTAGGTCCAGAAGTCGACCAGGACCACACGTCCGTCGGCCGCCAGCTCGGCGAGGGTCAGCGGCTGATCATCGGGAGTGTTGAGCCAGTTCACGATCCCGGTCAGCTCGGGGGCTGACCCGCAGTCGGCCAGCACGGAGGAGTCCGCGGCGCACTCGTCGAACGAGCGGGTGCCGGACGCAGCCGCCCGCTGCGGATCGGAGCGCAGCGAGTCCAGTGCCGCTCGGGCGGCGTCGCTGTCCTCGAACTGCCGCTGCACGGCCGCCACGTAGCCGGGGATCGCCCGCTGCGCCGCATCGGCCAGCCCCAGCGCCAACGCCACGCCCGTGGCGAGGAACACCGCGCCGGCGACCTTGCGCACTGTCGGCATCCGATCGGAGAGCCGACGCCCGACGTCGACGCCGAGCCACGCGACCGCCAGCAGTGGGATCGCCAGGCCGGCCGCGAACGCCAGTGTGAGGACCAGGAGCCCTGAGCTCAGGCCCTCTGAGGCGGCCAGCACCGTGATGGCTGCCAGCACCGGCCCGGCGCATGGGACGAACACGACCCCGAGGGTCAGCCCGAACACGAACGCCGACCCCCCGCGGACGGGCCCGCGGTTCGGGATCCGCCAGAACAGCCTCTCCAGCAGGTGGCCGACGCCCGGGATGAGCAGGCCGAGGCCGACGGCTACCAGCGCGACCCAGGCTGCCCCGCGCAGGATGCTCTCGGGGATCCCCAGCGCCGAGATGACCGTGGCGCCCAGCAGCGTCAGGACAGTGAATGAGGTGAGGAGGCCGGCGACGATCAGGTAGGGGCGCCTGCGGCTCGCCGGTTGGGGTACGGCGCCTGCCCCAGTCGATCCGGCCGAGGAGCCGGCCGTCAGCGACGAGGCAGCCAGGATCCCGGGGAGGACGGGCAGGACGCAGGGAGACAGGGCGGTCACCAGGCCTGCCGCGAAGCCGATCGCGACGAGGGTCAGCACGGCAGGTGTTCGCAGCCGGGGGGCCGACGGATTGGCTCACGCACCCAGCAGCGCCGCGATCTCCTTCGAGTCGGGCACGCGGCCGGAGACGAGGACCTGCTCGTCGACCACGAGCCCAGGGGTGCGCATCACGCCGTAGGAGGCGATCTCTGCCATGTCGGTGACCTTCTCGACGGTGGCGTCGAGCCCGAGGTTGGTCAGTGCAGTGGTCGTGTTGGCCTCGAGCCGGTGGCAGTTGGCGCAGCCGGATCCGAGGATCTTGATGATCATGTGGAGTGTCCCTTCAGGTGGTGGCCGGTCAGGTGGTGGGCGGTAGGTCGGGGCCGGCGGGTCAACTGGGTCCGGACCCCAGGATCGTGTTGAACAGGTAGCCCATGGACACGATGCCGGTGGCCAGGACGACGACGAATGCCGCGAGCAGTTGGGGTTTGAGCACCCGACGCAGCAGGATCATCTCGGGCAGCGAGAGGGCAACGACGCTCATCATGAACGCGAGGACGGTGCCGATCGGCATCCCCTTGGAGTACAGCACCTCCACCAGCGGCATGATCCCCGCGGCGTTGGAGTACAGAGGCACACCGATCGCCACGGCGACCAGCACGCCGAACGGGTTGTCGGAGTTGGCGTACGTGGTGAAGAACTCGGTCGGGACCCAACCGTGGATGATCGCCCCGAGGCCGATCCCGACCAGCAGGTAGGGCCAGATGCGCCGCAAGATGGTCACGACCTCCTCGGTGGCCATCGTCACGCGCTGGTCCATCGTGAGGCCGGCGGCCGGATCGATCGGCTGCCCGCGCAGGGTGGTCTGGAAGACGAACGGCTCCACCCAGCGCTCGGCGTGCAGCTTGCCCAGGATGAATCCCGCCACGATGGCGATGGTGACCCCGGCGGCCACGTAGAGCAGGGCGATCTTCCAGCCGAACAGGCTCCACAGCAGGCCGATCGCGATCTCGTTGGCCAGCGGGGAGGCGATCAGGAAGCTCAGGGTCACGCCGATCGGCACGCCGGCGGACACGAAGCCGATGAACGCGGGGACCGCCGAGCACGAGCAGAACGGGGTGATGACGCCCAGGCCCGCGGCCATGACGTTGCCCGCGCCCTCACGCTTGCCGCCCAGCAGCGCACGGGTCCGCTCCACGCTCATGAAGGACCGCAGGAACGTGACCACGAAGATGATCCCGACCAGCAGCAGGAGGATCTTGACGGTGTCGTAGAGGAAGAAGTGCAGGGTCTCGGTCAGTCGGGCGTCGGGGGCCATCGCGAACCAGTCGTGCAGGACGGTGTCCCAGAGCCAGCCGTTCACCCAGTAGGCCAGCACCCAGAGCACGGCTGCGGCAGCCAGGGTCAGGCCGAGGCGTCCCCGGGTTGAGGGGACGTGTGCAGTGACGCTCACATCGTCGCCCCGCGGCGGCCCACGTCCACGGAGGCCGGGGTCGTGGGGAGGGCCCCCTGCAGGAGCTGTGGTGCATCAGGTGCCAGCGAGTAGTCCACCCAGCGCCCACGCTTCGCTGAGGTCACGAGCCCCACCTCACGCAGCACCTTGAGGTGGTAGGACAGCACGTTGGGTGCAACGCCAGCCTCCGGCTGCAGCTCGCAGACGCACTGGGTTCCTGTGCGGGCGAGGAAGGACAGCAGGCGCCAGCGGACCGGATCGGCTGCTGCGGACAGCAGGGCCGCGGAACGCTCGCGCTCGGCCGGCGACGTATCGATGAGTATCGCTTCGATCACGTTCGAACTGTACGCTGTCGCCACGATCCGGTGCAGGGTCGAAGGTCCCATCCGGCGCCGCGACCTGCCCGACTTCCCGGTGAGGAGGGGACGTGCCGATACCGGGCCCAGACACGGCAGCTGCCGCGACCGCTCGCCGCGTCCTGGCGGAGTTCCTCGGCGCCCTGGTCCTCGTGGCTGCGGTGGTCGGGTCCGGGATCATGGCGACCAACCTCACCGATGACGTCGGTGTGCAGCTGCTGATGAACATGGTGTCCACGGTGCTGGCCCTCGGCCTGCTGATCTGGACGTTCGGACCGATCTCCGGCGCGCACTTCAACCCGGCCGTGACCGGGGTCGCCCTGGCCCGACGCGAGATCTCTGGCCGCGAGGCCGCGACGTACATCCCCGCCCAGGTGGTTGGGGCGATCTGCGGCGCGATCCTGGCCAACGTCATGTTCGCCCTTCCAGCCGTCGAGCTGTCCACTCAGACCCGGGGCGGCTCCGGCGTGCTGCTCGGCGAGGTCGTGGCCACAGCCGGGCTGCTGTGGATCATCGGTGCGCTCACGCGCACGGGCACCGGACGACTCGGCCCGGTCCTGGTGCCGGCGTGGATCGGTTCCGCGTACCTGTTCACCTCCTCGACATCCTTCGCCAACCCCGCAGTCACCATCGGGCGGATGTTCACCGATACGTTCACCGGTATCGCGCCTGCTTCCGTCCCGGCGTTCCTCGCCGCGCAGGTGGCCGGCGCGAGCCTCGGCGCCCTGCTCACCGAGGTGTTCCACCCCCGTCCTTCTGGGGTCATCCCCGAGCCTCTCGACCTGCCCGGCCCCATCCACGAAGCACCGCACGCAACCAACCAGGAGAAGCCATGACCGACAAGCCCAGTGTCCTGTTCGTCTGCATCCACAACGCCGGCCGATCCCAGATGGCGTCGGCCTACCTGACCCACCTGGCCGGCGACCGGGTCGAGGTCCGCTCCGCGGGATCCGCGCCGGCGGAATCCGTGAACCCCGCGGCGGTCGCGGCGATGCTCGAGGAGGGCATCGACATGTCGGCCGAGACCCCGAAGATCCTGACCGATGGGGCCGTTCGCGCCTCCGACGTCGTCATCACGATGGGATGCGGTGACACCTGCCCGATCTACCCGGGCAAGCGGTACGAGGACTGGGTCCTGGAGGACCCCGCCGGCCAGGGCGTGGAGTCCGTGCGCCCCATCCGCGACGAGATCCGTCGGCGCATCGAGGAGCTCATCAGCGAGATCGCGCCCGCCTGATCGTCGGGGTTCGATGCGCGGCCGTGCTCGCGCGGTACCGAATCCTCAGGCGTCGATGACGATGACCATCACGACCGGGTTGCGTCGGTAGGTCTTGGAGACCCATCGGCTGACGGTCCGATGGATGATCTGCTCGAGCTGGTGCTGGTCGCCGATCCCGTCCGCGGCGGCCTTCGCCAGCGCCTTCTCGACGTGCGGCACGACGTCGGTGAACATCGTCTCGCTGTTCACCAGCCCCCGCGTGAGGAAGTCCAGCGGCTCTGCCAGCGCTCCGGAGTCGGCGTCGATGATGGCCACAATGGTGACCAGGCCCTCCTCGGCCAGGGTGCGGCGGTCCTTGAGGGACGCATCGGTCGCGCCGCCGACGGTCTGGCCGTCGACGTAGACGTAGCCCGCCGGGACCTTGCCCGTGATCGACGCCTTGTGGTCGACGAGGTCCACGACCACGCCGTCCTCGGCGATGACGACGTTCTCCGCCGGTACGCCGGTGCGGACCGCGATCGCCGCGTTCTCGGACATGTGGCGCCACTCGCCGTGGATGGGCATCACGTTGCGGGGCTTGACGATGTTGTAGCAGTACGCCAGCTCACCGGCGCTGGCGTGGCCGGAGACGTGCACCTTCGCGTTGCCCTTGTGCACGACGTTCGCGCCGTAGCGGGTCAGGGAGTTGATGACCCGGTAGATGGCGTTCTCATTGCCGGGGATCAGGGAACTGGCCAGCAGGACCGTGTCGCCCGGGCCGATCCGGATCTCATGGTCGCGGTTGGCCATCCGGGCCAGTGCGGCCATCGGCTCGCCCTGTGACCCGGTGGACACCAGCGTGATCTTGTCGTCGGGGAGCTTCTTGATCTCCTTGAGGTTCACGACCAGGCCCTGGGGGATCTCCAGGTAGCCCAGGTCGCGAGCGATGCCCATGTTGCGCACCATGGATCGGCCCACGAACGCCACCTTGCGGCCGTGATGGTCGGCGGCGTCGATCACCTGCTGGATGCGGTGGATGTGGCTGGCGAAGCTCGACACGATGATCCGGCGCGGTGCGGTGCGGAACACCTCCTCGATGGCCGGGGCCAGATCGCGCTCGGCAATGGTGAAGCCGGGCACGTCCGCGTTGGTCGAGTCGGTCATGAACAGGTCGACACCCTCGTCACCGAGCCGTGCGAAGGCGCGCAGGTCGGTGATCCGGGAGTCCAGCGGGAACTGGTCCATCTTGAAGTCCCCGGTGTGCAGGACCATCCCGGCCGATGTGCGGATCGCCACGGCCAGGCCGTCGGGGATGGAGTGGTTGACCGCGATGAACTCACAGTCGAACGGCCCGAAGGAGCGGCGATCGCCCTCGGCCACCTGTCGGGTCACCGGTGTGATCCGGTGCTCCTTGAGCTTGGACGTGATGAACGCCAGGGACAGCCGCGAGCCGATCAGGGGGATGTCCGGGCGCTCGCGGAGCAGGTAGGGGACACCGCCGATGTGGTCCTCGTGGCCGTGCGTGAGGACGATGGCCTCGATGTCGTCGAGGCGGTCGCGAAGGATCGTGAAGTCCGGGAGGATGACGTCGACCCCCGGCTGCGTCTCCTCGGGGAACAGGACCCCGCAGTCGACGACCAGCAGACGGCCGTCGATCTCGAACACGGTCATGTTGCGGCCGATCTCGCCGAGGCCGCCGAGGGCGACGATGCGCAGGCCGCCCTTGGGCAGAGCGGGCGGGGTCCCGAGTTCGGGATGTGGATGACTCATGGGGCCAGTCTCCCAGCAAATCCGCTGCTCCGATGCCGCGGCGGGCATCCCGGGCGCCCCCAGCCGGTCAGGGGCCGGTGGCTGGAGCGGCCGAAGTCCTTCCGCGCCGCAGTACGCGGGCCGAGAGAGTCGCCACTACGGCCCAGATCACGAGGAGGCCGACGCTGAACGCTGACCCGAGGATCTCGACCACGACCGAGTTCCAGAACCGGCCCAGCGACAGGGTCGCGATCACCATGGCCGCGGTGGGGAACACAAACGCCCAGTCGGCGGCGGTGCCGGTCAGGGCAGCTCGACCGGAGTGGCGGGTGATCACTGAGGCCGCTGCCATCCACCACAGCGCGAATCCCCACAGCATCGCTGCCAGGACCGCAGACATCTCCAGGACTGCCCCGGTCCAGCGTCCGCCGACCAGGGTGGCGTCGCGGGCCACTGACTGCAGGGCCAGGGACGTGACCGCCAGTGGGCTGATCATGATCCAGACAGCGGGTACCGCCCGGTGCGGGTCGTGGGCGTGCAGGACCAGCCGGTTGATGAACATCGTCGCGGTGAACGCGAAGAGCAGGCCGCCCGCACCGAGCAGCGCGAACGCCAGGACGGTCAGTCCGTGCGCCGCCGCGGCCGGGCCGGTCCGTGCGAGCTCGGAGAAGAGCAGGGCGCCGAGGATCACCACCGTCTCCGGGATGAACCAGACGCCGGAGATGTCGCGCGCGTCGACGCCAGGGTGCTCGAAGGCGCTCACGAAGAACTCCACGGTCAGCCACAGGCCAAGGGCAGTGCCGGTGCCCGCCAGGATCGCGATGACCCACCACCCGGCAGTGGATACGGTGAGCGAGGGCCAGAGCTGGACGCTTGCGACGGCCATGACGTTGAGCGTGCCCGGGATACTGGCGTAGGCGGCCCCCGTGATCGGTGAGCGCAACCGGGAGGTCAGGGTCCGCCCCATGCCGCGGAACGCGAAGTCGCGCACTGCAAGGGCCACGAAGATCGCGATGGTCAGGGCCAGCAGCGCGATCCCGAGAGCCTGCGAGATCCCCTCGAGGGCCGCAAGCCGCCCCGGGTTCATGGCGGCGACGGCCGCGACGGCGCCGGTGCCCATCGCCGCACCGAACCAGGCCGGATCGTCCAGTGGCCGGACCTGATGCGAACCGGAACCGGTACCCGGGGGCGCCTCCTCGGTGCTCATCGCGCCTCCGTCAGTCGGACTCGTTCCCGCTCCAGGCTCTGCCATCAGACCCTACCCAGCAGGGGCGGGGTCTGTGCGGAGGCTTTGGCGGAACCGGATGCGCGGCCACGGGTGCCTGCCAAACACGGGAGGCCTTCTGCAGTGGCCCAACACGCTGCCCACGCCCAGACGACCCCCACTCCGACGTCGGCGGCTAGGATCTGGCCCCCGACTGCGACTTGGCGAAATCTCCGATGCGTTATCGTGCGTAGGGATCTCAATCAATGGGGGGATGCGGCGTGAATCTTCGGGCCTTGGTTCCTCAGCGTGTTCAGCCACTGGCGCGGAAGGTGAATTGGCGCGTCCTACCCGGGGCGCAACTGCGGCGCTGGCGCGACCGGGGATACTCGATGCCAGCCCCAACCACCGTGAAGTGGGCCGTGCTCCACCGGTATGGGCGAGCGTCCGACACCTGGATTGAGACCGGCACGTTCTTCGGGGAGACGACAGAGTTTCTTGCCCGCTCGGCCAAGCACGTGTTCTCGATTGAGCCTGAACCTCGTCTGGCCGCAAGTGCGCGAAGCAAGTTCCGGACGTCTGACAACGTGACGATCGTCGAGGGACTTTCCGAGGACCACATTGACGGCATACTTGATTCGGTCGAAGGTCCACTTTCGTTGTGGCTGGACGGACACTACTCCGCCGGACCTACCTATCGAGGTCCGGCAGGCACGCCTATTGTTCGGGAGCTGCAAGCCGTGCAACGACGGCTCCATCGCTTCAATCGGATCACCATCTTGGTGGACGACGTTCGGTGCTTCGATCCAAGAGATCCCGAATACGCCTCCTACCCGACTCGAAGCTGGCTTGTGGAGTGGGCTGACCGCTGCGGTCTTGATTGGTTGGTGGAGCACGACATCTTCATCGCTATGAAGCCCGGGATCGGTTCATAGGGGGAGAGTTGCCCACGAGCGGGACACAAGAACCCCCGCCCGACACCAACAGACTGCATCCCAGTCTCGATTCATGAGGGTAGGGAGGACAGTCTCATGGTGCCTCGAGAAGGTCGCTGAGAGGCGGAGCACCGCTCTAGAGTTTGAAGAACCGCGTCACCGAAGGCGTTCTATGGCCCCGGCCCCTCATCTGGCGGGCGGTACGTAGAAACGGGACTGCCGCTTCTCTGTGGGCGACGTTCCCTTCCCCGCAGAAGGCTGTCCCGCTACACCCAGTCTGTAGCGTGGTCTGGCGTGGCCCAGGACCCGCCCGGAGTGCTCGTCGCGGATCGCATACAGGAACGCGGGAACCTCTCCGGTGGTCATGTAGGTCAGGTCGGAGGTCCATACGGCATCCAGGTGGCCCTGGTCGAAGTGCCGGTCCACCAGGTCGCCCCGTCGCGCCCGGACACGGTGGTGACGACCTTGAACGGGCGCGGGCTGATTCCCTCCACGCCCAAGCCCGCATCCGGGCGGCGACGGTGTTCAGGCTGACGGTGACACCATCGTCGTCGCAGTGAACCTGCGACGAATGCCTGACATGACGACATCCTTCCAGCAGGCCACAGGGACCCACATGGACGATGTCCACTTTGTCCGCAGAACCTCACCTGACCGACGTACGCTTTGTGTGGAGCGGGTGACGAGGTCCGTCGCGGCCAACGGGGGGCCGCTCCTCCCGATTCTCGGCTCCCTCCCTGAGTCCAATGCAGAAGGCCCCCCAAAGAGCGGGGGGCCTTCTGCATTGGAGCGGGTGACGAGAATCGAACTCGCACTGTCAGCTTGGGAAGCTGATGTTCTACCATTGAACTACACCCGCGGCGACGGGATCCGCAGGATCTCGACCCGATGATTATGCCCCAGCAGTCATGGCCACCCCAAACCGGGGACGGCTCACGGCCCGGCAACCCGGAGCCTGTGGCGCACCCGCCGATACGATCCGGGCATGATCCTGTCCGACGGCACCATCCGCCGCCTGATCGAAGACGGCCGCCTCATCATCGACCCTATCGAGGACGTCCAGATCCAGCCAGCCAGCGTTGATGTCCGACTGGGCCCCGAGTTCCTCGTGTTCCGCAACCACATCACCGAGGTCATCGACCCCTACGACAAGCCGGCCGACCTCAATGAGCGCGTGCAGGTGCCCGAGGGGACCGCGTTCATCCTGCATCCGGGCGAGTTCGTGCTCGGGACGACGATCGAGGCGATCGGCCTTCCCGATGACCTGGTCGCGCGTGTGGAGGGCAAGAGCAGCCTCGGCCGGCTGGGCCTGCTCATCCATGCCACCGCCGGGTTCGTCGATCCGGGGTGGCCGCGCGGGCAGATCACGCTCGAGCTGAGCAACGTGGCCACACTTCCCATCAAGCTCTGGCCGGGCATGCGGATCGGGCAGTTGAGTTTCCACGCACTCGACGCCGCTGCCGAGCGTCCCTACGGTCACGCCGACCTCAACTCGAAGTACGTGGGCCAGTCCGGGCCGATGGCCTCCCAGTACGCGCGCAACCCGAAGTAGCCGAGGGTTCGGTCAGCTCGCAGACAGAAGGCGGGCCCCCGTCCGGTTGGATCGGGGGCCCGCCTCCTGCGCGCTGAGTGGTCAGCCGAGCATCACGGGGACCTTCGTGATCCTGATCCGCTGGCCCTTCTTGACCGGGGTGCTGGTGCCGTCGAGCTTGTGCAGCGTTGTTGTGGCGGGCACCTTGAGCTTCTTGGACTTCCCAGTGGTGAACCTGATCGTGTCCTTCGAGCCGCCCTTCGGCTTCAGGGTGCAGGTCGTGATCTTCTTCTTCGTCTTGCACCCGTACCACTTCTTGCCGACCATCCAGTCCTGGATCTCCAGGAATGCCCTGCCCCCCGAGGTCAAGGTCGACGAGGTGCCGGGATCGGTCATGTCCGTCCCGAGCACGTGGTTGTCCCAGCCGTACCAGAACACGCGGCTGATCCCGTACCGCATGGAGTCGATGAACGTCCGCGCAACGTACCCCGCAGCCTTGTCGCCCGTGTACACACGCTTGACCTTCATGTACGGACGCCGGTCACCGAAGTTCATCTCGGTGTCCCAGATCGGCTTCTTCTTCGCGCCGTACTTCTTGTAGTACTTCTTGACCTTCTTCATGTACGACACCCGAGTACCGGGGCCCGACGTGGCGGGCGGGTAGAAGTGCGCGGAGACGGCATCGACGTACTTCCATGCCTTCTTCTTCTTCATCGCCTTGCCGTAGGCCTTGCCGAACTTGCCGACTGGCCCGCCGGACCGCACGGTCGTGCTGGCTGCCACCAACTTGGCCTTGGAGCCGACGGAACGCAGGGCCTTCTTGGCGTCCTTGGTCAGTTGGGCCATCTGCTTGGGGGTCCCGAGGTAGAAGTCCCTCAGGTTGGCCTCGTTCCAGACCTGGAACGAAGTGATCTTGTTGCCGTACCGCTGGGCCACCGCCTTCAGGTAGTCGGTGTAGTACTCATTCTTCGCGGGGTGGGTGTTTGATCCCGGTGCGTACAGGGCGTACTTCGAGTTCTGGTCCGAGGCCGCCCATTTCGGGGTGGACCCCAGCGTGTACATGACTTCGCTGGCCCGCAGCTTGACCGCATTGTTGACCACGGCGTCGAGCCGATCCCACTTGAACGCTCCTCGCTTGTCGGGCTGGACATGCCGCCACGACACACCGGAATCCCAGATGCGGATCGCGCCGACCCGCTCGAGGGTCTTCGGTGCACCTGCGGACAGCTGTGCGACGTGCTGGCCGAAGAGTGGCGCCGGGACCTTGCGTGCGGCGCTGGCCTGCCCGGGTGCCGTCGTGGCGATGAGCCCCCCAGCAACCACTGCGACAACTGCGGTCGACCATCTGGATCGTGCCATGTGAGTCCCCCCCACGTGTGGAATTGGATGGCACCAGCGTGCCCGTCTCACCACGCTCCGTCAATACCGGAGGGCTCGGGCTGACCGGGCCGTGGCGGCCTTAGCCCAGAGTTATCAGCACCTAGGCGTCGCCCTGAATGCGGATCAGCATGGGCGAGATACCCACGTCTATCGACCCGGTCGGCGGGTCGTCGCACGTCCCGTCAAGTCGGCAGATCTCAACCGCCCCCGAGGGCACCGGTAGCGAGGTCGAACCGCCGTGGGTGAAGACGATCAGCCCCTCACGCCCGTCCGCCAGGGAGACCTCACACCGGGTCAGGGCTCGGCGCTTGCCAGTTGGTTCGACGAGTTCGCCGGAGCATCCGCGCCAAAGCGCCCCGCTGAGCCACTCCTGCACGGTGAGATACGCCTGACCGGCCGGCAGGATCGCGCCGGTGGTGGCGTCGACCTGGTCGATCCCGAGGATGTGGTCGTTCCATGAGTACCAGTGGACACGCTCGATCCCCAACTCGATGCTGTCGATGTATGTCCGGGCCACCCAGGCAGCTGCGCGGCGCTGCGGCACGATCACCTCGACGTCCGCGAAGTCGCGTCGCTCCCCGAAGTTGACCTCGGTGTCCCACAACGGGCCCGTCCAGCCTCGCTCGGCCAGCCACGGCCGGATCATCCGGATGTAGGCAGCTCGCTCCTCCACGCCCTCCTCGGCGGGGGGATAGAGATGCACGGCCATGACGTCCACTGGCCAGTCCTGCTCTGCGAGGGCCTCGACGTAGCGGCCGTACCAGGGCTTGACCGGGCCGTAGCTACGTACTGTCGTGCTTGCTCCGACCAGCACGGCATCGGGGTCCGCCTTGTCAAGAACCGCCTTGGCCCGTCGGGTCAGCGTGGCCATGGCCGCGGGCGAGCCCTGGTAGAAGATGCTGATGTTCGCCTCGTTCCACACCTGATACGCGGTGATCCGCCCGCGGTATCGGGTGGCGATGGCACGAAGGGTCTTGAGATAGTCCTTGGTGACGGGGGGTGAGCTGGTTCCCGGGCCGTAGAGGCCGGAGACCGACGGATCCTTGGCCGCCCACTGGGGCGTGCTGCCGTGGACCCACACGATCTCCTCGGCGCCGGCCTCCTCCGCCTGGGCGACTGCGCTGTCCATGGCCGCCCAGTCGAACTGGCCTCGGGCGGGCTCCAATTGACGCCATGCCACGCCAGAGTCCCAGAGCCTGACCGAGCCGGCGCTTGGCGGCACTGGTTCGGTCCCGGAGGCCAGGCTCTTCACGTGGGTTCCGAAGAGCGCTCGGTCGATCGGAACCACTTCGGCTCCGGTCGACGCGGGTTGTGGGGTCTCGGACTCCTGTGCAGGGCCGGTCCCAGGTGAGGAGGTGATGGAGGATCGGGGCGCCGGGCTGGAGGAGGCCGCGTCGTCAGGCGAGGTCCCGGAGCATCCAACAAGCGACATGAACCCCACCCCCAGGAGCATGAGTCCAGTGACCGGCCGGCGCAGTACGTTCATTGTGGCCCCTTTGACGTGAAGGTGTGAGGATAATCTAGGTTCGAATGGGTTTGGCCCTGAGGTCGGTCGTGTCTAGGGTGGCATCGACGGAGACAGGCTGGGGGTACGCGTGGCTAGGACCTCGATAGGGGGCATGGGGCCGGACTCAGCCCCATCCCGGCATTCGTCGACCCCGGTGCTCCCGGCCCCTGCAGATCGGTCCGGCGCACGTCCCACGACCGGAACAGTCGACCCTCTCGTCTCCGTGGCTGTCCGCGCTGGAGCTGTGGATTCCCTGATGCTCGTGCTCGCGCTGGTCGGCTGTATCGGCGTTCAGGGGGCCAGGGGTTCCCTGCCACTGACCCGGGACACGGTCCTCACGGGCTTGGCCCTGATCCTGGGGTGGATCGTGATGATCCTGGTCCGGGGCGGGTATGAGACCCGCTACCTCGGGATCGGTTCCGAGGAGTTCAAGCGAGTGTTGATGGCCTCGTTCGCGGTGCTCGCCGCGGTGGGGGTTGCGTCGTACCTCGTGGCAATCGACCCGCCGCTTGCCCTTGTCTTGCCGGCCATGATCATGGGGTCGTTGCTGCTGCTCATGGGGCGCTGGCTCATGCGCATCTGGCTTGGCCGGCAACGGCTGTCCGGCCGCTACCAGCAGTCCACCCTCATCGTGGGGGACCCGGCTCGGGGGGCGGAACTGGCCGATGCCTTTGGTGCCGACCCGGTCGCAGGGTTCAAGGTTGTCGGGTCTGTCCGGCCACCGACCACCCACGACAATCACGAGGCTCTGGGTGAGTGGCTTGACGACGTCATGGAGCGCATCGACCGCAACGAGGTGCAGGCTGTCGCAGTTGCGGAGTCGCCGGCTGTCGACCCGGAGCTGCTCAGGCGCCTTGCGTGGCGCCTGGAGGGCCCGCGGATAGACCTCCTGGTGGCGCCCGCTTTGTCCGATTTCGCGGGTCCACGTGTGGCGGCACGCCCTGCCGCGGGCTTTCCGCTGCTACATCTGGACGAGCCGAGCCTCACGGGCCCCAAACGTGCCCTGAAGCGGTGCGTCGACCTTCTGATCGCTATCCCCGCGCTTGTCGTCCTCTCGCCGCTCCTGGTGCTCATAGGCGTTGCGATCCGATGGGACACTCCCGGCGCCGTCCTCTACATCGGCCAGCGGGTTGGGCGCTCCGGCTCCATCTTCGGATGCCTCAAGTTCCGCTCGATGTACCGAGGGGCCGAGGCCCTGCGACCGGAGCTGATCGGTACACCGGACCAGTCGATTGCGGAGCGTTATCGCGACGATCCCAGGGTCACCCGGGTTGGCCATGTCCTACGTCGCTGGAGCCTCGACGAGCTGCCCCAACTCCTGAATGTCGTCGCCGGCTCGATGTCCCTCGTCGGCCCGCGACCGATGCTCCCCGATGAGTTGGATCTGATCGGCGATGCGGAGCACCGGCGACACCTGACGAAGCCCGGCCTGACGGGTTTGTGGCAGATCGCCGGCCGCAAGGAGGTGTCTTGGGATGATCGGATGCGCCTGGATCTGCACTATGTGGAGACGTGGTCGTTGACGCTGGACTTCGTGATCCTCGCCAAGACGACCAAGGCCGTCCTCAGCGGGCACGGCGCCTATTGAGCAACTCGACGGCCAGGGCTTCGTAGCCGTCGGTGACCTCCGCCCAGCGGTAGCGGTCAGCCACGTCGGCCTGCCCGGCCCGTCCCCTGGCGATGGCGGCCGCCGGGTCTCTCTCGGCGTCCTCGCAGAGAGCTGAGATCTCCGCCTCGTCGGAGAAGTAGGCGCCGGCGTCTGCGGCCACCTCCCGATTGAAGCTCACGTCGTAGGCAGTGACTGGAGCCCCAGCACCCAGCGCACGCAGCAGCGACGGGTTCGTGCCGCCCACGCTGTGGCCGTGAAGATACGTGAGGCTGTGTGCGTACAGGGTGTCAAGCAGGTCCGGATCCCACACGCTGCCCAGGAACTGAATCCTCGGATCCCCCTCAGCGCGTGCATGAACCGTTGCTCGGTAGTCGTCGGCGTACGGTGCGTCGCCAACGATCATGAGTGGCCAGGCGCACCCTGACTGTGCGTACCCGGACACGATCATGTGGACGTGGTTCTCCGGCTCGAGCCTTGCCACGACGAGGTGGTAGCCCCTGCTGACGGCCCCAATCTCGGCGAGGCGATGGTCGTCCGGACCGACGATCGGCGCGCCGTAGGCGATGACATGTGAGGTCACGCCGTGGGCGTCGCTCATGTGATCGGCGATCCCTTGTGCGTCGGCGATGACGGCGTCACCCCACCGGGCGCTGCGCGCCTCCGCCCAGCGGTAGTAGGCAGAGGCCCTCGGCCCCCACTTGCCGCGCTTCCACTCCAGCCCGTCCACATGAACGGCCACCGGGATACGCGCTGCCCGCAGGGCCGGGAGGAAGGGCGCGTTGGCGGCGTTGAACATGAAGGCCACGTCTGGCTGGCCCCGGACGATCGTGTGGCCGACGGAAATGGCTGTGTGGCTCAGCGTCTCGACGGCCCGGCGGCGGACGGCCGGGAGGTTCACAAGCGTCATGCCCTCGTACTCCGTCAGCTGCTGACCGGGGTTGCGGCAGTAGACGACCACCTCATGGCCGCGCGCCACCAACCGGCGGCCGATCTCCTCGGCGGCGGTCTCGAACCCGCCGTAGCGCGCTGGGACACCGCGAGTGCCAATCAGGGCAATGCGCATTGCAGCACCTCCAGCAGCGATTGCCGATCGTGCTTGCCGAGGCGGTTCAGGGCCCGATCAGTCGAAGTAGGCATCGAGGTCACGGCGCAGGCCTGGAGAGGCGTGGACCGCAGGGCGATCGGCAGGGTTGCCTCCTGTGGCACGGGCCGCGCCTCGTGGGTGCTCGAGGCGACCGCCCCGGCGGGAGCCCGGTGGGTGACCAGGTCGTGCACTGCCCACCCCACCACCTCACCCGTGAGTCCAGCAATCGGGAGAATTGTACCTTCCGGCTCGCGCTGCTCCTGCAGGCCGCTATCGTGTTCGCGTGCGGGCCTCGGTGATTGTTCTGGCCCATGGCCCAGAACCCACGCTCGGCGAGTGCGTGCGAGCCGCGGGCCCCGAGGCCTTCGAGGTGATCGTCATCGACAACGACGCGGCGCCGGGGCCGATTGCGCAGGTCAGGGGTCTGGCAGGAGTGGCCGTCCTGGAGCCGGGCACGAACCTCGGGTTCGCGGGGGGGTGCAACTACGCGGCTGAACACGCCCGCGGCGACATCCTCGTGTTCCTCAACTCGGATGCGGTCGTGCGGCCCGGTGCGATCGAGACGTTGTGCCGCACCGCCTCCGAGCCGGGGATCGGTCTCGTTTCCGGCAGCATCCGCCTGGCTGACCAGCCGGACCTGCTGAACTCCGCCGGGAACCCGGTCCACTACCTGATGTTCTCGTGGGTGGGCAGCTTGGGGGAGCCGGCGGTCGAGCATGCCGAGACCACCGAGGTCGCCTCGATCTCCGGGGTCGCCTTCGCCGTCCGGCGGGAGGTGTGGCAGGAGCTCGGTGGCTTCGACGAGGACTACTTCGCCTACTGCGAGGACGTGTACCTCTCGCTGCGTGCCTGGCAGGCCGGGTATCGGGTTGTGCACGAGCCTGCTGCAGTGATCGGCCACCACTACGAGTTCGGCCGCAACGCCCAGAAACGTTACCTGTTGGAGCGCAACCGCCTCATGAACCTGCTGCTGCTGCCCGAGCGGCGCACGCAGCGGCTCCTGCTCGCCCCGACGCTGGCGGTCGAGGCCGGCGTCCTGGTGGCTGCGCTGCGCGACGGCTGGGCCGGCGAGAAGGTGGCCGGCTGGCGGTGGCTCGTGGCGCATCGACGGGTGCTGGCCGAGCGGCGGCAGGCGGTCCAGGCCGCCCGATCCGTTCCTGACCGGGAACTCGCGCACCTCTACCGTGGCCCCCTCGACCCGCCGACCGGCCTCGGCCCCGGGGTTCCCGGGCCCGTGAGCCGCGGCCTGGCGCGGTACTGGGACTGGGTGGAGGTCCGGCTGTGACGGATGTTCAGCTCGGGCGTCCGGATGTGCAGCTCGGACGCCGGATCGGCAGCCGGGATCTGGTCTGGGCGGCAGTGGTCGCCCTCGTCGCGATGGCCGTGACGTTCACCTACCGCTCCGCCCTGGTACCCACCGACCCGTGGCACTACGTCCAGGGGGCGCTGGACTTCCCGAACGGGGCCTGGCGGCCGGCGGGGCTGTCCCGCTGGGGATTCCTGCTGCCGATCATCCCGTTCGCCAGCCTGTGGGGCGATGCCACCGCCACCTACTACGTCGTACCGCTGCTGAGCACGGGGATGCTCGCCGCCGTCCTGTACCTGCTGGGCACGCGATTCGTGTCGCGCACCACGGGCGTCCTTGGGGCGGCCGTCGGGATCACCACGCCGATCGTGTTCGTGAACCTCACTCGTGGCTACACCGACCTCACCGCGACCATGCTCATCGGACTGGCCATCCTTCTGGCCGCGCTGGCCCAGGACGCGGCTGCTGCTCGAAAGGAGGAGGGACGGACCTGGGGATGGCGCGTGCCCGTCCTCCTGCTGGCCTGCGGGTTCGTCACCGGCTGGAGCTTCGAGGTTCGCGAGACTGCGGTCTTCGCCTGGCCGGTGATCGGCTGGACCCTGTGGCGGATCGGCAGGCCATGGGCAACGTTGGCGTGGTTCGCACCGCTCGCCCTCGCGTGGCTGGCGCTCGACATGGCGCTGAGCGCAGCCATCTACGACGATCCGCTGCTGAAGTTCCGGATCATCACCGGTGCCGACATCTCCGAGTCCGAGGTGAGCTCCGACGCCGGCTACCTGGGGCAGTCGTGGTGGTGGTACGCGACCGTCCTGCCGCGGTCGATCTTCCGGCTCAGCGCCGGCCCGGCGCTCCTCGCCTGCTTGGCCGTGGGGATGATCGGCGGCGGGGTGTTCCGAGCCCAGTTGGGGCGCATCTGGGCCTGGGGGATGCTGACCGTTGGCCTGCTCTGGCTGCAGGGCGGGCCGCTTGACCCGGAGCATCCCTCAGTGCGCCTCGACGTTGCCCGGTACTGGTTGTCCTTCATGGTCCCGCTGATGCTCGCAGCGGTGGGCACCGTGATGATCGCCGTGTACCGCTCGCGAGGGGGCCTGCGGATCGCGGCCGTCACTGGTGGCGCCCTGCTGGGGTTGGCCTTCCTGGTCCCGACGGTGCGCTTCGCCACGACCTACTCCGGGTTCGCCCCCAACGGCGGGGATGCCCTGAACGAGCTTCGGACTGATCTCACGGCGCGCGGGGGGCTGGGCGATGACATGGTGTGGACCGACTGGGGCACCCAGCGGCTTCTCCCAGCGTACCAATCCGGGCCGTTCGGTGATACCCAGTGGGAGGCCGGAGACATCCGTTCCCTCAACAGGTTGCTGACCCGCCCTCCCGCGTCCGGTGGCCGGGACCCTGAGCCCGGCGACTACGTCGTGGTCTACGGCGTGAGCGGACGCGCCTGCTGGCACTGCCAACGGGCCATGAACGCGGTGGAGGAGGTCTTCGGTCCGTTCCCCGCCGATGGTTGGGAACTGGTCTTCACCTCGTCCACGGGGAGCCTGCAGCTGTACCGACTGGGCCCGGACGCGGTCTGGCCAACCCCTGCCGGGGGTCGCAGTGCAGAACGGGGAGGGGCACCGCGTCCTGCTGATTCCCAGCTGGCGCAGGCACCAGATCGAGGGTCCGGACCGCGGCGGCACCCACCGGCACTTCGAGCAATCAGCTGATTCCAGGTCTTCCTGGCCGGGCTCGCCGACCGGTTGTCCGCCGATGGCCTACACGCTGGCCGCCCCCGGGAGACGGCGCGTTCGGCATGCATCCCCAGAGATCGAGTCAGCCGCGCGCGCCTGATCCGATGGATTCGAGCCAACGCGCACGACAGCCCTGGCCTCGTGCTCGCCGGGCATCCGGTGGTGGTCCACGCCGCTGTCGATCCGGTCTGCCTCGAGTTCGCGCCGGTCCTGATGACCTTCAAGTAGATGCACCGGGAGCCCACCGGCCAGCCGACCCGCTGACGTCAGAGCTCGAGGGGAGCCACCGCAGACCATGCGCGGCCTGCACCTGCCATCGAGGCAGGCAGACGGGGAACACTCGGCAAGTCTGCGGTGGCGTGCCCAACTACCTCTTCAGGTACACCGACCTCGACGTCACGCCCTGGTAGCCGAACTTCGGCTTCACCTTCACCCGGTAGGTGCCCTTCTTCAGATTGATCGTCCGGATCTCCTTCTTGCCCTTCGTGCGGTACGTCTTCAACGACTTCCACGACCCGTTGGCCCGCTGCTTCTGGACCTTGAACTTCCAGTACCTCTTGCCCTTGTTCGGGTTCACATTGACGTACAGCTTCGACTTCTTCTTGACCGACTTGACCTTCACCTGGGCTGCGGGCGCCGGGGTCGGGCACCCAGCATTGCTGGCCGGGCCAGCCACGGCCGGGCATGAGTCCGCGGCGTCGACCACACCGTCCCCATCGGAATCCACAGGCGGCACAACCACTGGCGGCACAACCACGGGCGGCTGAACCACGGGCGGCTCAACCACCGGCGGCTCAACCACCGGCGTCGTGGCGACGGTGACCTGTTTGGTGGCGGCGTCGGAGTCCTTGCCGTCGTTGTCGGTGACGACCAGCGACACCGTGTAGGTGCCTGCGGCAGCGTAGGTGTGCGAGGTGGTGGCGGCATCAGTCGACGTGGTGCCGTCGCCGAAGTCCCATGCCCAGTTGGCGATGGTGCCATCACTGTCTGCGGATCCCGACCCGTCGACGGCTACCGACAAGTCGGTCGGGGTCGCCGTGAACGCAGCCGTTGGGGCCTGGTTCACCGGCGTCGTGGCGACGGTGACCTGTCTGGTGGCGGCGTCGGAGTCCTTGCCGTCGTTGTCGGTGACGACCAGCGACACCGTGTAGGTGCCTGCGGCAGCGTAGGTGTGCGAGGTGGTGGCGGCATCAGTCGACGTGGTGCCGTCGCCGAAGTTCCATGCCCAGTTGGCGATGGTGCCATCACTGTCTGCGGATCCCGACCCGTCGACGGCTACCGTCAACTCGGTGGGGGTCGCCGTGAACGCAGCCGTTGGGGCCTGGTTCACCGGCGTCGTGGCGACGGTGACCTGTCTGGTGGCGGCGTCGGAGTCCTTGCCGTCGTTGTCGGTGACGACCAGCGACACTGTGTAGGTGCCTGCGGCAGCGTAGGTGTGCGAGGTGGTGGCGGCGTCGGTCGACGTGGTGCCGTCGCCGAAGTTCCATGCCCAGTTGGCGACGGTGCCGTCTGGGTCCGTTGACCCTGTCCCGTCCACCGTCACAGCCAACTCAGATACATCCGCCGTGAAGCTGGCCTGCGGGGGGCGGTTGGCAGGCGGTGGGCCGAGGTCGATGGAGAAGGCATCTGTGGCCGTCCCGGTCGTCGGGACGAACTCGGCAGCCAGGCGCGTGTCGGTGGCGCGGATGTCCAGGAGCCCGTACGTGGGGTTCTCGTTGAGCCCGGAGAACGCTGCGAAGTAGCCCGCCTCGGAATCCGACGCGTGCACGTCGCGCAGGGGAGTCCCGCCGGTGCCCACCGTGGCGAAGACCGTGCCCGCTCCGTAGATGAAGGAGTCGTCGGTGTCGGAGACGCAGTCCGCCTCGAAGGTCCCAACTCTCAGGGTGGTGCATCCTGAGACGCCCGAATGCAGCTGGTGGGTACGCATGTAGCCGTGCTCGTGGCCGTGCAGGACGAGGTCGACCTTCTTCGACAGGAGCAGGTCGTAGAAGTCGGTGTTCGTCGGGCAGTTGTACCGGCCGACAGACAGGCAGGGAATGTGTGCGGTCACCACTGTCCACCGGGCCCCGTTCGCGCGACCGTCGTCGATGGCCGCTTCGAGCCACGTGTAGTGCTCGTCGCCCTCGGCGTAGTCCCATCGGCCGTCCTCGAAGGTGAGACCGGGTGAGGTATTGATCACGCGCACCAGTGGGTCCCCTGTCGGCAGGTCCATGTAGTACTCGGTCCCGTAGGTGCCGACGATGCCGGGTATCTGGTTGGGTAGGCATTCGCTGTAGTTGTTGATGTCCCCGTCACGGACGTCGAGGCTCTCGTGGTTGCCGGCCACCAGCTCGAAGGGGAATCCCTCTCCCACCTTGTTCGTGACGTAGGAGCACCACGCGCTCTCGGGACTGAGATCCCGGTACGCGAGGTCGCCGAGCGCGAGGGCAGCATCCGGATCTCGAGTTGCCATCTCGGTCAGCACAGTGTCGGTTGCGGTTCGGGCCCCGAAGTCCCCGGCGGCGACCAGGTGGACCTCGTCGGCTGCAGCGGCCGGGGGGACGGCGACCAGCAGCCCGATGAGTGGGATCGTGATCAGTGCTGTGATCGACAGCCGACGGCGCATCGTTCTTGGGACTGCACGGTCCGCGAGGGTGTGCGGCTTGGGCGCCATCCGTTCCTCCTGCTACTGAATGCCACGTTAGACCCACTATGGGACCACTGTCACTGCGGCTGCCGGCCAGCCGGGGGCCGGCCTGCGAGGCGAGGCTCGGCCCGGAAGCCTGCTATGCGGCGTGGCCAACACCCCGGTGGCCGTCCTGATCCCCGGGCTCATGCTGCGGGAGAGACTTCGGGATCAGAAGCCGAGTCCGGCGATGCAGCCTCCGAGGACCGGAAGTCCGATCCTCGAGTGCCTCACCACGGCGCGCAGCGCGTTGGACAACGCCGCAGGTCAGCGCTCTGATCGGAGCCTCACGGCACCGGGACGGCCCTCAGGTCGTCGACCAGTAGCACGATCGGGGAGTTCGTCGCGCTGCTCGATAGGTAGGTGTTGACTCCGATTGCACCAGGAGCCTGAAGGCCCGGAGTGCTATCGGTCGTGGCCGCGGCCCAGCCAGCGGGCTCCGGATCGCCGGGTTCCCACGCCTTGGCTCGGATGGTGGTCGGGCTCGTGCCTGTCACCTCGACGCGGGTGTTGAGTGGTGTGCTGGGTGAATAGGTGAGGCCGGGGATGTACGCGGCCGACCGGATCGCCGTCTCAGCCCCCGATGCCGAGACTCGGTTGAGTTCGAGCACCACTCTGGAGTCGTTGCGGAAGACGAACTTCGCTCGGTACGCCCCCGCTCCCGGCACAGAGCGCCCGACCACACTGGCGTAGAGGCCGCCTCCTGTTGTCGCCTTGTCCGGGCCCATTGACACTGTCATGTTCGTGGAGGTGCTGGAGACGTCCTGCAGATAGACACTCCGGGTGCTGGCCCGCACGTTCGACTGCTGACCGAGGCCTCCGCCGACCGACAGCGCAGTCTCGACGTTCCCGGTCCAGTCCCCACCAGTGTCTGCGGAGCCCCACCCAGTTGCCACAGAGCGGCCGAAGGCATCGCTCGCCAGGGTGTCACCGGCAGGGGGGTCAGCGACCATCACGCCTTCGGTGGCAGTGTCAACGGCCCCCCCATCGTCGGTCACTTCAAGTGTGATCGTGTAGTTGCCTGCGGCGGAGTAGGTGTGCGCCTCCGGCGTAGCTCCGGTCGCGCTGGCGCCGTCGCCGAAGTCCCAGGCGAAGCTGTCGATGTCGCCGTCGGCGTCCGAGGATGCGCTGGCATCCACCGTCACCTCAAGATGGGTCACTGACGTCGTGAAGCGGGCCGTGGGCGGCTCGTTGGGCGGGGGCGTGCTGGCTACCGTCACGCCCTCGGTGGCGGTTGCAGCCTCGCCCTCGTTGTCCGTCACGGTGAGTTCGATCGTGTACGTCCCGGGCGTGTCGAATGTGTGGGTGCCCGGGGTAGCGCCCGTGTCCGTCGCTCCATCGCCGAAGTCCCACTCGTAGCTGGTGATCGTCCCGTCCGGGTCCCGTGATGCGGACCCGTCAACCGTCACGTCCAACTCCGCGACCTCGGTCGTGAAACTGGGCTCCGGTGGTTGGTTGGCAGGCGGGGGGCCCACGTCGATGGAGAAGCCATCCGTGGCTGCGCCAGAGGTCGGCACGAATTCCGCCGAGAGGCGCGTGTCGGTGGCGCGGATGTCCAGGAGCCCGTAGGTGGGGTTCTCGTTGAGCCCGGAGAACGCCGCGAAGTAGTCCGCCTCAGGGTCCGCTGCATCCACGTTCCGCAGGGGTGTCCCGCCGGTACCCACCGTGGCGAAGACTGTGCCCTGGCCGTTGATGAAGGCGTCGTCGGAGTCGGAGACGCAGTCTGCGTCGAACGACCCGACCGCCAGGCTGGCGCATCCGGAGACCCCCGACCGCAACTGGTGGGTGCGCATGTAGCCGTGCTCGTGGCCGTGCAGGACGAGGTCCACGTTCTTCGACAGCAGCAAGTCGTAGAAGTCAGTATTGCTCGGGCAGTCGTACTGGCCGACTGACAGGCACGGGATATGCGCGGTCACCACGATCCATCGGGCGCCCTTGGCCCGGCCGCCGTCGATTGCCGAGTCGAGCCACGTGTAGTGCGCGTCACCCTCGGCGTACTCCCACAGGCCGTCTTCGAAGGTCAGGCCGGGTGATGTGTTGATGACGCGTACCAGGGGATCGCCCTGCGGCAGGTCCATGAAGTACTCGCGCCCATAGGTGCCGACAACACCGGGTATCTGGTTCGGAAGGCAGGCGCTGTAGTTGTTGATGTCGCCGTCGCGGACGTCAAGGCTCTCGTGGTTGCCGGAGATCAGTTCGAAGGGGAATGCCTCGCCGACCTTGGTCTTCACGTACGTGCACCATGCACTCTCGGTGCTCACATCCCGGTATGCGAGGTCGCCCAGCGCCAGGGCGGCGTCTGGATCGCGGGTGGCCATCTCGGTCAGCACTGACTCGGTGGCGGTTCGGGCACCGAAGTCCCCTGCAGCGACAAGATGGACCTCGTTGGCGGCACCAGCCTGCGGGACGGCAACCAGCAGGCCGATGAGGGGGATCGCTGCCAGGGCCCCGATCCACAGCCGGCGGCGCCTCGTTCTGGTACCAGATCCGTGCGCGGCTGTCTCCGGGTTTCGTGCCATTGGGGCCTCCTATGTCCCATTCGTCAGGCTAGCCCCGTCACGCGAAGCCTGTCACCCTGGCTTCCGGGTCCGGAGCCGCCCTGCGTTCCCGGACGGATCCGGCCGGTCAGCCCGGGAGCGTAGGGTGGCATCCCCTCCCACCACCTCCAGGAGCACGTCGTGACCGCCCGTCGAGCCCCGGTGATCCTGCTCCAGGTCGCCAACCTGCTCGGTGGTGTGGCGAACTCCACCGTCGCCGTCCTGATCCCCTGGCTGGTGCTGCAGGAGACGGGGTCAGCCGCGGATGCCGGCGTGGTCGCGGCGGCTGCGGCGATACCGGGCATCGTGGTGTCCCCCTTCGTCGGTGCCCTCGTGGACCGTTTCGGCCGACGCCGCGTGTCGGTTGCCTCGGATGCCATGTCGGCCTTCTCCGTTGCCCTGTTCCCCCTGGCCGCCAACGCCGGCCTGCTCACGCTGGGCGCGATCGTGGCGCTGGCCGTGCTCGGCGCAACCTTCGACCCCGCTGGCTACACGGCGCGCAAGTCGCTCATCCCGGACGTCGCCCATGCAGGACGTTTCTATGTCGACAGGATCAACGGTGTCCACGAGGGGGTCTTCGCCGCAGGCTGGGTGATCGGACCCGCACTGGCTGCCATCGGGATCAGCACGATCGGCGTGATCTCCACCTTCTGGGTGACTGCGGCTGCGTTTGTGCTTGCGATCGTTGCGGTGGGCGGGATCCACGTCACTGAGGCGATCGGTGAGTCCCGCCACGAGGCCGGTGAGGAGCACGAGCCGTTCTGGGCCTCCATCTCCCGGGGAGCCCGGATCCTCTGGAGCGACCGGGCCCTGCGAGTCCTCACCCTGGCGATCGCCGTGCTCGCGATGGTCTACATGCCGACCGAATCGGTGCTGATGCCGGTGTACTTCGAGTCGACCGGGCAGCCGACCGCCTACGGCCTGACGCTGACGTCGCTGGCAGCGGGCGGCATGGTGGGGTCGTTCTCCTACGGGTGGCTCTCGGCGCGGCTGTCCAAGCACCACATCGTTGTGCTCGTCATGGTCATGGTGACGGTGGCGATCATTCCCATGGCATTCCTTCCACCCCTGCCGGTGTTCGTTGTGGCCGGGTTCCTGCTGGGCCTGGGTTGGGGGCCGATGAATCCGCTGCTCAACTCGCTGGTGCAGACCCGGGTGCCCGCGCACGTGCAGGGCCGCGTGTACGGCGTGCAGACGGCGCTGTTCTACGCCGCCCCGCCCATCGGCCTCCTGCTGGCCGGCGTGGCTGTCGAGGCGTGGGGCGTCCAGCTCGTCTACGCCATCATCGGCGTGCTGCTGGTGGGGCTGTCGCTGCTCATCGCCACGCTGCCGTCGCTGCGCGGCCTCAACGAGAGCTCCACGGCAGACGCCACAGGCGGCAACAACTCGGCCGCATAGTGCCGGGGTCGGGGTTTGTGGCGATGTGCTGGGAGGGCCGGCCGCAGGGGGTCGGCACAAGGGTGAGGGGCCCGGCCTCTCGGCTGGACCCCTCGTACCTCGAGCTGCTACTCCGCCGTCGGTACCTTGACCGAGTCCAGCAGCAGGGAGGCCACGTCGACGACCTCGGCCAGCGGGGCGTCGTCGCCGGACTCCTGGGTCCGCACGGTCACGCCGTCGTGGAGCATGACCGAGCAGAACGGGCAGGCCACGGCGATCTTCTCCGCGCCGGTCCCGAGTGCCTCGTCGGCCCGGTTCTGGTTGACCCGGGTTCCGAGCCGCTCCTCCATCCACATCTGGGCACCGCCGGCGCCGCAGCAGAAGGACTTGTCGCCGGTGCGCTCCATCTCAACGAGCCGGACTCCGGGCACGGACGCGACCAGCTCGCGGGGCGGCACGTAGACCTTGTTGTGCCGACCCAGGTAGCACGGGTCGTGGTAGGTGACCGTCTCGTCGAGGGGGGTCAGCGGCTTGAGTCGCTTGTCGCTGAGCAGGGTCGCGAGCAGCTGGCTGTGGTGTACGACCTCGTAGTTGCCGCCCAGCTGCGGGTACTCCCGAGCGATGGTGTTCATGCAGTGCGGGCAGGTCACGACGATCTTCTTGGCCTTGACCTCGTTGAGCACCTCGACGTTCTGCATGGCCTGCATCTGGAAGAGGAACTCGTTGCCGGCGCGGCGGGCAGGGTCACCGGTGCAGGTCTCGCCCTCACCCATGACCATGTACTTCACGCCCGCCACGTTGAGCAGCTCGGCGACATCCTTGGTGGTCTGCTTCGCGCGGTCCTCGTAGGCGCCGGCGCAGCCGACCCAGAACAGGTACTCGACGTCGGCGGGGATCTCGTCCTCGCCCTCCATGCCGAAGACGGGGACCTCGAAGTCGACCTCGCTGATCCAGTCGTTGCGCTTCGAGGCGTTCATGCCCCACGGGTTGCCCTTGTTCTCGATGTTCTTGAACAGGCTGTTGAGCTCGCTGGGGAACTCGCTGGCGATCATCACCTGGTGACGACGCATGTCGACGAAATGATCGATGTGCTCGATGTCGACTGGGCACTGGTTGACGCACGCGCCGCACGTGGTGCACGACCAGAGCGCGTCCACATCGATGACCGGTCCCTCCTGCGAGCGATGGCCCGACGCGTCGTAGCCGTCGGTGTCGCGGTGCGGGTCGAAGTCGCGCTCCCCGATCAGCGGCCGCTCCACCTGGGCGGCCACGCTGGCAGGCATCGTCGCCAGCACGTCGGCGTCCACCTCGCCGAACTCGACGTTCTTGCCGTCGAGCTTCTTCTGGGTGGCCTCGATGTAAGGGGCCTTGAGGAACGCGTGGTCGCGCAGGTCCATCATCATGAGCTTCGGGCTCAGCGGCTTGTCGGTGTTCCACGCCGGGCACTGGCTCTGGCAGCGACCACACTCGGTGCAGGTCGCCATGTCGAGCAGGCCCTTCCACGTGAAGTCCTCGATGCGGCCACGGCCGAAGGTGGCGTCCTCCGCCGGATCCTCGAAGTCGATCTTCTCGTCGCCGGAGTACATCTCCAGCAGCGGGCCGAGCCCGTCGGGGCGCCGCGAGAAGTAGACGTTCAGCGGGGCGGCGAAGATGTGCAGGTGCTTGCTGTGCAGCACGATCAGCAGGAAGCCCAGGATCACCGCGACGTGCAGCCAGATCCCGACCGTCTCCAACCACTCATTGGCGGTCTCGCCCAGCGGCTCGAGCCACCCGGCCACCGTCTGGGAGGCGAAGGCGCCGTCCATGCCCTCGCCGCCGTGCGCGTTGATCTTGGCGCCCCGGTACAGCAGCAGGGTCCAGACGACCGAGAAGATCATGAACAGCACGAGCCAGGCACCGCTCGTGTGCGACCCGAAGAAGCGCGACTCGCGGCCGCCCTTGGTGGGGTTGTTGCGCCACCGGATGATCGCGAACATGAGGATGCCGACGAGCACCAGGACCGCGAACAGGTCCTCCATGAACCGAACAACGGGCCAGGTGCCGATGATCGGGAAGGCGAAGTCGGCGACGAAGAGCTCACCGAATGCTTCGACAACCGTGATGGTCAGGACCAGGAAGCCCCAGAACGCGAACACGTGGGCGATACCGGGGACGGTCCACTTGAGCAGCTTCTTCTGCCCGAGGACCTCGGTGACCTCGGCCTCGGCACGAGTCCCGACCTGGTCGGTGCGACCCACGGCAGGTTGCCCTGCGCGGACCAGCTTGGTGAGGAACCACGCGCGTTTGATGGCCAGGAACCCGGCCACCGCGATGATGATCACGCCAACCGATGCCCGGATCAGCATCATCGAATCCATGTCGCCAACCTCCTGGTCGGGGGTGTCCCGCCCGGCTCATTCTTTCGTGCGCCCTCAGCGGGTTTCCGCGGGGGATCCTACCGGTCAGTAACATAGCCGATTCGCCCGAGCGGTGGGCAATCCGGGCACCCTCTCCGCCTGGCGATACGTGTGGGTTGCTGCCGATAGAGGGTCGCCAACCTGCACGGACCCCGTGCGGGCAGCTCGGGGGCCACTCGGCCGAATGCGCACTGGGATGGACCCGGTCACGGCCCGCATGGTTCCCCCGGAACGTGCCGGAGGGCCGCAGCGGTGCGCTCCGGCCCTCCGACGCTCACTCACCCCCGCTCGGGGGCGCTCTCCCTCACCCTGGTTGGTCACCACCAGGGCTGTCCTCGGCGTCGCCGCCCGCGTCACCAGCAGCCGCACCACCGACAGCGCCCGCTTCCGGGATCACCGCTGTCTCCTGGGAATCTGCCGCGGCCGACTCGGCGCCCGCCGCCCCGGCCGCCCCTGCCGCGGCGACCGTGCGACTGCCGATGAACCGGTTGCCCACGACGCCGGCGACCACGAGCAGCAGGATGCTGATCAGGATGCGGGGCAGCGTGGCCGGGGCCTCGGTGTTGGCAGGGTCCACGCGGAACTCATAGGCGCCAGCCAACTTCGTGCCCTCGGGGGCGTCAGTCGGATCGCCGCCGTAGGGCAGCGGCGACGTGTGGGCGGCAGTGACCAAGCCCGCGACCTCCGCCTTGAGGTTGTCGGCCGTGTCGATGACGGCGCCCACCGCCTCCTTGCCGTCGGCGACGGCGGCATCGACCTCGATCTTGGCAGCTTGCAGGGCTACCGTGAGCTCGGCTGCATAGGAACCCAAGGAGGTCTTCACGCCCTCGATCCCGCCGCCGACCTGGTCGAGGCCTCCGGTGAGTTGCTGACCGCCCTCAGAGGCGAGGATCTGGTTGGTGATCTCCTCCAGGACCGCGTCCAGCGACGGCAGGTCCACACTCGTATCCGCCAGGCCCTGGCCGATGATGGTCAGTTCGGCAGACAGATCGACCAGCGATGCATCCAACGACACCAGGACGGAGTCAAGGCCCCGGAGCACGGGCTTCAGGGTCGTGACGATGCCCGGCAACTGGGTGCTGAGCAGCTTGAGCGCATCGGCGAGCGGGACCAGGATCGGGGCAGCCCGGTCGAGTGCTGCAGCAGCCTGGGCGAACTCGGGGCTGTTGATGAGCCTGGCCGCCTCCTGGAACCGGGGATCGTTGAGGATCGCGGCGATGTCCTGCAGCTCCTGGGACTCCAGGGCCGCAATGATCGCGTCGGAGTTGTCGCACACCTCCGGCGGCAGGCTCGGGTTGCTCCCGCGGCAGCCGAGCCTCACGGCCGTGATGAGTGCGGCAGCGTTGTCGGCGATGAATTGGATGTCCTCCGCGGCGTCAGCCAGGTCGCCGATCAACTCGGCATTCTCGAGGAGATTGTTGACCGGCTCGTTCAGGTCCACGAGTCTCTGCGCGTTCGCAGGCGTGAGCAGCGTCGCCGCTCGGTCGATATCATCCAGGACGCCGGAGTCCTCAATCTCCGTGACTCTGGCGAGCGCCCCGGTGACCACTTCCTGCAGTTCCTTGACCTGGGCTGTCGCACCCTCGGGGTTGTTCGGATCCACCAGGGCAGCGGTCGTCTGGAGGTTGGTCCCGAACTCGGTGAAGAAGTCGTTCACGGACCCCTCGAGCTTCTTGAGCGGATCCTCCCCGCCACCTTCGGTGAGCTTCTCCAACCCACCGATGACATCGGCGACACCGGCCTTGATCGAGGCTACGTCACCAGTGACGTCCGGCGGCGGGACCGCATTGAAGAGCGCGTCCTTGCCCTCCTCAGCCTCTTCTGCTGTCTCCTCCTCCTCCGCGCCCTCGGGGATGTAGATGGGCAGCGCCTGGATGACCATGCTGGGGATGACGGCATCGGTGACGTTGGCCGACCAGCCGAACTGGGCGGTCCCGTCATCACTGAGGGGGGCGAACGGCAGCCCGATCCACACGACCTGCCAGTTCCCGCGACCGTCGGCTCCGGCCAGGCCGGAGCCGGTGTTCAGGCCGGCGAAGGTCTGGGGCAGGAAGGTCTCGGCCTGCACGACGAACGGGACGTCAGCCGTCACGGTCTTCTCGATCTCATCGCCTGTGACGCTCGTGATCGGGACCGTCATCTCCTGTGAGGTCAGGTTGGTGACCGTGTAGGTCGCCGTCACGAGTCCGTCCTTGCCGACGAGATCCTGCGCGCTGATCGGTTCACCGTCGAGGGTGAACTCGGCGCTGAGCTCCACCGGCATCGCGCCGTCCTGGGGGAACAGGCTCACGGAGCGAGCGGTGCCGAAGCCCGAGTCGTTCAGGTCGATGGGGAACAGGCCGTTCCCGTCCTCCTGCGGGATCGTGCCGAAGTTGTTCAGGCTGTGCAGCAGGGCTCCGTCCTCGGGGACCTCGACCGTGACCTCCGTGTCCGGCTCGCCCTGTGCGGTGATCTGCGTCACGGACCAGCGGAAGTCGATGGCGTCGGCGTTCGGCGTACCGTCCGCGTTGACACGGATCTGCACGCTCTGGGCGACGGAGTTCTCGCTCTCGCGAGGTTCGAGGGGGTAGTCGCCGCTGGCCATCGCTGCGCTGGGGAGCAGCGCCATCGAGAGCACAGCAACGGCGGCGACGGGGCGCGTCCAGGCCATGTGGGAGTGGTTGCTCATTGGGTCACCTCCGTCGCATTCGCGGGATCCACGTCAACGGAATCGTCGGCGTCCGGTGCCGCTGCCACCTCGGCGGCCTTCTCATCGTCAGTCGGCAAGAAGGTCTGGATCAGGATCGCGGCCAGGAATCCGAGCCCGAGCGGCAACAGGGTCTGGCCGATCGCGATGGGCAGGGAGTAGTTCAGGCTCTGCGGGTCGAAGTCGAACCGGGTGGCGTAGACGCCGGCCAGCGCGCCGGAGGACAGGACACCACAGAGGAAATCGACCTGTCGCCGGGTCCACATCGTGGCCAGGGCGACCAGGGCGATCGGGACGGCACCGCCGAGGAACAGCCCGATCTTCGTATCCGGGTAGATCATGGCGGCCAGGGCGAAGCCGAGCGCTCCCAACAGCACGCCCACCAGCAACCAGAGGCCACGAGCGAGCATGTGGCTGGGACTTCCGAGGTACGCCGCGGCTGCGCCTGCGCCGACACACAGTGCCGAGGTCAGCTGCAGCTCGAGACCGCCCAGTGGTCCGAGCAGGAGAATGATCAACAATCCGAGGATCATGCCCCCGGCCAATGCCCAAATGCGTCCCATGACAGCTCCCCTTCATGTTTGGTGGTCGCGAAACTAGCGCCACTCGCGGGCTGGAAGCACGTCGGTGCGGGAAGGATGGCCAGATTCCTCGACGCCTTGTAGGCGCGTGCTCACACGCAGTGCTTCGCGCGTGCGTGCGTGCGGGTCAGCTGACCTCGCCCGCCAGCCAGATCTCCGGGTCCACGAAACTGCCGCCGCTCCAGCCATCCCCACCGGTGGCCACCTCGAAGTGCAGGTGCGGCCCGGACGAGTTGCCCGTGCTCCCCACAGCCCCCACGTGGTCGCCAGCTGCGACCTGCGCGCCCATGCTGACGTCGACCTGCGACAGGTGGTTGTACGTCGAGCTGTAGCCGTCGCCGTGATCGATGACGATCCGGTTGCCGTAGGCACCCCCGGAGCTGACCTCCACGACTGTCCCGCTGGCCGCCGCGACCACCTCGGCGCCAGTCGGGGAGGCGTAGTCGACCCCGGTGTGGTGGCCGGTGCTCCACATCGGACCCGACACACCGTGTGCGGTGGTCACCGTGTAGCCCGGTACCGGCGAGACCCTCGAGTTGGCCACCGCTTCGTCGTAGGCCGCCTCGGTGGCCTCGGCCTTGGCTTCGGCCTTCTGGTGGGCGGCGTCGACTTCGGTCACGTCGGCTGCCCCGGCCTCCAGGTCGTCGTGCGCGGCCGCGGCGTCCGCGGCTGCATCGTTGTACTGGTCCAACGCGGCATCGGCCTGCACCCGTGCGTCGTCGAGGTCGCCCAGGGCCGCCCCCTGTACCTGCTCGGCCGCCGCGATCTCCTCCTTCGCCGATCCGGCCAGGAGTCCGGTTGCCGCCTCGATGCTGGCCTCGCTCTCGACATAGACCTGCTCGTACGCGGCCTGGCGGCGGAGAACTCGTCGGAGGCCTCCGCGGCCTCATCCGCGGCCTCCTCGGCCCCGGCGGTCGCGTCGAGGGCAACCTCTTGTGCCTCGTCGAAGGACTTCTGGGCAGCCTTGAGGTCCGACTTGGCGGAGTCGGCCCTCTTCTGGGTCTTCGAGACGTCCTCCTGGCCGACGTCGTCGCTGACCTTGACCGTGTCGGGGTCCACCTGGGGGGCCTTCTCCGGGGTGACGTCCTCCGGTGCGAGTTCTGCCGGGCTGACCGTGGGCGCGGTGGACGCGGCCTGGGCCGCATCGTCGGCGGACTCCTCGGCTGCATTGGCCTGCTCGACATCCTCGCCGGTCTGGCCAGTTGCTCGGACTCGGCTGCGGCGCCCGCATCCGCTTCCGTGTCCGCGCCCACCTCCTCGGCCACGGTCTGCCGCGATTCGGTCGCGGCCTGCTGCGCGGCCAGGGTCGCGGCCTCCACCACCGTCGGAGCCGTCATCGTGGCCGCCTGCCCCAGAGCGTCCTGGTAGGCCTCGACGGTTTGGCTCACAGTCTCGTGAACCTTGGCCCGGTCGGCTGGGGATGCCGAGGCCACCGGGGCGGCGCTTGCCATGATGCCCAGGGCGAGGGCCGCGCCCGCTCCACCCTTGACGACCCCCGGCGGGACCAGGCCCAGCCGGACGTTGTCGAGCACGACCACCAGCGGCACATCGGTCTGGTCGAGGACCGCCCGCACGATCATGGCGGGCCCCTCGGGGTCGACCGCGCGCTTGATCCGCCCGCCACGGCCCATCCGGCCTCCCAGCTTCACCGAGCTGAGGTCCTCGATGACCAGGTCGTAGTCGCCCTCGGCGACCTGCTCGAGCACGAGGGACCGCTTGTCGGCCACGTCCTCAGCCACGATCCAGTTCACCGTCAGCCCTGACTCCTGGGATCGGCGGACCGCCTGTTCGTAGAGGTCCTTGTCCCGACTGATCTGGAAGGCCTCGCCGACGTTCTTCGGCGTCGTGACCGTCTCACCGGGGGCGCCGATGAGCAGGACGTCGAGAACAGCCCCCGTGGCTTGGGCCGACGCGACCGCAACGAGTGTGAGGAGTCCGGACGGGTGGTCATCGGCGCGGTCCACGACGGCCAGGATCCGGGAGGCAGACCTTGGCTCGGGGCCGGTGAACAGCACAGCGAAGCCAGGGAGGTCCTTGCGAGCCTGCCGGCCAGTGGCCTCCAGCACCTGGCTCAGCGAATCGGGCCCCGCGACGTCGCGACGCATCGTGATCCACGGCATCTGCTCCTGGGCTGCTTGCCGGAACGCCGCATCAATGCTCACTGTGCGCTTCGGGTGCACGATCTCGGCCCCGTCAAGCGCCGTGAGCCCCTGATGTGCGACCACCACGGTGCGGACGGCGTACTCCAAGCCAGCGAACAGCGCCGCCTCTGTGCCCGGATGGTCGTCGGCCAGGACGACCATTCCACCCGTCAGGTAGCGGGACATCGTGAACCTCCGCGCTGCGCTGGGCCCCATGAGGTCAAGCCCAAAGCCCTGTCCCCGAATGTAACGGGGTTTGGTGACCTGCGCCACATTGAGTCGTGACGACTCAATTCGCATGAGTCTCCGTTTGCCATGGCTTCGAAGTCGTGGCACGATAGTGCCTGTCATAGAGCCCGACGGCAACCGCTCGGGCACCCATCCTGAAAGGAACCACCACACATGAGTCGTGCTGTTGGCATCGACCTCGGTACCACCAACTCCTGCGTCGCCGTCCTCGAGGCCGGCGAGCCCGTCGTGATTGCGAACGCCGAGGGTGCGCGCACCACCCCGTCGGTCGTCGCCTTCGCCAAGAACGGCGAGGTCCTCGTCGGTGAGGTCGCCAAGCGGCAGGCCGTCACCAACCCGGACCGGACGATCCGCTCGATCAAGCGGCACATGGGTGACCCCAGCTTCACAGTCGCCATCGACGACCAGAAGTTCACCCCCCAGGAGATCAGCGCGCGCGTCCTGGGCAAGCTCAAGCGCGATGCTGAGGCCTACCTCGGCGAGCCCGTGACCGATGCGGTCATCACCGTCCCCGCGTACTTCAACGACGCGCAGCGGCAGGCGACCAAGGAGGCCGGCGAGATCGCGGGCCTGAACGTCAGCCGGATCATCAATGAGCCGACATCAGCCGCACTGGCCTACGGCCTGGACAAGGCCGACCAGGAGCAGCGAATCCTCGTCTTCGACCTCGGTGGTGGCACGTTCGACGTGTCCCTGCTGGAGATCGGCGACGGAGTTGTCGAGGTCAAGGCGACCTCCGGGGACAACCACCTCGGTGGTGATGACTGGGACCAGCGGGTCGTCGACTGGCTCGTCGGCCAGTTCAAGAACGCCCAGGGCATCGACCTGAGCAAGGACAAGATGGCCATGCAGCGCCTGCGTGAGGCCGCGGAGAAGGCCAAGATCGAGCTGAGCTCGGGCATGCAGACGGGCATCAACCTGCCCTACATCACTGCCGGGGCCGACGGTCCCATGCACCTCGATGAGTCCCTGAGCCGGGCCAAGTTCGAGGAGCTGACCTCGGACCTGCTCGACCGGACCAAGGCTCCCTTCAGGACGGTCATCAAGGATGCCGGAATCAACGTGTCGGACATCGACCAGATCGTCATGGTCGGCGGCTCCACGCGCATGCCCGCCGTCGGTGATGTCGTTCGCGAGCTGACCAACGGCAAGGAGCCCAACAAGAGCGTGAACCCCGACGAGGTCGTGGGCCTGGGCGCGAGTCTGCAGGCCGGCGTACTCAAGGGCGAGGTCAAGGATGTGCTGCTGCTGGACGTGACCCCGCTGAGCCTGGGCATCGAGACCAAGGGCGGCATCATGACCAAGCTCATCGAGCGCAACACCACCATCCCGACCAAGCGCTCGGAGATCTTCACCACCGCCGATGACAACCAGCCCTCGGTCCTGATCCAGGTGTTCCAGGGCGAGCGTGAGATGGCTGCCTACAACAAGAAGCTCGGGACGTTCGAGCTGACCGGCCTGCCGCCGGCGCCGCGCGGGGTCCCGCAGGTCGAGGTCACCTTCGACATCGACGCCAACGGCATCGTGCACGTCTCGGCCAAGGACCTTGCCACCGGCAAGGAGCAGAAGATGACCATCTCCGGTGGTTCCGCGCTGCCCAAGGACGACATCGATCGGATGATGGCCGAGGCCGACGCGCACGCCGCCGAGGACCACCAGCGCCGCGAGGAGGCCGAGGTCCGCAACACCTCGGAGTCGCTGGTCTACCAGACCGACAAGTTCCTGCGCGACAACGCCGACAAGATCCCGGCGGAGGCCAAGGCCAACGTCGATGAGCCGCTGGCGACGCTGAAGAAGGCCATCGAGGACAACGACTTCGAGGCGATGAAGACCGCCGCCGACAGCGTTGCGCAGGCCAGCCAGACGCTGGGTGCGGCGATGTACGCCAACGCTCAGGCCGAGGGTGGCCAGGACGGCTCCGAGCAGGCGTCCTCCGAGGCGCAGGAGACCGCTGAGGATGACGTCATCGACGCCGAGATCATCGACGAGGGCGGCGACGACAAGTGACCCAGCCTTCCGAGCACGACCCGCGTCCCGGGGGCCACGTGCCCCCGGGCGCGGGGGAACCCGGCCAGCCGGGACCGGAGCCGACTTCGGCGCCGGACCCGGAGCTGGATCCGGACCCCGCGGTGGCGGAGCCCGTCGCTGAGGAGGTCGTCGAGGGCGAGATCGTCGAACCGGGCGATGCAGCTGAGGCGGAGGCCGATGCCCTGCTGGCCGAGGCGCTGGACGCCGACGCCATCGAGGCGGAGTTCGCCGAGGCCGAGGGCGACCTGGCTGCGGCGGCAGGTGACCCCAGCGTCGGCTCCGCCGCGGTGGCGGCCCTGACCGCCGACCTGCAGCGTGTGCACGCCGAGTACGCCAACTACCGCAAGCGGGTGGAGCGCGACCGTGAGCTGGTTCGTGATCGGGCTGTGGAGACCGCCCTGATCGGGCTGCTGCCGATCCTCGACGACATCGACCGCGCGCGTGACCACGACGAGCTCGTGGGCGGGTTCCGCAGCGTCGGCGAGGCGCTGCAGGCCGCGGTCCAGAGACTCGGCCTCGTACCGTTCGGCGCCATCGGCGAGGAGTTCGACCCGAATCGCCATGAGGCACTCATGCGCGAGGAGAGCGAAGGGGTCACCGAGCCAACCGTGGTTCGGGTGCTCCAGGTCGGCTACGAGATGAACGGCCGGATCGTACGGCCTGCGCGGGTGTCGGTTGCTGGCACCGATTGATCAACACAGGCCCGTGGATCGGCACATTCGGGAGGAGGTGAGGGTGCGGTGAGTACCAAGGACTGGATCGACAAGGACTTCTACAAGGCCCTGGGCGTCAAGAAGGACGCGACGGCCGCGGAGATCAAGAAGGCCTACCGCACCCTCGCCCGCGAGCACCATCCGGACAAGAACCCCGACAACGCGGCGGCGGAGGCACGGTTCAAGGATGTCTCCGAGGCCTACGACGTCCTCAGCGACCCCAAGACGCGGGCAGAGTACGACGAGGCCCGGACCCTCTTCGGCAGTGGTGGGGCGCGCTTCCCCGGGGGCGGGTTCCCCGGCAGTGGCGGCCGAGGACCCAGCCAGCCGGGCGGCGGGGCCAACCTGAACGTCGACGACCTGCTCGCCCAGATGCGCCAGCAGGGCGGCGCCGGTGGCGGAGCGGGCGGTGGCGCCGGAGGCGTGTTCGGCGACGTGCTCGGCGGTCTGTTCAACCGCGGCGGCGGTCAGCGCAGCGCACCGCGACCGGCACGTCGCGGCGCCGACGTCGAGAGCCAGGCCACGATCTCGTTCACCGATGCGCTCGACGGTGTGACCGTCTCCCTGCGCCTGACGACTGACGAGCCGTGCACCACATGCCAGGGCACTGGTGCCGCCAAGGGCACGTCCCCGCGGCTGTGCGAGGCCTGTGACGGGCACGGCGAGGTCCTGCGGGGCCAGGGTGGCTTCGCGATGCCCGAGCCGTGCCGCACGTGCCGTGGCCGCGGGATGGTCGCCGACCACCCCTGCGCCACGTGCACCGGCTCCGGGCACGCGAAGTCGGCGCGCCCGGTGAACGCGCGGATCCCCCCGGGGGTGACCGACGGATCCAAGATCCGGCTCAAGGGCAAGGGCGCCGCCGGCGAGAACGGTGGCCCGCCCGGTGATCTGTTCATCATCGTCCATGTCGGTGCCGACCCCGTGTTCGGCCGATCGAAGGACAACGTGACGGTCGCCGTGCCGGTCACGTTCGCCGAGGCCGCCCTGGGCGCAGAGGTGCCGGTCCCGCTGCCCCGCGGCGGGACAGTGACCCTGAAGGTCCCCGGCGGCACACCCAGCGGACGCACGTTGCGGGTCCGCGGACGAGGCGCCACCCGGCGCGACGGGACGAAGGGCGACCTGCTGGCCACCGTCGAGGTCGCCGTTCCACGCACCCTGACGAAGGAGGCCCGCGCGGCCCTGTCCAGCTACGTCGCAGCAGCCGCAGAACCTGATCCCCGTGCCGAGCTGATGGCTGAGACTGCTGGAAGGAGAGTTCCTGATGGAGATCGATGACGACACGCCGCTGTACGTGATGTCCGTGGCAGCGTCGCTCTCCGGCCTGCATCCGCAGACCCTTCGCCAGTACGACCGTCTCGGCCTGGTCAGTCCACAGCGCACTGACGGGCGCAACCGGCTCTACTCGATGAACGACATCGCCCGGCTGCGCGACATCCAGGGGCTGACCGCTGATGGGGTCAACCTCACCGGGATCATCCGGATCCTTGACCTCTCCGAGCAGCTCGAGGGGCTGCGCCACCGGCTCCAGGAGGTTCGAGGGGCGGCAGCGCTCCACATCCCTGGTCGTCTGGCGCCCTGAGCGTCGGCGCTGAGGTCGGATCCCGACCAGCCACGACCGTGAAGGAGTAGTGCAATGGCTGACCAGTTCACCACCCGAACCCAGGAGGCCCTGCAGGCCGCTGTGCGCGATGCTGCGGGCCGGGGCAATGCCCACGTCGAGCCCGCCCACGTCCTCAAGGCGCTGCTCGACCAGCGCGATGGGATCGCCGTCGCCCTGCTGACGGGTCTGAGCATCAACGTCGAGGACCTCTCCCGGCAGACCGGGCGTGCCATTGAGGCGTTCCCGGCTGCCTCGGGCTCCACGGTTGCCAGCGCGGACCTGTCGCAGCCCACCTACAAGGTGCTCAAGGCCGCCGGTGAGCTGGCGCGCGATCGCGGCGACAGCTTCGTCTCGACCGAGCACGTGCTCATCGCCCTGTCCGCTCCGGACGCACCCACCGGCGCCCTGCTGGAGGCCAGCGGCGCGAACCCGCAGGCGCTGCTGAGCGCCCTGGACGCCGCCCGCGGCGGGCGGCGGGTCGACTCGGCGGACCCGGAGGGCAGCTTCAAGGCGCTGGAGAAGTTCGGCGTCGACCTCACAGCTCGGGCCCGCGAGGGGAAGATCGATCCGGTGATCGGCCGGGACGCCGAGATCCGCCGGGTCGTGCAGGTGCTTTCGCGGCGCACCAAGAACAACCCGGTCCTCATCGGTGAGCCGGGCGTCGGCAAGACCGCCGTCGTGGAGGGGCTGGCCCAGCGGATCGTCGCCGGGGATGTCCCAGAGTCGTTGCGCGGCAAGCGCCTCATCGCCCTGGACATGGGCTCGATGGTTGCCGGCGCGAAGTACCGCGGTGAGTTCGAGGAGCGGCTGAAGTCGGTCCTTGAGGAGATCAAGGACTCCGACGGCCAGATCATCACGTTCATCGACGAGCTGCACACCGTCGTGGGCGCCGGTGCGACCGGCGATTCCGCGATGGACGCGGGCAACATGCTCAAGCCGATGTTGGCCCGGGGCGAGCTGCGGATGGTCGGCGCGACCACCCTGGACGAGTACCGCGAGCACATCGAGAAGGATGCGGCGCTCGAGCGTCGTTTCCAGCAGGTCCTCGTCGGCGAGCCCAGCGTGGAGGACACCATCGGCATCCTGCGCGGACTGAAGGAGAAGTACGAGGCGCACCACAAGGTGGCCATCGCAGATGCTGCGCTGGTGGCCGCGGCGGCCCTGTCGGATCGCTACATCACCTCCCGGTTCCTTCCGGACAAGGCCATCGACCTCGTCGACGAGGCTGCCAGCCGTCTTCGGATGGAGATCGACTCGTCGCCGGTTGAGGTCGATGCGTTGCAGCGACAGGTCGATCGCCTGCTGATGGAGGAGCTCGCGCTGGCCAAGGAGACCGACGATGCAAGTGTCGCCCGGCTGGCGAAGCTGCGGGCGGACCTGGCCGACAAGCAGGAGCAGCTCGCGGCCCTGCGGGCCCGCTGGGACCAGGAGAAGGCCGGCCTGGACCGCGTCGGCGACCTGAAGATCCGGATCGACGAGTTGCGGATGACCGCGGAGCGCGTTCAGCGCGAGGGTGACTTCGAGGCGGCCGCCCGAATCCTGTACGGGGAGCTCCCCGAGCTGGAGGAGCAGCTCGGGACCGTGGCCGCCGAGGTCAACGACCGTGCCGCCATGGTCCGTGAGGAGGTCGGCCCGGACGACGTGGCCGAGGTCGTGGGTGCCTGGACCGGGATCCCCGCCGGCCGCCTCCTGGAGGGCGAGACCGAGAAGCTGCTGCGGATGGAGCAGGAGCTCGGCGCCCGGGTCGTGGGCCAGGACGCCGCCGTTGCGACTGTGTCCGACGCCGTGCGCCGGGCCCGTGCCGGGATTGCCGACCCGGACCGGCCCACCGGATCGTTCCTGTTCCTCGGCCCGACCGGTGTCGGCAAGACCGAGCTGGCCAAGGCGCTGGCGGAGTTCCTGTTCGACGACGAGCGCGCCATCACCCGGATCGACATGAGCGAGTACAGCGAGAAGCATGCGGTCGCCCGGCTCGTGGGTGCTCCCCCCGGATACATCGGCTACGAGGAGGGCGGTCAGCTCACCGAGGCTGTGCGCCGCAGGCCCTACAGCGTCGTCCTGCTCGACGAGGTGGAGAAGGCGCACCCGGAGGTCTTCAACATCCTCCTGCAGGTGCTCGACGACGGGCGCCTGACCGACGGCCAGGGCCGCACCGTGGACTTCCGCAACGCCATCCTGATCCTGACGTCCAACCTCGGGTCCCAGGCGCTGATCGACCCGACGCTCACACCCGAGCAGCGCCAGGAGGCGGTCATGGCCGTCGTGCGCAGCTCCTTCAAGCCGGAGTTCCTCAACCGGCTCGACGACACCATCATGTTCGACGCGCTGACCCGCGCGGACCTCGCGTCGATCGTGGACATCCAGGTCGGCGCGCTCGCCCAGCGGCTGTCCGACCGGCGGATCTCCCTCGAGGTCGACCCGGCCGCGCGTGAGTGGCTCGCTGACCACGGCTTCGATCCGCTGTACGGCGCCCGGCCGCTGCGCCGGTTGATCCAGACCTCGATCGGCGACCCGCTGGCCCGGGGCATCCTGTCCGGAGCGATCATCGACGGTTCAACCGTGCGCGTCGAGGTGCCCGAGCAGGGCTCTGCCGAGGGGCTGGTCCTGGTGCCGAGCTGATCGGTGCCCCGCCCGGCCGCCATGGTTCGGCCGCTTGACCGCTGAGTCGCATCGGCCAGGCCCCACCGCTAGCCTGCTCCGGGTCCGGCCATGCCCGAGTGTCCACCAAGGGCATCGTCTCGGATGCGAGCCGGTCAACCCGGGCCCAGATGCAGGGCAGGCACGAGGGATGGCCCGTAGGACGGTCGACCGGGGGACGACGGACACGGTCAGGCGAGCATCACGTGCTCGCCGCGGCGCAACGGAGGGGTCCTTGATGAGTCCAGAAGCCCCGCCCACGACGCCCACAGGTGCGGTGACGCGCGGCCGAGTGTCGAGCGGAACCGTCCTCGCGGTGGCCTCGTTCGGGGCCTTCCTGGCCTTCCTCGACGCCACGATCGTCAACGTCGCCTTCCCGAGCATCCGCGAGTCCTTCCCCGACTCGACGATCAGCAACCTGTCGTGGGTGCTCAACTCGTACAACATCGTATTCGCCGCATTCCTGGTGCCGTTCGGCCGACTCACGGACCTGATCGGCCGTCGGCGCGCCTTCGTGTGGGGCGTGCTGGTCTTCACCGTCGCCTCAGTGATCTGCGCCGTCTCTCCATCCCTGCTGTTCCTCGTCGCTGCGCGTGTCCTGCAGGCGCTCGGCGCGGCGATGCTGGTGCCCGCGTCGCTGGCGCTGGTGGTTGCGGCCTTCCCGTCCGAGCGACGCAGCCACGCGGTCGGGCTGTGGGGCGCCACTGCGGCCCTCGCATCCGGCCTGGGGCCGCCCATCGGCGGACTGCTCATCGAGGTCGGCGACTGGCGGTGGGCGTTCCTGGTCAACCTCCCGTTCGGGGTGGTCGCCTGGGTGCTGGCCCGTCGTTCGCTGGTCGAGAGCCGAGCGCCGGGTCGTCGATTCCTCCCCGACCTCGGCGGGGCTGCCCTCTTCGCGCTCTCGTTGGGCCTGCTCACGCTGGCAATCGTCCAGGGCAATGACTGGGGCTGGACCAGCCCGGCGGTGATCGCCTGCTTCGGGGTCTCGGCAGTCCTGCTGCTCGGCTTCGTGTCCACCTCGCGACGGCACCGGGCGCCGCTCCTGGATCCCGCGCTGCTGAAGGTGCGGGCGTTCCGGGTGGGCAACGTCGCCACCGTCACCGCCGGGATGGGCTTCTACGCCTACCTGCTCACCAATGTCCTGTGGCTGACCTACGTGTGGAACTACAGCATCCTTCGGGCCGGCATGGCGCTGGTGCCTGCCGCCCTCATCGCCGCAGTCGTCGCCGGGGTACTTGGCCCGGTGGCCGCCGAGCGTGGCTTTCGGATCTTCATCCTTCCCGGTGCCCTGATCTGGGCAGCCTCCTACGTCTGGTACGCCACCCAGGTGGGGACGACCCCACAGTTCCTCACCGAGTGGCTGCCGGGTCAGGTGCTCAGCGGGATCGGCGTCGGGATGACCCTGCCGCTCCTGGGCAGCGCGGCGCTCGCTGCGGTCCCCGGTGGCCGCTACGCCACCGCGTCAGCAGTCGGATCGAGCTCACGGCAGCTCGGAGGCGTCCTGGGCATCGCCCTGCTGGTGGTCATCATCGGTACGCCGACGCCGGCCACCACGGTGGACTCGTTCCGCACCGGGTGGTGGCTGTCGGTCGCCTGCTTCGTGGCGACGGCGATCATCGCAGCGTTCCTCGGCCGCATCGGTCCGGCCGACGAGGAGCCCACCGACCCGTCCTCGAAGCGGATCGAGGTGCACCTGCCGGATGCCGTGCGTGGGCCGACGCCAGGAGCGGCATCGATGGCCGGTGTCGCCCTGTTCAACAGGCTGCCTGCGGTGGTCCGTGCGGCTTTGGATCAGGCGTCGATCGATCGGCATGTGCACGCCGGCTCCTGGTTGTTCCGTGCCGGCGATCCCGCAGGTGCGGTCTACGTCGTGCGGTCCGGACGCCTCGAGGTGGTGGCCGATGGCGAGGTGATCCGCGAGCTGGGTCCGGGCGCAGTCGTGGGCGAGTTGGCCCTGCTGACCGCCGGTGTGCGCTCGGCGTCGGTCCGGGCCCGGCGCGACAGCGTCCTGAGCGAGGTGTCGCGCGCTGACTTCGACGCGGCCATGGGCCGCGATCCTGCGTCCTATCCGGCGCTGGCCGGGGTCCTGGCCGAACAGCTCTCCGACGCACGGCCCCCCGCCCAACCGATGGGTACCCAGCCGGTCGTCGTCGCGTTGGTCGGGCTGCACCCCGGTGCTGCCGTCCACGAGGTCGCCGCCCGGCTGACCGAGCACCTGGGCACGCAGCTCCGGGCGAAGGTGGTGGCCGAGCACACGCAGCAGGCACTCGAGCGTGCGGAAGGCGAGCTGGACCGGGTCGTGCTGGTGGCTGGGGCGGACGACGCCACCCGTGACTACTGCGTGCGTCAGGCAGATCACGTGGTCCTGGTCGCCGAGGCCTCCCGGCCTGCGTCCGAGTTTGGGGGTGTGGACAGCCACGGCGCCGACCTCGTGCTCGTCGGCGCACGTCCGGTCGAGGCAGAGCTGGCCACGTGGTGCGAGGTCCTGGACCCATGGCAGGTGACGGTTGTTGCCAACGGTGCGCCCGGCGCCGACTTGCGCAGTCTCGCGGCCCGCATCGGGGGCTGGTCGGTCGGCATGGTGATGGCCGGCGGCGGGGCGCGTGCATTCGCTCACATCGGGGTCTTGAAGGAGCTGTCGGCGGCCGGGATCAGCGTGGATCGGGTGGCCGGCTCCAGCGTCGGGTCGATCGTCGCCGGCCTGCATGCCCTGGGCCTCGATCCGGAGGCGATCCACGATGTCTGCTACTCCGAGTTCGTGCGGCGGAACCCCTTCAGCGACTACACCCTCCCGACGGCCTCGCTGGCCAGGGGCCGCCGCACGAGGCAGGCCGTGCGGACTCATGCGGGCGGTCGGGAGATCCGGGCACTGCCCAGGCAGTTCCGGGCCATGAGTGTTGATCTGTTGGCCCGCACCGAGGTCGCGCATCGGAGCGGGGATCTCGCCGAAGCCATCTCGGCATCGGTGTCGCTGCCCGTGCTGTTCCCGCCCCTGCGCCATGACGGTCGGTTGCTCATCGACGGAGGTGTCCTGGACAACCTGCCGGTCGGGCTGCTGACGGAGCGCGACGAGGGGCCGATCCTGGCGGTGAACATCGCGATGGGCGGCGGCGGTGGAGCCGCGGCGCGCATCGGTCAGCCGCGGGTACCACCGCTGGGGGACACGATCCTGCGCACGATGATGATCGGCAGCGGCGGTGCAGTGGCTTCGGCACGTGCCCGGGGGGCCACGGTCGTCACGCCGCCGCCGCTCGGGGTCGGGCTCCTGGAGTTCCACCAGCTCGACGTCGTGGTCGAGGCGGGCCGGATGGCTGCGCGCGAACTCCTGGAGCAGACCGGTGGGCAGTTCCCGGGGGCTGTGGTGCCGTCGTCCCGCACGGTCTGAGATCCGCCCTCGCCTGCGAACAGGTGACCCCCCGCGCACCCGTCAGAGCCCGCTTATCCTTGCTGCCTTCCGGCCCTGGGGAGGTTCACAGGGTGACGCCACACGGGGGGTCAGCAATCATTCTACGCCCCTCGGGCGAGTGCCGATACGCGCCTGCAGTGGTGGGCGAGCTGCCCGGTTGTGTCAGTGGCACGGCATGCCAGCCGGTGGATTCGGAGAACACTGCCGGGCACCGTAGAATCCGTCGCGGAGGATTCGCATAGTGGCCTAGTGCGCACGACTGGAAATCGTGTTGGGTTAACGCCCTCACGGGTTCAAATCCCGTATCCTCCGCCGTTTGTGAGGGGCAGCCGTCGCGGCTGCCCCTCACGAGTTCCCGGTGCAGTCCCAGCGGCCAGATGTGTGACTCGTCTCACACCGCATCGGGGGGGTTTCGGTACCCGAACAGGTGTGAGAGCGCCTCCGAATGGGTAGTGGCTGCAGCAGCCGTCGCTGAGGCGACGCACATCCACCGACCGGAGCACTGGGCACGGGTCTGGGGGATGCAGACGAGCAACGGAGCCCGATCGGGCAGGGCACGCGGTCAGGCGAACGTACGAGGAGCTGAGCCGGATGGGCACGATGGGACGTGGAGCGCGTCTTTCCGGGGCCGGCCTGCTGGGTTCGGCGCTCCTGGTCGGGCTGGCGCTGCCGGCGCATGCTGATCCGGCCGGTCCCGGTGCCAGCAGCTGGAGCATCCCCAGTCCGGACGAGCCCGCACTGGGCGAGCCAGTACTGGACGAGCACTTCATCCCCATCATCGGCGTCGACATGCGGCGGGCCCGGGCTGAGCACGCGGAGGCCGAGGAGCGTGAACTGATCGCTCAGGCGCAGCGCCGTCGGGTCGAGGAGCGCAGGCAGCAGGCCGCGAAGGCCGCGCGCAAGCGACGGGTCGAGAAGTTCGTGCCGGTGAGGTCCGGATACGAGCTCACGGCGCGGTTCGGCCAATCGGGCGGCTACTGGAGCGGCGGACGGCACACCGGCCTGGACTTCGCGGACTCCTACGGAAGTCCCGTGCGGGCCGCGCAGTCGGGGAAGGTCATCGCCGCGGGTTGGCAGAGCTCCTACGGCAACCGGATCGAGATCAAGCACGCCAACGGCACGGTCACCACCTACAGCCACCTGTCCCAGATCCGCGTCGACGTCGGTGACCAGGTGGATGGCGGCCAGCGGATCGGGTCGATGGGATCGACCGGAAACGCGACCGGGACCCACCTGCACTTCGAGGTCCTCTCGGACTCGGAGGAGTTCGTGGCCCCGGGCCCCTGGCTCGGCCTGTCCTGAGGCTGTACGCCCGCAATCCCCGCTCGTGCACCTCCCCGTTGCCGGTCGCCTCGGCCGAGCTCCGCGCACTGTCTGCACCCCCCCGGGTGGCGCGTGCGGCCTGCCGGGCCCATGATTCACGGCATCACTCGATGAAGGGGCACACATGGCAACGACGAGGCGCGCAACCACGGCCTGGACCGGCAACCTGCTTGAGGGCGGCGGCGAGGTGACCTTCGAATCCTCCGGGATCGGCACCTACCCGGTGAGCTGGCCGGCACGATCCGAGGAGCCGAACGGCGTGACCAGCCCTGAGGAGCTGATCGCCGGCGCGCACGCGTCGTGCTTCTCCATGGCGCTGTCCAACGGGCTGAGCTCAGCGGGCACCCCGCCAACCACGCTGACCACGTCGGCTGAGGTCGACTTCCAGCCGGGCACCGGGATCACTGCGATCCGACTGCTCGTCACCGGTGACGTGCCCGGCTTGGACGAGAACGGCTTCCGAGCCGCGGCGGAGACGGCGAAGGCAGGTTGCCCGGTGAGCCGGGCGCTGTCGGCGGTCCCGATCACACTCGTCGTGGAGTAGGCCCCTGACTGACTCGGATCGGTACACAGGCGTAGCGTGTCGCTGACGGTCGGGCATCCGCCGGCCTCGGGGGAGGAGCCAGCACGATGTTCCTGAGCCAGCCGGATCTCGCTGGCCCGCTCCTGCCCGGAGCAGCCCGGATCGCCGTGATCGCACCCTCTGGCCCGGTCCAGCCGGCCCGGCTCGAAGCCGGGCTCGACGTGCTGCGCGGGTGGGGCTATCGGCCCCAGGTGGGCAGGCACGTGCTGGCCGTTGCCGGTCACACGGCGGGTTCGGCCGTCCAGCGCCTCGAGGACCTCCGCTGGGCCATCACTGACCCGGACCTGGATGCCATCTGGTTCGCGCGAGGCGGCTTCGGCTCGATGCACCTGCTCGAGGACCTGATCGAGCTGACGCGCGATCCCGCCGTCGTGGCCGGTCGTCCACTGCTCGGGTTCTCCGATGCCACGGCCTTCCTCGCCGCGCTGTACCGCGAGCACAGCCTGACCGCTGACCTCGGACATCCCACGGCTCGTGCGCTGATGGGCATCCACGCGCCGGTGCTCACCGCCCTCGGCGACACCGTCACGCCGGCCGTCCTGGAGCGGGTCCGGGCGATGCTCCAGCAGGGATCGGGCTTCGCCGCGAGTGTTGACCACGTGGCCGGGCCACGTCGTTCCGTGCACGGCCCCTTGGTGGGGGGCAACCTCGCCATGCTGGCGGCCCTGGCCGGCACGCCGCACGCGCTGCGGTCCCACGACGCCATCATGGTTCTCGAGGATGTCGGTGAGCCGGTCTACCGGCTCGACCGGATGATCACGCAGCTGCAGCTGTCAGGTGGGCTGATGGGGGTCCAGGCTTTCGCACTGGGCTCCTTCAGCGCAGCTGTCGGCGAGCGCGACCAGCACGCTGAGAGCTTCATGGAGCAGCGGCTGCTCGAGTTCGACGTGCCCATCGTGGTCGGTGTTCCCGTCGGTCACGATCCCGACAACGAGCCATGGGTGTACGGCCAGGTCGGCTCACTGGTCGCCGACGAGTCGGACGCGGAGTAGCGCGCAGTGCCGGCTCAGACCACGCCGTAGAGCCGGTCCCCCGCGTCGCCGAGACCGGGCACGATGTAGCCACTCTCGTTGAGTCGCTCGTCGATTGATGCGGTCACCAGCGTGATCGACGGGATCCGGCCGGCCACTGCCGCGTCGACCGCCTCGATCCCTTCCGGCGCGGCCAGGATGCACACGGCCGTCACGTCGCGGGCGCCCCTGGCCAGGACCAGGTCGATCGCCATGATCAGCGTCCCCCCGGTCGCCAGCATCGGGTCGAGCAGGAACACCTGCCGTCCCGAGAGGTCCGCGGGGAGCCGATCGGCGTAGGTGGATGCCTCCAGGGTGGACTCGTCGCGGATCATGCCCAGGAACCCGATCTCAGCAGTGGGCAGGAGCTTGGTCATCCCCTCGAGCATCCCGAGCCCGGCGCGGAGGATCGGGACCACCACAGGTCGGGGCTGGGCCATCCGCATGCCCACGGTGGGGGCCACGGGCGTGCTGATCATCACCGGCGCCACCGCGATGTCCCGGGTGGCCTCGTAGGCCAGGAGCGTGACCAGCTCGTCCACGAGCAGCCGGAAGGTCGGCGAGTCCGTGCGCTCGTCGCGAAGAGTGGTCAGCTTGTGGGCGACCAGCGGATGATCGGTGAGGATGGTGCGCATGGCGGCAGCCTAGTGCGGCGCACGCGGGCCCCAGTGATAGCCGGCCGCGAAGCATCCGCGGCGGTCCGCTCGTCAACCCGGGACCCTCCGGGCCCTGCACGACGTCGTCGTCAGCTCGACTCGTCCCGGTGCCCCGCGAAGAAGTCGTGGAGCAGGGTGGCACACTCCTCGGCCCGGACCCCGGCGATCACCTCGGGCCGGTGGTTCAGCCGGGGGTCTCGCACAACATCCCAGAGCGACCCCACTGCACCGGCCTTGGGGTCGAAGGCGCCGAACACCACGCGTCCCACCCGGGCCAGGACCAGCGCGCCGGCGCACATCGTGCATGGCTCCAGGGTGACGACCAGTGTGCACCCCTCCAGCCGCCACTGGCCGAGGTGTCGGGAGGCAGCGCGCAGGGCGAGCACCTCGGCATGTGCGGTGGGATCGTCCTCGGCCTCGCGACGGTTGAATCCCTCCCCGATCACCTGACCGCCGCGGTCGAGCACCACGGCACCGATGGGGACGTCTCCGGCGGGCAGTGCGCGTCTGGCCACCGACAGCGCCAGCCGCATCGCCATCTCGTCATCCGTCGTCGCCAGCACAGGACGGGAGTCTGCCACCTGTGCACGGCCGCCGGCGGCGTCCGCTCCAGGTGGGTCCGCTTCGCCACCCGAAGTTGTGCGCTCCGCGAAGTGCTGGTGGGGTGGAGTCCATGCAGACACCGTCGTCCATCCTGAGCCCCGCCGGCTTCCACGGCTCCGCCGTCCTGCGCCAGCATCAGGGCGGTCGTCGCGGTGGCCGCTCGTTCTTCGAGGGGTGGTACGTGAAGCTGGTCAGCGCCGACCGATCCACCCGCCTGGCAGTCATCCCCGGCATGTTCCTCTCCGAGGACGGGACGATCGCTGAGGCATTCGTCCAGGTCCTCGACGGTGTGACCGGTGGGACCGCCTATCACCGCTTCGACCTGTCGGAGTTCCGCGCCGACACCCATGCGTTCGACGTTCGGGTCGGGACCAACAGATTCAGCTCCGACGGAATCGTGGTCGATCTGCCGGGGCTCGCCGCCGACGTCCGCTTCGGCCCGGCTGCGCCCTGGCCGGTGACCGTGCGCGAGCCGGGGGCGATGGGCTGGTATGCGTGGGTCCCCACGATGGAGTGCTACCACGGGGTCGTCAGCTTCGACCATGGCCTGGCCGGCTGGGTCGACTCGGGTGCCGGGCGCGTGGACCTGGCTGGCGGTCGCGGCTACCTGGAGAAGGACTGGGGGACGGCGTTCCCGCAGGCCTACGTGTGGATGCAGTCCAACCACTTCGAGACCCCCGGGGTCAGCCTGGTGGCCTCCACCGCCCTCATCCCCTGGCGGCGGTCGGTCTTCCGCGGCGACCTCGTCGCACTGCGCCTGCCGGGGGGTCCCGACGCAGGTCTGTACCGCTTCACCAGTTACACCCGCGCGCGCACCGCAGCCCTGACCGTGGACGACGGGGCGGTGCGCTGGTCGTTGACGTCCTCGGGCGGGGACCGGCTGGACCTCACGGCCACGATCGGTGGCCGCACCACGGGCCTGCTGCACTCGCCCGTGCGAACGGAGATGCACCAGCGTGTGGCCGAGACCCTCGATGGCACGGTCGAGGTACGGCTCGCCGATGCCTCCGGTCGGACCATGTTCGCCGGGACGGGCCAGTGCGCGGGCGTAGAGGTGCACGGGGCGATCGATCGGCTGCTGGCCACCCCCGGGAGGTGAGCCACTGGGCTGCCCGTTGTCAGGACATGGAGTCGATCAAGGGGCAGACTGGGCCCACGCCGGGGTGCGTACGCCCCACTCACGAACCGGAGGGAAGAATGGGCAAGCCTGAGGACATCATTGCTGCACTGGGTGGTGCGGACAACATCGAGGAGATCGAGGCCTGCGCGACCCGCCTCCGCACGGTGGTCGACGACCCGTCGCTGGTTGACGAGAAGGCATTGAAGGCTGCGGGCGCGTTCGGTGTGCTCTCGGCTGGCTCGGTCCTCCAGGTCATCGTGGGCGGCGAGGCCGACGGTCTGGCCATGGACATCAACGACATCATCGATTAGGAGCATCAAAGTGGCACTGCAGGTCCTGTCCCCCATGCCAGGTCGGGTTGCGAACCTCACCGAGGTCCCAGATCCGATGTTCGCCGAGGCGATGCTGGGCCCCGGCCTTGCAATCGACCCGCCGCGCGGCCCAGTCGTAGCGGTCGCGCCCGTCTCCGGAACGCTCGCCAGCCTCTTCCCACATGCCATGGGCATTGAGTCAGACGGCTACTCGATCCTGGTCCACCTGGGCCTCGAGACCGTCCAGCTCAACGGCGAGGGCTTCACTGTGCTCAAGGCCAAGGGCGACACTGTCGTGGCCGGCGAGCCCATCATCGAGTGGGACCCGTCGGTCATCGAGGCCGGCGGACTGCCGGTGATCACTCCCCTGATCGCGATCCAGGCTGAAGCCAGCCAGATCACGCAGCTCGTGGCCGACGGCACCGTCGTGGAGGCGGGCACGCCCGTCTTCGAGGTCGCCTGACCCGTCCGAGCAACCGAAGACCCGCCCGTGAGGGCGTGTGAACCCGAACAAGTGAGAGGTGTTTGAACGTGGCTGAAATCACCGTGGTCCTGCCCCCCGGAGTGGGGCTGCACGCACGCCCCGCGGCGCTGTTCGTCGGCGCGGCGGCCAAGTCGTCGTGCGACGTGACCATCGGACGGCCGGGGGAGCCGGGCGTCAACGCGAAGAGCATCCTGGGCGTGATGGGCCTGGGCGCGAAGGCTGGCGAGGAGATGGTGGTCACCGCCGAGGGCGATGGCGCTGACGAGCTCCTGGCGAGCCTCAAGGAGATCCTCGAGACCCCCGAGGGTGGCCATGCCTGATCTCACGACCCTGACCGGTGTCGGGGTCAGTCCGGGCGTGGGTGCCGGACCTGTGGTCCGCGTGGTCGACTCCGTTCCCGAGCCCTCGCAGGGCCCGGGGTCGGGATCCACCGAGCAGGAGTACGCGGCCGCTGCCAAGGCGCTGGAGGACGTCGCAGCCGATCTCGAGGATCGTGGCGAGCGGGCCGGTGGCGAGGCGCAGGAGGTCCTCACCGCCCAGGCCATGATGGCCCGGGACCCGGACCTCGCCGTGGGCATCAAGCAGCGCACCGATGCCGGCTCCAACGCTGCCCGTGCGGCCTTCGACGCGTTCGGTGCCACCCGCGAGGTGCTGCTCACCCTGGGGGAGTACTTCGCCGCTCGGGTCACGGACCTCGACGACATCCGCAACCGGACCGTCGCGCTCCTGCTGGACGTCCCGGCTCCCGGGATCCCTGAGCTCACCGAGCCCAGCATCCTGGTCGCCATGGACCTGGCTCCGGCCGACACCGCCCTGATCGACAAGTCGATGGTGCTTGCCTTCGCGACCCAGGAGGGTGGTCCGACCTCGCACACCTCGATCCTGGCGCGCAATCTCGGCATCCCCGCTGTGGTCGGCTGCCCCGGCGTACGTGAGCTGGCGCCGGGCACGTACGTCATGGTCGACGGGTCCTCGGGCAAGGTCGTGATCGATCCGGCTCCGGAGATGGTCGCCGAGCTCGCCGGCCGCGACGAGAAGCGCCGCGCGGCGCTGGCTGCGGTGGGCAACGCGCCCGGCACGACCTCCGACGGCCATTCGGTACCGCTGCTGGCCAACATCGGTGGCGCTGAGGACGTCGCAAAGGCCGTGGAGAACGGCGCCGAGGGGGTGGGGCTGTTCCGCAGCGAGCTGCTGTTCCTGGACCGCACGGATGCGCCGAGCGAGGACGAGCAGTACGGGCTCTACCGCGCCGTCCTCGAGGGGTTCCCCGGCAAGAAGGTCGTTGTCCGCACTTTGGACGCTGGTGCGGACAAGCCTCTTCCGTTCCTCCCGTTCGGCGAGGAGCCCAACCCGGCGATGGGCGTTCGTGGGCTGCGGATCTGCATGCAGGCCCCGGACATCATGCACACCCAGCTGCACGCTCTGGCCCGGGCCGCTCAGGGCCTGGATGCCGAGTTGTGGGTGATGGCGCCGATGATCGCCGATGTCTACGAGGCGACCTGGTTCCGTGAGGCCTGCAAGAAGGCAGGTCTCACGGCCAAGATCGGCACGATGGTGGAGATCCCGGCCGCTGCCCTGCGGTCGCGGCATCTGGGCGAGGTTGCGGAGTTCTTCTCGATCGGGAGCAATGACCTGACTCAGTACACCTTCGCCGCCGATCGCCAGATCGGTTCAGTTGCGCGCCTGCAGGACGCCTGGCAGCCCGCCATCCTCGACCTGGTCGCGGCCACGGTCCAGGGCGGTGAGGCCAACGGCATCCCGACCGGTGTCTGCGGCGAGGCGGCGTCCGATCCGGCTCTGGGCTGTGTCCTGGTCGGCCTCGGCGTCAACACGCTGTCGATGTCGGCAGGCTCCCTGCCGGGGGTACGTGCAGCTCTCGCCGCGCACACGCTCGACGAGTGCAAGGCGGCTGCCGCTGCAGTGCTCGACGCCGTGGATGCGGATGCGGCGCGGGCTGCCGCGCGGGCTGCGCTTCCGAGACTCGCCGAGCTCGGCCTCTAGCCAGCGGGGGAGTGGATAGGTAGCAGCACCGGAACGACCGCCAGACGCAGGCGCCGCTCGGGAGTCCCGGGTGGCGCCTGCGTCATGTCACAGGAGTCCCGGGTGGCGCCTGCGTCATGTCACAGGAGTCCCGGGTGGCGCCTGCGCCCCATTGGGCTGAACCAAACGGCCCATTCCGGTCGATTCCGGTTGCCGCACTTCCTCCGGATTCCTGTCCGGATGAGCGCGACCACCGGTCTTCACTACTGCTACGTTGAGCCCGCAACGGGAGGGTCCCCGAGCAGGAGGTGGCACATGAGTGCATCGTCGGCGGGTTCCACGAAGCAGGAACCTGGCCTCGGTACGAAGGCTTTCGCAATACTCCAACGAGTCGGCAAGAGTTTGATGTTGCCGATCGCGGTACTGCCAGCGGCGGGCATCCTGCTGCGTCTGGGGCAGCCTGACCTCCTGGGCGGCGTGGGTGAGTCGGGTCCCGATGTTGGTGACGGCCCGTTCTCGATCCTGAGCTACGCGGGCGGCGCGATCTTCGACAACCTCGCTCTGCTGTTCGCGATCGGCGTCGCGATCGGCTTCGCGAAGAAGTCCGACGGGTCCACCGGCTTGGCCGCGGTGGCTGCCTATGTGGTCTTCAAGGGCGTGCTGAACTTCACGTCCTTCGACACGAACCCCGATCCTGAGGTGTTCGCGGCTCCGGATCCCGGTGTCTTCGGTGGTATCACGATCGGTATCACCACCGCAATGCTGTGGCAGAAGTACCACCGAACCAAGTTGCCGACCGCGCTGGCGTTCTTCTCCGGGCGCCGGCTGGTCCCGATGCTGGCGGCCTCGGCTGCGATCGTCTGGGCGATCATCTTCGGCTTCCTCTGGCCGCCGATCGGTGACGCGCTGAACAACATGGCTGAGTGGATGTATGACAACGGCGAGGTCGGCGCGGGCGTGTTCGGTGTCGTCAACCGGCTGCTGATCCCCACAGGACTGCATCACATCATCAACTCGTTCGTCTGGTTCCAGGCCGGTGAGTGCCCGACAGCCGCCGGTACCGCCAACGGCGACCTGACCTGCTTCTTCAACGCGACCGAGGAACAGACGAAGTACGGCCTGTTCATGACCGGGTTCTTCCCGATCATGATGTTCGCGCTGCCTGCGGCTGCGTTCGCGATGATGCACGAGGCCAGGGACAAGGTTGCGGCCAGCGTCCTTCCTGCCGCAGCCCTGACCTCCTTCCTCACCGGTATCACTGAGCCGCTGGAGTTCTCGTTCATGTTCGTCGCGCCGCTGCTCTACGGCGTGCACGCGCTGATGACCGGTGCCTCGATGGCCCTGAGCTACGGGCTGGGTGCTCGCGACGGGTTCGGCTTCTCCGCCGGCCTGTTCGACTTCGTGCTCAACTGGGGGTTGGCGACCAAGCCGTGGCTGTTGCTCGTGATCGGCGCGGGCTTCGGTGTCCTGTACTACTTCGTGTTCCGTTTCGCGATCCGCAAGTTCAACCTGCGGACACCGGGCAACGAGGAGGACGCAGAAGCCATGGACGAGCAGATGACCGCCGCGTAGGAGGCGAACCACAACTGAACACGCACGAAGCCGGAGGCCGTCCCCGCAGGGGGGCGGCCTCCCGCACGCGGTGCAGGTGCCGAACCGAGCCCACCCGCCCCGAGTGTGTTCACCCTTCCCAACTTCGTCCACCCTCCCAGACTTCGTCCACCCTCCCCGACTTCGGTCACCCTCCCGGAATTCGGGGAGGGAAAGGCGGATTCGGGGAGGGCGAACGGATGGGGAGGCGTGGGAGGGGCTGGGCGTCAGCTCGACCAAGGGTCGCCGGTCAGCCGTTCGTAGGCCTCGATGTACAGGGCCCGGGTCCGCTCGACGACCTCGGCGGGCAGGGCCGGGGGTGGCAGACCCGAGTCGCGGTCCCAGCCGGAGGCCGGTGAGGTGAGCCAGTCGCGCACGTACTGCTTGTCGAAGGATGGCTGGCCCCCTGGGCGGCCTGGCTGCCAGCCGTCGGCGGGCCAGAACCGGGAGGAGTCCGGGGTGAGCACCTCGTCGGCGAGCAGGATCCCGCTGCCGGGGTCGTCAGCGGGGCGACCGAACTCCAGCTTCGTGTCGGCGAGGATCAGGCCCCGCTCACGGGCCACCTCCTCAGCTCGCCGGTAGACGGCCAGGGTCAGGTCGCGCAGGGCGACGGCATCGCGCGTGCCCACTGTGGCCACGACCGCATCGAAGTCGACGTTCTCGTCGTGCTCGCCGAGCGCGGCCTTCGTCGCGGGGGTGAAGATCGGCTCGAGCAGCCGGGATCCGTCGACGAGGCCTGGGGGAAGCTGGACACCGCACACCTCGCCGGTGGCCCGGTACTCCACGAGGCCGGAGCCGGTCAGGTACCCACGGGCAACGCACTCGACGGGGAACATCGCAAGGGGGCGGCACAGCATCGCGCGCCCGGCCACGGCGGCCGGGATGTCGCTGGGAAGGACATGGTTCCCGACCAGGTCCGAGACCTGGTCGAACCACCACAGGCTCAGCCGCGTCAGGACCGTTCCCTTGTCGGGGATGGTCGTCGGGAGCACCCAGTCGTAGGCCGAGATCCGGTCCGAGGCGACGAACAGCAGGGCGCCGTCCGGCGCGCGATAGAGGTCGCGAACCTTCCCGGAGTACAGATGGTCGTACCCGGGCAGCTCAGGAGCAGCGGGCATGGATGGCCCCGCGGTCACAGGATCGCCCCGGGGGTGTAGGCGGCGGCGTCCGGGTGCTGGCCGGCGATCACCTCGACACGGTCGACGACGCGGGCCACCTGATCCCGCGCGGCGCCCGTGAACTCGATCGGCTCGGCGAGGAGGTCCTCGAGAACGGTCCGGTCCAGGCCCAGCCGACCATCCGCGGCGAGGCGGTCGAGCAAGTCATTCGCGGACTGTCCCCGGCGCATGTCCAGGGCGACCGCCACGGCGTGGGTCTTGATGACCTCATGCGCGGTCTCGCGCCCGACCCCGGCCCGCACGGCGGCCATGAGGATCTTCGTCGTCGCCAGGAAGGGCAGGTACCGACGCAACTCGGCCTCGATCACGGCAGGGAACGCCCCGAACTCGTCGAGCACCGTGAGGAAGGTCTCGAACAGCCCGTCGATGGCGAAGAAGGCATCGGGGAGTGCCACGCGGCGCACCACGGAGCAGAAGACGTCGCCCTCGTTCCACTGGGCGCCGGAGAGCTCGGCACCCATGGTCGCGTGGCCCCGAAGGACGACGGTAAGGCCATTCACCCGCTCGCAGGAGCGTGAGTTCATCTTGTGCGGCATCGCCGACGAGCCGACCTGGCCCTCCTTGAACCCCTCGGTGACCAGCTCGTTGCCGGCCATGAGCCGGATCGTCGTGGCCAGGCTCGACGGGCCGGCCGCGACCTGGACCAGCGCCGAGAGCACGTCGTGGTCCAGGGAGCGTGGGTAGACCTGGCCGACCGAGTCCAGGACCTCGCTGAAGCCCAGGTGGGCTGCGACACGCTGCTCGAGCTCAGCCAGCCGGTCGCCGTCACCATCAAGCAGGTCGAGCATGTCCTGCGCGGTGCCCACCGGGCCCTTGATCCCCCGCAACGGGTACCGCTCGAGCAGGTCCTCCAGGCGGGCGTAGGCGGAGATCAGCTCCTCGGCAGCTGAGGCGAACCGCTTGCCGAGGGTCGTGGTCTGAGCAGCCACGTTGTGGCTGCGTCCGGTGATCGGCTGGTCGGAGTACTGGGCGGCCAGTGCGCCGAGACGCGCCAGCGTGGCCACCACCCGGTCTCGGACGACCAGCAGCGACTGGCGGATCTGCATCTGCTCGACGTTCTCGGTCAGGTCGCGGCTGGTCATGCCCTTGTGGATGTGCTCGGTGCCGGCGAGGTCCGTGAACTCCTCGATGCGTGCCTTCACGTCGTGTCGGGTGATCTGCTCGCGAGCGGAGATCGACGCGAGGTCGACCTGGTCGCGGACCGCCTCATAGGCGGCGACAGTCCCCTCGGGCAGGGGGATTCCCAGATCAGCCTGTGCGCGCAGGACGGCGATCCACAGGTCGCGTTCGAGGCGGACCTTGTGCTCCGGGGACCAGAGGGTGACCATCTCGGTGGAGGCGTACCTCTGGGCAAGGACGTTGGGGATCTGGGGCTCGACGCTCACCGGGCCATTCTCGCAGCCGGCCGTCCTACCCGACCGCGCAGTCGGCACCGAGCCCAGTCGAGTCGAGCCAGCCGGGACCGCGGGACCCGCAGGCCGGGTGCCCCGGTGTCGTCAGGGCGTGGTGATCCGGCCCTCGGCTGCGGCCTGGGCGATGTCCTGCCGGTAGTGCCCACCCTCGAGGTCGATTCCCTCGAGCAACTCGTAGGCGCGCTCGCGAGCGCCGTCGAGGTCGGCGGCACGAGAGGTGGCGCACAGGACCCGCCCGCCCGTGGCCACCAGCGCCCCGTTCACGACGGCGGTTCCGGCATGCACGACCCACGCCGCGTCCCACCCCGACTCGGCGCCCGGCGCGGGCGGGACGCCCGTGAGCACCCCGCCGGTGACCGGGGCCTCCGGGTAGCCGGGGGCTGCCAGCACGACCGTGACCGCTGAGCCCGGATGCCAGTCGAGGGGCGCCACCTCGTCGAGTGTGCCCTGGGCGGCGGCCCGCAACACCCCCGCGAGTGGGGTTCGCAGCAGGGCCAGCACCACCTGGGTCTCGGGGTCCCCGAAGCGCGCGTTGAACTCAACGACCCGCATCCCCCGCGAGGTCATCGCCAACCCTGCGTAGAGCAGTCCGCTGAACGGCGTGCCCCGAGCTGCCATCAGGTCGACGGTGGGCTGGACGACCCGCTGCATCACCTCGTCGACGAGCCCGGGCGGCGCCCACGGCAACGGGGCGTAGGCACCCATCCCCCCGGTGTTCGGCCCGGTGTCACCCTCGCCGACCCGCTTGAAGTCCTGGGCAGGGACCAGCGGAAGTGCTGTTGTCCCGTCCGTGATCGCGAACAGGGAGACCTCCGGTCCGTCGAGGTGTTCCTCGATGACAACCGCGCCGCCCGATCGCTCAAGGCAGGCGGCCGCGTGGTCGAGGGCCACCTGGCGGTCGTCGGTCACGACGACGCCCTTGCCCGCCGCCAGACCGTCGTCCTTGACGACGTGTGGCGCGCCGAACTCGTCGAGGGCATGGGCGGCCTCGGCCAGCGTCGTGCACACGTGCGCCATCGCGGTGGGCACTCCCGCCTCGGCCATCACGCGCTTGGCGAAGGTCTTGGAGCCCTCGAGGACAGCCGCCTCACGCGAGGGGCCGAAGCAGTCGATCCCAGCGGCGCGCACGGCGTCTGCCACGCCGGCAACCAGCGGAGCCTCGGGGCCCACGACGACCAGGTCCACGCCGAGCTGGCGGGCGAGGTCGACCACCTCATCGGAGTCGGTGGCGCTGACTGTGTGGTTGGTGGCCACATCGGCGGTGCCGGCGTTGCCCGGAGCCACATGCAGCGCGGTGACGGAGGGGTCGGCGGCCAGGGCCAGGGCTAGGGCATGCTCGCGTCCACCGGAGCCGATGATCAGGATGTTCACGTCCGCAGGCTACCGGTCACCCACCATGGCCCCGGTGCAGGCATCGTGCAGGTAGCGCCCCACCACGCCCACGTAAGAGCCACAGCATCATCCCGATGTGCAGCACGTCGTTCTCGGAGAAGTAGAAGCCCTGTCCCTGGTCCCACAGCACGGCCGTGAGCCCAGCTGCCCAGTAGGCGAAGTACGCCACCTGCACGCCGATGAGGAGGGCGGCGGCGACAACCAGGGAGCGGTCCATGGGGTCTGCGAGCTCCGGTACGGCGAGTGGCCACGATGATCACGATGAGGATGCCCGGCAGCGCGAACAGCATCAGCACCCCGAACGAGAGCAGCACGGCGCTGGGCAGCAGCACACCCACCACCGTGATCCCGAGATAGAGGATGACGTTGGCAGTTGCGTAGATGATCAGCCCACGGCGCATGCGGCCTGTGGCGCACGCATGCGCCACAGCGATGAGCATCGCGCTGACGCTGACAGCCTGCGTGATGCTGTAGCCGACCTCCCAGCCGTTGGTCAGGGCGCAGAGCTCGCGCCCGGCGCACTTGAGTTCGTAGCTGAACGCCTGGTAGCTCACCCCGGCAAGGGCCGCGCCGATCCCGCCGAGGATCAGGGCCACTGCCAGCCAGCCCCGCGAGCTCTGCCCCCGGCGCGTGCGCAGGAAGTAGAGCCCCGCAGCGATCCACAGCCCAGCGAGGAGGAAGACGAGTACGGTGCCCAGCGGCTCGTTGAGGGTTGTGGAACCGACCTCGATGCATGGGCGCTGGGCGCACCATTGCTCCGGCGTCGTCTCAGGCTGGTAGGCCAGCTCATCGAGGCGAGCGCAGCCCGCCGTCGCCAGGACCGCGGCACCGGCGACGAGGTCGCGGGTTGTCCGGGTCGAGCAGCGGTCGAGTCGCTCGCGCGGCTCAGCCTTCGTAGTACCGGTCGACCTCGGTGAACACCTCGTCGAGGATCGCCAGGCCGGTGCGGGCCTCCTCGTCGGTGACCGTGCACGGGGGAACGACGTGCAGCCGGTTGAAGTTGGCGAAGGGCAGCAGCCCGCGCTTCTTCGCCTCGGCCACCAGGACCGTCATCGCCTCCGACGTGCCGCCGTAGGGGGCCAGCATGGCGCGCGTCTCCCGATTGCTGACGAGGTCCAGGGCCCAGAACACGCCCAGGCCGCGGACCTCGCCGATGACCGGGTGCCGATCGGCCAGCTCGGTCAGGCCGGGTCCGAGGACCTCAGTGCCGATCCGTGCGGCGTTCTCGACAATGCGCTCCTCCTTCATGGCAGTGATGCTCGCCACGATCGAGGCAGCCGCCAGGGGGTGGCCGGAGTACGTCAGCCCTCCGGGGAAGACCAGCGTGTCGAACGTGGCGGCGATCTCATCGGAGATGACCACCCCGCCGACGGGCACGTAGCCGGAGTTGGAGCCCTTTGCCCACGTGATCAGGTCGGGGCGCACGTCGAAGTGGTCGAAGGCGAACCAGGCGCCGGTCCGTCCGAACCCGGCCATCACCTCGTCGAGGATCAGGACGATCCCGTGCTCGTCGCACAGGGCTCGCACGCCCTCGAGGTAGCCCGGGGGTGGGATCAGGACACCAGCCGTCCCCACCACGGTCTCGATCAGGATCGTTGCGATGGTGCCGGGGCCCTCGAAGCGGATCACCTCGGCGAGGTGGGCCAGCGCCCGCTCGGACTCCTGCTCGGGGCTCGTGGACCAGAAGCTCGACCGGTAGGGGTACGGGCCGAAGAAGTGCACGTGGTCCTCGGCGTACTGGTTGGGCCAGCGCCGCGGGTCGCCGGTGGCCACGATCGATGCCCCGGTGTTGCCGTGGTACGAGCGGTAGAAGCTGAGCACCTTGCGCCGGCCGGTGTGCACCCGGGCCATCCGGATCGCGTTCTCGTTGGCATCGGCCCCGCCGTTGGTGAAGAACACCTTGTTCATCCCCTCGGGGGCCAGCTCGGAGATCATCCGGGCCGCCTCTCCACGGGTGGCGTTGGCGTGCTGCGGGGCGATCGTGGCCAGGGTCGCGGCCTGTGCCTGGATCGCGGCGATCACCTTCGGGTGCTGGTGGCCGATGTTCACGTTCACCAGTTGGCTGGAGAAGTCCAGGTACCGGTTGCCGTCGAAGTCCCAGATCCAGCAGCCGGAGGCTCCAGCGATCGTCAGGGGGTTCAGAGCCCCCTGGGCCGACCAGGAGTGGAACACGTGGGCGCGGTCCAGATCGTGGGCGCGGGCTCCGGCCGCGGGATCCGTGGTGGGCGTCGGCTCGGACATGCGTTCTCCTAGATCATGCGGGTGATGCCCGACGATATTAGTGCCCCCGAGATGACAACCGGTGAGTCAGCCACAGTCGCCGCCGCACCAACCGGTTCCCCCTCCCGAAATGCGTCCGCCCTCCCCGAATTCGAGGAGGGCGGACGCAATAGCGGAGGGCGAACGGGTGCCTGTTCGTCACAACGCCCTGACGATGTCCTCGACCCGATCACGGGCGTCGCCGAACAACATCTGGGCGTTCTCCTTGAAGAACAGCGGGTTCTGCACGCCGGCGTACCCGGTGGCCATCGAGCGCTTGAAGACGATGACGTCCTTGGCCTCCCAGACCTTCAGCACCGGCATCCCGGCGATCGGGCTGCCGGGCTCGTCGATCGCAGCCGGGTTGACCGTGTCATTGGCGCCGATCACCAGGACCACGTCGGTCTCGGGGAAGTCGTCGTTGACCTCGTCCATCTCCATGACGATGTCGTAGGGCACCTTGGCCTCGGCCAGCAGGACGTTCATGTGCCCCGGCAGGCGCCCGGCCACCGGGTGGATGCCGAACCGCACCGCGATGCCCCGTTCGCGCAGCAGGCGGGTCATCTCGGCGACCGGGTACTGCGCCTGGGCCACGGCCATCCCGTACCCCGGGGTGATCAGCACCGACTGCGCCTCCCTGAGCAGGTCCGCAGCGCCCTCAGCGGTGACCTCGCGGTGCTCCCCGTAGTCCTTGGCCTCGCCGGCGATCTGCCCGTCGGTGCCGAAGCCGCCGGCGATGACCGAGATGAACGACCTGTTCATGCCGACGCACATGATGTAGGACAGGTAGGCACCCGAGGAGCCGACCAGCGCGCCGGCGACGATGAGCAGGTTGTTGTTGAGCAGGAATCCGGTCGCGGCCGCCGCCCAGCCCGAGTAGCTGTTCAGCATCGAGATGACCACGGGCATGTCGCCGCCGCCGATCGAGGCGACCAGGTGCCAGCCGAACGCCAGCGCGATCAGCGTCATCAGCCCCAGCGCCAGCAGGTTGGGATCGACGACGAACCAGGCCATCAGCCCGAGGGAGACGACAATCGCGGCCAGGTTGAGCCAATGGCGGGCCGGCAGCACCAGCGGCGCGGAACCCAGGCGGGCACTGAGCTTGAGGAACGCGACGATCGAACCCGTGAGGGTCACGGCGCCGATGAACACCCCGAGGAAGACCTCCCCGTTGTGGATGCCGGTGGTGCCGAGGGACTCGTAGAGCGCCTTGACCGCGGGGTCGTCGTCCGCCTCGAAGAACGAGGTGTAGGCCACCAGCACGGCGGCCGCGCCGACGAAGGAGTGCAGCAGCGCGATGAGCTCGGGCATCTGGGTCATCTCGACGCGGCGCGCCCGCCAGATGCCGACCATGGCGCCGATCGCCATCGCCACGACGATGTACCCGAGGACCTGGAAGCCGTCGCGGTCGATGGCCAGGCCGATCGTCGACACGATCGCGACGGTCATGCCAGCCATGCCGAAGTAGTTGCCGTGCTTGGCGGTCTCGTGCTTGGACAGGCCGGCGAAGGCGAGGATGAACAGCAGCGCGGTGACCAGGTAGGCCGCGGTGACCAGGGTGGGGGTCGTGAGCTCCATGGGTCAGCCCTTCCGGAACATGTTGAGCATCCGGGAGGTCACGAGGAACCCACCGAACACGTTGATGCTCGCGATGAGGACCGCGATCACGGCCAGGGCCGTGATCATGGCGTTTCCCGTGCCGAGCTGGAGCAGGGCGCCCACGACGATGACCCCGGAGATGGCATTCGTCTCGGACATCAGCGGCGTGTGCAGGGCATGGTGGACGTTGCCGATGACGTAGTACCCGATGACGATCGCCAGGGCGAACACCGTGATCTGGGGCAGGAACGTGACCGGCAGGAACGGGGCGATCAGCAGGAAGACCGCGGCACCCGCCCCTACGAACCAGAACTTGCGGTTCGGGTCCTTGGGCTTCTCGGCCTTCGGCTCGACGGCGACCGGTGCCACGGGAACCGCGGGGGCTGCCGAGACCTGGACCGGCGGCGGGGGCCACATGACCTCGCCCGCCCGGGTCACGGTCATGCCTCGCTGGACGACGTCATCGAGGTCCAGGACCGCGTTGCCGTCCTTCTCCGGGGTCATCAGCTTGAGCAGGTTGACCAGGTTGGTGCCGAAGAGCTGCGATGCCTGTGTGGGCAGGCGGCCAGGCAGGTCGGTGTAGCCGAGGATGATCACGCCGTTGTCGGTGACCACACGCTCGTCGGGGCGACTGCCCGCGACGTTGCCGCCGTTGGCCGCAGCCATGTCCACGACGACGCTCCCCGGCTTCATCGACGCGACCATCTCCTCGGTCAGCAGCCGGGGAGCCGGCTTTCCGGGGATCAGGGCGGTCGTGATGACGATGTCGACGTCCTTGGCCTGCTCGGCGTAGAGCTCGGCGGCCTTCCGGTTGAAGTCCTCGCCCATCTCCTTGGCGTAGCCGGACGCGCTGGGGCCGCTCTCCTCGACATCGATGCGCAGGAAGTCCGCACCCATCGACTCGACCTGCTCGCCGACCTCGGGCCGCGCGTCGAATGCCCGGACGATGGCCCCGAGGCTGCTCGCCGTGCCGATCGCTGCGAGCCCGGCCACACCGGCGCCCACCACCAGGACCTTGGCCGGCGGCACCTTGCCGGCGGCCGTGACCTGACCGGTGAAGAAGGAACCGAACTCGTTGGCAGCCTCGATGACGGCGCGGTAGCCGCCGATGTTGGCCATCGACGACAGCACGTCGAGCGACTGGGCCCGCGAGATGCGCGGGACGGCATCCATCGCCAGTGCCGTCACGCCCCGAGCGGTGAGGCCGTCGACCAGCTCAGGGCTGAGCGCCGGAGCCAGAAGGCAGGCCAGCGCCTGCCCTGAGTGCAGTCGGGCCACCTCCTCGTCGGAGGGGGCGTTGATCTTCAGGATGATGTCGGCATCCCACACCTCCGGGCCGACGACGTCTGCCCCAGCGGCCCGGTAGGCGGCGTCGTCGAACGACGCCCCCGCACCGGCACCGGTCTCGATGGACACTGCGTAGCCGAGCTTGATGATCTGCTCGACGGTCTTGGGGGTGGCGGCAACTCGGCGTTCGCCGGGCCTGGATTCCTTGGGCACACCGATGTGCACGGCTCTTCCTCTCGCCGAAGCGGTCGTTGGCAACCTATACGGTGCACCCGCGGCGGCCCGCATCTGGGTCAGGCCGCGCGGTGAGCAGAGGGGACGTAGGTCCCGCGGGCTCTCAGGCGCTGGTCCCGGGGCCCCCGGGCCATCGGTCGCTCATCGGCCCAACACGGGCGATCCGAGGGCTACTGGAACCGTCCGCGCCGCAGCTGCGCCGGCCACTCGACCTCAGCCCCGAGCTCGAAGGCCGCCCGGAGCGGCCACTGCGGATCGCGCAGCAGGACCCGGGCCAGGGCGATCACGTCCGCCTCCCCGCCGGCGAGGATCGACTCGGCGTGCGCCGGATCGGTGATCATCCCCACGGCCGCCGTGGGGATCGCGGCCTCCCGACGGATCCGCGCGGACAGCGGTACCTGGTAGCCCGGGGCCGGGGTGATGTCCTGCTCGGGGCTCACCCCACCGCTGGACACATCGATGAGATCCGTCCCGAGCTCGCGCAGCCATCCGGCCACAACCACGCTGTCGTCGAGCGAGTGGCCACCCTCGACCCAGTCTGTCGCGCTCATCCTGACCAACAGCGCCCGATCGTCGGGCCAGACGGCGCGGACGGCCGAGACCACCTCGAGGAGCAGCCTGGCGCGCCCGGCCAGGTCGCCGCCGTACCCGTCGGTCCGGTCGTTGGACAGCGGCGAGAGGAACTGGTGGAGCAGGTACCCATGCGCGGCGTGCACCTCGACGGTGTCGAAGCCCGCGGCCAGTGCCCGCTGCGCTGCGGACGTGAAGGCGGTGACGACCTCACCGACCTGTGCACGGGTGAGCGCCCGGGGGGTGGCCAGGCCCGGGTAGCCGGTGCTGCTCGGGCCCACGGTCTGCCACCCTCCGGCGTCCACGGGCACGCTTCCCCGCCCGCTCCACGGCCGGAACGTCGAGGCCTTGTTGCCCGCGTGCGCCAGCTGGACCGCGGCCAGCGCGCCCTGCCCCCGGATGAACTCCACGATCGGCGCCCACGCCTGCGCCTGCTCGTCGGACCACAGGCCGGTGTCCTGTGGGCTGATCCGGCCCTCGGGAACCACCGACGTGGCCTCGGCCATCACGAGCCCGGCCCCGCCGCGGGCCATGGCACCGAGGTGGACCAGGTGCCACGACGTGGGCACCCCGTCCTGCTCCTCGGCCGAGTACTGGCACATGGGGGCGACCATGATCCGGTTGCGCATGCGCCCGCCACGTAGGTCCAGCGGGGAGAAGAGGGTCGTCATTGCGGCCACGCTACCTGCGAGCCGCCGGCGCCGCTGGGCTTCGGCACCCCCGGGCTGGACTCCGATCGACTGGCCCCGGCTCAGGTCAGCAGGTCGTTGAGCACGAGCGTCGCATCTCGGTCGGGCCCCACGCCGATCGCGGACACGCGGCACCCGGCCTGTTCCTCCAGGAAGCGCACGTAGCTGCGGCAGTTGGCCGGCAACTCGTCGAAGGTGCGCGCGTCGGAGATGTCGGTGTTCCAGCCCGGGAGCATCTCGTAGATGGGCCGTGCGTGATGGAAGTCGGTCTGGGTCATCGGGACCTCGTCGACCCGCTGGCCGTCCACGTCATAGGCCACACAGACCGGGATCGTCTCGAAGGTGCTGAGCACGTCGAGCTTGGTCAGGAAGTAGTCGGTCATCCCGTTCACGCGGGTCGCGTATCGCGCGATGGGGGCATCGAACCAGCCACAGCGCCGATCCCGGCCGGTGGTGACGCCCACCTCGCCGCCGATGGTGCGCAGGGCCTGTCCATCGGCGTCGAACAGCTCGGTCGGGAACGGTCCCTCGCCGACCCGGGTCGTGTAGGCCTTGAGGATGCCGAGCACGCGGTCGATCCGGGTGGGCCCGATCCCTGATCCGGTGCTGGCTCCGCCGGCCGTCGGGTTCGACGACGTGACGTAGGGGTAGGTGCCGTGGTCCACGTCGAGCAGCGTCCCCTGGCCGCCCTCAAGGATCACGGTCTCGCCGCGGTCGAGGGCGTCGTTGAGGAGCAATCCGGTGTCCGCGACGTACGGCCTGAGCCGGTCGGCGAAGGACAGCAGGTGCTCGACGACCTGGTCGACCTCGACCGCCCGTCGGTTGAACACCTTGACCAGGGCCTGGTTCTTGTTGACCAGTGCGCCCTCGACCTTCCGGTACAGGATCGACGGGTCCATCAGGTCCTGGATCCGGATGCCGACGCGGGCCATCTTGTCGCCGTAGGTGGGCCCGATGCCGCGGCCGGTCGTGCCGATCTTCGCGCTGCCCAGGAAGCGCTCGGTCACCTTGTCCAGCATCACGTTGTAGGGCGTGATGATGTGCGCGTCGGCACTGATCTGCAGCCGGGAGGTGTCGACGCCGCGGGCGTTGAGTCCGTCCATCTCGGCGAAGAGCACCTCGAGGTCGACGACGACGCCGTTGCCGATGACCGGCACGCACGTGGGCGACAGGATCCCGCTGGGCAGCAGGTGCAGGGCGAACTTCGCATCGCCGATCACGACGGTGTGCCCGGCGTTGTTGCCGCCCTGGTAGCGCACCACGTAGTCGGCACGGCCGCCGAGCAGGTCGGTGGCCTTGCCCTTGCCCTCGTCACCCCACTGGGCTCCCACGATCACGACCGCCGGCATGACGCCTCCACCCTTGGAGCGCGCCCTGCGGACGCGCGAACAGGTACCCCAGTCCGGGGTCTCGCAACCACCCTAACGGGGCTGCATCGCCCCTGGCGCCCCCTTCACCCCCCGCGCCGCGTGGTAGTCGATTCGGTCAAATTGGATACGCCGATTCGACTACCACGACGGGAGGGGGCGGTGGCTGGACGTAGGCGTGGTCGGTCGGGGTGCGACTGGCACGCGAACGGCGGGCCCAGTTGCCTGGACCCGCCGTCGCGTGGGGATCTCGCGCCCCGTGGTTCAGCTCAGAGCTTCGTGCCGGTTGCGCGCAGGTCCTCGGCGGCCTTGGCGACACGCGCCGCCATCCCGGCCTCGGCGGACTTGCCGTACGAGCGCGGGTCGTAGACCTTCTTGTTGCCGACCTCGCCCTCGACCTTGAGCACGCCGTCGTAGTTCTTGAACATGTGGTCCACGATCGGGCGGGTGAAGGCGTACTGCGTGTCGGTGTCGATGTTCATCTTGACCACGCCGTAGTCCAGCGACTCGTGGATCTCACTGAGCAGCGAGCCGGAGCCGCCGTGGAACACGAGGTCCAGTGGCTTCGAGCCGGCCTCCAGGCCCTTCATCTCGATGACGGTGTCCTGCAGCTCGCGCAGGATGGACGGGGTGAGGACGACGTTGCCCGGCTTGTAGACGCCGTGCACGTTGCCGAAAGTGGCCGCGACCAGGTAGCGGGCACGCTCAGTCAGGCCCAGCTTGTTGATCATGGCGGTGACGTCGGCCGGGGTGGAGAACAGGTGCGCGTCGTGGCTGGCCTCGACGCCGTCCTCCTCGCCGCCCACGGCGCCGATCTCGATCTCCATGATCGTGTTGGCTGCGATCGACTTGTCCAGCAGCTCGTCGGCGATGTCCAGGTTGCGGCCGAGCTCGATGGCCGAGCCGTCCCACATGTGCGAGTTGAACAGCGGCTTCTTGCCGGCCTTGACCCGCTCGATGCCGATCTCCAGCAGCGGGCGCATGTAGGCGTCCAGGTTGTTCTCGGGGCAGTGATCGGTGTGCAGGGCGATGTTGGTGGGGTACTGGTCGGCGATCGAGTGCGCGAACTCCGCCAGGGCCACCGCCCCGGCCACCATGTCCTTGGAGTACTGGCCGGCCGCGAATGCGGCGCCGCCGGTGGAGAACTGCACGATGCCGTCACACTCTGCCTCGGCGAAGCCGCGCATGGTGGCGATGATCGTCTGCGACGAGGTGCAGTTCACGGCCGGGTAGGCGTATCCGCCTGCCTTGGCCTTGTTCAGCATCTCCTCGTAGACCTCACGTGACGCGATGGGCATGGAAGGGCTCCTCCTCGTTGGGCAGCGCGACGAGTCCCGCCGCGCATGGCAGCCATCCTGACACCACGCCGGACCCGACGCGCGGTGGCGCCGCCCCGTCCCGCGCGTGTTCCCCGCAACGTGCACGTGAGCGTGTGCGTGGGGCCGGCCGGGCGATGGTGCAGGCTCGGAAGCCCGCCGGCACTGGCCGGGCGGCCGATGGGAGGACGCTGTTCATCCGGGCCTTCCGTGCCGGGTGCGCCCAGCGAGACCGGCTCTGGGCAAGATGGTCCCGTGAACCCCCTCCCGACGCCGGACCGGCCCTCCCCGCCCGCAACCGCAGAAGCGGCTGAGCACGGCGCCGCAGGCGTGCCGGCTGCGGCGCCCAGCGGCCTGGTCGCGGCGCTGGCCGAGGCGGGGGTCGCGGTGATCACCGACCCGGACGTGCTCGCCGGGCACTGCGTGGACTGGACCGGGCGATGGGTGGGCCAGGCGCTCGCCGCCGCCCGCCCGACCAGCACCGAGCAGGTCGCAGCCCTCCTGGCGGCGGCCCGGGCTGCGGGGGTGGCGGTGCAGGTGCAGGGTGGAAACACCGGGTTGGTCGGCGGATCCGTCCCTGACCGGCCAAGCCTGCTGCTGCTGACCGCCGGCCTGGATCGTATCGGGGCCCCCGACCCGGATGAGCGGACCGTGGTCGTCGGTGCCGGCGTGACCGCCGCGCGCCTGGCGGAGGCGGCCAGGGCTGGCGGCCTGCGGTTCGGCGTGGATCTGGCCGCCCGTGACTCTGCGACGGTCGGCGGGATGGTCGCGACAAACGCCGGCGGGATGGGCGTGTCCGCGTACGGGATGATGCGCGAGCAGGTGCGCGGGCTGGTGGCGGTGCTGGCCGACGGCCGGATCGTGGGCACTGTCGGGCGCCCCCGCAAGGACAACTGTGGCTTCGACCTCACGGGTCTGCTGACCGGTAGCGAGGGGACCCTGGGGGTGATCACGGAGGTTGAGGTGGTGCTGCATGCGCCACCGCCCGAGTCGACGGTCGCGCTGGTCGCGGTGACCGACCTGGCTGAGGCGGTGCGGTGTGCCCGCGCCGTCGAGGCCCAGGGGTGGCCGCTGCTCGCCGCTGAGGTGGTGGACGCTGCCGGTGTGGCGCGAGCAGCCGAGGCCCTGGGGCAGCCGGACCCACTGGACCGCGGGACGGACCCGGACCAGGACCAGGACCAGGACCCGGACCCGGACGCCGCCGGCTGGCTGCTGGTGCTGGAGGTGGCCGACGGGGCCACGGCGCAGGGGCTCGCGTCGGTGGGTGAACGGGTTGTGGCCGTGGCCGTGGACCCGGTCGACCGCCAGCGGCTCTGGGCACTGCGGGAGCGGCAGTCCGAGCTGTACGCCGCGATGCCCGAGCTGCAGAAGCTCGACGTCAGCGTGCGGCTGGCGGACCTGGACCACGCGGTGTCCGCGATCCGAGCTCTGGGGGCCGCCGCCCGCGCTCGCGCCGGCGGGGACGTGAACCCAGGCGCCGGCCTTGGCCCCACCGGTGCACCGGGCGCGGATGACCCGGGCGTCGGGTTCTTCGGACATGCCCTGGACGGCAACCTGCACGTCCAGCTGGTCGGGATGGACGGCGCGACCGGTGATCGGGTTCTCGAGGTGGTCTCCGCGCTCGGTGGCAGCATCAGCGCCGAGCATGGGATCGGTCGGGCGAAGGCGGCTGCGCTGCACCTGGCCCGGTCCCCGGAGCAGATCGACTGGATGCGTGCGATCAAGGCATCGGTGGATCCCGCAGGACTGCTCAACCCCGGCGTGATCTTCGGCTCCGACCGGACCTGACCGAATCCCCGTGCGGGACATGGATGGACCAGGAGCGCCGCACAGCGCGCGGGCGGGCTGGTCACCGGGCATGCTGGTGGCCCGTGTCCGGCCGTCCACTGGTGATCGCCCATCGCGGCGCCAGCGCCGAGCAGCCCGAGCACACCCTGGCCGCCTACCAGTTGGCCATCGACCAAGGCGCCGACGGCCTGGAGTGTGACGTTCGCCTGACCGCTGACGGGCACCTGGTGTGCGTCCACGACCGCAGGATCGACCGCACCAGTGATGGCTGGGGCGTGGTGTCCACGAAGACCCTGGCCGACCTGCGCAGGCACGACTTCGAGTCCTGGGCCCAGGATGGTGGACCGCGCCCGGCCCGCCGGCCGCTTCGGGAGCGTCGGCTGGCCGATCGGCGCCTCCAGTCATGGCCCGGCGAGCATGTGATGTCCGACGAGTCCGGCGGGATCCTGACGCTCCCCACCCTCCTGGACCTGGTCACGAGCAGCTCCCGGCCCATATTGCTGGCCGTCGAGACCAAGCACCCCACCAGGTACGCCGGCTGGGTCGAGCAGGCCGTCGTCGCCCAGCTGCGCAGATTCGGGCTCGCCAATGCCGCCCGCCAGGGTCCCCATCCGGTCCGGGTGATGTCCTTCTCCGCCCAGGCGATCCGCCGCTTCCGAGCGTTGGCCCCGGGCGTGCCCCGAGTGTTCCTGATGGACCGGGTCCCGTTGCGGATGCGTGCGGGTGACCTGCCGTTCGGCGCGACCATCTCCGGCCCTGATGTTGCCATCCTGAGGGAGCACCCCAACTACGCCGACCGAGTCCAGCGCATGGGTGGCCAGGTGTACGTGTGGACCGTCGACGAGCCGGAGGACGTGGAGCTCTGCCGGAGCCTCGGCGTCACAGGGATCATCACGAATCGTCCCGGCGACGTGTCCGCGGCGGTGCGCCAACCCGCGGAGTAGTCGGTGGGACCCCCCTTGAGATAGCGCTCTCCTGAGTGCTAGAGTCTTCAACAAGCCCCGATCAGCGTGCATCCCCCGTCTCGCTGGTCGGGGCTCACCAGTGCCCTGCATGCAGACGTCGGGTCCGCCGACCTCAGGCGCTGATGTCCGGAGCACCATTTCCGGACCCCGCTCGAGCGCCACTACCCTGTCGGTCCATGTCCCCCATCGTCAGCTCGGTCATCGCGCTGGTGGCCCTGGGGCTGGCCATCGCAGCCATCATCCTGGCGACCATCGCCAACCGCCGGTGGGCCACTCGGTCCGCGCGGACCGGGTCTGCCGGGTCCGCGGTTGGACCCGATGCGCCTGTGCCCGGCGCTGGGCCCGCGCCCGATCAGCCCCGGCCTGACGAAGCTGCCCACGCTGATCCCCCCAGCTCCGCGGATTCCACCCCCGACCTCGTCGGTCGCGACGCCGTTGCATCCGACGGTGAGCCTGAGGCACCTCCCGGGTCCGGGCCACCCGGGCCGAGCTCATCGGCTCCGGACTCCGCCGCGCTGGAGTCGCTGAGCGCGGCCCTGGCCGTGCTCAGGGCGGAGGTTGACGACCTGATCGCACACGTGGACGACCTCGGCACCGACTCGTCCTCGGTCCGGTCCGACGTCGACCAGTTGCGCAGCCAGATCGGTGAGGTCGCGGCTGCTGCCGCCGATCCGACCGTCGATCCGACCGCGCTGCGCCACGTGGCCCTGGTGCGCTACGACGCGTTCGCCGATGTCGGCGGCCGGCTGTCCTACAGCGTGGCGTTGCTCGACGACACCGGCTCGGGGTTGGTCCTGACGACCCTGTCGGGCAAGGCCGACGTCCGCACGTACGTCCGGACGGTCTCGGGCGGGTCCGCCGACGGTAGCCTGACCGCCGAGGAACAGCAGGCGATCGACGCAGCAGTGGGGAGTGGACAGTGACCGTCGTGGCGTTCCAGGGCGAGATGGGTGCCAACTCGCACATCGCGATCAATGAGGTCTACCCCAGCGCGACACCGATGGCCTGTGCCACGTTCGAGGATGTCTTCGCCGCCGTGGTGGACGGTTCTGCTCCCATGGCGATGATCCCGATCGAGAACTCGCTGGCCGGACGGGTCTCGGACATCTACCACCTGCTGCCGGTCGCCGGCCTGGCGATCATCGGCGAGCACTTCCTGCCGATCCGCCACCAGCTGCTCGGTGTCCCGGGTGCCAGGGTCGAGGACCTCCGGACCGTGGAGAGTCACGTGATGGCCCTGGGCCAGTGCCGTCATGCGATCCGCCGGCTTGGGCTCACGCCGCTCGTGGCCGCTGACACGGCTGGCTCCGCGCGTGAGGTGGCCGAGGTGGCCGACCCGTCGCGGGCGGCCATCGCATCGGCGCTCGCCGCCGAGACGTACGGGCTGGAGATCCTCGCCGAGAACATCGAGGACGCCGATCACAACACCACGCGGTTCCTCGTGCTGGCCCGGGAGCCGGAGGACACCGAACCCGGCGAGGAGCCGCTGATCACCACGTTGGTGTTCCGAGTCCGGAATGTGCCCGCCGCGCTGTTCAAGGCGCTCGGGGGGTTCGCGACCAACGGTGTGAACATGACCAAGCTCGAGAGCTACATGCTTGACGGCCAGTTCTCGGCGACGCAGTTCTACGCCGACGTAGAGGGCCATCCGGCCGATCGGGGCCTGGCGTTCGCGCTCGAGGAGCTCGAGTTCTTCTCCCACGAGGTCAGCATCCTCGGCACCTACCCGGCGTCGTCGTTCCGGGCGTCGCTGCGCTGAGCGGGGGGGGTCGGTCGGCACGTCGCTGAGTCGGCGCCGGTCCCCGCACTGCCCCGAGCGTGCTCAGGAGCTGATCGGCCGGGGAGCTGGCCGTGGGGCGAAGACCCATGCCGCCAGGCCCCCGGCGACAGCGCCGGTCAGGTGCGCCTGCCAGGAGACGTTCTCCGCGACGGTCCACGGCAGGGCGCCGAGCAGCAGCGTCCCGTAGACGAGCAGCACGGCGAACCCGATGAGCAGGTCGCGCCAGTGCCTGGTGCGGACCCCGGCGACCAACAGGTATCCGAGGTAGCCGAACACGAGCCCGCTGGCTCCGATCGTCACGGTGTTCGACGGCGCGATCAGCCAGGTTCCCAGCCCGCCGAGCACGACGATCATCGCCGTGACCTTCCAGAAGACACGGCGGCCGCCGGTGGCGACGAGGGTGCCGAGGACGAGCAGCGGGATCGTGTTGGACAGCAGGTGCTCGTAGCCGCCGTGCAGCAGGGGTGAGACCAGGATGCCGATCAGCCCGTCGGACTCCCGCGCCTCGATGCCCGCGTTGTCCAGGCGTCCGCGCAGCAGCACGTCGAGGGTCTCGACGATCCACATCACGGCCAGCAGGAGCAGGGGCGGCCCCGCGGGTCCGAGCCGACTCAACCACCGGCGTCGCGCAGTGCCCGGCTCGACGGTCATGCTCGAGCCGCCAGGATCGCCTCGAGCAGGCGGCCCACGCCGTCGTCGTCGTTGCTGGGGAGCACAGCGTCAGCTGCCGCCAGGGCGGCCGGGTGGGCGTTGGCCACGGCGTAGCCCGTGCCGGCCGCGCGGATCAGCGCCACGTCATTGGGCATGTCCCCGGCCGCGACCGTCCTCGCCGGATCGATGCCGCGCATCTCGGCGACCTCCAGGAAGCCGATCCCCTTGTCGATCTCGCCGGACATGATCTCGATCAGGACGTCCTTGGTCCCGGAGTGGGTGATGTGCAGGGCGCCGGCGAACTCCTGCTCGGCCAGGGCGAGCAGCGAGTCGGAGTCATGGCCGAGGCCTGCTGGTGGTGCAGCCAGGATCTTCACCGGCTCGCCGCGCCTGATCAGGTCGAGGACATCGCCGCTCTCCACGTCCGGCAGGCGGGCCCAGGGCGGGTCATAGCCGGGTTCGAAGCCCACGACGGTGATCGCATCGAGGCTGTGGGCCTGGTCCGCGCCGTCGACGAGGCGTTCCAGGGCGAACGTGATGCCGGGCACGAGCTCGCGAAGGCGATGCACGACGTCTGCGGCCAGGCCGCTGTCGATCGCGGTCCGCCGGACGAGCCGCTCCGCGGCGAGGTCGACGACCAGCGCGCCGTTGGCGCACACGGCAATACCTGCGTGTCCGGTCTGCGCCAGGATCGGGCGCAGCCATCGCGGCGGTCGCCCGGTGACGTAGACGAAGCCCACCCCTGCGCTCGCCAGGCGGGGGATCGCATCGAGGCTTCGGGCGCCGACACTCAGCGCTGAGGACAGCAACGTCCCGTCCAGGTCGGAACCGACCAGAGCGACGTCCGAGGGTACCGGGATCGGTGCGTCGAGGTCGATGTCGACGCGGCCGCCGGGACGGACACCGATGTCGTCAGGCAGCGGGCCGGAGTCCGCGGGCGGGGCGGCCTCCTGGGGTGGCCCAGCAGGGCGCGCGGAACGGTCTGCCATGCACGGAATCCTTCCACGCCGAGCCGGCATCCGCTCCCGGCGACCGCCTCGGTGGACCGAACGGCGGCCTGGCGATGGGCGGTCAGGCGAGGGGCTCGACGGTCGTGCGGCCGCCGAGGAAGGGCTGCAGCGCGGCCGGGACGCGTACCGAGCCGTCGGCCTGCTGGTGGTTCTCGAGCAGGGCGATGATGGTGCGCGGGATCGCGACCAGCGTGCCGTTGAGCGTGGCCAGCGGCCGCACCGTGCCGTCGGCGGACCGCTCGCGCACGCGCAGGCGCCGGGACTGGAACGTGGTGCAGTTCGAGGTGGAGGTCAGCTCCCGGTAGCGGCCCTGCGAGGGGATCCACGCCTCGCAGTCGAACTTGCGCACCGCGCTGGCGCCGAGGTCGCCGGTCGCGACGTCGATCACCCGGTAGGGAAGCTCGAGGCTGTCCAGGAACTGCTTCTCGTACTCCAGGAGCAGCGCGTGCTCAGCCTCGGCGTCCTCGGGGGACGTGAACGTGAACATCTCCACCTTGTCGAACCAGTGGACCCGGAAGATCCCGCGGGTGTCCTTGCCGTGGCTGCCGGCCTCGCGCCGGTAGGAGGGGGAGTACCCGGCGAACCGGCGCGGCAGGGTGTCGGCCGGCAGGATCTCCTCTGCATGGTAGGCCGCGAGCGGGACCTCCGCAGTGCCGACGAGGTACATGTCGTCGGCGTCGAGGCGGTAGACGTTCTCCGCGGCCTGGCCGAGGAACCCGGTGCCCTCCATCGCGAACGGCTTGACCAGGGCCGGGGGGATGATCGGGGTCAGCCCATTGGCGGTGGCCTGGCTCATCGCCAGGTTGATCAGGGCGAGCTCCAGGAGCGCGCCCACCCCGGTCAGGTAGTAGAACCGGGAGCCGGAGACCTTCGCCCCGCGCTCGACGTCGATGGCGCCGAGCAGCTCGCCGATCTCGAGGTGGTCGCGCACCGTGACTCCCTCGGCGGTGAAGTCGCGGACGGTGCCACGCTCCTCGAGCAGGGTGAAGTCGTCCTCGCCCCCTCGCGGTGAGTCCGCGCTGACGAGGTTCGAGATCGCCAGGGTCAGACCGTCAGCACTCTGCGTCGCCGCGGCCCGCTGGGCGTCGGCTGCCTTGACCTCGTCTGCGAGCTCCTTGGCGCGCGCCAGCAGGGCGGGCCTGTCCTCGGCCGAGGCTTTCGCCACCTGCTTGCCGAGCAGCTTCTGCTCGTTGCGCAGGGTGTCGAACCGCGCGCCAGCCGTGCGGCGGAGCTCGTCAGCCTCGAGCAGGGCGTCGACCAGGTGCGGGTCCTCACCTCGAGCAGCCTGGGAGGTGCGGAACAGCTCGGGGTCGTCGCGCAGCAGGCGCAGGTCGATCATGGGGCGCAAGCCTACGCGCAGCACGACGTGCGGCGGAGCCGTGCGCGCGACCGAGCCGACGGCGGTCCGGGCCGGTCAGCGCCTACAGGTAGGGCCCACCCGTGCCACGCCGGTGCCCGTCGGCACCCGGCCCCGGCACCTGCTCCGGCTCGGCGGTGATCGCCGCCCGGCGCATCTGCTCCAACTGTGCCCGCGCAGCCATCTGCTGGGCGAACAGCGCGGTCTGGATTCCGTGGAACAGCCCCTCGAGCCACCCCACCAATTGGGCCTGGGCGATCCGAAGCTCGGATTCGGTGGGCACACTCTCGGAGCTGAACGGCAGCGACAGCCGGTCGAGCTCCTCGATCAGCTCTGGGGCCAGTCCGGATTCCAGCTCCACGATAGAGCGCTGGTGGATGTCGCGCAGCCGTGCGCGGGAGGCCTCATCCAGGGGCGCGGAGCGGACCTCCTCGAGCAGCTGCTTGATCATGCTCCCGACCCGCATCACCTTGGCCGGTTGCTCGACGAGGTCGGCGACAGCGGACTCGTTGGCCTCGTCGGCGGTCGCGACCGGCTCGCCGTCCGGACCGATGATCACGATTCTGGCTGGGTCGGTGGTCTCGTCCTGCGTGGCTTCCTCGGGCTGCTCGGTCATGGAACCATTGTCACCCGCCGCGCGGCCCACGTCCCGAAGGAGACCCGATGCTGCACAGTTGGCTCACGCCCAAGGCCGTGGTCTGCGATGTCGGTGACCACGGTCATGGGTCCTTCGTGCGGGAGCCGATCGAGGCGGGGGAGGTGGTAGCGGCCTTCGGCGGCTACGTGGTCACGGGCGGCGAGCTGGCGGGGCATGACGAGGTCCGGGTCTCGCGCTCGATCCAGATCGCTGATGACCTGTTCCTGCTGGCCTCGCCGGTGGTCGAGGACGGCGACCTGGTCAACCACTCGTGCGATCCGAACTGCGGGCTGCTCGGCGAGGCGGTCGTGGTGGCCAAGTACGACCTTGGCGCCGGCGACGAGCTCACCTTCGACTACGGCACCTGCGACGCGAGCCCGTACGACGAGTTCGACTGTGCGTGCGGGGCGGCCAGGTGCCGGGGCAGGGTGACCGGTGACGACTGGCGTGATCCGGACTTCCAGATGCGCAACAACGGGTGGTTCTCGCCCTACATCGCCCGTCGGATCGCGGCCCAGCACGGGCGCCCCGGAGCAGGGCCTCTGTAGCCGGACCGGCCAGCCGGGGTCCGCCTGCGCCACGGGGAGCGCCTGCGGCAGTACATTTCCCACGTGGCTGAGCTCGGTGACCTGTTCGACGAGGACTCGCACGAGGTATCACGTGTCGTGTTCCCGAGCAGACGGCTGAGCGCCCGGCGCTCCCTGCTGCTCCGGATCTCGATAGCCCTCGGGATCGTCGTGTTCACCACGCTGCTCGTCTACTGGGAGCGTGATGGGTACGCAGACTTCGGCCAGGACAACGGCGTGTCCCTCGCCGATGCGCTGTACTACTCAACCGTCACACTGTCGACGACCGGGTATGGCGACATCGCCCCGATCACCACGGCCACCCGACTGACCAACGTCTTCGTGATCACCCCGTTGCGGTTCATCTTCCTGATCGTCCTGGTGAGCACGACGGTCGAGGTGCTCACGCAGGCGGCCCGGGAACGGTCGCGGGTCAACCGCTGGAGGAAGCGCATGAAGGACCAGACGGTCATCGTCGGCTTCGGGGTCAAGGGGAAGGCGTCGCTGCGCTCCCTGATCGCCCACGGGATGGACCCGCGCACGATCGTGGTGGTCGCCTCGGACCGCTACGCCGTCGCCGAGGCGACCCGCCAGGGTGTGACCGGAGTGGTCGGTGACGCCCGCAACGAGCAGGTGCTGCGCGACGCCGGTGTCCCCGAGGCCGAGCGGATCATCGTGGCCGCCGACCAGGACGACACGGCGATCATGGTCACCCTGCGGGTCCGGGCGATGGCCCCGAACGCAACGATCGTCGCCGCCGCACGCGAGGAGTCGGCCGCGGACCTGCTGCGCCAGAGCGGCGCGGACCGGGTGATCACCCACGCGGAGTCCGCTGGCAACCTCATGGGCCTGTCCATGCTCTCGGAGAACGTCGGCGCCATGCTCGAGGACCTCATGGACACCGGCAAGGGACTCGAGGTGGTCGAGCGTCCGATCACGCGCGCAGAACTCGGCCTCTCCCCAGCCGACGTCCAGGCGGAGGGCGACCTCGTGCTGGCAGTGGTCCGCGCCGGCGAGGTGATCCGGTTCGATCAGGGCGGGGTCCGGGTCTTCCAGCCCGGCGACCGGATCGTCGTGATCCGCAAGGCGGCCGAGGGCATGGTCGAGGTCACTCCGGACGCCTCCAAGCGGGGCGGTCCGGCGCGCAACCAGTAGCGCGTCGACCGGCCCTGCTGGCCCTGCGACGGATCAGTAGCGCCGCATCGGACCGGCGGCCAGGGCTGCGAAGAGCTCCGGCTCGCTCAGGCTGGTCAGCGCGTAGCTCATGTCCGAACCCTCTGTGAGGTCGAGGTGGGCACGAGTGCGCCACCAGACGTGCGCTGACGTGTCGTCGGCCACGCAGGTGATGGAACCGGCCTCATCGAGGTAGCCGAGGTAGACGGTTCCGGCGGGCGGCTGCTGGCCGGCCTTCAGGATGGCCGCACCGCGGTCGGTGAGGTGCACCGTGACATCCCCGGAGGAGGTGGCCAGCGCGGCCAGATGGGCCTGGGCGGCGGGGGATGCATCGATGTGGCTGGGGGACTCGTCTGAGGTGAACATGTGGCTTCTTTCCATGTGAGGGATCGTTCAGATAAGGCAAGCATTGCCATGCCGCGAGCCGACAATCCAGTTACTGGACAGTTCTACCGACGGGTAGCCGGCAGGCCTGTCGGCGGCGGATCCGGTGCCGATCCCCGGAATCGTCCGGGTGGTCGGCGGAAGGAGCCGTGGCACCCCCTCCTCGCAACGCCTGCGAACTTGACGCTGGCGTCAACTTGACGCTAACGTCAACTTTCGTGAAACCGCTGATGCGCACGTCGGTGGACCCCCGATCCGAGACGTTCCGGGCCAACCGGGACGCGATGGCGGTGGCCCTGGACGAGATCGAGAAGTTGAACGCCACGGTGGTCGGGGGAGGTGGATCGTCGAACCCCGAGAAGGCGGCCAAGGCCGTCGCCCGACACCGGGACCGGGGCAAGCTGCTGCCGCGGGAGCGGATCGCCGGCCTGCTCGACCCGGACAGCCCCTTCCTTGAACTCTCCCCGCTGGCCGGCTGGGGCTCCGACGATGAGCTCGGAGTCGGCCTGGTGACCGGGATCGGCTGGGTCAGCGGCGTCGAATGCATGATCAGTGCCAACGACCCCACCGTGAAGGGTGGTTCGCAGAGTCCGATGACCATGCACAAGGCGCTGCGGGCGATGGAGATCGCCAGGGTCAACCGGCTGCCGCTGGTCAACCTCACCGAGTCCGGTGGCGCGGACCTGCCCAAGCAGGCCGATGTCTTCGTGCCCGGCGGGGCGAGCTTCCGCAACCTGACCCAGCTGTCCGCCGCGGGCATCCCGACCATCACGCTGGTGTTCGGCTCGTCGACCGCCGGCGGGGCGTACGTGCCGGGGATGAGCGACTACATCGTCATGCAGAAGCAGTCGGCCAAGGTGTTCCTCGCGGGGCCGCCGTTGGTCAAGATGGCGATCAATGAGGACGCGGTCGAGGAGGAGCTCGGCGGCGCGGAGATGCATGCCCGGGTCTCGGGCCTCTCGGACTACCTGGCCGAGGACGAGCTCGACGCCCTGCGGATCGGCCGGGGCATCGTCGGGCACCTGAACTGGCGCAAGCTGGGGCCGGGCCCACGCAATCCCGACCCGCGACCCCCCGTGCTCGACCCCGAGGAGCTGCTGGGTATCGCCAGTGCCGATGTCCGCGTCCCGTTCGACACCCGCGAGATCATCGCCCGGATCGTCGATGGCTCAGCATTCGAGGAGTTCAAGCCGCTCTTCGGCTCGCAGCTGGTCACCGGCTGGGCCGAGCTGGCCGGGTACCCGGTCGGCATCATCGCCAACAACGGGATCCTGTTCAGCGAGGAGTCGCAGAAGTCGGCGCAGTTCATCCAGCTGTGCAACCGGCACGACACCCCGATCCTGTTCCTGCAGAACACCACGGGCTTCATGGTCGGCACCCGCTACGAGCAGCGCGGGATCATCAAGGACGGCGCGAAGCTGATCAATGCGGTGTCCAACTCCACGGTCCCGCACATCACGCTGATGGTCGGCGCCAGCTACGGGGCCGGCAACTACGGCATGGCCGGGCGGGCGTTCGACCCCCGGTTCGTGTTCACGTGGCCGAACCACAGGATCGCCGTCATGGGGCCCAAGCAGCTCGGCGGGGTGATGGAGATCGTGGCCAAGCAGAAGGCCGCCAAGCTGGGGATCCCGTGGAGCGACGAGGCCTTCGCCCCGATGCGGGAGGGGCTCGAGGGCCAGGTGGAGCGGGAGTCCACGGCCCTGTTCGCCACCGGCCGGGTCTGGGACGACGGGATCATCGATCCCCGCGACTCGCGCACGGTGCTCGCGTTCGCGCTGTCGACGATCCATTCCAACGAGGTTGCGGGGACGTCGAGCTTCGGCGTCTTCCGGATGTGAGGGCGGTCATGGCAACCGAAGGCACCAACGCTGCTGGTGCAGTGGTCGAAACGGGCGATCCGATGGGTCGAGTCGACGACCGCGCCGGGGCCGTCAGGCCGATCCGGCGGGTCCTTGTCGCCAACCGCGGGGAGATCGCCCGGCGGGTCATCCGCACGGCTCATCGGATGGGCCTGCAGGCCGTGGCCATCCACTCCGACCCCGATGCCGGGGCGCCCTTCGTCCGCGATGCCGACCTTGCTGTGGCGATCGGTGGGCGGACCTCAGCGGAGTCCTACCTGGTGGCCGAGAAGGTCCTGGATGCTGCCCGCCGGTCCGGCGCCGATGCCATCCATCCCGGCTACGGCTTCCTGTCGGAGAACCCGGAGTTCGCCCGCGCCGTGAGCGACGCCGGCCTGGTCTGGATCGGACCGACTCCCGAGTCGATGAACGCCATGGCGCTCAAGGTCGAGGCCAAGCGGCTGGTCGAGGCTGCCGGGGTTCCGTTGGTGCCCGGTGCCGAGCTGGCGGCCGATGTCACCGACGCCGAGATCGTCGCGGCCGGTGCGCAGGTCGGGCTCCCGCTGCTGGTCAAGGCGTCCGCTGGTGGCGGCGGCAAGGGGATGCGCCTGGTCCGCGACGGCGACGAGCTGCTCGAGGCAGTGTCCGGCGCCCGCAACGAGGCGGCATCAGCGTTCGGTGACCCGACGGTCTTCCTCGAGCGCTACCTGGAACGCGGCCGACATGTCGAGGTGCAGGTGTTCGGCGACACCCGTGGCGACGTCGTGCACGCCTTCGAGCGTGAGTGCTCGATCCAGCGCCGCCACCAGAAGGTCGTCGAGGAGTCCCCGTCGCCCGGGGCCACCGAGGTGACCCTGGAGCGGATGTACGCAGCTGCGGTGGCGGCCGCGAAGGCGATCGCCTATGTCGGGGCCGGAACCGTCGAGTTCATGGTGGCGGGTGAGGGCGCCGACCAGGAGTACTACTTCCTCGAGATGAACACCCGACTGCAGGTGGAGCACCCCGTTACCGAGGAGGTCACCGGCCTGGACCTCGTCGAGTGGCAGATCCGGGTCGCTGCGGGGGAACCGCTGCCCCTGTCCCAGGAGGGGATCACCCGCGCTGGCCACGCGATCGAGGTGCGGCTGTACGCGGAGGACCCAGCCCGAGGCTACCTGCCGGGGATGGGGACGATCGAGTGCTTCGAGGTCGACCGGGCGCCCGGGATCCGTGTGGAGTCCGGCGTGGAGTCCGGGTCGGAGGTCAGCGCCTTCTACGACCCGATGCTGGCCAAGATCATCTCGCGCGGTGCCAGCCGGGAGGTTGCTGCGGCCACGCTGGCCGCCAGCCTCGAGGGGCTTCGGGTAGCGGGTGTGCCGACGAACCGTGAGTCGCTGGCAGCGATCCTGCGCTCGCCGGGGTTCCTGGCCGGCGACACGACCACTGCATTCCTCGACGAGCACCCAGAGGTCGCCGCGCCGGTGATCGGGCGGCACGAGTTGGCGCTGCACCTGACGGCCGCGGCCCTCGGCCTGGCCCAGCAGGAGCGCGTCGGGCAGCCCTGGGCGCTGCTGGCCCCGCCCGGCTGGCGCAACATCATGGCGGTGCCCGAGGTGCGCCGGTTCGGCCACTCAGAGCTGGGCGCGGACCTGACCGTGGAGGTGCGCTACACACGCGACCGCACAGGGGGCGTGGATGTCGTCCTCGTCAGCGAGGGTGCGGGTCCCGATGACGAGGCGGCCCCGGGTGACGACGAGGCGACCTTCCCTGAGATCGGCGCGCCCGCACTGCCTGCGCACCTGCGGGTCGACCGCACCCAGTGCGAGGGCGACCTCGTGATGGTGGAGGTCGACGGGGTCGGTGGCTGGTTCACCGTCCGCCGGGCCGGGGAGTGGGTGCTGGTCTCCGGGCTGGGCATGGCCACGTCGTTCCGGGTCCTTCCCCGGCACCCGGACGCCTCCGAACACGGACACGACCATGGCCTGGTCACGCCGGTCCCGGGAACCGTCACGGCGGTGCTCGTGAGCCCGGGGGACGCGGTCGCCGATGGCGACACCCTGGTCATCCTCGAGGCGATGAAGATGGAGCACCGGATCAAGGCCGACGGCGACGGGGTCGTGGCGGAGGTGCGCGTCGCAGTGGGCGACTCGGTCGATGCCCACCACGTGGTGGCGGTCCTCGAGGAGTAGCTCGCGCGCGTGCAGGTGGGATGCTCAGCGCAGGTCGAGCGTCCTCAGCGTGGTGACCTCGCAGATCCGCTCGAAGTCGGCATCCCGATGCGCCACACGGTCGCCGCACCGCAGGGCGACCGCAGGGCAGCGACGGATCGGTGGCTCATGGCTCTGGCGGACGTGGGTGGGGGGGAGCATGCTGGAGGCATGGGAGGTACGAGGGTCAGGTCTCAGGGCGCCGGTAGCGCGGATCTGGGTGTGCGGCACCCGACAACGTGGTGGCACGTTCTCGACGATGGCCGGGTCCAGTGCGACCTGTGTCCCCGTGAGTGCCGCCTGCACGAGGGGCAACGGGGGCTGTGCTTCGTGCGGGCGTGCTCGGACGGCCAGATCGTGTCCACGACCTACGGGCGGTCGTCCGGTTACTGCGTCGATCCCATCGAGAAGAAGCCACTGAACCACTTCCTGCCCGGCTCGGCCGTGCTGTCCTTCGGAACCGCGGGCTGCAACCTGACCTGCAAGTTCTGCCAGAACTGGGACATCTCCAAATCGCGGGACATCGACACACTGGCCGACTCCGCGATGCCCGAGGACATCGCCCGGGCGGCCGAGCGTCTCGGCTGCGCGAGCGTGGCATTCACGTACAACGACCCGGTCATCTTCGCCGAATACTCGATGGACACCGCCGTTGCCTGTCGAGAACGAGGCGTTCGCACGGTGGCCGTGACCGCCGGGTACATCAACCCGGAACCGCGCCGGGAGTTCTACCGGCACATGGATGCGGTGAACATCGACCTCAAGGGCTTCACCGCGGAGTTCTACCACCGGATCTGCGGCGCCGAGCTGAAATCGGTCCTCGAGACGATCGAGTATGTCGCGACCCGGACCGACACGTGGCTGGAGCTCACGACCCTCGTGATCCCCGGGCACAACGACTCCGAATCCGAGCTCGACGCCCTGACCCGGTGGGTCGTCGAGACGTGTGGGCCCGATGTCCCGATGCACTTCAGTGCCTTCCACCCGGACTGGAAGATGCGCGATGTCCCGCCGACCCCGCCGTCGACGCTGAGCCGCGCTCGGGACATCGCGATCGCCAACGGGGCGCACTTCGCGTACACCGGCAACGTCCAGGACCGGGTTGGTGACACCACGCTCTGCCCGGGCTGCGGCCGTCCGGTCATCGAGCGCAACTGGTATGAGATCGACGCCTACCGGCTCTCCGACGACGGCCGCTGCATGGCGTGCGGCACCCACATCCCCGGTGTGTTCGAGGGTCCGGCCGGGAGTTGGGGACGCAAGCGGCTGCCGGTGCGGATCGCTGAGGTGGCCCGATGACGTCGCTCGGCTGGTGGCGCCGAGGTTGGCGTTCAGTGGCCCCTGCGCGGCACGGGCGATCTGTGGGCAGGTGGCGTGCGCAGTGGGCGGCGCCCGACAACATGTCGGGGAGGCGGTCGATGTGAGGTTCTGGGGGCCGCCTGAGCCGTTGCGAGGTGGGATCCGGGAGCCGGCGGTGGCCGGGAGGTTCTACCCCGGCCGCGCTGAGCGGCTTGCCGGTGACATCGACAGATACGTCGATGAGGCCCGTTCTGCGCTGGCCGGGCGCGGTGCCTCGGCCGCTACGCCCCGGCGCGCCTCGGACGCACCTGACCGGCCCGGTGTCGAGCGCCGCGCGCTTGGTGTCGTGGCCCCACACGCCGGGATCGTCTACTCGGGTCCGACGGCGGGCTTCGCGTACGCGTCGATCGATCCGTCTGCCGTCGGCCGGGTGGTCCTGCTCGGTCCCGCGCACTACGTGCCGGTCAATGGCATCGGGCTGAGCAGCGCCGGGGCCTGGCGCACCCCCCTGGGTGACGTCGAGCTCGACCGTGACGTCGCCGCAGAGCTCGCGGCGCAGCTGACCACCGTGGTGCCCGCCGACGGCGCGCATGCCCCGGAGCACAGCCTGGAGGTCCAGGTTCCGTTCCTCCAACGCGTCCTGACTGGTGGGTGGCAGCTGGTTCCCCTGATCGTCGGCGCCGACGAACCGGGCGAGATCGCCGCAGCGATCACCTTCTGCGCCGGCCTGCCCGGGACCCTCGTGGTCGTATCCACCGACCTGTCGCACTACCTCGACTACGAGTCCGCCATCGCCCGTGATGCCCGGACCATCCACGCGATCGTCCACCGCCGACCTGACTCGATCGGAACCGAGGACGCCTGCGGGCGCTATCCCCTGCGTGGGCTCCTGAGTGCGGCGGCGCAGGAGGAGTGGTCGGTCCGACTCCTGGACGCGAGCAACTCCGGTGACACCGCAGGCGACCGGGACCGCGTCGTCGGCTACGCAGCGTTCGCGGTGCTCGCGGCGTCCGAGCCGGATCCGCCCGGCTCGGGGGGACCGGACCAGGGACGGGTCGCCGACAGTGCGGGGGGCAGCGCCGGCGCGGGGACTGATCCCACCGATCCCGTCGGACTCGAACAGGGACCCGGACGCGGAGCCGGGCTGGGACCCGAGGTCGGTCGGATCCCTCCGGACTCGCGGGCGTTGCTGCTGGCGCTGGCACGGTCCACCATCTCCGACGCGCTGGACACTGGCCGGCGGCCCGCCTTGGACGACTCGCAGCTGGCCGACCCGGTGCTGACCACCCCGGGCGCGGCGTTCGTCACCCTGCGTTCGGAGGCCGGCGACCTGCTCGGCTGCATCGGCTCCCTGGAGCCGCGCCAGCCCTTGGTCGCCGACGTGGCCGAGCACGCCTTCGACGCGGCGTTCCGCGACCCGCGGTTCCCGCCCATGACGCGGGACCGGGCGGCCGGGATGGTGATCGACATCTCGGTGCTGAGCCCGACGCGGCCGTTCCCGAGCTCCGGGTACGAGGACCTGGTGTCCCGGATCCCGGCGGGCAGTGGTGTGGTGGTCACGGCTGGCCGCCACCGAGCGACCTTCCTCCCCGCGGTCTGGGAGCAGCTCCCCGATGCGCGCAGCTTCCTGGCAGCACTGTGGCGCAAGGCTGGCCTGGCGCCCGGGGAGTGGCCGAGGGGCACACGAGTCGAGGTCTACGACTCGGAGGAGTTCGCGGAGGCCTGACCTCCGGTGCCCCGGCGACCCGGATCGCCCACCGGCTGGGACATACTGCGACGATGGCTGAAGATTCTGCGACCCGCGCACCTGTCCGGATCGGCAACTGCTCTGGGTTCCTCGGCGACCGTCTCTCGGCCGCGGCTGAGCTCGTCGAGTCCGGCGAGATCGACGTCCTCACCGGTGACTGGCTGGCTGAGCTGACGATGCTCATCCTGGCCCGCCAGCGGATGAAGCACGGGGCCGGATCCGGCTATGCGCGGACCTTCCTGACCCAGATGGAGCAGGTGCTCGGCACCTGCCTCGAGCGCGGAATCCGCGTGGTGACCAATGCCGGGGGCCTGGACCCGCAGGGGTGCGCCGACGCCCTCGGCGAGCTCGCAGCCACGCTCGGGCTGGAGCCCCGGATCGCCGTGGTCAGCGGCGATGACGTCCTCGGAGCAGTGCGCGCCGACCCCGATCAGTTCCCGAACCTCGACACCGGCGAGGCGCTGGCCGGTCGTGCCCCGATGACGGCCAACGCCTACGTCGGCGGTGAGCCGGTCACCGCCGCGCTGGCCGCGGGTGCCGACGTGGTGATCACGGGGCGGATCACCGATGCCGCCCTGGTGATCGGGCCGGCCGCCTGGTGGCACGGGTGGTCCTACCCGCAGGCCGCCGCAGGTGACCCGGTGGCGCTCGACCGGCTGGCCGGCGCGGTCGCCGCAGGTCACGTCATCGAGTGCGGCGCACAGGCCACGGGCGGCAACTACTCGTTCTTCTCCGAGGTGCCCTCGTGGCCCGCAGGGTTCCCGATCGCCGAGGTGGCCGCCGACGGGTCGAGCGTGATCACGAAGCCGACCGGTTCCGGTGGGCTGGTGTCGGTCGGCACCGTGACCTCGCAACTGGTCTATGAGATCGCGGGGCCGAAGTACGCCAACCCGGATGTCACCGCGCTGTTCGACACCGTCGAGCTCACGTCGGTCGGCCCGGACCGGGTCGCGATCACAGGGGTGCGGGGGGCGCCGGCGCCGGAGAAGCTCAAGGTCGCGGTCAACCTGTTCGCCGGGTTCCGCAACACGATGTCGCTGGTCCTGACCGGTCGCGATGCCCGGGCCAAGGCAGACCTTGTGCTCGGAATGGTGGCCGGGGTCGGGCTTGCCGATGCCCTGGGTGACCCGGGCACGGGTCGGGCCGCTCCTGGCCCGCGAGAGCTGGCCGAAGCGAGTGGGCTGGACGTCCAGGAGTTGGCCGTCGCCCTCGATGACGTGGCCGCCGATGACCCTGCCTCGACAGCAGCTGCCCAGGGGCATCTGCGCATCACGGTCAAGGATCTCGACCAGAAGAAGGTGAGCAAGCCGTTCACGACCGCGGTCGTGGAGTCGGCGCTCGGGGCCTATCCGGGCATGTTCCCCACCGCCCCTCCCGGGGAGGGGACTCCGTACGGCGTCTACTGGCCGACGTTGATCGGCCGCGCCGACGTGCCCGTGACGGTGACCGTCGCCGGTGCCACCACGGGGTTCGTACCCACCGCGTGGAGCGCAGCGGGCCCGAGCACGGGTTCCCCACCTGACGGCACCGATCCCAGCGCCCCGGTTCCGGCGCCTGAGGCGTGGGCCCCGGCTGCGGGCACGGTGCTCGGCGACCTCGTGGGTGCCCGGTCCGGCGACAAGGGGGGCAATGCCAACGTCGGGGTGTGGATCCCCGGCCCCGGTGAGGGCCCCAGCGCCGACCTGGCTGACGAGCAGGTGGCGGCGCGGTACGCCTGGCTGGAGTCCTGGCTGACCTCGGATCGGGTCCGGCAGCTGCTCCCGGAGGCCGCGGGCCTGGCCGTCGACGTGTACCCGTTGCCGAACCTGAATGCGGTGAACGTCGTGATCCGTGGCCTGCTGGGCCGCGGCGTGGCCGACTCCACCTCACTCGACCCACAGGCCAAGGGCCTCGGCGAGCACCTGCGCGCCCGCCGCATCCACTGACTCCGGTCCACCTGGAAACTTGACGCTCGTGTCAACTTGACGCTAGCGTCATGTTCCATGAGTCCGCTCACGGCCCGGGGTCAGGCGACCCGGGACAAGCTGGTGGCCGCGGCCCGCGACGTCTTCGCTGAGCGGGGCTTCTCAGGCACCCGCATGGGAGACCTGGCCGACGCCGCCGGCGTCTCGCACGGCACCGTCTACACGTACTTCGACACCAAGGAGGACGTGCTGCTGGCGGTGCTCGCCGCGGTCCGCAGCGACCTCCACGAAGCGATGACCCCGCCCCGACTGCGTGACCCGATCGCTCGCGTCGACGCCGCGAACCGTGCCTACCTCGACGGGTACCGGACCCACGCCCAGCTGTTGCAGGTCGCCCAGGCAGCATCGGCCAGCGACTCCCGCTTCGCCGACGTCCTGCTCGACCTGCGACGCACGCACGTCGCCCGCGTGGCCGGGGCCATCCGCAAGCTCCAGGACGAGGGGCTGGCCGCACCTGATCTCGACCCGCACACTGCCGCGGCTGCGCTGTGCGGCATGGTCGAGGGATTCGCGGCCCACTGGCTGGGCCGTGGCGAGGTCCACGACGAGGCGATCGCCACCCGCACGCTGACGCAGCTGTGGGTCCGGGGCCTGGGGATGCCGGCCCGGATCGCGGCCGCCAGCGGACACCTCGCAGGCCCGGGCCGATCCGCCGCGCCCCCTGTGCGTGCCACATCACCTGCCCAACGCCAGGTGCCGAGCAAGCCGGCACGCCCCACCGCCAGCAAGGAGCCACGATGATCAACTTCACCAAGGAGCACCAGGAGTTCCGGGCCAGCGTCCGGCGCTTCGTCGAGACCGAGATCAACCCGCACGCCGACAAGTGGGAGGCCGACGGGATCTTCCCGGCCCACGAGCTGTTCCCCAAGGTCGGCGAGCTGGGCCTGTTCGGTCTCGAGATGGACCCGGAGTTCGGCGGCCAGGGGGCTGACCACACGTTCACGGTCGTCCTCGGCGAGGAGCTCGGCAAGGCTGATTGTGCGGGCGTCCCGCTGGCGATCGCCGTCCAGGCCACGATGTCCACGCCGTCACTGGCCAAGTACGGCTCTGATGAGCTGAGAGCGAAGTACCTGGCCCCGGCCCTGCGCGGGGAGATGGTCACGTCCGTGGCCGTCAGCGAGCCGGACGCCGGCAGCGACGTGGCCGGTATCCGGACCAAGGCCGTCCGCGACGGTGATGACTGGGTCATCTCCGGGCGGAAGATGTGGATCACCAACGGCACCCAGGCTGACTGGCTGTGCCTGTTGGCCCGCACGGTCGAGCCAGGCGAGGAGCCCTCCACAGGCTACCGCGGCATGAGCCAGATCATCGTCCCCACCGACAGCCCCGGATTCTCCGTGGGCCGCAAGATCGAGAAGATGGGCAACCGCTCCTCGGACACCGCCGAGCTGATCCTCGACGAGGTCCGCGTCCCAGTGGCCAACACCATCGGCCGGGTCGGCAAGGGCTTCCAGCAGCAGATGTCGCAGTTCCAGGACGAGCGCCTGATGGGTGCCTACATGGCCACGGCCGGTGCCCGGCGGGCCCTGGAGCGCACGGCCGCGTACCTGAAGGTCCGCGAGGCGTTCGGCGAGCCGCTCATGAACAACCAGTACCTGCGGTTCACGCTGGCCGAGCTGGCCGCTGAGCTCGACATGCTCAAGCACTACAACTACTCCGCTGCCGAGCGCTACGCCGCCGGCCAGGACGTCACCCAGATGGCCACCATCGCGAAGTTCAAGACCGGCAAGCTCGCCCGCGAGGTCGCCGACATCGCTGTGCAGTACCACGGCGGGATGGGCTACGCCGAGGAGATGTGGCCGTCGCGCTACATGCGCGACGCACGACTCATCTCGATCGGGGGCGGGGCCGACGAGGTCATGCTCCGGGTGATCGCGATGCTCGAGGGTTGGGAGCGGCTGTGAGCGCCATCGCCGATGACGCCGCTGCGCCGGCGCCCGAGGTGCTGCTCGAGGTGTCCGCGCCGGTGGCCACCATCACGATGAACCGCCCCGACGCGCGCAACATGCTCACGGCGTCGGGTATGGCGCTGCTCGCCGCGCACCTGCGCACGGCAGGTTCGGATCCGTCCGTCCGGGTCATCGTGCTCACCGGTTCGGGCAACACGTTCTGCTCCGGAGCAGACCTGCGTGGGGCGTCCGCGGCGGATGCGTCGTCGTTCACGGGGTCCGGTCCGGGGGCGCTGGTCGAGGTGCTCGAGGCGATCCAGGACAACCCGAAGCCGGTGATCGCCCGAGTCCAGGGCCATGTCGCCGGCGGGGGCAACGGATTGGTCGCCGCGGCTGACCTCTCCGTTGCGGTCGAGTCCGCCAAGTTCGCCTTCTCGGAGGTGCGCCTCGGGCTGGCCCCAGCAGTCATCAGCGTCGTCTGCCTGGCGCGGATGCATCGGGCCGATGCCCAGGAGCTGCTGCTGACCGGAGAGCGCGTGCCCGCCGCCCGGATCCTCGACGCTGGGATGGTGAACCGCGTGGTCGCCGACGACGAGTTGGATGCCGCCGTCTCGGGATGGGTGTCGTCATTGGCAACCGGCGGACCGGAGGCGGTGACGCACACCAAGGAACTGCTGCGGGTAGTACCCGGGATGAGCCGCAGTGAGGGCTTCGCGCACACCTCTGCCCTGTCAGCCCAGCTGTTCGCCTCGGCGGAGGCCCAGGCCGGGATGATGGCGTTCCTGTCCCGCCAGCCTGCGCCCTGGGTGCCGCAGGGCTGAGCTGCACCTGCGCGCTTGCCGCCCCGGAGGGCGGGTGCTCCAATTGGGATTCTGATCGAGGAGTCCGTGTGCTGAAGGTCGATGTGTGGTCCGACGTTGCCTGTCCGTGGTGCTACATCGGCAAGCGCCGGTTCGCCGAGGGCGTTCGCCGCTACCGTGATGCTGGCGGTGACCAGGACGTCGAGATCGAGTACCACTCGTTCGAGCTCGCCCCCGACGTCCCGGAAGGCTTCGACGGATCAGTGATCGACTACCTGTCGAACCGCCGCGGAATCCCGGTCGCGCAGGTGCACGAGATGATCGACCAGGTGACCGAGCTGGGCAGCGCCGAGGGCATCGACGCCGACTTCCACGCGGTTCACCAGACCCGCACGGCCAAGGCCCATGAGCTGCTGCACCTGGCGAAGGCGCACGGTCTGCAGGAGCCCATGAAGGAGCGGTTGTTCAGCGCCTACTTCGTGGAGGGTCGGCACGTGGGACAGGTCGATGTGCTGGCCGACATGGCCGCCGAGGTCGGGTTGGACCGTGCCGAGGTGCTCGACGCGCTGGCCAACGGAACGTACGTCGCAGATGTGCAGGCGGACATCGACCAGGCCCGTGCGTACGGCATCTCCGGGGTGCCGTTCTTCGTCATCGACGGAAGGTATGGCATCTCGGGGGCGCAGTCCCCCGACGCATTCGCAGCCGGGCTGACCCGGGCGGCCGGCGCCAAGGTGGTTCCGCGGTGACCGCCCAGGTCGAGCGGGCCACGTCCGCCGAGACGGCCGCCCAGTCGCCGCCAACCGGGCCGGCAGCGAACGGGCTCACGCTGCTGGGAGCGATCGACCCGGGCGATACGTGCACCGATGGGGTCTGCGCCGTCCCCTGACCCCATCAACCCAACTGGTGTGGGGCGCAGCCCCGGTGTGCTGGTCCTGGGACCGGATCCGCGCACACCCGCCCCGAGTTTCGACTCCGCGGGTAGCGTGCGCGATGATGGACCCCGGCTGGACGTCCCGATGGTGGGATGGCGCAGTCGAGGCGGGGTCGCCTAGTGGCCTAGGGCAGCGGTCTTGAAAACCGCCGTGGGGCAACCCACCGTGGGTTCAAATCCCACTCCCGCCGCTCAGGGGTAGGTGCGCAACTTCCCCACCAGCGGCTACGAACCGGGGCTCGTCCCGGCCACCCGAGCCGAGCGCTGCACCGAAGCCGCGGTGTCTCCGTCGGGGTCTCCGACCGCGCCCGGCTACCAGCACGGCCACCCGTTCGGCTCAGTCCCGGCCGCTCCGCGCTCTGCCTGGGAGCGGGTCTCGCGGACTGGGCGCCCCGGACAACGCGTGATGCTCCGTCAGCCAGGTCCCCGCGGCCGGGATCCGCGCGGCTAGCGCGACTCCCGCCGCTCGTCGGCCAGAGCCCTCACCTAGGGTTGCCAGGCAGCCAATCCCGAGGAGGCCCGCGCGTAGCGGCAGCCCGAGTGCCCGACCACAGGTGGTCACGTCCCGTGGTTGCCCGTACCTTCTGGGGGTGGAGGATGCAGAGCAGGCGGGTGCGGTGGTGGTGCAGACCGTCGAGGGTGGTTGCGGTGGGATCAGGCGTGAGGACCAGGTCGTCCCCGGCGCCACCGGCGCCCGGACGACGATGATGGGCCAGCTGGAGGTGGTCTCCGGCGAGGATGTGATCTCGGTCTTCCAGCCGGGCCGTTGGGTGTCGTGGCACACCGGCTGAAGTCGACGATCACCGTCCCGCCTGCAGCGTCGTTCCCGCTGGAGGAGGTCGGTGACGCCTTCCGCCTGAGCCAGTCGGGCCAGGTGCGCAGGAAGATCGCCGTCCAGGCCAGCCGCTGAACTGAGGCATGGACGGGTGGTGGGCACCGATGCCCACCAATCGGCGCCGCTGCCACGTCACCGCCGAGATGAACCTCACCGGGGCGTGATCGTGACGGCTGCGGCGTCGTGCCTCATGCTGGACCCATGACCACCTGGCGGATCGTCGCAGCCGTCGCAGCTGTCGCGCTGGTCATCGTCTACGCAGTTGGGTCGGGGATCTGGGTGTCGACCAGCCCCGGCTGGTACGCCGGGCTCACGCGACCTTCATGGCAGCCGCCGGATGCTGTGTTCGGGCTCATCTGGCCGTACAACTTCATCGCACTTGCTGTCGTCGGTGTCCTCGTCGCCCAACGCGGCAGCCCGGGGCAGGTCGGCGCGTGGTTGGGTGTCGCGGTGGCGAGCGTAGTGTGCGCGCTGTCGTGGGCGTACCTGTTCTACGTGCCCCACCATCTGACCGCTTCGGCCGTGGCCCTGGCTGGCGCGGCCGCGCTTACGGCGACCCTGGTCGCGGTGACCTGGACGGTCACCCGGGGCGGGGCGGTGGCGCTGGTGCCCTACGTGATCTGGGTCGGGCTGGCCACGTCTCTGGCGTTCGGCTATTCCCGGCTCAACTCCTGACCCCGGCTGCGACGCCGAGGCCAGGTCGTACCGGCCACGGTGCTGCTTGCTCCAGCTCGAGGGCCACCTCGAGCAGGCGGCGCTCATGGCCGAAGGGCGCGGCGAGGTGCGCGCCGATCGGAAGCCCTGTGGACGTGCGACCCAGGGGCAAGGAGATCGCCGGGGTCCCGGAGACGTTCTGCACGGGGGTCATCGAGGCGAACCGGATCAGCCGGACCAGGTGGTTGCGGAACTCCACATCCGGTCCGAGGTAGCCGATGGGCGGCGCGGGGTATCCGGTCACCGGCGAGAGCAGGAGATCGTACTGCTCGAAGCCGAGATCGTGGGTGCGGGCAAGTCGCCGCAACCGACGCAGCGAGCCCGGGACCAGGGCCTTCTGTCGTCCCAGCATCGCGCTCATGCCCTTGGTGAATTCCTCGAGCTGCGAGGAGTCGAACCCCCGGCCGTAGAAGTTGCCGCCACCGTGGTGGAGGAAGAATGCCAGCAGGCCCCAGTAGCGCAGGAAGTCCGCGGCGAAGTCGTCATCGACCGGCGGGCCGACCTCGTCGACATGGTGGCCCAGGCCCTCCAGGAGCGCTCCGGTGGCCCGGACCGCCGCCACCGTCTCCGGCGCGATCGGCAACCCCCGGCTGGCCGTGACACACATGCCGATCCGCAGGCGCGCCGCCCCGGGATGGGTGACGTGACCGATCGGGGGCAGCCCTGCGGCCGGGCGCGCCAGCTCCATCAGCGCGTGGAAGCGGGCGGTGTCGCGCACTGAACGGGTCAGGACGCCCTGGGCTGCGATCTTGACCGGGACCTTCTCCTTGAGGGGGTTCGCCGGCAATCGACCACGCGAGGGCTTGAGGCCGACCAGCCCGCAGCAGGACGCGGGGATCCGGATCGACCCGCCGCCGTCGTTGGCGTGGGCGATCGGCACGACGCCGGCTGCGACCATCGCTGCACCCCCGCCGCTCGAACCGCCCGCCGAGCGTCCGGTGTCCCAGGGGTTGCGCGTGGCGCCGAACCGACTGGACTCGGTGCTCGCTGTCAGGCCGAACTCCGGCAGCGTCGAGGCTCCCAACGGTTCGAGGCCCAGCTCGAGCAACGAGGTCACTATCGGGGAGCATGCGGGCGCCGCGTGGTCGGCCACGGCCCGTGAACCCTGCGTGGTCGGGAAGCCTGTGACCTCCTCGTTGTCCTTGATGAACGTCGGCACACCGGCAAGCCCCGCGTCGGCGGGGACGACGACCTCGGTGCCGACAGGCTCGTCGAACCAGTGGGTGACCGCATGCAGCTCCGGGTTCGCGGCCCGGGCCCGCGCCATCGCCGCCGCTCGTACCTCGCTCGCCGATACCTCCTGCGCGGACAGCCGGGCCAGCAGGTCGGTGACGTCAGAGTCGCCGAGCGCGTCGTCCGTCGTGGTGTCGATGGTGTGCGGGGCGTCGGCGGAACCGGGCATGCCCGGCGACCCGTGGGCTGCGTCGGCGGCTGAGTTCGGCGTGGATTCACTCACGCCCTTGACAGTAGCGGCGCCCCTCCGAGTGCGCCCGGGGACTGTGGTTGGGAGCCCGGGGGGAGCCCAGGGCTCAACGGTCCGGGGCGTGCACGGGTCAGGCGAAGAGGGCCAACAGGTCGCCGACCTGATGATCGGCCTCGGCCGGGTGCCGGAACGGGCGGTGCGCGTTGACCACGTAATGCGTGCGGCGGCCCTGATGCACGCGTGTGAGGTAGCCCTCGTCCTCAAGATCGCGCAGGATGTTCAGGGTCGCCCGCTCCGTGATGCCGACGGCCGCCGCGATGTCGCGGATCCGCGAATCCGGGTTGCGGCTGACGTGGACGAGCACGTGGCCGTGGTTGGTCAGCAGGGTCCAGGTGCGCGCCGAAGCTGGGTCAGCCATGGACGTCCTCCTTGATGTCGGTGTGGGCGCTCGAGGCGGTGTCCTGGTCGGTGCCCGGAGCCTGCTGCCCCGCGCGGTGGGGGCCGACCTGGCCCTCGGACGGCTCGCGGGTCGCGCGCAGGCTGGCCACGATCGCGACCGTGATGATGCTGGCCACCACCCCCAGGCTCAGCCAGGTCGGCATCTTGAAGAGGTCAACCTGGAGGACGAGCTTGACGCCGACCCAGACCAGCACGAGTCCGAGCCCCAGCTTCAGGTAGATGAAGCGGTGCATGAGGTCCGCGAGCAGGAAGTACATGGCCCTCAGGCCCAGGATGGCGAACGCGTTGGCGGTGAAGACCAGGAACGTCTCCTGGGTCACGGCGAAGATCGCCGGGATCGAGTCGACGGCGAAGACGATGTCGGTGAACTCGACCAGGACGAGCACCAGGAGCAGCGGCGTGGCCATGAGTGCACCGTTGCGACGGGTGAGGAGCTTCTGGCCCTCGTACTCCTCGGTCATCGGGATGTAGCGCCGGAACAACCGGACGACGCCGGAGCTCGCGGGATCGAAGTGCGTGTTGCGGTGCCGCATCATCATCACCCCGGTGACCACCAGGAAGGCCCCGAAGATGTAGAGGATCCAGAGGTACTCCTTGATCGCCGCGGACCCGGCCCAGATGAACAGACCGCGCATGATCAGCGCACCGACCACACCGAGGAAGAGCACCCGGTGCTGGAACTGTGCTGGCACCGCGAAGTAGCTGAAGATGATGGCCCAGACGAACACGTTGTCCACGGCGAGGGACTTCTCGATCAGGTAGCCCGCGTAGTACTGCCCGGCGAACTCTGCGCCTGATGTGACGAGGATGATCAGGCCGAAGCCGATACCCATCGCGACCCAGACGACCGACCAGGTGGCCGCCTCGCGGGCGGTGATGACGTGGGCGTCCCGGTGGGCGAACAGGTCGATGGCAAGCATCACCACGATCACCCCGAGGACGGCCAGCCAGATCGTCACGGGCACGTCCACTGGTCTCGAGGCTCCTGTCTTGGGCACGTCTCATTGACGAATCTTGGTTCATATATTCTGGCGTGCGTGAGCCCAGATTGCAAGCATGGAGTGGCTATTGCATGCAACAGAATTCATGCTATGGTCTTCGCAAGAGGGGAGTACCCCACCACCCAGCAGTCGTCAGCACGTCCGATCCGAATCGGTCCGGTTGCTGGGGGTCGCGACCGCGGCCGGGGAAGACCTCGGGCACACAGACGCCGGAGGAATCATGTCGCTGTTCACCCCCGCACCCCCGACCACCTCGACGGACGATGCACGTATCCCGCTCGCACGTGAACCTGAGTCGGCACTGCGGCTTCCCGCCACCGAGGACGTCGTGCGGCTGGCCCAGGCCCAGAGCCCGCTGAGCGTGTCGGTGCTGCTGGCCACGGTTCCGTCGGCGCAGATGCTGCCGGTGGACAGGGCAAGGCTGCGGGCGCTGGTGCGCGACGCCGAGCGCCGTCTCGGCGAGGAATCGGATCAGGCGGCGGTGGGAGCGATCACTGCCGGGCTGGAGGCGGCCATCGCCAGCGCCAGCCAGGGGCCGACAGATCGAGGGCTGGCGATCCTGGTGAGCCCGGATGCTTCGCACCTGCACCACCTGCGGGTAGCTCCTGTGGACCGAGTGGTGATCGACCCGACGTTCGCCACCCGTGACCTGGTGCGCTCGGCTGCCGAGGATCCGCCCTTCCTGATGCTGATCATCGACGGTCGGGCGGCGCGCCTGTTCCACTACGGCCAGCGATACAGCCAGCCGATCCTCGCCCACGACTTCCCGATCGTGCGCTCGACGGACGTCCCCCCGCGCGACCCGTCGTCCAGCGAGACGGCAGATCGGGCTCGCCGCGAGCGTGGCCGGGCGTTCCTGCGTCAGGTCGACGCCAACCTCGCGGCCCGGGTGGCACAGGCCCAGCTGCCGGTCGTCCTGATCGCCAGCGATCGAACCGTCTCCGACTTCCTGGCCGTGGCCAAGACCCGGCGCATCGCCGCAATTGTCAGGTCCGGGGCGTTGAGCGTTCCGTTGATCGAACTCGAGCAGCTGGCTCGCGAGGCGTTGGCCGGCCATGTCCGAGACCGGGCTGCCGCTGCGCTGGACACCGCCCAGATCCGCCTGGCCCACGGCCGCGCGGTCGCCGGCCTGGAAGCGGCGTGGGAGGTCCTGCGCACAGGCGACCCGGACCTGCTGGTGGTGGAGCGCACCCACGCGCCGGCCGTGCGCGTGAAGGACGATGGTCTGGAGATCGTCGATGACGCGGAGGAGGTCGGCGTCATCGATGACGCGATCGATGACCTCATCGAGGCGGTACTGGCACGGGGGGCTGACGTGGTCACGGTCCCCGATGGCTCGCTGGCCCGACACGACCACGTCGTGCTCGCCCTGCGCGGACGGGTGCCCGATCTGGCCAGCTGACCCCGACCGGGCACCGGGGCACGCGATCACCGCGGAACCGGTGTCTCGGCTCGGCTGTCGGCGCGCAACTCGCCCCCAGGGCAGTCCGGGTCACCCGGTCGGGTCGGCGAACCCGGGCAGGTGGGCCTGAAGTTCCGGGCGCACCGGGACGGTCGCCCCGAGCCCGCAGAGCACTCCCACCAGCCCGAGCCAGAGCCGGTGCGTGAACAGCTGGTCCGGGGGAATGGTCAGCTGCAGCGCAACGGTGAAGTCCGGGTTGCGCGGGTCGTTGACCCGGCCGAACTCGGACTTGAGCCACTCCCGGCTGAACGAGAACTCCTCATGCCGGGACGGCTCACTGAACGGCGAGAGGTAGTCCATCAACTTCTCCACCTCGATGCTCGCATCCTGCGCGATGAAGCCGCCCTCGCGCAGTTGTTGCTCGACCGCTGCGGGGTCGGTGGCAGTCATGGCGCGGATCAGGCCGCCGAACGTCGGGGGCAGCCCGCCGGGCATGTGCAGCACCGAGCCGAAGTCCAGGACACCCATCCGGCCATCAGGGAGCAGCCGGAAGTTCCCGGGGTGTGGGTCGGTGTGCAGCAGGCCGACCCGGGTCGGCGACGTGAGGAAGAAGTGCTGGTAGGCGGCCCCGAGGTGGTTGCGCTCCGCCGTCGTCCCGTCGCGGGCGACCTCCGCGAGCCCCACGCCGTGCATCCAGTGCGTGACGAGGACCGCCCGCGAGGCTGCCAGCACCGGCGGCACGTAGTAGCGGGAGTCCCCCGCATAGCCGGAGGCGAACGCTCGTTGGTGCTCGGCCTCCGTTCTGTAGTCCAGCTCCTCGCCCAGCCGGGTGCGCAATTCGGCGACCAGTGGCGGCATCGCCATCCCGCGGGCGACCAGCGAGGTCAGGCGCAACGTGACGGCCAGCGAACGGACGTCACCGGCGATCGCATCGGCCACCCCGGGGTACTGGACCTTCACCGCCACCGGCGTGCCGTCGGACCACTCGGCCCGATGGACCTGGCCGATGGATGCGGCCGCCGTCGGGTGATCGTCGAACTCACGGAAGCGTGCGCGCCACCCGGCGCCCATCTCGGCGACCATGACCGGTTCAACCTCGTCGAACGGCAGGCCGGGGTTGTCCTCCTGCAGCGCTCCGAGGGCGCCCTGCCAGGAGCCGTCCGGATCGGCGGGGAACAGGGCGTCGACTGTCGACAGCAGCTGGCCCAGCTTCAATGCGCCGCCCTTCAGCCCCCCCAGCGTCGCCCGGGTGTCGTCAGCAGTTGCCACCCGGGCCTGCTCCCGGAGCGCTGCACGATCCTGTCCGAGCAGCCCGCGCGCCTGGATCGTGGCAGCTCGGCCGACCGCACGCAGAGGCAGCCCAGCCATCGCGGCGTTCCGGCGCAGTCGTGAGGTGGGGATCGGCATGGACCCAGTATCTGCCGAGCCTGCGAACCCGCCAGCGCGGGTGGTTCCGGGACGCCGCCACCGACAGGACCCCCGAGCGCACCTGCACGATCCGATACCGTGGGCTGCCGGTCCGGCCTGACCCGATCGTGTGGCGCAGCCGGCCCGGGACCAAGCTCAGCCAACACCAGTTCACCGCACACCCGACACAAGGAGCATCACATGACGGACATGGCCGATCGCAACCTCATCCTCTACGCCGCGGGCTACCCGGACCAGGACTCGGCGACCGAGGACTACGAGGCCCTCAAGGAGTTGAAGGACCTGCAGGCGTACATCGTTGCGGCCGTGATCATGGACCGCGACGAGAACGGCAAGATCACCGTTCGGGAGAAGGCGCACATCGTCAGCGGTGGTGCGGTGGCCGGCGGTGGGGTCGGCCTGGTGGTCGGGCTGTTCGCCCCGCCGCTGCTGGCTGCAACGGCGGTCGGCGCCGGCATCGGCGCGGCCATCGGTGGCCTGGTCAAGAAGCACCAGGAGAAGGAGCTGGCCAAGGAGCTCGACGAGGTCATGCCGAACAACTCCTCGGCGATCATCGCGCTCCTGGACGACGCCTACGCCGACCAGGTCGACAAGGCCCTGACCAAGGCGGGCAAGAAGCTCGTGAAGGAGGTCGACTCGGCCGACGCATCCGAGCTCGAGAAGGCACTGCAGGGCGGCGACGACACGGAGCTCGTCAAGCAGCTCAACGGCTGACGGAACGCTGGCACTGCCCAGTGTCGGTGAAGGGCTCGGCGGTCACCGCGCCGGGCCCTTCCCACGTCTGCGGACCGTCCGCGCGTTCGGATTCAGCCGAACGACTGGCCCTCGCCCCGGTACGTCAGCGCGGCGCCGACCACCCGATCCTGCTCCACGAGGTGGAACCGGGTGAACCGCTCGGCCAGCTCGCCGGCCTTCGCGTGCCGCAGCCACACCAGGTCGCCGATGTGCAGCTGGTCGGCCTGCTCGCCCGTGATCGGGGTCTGCACCTCGCCGGCGCCCTCGGTTCCGCTGAGCTCCAGGCCACCGGGAAGGTGGATGACGGGCAGCCGCTGGGCGTCCGCGGGGCCTGACGCGAGGTACCCGCCGCTGAACAGCGTCACCCAACCGGGGGCCGGTCGGCGCACGACCGGCAGCGCGAACAGCGCGGCTGCGCGTGGCCGGAACCCGGAGTAGGTGTCGAACAGGTGCGGGCCGAACACCCCGCTCCCGGCCGCGACCTCGGTCACGGACTCCTCGGCGCTCGTGCCCTCGAGGCTCCCGGTGCCACCCCCGTTGACGAAACGGAGGTCGGCCACCGCGCGTACGGCATCGACCACCTGCGCGCGACGCTGCGCCAGCTCCGTGGCCGACCGCGCCTGCATCGCCCTGATGACGGCACCCCTCGCACGCGGCCCGGGCGGTCGATCGCCGACCCCCGCGATCTGTGCCTCGTAGGACATGAGCCCGTCGAGGTCAAGGCTCGGGCGACGCAGGATCTCCTGCGCGAGGGTGGCGGCCTCGTCCGGTGTGCGGATCGGTGAGCGGCGGACGCCCAGATGGATCCGCGCCGAGCCCCGCGGACGGTAGGACGCGTCGACGTCGATGGCCACGCGGACCGGGGCGGCCGAACCAGCCGTCGGCCGGATGGCCCCATCGATGAGGTCCAGATGATCCACGCAGTCGACCATCAGGGTTATCGCAGCGGCAGCCTGCGGATCCGCGGCGAGGTCGGCGATCGCCGCTGCGTCCACGGTGGGGTAGGCGACGACGATGTCGTCCGAGGAGCCGGATCGGCACAGCCACAGCGCCTCGGGCAGGCTGTAGGCGAGCAGCCCGGCATAGCCGGGCATCGCAGAAACCGCCTCGATGATCGACCGGACGCGCAGGCTCTTGGTCGCCAGCCGGATCCGGGTCCCGTGCGCCCGCCGGACCAGGTCCGCGGAGTTGGCGCGCATGGCCCCCAGGTCGAGGATCGCCAGCGGTGCGCGCATGCCCGAGACGGCAGCGTCGTAGCGCGCCTTCACCTCAGCCGAGGACTCCACCCGCAGCACGATACCCAGATACAGCACCGCCGATCCGTGCTGCAGTCCGCAATCCCGGGGTCGAATCGCCGCCCGCTCCTCGGATGCGAGGTCGAGGGGCCCGCAGATGAGGAGCGCGGCGTGGGCCGGGCGGGGCTGGGCTGGGCTGGGCTGGGGGGAGCGTGGCACGATCGGTCCGGAGGGAAGGTGGCAGGTGTGGGCAGGCGTGGGCGCAGAGCGGCAAGCCCGGAGACGGCGAACTGGTCGGGCAACGTCCAGTGGCAGCCGGTCGAGGTCGTGCGCCCAGCGCACCTGGACGAGCTGCGCCACACAGTGGCCCGAGCCCGAGCGATGGGCAGGTCGGTCCGGCCCGCGGGGTCGAGGCACTCGTTCACACCGCTGTGCACCACCGACGGGGTCAGTCTCGACCTCGGCGAGCTGAGCGGGATCCGCAGCGTCGATGGCGATGTCGTGACCGTCGGGGCGGGGACCCCGCTGCACGTGCTGAACCTGCTCCTGGACGGCATCGGTCGCGCCGCGGCCAACCTCGGCGACATCGACCGGCAGACGATCTCCGGGGCGATCAGCACCGGCACCCACGGCACCGGTGCCGGCTTCGGTGGCCTCGCCGCGCAGGTCGAGTCCCTGGTGCTGATGACTGCGGACGGCGACCTGGTCAGGTGCTCTGGGAGCGACGATCCGGACCTGTTCCGCGCGGTCCTCGTGGGGCTCGGGGCGTTCGGTGTGGTCACGGAGGTTGCGCTGCGCACCGTCCCTTCGTTCGGGCTCGAGCAGTCGGTGGCACCGGACTCCTTCGAGCAGATCATGGCTGGGCTCCCCGAGCGCATCGCGGCCGACCACTTCGAGTTCTTCTGGTTCCCGCTCAGCGACGTGGCCCAGAGCAAGTCGGCCCGGCGGATGTCCGCGGGCGAGTCGGCCTCTCCGCTGTCCCCGGCACGGCACTATGTCGAGGACGTGCTCGTGGAGAATGCCGCGCTCGCGGCCATGTGCAGGATCGGTCGACGCTGGCCGGAGCAGTTGCCGCGGCTGCACGACCTGGTCGGGCGGGTGATGAGCCCCAGGAAGTCCTCGGACGCCTCGTTCCGGATGTTCGCCACGACCCGCAGCGTCCGGTTCCTCGAGAGCGAGTACGCGATCCCCCGGGGCGACCTGCCCGGGGTCCTGGCCGCTGTCGGGGACCTGGCCCGGCGGCTGCCGGTCGGCCCGGCCTTCCCGGTCGAGGTGCGCTTCGCGGCCGCGGACGATGTCTGGCTGTCCACGGGCTACGACCGCGAGAACGCCTACGTCGCGGTTCACCAGTACGTGGGCATGCCATACGAGCAGTACTTCGCCGAGTTCGCGCGGATCTGCTCAGCAGTGGGCGGCCGGCCGCACTGGGGCAAGATGCACCCGCTTGCGGCGGCGGAGTTCAGCGACCTCTACCCCCGGTTTGCTGACGCCGCGGCGATCCGACGCGATCTCGACCCGTCCGGGGTGTTCCTCAACGACCATCTGCGGGCGGTGTTCGGCGAGGACTGAGCCGCGCCCGGCCGCGCGGTCCGCCGGCCGGGTGGCCCGAGAGGCGACCCGACCGGACAGCCGATCTCAGCGCCTCTGCACGCGGACCTGCCGCAGGATCTCCTCGCACAGTTCATGGGTGGCCAGCGCATCGGCCCCGTCGAGCACCTCGCCGGCGCGCACGGAGGCAAGCAGGTACCCGACCATCGCCACAAAGCCGCGCTGCTGCGACACCGAAGCCCAGTTGTTCGGCTGGCGGTGCTGGGCCATTGCGTCGACCCGATGAACCACGTCCACCAGGTCGGTGACGACCATGGCCTGCCCGGGGGCCATCGCCTCGAGGATCTCGATCGTCTGGCCGCTGGTGCGATCCATGATCCCGACGCCTAGCCGATCGTCCTGTCGGAGGGTGATCGCGACCCGCGCCAGGCCGCCGTCGGGTCCGCGGCGGGCCACCACCTGCAGCTCCTCGGGCTCCGGGGCCACGAGGAACCGGAGCGTGTCGACGACGTGGACGTAGTCGTCGAAGACGACGATCCGCGGGTCGTCGGGAAGATCGACCCGGTTCTTGGTGAGGACCACGGTGTCCAGCTTCGGCATCGACGCGGCCTCTGCATAGGTTGGTGTGAACCGCCGGTTGAAGCAGACCGCGAACGAGACCCCTGCCGTGCGGGCCCGCTCCACGACCATCCGCGTGTCGTCGGCGGACAGGGCGACCGGCTTGTCCACGAAGGTGGGCACGCCGGCGTCGATCAGCCTGATCGCGATCGGCGCATGGGCGACCGTGGCCGCGTGCACGAAGGCTGCATCCAGGCGGGCGCCAGCGGCCACCGCCTCCTCGACTGTGGCGTACGCCTCGGGGATGCGCCAGGCAGATTGCAGGGCCGCGCGCCGCACGTCATCCCGGGTGATCAGAACGGGGTCCACGGTCGGATCGGTGGCCAGTACGGGCAGGTAGGCCTTCGCAGCAATGTCACCGAGTCCCACGAGCGCCACGCGCAGTTGTCGATCCATGATGCGCATCCTGCCCGCAACGCTGGCGCCACGGCCTGCTGCGGAGCAGGATGATCAGCAGGTTCCGCAAGGAGGTGGGTATGAGCGAGGCGCACATCCCCGGGATTGCCGTCGCTCCCGGCCAGCCGGTGGTCGGCGTCGACTTCGACGGCGTGCTGAACATCACCGCGCAGGCCGACGTGCCGGCGGGCTTCGAGTCCCACATCGTCGAGCTGGACCGCGAGAACTGGCCTGACCACCCCTACATCAGGCCGCTGCCCGACGGCCCCGGGCCCTTCCTGCACCGCGTCGTTGTCAGCCGGGGGCACGGCGCGATGGTGCGCGCGTGGTTGGCGGCCGGCGCATGTGTCGTCTGGGCCACCACCTGGGAACGGGCCGTCCTGCGCAACGCGCCGCTGTGCGACATCCCCGAGCTGCCCGTGCTGGAGATCTCCAAGGTGCTCGCCGGTGAGTTCCCCCGGCGCACTGCCGACTGGAAGGTCGCTGGACTCCAGGCCGCGTTCCCCGGCCACCCGTTGGTCTGGGTTGACGACTTCGGGACCGACCGCCAGGGGGAGTCCACGTACGGACAACCGCCCGCCCCGATGCTGGTGGTGGCCCCGGAGGAGGCGATCGGGCTCACGCACGCCCAGTCCATGCAGGTCCTCGGCTTCGTCGAGCGGTATGGGCGCGGATAGGCGCGCCCACCGACTACCCTGCGGCGATGGCCCAGATCACCGCCGTGTGCGTGCTGCACCAGTTGCTTGCCGAACCGTCGAACCCGGACGGGACCACGGCCATCGACAAGCGCCCCGTGCCGGGCCCGGTCGACGTGGGGTCACTCGGGCTCACCGGTGACGACCAGTCCGACAAGCGCCATCACGGCGGGGAGGACCAGGCGGTCTACCTCTACGCCGACGAGGATGCTGATTGGTGGGCCGCCGAGCTGGGCCGCGACATCGCGCCGGGCCTGTTCGGTGAGAACCTGCGCACGACCGGCATCGACCTGAGCTCGACCCTGATCGGCCAACGCTGGCGAATCGGGGAGTCCGGGCTCGTCGTCGAGGTGACTTCCCCCCGCGACCCGTGCGCTACCTTCGCTCGGAGGATGGGCGAGCCGCAGTGGGTCCGGCGATTCACGCAGCGGCGCGCCCCCGGCGCATACGTCCGGGTCGTCGAGCCGGGCGTTGTGGCCGCCGGTGATCAGGTCGTCGCCCTGAATGCGCCTGACCACGACGTAACGGTGGCCGATGTCATGGTCCCAGCCGCCCAGGGAGCGGCCGCCCGCCTACTGGCGGCAGAGCGCTCCGGCCGCCTGCGCCTGACAACAAGGATGCGCACCTCAGCGGTGAAGCAATCAGCCCGCTGAAGGCGGGCAGCGCAAACCCTCCGCCCAGGGCAGGAATCTCCGCGCCCCGGCGCGGAGGATCTGACCCTGCGCGGAGGGTCTGCGCTCGGCGGTGCGGGTCAGGCCTCCGTTGGGTGCGCGCGCATCTCGTCCTCCGGGTGGCTGACCGTCCCGTGACCCAGCTCCCAGAGGCGGATGCCACCGGAGATGCCCGCCTCGTTGGGCACGATCGTGACGTCGTCGCCGAGGTCCACGGTCAGCCGGGGGGCGTTCCCACCGCCCACGTAGAGCCGGTCCCAGACGAACATGGGCCGCAGCCCGTCGACCGCCTTGAGCACGCGGCGGGACCACCGCTTGGCACCCAGCTTCCGCCGGGCCGCGTCACCGAGCCACTCGTCGTAGATCACTCCCTTGCGCACCGGCGCGCGCGACACCTCAAGCTTGGGCGCGAGGTCGCCGTCATCGAACATGGCGCACCCCAGTCCGGTACCCAACGTGAACACGGCCTCGAGGCCCACGCCCGACACGACGGCTGCCCCGTGGACCTCGGCGTCGTTGACGACCCTGGTGGGGATCCCGAGGCGGCGGGCCAGGCCAGTCTGCGCGTCGTAGTGGTCCCACGCCCGCTTGAGCTCGGGGTCGATCCGCGAGTGCGGGCCCTTCTCCGTGATGTAGTGCGGGGTCGTGATCACCCGGCCGTGGCGGATCATCCCCGGCATCCCGATGGTGGCCCGGTCGGCGGGCGGCAGGGCCTCGGCGATGTCGCACAGGACATCGACGAACAGGTCGGGGGACATCGGGTAGGGGGTGGCGATCCGGATCGGGTCGGCGACCATCGCGCCATCGGGATCCAGCACCGAGCCCTTCAGCCCGCTTCCGCCGCAGTCGATGGCCAGGGTTCGCTCGAGTTCCACGCGGCCCAGCGTGCACCATCTGGCAGCGTGACGTCGGGATGGCACGTTCGAAACGGTGTGGGATTGCGACTAGCGATCCCGTGTGGGCCAGAATGGGCCCATGTCTGCAGCCCCTGAGCCTGTCGCCGCGTCGAGCACGTCGTCCCCGCAGGCGCCCCCCGGTGGATCCGAGCGGGTCCGCAACGCGGTCCTCGACGCGCTGGAGGCTGAGGCGATCTGGGCCATGCGCGAGACCGCTGCTGCGTTCCGCAACCCGGTCATGCTCTACAGCATCGGCAAGGACTCCGGCGTCATGCTGGAACTGGCGGCCAAGGCGTTCGCCCCCGGGCCGATCCCCTTCCCGGTGCTGCACATCGACACCACGTGGAAGTTCCGGGACATGATCACCTTCCGTGGTCAGATGGCCGAGCGGTACGGGCTGGACCTGCGGGTGGCCACCAACCAGGAGGCGATCGCCGAGGGTGTGACCCCGTTCAGCCACGGCAGTCAGGAGTACACGCGCCTGATGAAGACGGTCACCCTTCGCGCAGCCCTGGACGAGGGTGGCTACGACATCGCGATCGGCGGATCGCGCCGCGACGAGGAGCGCAGCCGGGCCAAGGAGCGGATCTTCAGCCTGCGGATGCCCGGACACCGCTGGGAGCCCCGGCGCCAGCGGCCCGAGCTGTGGCACACGGTGAACGCCCAGCTGACCCCGGGCCAGACGATGCGCTCGTTCCCCCTGTCCAACTGGACCGAGATCGACGTGTGGCACTACATCCGGCGCGAGAACCTGCCCGTTGTCCCGCTGTACTTCGCGGCCCTGCGCCCGACCGTCATCCGCGAGGACCAGCTGATCATGGTCGACGACGACCGGATGCAGCTCGAGCCCGGCGAGGTCCCGGTCGACCGTCTGATCCGGTTCCGTTCACTGGGCTGCTACCCGCTGAGCGCTGCTGTGGACTCGCCGGCGGACACCCTGGATGACGTGATCACAGAGATGGAGTCCTCCCGGGAGTCCGAGCGGGCTGGTCGCCTCATCGACGGCGAGGGCGGTGCCTCGATGGAGGCCAAGAAGGTAGAGGGGTACTTCTGATGGGGATCATCCGCCTGGTCGCCTGCGGCAGCGTCGACGACGGCAAGTCCACCCTCATCGGCCGGCTGCTGGCCGACACCGACTCCGTTCCGGAGGACACCCTCGAGCTGGCCAGGACGGTCCGCAGGGCGGGTTCGACGATCCCCGTCGGCGACATCGACTTCTCGCTGCTGACCGACGGCCTGGAGGCCGAGCGCGAGCAGGGCATCACGATCGACGTGGCCTACCGGCACATGTCGATGCCAGACGGGCGCCGCGTGGTGATCGCCGATGCGCCCGGGCACGAGCAGTACACGCGCAACATGGCGGTGGCGGCTTCGACAGCCGACGTCGCCCTGCTGCTGGTGGACGCCTTCCGTGGAGTCACCCGCCAGACCTATCGGCACCTGACCATCTGCGCCCTGATGGGTGTGCACCACGTGATCATCGCCATCAACAAGCTCGATGCCGTCGACTTCGACCACGGGCGCTTCTCCGAGCTCTCCGAGGCGGTGGCCGGAGCGGCTGGGCGGTTGGACTTCTCGCGGGTCACAGTCATCCCCGTCAGCGCGCTGGCCGGAGACAACGTCACAACGCGGTCGACCAGGACCGCCTGGTACGCGGGACCGACGGTCCTCACCGCCATCGGCGAGACCCATGAGCTCGATGCTCCTCCAGCGGCAGCTGGGCGACCGGCCCGCATCCCGGTCCAGACGATCGTTCGTGCCCCCGGCTTCCGCGGCGTGGCCGGGAACCTCGTGACCGGGCAGCTGGCAGTCGGAGACTCGGTCGAGGTGTCCGGAGCCTCGACCACGGGTCGCGTGAGCCGGTTGCTCGTCGCTGGCGTCGACCGGGAGCAGGCCACGGCCGGTGACGCGGTGGCGCTGGAGCTGACCCCAGACCTCGACGTGACCCGAGGTGACCTTCTCGAAGCCGCCGGCGGGGAGAGGGTCGAGCCCGCGGACCGCTTCTCCGCCGATGTCGTGTGGCTCGGCGAGGAGCCGTTGGCTCACGGCCGCTCCTACCTGCTCGTGTGTGGTCCGCTGGTCGTCCCGGCCGTGGTCACCAGCGTTCGGCACAAGCTGGACGTGACGACCGGTGCGGAGGAGGCCGCGCGGGTGCTCGGCCTGAACGACGTGGGTCGGGTCGAGGTCGCAACCGACCGGCCGATCCCGATGGAGGCCTACCAGAGCAGCCGCGACACGGGGGGCTTCGTCCTCGTCGACCGGCTCAGCGCCGACACCGTCGCCGCCGGCATGTCCCGATATGCGCTGCGTCGCTCAGCCAACGTGAGCAGCCACGATTTCGTGGTTGACCGGGAGGCGCGCGAGCGCCTCAATGGGCACAAGGGCCGGGTCGTGTGGCTGACCGGCCTGTCCGGTTCGGGTAAGTCCACGATCGCCGACGCCGCTGAGCGCGACCTGCACGCGCAGGGCGTCCGCACATTCGTCATCGATGGTGACAACGTCCGCCACGGGCTCAACAAGGACCTCGGCTTCACCTCCGAGGACCGTGCAGAGAACGTTCGGCGGGTCGCCGAGGTCGGTCGCCTGATGGTCGAGTCCGGCACGGTCGTGCTGATCGCACTGGTGTCGCCCTTCCGTGGCGATCGGCGCGCAGCCCGCGATCTGTTCGACCTGGGCGACTTCGCGGAGGTGTTCGTCAACACGCCGGTCGAGGTCTGCACTGCGCGCGACCCCAAGGGGCTGTACGCAAAGGCGGCCGCCGGCGAGCTGCCCAACCTCAGCGGTGTCGGGCAGGAGTACGAGGAGCCGCTCAACCCGGACCTCGTCGTGGCCGGCGACGGGGATCTCACCCAGTCGGTCGCTGCAGTGGTGGCACTCGCAACGGCTCCGGCGCCCGTGGCCCCGGCTTCCGAGGAGGAGTAGGTGGCGGGCCGTCAGAGCGTCTGGCCCGCTCTCCTCTCAGCTCTGGTCGGGGCGGGCCTCCTGGTCGCCGGTTTGATCCTGCCGTGGATCGATGATCGCAGCGGCTCGGAGCTGCCCTGGCGATCAGCGCTTCCGTGGGATCTCTCCCAGCCGGTTGCCTCGTCGGCGCTGGTATCCCTGGCCCTGCCGCTCGGGCTGTTGGCCGGCCTGTGCATCATCGCGATCGTCGTGCGCGTTCGAGGGTTGGCCATCGCGCTCGGGATTGCCCTGCTCGGCCTGGAGATCGCGTGGTTCGCCAGCGAGTCGTTCCGTCGGACCCGGGGCGACCTGTTGGCCTCGCAACTGGAGGTCGGCGCATGGCTGGCACTTGGCGGGGCTGTGCTCATCGTCATCGGCGCCTTCCTGACCCCTCGCTGGGAGCAGCAGGTCCGCTGATCCGGCTCTGAGCCCGCCGTAGCAGTAGCCGTAGCCGTGGTCGCCGGGGCCGGTTCCAGCCATGGGTCCGGTGAGCGCCATCAGGGCAGGCAAACGCAGGACCGACGTGCCACGATGGGCCCATCACGCCGACCCGATGGAGGATCAATGTCCGAGCTCGATGATCGTTTCGCCGCCGCTGCAGAAACGTCCAAGACGCTGCCGGAGCGTCCTGACAACGACACACTGCTGCAGATGTACGCCCTCTACAAGCAGGGCACCGTTGGTGATGTCCAGGGCAAGAAGCCCGGTTTCACGGACCCGGTCGGCAAGGCCAAGTACCAGGCGTGGGAGAAGATCAAGGGCATGTCCGCCGACGACGCGAAGGCCAAGTACGCCGACCTCGTCGAGAGCATGGCCGGCTGACCGGCGATTACCGCCGCCAACCCGCGTTCAGGTACCCTTTGGCCGTCCCGAGAGGGATGGGGAGGCGTCGCCTAGTCAGGTCTATGGCGCCCGCCTGCTAAGCGGGTTTGGGGTTTATAGCCCCATCGAGGGTTCAAATCCCTCCGCCTCCGCCGAACGTTCAACGGTGGCTCCGGGCGCGCCCCGGGGCCACCTGTTGTGTCCCGGGGCAGGTTCACCTGCGGCTGGCCTGCGGCCGCCGCTCGCGATTTCTCCATGACCTCCCGGGTCGGGTAACCTTGGCGGGCTCCCTTCGGGGGCGTGCGCCTGTAGCTCAGCGGATAGAGCATCTGACTACGGATCAGAAGGCCAGGGGTTCGAATCCCTTCAGGCGCGCAAGGTCTGAGCACGAAACGAGCCCCTCGGGATACCCCGGGGGGCTCGTTTCAGGCAACTACGAAGTAACTACGTCCCGAACGTCAGGCTCGCACCGGCGTTCTTCAGCTGCTCCAGGTGCGCGTGTGAGTAGGTCTGGCGCATGACCACCTCGTCGTGTCCGTGCCACGCCGCGACAATGTGGTCCGGTACTCCGGCGTTGCGCATGAAGGTCACCGTGGAGTGCCGGGCAGCATGCATGCAGTGTGTGGTGCTCTCGGACCCCCTGGGTGTCCTCGCACAGCGTCTTCCACCGCCGCGACCAGTCCTCGGGACGCATCGGCCTCCCGAACTCGTTAATGCAGACGTAGCCATCGGGGACCTTCTCTGATCCGTACGAGACGACCTGCTGTGCATGGAGGTCCTTGAGAAGATCGATCCGCTCTGAGTCCAGGGGAAGGACCCGGGCTCCCCGGGAGGTCTTCGGATCCTGCTCCCCTCCGATGATCCCCCGGCCCCTCCGGATCGTGAGCTCGCCTGTCTTGGCGTCGAAGTCGCTCCAGTGAAGGCCGAGCAGCTCCGAGCGGCGCAGGCCTGCCGAGGTGAGCATCCAGCACGCCTCCCACGGATCGCCCACAACGGCTCGGCGCAGAGCCTCGAGCTCGGCGACAGTCAGGGCGTCGCGGGCCTTCGCAGCCTTGCCCTGCGCTTCCACGTCCTGGGCCGGGTTCACGCGGAGGACGTTCTTGTGCACCGCGAACTGGAACACCGCGCGGAGTGTGCCCAGCATCTTGCCAACGGTGCGCTTGGACTTGCCGTTCTTCGCAAGGGCGCGGACGAGTTCCTCGACCTGGTCCTCCGTGATGTCCTGCACCTTGTAGGCCCCGAAGGCCCTTCGCGGGTGGCTCAGGTCGCTTGAGTAACCCGCCAGCGTGACGGGGCGCAGGTTCGCGTTCTTCTTGCGATCGATCCAACGATCAGCCCAGTCGTCGAAGGTATCGCGAGCCCTTGGGACGACGTCCCCGAGCTGCCCTTGGGCATAGAACTGCTCTGCCTCACCACGGGTGTCAAAGGTCTTCTTGACCTGCTTCCGGCGGCCACCCCGCGTCAGCGAAACATGAACAACCCATCGAGTGCGACCGTTGACCGCTACCTCGTAGATGGGCTTGCCGTGCCTGGGCATCTCAGTTCGCCTGACCCGCCTGGTCCGAGTTGGTCTCCGCGCGGTTGCGCGCTCGGCGGTTGCGTTCGGCTTGTGCCTTGGCGCATTGGGCGGAGCAGTAGAGGACTCCAGTGGCGTGGCCGGTCTTGTCGTACTTGGCGCGGCCGCGTTGGCGGGTGAACAGGCGGGTGCAGCGCTGGTTGGCGCAGCTTCGGACTTGGCGTTCTTCAGCGATGAGTTCGGCGAGCTGCAGAACGGCGACTTCGTAGGTGCTGGGTGTGTCGAGCAGGGTGTCGGCTCCGGGGTATCGGACGTGGACGGAGAACGACTTGAGGGCGGCGTTCATGGTGACCACGAACGTTCCCCAGGGCTCGGGGTCGTCATCGCGAAAGCCGGCGTTGATCCAGGCCTCGGCGGGCGGCTGCCCGGCTGCGTTGCGGATGACGTGTCCGGCGAGAGCGTGCAGGACCCGGAGGTAGTGGGCCTCGATCGCCAGGGAGTGAATGTGCGCGGTGCGCGCGCCTGGCTCGTTGGTGGCCCGCGCGATCTGGCTGAGCGCTTCTCGCTGGGTTGCGTCGTTCAGTTGGGGGATGAGCCAGGTGAGGCCCGCTGGCAGGGAGTCGAGCGGGGGCCGCAGGTGTGATTCGAGGGGGCTGAGCCGACCCCAGCGGGAGACGAAGTCGAAGACGGCGTCGAGGTCGTCGGGGTCGGTGGACAGGGCTTCGCGCAGGCAGAAGTCCTCGGGCAGGACGACCGTCGGGGACGCGTTCGGTTGTGGGTCCCAGCTGGTGAACTCGGTGCTGTGGTGGTCGGGCAGTCGGCGCAGTTCGTTGACGACGACTGGGGGCAGGCTCGGGGGTTCGGCGGGCCAGAACCCGATGCTTGCTGCCGAAGACGTCCCGGACCGTCCCGCAGACGCCGCGTCCGCGGGACTGTGACGATCCCCCCTTGATGGTGGCACCATGAGGTACCACCACTGGGCTCGGGAGGGCTGATGGCCGCAGTACAGATCAAGGGGCGGGTCCCCGAATCCACCGCCGCCCTGTTCGATCTCGCCGTCGATGTCATGGCCCAGACCGCACAGGTCGTGCGACGGCACCGCGGCGGCGTCACCCGAACCGTGGCCTTCACCCAGAACGCCGCAGTCATCGCCGCCCTCACCGACTGGGCGGAAGCCGTGGTCGCCGAAAACCCCGACCTCGCCCGCACACTCGCGGCCGAGCGCTTGACCGACACCGAGATCGACCGAGAGAGGCGCCGCGCGCTAGGTGAAGCTCTGATCGAGGTCGGCATCGACCTGCCAGTAGATCCTTCGGCAAGCACGAGCAAGATCGCCAGGACCGACTAATCGGCCGCCTGAACCGGTAACAGAACTTTCTGAGGACCGGCACAACGAACCCGACGTGGCTGATCGCGAGCGGTCGGCCTTCACCCCTCGTCAGGACGATCCCGATACGGTGGCGCCCAGTTATCGGAGCCTGTCAACGGGAGGATCGCCATGGCCGAGGCCACCCCACCCCCGGTGCAGTTGGATGCCGAGGGCCGCCAACTCGAGCGCGAGGCGGCCAAGGCCCGCTTCCGCGCTGAGATCGCCAAGTCCAGGAAGGAAGCCGCTGGGGCATCAGAAGCTCCCGGACCTTCCTTCGCGGACGCCGGCATCCCAAGCATCGCTGACGCCCCCAAAGGTGCGACCACTATCGGTGACGGTGCGGGATCCTTCGGGTCCTGGCTCATCCACGAGTCCCTGGACGCCGCAGCCGGCGCCCTAGCGGAGGCCGTCACAGGCAAGCCCGACGGCACGACCCCACCAGCCCTGGGCGGCGGTGACGGGGTGTTGGTCGTCGAGGATCGAGCTATCCGGGGCTTCGACGTGGCGCTGGCTCAGGCGAGGGCCACGCTGGCTACTGCCACCACCCGGCTACTGCCCCTCACCGCCCAGGTGGCCACCGCTCATGATCGGCTGAACATCGAATGGGCGAACTATGGCGTCTGGCCCCCGGAACCGCCCGCGCCCGACCAGGGAGGACTCCGCCGTGCCGTGGGTGATGCTGTTCCAGCGGAGGAAGCGGAGCCCGAGCCCGAGGCTAAGGCCGTTGCGGGAGGCGGCGAGGGCCCACTGGGTGCGGCGTTGGGGCTCCTGGGGCTGCTTCGTACGGACTACACGCTGGCAGCGACCACCGCCACAACCACGTCCGCGGAACTGGCGATCCTGGTGGCCGCGAGTCTCGCGGCCAAGGGTGTGACGGTGCAGTCGGATTCGCTCACCACCCTGCCCGCGACGCCGGCCGCTGGATCGTTGTTGGCGGAGCTGCAATCAGTCCAGGACACGATCGCTGCGCTCACCCAGAAGGTTGCTGAGTTGGAGGTGGCGCTGGCCCCGATGGACTCCGCCATCACGGCCATCGCCGCAGCCGAGGGGACCGCGGACCAGGCCTGGCGAGATGCCGCGACATCTGACACGTCCTCCCAAACCGCGCCGGCCGAGCTGCTCAAGCAACTCGAGGAGATCCGACGGGAGCTGTACCCACGACGTGCCACGGTCGCTCATGCGAAGGCGGTCGCCGATGCCGTGACCCAGATACTGGCCGAGGTCGAAACCGGACTTGCAGGCGCCCTATCGGCCACGCCCGTGCCCGGCGGTGAACCGGTCCTGCTCACGGCGCTGCGCGGCGAGCAACTGCGAGCCATGACGCACGTCCTCTACGTCCACGTCGATGACGCCGGCGGGGATGTCGTTACCCGCCAGTCCCTCCTGGGCACGTCCGGGCGACTCGGCTTCCTCGGGGCCGCGAGCACTACCTGGCTCCTCATCGAGACCAGCACTGGGAACATCAAGGCAGGTGGCTCCGCACGACGACTCCGGGCCATGGGTTACGACATCCCTACGGCCAAGGCATCCACAACCGCCGACCCGCTCTCGGACGACAAGCTCGGAGCCGACCCGCTGACCGCTCTTGAGGGGTGGGCCAAGGGATTCGTCCTCGTCCTCATCGCCTTCCTGGTGGTTGTCGGCACCGCCCTGGCGATCAACGTGATCCAGGGGCTCTTCGACTGACAAGGCGACGTGCTCATCGAGTGGGACCGGTTACGCCCGATCACCGAGCGGATCCCCTGCCAACGCATGGCCCACCAGATCCCCCTGAACTGGGCCGGCACCCACAGCGACGTCCTTGAGGTGGCCGACGATGTCGGTGACGAACTGGACCGGCTGTGGGACGCCCCCCGGCCCGGCGCGCTGCACCTACCGGGCTGGGTGGTGGGCCACCCCCCTGACCGGGCACGCGCCCTGGCCAGTCACCTCAACCGGGTGCTCACCGCCCACCAGTAGCCAGCCACCCCGTCAGGCGTCACCCCCGTCACTGTGCAGCAGCGATCATGATGCGGCCCCTGACAGCCCAGCCTCCAGAGCAACCCGGGCACCACCCGAGGCGGTGCGCGCTGATCTCGTACGCGCATCGCCGGGTCCCTGCTCAACTCCGTCAGCCAAGATTCGGGCCACCTGGGCGGGCGGGGCCCCCGACCGGGCAACTCATGCCCGACCCCGCCGCCCGGTCGTCGCCCTGCAGCGCGGTCCAGCGCCGTCACGTGGAGAAGGAGGGGCTACTCCTGTTCGCCAGTCTTGTGGCTGGCCGTGCGCAGCGCGGCGTAGCGGGGCAGCAGGTCGGTGGCTAGCTGGTCCCAGTGCGTGATCAGGTCGGCCGCCGGGAAGTAGAGGTGCCTCTTGGACAGCCTGCGGTCGGTCAGTGCCTGCAGGTCTGCCCGGAACTCCTCAGCTTCGGCAGCCAGCCCATGTTCAAGAAGGTGGGCGACGGGGATCTCCAGCGCTGCGGATCCGGGGAAGTAGTGGAACAGGAAGACCCCATCACCGGTGAGGAACTGCTTGGCCCGCGGGGTCTGGCGGGTGCGGGTTCCGGTGTCCTGCGCCCACTGGGTGAGCAACGCCTCGGCGGTGCGCACGGGCTCTTCGGCGTCGACCAGGTCCTGTGCGTAGCTACTTGACGTCGTCGGCTTGGCCCGCCGGGCAGCGGATGTTCTTCCGACCAGCGAGGGGACGAGGGTGGTCTGGCCCTGGCCGCGGAACTGGCGGATCTCGACGCCGAGGACTTCAGCGGGGCGCATCTGCTCGTTGAGGAATTCGATGATCCGCGCCAAGGTGGCGGGGATGTGATCGGCGGCGAACACCATTCGGATCTTCCCTGCCCGCAGGTTGTCCTCGACGGTCGCCCAGAAGTCGGTCGGGTCGTCCCCGTCCAAGAACCTCGTCAGGGCGAAGTCCGCGTTCTCGGGGCCGCCATGGGTGGTTGTGAAGTGGTTTTGGAGCGAGCCTTCGGGCCAGTGCCGCACGCCGTTGGCTGCGTAGTCCAGCATCTGTCCAACCACCTCGCGGCGGATGCGGGTGTCGGTGGCGCGCTTGACTTCAACCAGGGTGGGGACGCCTTGCGCGTCGACGAAGAGGTGGTCCAGGCTCCACCGGTCTGCGGCCCCCTGCGCATCTGGTACCCCGGCTTCCTTGCGGATCAGCAGCCAGCCTGGTCCATCGGGGTCCTCTCCAAGCAACAGATGTGGATGCTCGGCAAGGAGTTGCTGTAGGTCGGCTTCGGCGTCGTAGGGCTCAGCCGTCATCGCCGCAAGCCTTCCATCGTCCTGCTTCAGGTAGATCGTTCCCATACTCGTCGAGTCCTTCCGGTCGTCACCAGGCCATTGTGTCGTTGTCCTCGGACATCCCCGTCGGTGACAGGCACCTGCCGCTCAAGGCGAGCGCCCGATCCGCGGCCGCGACCATCTGGCGGTACGACTCCCCGGACCAGGCGTCGGGAGTGTGTTGTCGGCACACGGGACTGCCCGGCCAGCTCGACCCAGGGGCACTGCCTTCGTGGATGGCCGGGAGTGTTGGTTACGGTCACCAGCTCGCGCAGCATTCCCCACGGATCTGGCCCTGGTTGGTCTTCTCAGGAGCTGGCGGTGAGTCCCAGGGCGACTTGCTGTATGGCGGCCAGGAGCTCTTGCGCGTTGGAGATGACGGTGCCCGGCGGCAGGGTTCGGCCGTGGATGGAGCTGCTGGATGGTTGTGTGGAACCCGGCAGCTGGCTGACCTGGCTGAGGTAGGCATCGAGGTGAGCCATGCGTTCGGGGGACAGCCCGAGCCCGGCGGCGTCTTGGTACCAGCCGAGGGTCACATCGGTCAGGCCCATCCATGATCGTGGTGAGCCTGGGGGGAACACCCACCCGATGGACAACGGGTTACGCCCCTCCAGCAGAACACGGATGGAGCATCCCGTGGTTCCCCAGGAGACGATCAGCCCGTCGATCCCGGCGATGGCCGCGAAGAGGTCGGTCAGGGTGTGCCGATATGGACCGTCAGTGATACCGGCCACGAGGCCCTCGACTCCGGACAGGGTCGTCTTTGCCTGCAGGGTCGTTGTGCCGGAGGTGCCTGCGGCCGCGACAACCCGGGCCTCGCTACAGCCCACTGTGATGCAGTCTGAACTGCGGGTGCGCCGGCGGACGCGTCGGATGCGGCCTCGCAATCGACTATGCGAGCCGCAGCTGCCGAACGCCAACCGCATGGGTTGCGGTTCGTCTTGCGGAACCAGGCGCCAAAGCAGGCGCCGTCGCTTCGACCATGTCCGCTCGTGCACGCCAGCGACGAGCGCACCGCTGGTCGGGGTCGATCGAGTCCCGAACGACGATCGAGGTAGAAGTCGGGCCAGCCCTTCATGCGGCTGGCCGTAGTGCAGACCGTCCACCATTCATTGGTGACGTGGTCCCGCGGGGGCGTGCGGGTGACTGAGACGCCTGGTGGGCAGGTTGGTGGGAGGATGTGCCAGATGCAGCGTGGCCTTGACATCGGGACCGGGCGCGACCGGATCCTGGTGCTCCTGCCGGGCTTCATCACCCCGGCTCGTTCCTATGCGGCTCTGGTCGCCCCGCTCGTGGCATCCGATCCCGGCCTGCGGGTTGTTGTCCCCCAGATGTACCGCATCGGCCCGTCGGTGCTCACGGGTCGGTACTCCGTCGCTCAGGAGGCCTCGGAGGCTGTGGGCCTGGCCCGGGGCCTGGCCAGGATGGGGGCTCCGGTGTGGTTGGTTGGCCATTCGCGTGGTGGTCAGGCTGCGTGGCTTGCAGCCGGGGCCCTCGCCGGGCGAGACCGCCCCAGCGGGACTGGTCCTCATCGACCCAGTGGCCGGCTCTGGTCCCCGATCGGCGGCTGCGCGGTTGCCTGGCTACTCCGATGAGTGCCTGGTGATCGGCGCCGGGATCGGCTCCCGATGTGCTCCCGCTGCGCTGAACCACGAGCAGTTCGCGGCCGCGGCTCAGCGCCGGATCCACGCCACGGTCCAAGAGTGCGGGCATGCTGATGTGCTGGCCGGTCCGGCGCTGCGCTGGGGCCGGTGGCTGTGCGCAGGCGGGCCGGACCCGCAGCGCGCCCGGGCGACTGTGACCGCCCTGATCGCGGCCCATCTACGTGGCGAACTCGAACCGCACCTCCTCGTGCCGGGAGCCGGGGCGGACCGTCCCCGCTTGGCTCGTGATGACCGATGGCCCTCGGCCGTGGTCTGGGACTAAGCCGGGCGCTCGGCGGCGCGCCCTGCCTTCCTCATGCCCGGTCAGGCTTGGTTCCGGCGTGCAGTCGCCTCAGGGCCAACGGTTCTCGCGGTCACGCTTTGCATGGCAGCGAGGCGGGGCCGAGTCGCTCAGCCAATTGGCAGCCGACTTGGCCGCCCGCAGCCCTCGCACTGCTCTGTCGAGCGGGGCGCTGAGTGCGCAACCAGCGCCCGGCAGCGCCTAGCCTGAGGATCTCTGACGAGGGGTTGACCGTGGACCTGCTGGTCGCGTGTGCTGCCGGGCTGACCGGGTACCTGCTTGGTGGGGTCTCCTTTGCCCGCATCGTGGTGCGGGCCAGGACCGGTGGGGAGGTCGCCCCCGTCGAGCTGGTGACCCCCGATGGGCAGGGCCACCTGCGGGCCGACGCGATCAGCGCCTCGGCGGTGCGTCTCCAGTTGGGCCCGCGCTACGGGATCCTGGTGGGGGTCCTCGATATCCTCAAGGCGTTCGTGCCGACTCTGCTCTGGCGCCTGGCGCTGCCCGATCAGCCCTACTTCCTGATCTGCGCCGCGGCGACCGTTTTCGGGCACAACTGGCCGGTCTACTACCGCTTCCGCGGCGGGAACGGGCAGTCGGTCATTCTCGGTGGCATGCTCGCGATCGACTGGGTCGGTGCCCTGATCACCAACGGCATCGCGCTCGGGTTGGGCATGACGGTGCTGCGTGATGGGCTCATCGGCGACATCGGCGGGATTCCGCTGCTCATCCCGTGGCTGTGGTGGCGGACCGACGGCGACCCCGCCTACATCGCGTATGCGGTGGCGGTGAACATCGCCTTCTGGGTCTCGTTCCGGGGGACCGTGACCAGCTACCTGGCGCTCAAGCGGGCTGGGCACCTTCCCACGGCGGAGCACGCTGTTCGGATGTTCCGGATGGACTTCCCGATCATGCGATCGCTGTCCCGCAAGCGTTACGCCGAGATCGATGCCCTGTCCCGGGGGGCAGGCGGTGCCTCGCAGCCTGCAGCCGACGCGGCGGACGACCAGCCACCGGGGGCGGCGTCGTGACCGGGGCCGCCAGCGGGGCGGGCAGTCGGGCCGCTGAGTTGAGGCCCCGGCTCGGTGGGAAGGCGGCGGCGCTCGTCGCGGCGCGCGAGGTGGGGCTGCCGGTGCCGTCGTTGGTGCCGATCGATGTGGACGAGGTGAAGTCGTTCGTGGGTGGCGGGCCACCCCGGGCGGCCGTGGCCGAACGGGTGGCGGCCGCCTGTGCGCAGCTCGGCGGCCGCCCCTTGGCGGTGCGGTCCTCGGCGCAGGTCGAAGACGGAGACCTGTCGTTCGCGGGGCAATTCGACAGCCGCCTCGACGTAGTGGGCATCGGGGCCCTGCACGACGCCATCGATGCGGTGGCCGCCAGCGGCAGCGCCGCCCGCGTCGTTGAGTACACCCAGGCGACCTCAGGCGACGCCGGGCACGTCGCGGTCTTCGTCCAGCAGATGGTCCAGGCTCGACATGCCGGTGTCGCCTTCTCCCGGGACCCGGTCACGTACCAGCCGGAGGTCGTCGTCGAAGCAGTCGAGGGACGGGCTGAGGGGCTCCTCGGCGGTGTTCGCACCCCGACCCGTGCGGCACTCGACGCGGCCACCCTGGAGGTCGTCGTCCTCGAGCAGCGCGACCCGATCCCCCCGGCAATCCTGCGGGATGCCGCCCAACTCGCCCTCGAGTGTGAGCGGCACTTCGGGGCACCCGTGGACGTGGAATGGGCCCACGACGGGGAACAGATGTGGCTGGTGCAGGCGCGGCCGTTGACCGGGTTCGACGCCGTTGAGATCCACTCGGACACGTGGTCCTCGGAGGTGTGGCCGGGTCTGATCCGCCCACTCGTCTTCGATGTGGGGGACGCGGCCGTCAACGCGGCGTGGGGCAGGATCCTCACCTCGATCGCTGGGCCCATGGAGGTGGACTGGCGCCGCATGGCCGCCCCGGTGGCCTCCCGTGCCTACTTCAACGAGACGCTGCTGGGCAGCGTGCTGACCCGCGCCGGACTTCCGGAGAACACCCTGGAGGTGGTGGGCCGTGGAGAGCGTCCCCGCGTCCGGGAGGGGTCGTCGGTGCGCCTGGCGGCCAGCGCCGGGCGCCTCAGCCGCTTCCTCGTCGGCAACGTGCGGATGCTGCGACACGTGGCCCGTGAGCTGCCCGCCCTCGATGCACGGATCGCCGCGGCGGGCCAGGGCACGGCGAACCTGACGGCGGTCGAGCTGGCCGACCGCTTCGAGGTCCTGCTCGGCATCCTCGAGGACACCGCGCACCTGAGCGTCCTGACCATGGTGTCGATGCAGCTGCGCGCGCTGGGAGCCAAGGCGGCAGCGGCCCGACTCGCCGGGGAGGGCGGTGGATCGGCGCTGCCGCCCGTGTCGAAGTCGGCGCCCGCGACAGCACTCGACCGGCTCTCGACCGCGGTGCTGGCACTCCCGCAGGCGGAACTCGACGCGGTCGCCAGCGGCGAGCCGGCGCGCATCGCCGACGCGCTGGCCACAAGCCCCGATGGCCGCAGGGCGCTGCGCGCAATGGAGGAGCTGCTGAGCCGCTGGGGCCACATCGCGACCGTGAACACCGACTTCTCGGCGCCCACCTGGGCCGACGATCCGGGTGCGCTGTGGTGCCTCGCGGCCGCGTCGCACCCCGCCGCTGCACCGAAGGATGGGCGGGCGGCGACCCCAGCGGACCCCGGTGACTCGGCCACCGGGGGGTTTCGGGGACGGATCGTCCGAGGCAGGATCGAATCCCTGGCAATGTTCGTGGCAGCGCGCGACGAGGTGAACGACGCCCTGGCACGCACATACGACGCACTTCGGCACACCGCCCGAGCAGCCGGCGCCCGGCTCACCCCCGCGCTGCTGGAGTCCGAGGATGATGTCTTCTTCCTGCGCTACCCGGAACTGCTCGACGCGCTGCGCGGCGAACCGGCGGACGCGCTTGGGGCAACCGCTGGCAACCGCAGGTCCCAACTCGAGGCCGATGCGCAGATCGCTCCCCCGCACCGGGTCTGGAACCTGCGCCTGCCGCCGCGCCAGCGCATGCTCGCCCACGCCCAGCGAGCGCACCTCGACGAGGGCGTCCTGCGCGGGATCCCGGCCAGCGCAGGCGTGGCCAGCGGTCGCGCACGCGTGCTCAACCTTTCCGACCCAACCACAGGTCTCGGGGCGGGCGACATCCTCGTCGTCGGACACGCAGACGTTGCCTGGACCCCGGTGTTCTCCGTCGTGGGCGGTGTGGTGACCGAGGCCGGCGGCATGCTCTGCCACGCTGCCGTGGTCGCCCGCGAGATCGGGATCCCGGCCGTGGTCGGGGTCGACGACGCGACGCGCTTGGTCGCGGACGGCGCCCAGATCCGGATCGACGGCTCCGAGGGGTTGGTGACAGTGATCAGACCTGCAGGGGCAACCGCGTCCGCGGGTGGCACCCCATCGGACAGGACCCAGGGAGAGGTGCACACACATGAGTAGGCCATGGCTAGTCGGGCTTGTCGGGCTCGGCGGGCTCGGGGCTGCTGCAGGGTGGGCGTCGGTGCACCTGATGGTGCGCCCCGGGACGGGTAGGGTGGCGTCTGCCGCACCGATCGCTGTGGGCGCAGGTATCGCGTCACTGGCGGCCGCAGGTGGACGGGTCGAACCGATCGCCGCGCTCAGTTCGAGTGGTCTGGGAGCCCTGGGCGGCTGGACGGCGGCCACCTACCGGGCGATGCAGGAACCGGACCGGACCCCTGTGCCGGTCGCCGCCCTTGCCGACACGGCGCCGCGCCGGACCGCCGTGGTCTACTTCACCCACGGCGAACCATCGACCTACGAGCCCGAGCCCTGGGTCAACATGCTCTTCGAGCTGAAGCGCACCGTTCCCAGCTTCCCACCCAGGCCGGTCTGGCCATTCATCCTCGCCGGGATCAAGCGCTCGTTCGACGCGGTCATGATCAGCCCCCACTGCGCCATCCACGCCGAGACGATGGACGCGGTCGAACGTGCGGTCGGCCGTGGTGACCTCCGCTGGTACGTATCCTTCCTGGACGCGGACCCGCCGCTGAGGTCCGCGATCGCCGAGGCGGTGCGTGACGGCGCCACGGATCTGATCCTGCTCACCGTCTTCCTGACCGACTCCGACCACACGGCCGAGGCCGACGCCATGGACCAGGACATGGGACTCACGCAGGCAGGGATCCGTTCGATACGGACTCCCGTGCTCTGGGACGACCCGCGCCTGGCCAGGATGATCGCCGACAAGGTGGAACGCGCTGCCGAGGGCCGCGACCTGCGAACGGTGGGGGTGATGCTCGTCGGGCATGGCCAGCCGCGCCAATGGGACGCGACCCACCCGACCGAGACCCAGCAGGAGCAGCGGTTCCGCGACGACATCCGCGCACTGCTGATCGCGGACGGCTTCCGCCACGACCTCGTCTCGGACGCATGGATGAGCTTCCGCACCCCGAAGGTGCCGGCTCGGGTTCGCGAACTCGCGACCAGAGGCGCGACGGTCGTCATCGGGGTCCCAGTGACGATCAGCGCCGATTCGCTGCACTCGCTGCACGACACACCGGAACTGATCCGCAAAGGTGCGCAGGGAACGGCGCTCGAGGTCATCAACGTCAGCGGCTGGAACACCGAACCGCTGCTGGTGGACATCCTCGCCGACCGGGTCCGACACGCGCTGAGCAGTCCCGCCCTCACCGGCAAAGACAACCGCGCGATGGATCCCCGACCGGGGTGATGGACCCGGCGCAACACGTCGGCGTTGAACTGCGCGCACTTCACCCCGGAAACGGCTGCGGTGCCACCGGCGATGTCGCCAGCGATCTCGTGGGCGTTGTGCGCTTCGAGGGCGGCTGGTCCCATGGTGTGCGGGGCCAGGACGCGGTCGCAGAACCCCGGGGCGAAGCGTTCCACGTGTGCCTCGATCGCCGCGGTCATGTGGGTACCGCCGCCGTGGGCGACGCGGCACTAGCCCCAGCCGGTTTGCTTGCCCGTCGGGTACGCGAGCAAGCATGTTCACGAACGCTGCGAGCGCTCAGGCGGTCAACGACGAGGAATACGCCTTCTCATACACCTCGCGATTCCATGTCAGCGATCTTTGCAGCATCCCCGAGGCCGGCCCGCCGGCCTGCCTGATCAAGCGCAACGTTGTGCGCTGAGCCCGTCGGGGACACCCTGCACATCGGGCGATGAGGCACACGGCAGGCCCCGCTTGGAGTCCGTTCGGTCACCTGACCGGGACCCGATCACCGTAGTTGACCACTTCGGCCGCGTGCGGACGTACTCACTACATGCGTCGGGCAGGGCACTTGCGCGCCAACCGCGCCTGACCGGTCACGGGACCGGCTGTGCTTGCATGGCGGCATGAGCGGTACCAAATCCAGTGAGTCGGGCACGGGCCGGTCCGTACTGGCGATCGTCGTCGTGGTGCTGGTTGGCGCAGCCGCGGCGGTCGCTGGCAGTGCCGGCGGCCTGCGGATCGGAGGCTGGCCGGTGTTCGCGCTCTGCACCGCGGTGGCCTACCTCATCAACTGGGTGGCCTTCGTGCCCGCGTGGCTGCGGCGAACCGAGCGGTTCTACGACCTGACCGGCACGGTGACCTACCTGACGGTGGTCGTGATCGCCCTGGTCGCCGGGTCGCGTTCGTCGGTGGCGATGGTCCTCGGCAGTCTGGTTGCGGTCTGGGCGGTGCGGCTGGGCAGCTTCCTGGTGCGGCGGATCCGCCGGGAGGGGACCGACCGGCGGTTCGACCGGATCAAGCAAGACCGGGCCCAGTTCCTGGTGACCTGGACGCTGCAGGCGCTCTGGGTGGTGTTGACCGCCGGCGCGGCACTGGCCGCGATGACCAGCGCTACCGAGTCCCGGTTCGGGCTGATCGGTGTCGTTGGCGTCGTGGTCTGGCTGGTCGGGTTCGGCATCGAGGCCGCCGCCGACGACCAGAAGCGCGCCTTCCGGGCGGACCCGGCGAACCGCGGACGTTTCATCACGACTGGCCTGTGGGCCTGGTCCCGGCACCCCAACTACTTCGGGGAGATCACGCTGTGGGTCGGCGTCGCCCTTGTCGCACTGCCGGCGCTGTCCGGGTGGCAGTACCTCACCCTGGCTTCTCCGCTGTTCGTGACGCTGCTGCTGACCCGCGTGAGCGGTGTCCCGCTGCTGGAGGTGCGCGGCCAGGCGACCTGGGGCGACGATCCCGAGTACCACGACTACGTGGCTCGCACACCGGTCCTGGTACCCCGCCCACCCCGACGGTGAGCAGCGGCGGGACGGTGCGACGCCAGTGCGGGTCGGGCTAGGTTCGCTGGTGTCCGGGTGCCTGGCCGTGTTGGCGGTGGGCGGGGTTTGGGCTGGTCGCGAGGTCGCCGCGTGAGGTGACGTCATGTCCGCTTCCACGATCCTGCTTCCGATCCAGCCGTCGGCAATGTCGACCGCCCACCTGGCGGCCGTGTCCTACCTGGCCCGCTACGCCGGGCGGACACACACCCTGTACGCCTACCAGCTGAAGCGCTGGTTCGGCTGGTGCGAGAGCAACGGACTCGATCCGCTGGTCGGGATCCAGCGCGCCCATGTCGAGCTCCAAACCCGCCACCTCGGCGAGGCCGGGCTGATGGACTCGTCGGTGACCACGATGATGCACGGGGTGCGGGGCTTCTTCCGGTTCACCTGGGTCGCTAACTCAGATGCTCCACCGATCTTTGGGGGCGGATACCTTCAGCGGGTTCTGGCACCACTGGAATCCCATCTGGGGCTACTACCTGGGGCGATTCGTCAACGTGCCACTGCGTAGGGTCATGCCGGCCGCTGCGGCCGTGGTTGCCACGTTCATCGTCAGCGGGGCGATCCACGACGCCGCCATCTTCGCCGTCACAGGCTCGCCGACGGCTCTGTTCGTGCCTTGGTTCGCGGTCCTGGGCCTGATGGTGGTTCTCAGCAAGAGGTTCGGTATCCGGTACGGGTTTCAGGCGTGGATCGCGCGCGTCGTTATCAACGTCGCGCTCGTGATGGGGGCACTTGCATTGGTCACGGCTGGCAAGCAGCTCCTCGGATTCGCGTAGCGGCCCGACTCACGGCACTCTCCCGACCGAGTCCACGGCCCCTCCCTTCTCCGAAAGCAGCACACAACTCACGTCAGGTCCACCAGCGGCGACTGCTGCGCGCCGCCGGCAGCGTGCCCCACACCGCCGCCAGTGGACGCACCGCGTGGAGAGCATTGTCGGTCTCGGCCGTGAGGGCGTCGTTGCCGCCCACAATGACGCGGGCGCTACGGACCCCGATGTGCCTGAAGTCGAGATGCACTCGTCTACCACTACCTCCACGATGACCCGGGCCGAAGGGTTCCGGCTCTCGGGGGCGCCTCGGCCCCCCCGCGCGCGGCAGGACGTTCGGCACTTGAGGTCCCAGCCGTCCCGGATAGCGTGGTACCGGGTCAACTGGATATGGGACGGGGTGGCGTCATGCAGCGTGCGCTGTTGGTGGGGATGGGTCTGGTTCTCGTTGGTGGTGTGGTCACACCGGTGGCGACACCAGTGGAGGTGGCCCCCGCCTCGGCGGCGGTCACGAGTGCGGCGATGCCGTATGACTTCGACGGTGACGGCTATGCGGATCTGACGGTCGGAGTTATCAAGGAGGACCTGCGGGGCAAGCACAACGCTGGGGCGGTTCAGGTGCTGTACGGGTCGACCTCCGGGCCCACCGCCCACGACCAGTTGTGGCACCAGGGCCGCAAGGGAGTGAAGGGCGCGCTGGAGAAGGGCGACAAGCTCGGTTGGTCGTTGGCCTCCGGCGACTTCGACCGCGACGGGTTCGCCGACCTGGCGATCGGCATCCCCCGCGAGGACGTCGGGGCGAAGAAGGACTCCGGGGCGGTGCAGGTGCTCTACGGCAGCCCCGCAGGGCTGACCGCTACTGGTGACCAGGTGTGGCACCAGGGCACCAAGGGGGTGCCCGGCCGCAGCGGGGAGGCCGACGGGTTCGGTGAACAACTCGCTGTCGGTGACTTCGACGGCGACGGCTACGCGGACCTCGTTGTCAGCGTGGCCGGGGAGGATGCGGGCGAGAAGCACAACGCCGGTCGGGTTGTCATGCTGCGCGGTTCGGCGACGGGTTTGACGTCGGTCGGCGCGCAGTCGTGGGGCGAGGGGTCTGCGGGCATCGCCAGCAAGCCGCGGTCCAATGAGATGTTCGGGTATCGACTTGCCGCCGGCGACGTGAACGGCGACGGCCACGGCGACCTGACAATCGCGGCGCGGACCCGGTCGGCCGGGGGACCGACCGTTCATCTGCTGCTGGGTAGCCCCAGCGGGTTGACCGCGTCTGGCAGCCAGCACTTCCGCCTTGCTGACCTCGGATTCCGCTGGGCTTCCATCGATTCGTTGTGGCTCGGCGATGTGAACGCCGACGGTCGCGACGACCTCACGGTGAGTGGCTCCAGAGAGGTCGGTGTGCTCCACGGGCATGCCGACGGGCTCCATCCCGGTCCTCTCGCCGCGCCCGGCCAGCCGGGCACGGACGCGATCTGGTCCACGGAATGGTCCCCGCTGGCGGGGTCCGCTGCGACCGGTGACCTCACCGGCGACGGACACGCAGACCTGGCCATGACGAGGGGGCCTGACGACCAGATGGGCATCGTGATCGGCACCGGCCAGGGCCTCGGATCGGAGGTCACGCAGTGGCCGGTCTCGGGGGTGGCGCTCAACGTCCTGCCACTCAGCGGCGGGACGCACATGTGGCTGGCTCTCGGCGACCACATCACGCCGGTCGGGAGCTCCTGGTATGCAGGGAAGGTCACCGTCCTGCAGGCAACGCCAGCTGGTGCGCCTGGGCCGGCCACCGTGTGGCACCAGGACACCCCCGGGATCAAGGGAGTCGTTGAGTACGGCGACATGTTCGGCTTCGCAGTCGGTGGGCCTGCCCTCGGGTGAACCGCGGCGGGGCGAGTCCGCGTCCTCTGCCGCCGGCGACCTCGGGCCGCCCGATGCCACGCCTCGGGTCCTTCGTTGATGAGTTCGTTGGCTCTCATCGACGACGGCCTCCGGTAGCGATGGTCGCAGCGATCCGGCGACCCGGTCCACCGGCCGCCAGACTCAGGAGCCTCTCCGCTTAATCCGGGAGTCGCGCTCGCGCAGGCGGCGATCGGCTCGCACGGAACGTGCGTCCTTGCGCCGCGAAACGCGCACCTTGGGGCAGGCATCACAGCGCCCAGAAGCCCGCGCCGATGGCAGCGCCGACTTCCGTCGCCGGGTGGGGCTTGCCGCCTGCGGCTGGGGCCGGTCGAACGCCGCGACAGCTCAGACTGCTTCCTGTCGCCGCCAGGGACGGCACCTCAACAACTGATAGCTCCCGGTCAACGATCCGTCAACGAAGCAGGTCCCTTGCTTGGGGGGCCGGGACGGGCCGCATCGGCATCGGCATCGGCAGTATGGTCGTTTGAGGACTGGGGCGGAGGCCGTGATGAGGAAGTCAACTGGCGTCGTTCTCGGTGCGGCGGCCGTGGGTCTGGGGGCAGCCGCGGCGGGCCGGCTGAGGAGCGGTCGGGGGGCGTCGGGTCCGGAGTTGGCCACCTTCAGCAATGGGATGGCCTACGCAAGGTTCGGGGTGGGTGCGAAGACCCTGCTGTGGATCCAGGACCCCGGGCATGCCGGTCACGCGGGCCCGTACCTGAGGATGATGGCCACGGTGGTGCGCCCCCTCGTCGACGCGGGGTACACGGTGTTCCTGGTGGGTCACAAGCCCTATCTGCAGCAGGGTTGCACGCTCGCCGACCTGGGCGATGACTATGCCGAGCTGATCGTGGAGGAGTTCGACGGTCGGGTCGACGTGGTGGTCGGCGACTCGGGCGGCGGGATGATCGGCTTGACCTTGGCCGCCGGGCATCCCCACCGTTTCGGGCACATCGCGATCGTCGCTGCCGGCGAAGTCCTCAGCGAAGCGGTGCGGGTGGCGACCGTGGAGTCCGCCCGACTGCTCGCCGCGGGCCATCGTACGGAGGCCGCCGGGGTGATGGTGGCCGTCATGTTCCCGCAGGTGCGCATGGGCTGGGTCCAACGCCTGATGGCGTTCGTGGTCGGACGGGTGAGCTTCCCCGCCGACGTCGAGCCGGGAGACGTGGTTGCCGGCGCTGAGGCCCTCAGTTCCTTTGACGGTCGAGAGGTGCTGCCCACCATCGCGGTCCCGGTGCTACTCGTGGGCGGTGACCGGGACAGGTCTGTCTCCGAGGAGATCTACCGGGAGACCGCTGGCCTCATCCCGGACTGCACCCTGCGGATCTACGCGGGCAAGGACCATCTCGGCACGATCAGCAACCCGCAGATGCCCCGCGACGTCCTCGATTTCGTGGCGGCCTCGGTTCGCGGGACAGGCACGATGGGCGCACGAGCCGAGTAGGTTGCCGAACGTGCCGACGCACTCGGCGTCCCGCCGCTCTCGGTCAGGCACATACCCGCGCGAATCGCGCACGTTGGGGCAGGCATCACAGCGCCCACTCTGAAGACATCCCATGGGGGGGGGATCCCCGGCGCATGGGAGTGCGTTCCTGAAGGCCGGACGACGACTGTGTTGACGCTGGGGACAGAACCCTCGCGAACGGTGACCAAAGGCGACGACCGTGGTGTCTGACGGCTCCCAGGCCCGCCGGACGAGTGCGACGCTGCCTGCCGCGACCCGGCGGCAACATCGGCGCAGCACCATGGGAGTGCAGGCATGGGAGAGAAGGGAGACTGGCGATGTTGAAGTAGCTCATGGCAACGACAGCGGTCGGACTGCTGGCATTGATGGTGCCACTTGGCGCCGTGTCGGCCTCGAACGATGCCCGGCCGTCCAAGGGCTCTGGCGACGTCATGCTTGAGTACGTCGAGGACGCCGGATGTGGCGAGTTCGGCCGAGCGCAGATGTCCTCGGAAGGCCGAGCGACACACCTCGGTCGGCTGGAGATGACCGCAACTCACTGCGCGTCGTACGCACTGGCAGGCGGCGAGGCCACGATGGTGGCGGCCAACGGTGACGAACTCTTCCTTGGGTACTCCGGGACCTGCAACGAGTCGGGTTCATGCAGCATTGACGCCCCAGGTGGCTGGGGGGACCGGGCGGTTCGAGGACGCCAGCGTCGACGCCGCCTTCACTGTGCAGTTCGGGGCGCCGCAAGCCGATGGCTCCATCGTCGGGGTGTGGGTCTGGACAGGCTCGCTCGGCTACTGACGGCCGGACCTGCTCGCAGCCCTGGGCTCGCCCACCCGGAGGCTCCCGCCAGGAACACTCCCATCCGGAGGTCGTAGTACTTCGCGTGGAACACCGACGCGATACCCAAGAAGTGAATGTCCCGAGCCGCTGTCCGGTCGACAGCAAGGTGAGTCCTTCCGCCGCCTGTGGACGCGGTTGAGTCGTGATCTGGCGTCGGCTTGGTGCCCGGGTGGCTTGCCCGTGGTGGCCGCGTTCGGGGTCGTGTCAGTTGAGATGTTGCCGTGTGGGGTGACGCCACGTCGGGGATCCACACGATCGGCTTCGGTCCTTGTCGGCGTGGAAAGGAACGGACCCTTCGCCGGCCTCAGCGCCCTGCGATGGTCGTCCCGAAACCGTCGTGAGGTTCAGCGGCTCCCTTGATTCCGGGGCTGTCCTGGCTCCACACCGTGACCGGTCCGGGGTTCCCGTCGGGGGTGCCCTGAAGGACCGTCACAGCTCCTGTGTACGCCGAATCGGGCGCGTGACTGTGGGTGGCGAGCAGCCACGCATGACTGCCACCGCTGAGCGGCAGCACCTGCAGGTCCGCATACTCGGCCCGTGGGTAGCGGAACGATGTGGGACTGGATGACAGACCCGCGGCCGTGCCGAGCACGATGCCGGGGCCTCCCTCGCACATCAGGTCCGGGTACCCGTCACCGGTGATGTCCCCGGCGGCGGCGTTGATGGCGGTTTCGTCCTCGCCGCCGCCGCACCACAAGAGTCCGTCCTGACCTGGGGAAGGGTCTCGGGGCAGGGGTGCGACGTGCAGGCCATCCTCGTGCCCGTGCAGCACGACTTCCGACTCGTCGGCCGATGCCAGCACCAGATCGGCTCGGCCGTCCCGGTTGAAGTCACCGAACGTCGCCGTGAACCTGACGTAGCGCATCTCTTCGCGGAGGATGTCGGTGGGCACCATGTACTGGCTGCCCGCAGAGGTCAAGCCGGTCGGACCGCCGAACAGCAGGTGCACCGCCGAACCGTTCTGCCCATCATCCGGCGGAATGTCCGACTCCGTCTTGACGACGATGGCCACGTCGTCGTGTCCGTCGCCGTTGACGTCCCCAACCGCCAGGTCATGGCCGAACATCTCCGCCACCGCAGGCTGACCGGCAATGCCCGCCAGCCCCTGCCGCCACGTCTGCGCCCCGGAAGAGATCAGCCCACCCGGGCCCCCGCGCAAGAGCACCACTCGACCCGCGACAATGACGTCTCCGACAGCCTCAGCGACCCCAACGACGAGGTCCGCGTACCCGTCGGCGTCGACATCCCCGGCAGCCACGCTGGACCCGAAAGCGGTCCCCGCCCTCGTTGCGGCGCGGTAGGCGTCGAAACCCCAGGTCTCGAGGAATCTCGTGGCCGCGTCCCGCCCCGGTCAGCGGCGGTGCCCCACTTCGCCGCGAGTGGACGCACCTCGACGAGAGCATGGACGGTCTCGGCTGCGCCTGCGTCGCTACCGCCCACTGTGACGCGGCCCAATGCGGGCATGGGCGGCCGTGCCGGGCAAGTCTCAGCGCTACCTGAACGGGTGCCTCGCCCCCGCGAAGGTGGGACGTTCGGCACTTCAGGTCCCAGCCGTCCCGAATAGCATGGAGACTGGGTCAGCTGGATATGGGACGGGGTGGCGTCATGCAGCGTGCGTTGTTGGTGGGGATGGGTTTGGTTCTCGTTGGTGGTGTGGTCACGCCGGCGGTGACGCCGATGGGCGTGGATACTGCTTCGGCAGCCACGCGAGCGGCGATGCCATTCGACTTCGACGGTGATGGTTTCGCCGACATGGCGATCGGGATCAAGGGTGAGGACCTGCGGGGCAAGTCCAACGTCGGCGCTGTGCAGGTGATCTACGGATCGGCGTCCGGGCCGACGTCGCATGACCAGTTGTGGCACCAGGGCCGCAAGGGAGTCAAGGGCGCTCTTGAGCGCGGTGACAACTTCGGTCGTCGGCTCACCTCCGGGGACTTCAACGGCGACGGGTACGCCGACCTCGCCGTCGGGATCACTGGGGAGGACATCGGCAAGGCGAGGAACACCGGCGCGGTTCAGGTGCTCTACGGCAGCCCCGCCGGGTTGACCGCTTCGGGTGATCAGGTGTGGCATCAAGGCACGCCGGGCGTGCCGGGGACGAACGAGGACAATGATCGCTTCGGTGAGCAGCTCACGACCGGGGACTTCGACGGCGACGGCTACGCCGACCTCATCATCCGCGTCGGCTACGAACGGGTCCGCGGCACGAGGGGGCGCATCGTCGTCCTGCGGGGCTCATCGTCCGGGCTGACGACCAGTGGCGTCCAGAGCTGGAACCAGAAGTCGGCCGGACTTCCCGGATCCTTGCCGGCCTACAGCTTCTTCGGCTACCACGTTGTCGCCGGGGACGTCACCGGCGACGGGCGCGACGACCTGCTGATGACCACGAACAACGCGTCGCACGTCTACCTGTTGCCCGGCAGCCCCCGGGGACTGACTTCGAGAGGCAGCCAGCACTTCGAGGCGGCCACGCTCGTTGGCTCAGCGGAGACCTGCGGCACCTTCTCGTTCGGCGAGTACGGCGCGACCCTGGCCGACTTCAACGAGGACGGTCGGGCCGACCTGGCTGGGGCTGGAGGTTGCGGCGTCAGCCCCGCGCTGGTGTTGCATGGCCACCCCGATGGCTTCCATCCCCGTGCTCTGCCCATGACGACCCAGCCAGGCGTCGATGGCATCCGCGAGCTTGCGCACGACAACGACTACTTCGGCGGACCAGTCGCTGCCGCCGGTGACCTCACCGGCGACGGTCATGTCGACCTCATGGTCGGCCGAGACCTGATTGTGGGCACTGGCTCAGGCCTCGGCTCCACGGTGGTGCGGTGGCCCACGGGCCCCGACCTTGCGTTGGCCGGGTGCCACAAGTGGAACGTCCTCCCGCTGAGCGGTGGCAACCACGACTGGCTCATTTGCGGCGCCGTCGAGGCGGTGACGGTCGTGCGGTCCACCGAGTCGGGCACCCAGGGAGAGTCCAGCGTGTGGAGCCAGGACAGTCCCGGGATCAAGGGGACCACCGAGGCCCGCGACTCCTTCGGATCGTCCGTGGGATCCTGAGCGGGCGCTGTTGCGGCTAGCCCCACGGGGAGCAGGCCGTTTGGCCCTTCTCGGTGCGATGTCGTCCGGCTAGTGTCGAGACGCAGAACATTCGGACAGGGGTCGCGAGGGACGGGGTGGCGTTATGCAGCGTGCGTTGTTGGTGGGGATGGGTCTGGTTCTCGTTGGTGGTGTGGTCACGCCGGTGGTGACGCCGATGGGCGTGGACAGCGCGTCGGCGGCTTCTCGTGCGGCGATGCCTTTCGACTTCGACGGTGATGGCTATGCCGACCTGGCGGTGGGGGTGTCGGGTGAAGATCTGCGGGGGGTCCAGGACGCCGGGGCGGTGCAGGTGCTGTACGGGTCGGCTGCGGGGGTGACCGCTCGGGATCAGTTGTGGCATCAGGGCCGCAAGGGGATCAAGAACAAGCTGGAGAAGAACGACCACTTCGGCCAGGCACTGGCCTCCGGGGACTTCGATTCCGATGGGTACGCCGACCTGGCGGTCGGGATCCCCGGTGAGGACATCCGAAAGAGGAGGGACACCGGGGCCGTGCAGGCGCTGTATGGGAGCCCGACCGGCCTGACTGCGCGGGATCAGGTCTGGCATCAGGGCAAGCCTGGTGTGCCCGGCAAGAACGAGGCCGGCGACGGGTTCGGTGGCGGGTTGGCGGTCGGGGACTTCGACGCCGACGGGTTCGCCGACCTTGCTGTGGGCGTTGGGGGCGAGGACATCGGCTCGGTCGAGAATGCCGGGGCTGTAACGGTTCTGCGCGGGTCCGGGTCGGGGTTGACGTCGGCGGGGTCTGTCACGCTGCGGCAGGGCCGCAACGGGATGCCCAGTACGCCTGCGGAGGACGAGGCCATCGGCTGGAGGCTCGATGCTGGGGATGTGAACGGCGACGGCCACGACGACCTGGTCATGGCCGTCAACGATCACGACTTCAACATCGTTTCGGATGAGGCGGGGGAGGGGGCTCACGTGCTCTTCGGCAGTCTTTCGGGCCTGACGCCCGACGGAAGTCAGTTCTTCGGCCCTGAGGATCTGGGCCAGCCCCCGGATGGCGGCTTCGGGACCGTGGTGGTTGCCGATGTCAATGCGGATGGCCGGGACGATCTGGCGGGGATCCTGTGGAAGGAGGATGGCGCGGCTTTCGTCCTGCACGGTCACGCGGACGGGCTGCATCCGGCTCCGCTTGTGGCCCCTGGCGGGCCGGGTGTCGACGGCTACTGGGCCGACTACACGTGCAGTTGGGAGTTGGCGGCCACCGACTTCAACGGTGATGGGCTGGTTGATCTGGTCTGTGCCGGATATGCCAAGTCCAGTAGTGAGAAGGCTCTGAGTGTGATCCTCGGCACGGGGTCCGGCTTGGGAACCTCGGTCGTCGATTCGGTGCTCGACATTGGTGACTTCCCGAGTATCGACGGGCTGCAGGCGCTGCCGCTGAGCGGCGGAAGCCGTGGATGGCTGGCCGTGACGGGTCCGCAGGACTACGCCACCTCCTTGAGCGTGCCGCGGAATGCCGGGGTCGTGGGCGTGCTGCAGGGCACTGCGACCGGCAACGCCGGACCAGTGACGCTGTGGCACCAGGACAGCCCCGGAATCAAGGGAAAGGCCGAGGCCGGCGACCTCTTCAGGACCCTCGGCTGACTCGCAGGTGGCGATCGGCCACGGGGTGTCCGCTGGCGGGGTCGCTGCTAGGGAATCGCTGCTGGCCGACCTGCCCGGCCGGGACGCGTCACATGCAGGGGTGACGGAAGCCCAGTCCAAGGCATGTCACCGCGTGGGGTTTGCCGGTGCTAGCCCATGGAGCCTCTATGCCGCCGCCAAGGCGTTGTGCTCCAGGCCGGGGGTGTCGGACATCACCATCCCGCTCGCGGCATGGTCGATGCGTGCCAGATCCGCCCAGTCCTGCCCGCTCCGAGGCGGGTCCTTTGACCCTGCTGGGTGCGACCCGGCCCTGGCTAGGGTGGAGGCGCAGTGATCTGAATTCGGAGCGGGGTGGGCGTGTCGTGAAGCGTGGGCTGTTGGTGGGGATGGGTCTGGTTCTGGTTGGTGGTGTGGTCACGCCGGTGGTGACGCCGATGGGCGTGGACCCTGCTGCTGCGGTCAGTGGTGCGGCTGTGCCGTGTGACTTCGACGGGGACGGGTACGCCGATCTGGCGGCGGGGGTTCCGTTCGAGGACGTCCGCGGGGTCACGGACGCCGGGGCGGTGCAGGTGTTGTACGGGTCGGCCGGTGGGGTGAGCGCGCGTGACCAGCTGTGGCACCAGGGCAAGAAGGGTGTCAAGGGGGCGCTGGAGAAGGGCGACCGGTTCGGTGAGGTGCTGGCCTGCGGGGACTTCGATGGCGACGGGTCGGCCGACTTGGCGGTCGGGATGCCCTATGAGGACGTCGGTTCGGTGTACCGGGCTGGACTGGTGCAGGTGTTGTACGGCGGCGCCGCCAGGTTGACGGCCCGCGACCAGATCTGGCACCAGGGCAAGCCTGGGGTGCCCGGCAAGAACGAGAAGAGTGACCAGTTCGGCAGGTCGCTTGTGACGGGAGATTTCGACGACGACGGGTACGCCGACCTTGTTGTCGGGGTGCCGCACGAAGGTGTGGGAACCCTCCGTGGTGCGGGTTGGGTGTTGGTGCTGCGTGGGTCGCCGTCCGGGCTGACGTCGGCGGGCGCTCAGTCGTGGCGGCAGGGGAAGGGAGGTGTCCCCAGCCAGCCCAGCGCAGGAGAGCTGTTCGGCAACGCCCTGGCTGCCGGGGACGTCGACGGTGATGGCCACGCTGATCTGGCCATCGGTGCTGACCGGGAGTCAGACACCCCACCGGAGGCTGACGACGATGGATCCGGGGTCCACCTGCTTCTCGGCGGTTCCGCCGGGCTGACGTCTGCCGGCGGTCAGTACTTCCTGGCCGCGGATCTGGGGATGTGGCCCTCATCGGTGTTCAAGCTCACGTTCGGCGACTTCAACCGGGACGGCCGCGACGATCTGGCGCTGGGCTCCGTTTCGGCGACCGCCGTGCTGCACGGACACACCAACGGCCTGCGCCCCGGCTTGCTGCCGGCGGCCGGGACCCCCGGTGTCGACGCCGTGTGGCCGGTCGGGGGTGCCGACGAGGACTACGGGGAGGTCGTGGCTGCCGGCGACCTGACCGGCGACGGCGACCCCGACCTCGCCGTCGGGGCCCGAGTAGTTCTCGGGACTGACGCCGGCCTGGGGACGACGATCACGGACTGGGCCGTCCGGACGACCTCCGATCAGCGCTCGCCGGTCGATCGGGAGCCGTACGGCGACATCGCAGTCCTGCCCTTCAGCGGGGGTAGCCACGCATGGTTGGCCGCCACCACTGTTACCCGCCCCCCCGAGCCAGCGGCCGCCGGGGCTGTCACCGTCCTGCGAGGCACCGCGACCGGGGACCCCGGACCCGCGACCGTATGGACCCAGGACAGCCCGGGGATCAAGGGAGCTGCCGAATACGGGGACAGCTTCGGATGGTCGATCGGCGGCGGCGGCCGGCGCCTCGACTGACACGGCCACACCGACGATCGCCCCGATGGGTGCGTCTGACCGGGGTGATCACCGCGTCGTGCCGCGAGCCATACAGTCGGGTTGTGTCGGACTACCGGAGATGAACGTCGCAGCCAGCCGCGATCGGGGCGACCTCCGAGTGTGACGCTTCGCCGCCATGGGGACGCGGCTAGTAGCTCGGGTTGGGGACGGCCATCGGAGTAGGTCGAAGGGCTCTTGTCGGCGGTCTCCTGGATGGGATACGAGTGGGCAAGGTCCTCGTGGGAGGGCCGGAAGCGGGGTTGGGTGATGAGGCGGGCAGTTGTCGCCGCGGCTTCAGCGGTTCTGGTTGGGTGCTTCGTCCCGGTGGTGTCTCCGATGGAGGCGGCCGTGACGGCCGCGGCGGATGGTGCGGTGCTGCCGTTCGACTTCGACGGTGATGGGTATGCCGATCTGGCGGTCGGCGTGCCCGGCGAAGACCTGCGGGGCGTCAAGGACGCGGGGGCGGTGCAGGTGCTGTACGGCTCGGCTGCGGGGGTGACCGCGCGGGACCAGTTGTGGCATCAGGGCACCAAGGGGGTGAAGGGCAAGCTGGAGAACCGCGACGGCTTCGGCGCGGTGCTGGCCTCCGGGGACTTCGACGCCGACGGGTATGCCGACCTGGCAGTCGGGTCCCCTTCCGAGAACATCCGGTCGATCAGGGACGCTGGCGCGGTGCAGGTGCTGTACGGCGGACCGAAGCGGCTCACGGCCCGGGACCAGGCGTGGCACCAGGGCAAGCCGGGAGTGCCAGGCAAGAACGGGACCAACGACAGGTTCGGGGATAGCCTGGCTGCGGGCGACTTCGACGCCGACGGGTATGCGGATCTGGCCATCGGCGTGCACGGCGACAGCAGGGTGGTCGTACTGCGCGGCTCGCCGCGTGGGTTGACATCGTCGGGTGTTCAGTCCTGGAAGCAGGGGAAGAACGGCCTCGCCAGCCAGCCCTCCGGTGGGGAGGGGTTCGGCCGGGATCTGGCAGCTGGTGACGTCAACGGAGACGGCCACAACGACCTGGCCATCCTCGTGTACGCGGAGCACGACACCCCAAACGGCCTCGAGGGATCGAGTTCGGCGGTACACCTGCTGTTGGGCAGCCCCACGGGCCTGACAGCCGCTGGCGCCCAGTACTTCCTGGCGACCGATCTGGTCGACCCGACTGAGGAGACGATCAGATTCCAGATGGCCATCGCCGACTTCAACCACGACGGCCGAGCGGACCTGGCGCTAGCCGGGCGGCGTCCCGGCCTCGTCGCCGTCCTGCACGGACACCCGGACGGCGTGCATGCCGCGCTGCTGCCCGAGGCGTCGACGCCGGGTCGGGACAGCTGGTGGAGCGTAGCTGGTGGTGAGGCGGGTCTCGCACTTGGAGTGGCGGCGGGGGACTTCACCGGTGATGGGAACCCCGACCTCGTCCTGGAGGGGGGGCTGGAAGCTGTCCAGGTGATCCTCGGCACCGCCACCGGCCTGTCGACCAGTGTCGGCAGGTGGACCATCCCAGCAGCCGAGTACACGACCGTCGCCGTATTGCCGCTGAGCGGCGGTAGCCACGCATGGGTCGTTGCCACCAACATACCCAGGCGCACACCGGAGCCCATGGACTACACCGGAGCCGTGACCGTGGTGCGCGGCGAGCCCGACGGCACTGCCGGCCCCTACACCGAGTGGAGCCAAGACAGCCCCGGTATCAAGGGCGCCGCCGAACCGTGGGACTCCTTCGGGGTGACGATCGGCCCGTCCAAGAGAAGCGCCTGACCCGGACCGAACGTCCCCCGGCCCGGCGTGCCCACCTGGCCCGGTTCTCGCGCCGGTGCTGACGACCCGGAGTCCAGGGAGCTGTGGACTCGTTGAGGCCACAGCTCCCTGTGTGGACTGAGATACCGAACCCAACGCGCGAACACCCCTGCCGTGATACCTGAGAACGCGTCACTCCGGCCGCGAGTGGGTGAGTCGGGATTGTTGGCTCATGGCCGAATGACGTGCTGGCGCTACGGGGCGTTCTGAGGGTTTGGCGTGGCCTTTCCCGAGAGGTAGTCCCCAGCGTGACCGTCGGTCCGGCGGCAAGTGTCAGCAAGCTCGCGGATTGGCGAGACTCAACTGAGGTGACGATGCGACGGCGTTGCGGAAGGCTGTGGAGATGGCCCCATCGCCAGACCAAGCCTCGTCCGATCGCGCTGCTGGCGACGCCCGGACGGAGCTTGTTCTTGAGGCCGCGACCGAGCGCTTGCGTGCGGAACGAGATGAGATCCGCGCCCGACTTGCGAACATGACAAGGGATCTGAGGTCCCTCTTCGCCGCATCGGCAGGCTCGAATGCCGATGACGAGCACGACCCCGAGGGTCAGACAATCGCCTACGAACGGTCACAATTGTCGGCGCTCATCCAGGGGGCGCGGGAGCATCTTGCCGACATCGAGGCCGCGATAGTTCGACTGCAGCAGGGCAGTTACGGTGTATGTGAGGTGTGCCATCAGCGAATCCCGGCCGCACGGATGGATGCCCGGCCAACTGCACGGACCTGCGTTCGGCACGTTGCTCCAGTTGGAGGTTGATCGGGACTGTTCAGTTGCACAGTGATCGCGCGTCTGTCCAAAGACACCCAGGGTCATCCATGGATAGCACGCCAGACGGGCGTTCTCTACGAGCAGCCACCACGTCCGAACCGCCGCCAGCATCGGCGCGGCGCCGCTGCTGACCCTCGCCGTCGTGCCTCCATGATCCGGCAGACAACCCCGCCCAGCCGCGGAGGCCCACGGACAGGTCGACAGCCTGCTGGGCACACAGTCGTGCACGTGCCCAGCGTGGGCGTGCTGCATAGCCAGTACGGTGGCGGAGTGGGTGGGCTCTCAGCGCAACGGGCAGGTCGTGGGGCAGCGGTGGTGCTCGGTGGTGCCGCGCTGTTCCAGGTCGGGTTGGCTGCTGGTGCGCCATGGGGTGCAGCAGCCTGGGGTGGCCGCCGCCAGGGGACGCTCCCCGCCGGGCTTCGCGCGGCCAGTGGCGGATCAGCGGTGATGCTCGGCGCGATCGCGGCCTTGGCCGCATCTCCAGACCCGGCCCACCCGGTCCTGCGCACGCGCGTGCTGCGTGGCAGCGCTGCCTACCTGGCTGTGGGGGCGCTCGCGAACGCAGCATCGCGCTCACCTGTCGAGCGGTGGTGGGCACCGGTGAACGCGGTCGGGGCAGTCCTGCTGTGGCGCGCCACCACGTCACCCTGACCAGTTCGACACGGCGTTCGCTACACGCAGGTAAGCGGGCCGAACCGACCACACGCATCGCGTACACGCATGCACCGAAGGGGCGCGACGCTCCTATGCTTTGTCAAGCAGCTGCGGCCCCGTTTTCGGGCTCTTCTGACGCTTCCGTGGGTGGTTGAGCGCGCCTGAACGGGGGCACGCCGCTCTCTGTCTAGGTTCCTGGATTGTCTAGGTCCGGAACTGAAGAGCGGAGAACGGCGTGCGGAGCGTCACTCTATGGCGTGCCCTGCTTGGGGTGCAGAAGACGGTCATCGAGAGCATCGAGTTCGACGAGGATGAGCAGATCCTCGTGGCCCGGGTCCGACCCACGCGGCGGGCGGGCAGCCGGTGTGGTCGGTGCCAGCGGCGCTCACCCTGGTACGACCGCGGCGAGGGTTGGCGGCGGTGGCGGACCCTGGATCTGGGCACCGTCCCGGTCTACCTGGAGGCTGACGCTCCACGGGTGAACTGCCGCACCCATGGGCCGACGGTGCGAGCGGTGCCGTGGGCCCGGCACGCCGCGGGCCACACCACGGTGTTCGACGAGCAGGTTGCGTGGCTGGCCACGCAGTGCTCGAAGAGCGCGGTGACCGAGTTGATGCGGATCGCGTGGCGCACGGTCGGGGCGATCATCACCCGGGTCTGGGCCGACGTCGAGAAGCTGCACGACCGGTTCGCCGGGCTGAAGCGGATCGGGATCGATGAGATCTCCTACAAGCGTGGGCACCGCTACCTGACCGTCGTGGTCGACCATGACAGCGGCAGGTTGGTGTGGGCCGCACCGGGCCGGGACAAGGCCACCCTGAACCTGTTCTTCGACGCCCTCGGCGCCGACCGCGGCGCTCAGATCACCCACGTGTCCGCTGACGGCGCGGACTGGATCGCCGACGTGGTAGCCGAACGCGCCCCGAACGCGGTCCGCTGCGCCGATCCGTTCCACGTCGTCCGCTGGGCTACCGACGCCCTGGACGAGGTCCGCCGGCAGGCATGGAACCAGGCCCGTGGCGCGGTGACCCAGCGCCGGGCCCGGCGTGCCAGTGGGCATGCCAAGGCCCTCAAGAACGCCCGCTACGCGTTGTGGAAGAACCCCGAGAACCTCAATGACCGGCAGCAGGCGAAGCTGGCATGGGTCGCCAAGACCGACCCGAGGCTGCACCGGGCCTACCTGCTCAAGGAAGGGCTTCGGCTGATCTTCCAACTTCCGTTCCAAGAGGCACCTGAGGCGCTCGAGACGTGGATCGGCTGGGCCCGCCGCTGCCGAATCCCGGCGTTCGTCGACCTGCAGCGCCGGATCGTCAAACACAGGGCCTCGATCCTCGCCGCAATCGTGCACGGCCTGTCCAACGGACGCATCGAATCGGTCAACACCAAGATCCGGCTGATCACCCGCGTCGCCTTCGGATTCCGCTCACCCGACGCCCTCATCGCCCTGGCCATGCTCAACCTCGGCGGACACCGCCCCACCCTCCCCGGCCGGAAATGACCCACGGATCAGTCAGGAGAGCCCGTTTTCGAGTAGGCGGTATAGGTCGCGTGCGACGTAGCGAGCCAGGCAGCGTTTGATCTCGCGGCTGGTCTTGCCTTCGGCGGTGCGGCGGGCGACGTAGTCGCGGGTTGCTGCCTGGTACTGGATGCGGACCCGCACGACGGTGTGCAATGCCTGGTTGAGGTGCCGGTCGCCGTAGCGGTTGAGCCGATGCCGGGTGGTGACCTGGCCGCTGTTGGCCGGGATGGGTGCCACGCCGGCGAGCATCGCGGCCGAGCTTCTGCCCCCGGAAGCGGGCTCGGATGGGTTCGGGTGCGGCGATCACCAGGCTGAAGACCTGCAGCTGAGCCTCAGTGGAGGCGTTGATCGCGGAGCGGCGCGCCGCCAACAGCACGGACAGTGCTTGACGATCTCCACCGCCACGGGGAGACCCCACCCGGGGTCGGGCCATCGCTTCACGCGCGGCTCGGATCGCGTCGAGCGGGTCGGACTTCGCGCCGTTGCGGCGCGCGGCCCGTTTCGGACGGTCCACCTCGATGACGATCTCCGAGCTCTCCAGCAGGTGACGACTCAGCCCGGCGCCGTGACCGCTGGTCCCTTCGATCGCCCACGCCCGCAACGTCGCGTGGTTGTTGGCGAACTCCACCAGCTCGGCATAGCCCTCGGTTGTCGCCTCGACGGTGACCTCGTCCAGGACACCACCGGTCGCGGTGTCCAGGACCGCCGCCGAGTGGGTGTGGACGTGGGTGTCGACGCCGATCACGACATCGACCTCTGCACGCAGATCGGTCAGACTGTCCATGCGTTCTCTCCTTCTCCGGATGGGACGTGGTTCCGGTCCGGGACGGAGGTTCGGCAGGACTGTGATGAGACACGCCCGGCGCCGCAAACGCCGGGTGGTCAAGCTCCTGATCAGGCCAGCACCTTCGGCCGGGCCGGGGCCAGCAACCACGAGCGGACAAGTCGCAGCAAGGCACGAAGCCAGTCACAACGTGGGTCACACCCGCAGTCACTAACCCACAGCCCATCACCATCAAGGCTGCGAAGGAATCCTCACAGTCACACCGCCGCCGGCGGACGCATCGGGTCACGACCTGGGGCCCATGGCCGGGTCCCGCTTCGGACCACGTCATGATATCCTTTGATATCGGAGGTGGTCGTGATGGCTGACGTTCTGGTCCGTGACGTGCCCGAGGAGGTCCTGGCTGGAATCGACACGCACGCGGCGCGGCTGGGCCTGTCGCGGGTGGAGTACATCCGTCGGCGGCTCGCGGCGGACGCGGCGACCACCGGGGACGCAGTGTCCGCGGCCGACCTGCGCTCCTTCGCCGACTTGGCCGTGGACCTGGTCAACCCGCAGGTGATGGGCGAGGCGTGGCAGTGACCGGATGGCTGGTCGACAAGTCGGCGCTGGTCCGTCTGGGCGAGAGCCCGGACACCGTGCAGTGGGCGCAGCGAATCCAGCGGGGTCTGGTGCGGATCACGACAGTGACTCGGCTTGAGGTCGGCTACTCGGCCCGCAGCTGGCAAGACTCCCGGTCGATGTTCGCCCGCCCGCCGCTGTCCGCGATGCCGGTGGAGTACCTCACTCCGGCGATCGAAGACCGGGCCGTCGAGGTTCAGCTGCTCCTGGCCGGCCAGGGCCAGCACCGGGCGCCATCCATCCCGGATGTATTCATCGCCGCCGCGGCCGAGCTGGCGGGGCTGACGGTGCTGCACCTCGACAAGGACTTTGAGCTCATCGCTGGAATCACCGGTCAGCCCACTGAACGACTTCAGGTGTGAGGCCAACCACTCGCCCGGTCCAGGTACTGCGTTCCGCCGCGAATGACTGTCAACCGAATGCCGCCCTGCGCCCGAACCGCTCGCGGCAGCCCGTCGCGGCCGAGATCGTCCCCGTCACCACGACGGGATCGGCCATCGGGCCGCTCGGTCGGCTTCGAGCGGCGGACGGCAGGCCGGCTGCGGCTGTTGATTGGGGGTGATCGCTCTGTCGGCCCATAGTTGGCTGTGCGCATGAAGGAGCCGTCCGAGTGCCGCGCAGCGTGCAGGGTGGGGTCGTCCGTCCACCCACCGCCCGGCCCGGGAGTCCGCCAGCCTGAGTCCGCTTCAAGCCCTGCATCCTTCTGGGCTGCCGAAGGCGTGCCCTCTTGGGTTGGTGTCACAATCGGAGTGGTCCCCGGGCCAGTGATCGGTTCCCGATCGGTCGCGGACAGTGAAGAGCCGCGTGACCACGGGGTCGATCCGGGCGTCCCAGTGGGCACGATCGCCCGCGACAGCACGCCCGGCCCGCTACACCTCGCCGGCCGCTACGCGGCCAGTTCTGAGCACGATCATGGGGTTGGGTGGGTCGTCGTGTAGCGGCGTAGCGGCAATCCCGGGGTACGGGCAGGGGTGGACCGGGAGCCGCTGCCGGCTGTCCTAGACGAGCATCTGTCGCCGGGGTGAACGTAGCCTACGGTTGGCATCGGCATCGAAGAAGTCGGCGGGCACCCACTCGTTCGCGCCGCAATTGAGTGACTGATAGGCGTGCCCGAACACGTACCGGCCGTCTCCCCGTCCGCGGACCACCTGGTTTCGCGTTCGGCTTGCGTTCCACGAACCGCTCGAAGAGCTCGACGAACCCTTCCACCCCATCGCGCACGCCTTCTCCCAGCGGAAGTCGGTCATGTCCAGCAGCTGCCGACCGTGTTCGGGGGATGCCCGGGAATGCCGAGCCGTGAGCGACCGGGAGCCAGCGGACGTCAGAGGGCGCGGATGACAGGGACCCCCGCGGGGGGTGATGGGCCGAGGCGGGGGTCACCTGGGGAGGGCCCGGGCGGCGATGACCCAGGGCGGACCCCCATCCAGACATGGATATCGGTTTCCCCTGGTGTCATGTTGAGCCGGGCCTGAACCGGTGCCCTACTGGGACTTCGGAACCGCTCCGGCGCTTCCCGGCTTCCGAGCGCCGGTGCTGTGCGACCCTTGCGTTCATGACCTGGGAGGCATGGTTCACCCTCGCCGTGATCGGGGGCGTGCTCGCCCTGCTCGTCCGGGGGCGGGCCTCGGCGGCCGTGGCCGTCTTCGGGGGGAACATCGTGCTGCTCGCCACGGGCGTCATCGATACCGAGCAGTCGTTGGCCGGGTTCTCCAACCCGGCACCGCTCACGGTCGCGGCCCTGTACGTCGTGGCCGCTGGTGTGCAGCGGACCGGCGCACTCACGCCCGCGCTGCATGGGGCCCTCGGCAAGCGCGCCGGGGTGCGGGTGCCGGTGGCACGGCTCGCGGTCCCGGCTGCGGCGGCGTCGGGCTTCCTGAACAACACACCAATCGCTGCGATGCTCATCCCCGAGGTGCAGACCTGGGCGGAGAAGTACAAGGTCTCGGTCTCGAAGCTCCTCATGCCCGTGTCCTTCGCGGTCGTGCTGGGCGGCCTGCTCAGTGTGATCGGCACATCCACCAACCTGGTGATCTCGGGCCTGATGGAGGATGCCGGTCTCGGGGCGCTGGGGTTCTTCGAGATCGGCAGGATCGGCCTGCCGATAGCGGTCATCGGCATCGCGGTGATGGTGGCGCTGTCAGCCAGCGTGCTCCCCGCGAGGCGGTCGGTCGCCCAGGAGCTGGCTGACCAGGCGCGGGACTTCTACGTCGAGGTCAGCGTCCGGCCCGGCGGACCTGTCGACGGCAGGACGGTGGAGCAGGCTGGCCTGCGCGAATTGCAGGGGGTGTTCCTCACGTCCGTCGATCGGGGCGACACCGTGATCGCCCCGGTGCGACCCGAGACGGTGCTGCGCGGCGGGAACCGGCTGCGCTTCGCCGGCCAGGCCACCAAGGTCCTGGACCTGCAGACCCATCGCGGGCTGGTGTCGGCTGAGAACGAGCACATCGAGTCACTCGAGGATCCGGCCGTTCGGTACTACGAGGCGGTCATCGGCGCCAACTCACCGCTGGTCGGGCGCACCTTGAAGGACGCCGGCTTCCGGAACGCATACCAAGCTGCCGTCGTGGCGATCCACCGCGACGGTGGGCTGGTGGACGCGAAGCTCGGCCAGGTTCCGCTGCGGCTCGGCGACACGCTGATCCTGCTGTCCGACCCCGGGTTCAAGGCGCGCTGGGACGACCGCAACGACTTCCTGCTGATTGCCCCGATGGTGGCCGCACCGAGCGCGCCGGTCTCGACCGCCAAGGCGATCCTTGCCGTGGCGATCCTGGCAGGCATCATCCTCCTGGCAACGCTCAACGTGGTCCCGATCCTGGTCGGTGCGCTGGTCGGGGCGATGCTGATGGTGGCGGTCGGCGTGCTGACCGCCACGGAAGCCCGGCGGGCCATCGACCTCGAGGTGATTGTCATCATCGCCGCTGCGTTCGGCCTGGCTGCCGCGATGGAGACCTCGGGACTGGCGGAGATCGCGGCCGGCGGGGTCACGTCGGCGTTCGGCACCTGGGGTGACCGCGGAGCCCTGCTGGGCATCGTGATCGCGACCATGATCCTGACTGAGATGATCACGAACAACGCCGCTGCGCTGCTCATGTTCCCGATCGGGCTCTCGCTGGCCGCGGACACCGGCCTCAACCCCGTCGGTGTCGCGATCGCCATCGCGGTGGGGGCGTCCGCGTCGTTCCTGACCCCGATCGGCTACCAGACGAACACGATGGTCTACGGGCCCGGCGGCTACAAGTTCAGCGACTACTGGCGGCTGGGACTGCCGCTGTCGATCGTGGTGGTCGTGCTGGTCGTGGCGCTCGTCCCGATCCTCTGGCCGTAGCGCAGGACGATCCTCACCGCGAGCTCGGCGCACCCGCGGGCACCGCCCACAACTCGGCGGGCACCAGGGCAGTGCCCCGGGCCCCGCCGGATTGGTGGACCGCTGGCTCAGGCCTCTTCGTCGAGCGCCTCTTCCAGGAGGGCTCGTCGACGGCGATGGCGAAGCCAAGGGCATCGGCCAGGTTGCGTGCGGCCGAGATGACCCTCGGGACGCCGACGATGGGGGCGACTGCGATGAGCACGTTGCGGGCATCCTCGAGCTCGAGCATCGTTCCATCCGCCGCGCGCAGCGTGGCCAAGTACGAGGCTGGCGGGGCGTCGACGGCTACCAGCGCGGCAAGCCGGACGAGCAGCACGCCCTCAAGTCGGGCATCGACGTTCGCCAGGGAGACGGCATTGATCCCGACGACGGTGTCGATCAGGGGGTTCTCGGACATTCGTGGTCCTCTCGTCGGGTCGGTGGCGTAACTGGCCAGCTGACTGGTTGAGGCTACGGCGCTTGGAGTGTTGTCGCAGGCCGGCGGTCGCCGCAGCGGCTCGCGGGAGATGCCTCGATGGGCTGCCCCCTGCTTTGTATCCGATCAGTCACCGAGCCCGGTGCCCACCTTGCGCGCGGCCGCGATCCAGTCGCTGTCCAGGGGCACCAGCTTGACCTTGCCGGCCACGTCGGCCAGTGGGACGGCCGCAGTGCCCTCTCCGCGGGCGGCAACCATGTACCCGTACTCCCCGTCGGCCACGAGGTCCGCGGCCGCGGCCCCGAGCCTTGTTGCCAGGAGCCGGTCGGCTGCGCAGGGGGTGCCGCCACGCTGCACATAGCCGAGGATTGTGACCCTGCTCTCCAGCCCAGTCGCCGCCTCGATCTCGCGGGCGAGCTTGAAGGTGTGCTCGCGCTGCGAGTCCTCCACGTGCGCCAGATGGGACTTGGCCGCACCTGCGGCTTCGGGTGTCTTGGCAGCCTTGACCAGGAGTTGGGCTGCGACGTAGTCGGCTGTGTCGTCCTCGTCACGCGCGCCCTCGGCCACCGCGACCACGCTGAACGAGCTGCCGCGGGCTGTGCGGGCCCTGATGGTCTCGGCGACCTTCTCCACCGAGTACGGGATCTCCGGGATGAGGATCACATCCGCGCCCCCGGCCAGCCCCGCTGCCAGCGTCAGCCATCCAGCGCGGTGCCCCATGATCTCGGTGAGGATGATCCGGTGGTGGCTGTGCGCCGTGCTGTGCACGCGGTCGAGAGCCTCGGTGGCGATCTCAGTCGCGGTGGCGAAGCCGAAGCTTGTGTCGGTGCCCCAGATGTCGTTGTCGATCGTCTTGGGCATGGTGATCACGTTGAGCCCAGCCTTCTGCAGCCGCATCGCGTTCTTGGCGCTGCCCCCGCCGCCGATCACGATCAGGCCGTCAAGGCGCTCCTTCTCGTAGTTCTTCACGACGGTCGACACCATATTGCGCGTCTCACCGTCGACCTGCATCCGATGCACCTTGTCCCGGCTCGTGCCGAGGATGGTCCCGCCCCGGGTGAGGATCCCGGACAGGGCGGAGCTGTCCAGCGCCACGTGTCGGTTCTGCGCAAGGCCGGTGATTCCGTCGCGGAAGCCGATGATCTCCATGCCGTAGTGGCCGATGGCGGTCTTGCCGACACCGCGGATGGCGGCGTTCAGGCCGGGGCTGTCGCCACCGGCAGTCAGGATCCCGATCCGCTTGGTCTTCTTGCGGGACATGGACGGCCTCGTCTCTGTTGGGGGCGACCTGCGTCATTCTGTCCAAGCCGAAGCAGTGGGACAAGGCTCCCGGCGGGTCAGTCCGTAGGTGGTGGTCGCCCGCGCGGGTGCCGGTCAGACCTCGGCCAACGGGATCATGGGGTCCGCGAGCCTCTCGAGGTCGATGGTCCGGCCACTGGTGACCAGCGCGTCGAGGTGCTCGGTCGCGGCCCACTCGTTGACGTGCATCCCGGCGACCACCCGCCGGTCGGCCACCCAGAGCGCCACGAACCTGCGCGCATCGACGTCGCCCCGGATCACGACCTGGTCGTACTGGCCCTCCTCCGTGTATCCGACGTACTCCATCCCCAGGTCGTACTGGTCGGTGTAGAAGAACGGGAGCTCGTTGTTTGCGGCCGCCTGCCCGAGCATCGAGCGGGCCGCAACCGGCCCCTGCCGCAGCGCGTTCATGAAGTGCTCCACACGTAGGTGCCGGCCAAGCATCGGATGGAAGGCGTTGGCCACATCGCCGGCTGCGAAGATGACCGGGTCCGACGTGCGCAGGTGCTCATCGACCTGGATGCCGTTGTCGACGACCAACCCGGCCTCCTCCGCGATCGACGTGTTCGGCGTGATCCCGATGCCGGCTACGACGGTGTCGGCCTCGACGACGGTGCCGCCCTCGAGTTCGACGCCGGTCAGGACGCCGCCTTCAGATAGCAGTGCGCGCACCGTGACCCCGCACCGAAGGTCGACACCATTTGCCCGATGCAGGTCGGCGAACACCGCTGCCACCTCCGGTCCCAGGACCCGCTCCAGCGGGAGCGAGGCCTGCTCCAGGACGGTTACCGCCACCCCGGCCCCGCGGGCGGCTGCCGCGACCTCCAGCCCGATCCAGCCGGCACCGATCACGACGAGTCGGCTGGCGCTGGCCAGAGCATCCTTGAGGCTGGTCGCGTCGTCGATGGTCCGCAGGTGGTGCACGGCGCTCAGGTCAGAGCCGGGGACTGCGAGCCGGCGCGGGCTGGACCCGGTGGCCAGCAGGAGGGCGTCGTAGTGACGGCGTGTGCCGTCAGCCAGCACGACCTCCTGGGTCGCCCGGTCGATGCCGCGCGCACCCACGCCGAGCCGGAGGTCCACATCGTGCTCGACGAACCACTCCGCCGGGTGGGGGAAGACCTCCGCACGGTCCTGCTCGCCCTGCAGGTACCCCTTGGACAGCGGTGGGCGCTCGTAGGGGGCGTGCGGCTCCTCGCCGATCAGGACGACCCGACCGGTGAAGCCCTCCGAGCGCAGCGTCTCGGCTGCCTTGACCCCGGCGACGCCGGCCCCGACGATGACGAACTCCTGAGTGCTGGTCATGGGTTTCACGCTACGCGGACTCGCGCGTTCGCGCTGCTGAAGAGGCGTCGTCCCCGGCGGCTGGCTCCCTGCTGGGCTTCCTACCGGGCGTCGGTTCCCGGGTCTGTGAGCAGTTCGAGCTCGGATGCTCCGCCCTGCAGGTAGCTGATCCAGGCGGGAGACGCACCCTGGCCCTCCCGGGCCTCGAGGTCCGACCGCCAACGATCAGCGATCGGGCCGAGGTCAGCCTCTGGGTCAGAGCGGAGCGCCCGGCGGGCTTCGAGGAGCACGGCCATCCGGCCCTCGAGCTCCTTGGCAGATGCCATGTGGCCGTCCAGTCGGCACAGCGACTGGCCACCGGTCGTCGCGTTGAGCCGCTCTCCGACCACACCCAGGCGTTCGTTGACACGATCGCTAACGGCCGTCATGACGTCTCGGCCATCAGGTAGGGGTAGGGGCACTCGGCGGGACTGGCAGCCACGCAGGAGGTGCACGGACGGCAGCGGTCCAGGACGCAACGCGGCGCGGGCCTGCGGGACGAGGTCCGAGATCGAGTCATGGCCCCATCATACCCCTAGGGGTATTGGTCGCGAGTGGACTGCTCCTCCGCCAGGGGACGGGGGGCGGCTGCTCGTCATCTGAGCGGCATCCGGGGCATCGAGTGGGGAGCGGGCGCCGGTGGCCCTAGCTGCGCGACTGCGGCAGCTTGCTCTGGATCCAGTTGATGAAGTCGGCGCTGCTGCGCGTCTGAAGCCACAGCCGGCCCGGGCCCGTGAAGTCGGTGACCAGACCCTCAGCTCCGAGGATCGTCGACTTCCAGCTGCCGGCCTTGCGGACCGAGTACCCGACGGTGTCGTCGAAGGCCACGACGTGTCCGGTGTCCAGGGTCATCTTCTCGCCAGCAGCCAGGGAGTACGAGCGGATCGCGCCGTACGCGGACATCAGCAGGTCGCCGCGCCCGGAGCAGCGCAGCAGCACCAGCCCCTCGCCGCTGAAGAACGTCTTGCCGCCGCCCCACTTGGCATCCACGTCGATGTCCGGGTCCGACGCCACCCACGACCCGGATTGGACCAGGAGGGTGCCACTGCCGTCGAGGCTGACCCTGTCCATGTCGCCGGGCAGCGCGGCAGCCACCCCGACGACACCACCGGTCCTCGAGCTGAAGTCGTTGACGAAGAAGCTCTCGCCGCCGAAGGAGCGCTTGAGGCCCTTCATGAACCCGCCCTGCGTCGACGTCGACATCGACACGTCCCCGTGGGTCATTGCCATCGCGCCCGCCTCCACGCGCACGGCCCCGCCGGCGGGGAGTTTGATCTCACCGAATGCAAACGCCGGTCCCGCTGTGATGTCAACCTGCATTGCTGGTCTCCTTCGTCGTTGTGGTCGAGCGCTACGGTAACTGTGGTGGTTCGAGGTCGCTCACTCCAGAACTGAACGTAGGACCCGCGCCGGGTTCCCCACGGCCACGACCCCGTCCGGGATGTCCTTCACGACGACTGCGCCCGACCCGACGACGACGTCATCGCCGATCGTGACCCCGGGGCCGACGATCACGCCGCCACCGAGCCACACCCGGTTCCCGATGGTGATCGGGGAGCCCAGCTCCCGCCCGGAGATCCGCTCGACCGGGTCCACCGGATGGGTGGCCGTGAGTAGCTGGACCCCGGGGGCCAGCATGGTGTCGTCTCCGATGCTGATCGCGGCGACGTCCAGGAGAACGCAGTTGGCATTGGCGTAGAACCGCTCGCCGATGGATATGTTGACGCCGTAGTCCACGTGCAGGGTCGGCTCGATCTCCACGGACTCGCCGACTCGACCGAACAGTTCCCTGAGGATGGCCGTCCGCTCCTCGGCGCGCTCCGGTGGGGTGTGGTTGAAGCGGAACTCCAGCGACCGCGAGCGGGCGCGCGCGGCGGTCAACTCGGGATCGCTGGGCAGATAGGGCTGACCGGAGATCATCAACTCGTACTCGACGCCGGACAGGCGGGGCGCAGGCATTGGCCATTCGTATCAGGTGGGCAGCCTTCCGGCGCGGTGACGATGGCGGGGGGTGCGGCGGCACCCCGCCGCACGGGCACCCGCAGTCTGCGGGTCCGCACGGGCACCTATAGTCCGACGGATGGAGGTCCTCGGCTGGCTGCGGCCGGCCCGGACCGTCCCGATCACCCGGTGGCGCAGCGTCGGGAGGTGGTCGCCCACACCCAGAAGCCTCGTCGTCCTGCTGGTGGGCCTGTACGCGTTCGGCACCGGCGAGGCCCTCATCGTGCAGGGCGGTCTCGGGGTGAGCCCCTGGACCGTGCTGGCGCAGGGACTGTCCATGATCCTGCCGGTGTCCATCGGGATGGCCACCTTCCTGGTCAGTGCCGTGGTGCTGCTGCTGTGGATACCACTGCGGGAACGTCCTGGGTTGGGGACGATCGCGAACGCCGTCGTGGTCGCTGTGGCCCTCCAGGTCGGCGTGGCCCTCATACCAGCGCCGGGCACGTGGGTCGGGGAGCTCGCGCTCGTCCTGCTCGGGATCGCGATGATCGGCCTGGGCAGCGGTCTGTACCTCACCACCAACCTGGGGCCGGGCCCGCGCGATGGCTGGATGACCGGCCTGCACACCCGATTCGGATGGCCGGTGGGCCGGGTTCGGCTGGGTATCGAGGTGTCAGTCCTGGGCGCCGGGTGGCTCCTGGGCGGGTCCGTCGGGCTGGGCACGGTGCTCTTCGCGCTGCTGATCGGCCCTTCCGTGGCCCAGGGGTTGGCCGTAGCCGGGGCACTCGGGAGGGTGGCGGGCACTGGGCGCCCAGGAACAGCGGAGGACGAGTTCCCCGAGCTCGACGCCTGACCTCGCCCCCACGTCGGTCCGTCCTTCGAGCCGCGGACGGGCATAACCTGCGGTGATGGACGACGAGCCGGAGGACGACAGGTTGTTCGGGGGAGTCCGTCGCGCCGTCGACGGGGCCTTCGACGCCACCGTTGGACGCGTCGGCCAGTCGGTCGGTGAGGCGGCCATGGATGTCACCGGTGCCACCGCCCAGCAGGTCATCGAGGACCTCGAGCCCTACCTGATCGAGCAGGCCATCCCGAGCATCGTCGACGGGCTCACGCCCTACCTCACCGACACCGTCGTGCCCGAGGTGCTCGAGGGCGTCACCGACCACCTCGTTGCGGACACGGTCCCCAACATCGTCGACGGGGTGACGGCGCACCTGGTGGCAGTGACGATTCCCGAGGTGGTCGACGGCATCACGCCGAGGCTGGTCGCCGACCTGTTGCCCGCCATGCTTGAGGACCTGCGCCCGTACCTCGAGGCCGAACTGGTGCCGAAGATCGTCGAGGCGCTGGTCCCGTACATCAGCCAGTCCGTGGGTCCGGACCTGCTGGATGCGCTGATGCCCAAGATTCAGGACGAGATCGCCCCGCAGCTCCTGGATGCGCTGATGCCGCAGATCGAGCAGCAGATCGCCCCGCAGCTGGTGGATGCGCTGATGCCCAAGATCCAGGACGAGGTGGCCCCGCAGCTGGTGGATGCGCTGATGCCCAAGATCCGCAAGGAAGTCGTGCCGACGATCATGAACGACATCGTCGACGACCCGGCCGTGCGCGACCTGATCCGCGAGCAGAGCCAGGGCCTGTTCCTTGACGCGCTTGAGGGGTTCCGCACAACGCTGGCCAATGCCGACACACTCGTTGAGCGTGCCATTCGGGGGCTACTGCGCCGGCCGGCCCGAGTAGCGCCCGAATCGGGCCTCGAACTTGTGCTCGCGGGGGAGTCAGACGAGGACTCCAAGCCACTTCGGGTCGAGGTCGAGGACCTTGCGGCGAGACGTGCGGCGTGGCGTGACCTGCCGGTCGACCCCCCACCGCCGGGTCGGACCTTCACCTACGGTGGTGTCGTCACCCGCCTGCTGGCCCTCACGATCGACGTCGGCGGCGTGGGCTACTTGACCACCCTGGGCCTGAACACCGTGGTCACCCTGCTCGAGTCGCTCTTCGGTGACCTCCCCTCGGGTTTGACCGCGTTCCTGTACCTGGTGGCCGCCTACGTCATCCCCATCTACCTGGGCCTGTGCTACTGGGCGCTGGGGCGCACGTTCGGCATGGCCGTGGTGGGGCTCAAGGTATGCACCCCGGACGGCAGGCGGCCGGGCTTCATCCGGGCGATCCTGCGGGCCTGGATCGGCCTCATCGGGATCATCATCTGGTTCCTGACGGGTTTCGGGGTGTTCTTCGACGCCAAGCGTCGCACGCTGCTCGACCGCTTGACCCATACCGAGGTCCGCTACTCGGTGCCCGAGACCCAGCAGCGCCGGCACATCCGGGACGCCATCGAGGAGCGGCGCGGCCAGGCAGGGAAGCTGGCCCGGCAGGAGGAACGGGACCGCGCCAACGTGCAGGCCCTGGTCGACCTCGACGAACAGGCGGCGGGAGGACCCGCCGACGGCTCTGCACCGGAGGGCGACCTCGACGGATCCTGACGAGACCGCTCCGGGCAGTTGCGCAAGCGTGCGGGTGACAAGGTGGGGGTGCGCGGGCACGGCGACCCCCGCGGGTACCCTGCGGGGGTCCGTTGACTAGTTGCTGGAGGCCCCATGATTGCCACTCCCGACGCACTGCCGGAGGGATCCATCCTGTTCCACCCCGGCTTCCACAAGACCGGGACCACAGCGGTGCAGTCCGCGCTTGCCAGCGTCAGGCCTGCGCTGGCGGCCGAGGGGGTCCTCTACCCCAGCGAGCTGCGCTCGCACCATCGGGCGGCCATGGCCGTGACCGGCCGGACCTGGGGCTGGGGTTCCCGGGGCGGGCGACCCCCGAAGTCGTCCTACTGGGAGTCGCTGCGCCGTGACACCACGAAGCACAAGGGGCGGGTCGTCATCTCCAGTGAGTCGTTCGTGTTCGCGAGGGGCGAGTCCCTGGATCGGATCGTGTCCGATCTCGGAGCGGACCGGATGCACGCGATCTTCACGCTGCGGCCCTTCTCCAAGCTGCTGTCCTCCTCCTACCAGCAGTACCTCAAGTACGGCCTGGCCATGCCCTACGAGGAGTGGCTGGAGAACGTGTTCGCCGCACCTCCGGCCTGCCCGCCATCGCCGAACTTCTGGCGCCGGAACGACCACGCCAAGGTCATTGGACGCTGGGTCGACCGGCTCGGCCCCGAGAACGTCACCCTGCTGATCCTCGACGAGTCGGACCGCCGGGGCCTGTTCCGCTCATTCGAGGCCCTGCTCGACCTCCCCGATGGACTCCTCGTGCCCGACCCCGAGATTGGTGCGAGCAACCGGTCCATGACCGCCGGTGAGGCTGAGACGCTGCGGCTGGTCAACGCAGGCGGGGCCAACCGCTGGGACTGGCCCGCATACGAGGACGGTGTCCGGCGCGGCGCCGTCATGCGGATGGTCGAGACCCGCAAGCCGGGGCCGGACGAGCCCAAGATCGCCACGCCCGAGTGGGCTGTTCGGGCGGCCCAGGACTTCGGCGCTGTGACCGCCGAGCGCGTCATCGCGATGGGTATCAACATCCTCGGTGACGTCCAGTCCCTGGCTGAGGGCGTCCCCGCCGGCGACCCCTCCGTTGGCAACGAGCTGCTCCCCGCGCAGGCCGCGGCCGAGGCCATCCTCGGGGGGATCGCCGGGGCCACCTCCCAGCAGGAGGCCACTGCCATCGTCGGCTCCTCGGAGGCCGCCGAGCTCACCACCAAGCAGGCTGCCGCACTTCTGAAGCTGCGTCTGGAGCAGGCGGCACGGCGTCGAGCCAACAAGGCGCAGGCCGCTCTGGCCGACGCGCGTTCGCGCCGCTCCGGGAAGTCGAAGTAGGACCCCGACGGGGCCAACCCGACCCTTCGAGCAGCGTCGTCCGTCAGCCCCTGGCCGAGGACCCGGATGACCAGCTCTGGCGGTCGAGCTCGCGATCGCTTCGAGTGCCGTACATCGCCGCATCTGCCCGGGCGATCAGGTCGGACAGGCTGTCGTCGGGGCCGAGCTCGGCCACGCCCGCGCTGATGGACACCCCTGCGGGCATCCCGGCCTGCTGCAGGTCGCTCGCACGAACCCGGGCCGCCGCATCTGCAGCGATCCGCCTGGCGGCAGGGGCGCCGCAGGTGGGCAGCAGGACGACGAACTCGTCACCGCCCCACCTGCCGACCACGTCGGAGCGCCGCACCACTGCCGCGGCTGCTGCGGCCACCTCGCGCAGGGCAGCGTCGCCGGCGATGTGTCCGTGGGTGTCGTTGTACCTCTTGAAGTCATCGACGTCGAACAGGACCACGGACAGCTGCTCCCCGCTGTGGCGGGCGGTGCTGACTGCCTCGCCCGCGGTGCTCTCGAAGGCCTGCCGGTTGTACGCGCCGGTCACGTGGTCGCGGGTGGCCGCACGAAGCAACGTCCGGTGGTAGCGGTTGATCACGATCACCCCGATCGCCACGATCCCCACGCAGGACATGGCACCGAACCCGAGGCTGGCCCCGACGGGGCCGAGTTCGATCGGGGCCGGGCACTCATTGGCCGAACGACGCGCTGCCAACCAGGTGCCGATGATGATGGGCATGAACCCGGCGATGAGTGCTCCGATCAGGGCCAGCAGGATCCACCGGCGCTCCCGTTCGAAATCGGCGTCCATCTCGCGTCCCCTCGGCACCCGCACAGGTGTGGTTCGTCCAGATTAGGCCCGGACTCGAGGGGGCACACCCAGGATTCGCCCGGTCGGCCCAACGCCGCCCGCAGCGCGACGGGGCGGCCGGTCGCGGCATACTCACGCCCAGACCACGAGTTCCAGGAAGGGGCCATGATGTCGGGCAAGTTCGAGCTCTTCACGGACAACGCGGGCAAGTACCGATTCAGGCTCAAGGCGAGCAACGGGCAGACCATCGCCGCCAGCCAGGGCTACGCCTCGAAGAAGTCCGCTCTTGAAGGGATCGCATCGGTGCGCAAGCACGCCCCGGACGCCCAGATCGTCGAGGTCGACGAGTAGTCCAGCCGCCGCCACCGGTTCGGCCCCCATCGGTCCCGATCCGCCGTGCACGTCGTCAGTGGAGTGGCCGAACGGATGGCATCCTGTGTCCGTGGGCGGGCGAGCCAGGTGGAGCGGTGTGGTGGTGTCGTGCGTCATCGCGCTGGGTGCGTGCGGCGGAGCTCCGCAGGCGGCCCCGCGAGAGGCGCTCCCGACCTCCGCGGCACCCGTGCCGTCCACGACGGCTTCGACGGCCGCACCGACCCGGTCCGCTTCAACCAGGCCCAGACCGCTCGAGGTGGATCCCGCCCTGGCCTGCGTTGCCCGGATTCCCCGCGACGTGCGGATCGGGCAGACGATGCTGGTGACCACGACCGACATCTCGCGGGTTCAGCGCTGGCTCGACGACGGACTCATCGCCGGGATCCTGGCCAACGGTCGCCTGACCGCGACCACAGCCGGCGCACTGGACCTCGCCACCTCGGGCACCGAGTACGGCGCGCTGCTGGCCGCTGACGAGGAAGGGGGCCAGGTGCAGCGGTACGTCGGGATCACCGGCCCCATCCCCTCGGCCCAGCGGCAGGCCTACACCATGACTACCGACGCGGTGCGCATCATGTACGCCAGGCACGGCACCGCCCTTGCCGACTGGGGCGTGGACGTCGTCTTCGCCCCAGTCGCGGATGTGGGCCATGGTCCGGGCATCGGGTCACGTGCCTACTCCGATGACCCGGAGGTCGTCAGCGACTACGCCCTGGCGGCGGCCCGGGGTTACGCCGATGCGGGGCTGCTCCCGGTGCTCAAGCACTTCCCCGGTCAGGGGGACACCACAGGCGACACCCACTACGTGCTGGCAGCGGGCCCGTCGATCGACGAGTTGCGTGCGACCGACCTCGTCCCGTTCAGGCGGATCACGAGGCGGGTCGACGTCGGCGTCATGGTCGGCCACTCGACGGTCCCGGGCCATTCGGACCTCCCCAGCAGCCAATCCCGCAGGACGGTGAACGGCCTGCTCATCGAGGGGATGGGATTTGACGGGCTCATCGTCAGCGACGCCCTCGGTATGGCGGCGTCCGATGCGCCCACGCAGGGTGACGCGCTGGTTGGGTTCATCCAGGCCGGTGGCCACCTGGGGATCGTCGGCCCGGGCGGGTCGGTGCAGGGGCGCCGAGCCATGCGCGCCGCGCTCGCCGTCGGAACGATCAGTGCCGATCAGCTCAACCACGCGGCGGCCACGGTCATGGCTGCCAAGGGTGTCGATCCGTGCTCGGTGGCGGGTCGTTCGGCGCCGGAGGTCGAGGACACCGACCTGCCCAGTGACGCCCCAGTGACCAACCCAACGGAGGACCCGTGATGCGACGACCCCTTCACACCGTTTGCGCGCTCATGGCCGCCGGTGCCCTGCTGGCCGGGTGCACCGATTCGGCTGCCCGCGAGAGCGATGTGGAAGTCAATGCCGAGCCGGCCGCGCAGGTGGCTGCTCCCCGCAGCTCCACCGTGCTGTCCGGCCGGACGGAGATGGAGCTGGGCCTCGAGGCCAGCCAGGCGGTCTGGACCGCCAGCCCCGTCGTTGTGACCGTCGTGGACCGCAAGGCGCTCCAGGAGGCCACCAGCACATCCCGTGAGCTGGGCGTGCCGGTCCTGGTCGTGCCGGAGGCGGCAGCAGGGGTGTCCGGACCTGATGCCGAGGCGTCGGAGGCGCCGTCCGATCCAGCGACCAGCCCCTCCGGCGACGGCGGATCGAGCGTGGTCGATGCCGAGCTGGAGCGCCTGGGCACCACCCATGTCCTGCACGTCGGCCCGGGGCAGCCGGACGTGCGCGGCGTGGAGATCGTGGCCTCGGTGCAGGACCTGCCCGACTTCGAGGCTGCCGTGCCGGTCGCGGGGTTGGTCGCGATGACCTCCCCCCAAGCGACCCCTGAGGGGTCGCAGGCTGCCTCGGCGACCCTCGCAGCAGCGGGCGCCGAGAGCCTGGACCTGAAGCGGGCCGACCCGCGGGTGAAGCCGGCCGATGTCCGGGCCGTGGCTGCCGCGGCCCCCGAGGTGGCCGTGGGCGTCGGTCGTCGCTTCGGCGCCGCGGACGTCTTCGGCCAACGGGTGCAGGCCGCCGCCACTGGGGTCCAGCTCCCGGGCGGGGGACAGACGATCTTCCATGACAAGCGGTATGTGGCGCTCTATGGCCATCCGCTGACCGGTGGCCTGGGAGTCTTGGGGGAGCAGGGGCCGGCGGGCTCGGTCGCCCGGGCCCGCGACGTCGCGTCGCAGTACGAGGGCCTCAGCGACGAGACGATCGTTCCCGCGTTCGAGATCATAGCGACGGTGGCGGCGGGGGGCGCTGGCAAGGATGGCAACTACTCCAACGAGTGGGACGTCGAGGTGCTGCGCCCGCTCGTCGATGCCGCCGCGGAGGCGGGGATCTACGTCGTCCTGGACCTCCAGTCCGGTCGTGCGGACTTCCTGTCCCAGGCACAGGAGTACGAGGAACTGCTCGTCGAGCCGCATGTCGGCCTCGCGCTGGATCCGGAGTGGCGGCTCAAGAAGGGGGAGAAGCCGCTGCAGCAGATCGGCAGCGTGAGCGCCGCGGAGGTCAACGAGACCATGGACTGGCTCGCTGACCTGACCGACCGCAACGACCTGCCCCAGAAGATGGTCCTGCTCCACCAGTTCCGCACCGATATGATCACCGACCGCCAGGACCTGGACCTGAGCCGCGACGAGCTGGCCGTGATCGTCCAGATGGACGGCGATGGCACCCTGGGCCAGAAGCTCGACACGTGGGGAGCCCTTCGTGTCGATGCCCCCAAGGGCCTGAAGTTCGGGTGGAAGAACTTCTACGACGAGGATGAGCCCACCCCGAGCCCGGCCACAACCTTCAACGTCGACCCGACACCGTGGTGGGTGTCCTACCAGTGATCCCGTGGCGTGAGTGCGCATGATCGCGGGGTCGGTCGGGTGACCTTCGGTGCGTTCGTGGGGGTTTCGCTTCCGGCTGGGTCGGGCAGAATGGGGCCGTGTTCCTGCAGTCCCGCGTGCCGCGTCTTGCCGAAGCTCGGTACCGGCTGACCTGGTGGGCGATTACCCGCGGCTTGGTGCTGGTGATGGCCGCCGGGATGATGCTGCACCACGACTGGAAGCACATCTTCGACGATCTCAATGTGTACGCCGGCTGGGGCGAGGGCCTGGCAGAGGGGCGCGTGCCCTCGTCAGACCCGATGTGGCAGTACCCACCGTTGGCCGCCTTCGTGTTCGGGGGGGTCGGACTGCTCGGCTCGCAACCGTGGTTGTTCGCCCTTCTCTTCGTCGCGATCGACATCGCCATCGGCGTCCTACTCGCCCGTGATGCTGCCCGGCGCAGCCGGTGGGATGGGTTCGCCGTCTGGCTGGCCGCACCACTGCTGCTCGGCCCGATCCTCTACGGTCGCTATGACTCCATCCCCACCCTCGCGGCGATGGCCGGGCTGCTGGCGCTGGCCGGCGCACTGACGGCGGGGGCGATCCTGGCTGTCGGCGGTGGCCTCAAGGTGTGGCCGGCAGTCATGGCCATCGCCCTGAGTCAACGCAAGTGGCTGCGCGGGGCCATAGGGGCAGCCCTCGCCACGACCGTCATCCTGGTCACCGCAGCGTGGGCCTTCCCAGGCGTCATCAGCGCATTCCTCGGCAATGGGGAGGCCCGCGGCCTGCAGACAGAGTCCGTTGTGGCGCTGCCGTTCGTCTGGGCGCGCGTCTTCGTCGGAGCCGAGGGGGTCCCGGAGGCGTTCCGCTACGGTTCCTCGGAGGTGGGAGTGCCGCTGGCTGACTCGATCGCCCCGTGGCTGATCCCCATCGCCGGGCTCGGGCTGCTGCTGCTCGTTCTGGCCCGCGCCCTCGGCCGGCTGGACCACGCCCCGGTGGCCGACATCGCCTTCGCCGCCATCCTCTGGCTGACCGTGACGTCGCGGGTGCTCAGCCCGCAGTTCAACATCTGGCTGGTCGGCATGGCTGCCCTGGTCTGGGCCGCTGGCTCGCCCCGGATGCGCACGGCCACCATCCCGGTGGCCGTCACCGCCGTGGCCGGCCAGGTGCTCTATCCGTTCGCGTACATCGACATCATCAACGGGGGTCTCATCGGGGTCGGGGTGCACACCGTACGGATCGTGGCGCTGCTTGCCGCGATGGTGCTGGCCGTCCGCGCGCTGCTGCCCGAGCGCACGGATCCCGCCGGGAACGCCGGCCGTGCTGTGGCCGGGGCAGGTGAGCAGGCCGATGCCCCGGCGGGCGATCAGGGTGCACTCGGCGCGAACCCCAACCCGACCGGGATTCGGGGCCACACGGCCTGAGCGGGTATCTTCCTCCCAGCTACCCATCCACGGAGGACCCATGAACCGCGCCCCCCTGCTCGCCACGGTCGCCGTCGCCGGCCTGGCACTCACCGCGTGCTCGACGACATCCGACACCGCCACCGAGCCGTCAGCCTCGGCAGCTGCCACCTGTGACAAGGCCACCCTGCAGACCCAGCAGCCCGGAACGTTGGTCATCGCCACCGGCAACCCGGCCTACGAGCCGTGGGTCAAGGACGACGACCCCGAGTCGGGAGAGGGCTTCGAGGCAGCAGTGGCGTATGCCGCGGCTGACCAGTTGGGCTACGCACCGGAGGACATCACCTGGGTGCGGACCACGTTCGACGGAGCGATCGCGCCGGGCGCCAAGGAATTCGACTGGAACCTGCAGCAGTTCTCCATCACCGAGGATCGCGAGAAGGCCGTCGACCTCTCGTCGTCCTACTACGACGTGAACCAGGCCATCATCTCCTACGCGGGTTCCCCGATCGCCAATGCCACCACGCAGGCCGAGCTCGAGTCGGCCACGCTCGGCGCGGCCGTCGGGTCGACGTCCCTGGACGCTGCCCAGCAGCTGGCCAACGGTGAGGACGTCTCGGTGTTCAACGACAACGCCGCGGCGGTCAGTGCCCTGAAGAACGAGCAGATCGACGGGATCGTCGTCGATCTCCCCACCGCGTTCTACCTCGCCGAGGCCGAGATCGACGACGGGGTCATCGTCGGGCAGCTCCCGGCTGCCGGGGCTGACGCCACCGACCAGTTCGGGATCCTGCTGACCAACAACAGCCCGCTGACCGCCTGCACATCCGAGGCGCTGGACCAGCTGCGGGCCGACGGGACCCTCGGCACGCTCCAGGAGACCTGGTTGGCGTCGGAGGCGGGCGCACCCACGCTCCAGTAGTCTCGGTGAGCGAGCCGGAGGGCATCCACACGCCGAGCGCAGAGGAGCTGCGCCGGCGCGACGTACGTGCCCGGCAGGCACGGCGCCGGACGACCGTTGCCGTTGTATCCAGCGTCCTGGTGATCGGCGCATTGGTGGTCCTGGTGGTCACCTCACCCGGCTGGGACGTCGTCCGCAGCACGTTCTTCGACGTCGACTACGCCGGTGAGGTGCTGCCCGCCGTGTTCGCCGGGCTGCTGCTGAACATCAGGCTGACGATTGTGGCGTCGGTGCTGATCTCCATCCTGGGGCTGACGCTGGCGATGGCACGGACCTCGCGGGCCCCGGCGCTGGCGCCTTTCCGGCTGCTCGCCACCGGGTATGTCGACCTGTTCCGCGGCGTGCCCACGCTGCTGGTCATCCTGCTCATCGGTTTCGGCGTGCCAGCCCTCGGTCTCACGGGGATGACCTCCTCGGTGATCATCCTGGGCACTGCGGCGATCGTCCTGACCTACTCGGCCTATGTCGCCGAGGTCCTGCGCAGCGGGATCCTGTCCGTGCACCCGAGCCAGAGTGCGGCGGCTCGGTCGCTGGGCCTGACGTCGGGCCAGACACTGCGCCACGTGGTGCTGCCGCAGGGCGTGCGGCGGGTCATCCCGCCCCTGATGAACGACTTCGTCTCCCTGCTCAAGGACACCGGCCTGATCTCCGTGCTCGGCGTCGTGGACGCCATCCGCGCTGCGCAGATCGAGTCCTCCCGGACGTTCAACTACACGCCCTACGTTGTGGCCGCGATTCTCTTCCTGATCCTGACCGTCCCACTGACACGGCTCACCGACCGATTCCTGCACCGGTCCATCGAGCGGCAGAACGCGCAGGTGGGCGCATGACCACTCCCGGCGGCACGGTGCTCAGCGTCCACGAGGTGTACAAGTCGTTCGGCGACGAGCAGGTCCTGCGCGGTGTCTCGATCGACGTGCCGGAGCACTCAGTGACGGTGCTCATCGGGGCCTCCGGATCCGGGAAGTCGACGCTGCTGAGGTGCGTCAACCTGCTCACGCCGGTTGACGATGGCGTCATCCGCCTCGACGGCTGGGACATCACGGACCCCGAGGTGGACCCCGACGATGTCCGCCGCAAGGTCGGCATGGTGTTCCAGTCGTTCAACCTGTTCCCGCACCTGACCGTCCTGGACAACATCACCCTGGCCCCGCGCAAGGTGCACAAAGTGGCCAGGGAGGCGGCCGAGGCTGAGGGGCTCGCCCTCCTCGAGCGGTTCGGGCTCGCCGACAAGGCGACCCAGTACCCTGACCGCCTCTCCGGAGGCCAGCAGCAGCGAGTGGCGATCGTCCGGTCACTGGCGGTGTCGCCCCGGCTCATGCTCATGGACGAGGTGACCTCCGCGCTGGATCCGGTCCTGGTCAACGATGTGCTGTCCACCGTCCGCGACCTCAAGGGGGAGGGGATGACGATGGTCATCGCGACCCATGAGATGGGCTTTGCCGAGCAGGTCGGTGACGAGGTGTGCTTCCTGTCCTCGGGGACGATCGTGGAGCGGGCGGCTCCGGCCCAACTCCTGCATCATCCGCAGGACCGGCGGACCCAGGACTTCCTGCGCCGGGTCCACGAAGCAGGCCGGCTCTAGCCGATCTCCGCTTGGTGGGCTGCTACGGCGCCCGACCTGACTGGTTTCTGACGCAGTCAAGGCTCCGGTGCTGTTGTTCTGCATCTGTATCTGTTCGAATGTCTTCGCTAGGTGTTGACATCTGTTGGAAATAGGTGTTGACTGACATCAGACAGACAGAAACGGAGTCAAACAGATGTATGCAGAAGAGCGACAGGCGGCAATCGTCAGCCAAGCGAGGTCGGCGGGGCGGGTGGAGGTCGCCGAGCTGTCCGAGACCTTCGCGGTGACCCCGGAGACGGTCCGTCGGGACCTGACCACGCTGGAGCGAGCGGGGCTCCTGCGCCGGGTGCATGGCGGGGCGATCGTCGTGGACCTGTTCGGCTTCGAGCCGGCGTTGTCGGTCCGCGAGTCGGTGCACACCACTGAGAAGGCCCGGATCGCCGAAGCAGCTCTGGAGCTGCTGCCCGAGGAGGGTGCGATTGCCCTCGATGCCGGTTCCTCGACCTTCCGCCTCGCCGAGATCCTGCCCACCGACCGGGAGCTGACGGTCGTCACCAACAGCCTTCCCATTGCCTCGATGCTGGCCAACCGGGACACGTTGACCGTGCACCTGGTGGGCGGTCGTGTCCGCGGTCGAACGCAGGCGACGGTGGACCATGCGGCGCTCGAGTACCTGCGGGGGGTCTTCGTCGACATCGCCTTCCTGGGCGCCAACGGCTTCTCGTTGGCCCGTGGGCTGACCACGCCGGACAGCGCTGAGGCGGCCGTGAAGTCGGCGTTCATCGGCGCTGCCCGCCGCAGCGTGCTGCTGGCCGACCACACGAAGTACGGCTCGGACCACTTCGCCCACTTCGGCGATCTGGCCCAGGTGGACACGATCGTCACGGATTCCGAGCTTCCCAATGATGCCGTCCTCGAGATTGAGGCGGCCGGACCCAAGGTGGTGCGCGCATGATCGTCACAGTCACACTCAACCCCAGCCTCGACCGGACCCTCGCCGTGGCAGAACTGGCCCGCGGCGAAGTCGTGCGGGCCGATTCGACCCTGGAGGATCCGGGTGGCAAGGGGGTCAATGTCACCCGGTTCCTGACCGCGCACGGCACGAAGTCCGTGGCCGTGCTGCCCTCGGGCGGATCGATCGGGCGAGCACTCGTCGGCGCCCTGGACGATGCGCAGATCCCCTACCGGGCGATCCCCATCGCCGGGGCCACTCGGTCCAACGTGACCGTGGTGGAGCCCGATGGCACGACGACCAAGCTCAATGAGCCCGGCCCGGACCTGTCCCCATCAGAGATCGATGCCCTCGTGGCCGCGGTGGCCGAGGAGGCAAGACCAGGCGGATGGGTGGTCGTCGCGGGCAGCCTGCCCGCCGGCATGGACACCGCGATCATCGCCCGGCTGGCCGAGGTGGCTCGAGACGCCGGCGCCAGGTTCGCCCTGGATGCCAGCGGTGCCGCCCTGGCCGACGGCCTGTCCGCCAATCCCGACCTCATCAAGCCCAACGACGAGGAGCTCGGAGAGATCCTCGGGCGTGAGCTGACCACTCTCGACGAGGTCCTTGCCGGATGCCAGGAGGCTCGCGCCCGAGGCGCCCGCGCGGTGATCTGCAGCCTGGGAGCCGACGGTGCGGTCCTGGTCGATGCTGAGGGGGTCTGGCGCGTCAAGGGCGCCCGCGTCCCGGTTCTCAGCACCGTCGGCGCCGGCGACAGCGTGCTCTCCGGATTCCTGCACGGCGGCGGCAGCGGCCCGGACGCCCTGCGCGAGGGCGTGGCCTGGGCCACCGCTGCGGTCCAGACCCCCGGCACGGGCGTCCCGCCCGCCGAGTTGATCGACCTCGACGCCGTGGAGGTGAGCGCCATCGAATGATCCGTCGTCCGGCTGCTCGACCCGTCCAGTATCGACCCAATCCAGCCCCACCCCTTCAACCGGAGGTCAGAACATGGAACTGATCACAACCCAGCTCGTCGACTTGGACCTCGACGGCGCTGCCACCACCAAGGACGAGGCGATCGACCGTCTCGTCGCGGTGGCCACGGCTGCTGGCCGTGCCACCGACCCTGCCGCGCTGCGCAGCGACGTCGCTGCCCGCGAGGAGCTCCTTCCGACCGGTATCGAGGGTGGGATCGGGATCCCGCACGCCCGCACCAGCGGCGTGAGCGAACCCACCGTCACCTTCGGCCGGTCCACCAACGGCATCGACTGGGGCGCGGCCGATGGCCCCGCCAACCTGGTGTTCCTCATCACCGTCCCCGACGGTGCCGGCGATGAGCACCTGCAGATCCTGGCCAGCCTGTCCCGGGCCCTGATGAAGTCCGAGTTCCGCGACACGCTGCTCAAGGCCTCGGACCCACAGGTTGTCGTCGACACCATCACAGCCGCAGCGGCTCCCGAGCCAGTTCCGGCGGCGGCCGGGGCAGCGGCCGCGGCCCCCGCCGCCGCAGCACCACCGCCACCGCCGAAGGAGGCGAGGAAGCTGAAGTTCGTCGGGGTCACGTCGTGCCCGACAGGCATCGCGCACACCTACATGGCGGCCGAGTCCCTCGAGCAGGCAGCAGTAGCGGCCGGCCACGAGATCACCATCGAGACCCAGGGCTCGGGCGGGTTCAAGAAGCTCGACCCCGTTCAGATCGCCGCGGCCGACGGGGTGGTCTTCGCCAACGACGTCGAGGTGCGCGACAAGGGACGCTTCGCCGGCAAGCCGACCGTCCAGAGTGGTGTCAAGCGCGCCATCAACGACGCGCCGGCCATGATCGACGAGGCAGTTGCCGCCGTCGAGGCCGGGCCCTCGGCAGTTCCCGCTGCAACGGCCGCCGCGGCGACCGCTGCCGCGTCCGGAGGCATGGCCACGAAGGTCGAGGAGGGCCACTTCGGCATCCGCCTGCGTGGCTACCTGATGACCGGCGTGTCCTACATGATCCCGTTCGTCGCCGGTGGCGGCATCCTGATCGCCCTGAGCTTCATGCTCGGTGGCTACCAGATCGTCGAGGTCAACGCCGACGTCCCAGGCTTCATCGACCAGTTCAGCTTCTTCAACCTGAACGACTGGGCCGGGCTCATGTTCATCCTCGGTGCCACGGCCTTCGGGTTCCTGAACGCGGTGCTCGCCGGATTCATCGCCTACGCGATCGCCGACCGGCCAGGCCTCGTGCCGGGCTTCGTCGCCGGCGTTGCTGCCGGCAGCATCGGCGCCGGCTTCCTCGGCGCCATCGTCGGTGGCCTCACGGGTGGCTTCATCGCACGCTGGATGTCCCAGCTCAACGTTCCCAAGGCCGTGCGCGGGGTCATGCCGGTCGTGGTCGTCCCGCTCGTGGCAACGTTCCTGAACGGTGCCCTGATGCTGACGCTGCTCGGCAAGCCGCTGGCCGCCGTGCAGACCGGTCTCACCGACTGGCTCGCGGACCTCTCCGGCGCAAACGCGATCCTGCTCGGCGTGATCCTCGGCCTGATGATGGCCTTCGACATGGGCGGCCCGGTCAACAAGACCGCCTACGTGTTCGCCACGCTGAACCTCACAACGGCGATCGCGGACAACAACGGTCCGGCCCTTCAGATCATGGCCGCCGTCATGGCTGCCGGTATGGTTCCCCCGCTGGCGATGGCGCTGTCCTCGACGGTCCTGCGGCCGAAGCTCTACACCGAGGCCGAACGTGAGAACGGCAAGGCAGCCTGGCTGCTCGGCGCCTCGTTCATCACCGAGGGCGCGATCCCGTTCGCGGCGTCCGATCCCCTGCGGGTCATCCCGTCGCTGATGGCCGGTAGCGCCATGACCGGTGGCCTGGTCATGGCCTTCGGATCCGAGCTGCGCGCCCCGCACGGTGGCATCTGGGTCCTCGGACTCATCACCAACCCGGTCATGTACCTCGTGGCGATCGCCGCAGGAACAGCGCTGTCGGCCTTCCTGGTGACGGCGTGGAAGTCCCGCAACCCGATCACCGACGAGGAGATCGAGGAGACGCTCACGCACGCAGCGGTTGCCTGATCGCGACGCACCGCACACACCTGAACAGCACGATTGGCAGGCGCACATCGGGCGCCTGCCACAGGGACCAAGGGCTGGCACAAATCGGGTGCCAGCCCCTGGCTCGTTCACGCCGGCCGAGCTGGTGGCACTCAGTGGCGGGAGGTGCCGATCAGGTCCTCGACCTGGGCAGCCGAACGAGACCGCCCGGTCCGGACCCGCCGGTCCGAGGGGCCCCGACGACGCGATGACTGGGCCTGCGACGCCGCCCACGTGTCCAGGCTGGTCCAGGCGGACCGGCTGCGATGGCTGATCCAGTACACCCGGGCGCGGAGAACGACGAGCACCGCCATCAGCAGCGTGACCACCGTCAGCGGCGAGGGGAGGCCTGGCAGCGAGAGGGACGGCAGTGCCAGGGACCGGGATCTGGCGGGAGCGGTCGGGGCGTCACCGGCCTGCTGAGCCTCAGGAGCAGCAGGCGCCTGCCCCCGCTCAGGCAGGGGAACTACCGCGCGCTCGAACGTGGGAGCTGCCTCGCTGGGCTCGGGCAGCTGCCCGACCGGGGTCAGCTTGTCTGCGTTCGCGAAGCCCCAGTCCAGCAGGACCTCCGCGGTCGTGTAGGTGTTGCCGCCTATGTTGAGAAGGCTGGCGATCAGCCGGCGGCCGTCCCGCTCCGCCGCGGCGACCATGGTCCGGCGCGCCTGGGACGTGTAGCCGGACTTGCCGCCGAGCGCGCCCTCGAAGCTGTCGCGGAGCATCCGGTTGGCGTTGTAGATCGGGTAGATCACGCGGCCGCTGCCGGTGCGCTTGCCCGGGAAGTCAACGGCTCGCAGCTGCAGGTAGGACACGATCTCCGGGTTGGCGAATGCGGCCCGTCCGATCGCGGCGATGTCCCGCGCGGTCGTGAACTGGCCCTCGGCGTCCAGTCCGCTGGGGTTCACCGCTGTGGTGTTCACGGCGCCGATCCGATCAGCCTCGGCATTCATCTGCGTGACCGTGTCTGCAATACCGCCGTTTGCTCGGGCCAACGCCTCAGCGGCATCGTTCGCGCTGGGCAGCAGCGTTGCGTGCAGCAGGTCGGCCACGGTGTACTCCAGGCCGTTGTAGAGGACCACGCGGCTTCCTTCGGCGGTCTCGTCGGCCTTCACAGCCCGGTAGGGCTGCTCCGGGGCCAGCCGCGGGGCGACGGTCAGTGCCGTGAGGAGCTTCAGCGTCGATGCGGGTCGAAGCAGCTTGTCGGGATCCTGCATCGCGAGGATCTCACCGGTGTCGAGGTCGGCCAGGACCCAGCCCTCGGTGGCGATTCCTGGCACCTCCCATGCGCCGTCCGCTGCCTGGACGACGGGGGCGGTGGAGCCGGTGGTCGAGTTCGACGCGGGCGCCGGATCCTCGCTGGCAACGCCTGCGGCGGCATGGGCTGGAAGCACCATGGCAGCGGCGAGAGTGAGCGTGGCGAGCACGCGGGAAGGTGCACTCATAACGCCCATAGGTTATGGCGGTGCGGGGTCGGTTCCGGGGAGCGACTCGGCGGCGAAGGGCCGTTGTTGATGGGCGTTGGCGAGTTCGAAGCCCATCAACACACTGTGTGGTGACCGAGCACCCGGTGCCACGATCCGCTGGCTCTTGCGCCGTGTCCCCCGGGGGCGCAGTCCGAACGTCAGCCCTTGTAGATCAGGGCGCGCTTGACTTCCTGGATCGCCTTGGTGACCTCGATGCCGCGGGGGCAGGCGTCGGTGCAGTTGAACGTCGTCCGGCAGCGCCAGACGCCCTCCTTGGAGTTCAAGATCTCCAGGCGCTGCTCACCACCCTCATCGCGGCTGTCGAAGATGAACCGGTGGGCGTTCACGATGGCGGCGGGTCCGAAGTACTGCCCATCGGTCCAGAAGACCGGACAGGACGTCGTGCAGCACGCGCACAGGATGCACTTCGTGGTGTCGTCGAAGACCGCGCGATCCTCGGCGGACTGCACGCGCTCCTTGGTCGGGGTGTTTCCCGTCGTGATCAGGAACGGCATGATCTCGCGGAAGGAGGCGAAGAACGGCTCCATGTCGACGATGAGGTCCTTCTCGAGCGGAAGGCCCTTGATCGCCTCGACCACGATGGGCTTCTTGGCGTTGAGATCCTTGATCAGGGTCTTGCAGGCCAGCCGGTTGCGCCCGTTGATCCTGATGGCGTCCGAGCCGCAGATGCCGTGCGCGCACGAGCGGCGGAACGTGACGGTTCCGTCCTGCTCCCACTTGATCTTGTGCAGCGCGTCGAGGATCCGGTCGGTGGGGAACACATCGACCGTGAAGTCCTGCCAGAACGGCTCGGGGCCCTCGTCGGGAAGGAACCGGCGCAACCTGATCGTGACGGGGAACGGCTTCGGGATGTCGGTGGCGGGCGGTGCCGCGGCTTCGGTGGTCATCAGTACTTGCGCTCCATCGGCTGGTAACGGGTCACTGTGACGGGCTTGTAGTCCAGCCGGATCATCTCCGAGCCGTCCGGTCCGATCTCTCGATAGGCCATTGTGTGGCCCATGAAGTTCTCGTCATCGCGGGTCTGGTAGTCCTCGCGCGCATGCCCGCCGCGGGACTCCTTGCGGGCCAGCGCGCCGACGACCAGAAGCTCAGCGAGGTCGAGCAGGAAGCCGAGCTCGATCGCCTCGAGGAGGTCGGTGTTGTACCGGGCGCCCTTGTCCTGGATGGCGACGTGGGCGAACCGCCGGCGCAGCGCCCGGACGTCGTCGAGTGCCTGGGTGAGCGTCTCCTCGGTGCGGTAGACCTGAGCGTTGAAGTCCATCGTCTCCTGCATGGCCCGACGGATGTCGCCGACGCGCTCGGTCCCGGTGCTGTCCAGGAGCATCGTCACCATGGACTCGACGCGTTCGGCGCCGACTGCCGGCAGATCGACGAAGTCAGCGGTCGACGCGTACTCAGCAGCAGCGATGCCTGCCCGGCGACCGAAGACGTTGATGTCGAGCAGGGAGTTCGTGCCCAGGCGGTTGGCCCCATGCACCGACACGCACGCGCACTCACCGGCGGCGTAGAGCCCGGGAACGACGGTCTCGTTGTCCGACAGGACCTCGGTGTTGACGTTGGTGGGGATCCCGCCCATCGCGTAGTGCGCGGTCGGGAACACGGGCACGAGCTCGGTGATCGGGTCCACACCCAGGTAGGTGCGCGAGAACTCCGTGATGTCGGGGAGCTTCTCCTCGATCTGCTCGGCCGGCAGGTGCGTGAGGTCGAGGTACACGTAGTCCTTGTGCGGTCCGGCGCCCCGGCCCTCGCGGACCTCCTGGACCATCGCCCGGGCGACCATGTCCCGTGGTGCGAGGTCCTTGATGGTGGGCGCGTAGCGCTCCATGAACCGCTCGCCTGACTCGTTGCGCAGGATGCCACCCTCGCCGCGGGCGCCCTCGGTGAGCAGGACGCCGAGGCCGGCCAGGCCGGTCGGGTGGAACTGGTAGAACTCCATGTCCTCCAGCGGAAGGCCCTGCCGGTAGACGATGGCCATGCCGTCGCCGGTGAGCGTGTGGGCATTCGAGGTGGTCTTGAAGACGCGGCCGAAGCCGCCGGTGGCGAACACCACGGACTTGGCCTGGAACGTGTGGATCTCGCCAGTCGACAGCTGGTAGGCCACCACGCCGGCGGTGCGCGTCTGGCCGTCGACCTCGTTGAGCAGGAGGTCCAGGACGTAGTACTCGTCGAAGAACTCCACGCCCTGCTTGATGCAGTTCTGGTAGAGCGTCTGCAGGATCATGTGGCCGGTGCGGTCGGCGGCGTAGCAGGCACGGCGCACGGCGGCCTCGCCGTGGTTGCGGGTGTGCCCCCCGAACCGGCGCTGGTCGATCCTGCCCTCGGGCGTGCGGTTGAACGGCAGGCCCATCTTCTCGAGGTCGATGACCGCGTCGATGGCCTCCTTGCACATGATCTCCGCGGCGTCCTGGTCGACCAGGTAGTCACCGCCCTTGATCGTGTCGAAGGTGTGCCACTCCCAGTTGTCCTCCTCGACGTTGGCCAGCGCGGCGCACATGCCGCCCTGGGCCGCGCCGGTGTGTGACCGGGTCGGGTAGAGCTTGGTCAGGACCGCTGTGCGCACGCGGGGCCCGGACTCGAGGGCGGCGCGCATCCCGGCACCGCCGGCGCCCACGATGATCACGTCGTAGCTGTGGTTCTGCATGGCTCTGCGCCACTCTCCGATCAGGCGAGGTCGGGGTCGAAGGTGAAGATCACCAGGGTCCCCAGGACGAGGGTGAACACGACCGCGATCACGAGCAGGGTCATCAGCCAGAAGCGGGTCCGCGGCTTCTCGGCGTAGTCATTGATGACGGTGCGCATGCCGTTGCCGCCGTGGAGCATGGCCAACCACAGCTGCAGCAGGTCCCAGCCCTGCCAGAACGGGCTGGACCAGCGCCCGGCCACGAACCCGAAGTTGATGCGCTGCACCCCACCGTCGAGGATGTTCATGATCACTAGGTGGCCCAGGACCAGGAAGACCAGGATCAGGCCCGAGACCCGCATGAAGATCCACGAGAGCCGCTCGTAGTTGCTGTTCCCGCCAGAGGCGCGCGCACTGCGGGGATCGGCGATCTCAACGCTCATGATGTGCTCCCGAACAGTGCCTCGGCCGTGTGCTTGAGCATGAAGTACGTCCCCGGAATCATGACCAGTGCCCAGACGATGACAATCGTGCGGAACATCGCCTTCTGGTGACGCGGGCCCTTGGCCCAGAAGTCAACGAGGACGACCCTGATGCCGTTGAGCGCGTGGTAGAGCACGGCTCCCACCAGGCCGACCTCGAGCAGGTTGACGATCGGGGTCTTGTACGAGGCGATCACGAGGTCGTAGGCGTCCGGGGACACCCGCACGAGTGCGGTGTCCAGGACGTGGACCAGGAGGAAGAAGAACACCGCGACGCCGGTGATGCGCTGGGCAACCCAGGACCACATCCCCTCACCGCCGCGGTACAGGGTCCCCGCAGGCGCACTGGCCATCGGTGGAGCCTCCTTGCTCGAGCGTGGGCTTGGCGTGACGGGGCATCCGCCACTTGGTCTGAGTCTAGTCCGCCCGTGCGACGGCGCATCGGCGAGGATCCCCCGTGCCCCGCCGGACCGGCCGCGAGCCCGGACCCGCCGTGCGTGTTCGGTGATCCGGGTGGGTTGTGCACTCTGTGGTCGCCAACCCACACGATTGCCGTGGATGCGGCGGTCATGCGGCGGCCCAGCGCCCGAGCGCACCCTCGAGGAGACACGCAGCACCACACAGGCGGGGGGTCCTTGGTCTGCCGGCAGGGGACGGGGTGCGGCACGACCAACCAACGCGCGGGCCTAGCCTTGGGGCATGGCAACCACCGAGTCCGGAGTCCCGTTCGCCCCGCTCTACGACGCAGATTCGCTGGCCGGCACCGATCCGGCCCAGATCGGCGCGCCGGGCGAGTACCCGTTCACACGCGGGGTCTACCCGAGCATGTACACCGGGCGGCCCTGGACGATGCGCCAGTACGCCGGGTTCGGCACCGCCGCGGAGTCCAACGCCCGCTACCACCAGCTGATCAACGCCGGCACCACGGGCCTGAGCGTGGCGTTCGATCTGCCCACGCAGATGGGCTACGACTCCGATCACCCGCTGGCCTCCGGGGAGGTCGGCAAGGTGGGCGTCGCGATCGACTCCATCGACGACATGCGGATCCTGTTCGACCAGATCCCACTGGACAAGGTCTCGACGTCGATGACCATCAACGCCCCGGCGGCGGTGCTGCTGCTGGCCTACCAGATCGTTGCCGAGGAGCAGGGCGTCAGTGCCTCCGAGCTGACCGGCACAATCCAGAACGACGTGCTCAAGGAGTACATCGCGCGCGGGACCTACATCTACCCGCCGGCCGCCTCGCTGCGACTGATCACCGACATCTTCGGGTACTGCGGCGCCGAGATGCCCAAGTGGAACACCATCTCGATCTCCGGATACCACATGGCAGAGGCCGGTGCGACGCCTGCGCAGGAGATCGCCTTCACCCTCGCCGACGGCATCGAGTACGTGCGCGCAGCGATCGCCTCCGGTCAGGACGTCGACGACTTCGCCCCCCGGCTGGCGTTCTTCTTCGTCTCCCGGACCTCGCTGCTCGAGGAGGTCGCGAAGTTCCGGGCGGCCCGCCGGATCTGGGCCCGCGTGATGCGCGAGGAGTTCGGGGCGACGAACCCCAAGTCGCTGATGCTGCGGTTCCACACCCAGACCGCCGGCGTCCAGCTGACCGCCCAGCAGCCTGAGGTGAACATGGTCCGTGTGGCCATCCAGGCGCTCGCGGCAGTGCTCGGCGGCACCCAGAGCCTGCACACGAACTCCTTCGACGAGGCCATCGCGCTGCCGACCGAGAAGGCCGCCCGGCTTGCCCTGCGCACCCAGCAGGTCATCGCCTACGAGTCCGACGTCACCAAGACCGTGGACCCCTTCGCCGGCTCCTACGCGATCGAGTCGCTGACCAACGACGTGGAGGCTGGCGCCCAGGACCTCATGGACAAGGTTGCCGAGATGGGTGGAGCGGTGGCCGCCATCGAGAACGGCTTCCAGAAGGGCGAGATCGAGCGTTCGGCCTACCGGATCGCCAACGAGATCGACTCCGGCGAGCGGGTGGTCGTCGGGGTCAACAGGTTCACCACCGATTCCGACGAGCCCTACGAGCCGCTGAAGGTCAACCCGGTGATCGAGGCCGAGCAGCGGGCCAGGCTGGAGAAGCTGCGCGCTGAACGCGGCGACATCAGCGGCCTGCTCGAGGCCGTCCGGGAGGCGGCCCGCGGCTCCGACAACGTGCTGTACCCGATGCGGGAGGCGCTCAAGGCGCGGGCCACGGTCGGCGAGGTCAGCACCGCCCTGCGCGACGTGTGGGGTGAGTACGTCCCCCACGACGTTTTCTGACGTCGCTCGGTTCCGGCCCGCCGCGGGGAGGAGCGCGGTTCGGGCGGCAACCGCGAGCGGGCGCATCGTAACCGAATCGTGTCCGAGCACACCCGGAAATGGTCCGAGTGCCCGTCCCTCCCAGCTATTCTCATTGGTCGACGTGGTCTGGCGCCGAATCAGGCGCCTCGTCGTATGGAGATGGAGAACGAATGAAGACTCGCTTGCTCGCTGTGAGTGCCGTCGCGGCGCTCGCCCTGGCTGCCTGTGGCGAAGCCCCCGACGAGAATGCGGACGCCGGCTCGGCCTCGGGCAGTGCTGCGGCCGCTGACTTCCTCGGGTGCATGGTCACCGACCAGGGCGGTATCGACGACCGCTCCTTCAACGCCTCTGCGTGGGCCGGGCTGCAGGCAGCTGAGGCCAGCCAGGGCATCGAGGCCAAGTACGTGACCAGCAAGTCCGAGTCGGACTACACCCCCAACGTCAACAGCCTCGTTGCTGAGGACTGCGGCATCATCGTCACCGTCGGCTTCTCCCTGGGTGATGCCACGAAGACCGCCGCCAACGAGAACGCCGACGAGACGTTCACCATCGTCGACGAGAACCCGACCAACGACGGCGAACCCATCGAGAACGTCAAGCCGCTGCTGTTCAACACCGCGGAGGCCGCCTACCTCGGTGGGTACCTGGCTGCGGGCATGACCAAGACCGGCACCGTCGCCACCTTCGGCGGCGTCAAGCTGCCGACGGTTGCGGTCTTCATGGACGGCTTCGCAGATGGCGTCGACAAGTTCAACGAGGACAACGGCGCCGACGTGAAGCTGCTCGGCTGGGACAAGGAGGATCAGGACGGCTCCTTCGCCGGCAAGTTCGACGCGCCGACCGACGGCAAGAACCTGGCCAAGAACTTCATCCAGCAGGGCGCGGACATCATCATGCCGGTGGCCGGTGGGACCGGTCTGGGTGCGGCCGCCGCTGCCCAGGAGTCCGATGGCGAGGTGTCCATCATCTGGGTCGACGTGGACGGCTACGAGTCCGCGGCGCAGTACAAGGAGGTCTTCCTGACCACGGTCGAGAAGAACATCGCCAACTCGGTCGAGTCGGCGACCACTGACACTGTCAACGGCGCCTTCGACAACACGCCGTACATCGGGACGCTTGCCAACGACGGCGTGGGGCTGGCCCCGTACCACGACTTCGAGGGCGCGGTTCCGCCCGAGCTCAACACGCAGGTCGAGGAGCTCAAGCAGCAGATCGTCGACGGGACGATCACGGTCGAGTCGAGCAACTCGCCGCAGGGCTGACGCCTCCCGCTCGTTGACCGCAGCCCCCGCCGCAGTGCGCGGCGGGGGCTGCGGCATGTCCGGAAGGGTGATTGGTGTCGAAACGTCGGCTCTGAGCAGGAGTCGGTCCACCGCACATGGCTAGGGTGCGAGAAGCCCATTGTCAGGAGTCGGAGGTCGGCCGTGAAGCTGGAGCTGCGGGGTATCACCAAGAGGTTCGGCACGTTCACCGCCAACGACGACATCGACCTCACGGTGGAGCCCGGTGAGATCCACTGCCTCCTCGGCGAGAATGGTGCCGGCAAGTCGACGCTCATGAACACGCTCTTCGGCCTGTACCGGCCAGACGAGGGCGAGATCGTCATCGACGGCATGGACGTCCATTTCCGTGATCCCGGCGATGCCATGGACGCCGGGATCGGCATGGTCCACCAGCACTTCATGCTCGTCCCGGTCTTCACCGTGGCCGAGAACGTCATGCTCGGCCACGAGTTGACCAAGGGGGGGCTACTCGACATCGAGGCAGCGCGCAACCAGGTCCTCGAGCTGTCCAAGCTCTACAACCTCGAGGTGGATCCCGATGCGCTGGTCGAGGACCTTCCGGTCGGGGTCCAGCAGCGGGTCGAGATCATCAAGGCGCTGGTCAAGGACGCCCAGATCCTGATCCTCGACGAGCCGACTGCGGTGCTCACCCCGCAGGAGACTGATGAGCTGCTCGAGATCATCCGACAGCTCAAGGCGAGCGGCCGCTCGATCGTGATGATCAGCCACAAGCTCCGCGAGATCAAGGCGGTCGCCGACCGGATCACCGTCATCCGGCGCGGCAAGGTGGTGGGCACGGCGCTGCCGACGGACTCCGAGACCGACCTGGCGACGATGATGGTCGGCCGCGCGGTCAGCCTCAAGGTCGACAAGGAGGCGGCGGATCCCAAGGACGTCGTGCTCGAGATCCGCGACCTGACCGTGCGGTCGGAGACCGGGCAGGCGATGGTCGATGCCGTGAACCTGGACGTGCGTGGCGGTGAGGTGGTCTGCATCGCCGGCGTTCAGGGCAATGGCCAGACCGAGCTGACCCAGGCGATCCTCGGCCTGCAGCACTCGGTCACCGGGTCGGTCACGCTCAAGGGCGAGGAGCTCCTGGGCTTGACCACCCGTCGGGTCCTCGACTCCGGCATCGGGTTCGTGCCCGAGGATCGCTCGGACGACGGATTGGTGGGCTCATTCTCCATCGCCGAGAACATGATCCTCGACCAGTACCGCAACGAACCCTTCACCAAGGGCGTGATGATGAAGCCATCGGTGATCGCGGCGCACGCCGAGGAGAAGGCTGAGGAGTTCGACGTCCGCACCACGGGCGTGCAGCTGCCGGCATCGTCCCTCTCGGGCGGGAACCAGCAGAAGGTCGTCCTGGCCCGGGAGCTGTCCAAGCCGGTCGTGTCACTGTTCCTTGCCTCGCAGCCGACCCGTGGTGTCGACGTGGGTGCCATCGAGTTCGTCCACAAGCGGGTGATCGCCGAACGTGACGCCGGTGTGGCGGTGCTCATCGTCTCCACCGAGCTCGACGAGGTGGCGGCCCTGGCCGATCGGGTCGCGGTGATGTATCGCGGCAAGATCATCGGCGTCGTCCCGCCGGACACCCCACGCGGGGTACTGGGCCTGATGATGGCCGGCGTTCCGCAGGACGCGGCCGCGCAGGACGCCGCCGCGGACGCTGACGAGGAGGGCGGGAAGTGAGCAACGCCGAGCTGCTGACCGAGACCAGTGCCCCCGTCCCCGAGACGAACAAGCCAAGACGGTACTGGGTCGACCAGGTCATCCTCTACGCGCTGTCGTTCCTGCTCGCCCTGGTGATCAGCGGAATCCTGATCGCCTTCGCCGACCCGGATGTGCGCGAGGCGGCCAAGTACTTCTTCTCAGCGCCGATGGACACGATCTCGGCGGCATGGACGGCGGTCTCCGAGGCCTACAAGGCACTCTTCTCCGGCTCGGTGATCGATTTCGGCGCCTACACGGTTGCCGACGCGCTCAAACCTTTCACCGAGACGCTCTACACCTCCACGTCGCTGATCTTCGCCGGCCTCGCGGTCGCGCTGCCGTTCCGCGCGGGGATGTTCAACATCGGCGCCCAGGGCCAGCTGATCCTCGGTGCCATCTTCGCCGGCTACGTCGGATTCACCTTCTCGATGCCCTTCCCGGTGCACCTGATCGTCGCGATCGGAGCCGGGATCCTCGGCGGCGCGATCTGGGGCGGCATCGCGGGCGCACTGAAGTCCCAGACCGGTGCCCATGAGGTGATCGTCACGATCATGCTCAACTGGATCGCCATCTACTTCCTGCAGTTCCTCCTCACCAAGGACGCCTTCCAGCGCGAGGGCCGGGACGACCCCCTGAGCCCGGCCGTCGACACCGCGGCCCGCCTGCCCAGGATCCTGGGCGATGACTACCGGCTCAACCTCGGGTTCATCCTCGCGCTGCTCGCGGCGGGCTTCGTCTGGTGGTTGCTGGAGCGCTCCACCATCGGCTTCGAGTTCCGGGCAGTGGGTGCCAACCCCAACGCCGCGCGCACGGCCGGCATCAACGTCAAGCGTGCGCTCTTCGGGGTCATGACTATCGCTGGTGGGCTGGCTGGCCTGGCGGGGATGAACCAGATACTCGGCGGTGCAACCGAGTATGCGTTGGGCAACGGGATCGCCGGCGAGATCGGCTTCGATGCGATCACTGTTGCCCTGCTCGGCAAGGCCAATCCGGTAGGTGTGGTCCTGGCCGGCATCCTGATGGGTGGCCTGAGGGCGGGCGGGTCCTCGATGCAGGCGGCGACATCGACCCCGATCGACATCGTCCTGGTCATGCAGTCCCTGATCGTCCTGTTCATCGCGGCGCCCCCGCTGGTCCGCAAGATCTTCCGCCTCCGGGCGCCTGAGCCGAAGTAGAGGGAGCCGATCACCATGGCAGTCGACACCACGCCCGCACCGGCCGCTCCCGCTGACGCGAAGCAGGAAGCCCTGCTCCCGATCTCGTACAAGGCCCCCATCACGATGGGTGTCCTCGGCGCGATCGCAACGGTCTTCTTCGGCCTGCGGGGAACTGCAGGCGAGACCACGACCTTCGTCCTCGCGATGCCCGGCGACACCATCTCGCTGCCGGACCTGACTGTTCCCTCGATGACATTCGCGCTGGTGATGGGCCTTGTCTGCCTGGCCATCGCCGGGTTGTCCGTCCGGTGGGCCCGAGCACGCAAGCCCACTCCGGCGTGGGCCATCGCCGCCTTCAGCCTGGCCTTCATGGCGTCGTTCCTGACCTGGGTGGTGTCCGGCAAGTCGATCCCGCTGACCGGCCTGCTGCAGGGTTCGCTGCTGCTCAGCGTGCCGTTGATCTTCGGCGCGCTGTCCGGGGTCCTGTGCGAGCGCGCGGGCGTGATCAACATCGCGATCGAGGGCCAGCTGCTGGCAGGGGCCTTCCTCTCCGCTGTGGTGGGGTCCCTGACCAACAGCCTGCTCGCCGGTCTGATCGCTGCCATTGTCGCCGGCCTGCTGGTCGGCTGGGTGCTGGCCGTGTTCACCGTCACCTACTTCGTGGACCAGGTGATCGTGGGTGTGGTCGTCAACACCCTGGTCCTGGGCCTGACGTCGTTCTTCTACTCCTCGGTCCTGGACAAGGAGGCCGAGGTCTGGAACAGCCCGCCGGTGCTCACGCCGATCGCGATCCCGATCCTGAGCGACATCCCGATCATCGGCCCGATCTTCTTCGACCAGTCGCTGATCGTGTACCTGATGTACGTCATCGCAGCAGTCATCCAGGTCGCGCTGTTCCGGACCAAGTGGGGCCTGCGCGTGCGTGCGGTGGGCGAGCACCCGCAAGCTGCGGACACGGTGGGCATCGACGTGAACCGCCTGCGCTTCCGCAACGTGCTCCTCGGCGGCATGGTCTCCGGCCTCGGCGGCGCGTTCTTCACGCTCGGCTCGGTGGGTGCCTTCAGCAAGAACATGACAGCAGGTAAGGGCTTCATCGCCCTGGCAGCCATGATCTTCGGTCGGTGGTCGCCCCTCGGGGCGATCGGTGCGGCCCTGCTGTTCGGCTTCGCCGACCAGCTCCAGAGTGTCCTGAGCATCATCGGCACGCCGATCCCCAGCCAGCTGATGCTCATGGCTCCCTATTTGGCCACGCTGTTCGCTGTTGCCGGCCTCGCCGGTCGATCGCGGGCGCCGGCTGCCGACGGCAAGCCGTACATCAAGTCGTGACGACCCCTGCTGCGGACCCCGGCGGCATCGACTGGGCCGGGCTGCGGGCGAGCGCCGTGGTCGCCCTGGAGCGGGCCTACGCGCCGTACTCGGGCTTCCCGGTGGGGGTCGCCGGGCTGGTCGACGACGGTCGGGTGGTCTCTGGCTGCAATGTGGAGAACGCCTCGTACGGTCTGACGCTCTGCGCAGAGTGCTCGATGGTCTCCGCCCTGTGCATGGGCGGCGGGGGCCGGCTGGTCGCGGTGGTCTGCGTCGACCGGAACGGAGCGGACCTGATGCCGTGCGGACGGTGCCGGCAGCTGCTCTGGGAGCACGGCGGTCCCACCTGCCTGGTGCACACCACCAACGGCATCCTGCCCATGAGCCAAGTCCTGCCCGATGCTTTCGGCATCGACGACATGCGCAGCCGCAGATAGCCTGTCGGCCATGGCCCTGGACTACGAGACCTGCCGACGCGCGCCCAAGGTGCTGCTCCATGACCACCTCGACGGGGGGCTGCGGCCCGAGACCATCGTGGAGCTTGCCGCGGCGACCGGGTACGCGGAGCTGCCGACCACTGACCCGGTGGCGCTTGGTCGCTGGTTCCATGAGTCGGCCGACTCCGGGTCACTCGTGCGCTACCTCGAGACGTTCAGCCACACCGTCGCGGTCATGCAGACCGAGGACGCCCTGCGCCGGGTCGCGCGCGAGTGTGCCGAGGACCTCGCGGCCGACGGTGTCGTCTACGCCGAGGTCCGCTTCGCCCCGGAGCTGCACATCGAGGGTGGGTTGGGCCTCGCGGAGGTCATCGACGCCGTCCTGGCCGGCTTCGCCGAGGGTGAGCGGACGGCCGCAGCGGCGGGGCACCCGATCGTCATGCGGACCCTGCTGACCGCGATGCGGACCGCAGCGCGGAGCACCGAGATCGCGCAGCTGGTGGTCGCCCACCGCAACGACGGGGTCGTCGGCTTCGACATCGCCGGCGCCGAGGAGGGGTTCCCCCCAACGCGCCATCTCGATGCGTTCGAGTACCTCCAGCGCGAGAGTGCGCACTTCACGATCCATGCCGGCGAGGCGTTCGGGCTGCCCAGCATCTGGGAGGCGATCCAATGGTGCGGCACCGAGCGGTTGGGGCACGGCGTGCGGATCGTCGACGACATCACCCGGGAGGCTGACGGCTCTGCCCGCTTGGGCCTGCTGGCCGCGTACGTGCGTGATCGGCGGGTCCCCCTGGAGATGTGCCCCAGCTCCAACGTCCAGACCGGCGCGGCGGAGTCCATCGCCACACATCCCATCGGCCTGTTGCGCGACCTGGGCTTCCGGGTGACGGTCAACACCGACAACCGCCTGATGTCGAACACGTGCATGAGCAAGGAGATGTACCTGCTGTCCGAAGCGTTCGGCTACGACCTGGCCGATCTGCAGTGGCTGACGACCAACGCGATGAAGTCGGCCTTCCTGCCCTTCGACCAGCGGCTGCGGATCATCAGCGAGGTGATCAAGCCCGGCTACTCGGCCCTGGCGCTCAGCGACATGATGATGGGCTGAGCGCCGTTCAGCTGGGTTCCCCCGGGCTTGGCCTGCCTGCTCCGCCCGCGCCCCGGGCAGCTGCCCGAGACCCGATCATGCACCGGGTGAGGGCCCCCTTGCTCGCGCGAGCATCCAACGGTCGGCACCCAGCCTCGGTCGCCGCGTCGATGACGACGTCCTCGACGCGGTAGAGGTGCAGCCCGCGCCGCAGGATGGTGCCCGGTGGCTTGCGGCGATCCTTGAGGTCCCGGGCCCCTCGGCGCACCAGGTTCTTCCACCGATCGCGTTGGATGACGATGGCATCGAGCAGCAGGCCGCGCTCGCGCAGGTCCGCGACCAGCTCGGGGGCGAAGATGCCCTCGGCAACGAAGGCGCCAGCGCCGACATCCACAGTGCGGCTCCCGACCGGCCCGTTCGCGGCGAAGTCGTACACGGGTACCTCGGCCCGACCAGTGCTGCACAGGCGTTGGAGGGCGTCGAGTGCCGCCTGCCGGTCCCAGCTGTCAGGATGGTCCCAGTCGACGATGTCGAGCTCTGGGTGCCGGGGCAGCGACGGGTCGCCTCCGGCCTTGTAGAAGTCGTCGAGGCAGATCATGGGGAGTCCGACGTCGCGCACGATCGTGGACTTGCCCGATCCGCTGGGCCCAGCCAGGAGGATCACTCGGCGTCGATCAGCGGGTTCCTCAGTAGCCATCGCCGCCCGCAGCCGGGTCCGCAGGCGTCCCGTCGAGCCCGTCGAGCACAGCCCGGGTCCCCGATAGCCCGAGCCGGGTGGCCCCAGCGGAGATCATCTCCAGGGCCGCGTCCGAGGTCCGGACCCCGCCGCTGGCCTTGACGCCCATCGTCGCGCCGACCGTGTTGGCCATCAGGGAGATCGCGTGGGCAGAGGCGCCACCGGAGGGGTGGAAGCCGGTCGAGGTCTTCACGAAGTCAGCGCCAGCCTCCTGGCACAGGATGCACGCGCGCACGATCTCATCGTCGGTGAGGGCGGCCGTCTCGAGGATCACCTTGAGCAGCACGCCGTCGGTGGCGGCCCGAACGGCGCCGACCTCCTTCTCCGTGATCCGCCAGAGACCGGCCTTGATGGCACCCACGTCGACGACCATGTCGACCTCGTCGGCGCCGTCGGCGACCGAGCGGGCCGCCTCGGCAGCCTTGATGTCGGAGTTGTGCTTACCGCTCGGGAAGCCCGCGACCGTGCACACCGCGATCTCCGGGGCGAGCAGACCCTCGGGCAGTGGCAGGAAGGACGGGGAGATGCAGACCGAGAAGACGCCGAGGTCGTTGGCCTCCGCGCACAGGGCCGCCACATCGTCGGGAGTCGCCTCCGGCTTGAGCAGGGTGTGGTCGATCATGCGGGTGATCTCGGTGCGAGTCAGGGCCATGGCCTGCATTCTGGTCCGGTCGGCGCGGCTGTGGCCTGCTGGGAAGCCGGAGTCCGGGGAACCGGGCGCGCTGGGTCAGCCGGCACGCGCAGTCGGCCCGTCGCTCAGGGAGAACCGGGCACCCCGACCGGGATAGCGTCGCGGACATGACTGATGCAGCGCCCACCCCCGAGGAAGACCCGACCGCCGCAGCCGCGAAGGCCGCCGTCGAACTGGCCGAGCTGACCGGTGCGCCCACCCACGACATCGCTCTCGTCCTCGGTTCCGGTTGGCTCCCGGCGGTGGACCTGCTCGGCGATACAGCCGCGGAGCTCGCGTCAACCGCGCTGCACGGCTTCGCGCCGCCGGCCGTGGCCGGGCACGCGGGGAAGATCCGCAGCATCACCACCTCGTCGGGCAGCCGGGCGCTGGTCTTCCTCGGACGTACCCACCTGTACGAGGGTCGTGGGGTGGACGCCGTGGTGCACGGGGTGCGCACCGCATCGGCGGCCGGGTGTCGGACCATCGTGCTCACCAACGGGTGCGGCGGGCTGGACCCGCAGTGGACGCCGGGGACGCCGGTCCTGATCAGCGACCAGATCAACATGACCGGCACGTCGCCGCTGCACGGTGCGACGTTCATCGACCTGACCGACCTGTACTCCCCACGGCTGCGCGCGCTGTGCCGGGAGATCGACCCCACGCTGGCTGAAGGGGTCTACCTCCAGTTCCGCGGCCCGCAGTACGAGACCCCTGCCGAGGTCCGGATGGCCGGCACCCTCGGAGCCGACCTCGTGGGCATGTCCACGACCCTGGAGGCCATCGCCGCCCGCGAGGCCGGCATGGAGATCCTTGGCCTGTCGCTGGTTACCAACCTTGCCGCCGGGATGACCGGCGAGGCCCTGAACCACGAGGAGGTCCTTGAGGCGGGCAAGCTCGCAGCGGAACGAATGGGTGGCCTCCTGGCGACTGTGGTGGGTCGGCTGTGAACGCGCTCGACGCGGAGCTGACCGCGGCGGTGAACGCCTGGATCGACGGCGATCCGGACCCCGCCACGTCCGCCGAGCTCGCCGCCACGCGTACCGCTGCCCAGTCCGGAGACGCCGGTGCGCTCGCCGAGCTCGCCGATGCCTTCTCCGGGACCCTGCAGTTCGGTACCGCCGGCCTGCGCGGCAAGTTGGGCCCCGGTCCCAACCGGATGAACCGGGTCGTGGTCTCCCGTGCCGCCGCCGGCCTGGCCCAGTACCTGCGTGATCAGGGCAAGGACGGCGCGCCGGTGGTCATCGGGTTCGATGCCCGGTACAACTCCGACATCTTCGCCAGGGACACCGCGGAGATCTTTGCGGGTGCCGGATTCCGGGCAATGATCTGCCCGCGGCCGCTGCCCACCCCGGTCCTTGCCGGCGCGATCCTGACCTACGGGGCCGCCGCCGGCGTGGTGGTCACCGCCTCGCACAACCCACCACAGGACAACGGCTACAAGGTCTACCTGGGTGATGGGGCGCAGATCGTCCCCCCGGCCGATGCCCAGATCGCGGCCTGCATCTCGGCCGTCGGTCCGGTGGCGGGAATCCCGCGCGGCGACGAGTACGTCACCCTCGACGAGGGTGTGGTCGACAGCTACCTGGCCCGTGTCTGCGGCCTGGCGCTGCCCGGCGGACCCAGGGACGTCTCAGTGGCCTACACCGCTATGCACGGCGTGGGCAGCCCGCTGATGAGGGCAGCGCTGACAGGTGCCGGGTTCCCGGCTCCGTTGGCGGTCGTGGCCCAGGACGAGCCGGACCCGGACTTCCCGACCGTGTCGTTCCCGAACCCCGAGGAGCCGGGGGCGATGGATCTCGCGATGGACCTGGCCGGCGGAGCCAGCGTCGACCTCGTGCTCGCGAACGATCCTGACGCGGATCGGTGCGCTGTCGGGGTACCGGTGGCCGACGGGGGCTTCCGGATGCTCACCGGTGATGAGGTGGGCGCACTGCTCGGGTGGTGGATCCTGCAGCGCGGGCAGCGGTCCGGCACTCCGGCGACGGGCAGCTACGCCAACTCGATCGTCAGCTCCCAGCTGCTGGGTGCGATCGCGCACGCTGCCGGGCTGGACTTCCGTGAGACGTTGACCGGCTTCAAGTGGATCTCCCGGGCAGCTGACGACCTGGCGTTCGGGTACGAGGAGGCACTGGGCTACTGCGTGGACCCGACCGCGGTCCGTGACAAGGACGGGATCTCGGCTGGGCTGCTGATCACGGAGATGGTCGCGACGCTCAAGGCCGAGGGGCGCGGCGTCCAGGACGTCCTCGACGAGCTCGCGATCGCGCACGGCGTGCACGCCACTGCCCAGGTGTCGTTGCGGTTCACCGACCTCTCGGCGATCCCCGCTCTGATGGCCGCGCTGCGACTCGCTCCGCCCACCGGTTTCGGGGGGCTCGATGTCGTGGAGGCGATCGATCTCGAGGCCGGCTCGGCGCAGCTGCCCCCCACGGACGGGCTGACCTACATGCTCAGCGGTGCCGAGGGCGTCGACGGGGCCCGGGTCATCATCCGCCCGAGCGGTACCGAGCCGAAGATCAAGGCCTACCTCGAAGTCCGGGCCCCGGTCGGGACCGACGGCGTGGCGGTGGCCCGCGCGCACGCCCAGGCGAGCCTCACTGCCGTGGCCGACAGCGTCCGCGGGCGCTTGAGCGGCTGAGCGGCTGAGCGGCTGAGCGGCGCCGCGCGCCGCTCACCGCCGTTCGCCCTCCCCGTTTCCGTTCGCCCTCCAGGAATGAGCGGAGGGTGACTGCAGTTGCGGAGGGAGAGCGGGAGGGTCTCGAGCGGCTGATCGCCTACTGGCAGGGTCGCTCCATCAGCGCCCTGACGTAGTCGTCCGGCGCCCCAGCGGCACGGGCTGCCTCGGTGATGATGCCCAGGTAGCGTGCTGAGGGCAGCCCGCCCTCGTAGGCATCCACAACGTAGAGCCACGCCGGCTCCTCGCCCTCCAGGGTCTGGATCCGGACGTGGATCTTGCGATGGATGTCGAGGTCGGATCCTTCCCAGCGATCGAGCAGCGACTCATCCTCGCTGGCGATCTCGTAGAGCATCACGAACACGCTGTGTGTGGGGTCCTCGACGACCGTCGCCAGGGCGCCCTCCCATCCCAGGTCCTCACCGGCGAAGGAGAGCCGCCAACCGACGAGCCACCCGGGACCGCGCACCGGGGAGTGTGGGGCCCGTTCGAGCATCTGCCGGGGATCGAGGTTCGACCCGTACGCCGCGTAGAGGACCACGTCGCACAGAGTAGTGCTGTGATCAGCTCCTGCGGAAGGTCGGCACCGACTGCGTCACCATCCGGTCCCGATCCCGCGGCCGCGTGCATCCGGGGTCAGCGATACCCCGATGCTGATCGCGCGTGATCCCAGGTTGGGTCCGTGCAGCTCGCTGTGCCAACTCATGTCACCCACGGGGACCCAGCCCCCGTCCGGCGCCTCGGCAGTACGTACCTCCACCATGGCCCGGTCATGCCAACCCTCGTCGAACCGGATGTCGAACACACCCCAGTCGTCATAGGCACTCGCGGTGTCGGGCCGTTCCTCATCGCCGACGAGCCGTCGGATCCGGACCTGGTGGCCTGCAGCGGTCGCCCCGTGCAACGGCAGGACGACCTCCGGAAGAGGCGGTTCGACGGCCATGGGCTCCCTCCGGTGGTGGGCGTTGCGGCGCGCGGCCTGGATCGCATCGACCGTGCGGACGAGGTTGTGCATGACGCGAGGGGTGGGTTGGCCCCGGGCCGTGCACCGTGCGCGCTGATCCTGTCATGACCGAGCCCACGGCCGGGCAGGTGCACCCCGATGATGAGCGCGGGAAGGACGGGGGATCTGAGCGTGCCGCGCGGCTCGGTGCCAACCGCATGACCCTGTCCTGATCGGCTGCCCGGGCGCGCGCTGGGCGGAAGATGCGCGATGATCGACGCCATGACCGCGGTGGTGATCGTCGGAGGTGGCCCGGGCGGCTATGAGGCCGCCCTGGTGGCCGCGCAGATGGGCGCCGAGGTGACCCTTGTGGACTCGGACGGGATCGGCGGCTCGGCGGTCCTCACCGACTGCGTGCCCAGCAAGGCGCTGCTGGCTGTCGCGGAGTCCGCCACCCAGGTCCGCGAGAGCCCTGCTCTCGGTATCACCGGAACGTCGAGCACGGTCGGGGTCGACCTGGCGGCGGTCAACGCCCGGATCCTCGACCTGGCCGCCGCGCAGAGCCAGGACACCGCCAGCAGGTGCGCGCGCGAGGGCGTCCGGTTGCTGGCAGGCCGGGGCCGACTCGACGGACCTGGGGTGGTGGTGGTCGATCTGGCCGCTGGGGGCACGGAGCGGATCGAGGCCGATGCCATCCTGCTGGCCACTGGGGCGCGTCCGCGGGTGCTGGACACCGCCGCGCCCGATGGCGACCGGATCCTGACGTGGGAACAGGTCTACGCACTGGCGCAGGCACCGGAGCGACTCGTGGTCGTGGGTTCGGGCGTGACCGGCGCGGAGTTCGCCTGTGCCTACCAGGCCCTGGGCTCCGAGGTGGTCCTGGTGTCCAGTCGCGAGCACGTGCTCCCGGGCGAGGACCCCGACGCTGCCCAGGTCCTCGAGGACGTGTTCGAGCGGCGTGGGATGACAGTGCTGCGGCAGTCGCGGGCCGTCTCGGCCACGCGAACCACCGGTGGCGTGCTGGTCACCCTTGCTGACGGGCGCACCGTCGAGGGGTCGCACTGCCTGATGGCCGTCGGCTCGGTGCCCAACACGGAGGACCTCGCACTGGCCGATGCGGGGGTGCGGACGAACGGCGCGGGGTTCATCGAGGTCGATCGGGTCTCGCGCACCTCGGCGCGCGGGGTGTACGCCGCCGGCGACTGCACCGGGGTGTTCCTGCTGGCCTCAGTGGCCGCCATGCAGGGCCGGATCGCCATGTGGCACGCCCTTGGTGGTGCCGTGGCGCCCCTGGACCTGCGCACGGTCAGCTCCAACGTGTTCACCGATCCCGAGATCGCCACGGTCGGGTACACCCAGGCCGACGTCGATGCCGGCCGGGTGAACGCCGAGGTGGTCACCCTGCCCCTGGCCACCAATGCCCGGGCGAAGATGCAGGGCATGACCGATGGCTTCGTCAAGGTCCTGTGCCGGCGGGGCACGCGGATCGTGACCGGCGGCGTGGTCGTGGCCCCGAAGGCCTCAGAGCTGGTGTTCGGCCTGTCGCTGGCCGTCGAGCAGCGGATGACCGTCGACGAGGTGGCCGCTACCTTCACCGTGTACCCGTCCCTGACGGGATCCATCGCCGAGGCCGCCCGACGGCTGCGCGCGTTCGACTGAGGGGCATGGTCATGAGCCACGACAGCAACCGAACTCGCCCGCACCCAGGAGCCTGGCAGGCGCAGCCGGGTGCAGGGCTTGGGGTGGCCAGCGTGCCCAACATGCGCGACCTCGGTGGGTGGTCGACGCGCGACGCCGGCCGGGTCGTCTGGGGGGCCGTCTACCGATCGACGGACCTGAGCAGGCTCACGAAGGAGGACCGCCGGGCGGTGGGGGCCCTCGGAATCCGCGCGGTCTTCGACCTGCGCACAGTCGGGGAGCGGGCCACCGCACCAGACGTGCTGCCCGAGGGCGCCGGCTACCGCGCCCTGGACATCCTCGCCGACTCGACGCTGGCGGTACCTGCGAACCTGATGAAGCTGCTGTCCGATCCGCCGGCGGCCACCGAGGCCCTGACCCCCGCCCGGGTCCTTGACCTGTTCGGCTCGGCGTATCGCGAGATCATCTCCCTGCCCAGCGCCCGATCCGGGTACCGGGAGCTGTTCTACGACCTGGGCCCGGGGGCCGATCGGCCGGCTCTGCTGCACTGCACGACTGGCAAGGACCGAACCGGTTGGGCAGCCGCTGCGCTGCTGATGCTGCTCGGGGTCTCCGATGAGGACGTCATGGCCGACTACCTGCTCACCAACGACCTGCTCCTGCCCGCGTTGGCGCCGATGTTCGACCTGTTCAGGCAGGGCGGTGGGGACCCCGAGGTCCTCGTGCCCGTGTTCGGTGTCGAGCCGGAGTACCTCAACGTCGCCCTCGAGACGATGAGCAGTGAGTACGGGTCGATCGAGGGGTACTTCAGCAACGGCCTCGGCCTGGACGACCGGACCCTCGACGCACTGCGCACGGCATTGACCGAGTTCCCCGACTGACCCGGGCGGCCCGGGCAATGGCTTTGGTCCAGGAGGTGGCATGGTGCAGCGCATGGGCAACCTGAGCACCATCGACTCCAGCTGTGCTGGCCACGTGCCGGCCCGGAGCCGGCGATGAGCGATCAGACCCGACGACGCCTTCGGGTGGCGGGGGTCGTGCAGGGTGTCGGCTTCCGGCCGTTCGTGCACGCCCAGGCCGCCGCCCTGGGTCTCGGTGGCTTCGTCGGCAACCACCCGGAGGGGGTCCTCATCGAGGCCCAGGGCACCCCGGAGGCGCTCGACGAGCTGCAGCGGCGGGTGCGCCACGAGGCCCCCCCGCTCGCGGTGATCCACGAGATCCGGGCCGAGACCCTGCCTGTGGAGCCTGTGGAGCCTGTGGAGCCCGTGGGGCGCGCAGTTGCAGCGGCCGAGGGCGTCCCGGGGGCCCGGGCCGGTCACCCGACCTTCCGGATCGTCGCAAGCGCCCCCGGCGCGGGGACGACCTCGATCCCTCCTGACGTGGCCGTGTGTGCCGACTGCCTGGCCGAGATGCGCGACCCGGCGGACCGTCGGTACGGCTACGCATTCATCGCGTGCACGCACTGCGGTCCGCGCTTCACCATCTCCACTGGCCTGCCGTATGACCGCGACCGGACCACGATGGTCGGGTTCCCGCTGTGCGAGGAGTGCCTGGCGGAGTACAGCGACCCGCGGGGCCGACGGTTCCACGCCCAGCCGACCGCGTGCCCGGCCTGCGGTCCGGCGCTGTCGATGCCGGTCGCCGAGGTTGCCGCAGCCCTGCGCGCGGGCCGAATCGTGGCGATCAAGGGCGTGGGTGGGTACCACCTGGCCTGTGACGCGCGCAGCCCCGATGCCGTCGGCACGCTGCGGCAGCGCAAGCAGCGCGGTGCCAAGCCGTTCGCGCTCATGGCCGCTGACCTCGAGGTGGCCGGGCGGATCGCCGGTATCACTGCGTGGGAGCAGAGCCTGCTGACCTCCCCGGCGCGACCGATCGTGATCCTGCCCGCACTCGACGAGCGGCTGGCGGCCCAGGTCGCGCCCCGGACCGACACGGTGGGCGTGCTGCTGCCCTACGCCCCGCTGCACCACCTGCTGTTCGACGCCGGGGCGCCGGACCTGCTCGTGATGACCAGCGGGAACCTCGCCGATGAGCCGATCTGCATCGATTCGGCCGAGGCCGAGGCTCGCCTGGCCGAGCTGGCAGACGTGTTCTGTCACCACGACCGCCCCATTCACGTGGCCTGCGACGACTCGGTCGTGCGGGTCGTGGCCGGTGCCCCGCAACCGGTGCGCCGCAGCCGCGGGTACGCGCCGCTGCCGGTGCCGCTCCCGCTCAGGGCGCCGCCGCTGCTGGCAGCCGGTGGTGAGCTCAAGTCGACGGTATGCCTTGCCCAGGGCGAGTCCGCATGGCTCAGCCAGCACATCGGCGACACCGAGCACCTCGAGACCCTCGAGATGCTGGCCCACTCCGCGCGCTCCCTGGGTGCGCTCCTGCGGATCGCGCCGGAGGTGATCGTGTCCGACGCCCACCCCGGCTACCTGTCCCGGCGATGGGCCCAGGAGCACGCTGATCGGCTGGGTGTCGAGCACATACTCGTCGGCCACCACCACGCCCACCTGGCATCACTGCTGGCCGAGCATCTGGTCCCCGCGGGCGAACCCGTCCTCGGCGTGGTCCTCGACGGAACCGGCTACGGGGACGACGGCACCATCTGGGGCGGCGAGCTGCTGCTGGGCAGCTACGCGTCCGTCGAGAGGGTCGGTCACCTGCGGCCGGTGGCCCTGCCGGGTGGGGATGCGGCGATCCGGCATCCTGCCCGGGCCGCGGCGGCCCACATGCGGGCCGCGGGCCTGGACTGGCACGGCACAGCGAGCGCGGCCGCGGGTACACCGGCTGAGGCCCTCCTGATCGATCGGATGCTGGACACCGGCTCGCACTGCACGCCGACGACCAGCATGGGCCGGCTCTTCGATGCCATCGCCTCCCTGCTCGGCGTGCGCCATGAGGTTGAGTTCGAGGCCCAGGCGGCGGTCGAGCTCGAGGCACTGGCCGCTGCGGCCACGAGGCCCGCGGCGGGCTGGGTGCACCTGCGCGCCGGAGCCGAGCCCCCAGCTAGTGTCGATCCCACGGGGGATGTGGTCATCGACCCGGCTGCCTGGATCGCCCGGGCAGCGGCCGACAGAGCTGCCGGCGTCCCGGCCGGGGACTCTGCTCTGGGCTTCCACCTGGCCCTGGCCCGGACCCTCACCGACGCGGCCCTCATCATCCGCGACCGTCACGGCGTGAGCACCGTCGGGCTGACTGGAGGGGTGTTCGCCAACGCGCTGCTCTCCTCGGCTTGTCAGCAGTCCCTCGGCGCGGCAGGCTTGAGGGTGCTCGTGCACGGCGTCGTCCCTCCCAATGACGGGGGGCTCGCGCTGGGGCAGGCGGCCGTCGCGGCTGCCCGGTCAGTTCGTTGACGGCTCTGGGTGAGGAGGTCGACCGTGTGTCTGGGGGTTCCTGGTCGGGTTGACTCCGTGTGGGACGTCCACGGGATGCGGATGGCGATGGTCGACTTCGGTGGTGTGCGCAAGGAGGTCTGCCTGGCCTACGTCCCCGAGGCCGGGGTCGGTGACTGGACGATCGTCCACGTGGGCTTCGCGCTGACCAAGCTCGATGAGGACTCGGCGCTCGAGACCCTTGAGCTGATGCGCAGCGTCGGCCTCCTTGAGTCCGAGCTCGGGGCCGACCCGACCAGCGGCGCCGACGCCGGATTCCCCGCATCCGACCTCGGAGTCGGCCCTGGCCGGGGCTGGTGGTTCGTGAAGTACCTCGACGAGTTCGGCGACCCGGAGTTGGCGCGCAGGCTGCTCGACGACATCGCGGCCACGGTCACCCGCCCGTGGGCGCTCATGGAGGTGTGCGGCGGGCAGACGCACACGATCGTGCGCAATGGGATCGACCAGTTGCTCCCCGATGACGTGGAGATGATCCACGGACCCGGATGCCCGGTGTGCGTGACACCGCTGGAGACCATCGACCGCGCGCTGGCGATCGCGGCCAGGCCCGACGTCATCTTCTGCTCTTTCGGCGACATGATCCGGGTGCCCGGCTCGCAGGGCGACCTGTTCCGGGTCAAGAGCACCGGTGGGGACGTGCGGGTCGTGTACTCCCCGTTGGACGCGGTGCACATCGCCGAGCAGAACCCCGACAAGCAGGTGGTCTTCTTCGGCATCGGCTTCGAGACCACCGCCCCGGCCAACGCCATGACGGTGCGACTGGCCCGGCAGCGGGGCCTGGCCAACTTCTCGTTGCTCGTCTCCCACGTGCTGGTGCCACCGGCGATCACCGCGATCATGGATTCCCCGTCGGCGCGGGTGCAGGGCTTCCTGGCCGCCGGGCATGTCTGCACCGTCATGGGGATGGCCCAGTACGCCCCGCTGGTGGAGAAGTATCACGTGCCCATCGTGGTGACCGGCTTCGAGCCCCTCGACGTCCTCGAAGGGATCCGCCGAGCCGTGCACCAGCTGGAGGAAGGTCGGGCCGAGCTGGACAACGCCTACCCGCGGGCCGTGCAGCCGGCGGGCAACCCGGCCGCCCAGGCCGTCGTCAACGAGGTGTTCACGACCTGCGATCGGGCCTGGCGGGGTATCGGCGTGATCCCGCAGTCGGGCTGGCGGTTGTCCCGGGAGTACCTGGACCTGGACGCCGAGATCCGCTTCGACGTGGCCGACATCGTGGCGACCGAGTCGGCCGAGTGCCGAGCCGGGGAGGTGCTCCAGGGCCAGATCAAGCCGGTCGAGTGTGCAGCGTTCGGGACTGCCTGCACGCCGAGATCCCCGTTGGGGGCTCCGATGGTCTCCAGCGAGGGCGCCTGCGCCGCCTACTACCAGTTCCGCCGGGTCGGCAGCGCAGCGTCATGAGCCAGCCAGACATCGGCTCGTGGGCCTGCCCGTTGCCCCTGCGCGACCACCCCAACGTCGTGATGGGCCACGGAGGTGGCGGACGGCTGTCCGCCGAGCTGGTCGCGCACCTGTTCCTGCCGGCCTTCGGCGGGACGCCACTGGCCGGGACCCTTGCCGAGCTGGGTGACTCGGCGGTGCTCGACCTGGGTCCGGAGCTCGGTCCGGGCGTACGGCTGGCCTTCTCGACCGACTCGTACGTGGTCCGGCCGCGGTTCTTCCCCGGCGGGAACATCGGCGACCTCGCCATCAACGGCACCGTCAATGACCTGGCCGTGGCCGGTGCGGTCCCGCTGGCGCTCTCGGTCGGGGCGATTCTCGAGGAGGGCATGCTCCTCGACGAGCTCGGGGTGATCGCCGAGACGATGGGCGCAGCAGCCCGGGCGGCGCAGGTGTCGATCGTCACCGGGGACACGAAGGTGGTCGACTCCGGGCATGGCGACGGGCTCTACCTCAACACTGCGGGCATCGGGCTGGTTCCGGGAGGGGTCTCGCTGGGTCCGGCCCAGGTGCACCCCGGGGATGCCGTGCTCCTGTCAGGACCGATCGGCATGCACGGGATCGCCGTGCTCAGCGTGCGCGACGGCCTGGAGTTCGGCGCCGACCTGGTCACCGACTCCGCACCCGTGACACCGCTGACCCAGGGCCTGCTGGCCGCGGGCCTCGGCATCGCGATGATGCGCGACCCCACCCGCGGCGGGGTCGCGGCCACCCTCAACGAGATGGCCGTCGCCAGTGGCACCGGGATCGAGATCGTCGAGCGCGACGTCCCGGTCCCGGATACGGTGCGCGCAGCCTGCGGCTTCCTGGGGCTCGACCCGCTGTACATCGCCAACGAGGGCAAGGTCGTGGTGATCGTGCGAGGCCCGGACGCCGAGCCGGCACTGGACGCCATGCGCCGAACGACCGTCGGTCGCGACGCCACCCGGATCGGCACGGTCACCGCCGAGCACCCGGGTGTGGTCGTGGCCCGCACCGGGATTGGCGGCACGCGCGTCGTGGACCTGCCGCTCGCGGAGCAACTACCGCGCATCTGCTGACAGGACAGGAACTGGTCCGCCCGGCCCGGATGGCAAGACCCAGCCGCGGGTGAGGCGTCTACGCGTCCTTGATGTCGCAGAGGGCCGTGCCGGAGGGGACGGTCGCGCCAACCTCGGCGGACAGCCCGGTGATCACCCCGCCCTTGTGCGCGTTGATCGGCTGCTCCATCTTCATCGCCTCCAGGACAACGATCAGGTCGCCGGTCGCGACCTCCTGTCCGTCCGCCACCGCGATCTTGACGATGGTGCCCTGCATGGGTGCGACCAGCGAGTCGCCGGCGGCGCCCGCACCGCCCTTCTTCCCGCCACCGCGCTTGGGTGCCGTCGCGGACTTCCTGGCCGCCCCGCCGCCGAGGGCGAGCCCCTCGGGGAGGCTGACCTCGACCCGCTTGCCGCCCACCTCGACGACCACCGAGGAGCGTGTCTCCGGCTCGACAACGTCTGAAGCAGCCCCCGAGTACGCGGGGATGTCGTTGTCGAACTCCGTCTCGATCCACCGCGTGTGCACCGCGAAGGGCTCGGTGGGATCGGCCGGGGCGAACGCCGGGTCGGAGACCACCTTGCGGTGGAACGTCAGGGCGGTGGCGATCCCGTCGACCTCGAACTCGGCCAGGGCGCGACGCGACCGCTCGATCGCCTGCTGCCGGTCGTGCCCGGTGACGATCAGCTTGGCCAGCAGCGAGTCGAAGTTGCCGCCGATGACGTCGCCCTGCTGGAAGCCGCCGTCGAGGCGGACCCCGGGCCCGGTGGGCGGGTGCCACACCATCAGGGCACCAGGAGCCGGCAGGAAGTTGCGACCCGGGTCCTCGCCGTTGATGCGGAACTCGATGGAGTGTCCGCGCAACGGCGGGTCGTCATAGCCGAGCTCCTCGCCGTCGGCGATCCGGAACTGCTCGCGCACCAGGTCGATGCCGGATACCTCCTCGGTCACCGGGTGCTCGACCTGCAGGCGGGTGTTCACCTCGAGGAACGAGATGGTGCCGTCCTTTCCGACCAGGAACTCGCACGTGCCGGCACCGTAGTAGCCGGCCTCCCTGACGATCGCCTTGCTCGAGGAGTACAGCCGCTCGATCTGGTCGTCGGTGAGGAATGGCGCGGGGGCCTCCTCGACCAGCTTCTGGTGCCGGCGCTGCAGCGAGCAGTCACGGGTCGAGACGACCACGACGTTGCCGTGCTGGTCGGCCAGCACCTGGGTCTCCACGTGCCGTGGGCTGTCGAGGTACTGCTCGACGAAGCACTCGCCGCGACCGAATGCGGCCACTGCCTCGCGGACCGCGGAGTCGTACAGCTCAGGGATCTCCTCCATGGTGCGTGCGACCTTCAGCCCGCGACCACCCCCGCCGAAGGCGGCCTTGATGGCGATCGGCAGGCCGACCTCCTCGGCGAACGCGACCACCTCGTCGGAGCCGGTCACCGGGTCGGCGGTGCCACGGACCTGAGGGGCACCGGCGCGGGCGGCGATATGCCGCGCGGACACCTTGTCACCGAGGTCCCGGATCGCGGCCGGGGGCGGCCCGATCCAGATCAGCCCGGCGTCGATGACAGCCTGGGCGAACTCAGCGTTCTCCGACAGGAACCCGTAGCCGGGGTGCACCGCATCGGCCCCACTCCGGCGGGCGACGTCGAGGATCTTGTCGAACACGAGATAGGTCTCAGCGGCAGAGGCTCCGCTGAGGGCGAACGCCTCGTCGGCGGCCTTCACGTGCAGGGCGTCCCGGTCCGGGTCCGCGTAGACCGCGACTGAGGCGATGCCGGCATCCCGGCAGGCTCGGGCAACCCGAATGGCGATCTCACCACGGTTGGCGATCAGTACCTTCTTCATTCCCGCACCCCTCACACGCACTCCGGGGCCCGATACCGGGCGACTCGACCGCCATCCTACGGAGGTGGGTCCGACCGTCGTGCGGCCACCCTTCAGGCGCGCTCCCAGAGGTCGGTCCAGCGCACACCGAGAGCGGCCAGCATGGAGCGGAGCGTTGGCATGGCGAGCCCGATCACGTTCGTGTGATCGCCCTCGATGCCGTCGATGAACGGGCCGCCGAGCCCGTCGATCGTGCACGAGCCGGCGACGGCGAGCGGCTCACCGGAGGCGATGTAGGCCTCCAGCTCGGTCTCATCGGGGCGCCCGAAGTGCACCGTCGTGCTCACGGCCCGCTCCTCGGTGCCCCCCGTCGGGACGTCGATGACGGTGTGGCCGGTGACAAGTTCGCCGGTCCGATCGGACATCGCGGCCCACCGGGTGCGGACCTCCTCGGCGCTGCGGGCCTTGCCGAGGACCGTGCCGTCGAAGTCGAGCATCGAGTCCGCGCCGATCACGAGCACCCGGCTCCCGCTCGGCACCGCCCGGACCTCGCCGGAGCGGACCTGCTCGGCCACGTCCCGGGCCTTGGCGGTGGCCAGCATCTGGGTCAGCCCCGCGGGGGTCAGGTCCCCCGCAGTCCGGATGAGCTGGTCCTCGTCGACGCGGCTGGGCCGAATGAGCGCCGTGACTCCGGCGTTGCGCAGCAGGGCGGCCCGGGCCGGTGACGCTGACCCGAGCACCAGCACCGGGCCACTGGCGGCCGCGGGCATCTGGTCACCCCTCGGTTCGGTGGCCCTGGAGTCAGCCACGGAGCCCGGTCCTGCGCACCACGTTGCCGGCCAGCGCCCGGTAGCGCGTTCCGGGTGCGACCACGACGCTCCGGTCGGGCGCAGGAAGCAGGGTCGCGCTGCCCCGCCGGCTGTACAGGAGCTGGGGCGGCAGCGCGCCCTTGGCCCGGAGCTCGTGGATCGGCTCGAGGAAGTTGGCGTAGCCGAGGTGCAGGGCGAGCTGCTCGTCCACGAGGGCCGTTGTCGCAACGACCGGGTCCGCCCTGAGAACCACATGTACGGGCAGGGACCAGGCCAGCCCGTCGACGGACATGACCGCCGCCGGTCGCAGCGCGCCCACTGGACGCGAGTAGCCGGCGACGTCAGTGACGCAGATCGCGGGCAGGGAGCCCTCCGCGGGGGCCGTGATCGACCCGCGCAGCGTACCCGGGAACGTCCGGGCTCCCCGGCTGTGCCTCCCGCTGGCCCAGTCGACGTCGAGGACCCAGTTGACCGCGTACGTGACGTCGCTGGTGGGTCCGTCTTCGATCCGGGCCACGAAGCTGCCGTCGTCGGCCTCGGCGCGGACGATCTCCTCCCGCGGGGTCACCCAGACAGTTCCGTCCACGCGGGACACGAGGGTTGCGCTGCCGACCTTGGAGACGATGATGCGCGGCTCGAATCCGGTGCTCATCATCGGGACGGACGCCGCACCGTCGCTGAAGTCGATCCGGAACGGCCCGTTGCGCTTCGCCACGAAGGCCAGCGCGTTGGAGCGCAGCTGGCAGACGACATCCCGGGTGGAGCCGATCGTGTGCAGCTCCTCGGGCACGTTCTCGTCGTCGTCCTGGCGGGCACGGGCGCCAGAGAGCCAGCCCGCGGGATTCGCCAGGCCCTCCAGCCGGCATACCCAGTCGGCGAGCTGGGCCTCGCTGCTGGCCAGGATCCCCCGGGCCCGGAGCACGCGGCTCGTCGTGCCCATCGACTCGAGGAGCAGGCTTGGGGTCCGGCGATCGCACACGCGGTCCGAGAGCTCCTCGGCCAGTTGGATCCAGGGTGCCCAGCCGGCCGGGTCCAGCTCGTCCTCGGCGCTCCCGGCCGGACTCGCCGGGGCCCCGGCCGGCGCACCGGGTGGGATGACCAGGACACGGGTGCCCGGATCGAACGTGGTCTGCAGCGCCTGGGCCTCGGCCTCGGTGGCCACCACGACGGCGTCGAAGCGCGCAAGGGGCCCGTCGGAGGCTGCGACGACGGCTGGGATCGGCGCGAGGTCGGCGGGTTCAGTGGCCACCGGACCGCTGGGGATCTCCGCGACCCGCGCCACCAGGGGGCTTGGGGTCTGCGCCAGGTAGGGGTAGCAATCCGGGGCGTCGGTCACAAGGACGGCGCCGGGGATGTGCCCGATCAACCAGCCCAGCCAGTCCCCGACGAGTGCGTCGATGGGTTCGGGCGGCTCTCCGGGCCTGATGGTCGGCCACCAGGAGGCCCGGACCCTCCGGTCGCGCATGGCGAAGTGATGCACGGCGGTTCCCTCGGGGAGGCTGCCTCGCGCACGCAGGCTGTCCGCTGTGCCGAGCAGGTCGTCGTCATCGTCGATGAGCACCGCATGTGTGGCCCAGCCGGCGGCGTCGAACGCCTGCAGCCGGGACAGCCACCTCGAGGCCTTGGCGGCGCCGTCGAGCGCCAGCGAGCCACGGACGAGGACCATGGTCAGCCGGCCGTCGGCGAAGGGCCGTGCTGCGACCCCACGCCCCTGGGAAACCATCGGCACAGAGTAGCGGTGGTACCTGCTCAGCGGGGGAGGGCCGACTCCCACCAGCCGGAGGGGGACATCGCAGGACGCATCAGCCGGGCAGGGGGCGCCCACTGCGATCCGTGGCCCTCGGGCTCCTCGGCTGCCTCGCCCCCGGACGCCGCTGAGAGGACGGCGACCAGCGCTGCGATCTCCTCGGACGTCGGGTCCCCGCGGACGATCCGCAGCGTCGGGGGTCGCTCCTCGGTGCTCACAGTGGGATGTTCCCGTGCTTCTTCGGGGGCAGCGTCTCGCGCTTGTTGCGCAGGACGCGCAGGGCCTGGGTGACCTGCGCGCGGGTCTCGTGCGGCAGGATCACGCGGTCGATGTAGCCACGCTCCCCGGCCAGGTAGGGGTTGGCCAGCTGCAGGTTGTACTCGGCCTCGAGCTCGGCTCGGGTCGCGGCCGGGTCCTCAGCTGCGGCCAGCTCCTTGCGGTACAGGATGCTCACTGCGCCCTGGGCACCCATCACCGCGATCTGGCCGGTCGGCCAGGCGATGTTGACGTCACCGCCCAGGTGCTTGGAGCCCATGACGACGTAGGCGCCTCCGTAGGCCTTGCGGGTGATCACGGTGACCTTCGGGACGGTGGCCTCGACATAGGCGTAGATGAGCTTGGCTCCGCGCCGGATGATTCCGTCCCACTCCTGGGAGGTGCCGGGCAGGAAGCCGGGGACGTCGACGAAGGTGATCACCGGGATGTTGAACGCGTCGCAGGTGCGCACGAAACGTGCGGCCTTCTCCGAGGCATCGATGTCCAGCGTGCCGGCGAACTGCATCGGTTGGTTGGCCACGATCCCGACCGAGTGACCCTCGACCCGGCCGAACCCGCACACCATGTTCGGGGCGAACAGGGGCTGGACCTCGAGGAACTCCTCGTCGTCGAGCACCGCCTCGATCGCCCGGTGCATGTCGTAGGGCTGGTTCGGGGAGTCCGGGATGAGGGTGTCCAGCGCGAGGTCGATCTCGGTCGGCTCCAGGTCGGCCTCCTCGCCGAACACCGGGGGCCGCTCGAGGTTGTTCGCGGGCAGGTAGCTCAGCAGGGCGCGGACGTACTCCAGTGCATCGTGCTCGTCCTCGCCCATGTAGTGCGCGACTCCGGACTTGGTGTTGTGCGTGCGCGCACCACCCAGCTCCTCGAACGCGACGTCCTCACCGGTCACAGTCTTGATGACGTCCGGGCCGGTGATGAACATGTGCGAGGTCTTGTCGACCATGATGGTGAAGTCGGTGATGGCCGGGGAGTAGACCGCCCCACCGGCGCACGGGCCCATGATCAGCGAGATCTGGGGGATGACGCCCGAGGCGTGCACATTGCGCCGGAAGATCTCGCCGTAGATCGCCAGCGAGACCACACCCTCCTGGATGCGGGCCCCGCCGGAGTCGTTGATCCCGACGATCGGCCAGCCGTTGCGCAGGGCCAGGTCCATCACCTTGATGATCTTCTCGCCGAAGACCTCGCCGAGGGATCCACCGAACACCGTGAAGTCCTGGGCGAACACGCAGACCGAGCGGCCATTGATGGTCCCGTACCCGGTGACCACACCATCGCCGTAGGGCCGGTTGCGCTGGCCGCCGAAGTTGTGCGAACGGTGCTTGGCCAGCTCGTCGAGCTCGACGAAGGAACCGGGGTCGAGGAAGTGGCGCAGCCGCTCCCGAGCGGTCATCTTGCCCTTGGCGTGCTGCTTCTCGATGCGCGCGGCCTTGCCGGCAAGGACGGCCTCGTGCCGCCGATGCTCAAGGTCGGCGATCTTGCCGGAGGTCGTTGTCAGGTCGACATCCTCTGGCACCTTGCTGGGCTCAGGTGCGCTCGCGCTCATCTCGTCCTCTCCTGCTGATGCTCTGCGTGAAGTACCTTATCCCTGTGTCTGACACCAACTCGGGGCCGGTCGCCCCCACGCCAGCCTCGCTCGTCCCCGCCCCCGACGGTCGCCTGCGATCCTCCGGGGTCGCCTACGCCGACCAGTGGCCGGTCGACCTCGGCACGGCGGCCGTGATCAAGTCGATCCGCAAGGGTGGCGGGTCGTGGCGCAGCGTGACCGTCTTCTCGGAGATCGCCTCGACCAACACGGTCGGAGTGGCGCTGGCCTCTGCCGGGTGCCCGACCGGTGTTGTGCTCGTCACTGACCTGCAGACAGCCGGCCGGGGACGCCTGGATCGCGACTGGGAAGCCCCGGCGGGCACCTCAGCCATGTTCTCGGTCGTGCTGATCCCACACGGCCCGGAGCACGAATGGGGTGTGCTGCCGCTGCTGGCCGGAGTGGCGGTCGGTGAGGCCTTGGAGTTCGTCACCGGTATCCGGGCCTCCCTGAAGTGGCCGAACGACCTGGTGATCCGCGACGAGGATGCCCCCAGCGGACGTGGCGGCAAGGTCGGCGGAATACTGGCTGAGCGCGACGCCGAGACCGGTGCGATCGTGCTGGGCGTCGGGATCAACGTGGACCTGGCCGAGCCCGACCTGCCCGTCCCCGGGGCCACGTCGCTGACGTTGGCGGGGGCGTCGCGACCGCGTAGGGCCAAGTTGATCGGGCGAGCCCTGTCACGCATCGAGCACTGGTTCACCGCGTGGGAGGCGGTCGGCACGGACGCCGCGTCGCTGGACCGACTCCTCGACTCCTACCGTGAGCGTTGCGTCTCCATCGATGCCCCACTGAGCGTGGCACGCCCGGGGGCCGAGGACCTGGTCGGCACAGGTGTCGGGATCAGCCCCAACGGCGCACTGCTCGTGGACTCCGAGGGCACGCAGGTGGCGGTCGTGGTGGGTGACGTCACGCACGCGGCGACCACGTGACGTGATCGACGAAGACGGGACCCCTTCCCTATCCCAAGAGCGGGCCATCGACTCGATCAGGGCGGTCGTCCTGGGCGACCCGCCGGTGTTCACCCGTGACGAGGTCGCCTCAGCCGCTGGACTGACCCTCGACCAGGCCCGGCCCTACTGGCGGGCGATGGGATTCGCCGACGTGGGCGAGGCGAGGGCCTTCACGGCGGCGGACGCCCAGGCGCTGAGGCTGCTGGCAGGGTGGGTGGACGCTGGGCTGCTCGATGAGCCCACCACGATGGAGGTCGTCCGCAGTCTCGGACAGACCACCTCGCGGCTGGCCGACTGGCAGGTGCACACGCTGGCCCGGGTCCTGTCGGAGTCCGAGACCCCCGTGGACCTCAACGAGGTGGCCCATGAGATGGCCGGGATCCTCCCCGGACTTGAGACGCTGCTGCTGCACGTGTGGCGCCGGCATCTGGCGGCCGCCATCGGCGCTGGGCTGGCCTTCGTGGGCGACGAGCCGCAGGGGCCGGCCGGCATGGGGGAGGCGACCGTCGGCTTCGCCGACATCGCGGGCTTCACCCGGCTGACCCGGGTGCTGCGCGATGACGAGCTGGCCCAGATGGTCCAGGCGTTCGAGACCGGTGCGGCAGACATCGTCGCCGCGCACGGGGCTCGGCTGGTCAAGACCCTCGGCGACGAGGTGATGTTCGTCGCCGAACGTGCCGATGACGCGTTGGCCATCGCCGAGGAGCTGCACGAGCTGTCTGTCGCGGGGCAGGAGCCGCTGGAACTGCGGATCGGGCTGGCAACGGGGCGCCTCGTGTCCCAGATGGGCGACTTCTACGGCGCCACCGTCAATCGGGCGAGCCGGCTGACGGCGATCGCCCGGCGGGGCAGCACCCTGATCGACCCGGCCACCGAACACGATCTGGCCGACCGCAGCCGCCATGTGCTGCGGCACCTGGCACCGCGGCCGGTGCGTGGGATGGGCCTGGTCCGGGCCACGAGCGTCTCGCGCCGCCGGACTCGCGACGCTGAGCGACCCGAACCGGCCTGACTGTGCGTGTCCTGGTCAGGGGGTCCGCGTCGGGTCCGGCTCGGGGACCCCGGCCGGATCCTCGGTGGGGAAGACCCACGTCCGGTAGACCCAGAATCGGAACAACGTCCCGAGCCCGACGGCGATCACATTGCCGCTGATGTTGTCCGCCAGCTGGCTGTCCAGGCCCAGCAGGTAGTGGGTGAAGGCCAGACAGGCCCACGAGATGAGCAGTGCGACGGCGTTCGTGGCGAAGAACAGGGCCGTCTCACGTCCGTAGCCGGTGCGTGCGCGGTCGCGATAGGTCCAGTTCCGGTTGGCGACATAGGCGAAGCCGGTGGCCACGACCACGCTGATCGTCTTGGCCGTCAGCGGGCTGTCGGCCAGGACCCCAGCACGCAGGATGTTGAAGAGGCCGACGTCGATCACGAACGCCAGGGCACCGACCGTGCCGAACTTGGCGACCTCCGTGCCGAGGCGGCGAGCAGCACCGGCGACGCGGCCCTGCGTCTTCCCGCTCATCGTCGCCTCCACCGTCGGTGCCTGCGCATGTGACATGCGCGGGCTCTACCCGAAGTGGGGTCGGGCCACACCCGACCACACCTGTGAATTGTCGCACTGCCATCGCCTACGGTGGGAACTGAAGAACGCAGACGCCAGGAGACCCTCATGACACTTTCCCTCTCCCCGGAGCACGACGAGCTGCGTGCAGTGGTCGCCCGTTTCGCCCACGACGAAGTGGCCCCCGTCATCTCCGACCACTACCGCCGTGGGGAGTTCCCCCTGGCCCTGGTGCGCCGGATGGGCGAGATGGGGCTCTTCGGCCTGCCCATTCCCGAGCAGTACGGCGGCATGGGTGGGGACTACGTGGCGCTGTGCGTTGCGATCGAGGAGCTCGCCCGGGTGGACTCGTCGATCGCGATCACCCTGGAGGCTGGGGTGTCGCTGGGTGCCATGCCGATCCTGCGCTTCGGCACCGAGGAGCAGCGGGCCGCCTGGCTGCCCAAGATGGCCACCGGGGAGATGCTGGGCGCCTTCGGCCTGACCGAGTCGGGCAGCGGCTCGGATGCCGGCAGCGTGCGCACCACAGCGGTGGCCGACGGCGACGAGTGGGTCATCAACGGGTCCAAGTCCTTCATCACCAACTCGGGCACCGAGATCACCGGGCTGGTGACGGTGACTGCCCTGACCGGCACGCGGCCCGACGGGCGGCCCGAGATCTCGGCGGTCATCGTCCCCTCGGGCACACCGGGCTTCGAGGTGGCCCCGGGGTATGCCAAGGTCGGCTGGAACGCCTCGGACACCCATGAGCTGAGCTTCACCGATGTCCGGGTGCCGCTGGCCAACCTCGTCGGGGAGCGCGGGCGCGGCTACGCCCAGTTCCTGTCCATCCTGGCCGAGGGCCGGGTCGCGATCGCCGCTCTCGCTACGGGGCTGGCCCAGGGGTGCGTGGACGAATCGCTGGCCTATGCCGCGACCCGTGAGTCCTTCGGGCGACCGATCTCCACCCGGCAGGCGATCCAGTTCATGATCGCCGACATGGAGGTCCGGGCCCACCTGTCGCGGTTGGCCTGGCGGCAGGCAGCGGCGTTGATGAGCTCGGGGCAGCCGTTCGCCCGCGAGGCGAGCATCGCCAAGCTGTACTCATCCGAGGCGGCGATGGACAACGCCCGCGCCGCGACGCAGGTGCACGGCGGGTACGGGTTCATGGTCGACTCGGCCGTGGGGCGCTTCTACCGTGACGCCAAGATCCTCGAGATCGGGGAGGGCACGTCCGAGGTCCAACGGATGCTCATCGCGCGCGACCTGGGCATACCGGTTGATTGACCCTGTCCGCCATGGGTGGGATGGCCCGGGGTGCACGTTGAGGCTCGTTGGGCAATAGGCTGCCGGACGTGTACGAGATCACCCAAGGACCGCACCCCGACTTCCCCGACCTGGAGATCGTCACGCTGCACTCGCCGGCCAACGTCACGGCGACGTTCGTGCCGAAGGCGGGCATGGTGTGCTCCTCCATGACCCACGATGGCGAGGAGATGCTGGGCCAGCGCTATGGCCTCGCGGGCTATCTCGAGACCGGTCGGACCTTCGGCGTGCCGATTCTGGCACCGTGGGCGAACCGACTGGGCAAGATGGCCTACGCGGTCGTCCATGAGGGCGGTGGAGTCCGGCGCATCGACGTGAACCCCGAGACCCCGAACCTGCGCTTCGACCCCTACGGCCAGCCCATCCATGGCTTGCTGCGCGGCAGCAGCGACTGGGACATCATGGAGGTCGGTGCCTCGTCCGAGGAAGCGTGGATCATGGCCCGGCTGGTGTTCGACCAGAAGCGGATCGACTTCGCAGCCTTCCCGTTCGAGCACCACATCGAGTTGAAGGTGACGCTGCGTGCCACCTCATTGACGTTCAGCACCGCGATCATCGCCACCGGTCAGGACGAGGTCCCGATCGCGTTCGGCTGGCACCCGTACCTGTCGATCCCCGGTCTCGAACGCAGCGAGTGGGACGTCTACATCCCGTTCACCCACCGGTGCCCATTGGACTCGACCAAGCTCCCCACCGGGACCCGCGAGGTCGTCGAGCCCATCGTCGGGAAGCTCGGCGACCGCCCGCTGGACGATCTCTACGCCGACGTCGCGAACGGGACCACCGCCTACATCCAGGGCAACGGCCGACGGATGTCGATCCGGTTCGACCTGGGCTACGACTGGGCGATCCTCTACGGCCCACCCCATCGTGACCACATCTGCCTCGAACCGATGACGGCGGCCAGCGACCCGTTCTCCGGCCAGGACCCGATGGAGGTCGTGCCCCGCGGGGGCATCTTCCGCGCGGCGTTCACGATCTCAGTCAACCGCACCAGCTGACCACCGGTCTCAGGGTCGAGTGATCCCGATCGAGGGCCCGAGTTTCTCGGCGTGCGCGAGCACCTGGTCGCGCAGCGCCGTTGTGTGTTCCAGGGGGTGCGCCTGCGCCCCGGCGCTCTTGCTGAGCTTGGCGCCCCCAGCAGAGGTCACAAGGCCGTGGTGGCGCACGTCGGCCGTCTCGACGCCCGGGGCCGGCAGGGTGGCGGCAAGGTGCACCTGCAGTGCGGAGGACTCCAGCAGGTCGACCCCGCGCACGATCGTTGTGACGCCGAGGCCTTCGTCGGCCACGACGGACCCGAGCTGGTAGGCGGGAAGTCCGTCACGACGCCAGAGCACGTGATCCCCGGGTGGCAGTGGCAGGCCCCTGGCAGCCCCCGCCGGGATCGAGATCCGCAGCGCTGAGCGCCCGGACTCCAGCGGGAGGACCTGCTCCCGGCACCCTGCCGCGCACCGCCTCCCGGGTCCCAGCTCCGGCCGCGAGCAGGCGCACACGAACACCTGATCGGTGCTGCTGGCCATCAGCTGGTCGCGGGCTGCCACGAACCGGTCCAGCTGCCGGGTCATCGACCACCTGGCATGGAAGTCCTGCGGACCTGAGGGGCCGTCGTCGACGGGAATCTCCAACCAGTCGAGGGTCCGGAACACATCGGTGAGGTAGGCCTCGCGGGTGCGGGCCACGTCGAAGTCATCGATCCGCAGCAGCAGGCGTCCCCCGCAGCTCCGCACCAGCCAGTGGGTCAGGACCAGGTTCACGACGTTGCCCGCGTGCAGGTACCCGCTGGGGGTTGGGGCGAACCGAGTGACCAGCACGGTCAACTGGGCCGCTCTGGGCCCGGGGGATCGGTGGCCGGGCCGTTGTCGTCCGGCGCTGCAGGTCCCAGTGCCGGTGCGGGCGGGTCGATCTCGGTGCCGGCAGTGGCGACCCGGCGCTCGGCCTCGGCAGCTCGGGCTGCCTGGCGCTCGGCCTTGGTCAACCCGCTGCGTTGGCGGCGCCGCTTGGCCCTTCGCTGCCTGCGTTCCACGGCCTCCTGCTCTGGGTCGTACATCGACTCGTAGGCGTCGACGACCTCGTTGGCCTCGCCGTCCATGACGACTTTGCCCTTCTCCAGCCAGATCGCGCGGTTGCAGGTCATCCGGACCACGCCGAGGGAGTGGGAGACGAGGAATACCGTTCCAGCCTCCTTGCGCAGCTCCATGATCCGCTTCTCGCTGCGGCGCCTGAACTCGGCATCCCCAGTGGCCAGCGCCTCGTCGATCATCAGGATCTCGTGGCTCGTGGAGGCCGCAATCGCGAAGCGGAGTCGAGCGGCCATCCCTGAGGAGTAGGCGCGCATGGGGAGGCTGATGAACTCCCCGAGGTCGGCGAACTCCACGATCCAGTCGCGGCGCGCCTGAGCCTCCTCGCGGGTCAGGCCCATGGCCATGCCGCCCAGCAGGATGTTGTCCTCGCCGGGCAGGTCGCGCATCAGAGCGGCGTTGACTCCCAGCAGGGTCGGCCTGCCGGCCGTGAAGACGTGGCCCTCCTCAGCCGGGAGCAGCCCGGCGATGGCCCGCAGCAGCGTGGACTTGCCGGACCCGTTCCGGCCGATCAAGCCGATCGCGTCCCCCTCCCAGGCCACCATCGAGACTCCGCGAACGGCATGGACCTTCTTGGTCACAAGGTTCTTGTTCCGGCCCCGGAGGCGTCGGCGCGGGGGCGGTGCCCCGGGCGTGGCCCGTCGTCGTCCCAGGACCCGGTAGACGACGTGGAGGTCGTCACAGATCACTGTGGGTGCCGCTGCGGGTGCCTGTGCCTCCGAGGCCGGGTCCTCGGGATCCTCAGCCACGGGAGTAGGACTCCTCGGCGCGGTAGAACACGACGAAGCCAACCACGAGGAAGACCACGGCCCACATGGCTGCGAGCGGCCAGAGGTACGAGGGGGCGTCGTAGCTGGTCATCAGGCAGTCACGCATCAACTCGATGTACCCGGTCATCGGGTTCAGGTACATGACCTTCTCCACCCAGGGTGCGAGATCGGCTGTGAACACGGCAATGCTGAACATGACGCCGGACAAGTAGCGCCAGGTGTGCATCAGGAAGGGGATGAGCTGTGCGACGTCCCGACTGGCCGCAGTCCACCGCGCCACCATCATGCACAGGCCCACGTTGAAGAGCGTCTGCAGCACGAGGATCGGGATCACCCCCAGCCAGAGCCAGGTCAACGGTTCACCGGTCAGCAGGACGATGACTGCGAGGATGCCGATGGAGACGAACTGCTGCTGGATCTCCTGGACGATCACGGCCAGGGGCATCACCACACGAGGGAAGTGGATGGCACTGATGATGGCGCGGTTGTTGGCGATTGCCTTCGTCCCGCCCATCACGACCCGCTGGGTGTAGGTGAAGGTGAAGACGCCAATGATCAGGAAGCCGGCGAAGTTCTCCACCCCTTTGCTGGTCTGCAGGAGGATGCCGAAGATGAAGTAGTAGACGATCGCGTTCAGGATCGGGCTGAGCACCAACCAGAACCGGCCGAGCGAGGTCTCGCCGTACTGGACGCTCTTTCGTCCGCTGCCCAGCGCGACGATGAAGTCTCGGCGGGACCACAGCTCGCGCAAGTAGCTGCTGCGCGACTGCCGCGCGGACGTTGACTTCAGCCCCCACTGTGCGGCCAGGGCGCTGAGGTCCCGGTCATCGGGGGCCGGAACCTGTTCCGGCAGGGTTGCCGACATCGCTTCTCCTACTCGCCCGGACCGACCACGCGCCCACGATAGTGCCGTCCTGCGCCGATAGTGTTGTCCTGTGGCTCAGCGTCCTCAGGTCGACCCAGGAACCGGCGGGGGGCCCACGCCTGCCCACGGGTTCCCAGTGGTGGGCATGATCGGTGGTGGGCAGCTGGCTCGGATGAGTCAGGAGGCCGCCCTGGCGCTCGGTGTTGGGCTTCGGGTCCTGGCTGCGGGTCCTGCTGAGTCGGCCGCGCGGGGCGGCGGCGACATCCGGTGGGGAGCGCACGACGACCCGCAGGCGGTCGCCGACTTCGCCCGCGGCTGCAGTGTCGTTACCTTCGATCATGAGCATGTACCCGCGGCGATCCTGGCCTCGCTGGTGGAAGCCGGTCAGGTGGTGCGACCGGGTCCGGCCGCCCTGGCCCACGCTCAGGACAAGGTGCACATGCGTGCCGCGATCAGCGCAGCAGGTGTGCCGTGCCCTGCGTGGGCGGTCGCCGTAACGCCGGACGACGTCGTGTCCTTCGCCGCCGAGAACGCCTGGCCCGTGGTCCTCAAGGTGTCGCGGGGTGGCTATGACGGCCGCGGGGTCTGGGTCGTCGACGGCCCAGAGGATGCCGCCGCCATCATATCGGGCAACCCGCTGGCCCCCGGGGTGCAGTGGCTGGTCGAGCAGTACGTCCCGTTCACCCGTGAGCTCGCTGCCCAGGTCGCCCGGTCGTCATCGGGCCAGGCCGCGGTCTACCCGGTCGTGCGTACGGTGCAGACCAATGGGATCTGCACGGAGGTGGTGGCGCCGTGCCCGGGGCTAGCCGACGAGCACGCGCTGGCTGCCCAGCAGGTGGCGCTGCGGATCGCCGAGGCCCTCGATGTGGTCGGCATGCTCGCCGTCGAGCTCTTCGACACCCCCGAGGGGGTGTTGGTCAACGAACTGGCGATGCGGCCGCACAACAGCGGTCACTGGACCATCGAGGGGGCCGTGACCAGCCAGTTCGAGAACCACCTGCGAGCGGTGCTCGACCTCCCCCTGGGCGCGCCCGCGGCGCGCGCCCCGTACACGGTGATGGTCAACGTGCTCGGCGGGGAGCACCCGGACATGTACTCCGCCTTCCGCCATGTGATGGCTCGGGACCCCGGCCTGAAGGTGCACATGTACGGCAAGGACGTCCGGCCGGGCCGCAAGATCGGGCATGTCACCGTCGCCGGTGACGACCTGGAGTCGCTGCTCGCACGGGCCCATCATGCTGCGGACTATCTGACGGGAGTGATCGATGAATGACAACGGTGCCCTGCCTCCCGAGGTCGGGGTCGTCATGGGATCGGATTCGGACTGGGTGGTGATGGCCGATGCGGCCCAGGCCCTGCGCGACTTCGCCGTCCCGCACGAGATCGACGTCGTGTCCGCCCATCGGATGCCCGAGGACATGTTCGAGTACGGCCGGACGGCCGCCGCTCGTGGGCTGAAGGTGATCATCGCCGGGGCAGGTGGAGCCGCGCACCTGCCCGGGATGCTGGCCTCGGTGACCTCCATCCCCGTGATCGGCGTCCCGGTGCCGCTGCGCACCCTTGATGGCATGGACTCGCTGCTGTCCATCGTGCAGATGCCGTCGGGGGTCCCGGTAGCCACCGTCGGGATCGGCCAAGCACGCAACGCTGGCCTGCTGGCTGTCCGGATCCTCGGCGTGGCCGAGCCCCGGCTGTGGCCGGATATGGACGCCTACCGTGCCGGCCTGCGCACTGCCGCACAGGTCAAGGGCGAACGACTGCGCGAGGAGTTCGGCGGGCAACCCCTCCGCTGACCGCGTGGGGCTCTGCCTACTGCACGCGCCGCCCCAGCGCTGCGACCTGTGGTCGGTCAGGCATTCGGCCGGCCCAGCCCGCGATAGGTCCACCCGGCGGCGCGCCACCGTCCGACGTCGAGGCAGTTGCGCCCGTCGAGGACCGACGGGTTGTCCGGCAGGGAGACCACGCTGGCCGGGTCCAGATCCGTGTAGTCCCGCCACTCCGTGAGCACCAGGACCAGGTCGGCGCCGGTCAGGGCCTCGGAGATATCCGTGGCGTAGGCCATCGTCGGGTAGGCCACCTCGGCGTTGGCCAACGCCTGCGGGTCGTGGACCACGACGTCACCGCCGGCCGTGTAGATCGCCGCAGCGATGTCCAGCGCGGGGGAGTCGCGAACGTCGTCGGAGTCAGGCTTGAACGCGGCGCCCAGCACGGTGATCCGCTTGCCGACGAAGCGCCCTCCCACCAGCTCGCGGGCCAGCGCCACGGTGGAGGCACGGCGACGGCTGTTGATCCCATCCACGTCTCGCAGGAAGCTCAGGGCGTCTGAGACGCCGAGCTCGCCGGCGCGGGCCATGAACGCGCGGATGTCCTTGGGCAGGCAGCCACCACCGAAGCCCACGCCGGCGCGCAGGAACTTCGGCCCGATCCGATCGTCGTAGCCGATGGCCTGCGCAAGCAGGGTCACGTCCGCGCCGGTCGCCTCACACACCTCCGCCATCGCGTTGATGAATGAGATCTTGGTGGCCAGGAAGCTGTTGGCCGCCACCTTGACCAGCTCGGAGGTGGGGTAGTCCATGACGAGGAACGGGGAGCCCCACTCGATCATGGGCGCGTAGACCTGGCGAATGACCTGCTCGTCGGCGTGCGGTGGCTGACCGGGCCCCGCGGGGTCGGCCAGGCCGATCACGATGCGGTCGGGGGTCAGCGTGTCGGCCACGGCGAACCCCTCGCGGAGGAACTCCGGATTCCAGACCAGGTGCACGTCGGCGCCGGCCGGGGCCAGCGACTGCAGGCGGGTCTGGAGGTCCTCCGCGGTGCCCACGGGCACGGTGGACTTGCCGACCACCGTGCAGGGTCGGGTCAGAAGGGGGGCCAGCGAGCCGATCGCCGCATCGATCTGACTGAGGTCGGCGGCGTTGGTCCGGGCGCGCTGCGGCGTGCCGACGGCAATGAAGTGGATGTCGCCGAACTCCGCGGCCTCGGCGAAGTCCGTGGTGAACCGCAGCCGACCCGCGGCCACGTTGGATTCGATCAGCTCGGAGAGCCCTGGCTCATAGAACGGAACCTCCCCTCGTGCGAGCGCGGCGACCTTCCCGGCATCCACGTCCACGCCCAGGACGTCATAGCCGGACTCGGCCATGGCCGCGGCGTGGGTGGCGCCGAGGTATCCGGTGCCGATGACGGTGATCCTGGGGGGGGTGTTCACGCGGGCCAGCCTAATCCGGCGCCGACAGTGCCCTGTCCGCAGTGCCCGCGCCGGCACCTCGGGGGTCGTGGACCCCGGGCGGTGGTGCGGCCCGATGGGCCTGCCCGGCTCCGGACGGCGTCGGGCGCGCGCGTAGCCTTGTGGGCATGGCACTGACCCCGAACCCTGACTTCGATGCGTTCACACTGCCCGAGGAGCACGAGATGCTCCGGGCCGCCGTCCGCGAGCTGGCCGAGGACAAGATCGCCCCGCGAGCAGCCGAGATCGACGAGACCGGGGAGTTCCCGTGGGACGTGTATGAGGCCCTGCGCGCCAACGACTTCCACGCCATCCACATCCCCGAGCAGTTCGGAGGGCAGGGCGGAGACGCGCTCGCGGCCTGCCTGGTGATCGAGGAGGTCGCAAGGGTGTGCACCTCCAGCTCGCTGATCCCTGCGGTGAACAAGCTCGGCACGATGCCTCTGATCGTCGGGGCCTCCGATGAGCTCCTCGGTCGCTACCTGCCCGAGGTCGCCAGCGGTGCGGCGATGTTCTCCTACGCGCTGTCCGAGCGGGAGGCCGGCTCGGATGCTGGGTCGATGACCTGCCGGGCGGCCGCCGGAGATGGCGGCTGGGTGCTCAACGGCCAGAAGTCGTGGATCACCAACGCTGGGATCTCGAAGTACTACACCGTCATGGCCGTCTCGGAACAGGGCGTCGGTCCCAGGGGGATCTCAGCCTTCGTTGTGCATGCCGACGACGCCGGGTTCTCGCTCGGGACGCCGGAGCGCAAGCTGGGCATCCATGGCTCCCCCACCCGCGAGATCTACTTCGAGGACTGCTGGATCCCGGCCGACCGGATCGTCGGCGAGCCGGGCACCGGGTTCCAGACCGCCATGCGTACCCTCGACCACACCCGCGTGACGATCGGGGCGCAGGCGCTCGGGATCGCCCAGGGCGCCCTGGACGCAGCAGTGGCCTACGCCCGCGACCGCAAGCAGTTCGGCAAGAGCATCGGGACCTTCCAGGGCCTGCAGTTCCTGCTGGCCGACATGGCCATGAAGGTCGAGTCGGCTCGGATGCTGACCTACGCCGCCGCAGCACGCAGCGAGCGCGGGGCCAGCGATCTGCCCTTCTTCGGCGCTGCGGCCAAGTGCTACGCCTCGGACATCGCCATGGAGGTCACCACCGACGCCGTGCAGGTGTTCGGCGGAGCTGGCTACGTGCGCGACAACCCGGTCGAGCGGTACATGCGCGACGCGAAGATCACCCAGATCTATGAGGGCACCAACCAGATCCAGCGAATGGTGATGGCACGTCAGCTCCTGAAGTAGGGGCGACCCGAGGTCGGCCTGCCCAACCCCCGATCCGCAGACCCTCCGCCAAGGGTCAGAGCCTCCCCGTCGGCGTGGAGGTTCTGGCCCTTTGTGGAGGGTCTTTGCTGTGCGGTGGGGGTTCCCGGCGCGCGGTCCGACCCTGTGGGGCGGTAGGTTGCTGAGCCCCTCGACTTGCCGGGGGCAGACCGTTCTGAGAGGTGGAGCCATGAGCGAGGATTCCGGGATCGAGTTCACGGAGGAGATCCGGCAGGGTCAGACGCCCGACGGCAGCGAGGTGGTCGAGGACATCGTGAAGGCGGTTGATCCGGAGACCGGCGACGAGCTGGTTGACGATCTGATCGTGTCCGTGGCGCCCGACGGGTCGGCCACGGTTGAGGAGACGATCGCGGTGGTCGACGGGACCGGCGCCGGCGAGATCATCGAGGACGCCGTCGTGGAGATCGACCCGACCTGACACCGCCATTGGTGCGGATCGGATCCGCTGGGAGGGGTGGGCGATGAGCTCGCGCGTGGTGGCGTGCCCGAACTGTGGAAAGAAGAACCGGGTGCCTGACTCGGCGACTGGGCGACCGGCGTGCGCCTCGTGCGCCGCGGCGCTGCCGTGGGTCGTCAACGTGGGGGATTCGGACCTCGCTGGTGCCCTGGACACGGGTCAGTTGGTCCTCATCGACCTGTGGGCCCCGTGGTGTGGACCGTGCCGCATGGTCGCGCCGGTCCTCGAGCGGCTGGCCACCCGCTACGCAGGCAGGATCAAGGTGGTCAAGGTCAACGTGGACGACAGCCCCATTGCAGCCGCCCGTTTCGACGCACGGAGCATCCCCACCCTCGTGCTGTTGAGGGACGGCAGGTCCGTGGGGCGGGTGGTTGGCGCGCAGCCTGAACCAGTCCTGGCACGGGAGATCGACAAGGTGCTGGCCGCCGCCTGAGCACTGCCCTCGGCCGCGACTACCGACCGCCGCTCCTGGCGGCTCGCGCTGCCAGGAAGCGAAGGATCTCCATGTAGAGCCACACGAGGGTGGACACGATGCCGACGGCCGAGTACCACTCCATGCCGCGCGGGGCGCCGGCCTTGACCCCGGCGTCGACGTAGGTGAAGTCCACGACCAGGTTCGCCGCAGCAACCGTCATGAAGAAGAGGCTGAAGAACGTGGCCAGCGGTGAGGTCCCGTAGAGGAAGCTCGTGTTGAGCCCGAAGAACGAGAAGACCCAGGTGATCAGGTAGAACATGCCGATCCCCAGGGCCAGCGAGAAGACGATCTTCACGAACCTGGAGGTGGCGCGGAACGGTACGAACAGGAACAGCAGCAGCACCGCCGCAGTGACGGCGACCGTTCCGAGCAGAGCCTGAGCCACGACGCCGTCGTAGGCCTCCTCGTAGACCTGCGAGATCGCGCCGATCCACAGCCCGTTGATGATGGCGAACACCAACCCGACGATCAGGGACAGCGCTGGGTTGCGCACCACCATCAAGGTCAGGCCGATCAGGAGAAGGTAGCCCACGAGGAACCACAGGCTGCTGGTCACGTCGAGGAACTGAGGTGCGTAGTGCCAGCCGACAGCCGCCAGGGCTATCACGATCACGAGCAGCAGCATCGACTTGGCGATGACCCCGTTGACCGACATGCGACGGCTTCGGTCCGGGAACGCCTGTTCGACCTGCGGCGACGCCCAGATCTGGTCGTTGAGCACTTCGGCGGACATGGCACCCTTCGCGTTCGGCGTTCGGCGTTCGGCGGCTCAGCCGACCTCCGGCTGACAGTCGAAAGCGCCCAGTTCTCAGCGAGGCTACTTGGGTTCCTGGTGCGCTGCGGCTATGCCCCGCCGAACACCGCGCAACGTCGCGCGCCGCCCGGCCCCGCGTTGCGCCCGGCCCTGCCCCGCCACGCACCGCATCCCCCTCAGCGCACGCATTCGACCCTCTGGATCCACTCGGGCGTCCGTGGCAGGTCCGCGCGTTCCCGACCGATCAGGACGGCTATCACTGGCACATCCGCCGGCCGACCGGGCCAGCCCGTGTGCCCATCGGTCAGCACGATGATGACATCCACGCCGGGCCGCAGCTCCTGCGCTGCCCGGATTCCGAGTGCCATGTCCGTGCCGCCGCCTCCGGCCAGGCGCGCTGCATCTGCGCGGCGCACGGAGGTGACGGCATGCACGGCGGCGTCCACGGCCAGGACGTTCACCTGTGGATCGGCGACGCCCAGTGCGGCCAGGACCCCGTCGATCTCGCCGAGCGCCTGTGCGAGCAAACCGTCGTCCACGCTCCCTGACGTGTCGACAACCACGCCGACCCGGGGGACCGGCCGGCGCAGCGCCGGCAGGATCACGGGGCCCGAGGCAGCCTGGCGCCGCGAGATCCGGGAGTAGGTGTAGTCGGACTGGCCGTGGGCCCAACCCAAGCCGCGGCGGACGGCCGCGTGCAGGGTGTTGCGCCAGTCCACTACCGGATCAAGGATCGTGGCGACCCAGCGACCCCACTGCCCAGGAAGGTCGCCGCGGCCCGGGCTGGACTTCATCTCAATGGCCACAGTGCTGCGGATCGCCTGTGCGGCGACCGCGCTCAGGCCACCGTCGTCCGACAGCTCGGGGAGCTCGTAGTTGCGGTGCACGCCGTCGCAGCCGGATCCACAGGACGGGTCAGGGCCTTCCCGCGAGACAGCGGGGGGATGCCCGCCCAGGGGATCCGGGGGGACTTGCGGTTGGACGTTGGTAGCCTGCGCCGGATCCGGGCCCAGGCCGTCGGTCTGCTCAGGTGGTCGGGGGACCCACGCCGGATCGCGGTTCGGGTCGTCGTCGGTGGCCGGGAGCCCGGTGAGCATCGCGTAGTACTCCTCGGCAGCGCGGCCCTCGACCAGGCCCAGCTCCGCGGCGCCGATCAGGCCGTGGTGGTCGGCCAGCGCGCGCTCTCGGGCGGCGAGAGCGGGGCCAGTGGCCCTGACCCCTCCCGAAGGGCGCGGTGGGGCCCGGTGAGCGGTTGCGGGGCCCGCAGTGCCGGGGGCCATCTGTGGTGCCCGGCCGGTCAACTCGACCGTCAGCTCGTGAACCGTGATGTCAGCCGCCACTCGCCATGCCCGTGATGTTGATCCGCGCACGCCCATGTCGCTGGCTCGTCCGGCATGGTCGGCAAGCAGGTGCCAGACATGATGGGCGAGCTCGGCTCCCACCTCGGCGGCCGTTCGCGCCGCTTCGCCCAACCAGGCGGGGTTGACGTACAACCGCCACGCCGGGTCGGTGGCCATCGTGGTGACCCGATCGGTCGGGACCGCGACCAGCGCGTACACGGCAGTCGTGAGGTAGGGCATGTCGCCAGTCTCCGAACCATCGGGGACGGGTGGACTGGTCAGCCACAGCTTCGCGGCCGCCAGGGCGTCGGCCGCCGGGCGATCGAGACTCATGAGGGCAGCAGCCCGGCCAGGGCCAGAGGCCCAGTGAAGGCGGTCAGGCCCAGCGGAAGGGCTGCGCGCGCAGGCCGAATGCGCAGCAGTGACCGGACCACGGGGACCGCGGGGTCGACCCCGGAGACCTCAGCCGCCCGGACGCAGACGCCCACGCCGGCCTCCCAGCGGGCGCAGGTCGTGCGGCTGGCCACCGCGGCCAGCACCCCCTGCAGCGCCACGTGCACCCGATCCGCGCGCAGACCCGTGAGCTGGTCGCCTCCGGGATCGGCGAGCAGGGACTCCGGTTCTGGCAGGTCGAGGGCGGACAGCCATGACAGGAACTCGTGGCCGGTGGGCGCCCCGACCGCCCCGTGGACCAGCAGCCGTACCGCCTCGGCGTCGGCAGGGTCGGCGGCGGCAAGGAGGCGTGCCGTGTAGTCCCAGGTGCGGGGAGTTGGGAAGGCCCGGCCCCGGGAGGCGGCATCCTTCGGGATGGCCGACAGCTGCCCGGAACGCACGCCCAGGAATGCCGCGACCTTCGCCCGTGCGGCGGCGACCCGGGCTGGGTAGCCGGCGTCCAAGGCCGGCACGGTGATCTGTGGCCATTGCCCTGTGACCAGCGACTCGGTGAACACCTCCACCGGGAGGTTCCAGTCGATGTGGACGAACCGGTTGGCGGTCGGTGCAGCGAGCTCCCAGCCGGAGGCTGCAACGTCGGCGGGATTCGCTGCCGCGCCGAATGAGACTCGCTGCGGAAGCCGGAGGGCACCGACCTCCCCGTGGGTCAGGGGACGAAGGGCGGCCGCCTGGACGGCGGGGGACGCCGTCGTCCACTCGTCGAAGAACACCACGGACGGCCCGGGGACCTCGGCGACCCGGACCGCCCACTGCGGGGGGGCGAGGTCGACCCGGCCGGCGTTCACGACCGGCAGCCCGGCGAAGTCGCTGGGTTCGTAGTGCGAGCAGATCAGCGTCTCGACGTGCCACCCGGAATCCGTGGCGGACTCAACAACGGCGGTCTTCCCGGCCCCCGGCTCACCCCAGAGCAGGAAGGGGATCCTCGTCGCCACGCAGACGCCCAACGCCCGCAGCACCTGCTCGTACCCGATCCGATCCCTGGCCATCGGCTGCTCCCTTCACCTGGCATGACGTTAGGGCGGGGCTCTGACATCGCCCGACCGCAGCGCGGCGACGGTGTCCGGCACGGTGCCGCACCGTGCGACGGCCACGGCCAGTTGGGTCAGCTGGGTGGCTCCCGGCCGTCGGCGACTCAGCATGCGGGCGACCCGCTCGACTGCCGACGATGCTGGCGGCCCCGGCGGGAAGCCCACCCCCTCCTCGGCCACCCAGGCCAGCTGCTCGGGGGTCGGTCGGTAGCCCGCGGCGACCCAGCGGGCGAGAAGCTGGGCGGCCCCGGGCACGGAGATCCCCCACTCCCGGGCGACCGCCTGCGCTGCCTGCGGGGAGTAGCCGGCCTCGGACAGGGCCACGATGTCGACCCGCCGGGTGCCCGTGGCGATCCATCGGGCCCGGGCATGCGGGTCGTCCAGGTCCAGCTCCGTGCCGGTCCACGCGGCCCAGAGGACGACGTCCGGGTCCGTGGTGGCCGCGGCCGTGGTGGCCAGCCACGACGTCGGCGCTCCGCTGTGCGCCAGGGCGAGCAGGAGGTCAAGACCGGGGGCGCCGAGACCCGCAGCAACCAGCGCACGGCGGGTCACGGCCACCCATGAGGGGTCCAGGCCGGCGACCCACGCCTCGTCGAGCTCGACGTCGCGACCTGCGCCCCCCGGTGGTTTCGGATCACCGGCCGGGCCGAGCCCGGCCACCAGGGCACGAAGCTCGCGCCGCGGGCATCCCGCGGCGGTGGCAACGTGGGGCACGCCCCGGCAGTGGCCAGCCGCCTCGCGGGGATCGGCGAAGCCGCCGGCCGGGCAGCATGGGAGGGTCCCGTCAGTGCTGAACCAGGTCGTCCCGCGATCGGTCGAACGCAGCACCGGACCGGACCGGCGCAGCGCTCGGTCCCGCCACATCCGGAACCCGGGCAGGACGGCGCGCAACTCGGCGATGCAGGACACCCCGCCGCCGAGAGCCGCGGCGATCCGCTCGAGCTCGGCATCGTGACCGGTCAGGACCGTCCAGTCGGCCTCGATCACCACCGGGTGGCGCACCGCCCGGGCGCCGTCCGAGGTCCGGCACGGGAACGTGGTGGCCAGGGGGAGGTCCAGACTCGTCACCCCAGCGGTCATGGCACTCCTCCCCAGCCCAGCGGCCACATCCGATCGGCCAGCGCGAGAGACCGTACGCCGGGGCCCTGACATCGGAGCCGGGTGCCGCTGGGCGCCGGGTTGCGCCACCGTGCACCGGGGTTCGCCACGGTGCACCACCCCCACCCGGGCCTCGCCTCGGGGCCTAGGCTCCGATACCGTCGCGGGCATGGCCGAACCCGTTGCCGCGCCGTGGCCGGATGGTGTCTCCGTGATCATGCCCGTGCTCAATGAGCAGCGGCACCTGAGCCATGCGGTCACCGGGATCCTCACCCAGGACTGGTCGGGCCCCCTGGAGATCGTGCTGGCGCTGGGTCCGTCGACCGATCGCACCGACGAGGTGGCCCGGCGGCTCTCGGCGATCGATGAGCGGATCGTGCTCGTCCCCAATCCGAGCGGCCGCACGCCTTCCGGCCTGAACGCTGCGATCGAGGCCTCGCGCTACGAGGTCGTGATCCGCGTCGACGGACATGCGATCCTGCCCGAGGACTACGTCTCCACGGCGGTCGAGACGCTGGGGCGCACCGGCGCTGACAATGTGGGCGGGATCATGCTGGCCGAGGGCGACACGCCCTTCGAGCAGGCGGTGGCCCGAGCCATGACCTCCCCGATGGGCGTGGGGGCGGCCCCGTTCCATGTCGGAGGTGGCGAGGGCGAGGCCGAGACCGTCTACCTCGGCTGCTTCCGCAAGTCCGCGCTGACGCGTGTCGGCGGCTACGACGAGTCGTTCCTACGTGCTCAGGACTGGGAGATGAACCACCGGATCCGTGCCGCTGGCGGTCGGGTCTGGTTCAACCCCCATCTCGTCGTGAGCTACCGCCCGCGCCCTGACGCGACATCCTTGGCCAGCCAGTACTTCCACTACGGCCGTTGGCGCCGCGAGGTCATGCGCCGACATCCGGAGACCGCATCCCGCGCCTCTGCCCTGCGCTACTTCGCTCCGCCCGCGGCCGTCGTGGGGGTGCTTGCCGGCGCCGCCGCGGGGCTCGTCGGCTCGACCGTGGGCCCGCGCGCACTGAAGGTCGGCTGGCTGGCACCACTGGGCTACCTGGCGCTGATCACCGCCGGGGCCGCCGTCACCGGGCGCGGGCTGCCCCCCGCTGCGCACGCTCGGCTCCCACTTGTCTACGCCAGCATGCACGGTGCCTGGGGGATCGGCTTCCTGACCTCGCCGCCCGGACTGCGCGAGCCTGAGGCGTGAGGGCGCTCGTCCGCCCGGGGGCATCGGGTCCGGACGCCGTGGCCGATCTGGAACGCCGGCTTGCGCGGCTGGGAGTGCGCGACGTCGTCGTCCTGGCCGAGGGTGACTGTGCCGATCAGCTGGCGGCCATGGCGCACGGGATCGCCGGGCGCACCATGATCGTCGACGGTGACCTCATCGTCGCCGAGGCCTCCCTCGGCCAGCTCGTCGACGATCCGGCGGTGCGCTCGGGCGCGCTCGTCGTGCCGGTCGCACCGATGGTCACGCCCCGCCCGGACGGGGCCCCGGAGACGGCCAGTTCCCAGGGGATGGGATCCGCGAGCCGGGGGGGACCGTCCGGCGGGGACCGTGCGGCCGGGGACCGTGCGGGCGGTGACGTCGCCGCAGTCCGGATCGCGCAGAAGCGCATTGTCAGCGCCGCGTCCGCGCACCACGAGGTGTCGGGGCCGAACGGTGCTTCGGTCGGTGCCTTCGTGATCGACTCCCGTGATGCCGACGCGGGTGCTCAGGCGCTGTCCGGCGCAGTCGAGGCGGCGCGGGCGCTGGACTGGTCGGGGGACGCGGTCGATGTGGGTCTCGTCAGCCTGGTCCGGGCCCAGGTGCCGATGGGCGCCGTGGTGTCCGTCGGCCCCGTGCTGCGGGGTGCGTCCGTTGCTCAGCGCGCTGAGGTGACCGCAGAGCTTGCGGACCTCGATGAGGCGCGGGTCCTGCTCGAACGGGCCAATCGCCCCGATGACGGCTTCTACTCGACGTTCGTCCTGCGCCGGGCTTCCAAGCCGGTCACCGCGCTGGCGCTGCGCCTGGGCCTGACGCCGAACCAGATCTCCGTGATCTCCCTGGCAGTCGGCCTGGCCGCCGCCCTCTGCTTCGCGACGGGGTCCTGGTGGGGCCTGCTCGGCGGGGCGCTGCTCATGCAGGCCTCGCTGGTCATCGACTGCGTCGACGGTGAGGTGGCCCGCTTCACCCGCTCGTTCTCCGACCTCGGTGCCTGGATCGACGCCTCCACCGACCGTGTGAAGGAGTACGCGGCGTACGCAGGCCTGGCTGCTGGCTCGTTGCGGTCCGGCACGGACATCTGGCTCCTCGCCGCGCTGGTGATGATCATGCAGACCGTCCGGCACGTCGGGGACTACGACTTCTCGAGGGTGCAGCGCATCCGTGAGTCCTGGGTGCCATCCCGGCCGATCGAGGACCCGGCTGACGGCGGGACGTTCGGCACCGGCGCCACCCTGGAGTTCTCGGCCCAGCTCAACCGCGACAGCCGGGTGCGCTGGGGCAAGAAGGTCCTGCACATGCCGATCGGCGAGCGCTGGCTCGTGCTCTCATTGGGTGCGATCACCATCGGCCCCCGGTGGACGCTGAGCCTCATGCTGCTCCTCGGGCTGATCGCACTGGCCTACACCACGACCGGCAGGATCCTGCGCTCCCGGGGCTGGCACCAACCGCCGGACCGGAGCGGGTCCTGGCTGCTGGAGCCACAGCTGGATCTCGGCCCGCTCGGGCAGCCGATCTGGGACCGCGTCCTGGCACCGCGCGAACCGCTGGCAGAGGCATTCGGCTGGGCATGGCTCGCAGCCATGCGGGCCGTTGAGCTCGGCGTGGTGTGGGTGGCCGCCGCGCTGGTCATCCCCGCCGATGGCGCCTGGCTCTTCGCGTGGGTGTTCGTGGTGGCGTTCCACCACTACGACACCCTGTACCGGGCGCTCGGTGGCTCCTCGCCGCCACGGTGGCTGGTGGTGGCCGGTCTCGGCTGGGACGGCCGGACGATCCTCGTGCTGGCCGCCGCGGCCCTGGGCGCCTCGGCGCTGGCCGGAATCCTGTCCTGGGGCAGCCTGGCGTTGGGCCTGCTGTTCGTGGTGGTCGGGTCCGTGCAGTGGGTTCGGTCGATGACGCGCAATGATGTGGCCCATGCCTGACCTGCCCGACTCCGAGCCGCGACCGGAGCGACCGGAGCGACCGGAGCGACCGGAGCACCCGACCATCGCCGAGCTGCGCAGCGTCAGTCAACCACCAGCGGTCCGGGGTCGGCGCAACTCCGAGCACTGGGTCGCCGATGTCTACCTGCGCGGGATCTCGCCGTACCTGACCCGGATCCTGCTGCCCACGGGCGTCTCGGCCAACACGGTCACCTGGTTCATGATCATCACCGGGGCGTCGGCGGGTCTGGCGCTGCTCATCCCGGGGATACCGGGTGCCTTCCTGGCCCTGCTGCTCGGCCAGATGCAGATGCTCTGGGACTGCTCCGACGGTGAGGTCGCCCGCTGGCGCGGGACGTTCTCGCCGGCGGGCACCTTCCTGGACAAGGTGGGGCACTACACCGCTGAGTCGATCATCCCGGTCTGCCTGGGAATCCGCGCCGCGGGCTCGGACTTCTCCTGGTCGCAGCCCGGGGGCTACGCGTATGCCGGGGCGATCCTGGCCGTGCTGGTCATCTTCAACAAGGCGCTCAACGACATGGTCCACGTGTCGCGAGCGTTCGCCGGCCTCCCGCGGCTCGAGGACACTGCCGGGGTGGGGACGCCGACCAGCTCAGCACTTGCGCGGGTGCGGCGCCTGGTCCGGTACTTCCCGTTCAACCGGATCTTCCATTCGGTGGAGATGACCATCCTGGCCTTCGTCGCCGCAGTCGGCGACGCCGTGGCCGGGGGCCTGACCGTCACGCGGGCCCTGCTTCTGGTCATGGTCGGGCTCGCCGCGCTCACCGTCGTCGGGCACGTTCTGGCGATCCTGTCCTCGACGAAGCTGCGGAGCCAGGCATGAGTGGGTCGGCTGGAGCGCATTTCGGTGTTGTCGTCCTCACGATGGGTCAGCGACCGGACGACCTGCGCCGAGCGCTGGACTCCGTGCTCGCTCAGCAGGGAGTGACGACCGACATCGTCGTGGTCGGCAACGGGTGGGTGCCGGTGGGCCTCCCCGACGGGGTTCGTGCCCACGGCCTGCCCGAGAACGTCGGCATCCCCGCGGGGCGCAACGCCGGCGTGCCCGAGGTCTCCGGCGAGCTGCTGTTCTTCCTCGACGACGATGCGTCACTGGCCAGCCCGGACACCCTGGCCCGATTCGCCGCGCTGCTGGCAGACCGGCCGGATGTGGGCCTGATCCAGCCGCAGGTTCAGGACCCGACAGGACGCCCGGCGCCCGGTCGGTGGGTGCCGCGGCTGCGCACCGGTGACCCCGCCGAGCCGAGCCCGGCGACCTCCTTGTGGGAGGGTGCTGTGGCGATCCGCAGGCCGCTCTTCGACGAGATCGGCGGCTGGCCCGGGCTGTTCTTCTACGCCCACGAGGGCATCGAGCTGTGCTGGCGGGTCTGGGACGCCGGGTATGTGCCGTGGTACGCGGGCGACATCGTGATCCACCACCCGGTGATCGACCCGCGCCGGCACGCCGAGTTCTGGCACATGAACGCCCGCAACCGGGTGTTGCTCGCCCGCCGGAACCTGCCCGCGCTCCTCCAGCCGGTGTACACCGGCACCTGGGCGGCGATCACCGCGGCGCGGGTGCGCGACCGGGATGCCCGCCGCGCCTGGTGGGACGGCTTCCGCGAGGGGTGGCGGATGGACCCGGGCCAACGGCGCCCGATGCGCTGGTCGACCGTGCGGGCGCTGGCGAAGGCGGGCCGGCCTCCAGTCGTCTGACGCAGGCCCGGGTCCGCCCTGTCCACAGATCTGCTCAGGGCCCGTCGCCATGTCAGCCACTCGGGATAGAATTCGAACAAGAGTTCGAATTGGGGGGGATTGCCTTGGGAACCGTGGGCGTCGATGAGCGAGTTCTGGTCACCGATGTACGGGCCGCTGCCGCGGCGGCGGTTGCCTCGGCAGCGGTTGCCCAGACTCGCAAGCAGGTGGCAGAGATGGTGCAGTCCGAGCTCCCCCCGATGGGTCTTGTTGCCGGGGAACGGCCGGCTGCCGAGGTCGAGATCCTGTGCTCATTGGTGGCCCAGGTGGAGTACGACCTTGCTCGGAGGATGGCCGCCGCGGCCCGGGCCGGCAGCCTCCCGCTCGTGGGGGACGGGGCGATGGCCCTCGCTCGGGGGTGGTCCGCTGCCTGGGCCAGACGGCTGGCTCGGGCCGGATCCTTCATCGACGTGCATCCTCTGGTGGGCGAGTTCTGGGCTGCTGGCGTCATCACCAGTGAGCACGTCCACGCCCTCGTCCGGGCTCAGGATCACCTCGCTGTCGACGAGATGGCGGCCGTCGTGGAGCAGCTGTCCCCTCTGTGGGGGCAACTCTCCCCGCAGGCCGTGGCCGCGTTCGTCGGGCGGGTGATCCGGGTGCTGCACCCTCCAGAGGATCCGGTGCCGGACGAGTCTGCTGCTCATGAGTCCAGATCGCTGTCCTTCGCCCTGACGTCGGATTCCGTGATCCTGTCCGGGAGCCTGCCCCGGGTCGAGGGGGAGGTCGTCATGGCGGCCATCGATGCTTTCGCGGAGAGACTGCGCACCGAAGCCGATCACGTGCCCGCGGCAGCCCGCCGCGCCGACGGTCTTGTCGCTCTCGTGAATGCCGCGCATGCCGCTGGCCGGCTACCCAGCCGCGGCGGTCTGCCGGTGACCCTGACCGTCACTGTCGATCAGGCCGGCGCTGACGAGGTCTGGACCACCTCCCGCGGTCACTCGCTCACCGAGGCCGAGCGCAGGTTCACCTCCTGCGACGCGTTGGTGACACCGGTCGTCGTGGGAGCTGTCGGGCGTTCGAGCCCGGTGCCGCCGGGATCGTCGAGGTCGTCCGATCCGGCGAGTGCCGGCAGCCCCGCTTCGGGAATCCGCATTGCTGCGCTGGCAACGGCTCTCCTCGGGACACGCCAGCCGCTGGCGGTGGGTCGCACTGAACGGACGGCGTCAGCCGCCCAGCGGCGGGCGTTGGCCGCTCGGGATCGCGGCTGCATCATCCCGGGCTGTGGAATCCCAGCCGAGGCGTGTCAGACCCATCATGTGGTTGATTGGGCCACCGGCGGTGACACGGACGTGCCCAACCTCGTCCTCCTGTGTTGGGCACATCACCGTCAGGTTGACCTGAGGATGTGGAGCATCGAACCTGCTCACCCTACGGATCCACCATCCGACCGACCCCGCCCCACAGCATCTCCCGGCACCCCCTGGCGAGCCAACAACGGGGCTCCGTGGGTCATCCGTGTCACACCCCGACAGCGCTGGCGAACCTGAGGGTCAGAGCGCCCCTCACCGAACCGCTGGTCTGACACTCCAGTCGGAAGGTCGTTCGGCCCTTCCGGTTTCCGAGTTGCCCCGGATAGCGTCGAGACGGAGTCAACTGGATATGGGACGGGGTGGCGGGTCATGAAGCGCGCGCTGTTGGTTGGGATGGGCAGGCGACAACGTCAGGACCCACAACTGACACGCAACCGATGCCGGCTCACACGACGCCCGGCCGCTTGTGCCCGAGGCTTGGAGGGGAAGTCGGGGGTCTCTCGGCTCAGCGGACGGACGTGATCATGGCTGGCACGTGACCCGATGCCGACAACCTGGTCCTGCTGTGTTGGGCACATCGCCGTCAGGTTGACCTGAAGATGTGGGCGATCACTCCGCTCGGCCCCGACGACACCCCGCCCGATCGGCCGGTGCGACCGGCACAGGACCACCGTTGGCCTGCCAACAACGGCGCGCCTTGGGTTGTGGTCCGGAAGAAGCGATCGCGCTGGAGGCTGTGGCCCCCAGCGCGATCGCAACAACCGGTCAGCTCAGCGGACGACGACCTTCACCCGCGTGGACCACTTGGACCAGCCCTTCTTGTTCTTCACCTGCGCTGCCGCGTAGTACTTGCGCTTCTTGACCTTCTTCGTGGTGCAGGTCAGGTTGTTGGGCCCTGTGTAGCAGGTGGCCGCGACCTTCCCCCTCTTCTTCTTCGTGAAGAGGCGTGCCCGGGACTTCGTCAGCCAGGTGTACCCGGTGAATCTGGGCGGCGACCATGAGATGGCCACGCGTCGACTTGAGCTCGTGGCACTGGTGCCCTTCGGCTTGGAGGCCTTCTTGGGTGGCCCCGTCACGATCCGCGGGTTGACGGTGAAGGAGCCCACGCCAGCCTTGGTCGTGAGCGCGATGTAGTACTTGCTCTTGATCTTCCTCTTCAGCTTCTTCGTGCGGCACTTGGTGGCGCCGGCCGGCGCCGTACAGCTGCCCAGCTTCTTGCCACCCGACTTCTTGGCGTACACCTTCGCTGAGTAGCCGGTGATCGCCGACGGCCCGGGTGCCGGGGCGTCCCAGCGCACCGTCACCTTGCGCTTGGAGTAGGTGCTCAGGGCGGCGGGCGCCCCCTCGGGTGTCGACGAGGCCCGCGGGCTGCTCGCAGCACCTGTGCCCACGCGGTTCGTCGCGGTCACGTCGACGAAGTACGGCGTGCCCTGCTTCAGGCCGGGGAGCGTGCACGCCAGGGCTCCGGTCGTGCTGCACTGGGACGACGGGCTACCGCCGGTGGCAGTGGTGTAGGCCGAGGCCGTGTAGGACGTCACCGCGGCGCCGTTCGGTGCGGCCGCGGACCACGCGACGTTCACGCTGCCTGACCCGCCGGACACAGAGACTGCGCCGGGGGCTGCGGGCGCGGTACGCGGCCTGCCCTGCACCCTCGGCGCGGACGGGGCCGATACCCCCACGGCGTTTCGGGCGACAACCTCCGCGTAGAACGTGCCGCCTGTCGCGAGTCCGCCGATGGAGCACGAGCGGGCATTCCCGCCGGTGCTGCAGCTCCCGATCGGGTTCCCGCCGTTGGGCGCGTCGAAGGCCGTCGCGGAGTAGCCGGTGATCGCCTTGCCGCCTCGGGAGATCGGGGCGCCCCAGTTGACCGTCAGGTTCCTCCCGCTGATCCGAGCCGTGATACCGACCGGCGGTGTGGAGATCGAGGATGGCCGCTGGCCTCGGCAGGTCACCCCACCCCAGGCCGCACAGTCGACCATCGCCTTGTTCATGTTCGACAGTTCGGCGAGGTCGCCGGCCGGGTCGAACAGCGGCGCCCTGCCCGTGTAGTGCACCGTCGCGCTGCTGGTCTCGCTCTCCGTCGGATCGCCGGAGCGGACGCGCAGCGTCCCACCGGCCGGGACGGTGGTCCCCCTGGGGAACACAAGATCGGGGGTGTCGATCGTGCCGTTGGTCCCGACGCGCGGATCCTTGTTCCACAGCCCGTATCCGGTGAGGTCGGCCTTGGCGCCCGAGGTGTTGCGGATCGTTACGGTCTCACGTTCCGTCGGTGTCCACGCGGGCGGTGTGGGCGTCGGGACTCCCGTGGCTGTGTATGAGCGGTTGTCTTCGACCGGGGTGACGGTGATCGGCGCAGGTGTGGGCTCCGTTGAACTCGAGTCCAGTGGCTGGACCGCTTCTGAGGGATCGGAGTCTGCTGACGTGCCTGCACTGTTCGTAGCGGTCACCACGACCGAGTACTCCTCTGCGCTGCTCAGGTCAGAGAGCACACATGACAGCTCGGTACCGGTCGTGGTGCATGGGGGGGAATCACCTTCGCCGGAGGTCGCGGTAGCTCTATAGCTGGTGATCGTGGCTCCGTTGTCGGCCGGGGCGTCCCAGCTCACCCAGAGCGCGCCCGGTACGGGGGTCACCGCGGCCACCTCAGGTGGCTCGGGCGCGGTGAACGCCGTCACCGGACCAGTGTGCGCTGAGGCTTCCGACCAGCCCTCCGCGTTGCGGGCGGCCACAGTGACTGTGTACGCGGTTCCCGCGGTGAGACCGTCAAGGTTGGTCGACAGCTTGGACTTGCCCACGTCCTTCGGGGGAAGCGCGTCCCCGCCCACGGGTGTGGCAACGATGCGGTAGCCGGTGATGCCCTCCCCGTCGCCGACGGACGTCGGCTCCTGCCACGTGACATCCAGTGATCCGTCGGTCCCGCTGTCCACGTCGACCTGCCGGGGAGCGCTGGGCGGCACCTCCCCGTTGTCGATCGTCGGCTTGCCAACGGTGAGGGCACCCACCAGTGGGTCGCCGCACTGATCAGGGTTGCAGGGGTAGGGGAACCAGGCACGCATGTTGCCGGTCTGGTAGCTGCCCGCGTTGTCCATGAGGTACACGGAGTCGCCGGCAAAGTGCGGGTTGTCCGCCGGCAGGTTGTCGAACCAGTTCTTGTCGCCCGTGTAGTAGATCCCGGCGGCTGGGTCGTTCACCCCGTTCCTGAACCGGACCTCGATGCTGCCCCGCGCCGGGACGGAGGCATTCCCGGGGAACCGGTAGAGGTTGAGTGCGGAGTCACGCACGGTCCAGCGCGCCAGCGAGATCGCGCTCGATGCGTCGTTGAAGATGAAGACCTTCTCGTGTCCGTCGACCGACTGGTCCCAGGACACCGACATGCGAAGGTTCGCCGACGGCGAGGACCCGCAGTACCCGGCGGACCAGAGTCCGCGGCCCCCGGCCTTCGCATCATCGGCCAGGACGCGGTACTCGAGGTTGTGGGCCCATTCGGGGTTGTCGGCAATGGTTGGCTTGTGCGGGAACCACAGGGCGCGCCCATCGCTGACCAGCTGTCGCGAGGTGTCGAACCAGTTGCCCTCACTGTCCTGGGCGTAGATCGAGCGCACCACGCGATCACGCTTGTCGTCGTAGGACGTGTCGAACAGCGCCCGCAGCTGCAGGGGGGTCCCCTTCGGTGCGAGCGAGCGCAGAGCCGTCTTGGCCTGCGCCGCCCCGCACTGCTCGGGCTGCGAGTCGTGGGCGACCTCGGGGGCGTTGATGCCGATCGTGCGCACCTTCTGGGTGCCCCTGTACGCCGAACTCGACGACGTGATGCCCACCAGCAGGGTGTCGCCGTCGTAGACCGTGCCGGCAGTGCCGGCCTCCCAGGCCTGTTCCAACTCAGGCCCCGGCACGGTCCAGGTTGGCACCGCCTGCGCTGCTCCCTGCGTCAACGATGCCATCAGCACCGCGGAGATCCCCGCGGCCACCCCTGCCCTCATTCGCCCGTACCCCACACGCTCCACCCTCTCCTAGCCATTGCTCTGCGGTGTCATGCGCTTCAGCGAGCACAGGCCCGGTGGAGCGCACCATCGAAGTCCACCTTGACGGCGACCAGGCTCTGGGCGGGATGCCCCCCAGAAGCCTGAGGGCCGTCCCCACCACCCCGCTGCCGGCTACCCGACCGCAAGCTTCACCCGCTTGGACCACTTCGACCAGCCCTTGGCGTTCTTCACCCGGACCGCCGAGTAGTACTTGCGCTTCTTGGGCACCTTCATCGTGCAGGTGTCCTTGCTGGCAGCCCGGTAGCACTTGGCCTGGACCTTCTTGCTCTTGGCGGTCTTGTAGATCCGGACGTTGTAGCGCTTCAGGGGCAGGTACCCGGTGAACTTCGGCGGGGTCCAGCCCACGAGCGCCGTGCGATCGGTCCGGGTGGCGGTCGCGATCTTGGGCGCCGAGGCCTTCCTCGGCGGCCCGGTCTTGATGCGCTTGGCCAGCGTGAAGCGGCCGAGGCTTGTGTTCGTAGTGAGCTTGATGTAGTACTTCTTGCGCTTCTTCAGCTTGCCGGTCCGGCACTTGGTCTTGTCCGGGCCAGCAGTGCACGCGCCGATCTTCTTCCCGCCCTTGGCCTTCTTGTAGACCTTCGCGGAGTACCCGGTGATCCAGGCGGCGCTTGCGCCCGGATCGTCCCAGCGGACCGTCACCCGGCGCTTGGAGTACGTGCTCAACGCCGACGGCCCGCCCTGGGCGCCAGCCTCCATCCGGGGGCTGCTCGGTGCGCCCGTGCCGAGTCCGTTGGTTGCCGTCACCTCTACGTAGTGGGCGCGCGACTGGGACAGACCGGTCATCGTGCAGCCCCGGCCATCCCCGGCCGTGGTGCAGCTGGCCACCGACTCGCCGCCAGTCGGGGCGGTGTACGCCGCCGCCGTGTACGAGGTGATCGCCGATCCGTTGGCGGCCGACGCCTCCCACGTCACGTGCGCCGCACCCGGGAAGCTAGCGGCCTGCACGGATCCTGGTGCGCTGGGGACCGTGCGCGGCGTGGCCAGCTGACGTGGCGCAGAGGGCGCGGAGGTTCCGACGGCGTTGTGAGCCACGACCTCGATGTAGTGCGGCGTCCCCGGCTGTGCTGGCAGGCTGCATGCGCGGGCCGACCCGTCGGTGCTGCATGAGCTGACCGGAGAGCCGCCGAGGGAGACGGTGAAGGCCGTTGCGGTATACCCGGTGATCGGCGTCCCGCCACTGGAGAGCGGAAGCCCCCAGGAAACGTCCACCGAGGCTTCCCGCGGCCGGGCCCGCGCCGAGACACCCAGCGGTTGCGTGGGGACAGCCTTGTCCACGCGGACGGCGCACGCCGCACCGGTGGTGCGCCGGCAGGCGACGGGAGCCTTGTTCAGGCCGGCCAGCTCCATCCGGTCGTCGGCATCGAAGATCCGGTCCTTGCCGGTGTAGAGCAGGTTGGCGCTGGCCGGCTCGATGGCGGTCGGCTCTCCGGACCGGATTAGCAGCGTTCCGCTCGCCGGGATTCTGGCGTCCCGGGGAAACACGAAGTCGGGGGTGTCCACCAGGTCGGGGCCGATCTCGCCAGGGTTGAGCGGGCGCGCGTTCTGGTCCCAGAGGCCGTAGCCGCCCAGCCCGAGCGGTCCACCGGTGGTGTTGACGAGAGTGATGGTCTCGCGGAGCTCCGCAGCGTCGCCCGGGGTCGCCGGGGGCGTCGGGTCCTCCTCCCACGTGACGCCGCTGATGTCCACCTTGCCCTTCAGCGGGTCGACGCAGTCCTCCGGCTCGCACGGGTAGGGGTACCAGGCCCGGATGTTGCCCGTGGAATAGGGACCAGCATTGTCCATGAGGTAGACCGCGTCGCCAACGAACTCCGGGTTCGGGGCGGGAAGGTTGTCGAACCAGGATCCCTTCGGAACCTCGGAGTCGGCGGGCACTCCCGTGTAGTAGACCCCACCGCCATTCGTTCCAGCGTCCAATCGCAGCTCGACGCTGTCATTGGCGGGCACGACCATCCCGGCGGGCAGCGTGTGCTTGTTCAGGGCACTGTCGCGCACGATCCAGCCACCGATGTCAACGGGTGCCGCGCCGTCGTTGAAGATCATGATCGCCTCGTAGCCGTCAACTTCGCTCTCCCAGGAGACCGCCAGCCGCAGCTGTGCGCCCGGGTTGGGCGCCGTGCCGCACGAGTTGGCCGTCCACAGCCCGCGGCTGGTATCGGACGCATCCCCGGCCAGCACCCGGTACTCGAGGTTGTGCGCGAATTCCGGCTTGTCGACCGACCAGGTGGGCTTGGGGAACCAGAACACCCGGCCGTCACTGACAAGCTGGCGTGACGTGTCGAACCAGTTGCCCTCGGCGTCCTGGGCGTACAGGGAGCGAAGGATCCGCGCCCTGGCGGTGTCGTACGAGGTGCCGTTGAGGGACCGCAACTGCACCGGGGTTCCCTTGGGAAGCAGGGTGCCAAGCGCGTCCGTGGCCGCCTGGGCGCCGCATTGTGGCGGGGAGGTGAACAGCTCCGGTGCGTTGATCCCGATCGTGCGGACCTTCTGCGTCCCGGTGATCCCCGAGTTGGACTCTGTGATGTTCACCTTGAGCGTGTCGCCGTCGTAGATCGTGGAGGCGGTTCCCGTCTCCCAGGCGGTCTCATCCTCCGGGGCGGCCGAAGCCGGGCCGCCGCCCATCACGCTGAGCATCAGTGCGCTCACAACAACTGTGATCCCCGTCACGCGTCCCCAAGCCTGCACGCCAAACCCCATCCGTTGTATTCCTCGACTCGCGCGATGCCTGCTGCGTCGCTGGTCCTCTTTCATGATGTCACCGGGCGTTTGCCCGCTCCAGATCACCCTCGAAGTCCACCTCGACGGCGAACAGGTCCGATATGTCCACCGGCGTCACCTCGATGCCGTCGTGCTGGATCGCCAGCTCGATCCCGCGCTCGAAGTAGTCCTGGTCGGCGCATTCGTCAAGCCGATGGATCAGCGCCGCCTTGTCCTTGCCCCCGATCAGGTTGATCCCGACCGCCTCGCCCAGACCCCCGACGACCGTCTTGGACAGCTCCTTGACGTGCCCAGCGTCATCGACGGTGTACTTGACCTCCTCGTCGGCAACTGCGGCGGTGTTGACCGCTACCGCGGAGCGACCCGAGACGATGAATGGGGTCAACCGCTGCAGGATGATGGGGTCGAACACGACGTCGCCGTTCATCCAGATCACCGATCCCTCATGCGAGGCCCTCAGGGCCTTGAGCAGGGACTTGCAGGTGTTCGTCTGGTCGAAGTTCTCGTTGTACACGAAGACGGCGTCGGGCACGTGCTCCATCACGATGTCCAGCTTGAACCCCACGACGATGGTGATCCGGACGTCGTCGCCGAAGACCCCGCGGATGTTGTCGATCTGCTGCTCCATGATCGTCTGGCCGGTGGCCAGCTGGGTCAGCGGCTTCGGGAACGGTCGACCCAGCCGCTTGCCCATGCCGGCGGCGAGAATGGTGACCTGGATCTGGGACATCGATGCTCCTCGTGTCGACCGCGGGTAGCGGTCATCTCTCACTGTGTCAGAGTCCGAGTGTCTCAGTGAACGTGCCCCACGCGGCGATGCAACGCGTTAGTAGGGGCCTATCGGGTCCTTGAGGTGGGGACGCCGGGAGTCGGCGGGAGTTGGCCCAGGGCCCCAGGGGCCGGCGCAGCGTGAGCGTGGGCAGCGTGCGCGCGGGTGGCCGAACCTCCGCTGACCGTGACTCGGCGGTCAGGGCCAGATGCCGCGGGCAGCCAGTTGGCGCATCCGGCCCAGACCGGCCTGGTGCTCGTCGATCGCTGTGAGCAGGGCGTCGTGGAACTTCCGGGTGCTCTCGCCGGGGGCGGCGTCATCGAAGTAGAACGTCCGCATCCGGGCGCGTTCCGCCGCGAACCGGTCATCGGCCAGCAGCGCGGCGATGTCGGTGCGGGCGGTCCCGATCGTGTCGGCGTCGATGATCACTGACGCTGCAGCGATCGGGGCCTCCCGATGCAGGGCCGCGCGATCCGTGCGTCGGTCGGTGAGGACCAGTGGCGCCTCGACGCGCGAGTAGAGGAAGTCCAGCCCGACGCTGGACACGTCCGACACGAGCAGGTCCACGCGGGGGAACAGGGCAAGGATGTCGCCGTCGGGCCGGTACTCGTGCCCGGCGCCGGGGTCGGCAGCCTGGGCGGAGGCGATCCGGGCCAGGATCGTGCGATGGGCCTCGACGATCCCGGGGTCCAGGCTGAGGACGACCCGCGGGTGCGGCTTGTAGACGACCCGGACCTCCGGGATCGCCAGCAGGGCTGCGACGAGGCGAACGCCGTAGCAGTCCAGGGACGTGAAGTTGTTCATCTCGTCCTCGCCCTCCCAGGTGGGCGCGTAGAGGACTGTCCGGCGGCTGCTCGTGGGCAGGGTGGGCGTGGGGTTGAGGTCGAGCTGCGGTCGCCCGACCCGGACCAGCGTCGACTCGTCGAAGTCCACGAGTGCCGCCCGGTGCCGGCGGACGGCTGCCTCCCCCGCGACGAATACCTTGTCATAGGCCTTCACCTGGTTCGACACCATCGAGACCTTGTCGGACTCGCCGTGGTTGACGTGGATGTGCACGGACTCCGGCCAGATCAGCGACTGGAAGTTCCGCTGGCCATTGTTGGGATAGATGATCGCCTTGGGCTCGAGCACGCGGTACAGGTCCATGAGCCCCGTGAACGGGACGGCGAGGAAGTTTGGCGCCGGGGGGTCGGTGATCATCAGCTCGGTCCACGCAGTCTTGGCCCGGGTGACGATGCCGAAGTTGAGGTCGCCGCTGTGGGCCCGGATCACCGGCAGCCACTGCTCGATCTGGTAGATCTTCGACACGGTGTCCGGGAAGTAGAACAGGGCGTCGATCGGGGGCGCCTGCCACCCGTTGCGCACCAGGGCGATGGCGTCGACGGACTCACCCGCGGCCTCGACCTCGCCCTCGACCACTGCCCCCGCGCTCAGGCGCGTGCCTGTCAGCGTGAGCCGCCAGCCGATCGCTCGGGTGGCGCGAAGCCCCAGTGACCTGATCTGACCCATTGCGCGCCCCTTCCCGGTGGCGTGGCTGATGCACATCCCGCGCTCTCGGCGCCGACTGCCGGCCACCGCGACCAGGGGAGATTCTGCCGCACGTGCTGCCTGCGGCGCGTGCGCGCGGCGCGGCGCGGGCTGAGCCAGCAGCCCGCAGCAGCCGGTGGACGCCCGCCCTACACTTCACCGACGTGATCGCGCCGGCCGGACCGGACTGGTGCGCGCGTCCGGCCCATGCACAGCGCTGGGCCTGGAACCCGATCCGGTTCTTCGTCGAGGGGAGGCCCCAGATGCAGCTCGAGCAGCAGCGTCGGCGCACCGGCACGGCCCTCGTGTTCGCCCAGTTCGGTCTCATCCTCCTGTGCCTGCTGCCCGTGGGCCCGGTCATCGGCTCTGGTCAGCTGCGACCCCTCGGGCTGGTGTGCCTCGCGCTGGCGGCCCTGGTGGGTGGGCTGGCCCTGGCCGCCATGGGCTCCGACACCCGCGTGCATCCCGTGCCCGACGCGACAGCCAGCCTGCGGACCAACGGGATCTACGCATGGATCCGGCACCCGATGTACGCCGCGGTGCTCCTGGCCTGCCTCAGCGTCGTGCTGTCCACCGGTCGCTTGTTGGCCATCGTGGCGTTCGGTGTCCTTGTCGTCGTGTTGCGCGCCAAGGCCAGGTTCGAGGATCGGATGCTGGATGAGAAGTTCGGCGCGCCCTACGCGGACTACGCGGCTCGCGTGCCCGCGCTGATCCCCCGGTTGCGCCGATCACCCGGACGCTGAGCACGCCACGCAGGGCAGCCGGAGAGACCGAGCATCCAGGTCACGCTGTGGCGTCGACCAGCTCCGGGCCGGTCGCGGCGCGCACCTGCTCGGGGGTCACTCCCGGGGCACACTCGCGCAGCACGAGCCCGCCCTCGGTCACGTCGATCACTGCCAGGTCGGTGATGATCCGCTGGACCACGCCGATCCCGGTCAGGGGCAGCGTGCACTCCTCGACGATCTTGTGCGACCCGTCCCGGGCCACGTGCTCCATCATCACGATGACCCGCTTGGCGCCATGGACGAGGTCCATCGCCCCGCCCATGCCCTTGACCATCTTGCCGGGGATCATCCAGTTGGCCAGGTCGCCACGGGCCGAGACCTGCATGGCGCCCAGGATCGCGGCGTCCACGTGCCCACCACGGATCATCGCGAAGGACAGTGCCGAGTCGAAGAAGCTGGCGCCGGGCAGAGTCGTCACCGTCTCCTTGCCGGCGTTGATCAGGTCGGGGTCGACGTGCTCCTCGGTCGGGTAGGGCCCGACGCCGAGGATCCCGTTCTCGCTCTGCAGGACGACCGATACGCCGGCGGGCAGGTGGTTGGGGACAAGGGTGGGCAGCCCGATCCCGAGGTTGACGTACTGGCCGTCCACGAGCTCGGCGGCGACCCGTGCGGCGAGCTCGTCGCGGGTGAGTGTCATCAGGGCCTGCCCTCCTGCGGGTCGGCGGGGCGGCTGATTGTGCGTCGCTCGATCCGCTTGTCCGTGATGTCACCGGGTCCCAGGCGCAGCACCCGTTGGACGAAGATCCCCGGCAGGTGCACGTCCGCGGGATCGATCTGCCCGGGGGCCACGACCTGCTCGGCCTCCACGACGGTGATCCGCCCGGCCATCGCCGCCAGCGGGTTGAAGTTCCGCGTGCTCTCGTGGAACACCGCATTGCCCATCGTGTCGGCGACGGTCGCTCGCACCAGGGCGAAGTCCGCGGTGATGCCACGCTCGAGCACGTAGTGGCGCCCGTCGAACTCGCGGGTCTCCTTCGCCGGTGAGGCCACGGCGACGCCGCCTGACCCGTCGTAGCGCCACGGCAGGCCCCCGTCGGCGACCTGGGTGCCGACCCCGGCCGGTGTGTAGAACCCGGGGATGCCCGATCCGCCAGCGCGTAGCCGCTCGGCCAGCGTTCCCTGCGGGGTCAGCTCGACCTCGAGCTCGCCGGAGAGGAACTGGCGCTCGAACTCCTTGTTCTCCCCGACGTAGCTGGAGGTCATCCGCCGGATCCGGCGCTGGGCCAGCAGCAGTCCCAGGCCCCAGCCGTCGACGCCGCAGTTGTTGCTCACCACGTCGAGATCGGTGGTGCCAGCATCGAGCAGGGCGGCGATCAGCGCGCTGGGGATGCCGCACAGTCCGAAACCGCCGACGGCCAGGCGGGCGCCATCAGGGATGTCGGCCACCGCGGCGGCGGCACTGGCAACGGTCTTGTCCACACGGTCCTCCTGCGGCGGCGGGTACACGCGACACGATATCCGCCGCGCATGGGCCAGCCGCGACCGATTCGCGTTCGTGCGCCCAGCCGGCGTGGTCGGGGCCGGCATCAATCGCTCGGATCGCCGTGGGGTGCCCGCTACGCGCCGGGCCCCTCCCCTCGCAGTCGGCAGCCGCGACTCAGCCGGTGCAGATGTCCTGGGCAGCAGTCGCGCCGGGTTCGTTTCCGCCGACCCCCGAGCCGGTCTTGGGTGCCTTGACCAGGACGGGCTCGACACCCTCGTAGGTCGCACCGAGGGTCAGGTCCAGCCGGGTTCCCTCGTCCGGGTCCGCGCGCAGGACGGCTCCGGGCACGGCCGCCTGCAGGGTCCGGGCCGCCTGGAGCTGGTCGGGCGAGTGCCGGATCGTGGTGCTCGTTGCGGTCCGCTCACGTGCGTTGACGATCCCGAGGCCGAATCCCTGGGCCACGAGCTCCTTGGCCGCCTGCGCGCCGGTGCCGTCCGATCCGGTCGCGTTGTGGACGTCGACGCGGATGTCCTGGGGTTCCACCCGCAGCTTCCTGCCGTTGACACCCTTCGTGGGCGCCGGCGGCCACGGCTCCTCGGCGCTGATCGCCGCCCAGATCGCGTCTGCCTTGGGCTGGTCGGTGACGATCGTCGCGCCGTCGCCGCTGGGCAACCAGGGCAGCGTGATGAACGTGATGCCCTTGGGGCGCAGCTCCGACAGGCTCGCCGCCAGGGCGATCAGGCCTTCGGAGTCGGCCAGTGCCGGGTCGGTGGCGATCGACTTCGACGACTCCTCGAGCACCCGCCAGACGCGCCGGGGATCGGTGAGCAGTCCCGTGCCGGTCACCTCCTGGATCAGCGAGGACAGGAACAGCTGCTGGCGGCTGATCCGGCTGATGTCCGAGCCGTCGCCGATGTTGTGCCGCACACGAACGAATCCGAGCGCGTCGTCGCCGCTCACGCGGGTGCGCCCGGCTGGCAGGTCCACACCGGACTGGGTGTCCCGCAACGGCCTCGTGAGGCAGACCTCAACCCCACCCAACGCATCGATGGTCCGCTTGAAGCCGTTGAAGTCCAGGACGACGAAATGATCCACGGTCAGGCCGGTGAGCCGCTCCACGGTCTTGACCGTGCATCCGGGACCCCCGCGGTCGAATGCCAGATTGAACCGGTCCCGTTCCGGCGGGACCCGCTTGCCGTCGGCGTCCTTGCATGCGGGCAGATTCACGACGGTGTCACGCGGAATGCTCACCACCACGGCGGAATCCCGGTCCGGATAGACATGCACGAGCATGGTCGTGTCCGAGCGTGCGCCGTCGAAGCTGCCGTATCCCTTGTTGCCCTTGCCGGTCCGCTGGTCGGAGCCCATGAGCAGGAACGTGACCGGTCCCGCGGCGAGGTCACCGTGGTCGACGGTCCGCTCACCGACCTGTGGGGTGATGTCGATCTGCGTGACGTTGTCCTCGAGTCGCTCGATTGCCACTGTGGCCGATCCAGCGGCGATCGTCAGGGCCAGCGCCCCAGCCGAAGCGAGACCGGCGATGCTGCGCAGCAGAAGGTGGCGTCCCGACACGGACCTAAGGGTACGTGACTGACCAGATAAGCATGAGTAAAGTCGGCGTTCGATAACGCAAAGTCACGACGGAATCGCCGGATCCGGGATCGACAGCGGTCAGACTGCCGGTGTCCGACACGTAGAGCGACACCCCGGGGGGGACCGCCGGGGGGGAGGCAACAATGCCCGGAACCCGTCATGCCCGCACCGATCGAACCCTGATCACCATTGGGGTCGCTGTCGTGGTTGCGGCACTGATCGCACCAGCGCCCGGCCCTGCAGCCGCTGGAGCTGCGCCGCGCCCGGCTGCCGCGCCGAATGCGGCCAGCGCGGCCATGCCGACGGCGACGGTGGCAGCGGCTGCCCCACCGGCGGCGACTGCCAACGCTGTCCGGGCCAAGGTCACCCGGCCCACACTCACGGAGGTCCCGCTCTCTGGAGTCGACGAGGCGCTTGCCGAGTCCTCGCCCGATCCGCAGGAGCACGACCACGGGACAGTGGGGGCGCTGTCGACCACCGACGAGTTGACGGTCGCCGTGGCCGCGAGGGTCAAGGCCGCCAAGCCGGCGACGCTCGTCGCGGTCACCGCCGACCGGGCCTTCGAGCCGGGGACCTCGATCCAGGTCCGGGTCAAGGAGCGCAAGCACGGCTGGAGCAGGTGGACGACGCTCCAGGTCGACCCCGAGCATGGGCCGGATCCGGGATCGGTCGAGGCAGCCGGGGCCCGTCCGGGCAGCGATCCGTTGACCGCGACCAACGCGGTCAAGGTCAAGGTCCGCATCGACACGCCCTCGGGTCGGGTCCCGCGCGGCACCGAGCTCACCCTGGTCGCCGCGCCCGCAGCGGCAGCTGACTCCCGCGCCGGTCGGGTCTCGACTATGGCCACGGTCGGCCGCCCGTCGATCGTCACTCGCGCCCAGTGGGGCGCGGACGAGTCGTGGCGCAACCGCGCGCCGTACTACACCGACAACATCCGAGCCGGCTTCATCCACCACACGGCGTCGACCTCGAACTACAGCGCCTCCCAGGCCGCCGCCCAGGTGCGCTCGATCTACGCCTACCACACGCGATCCCTGGGCCACTCGGACATCGACTACAACTTCCTCGTCGATCGCTTCGGCCAGCTGTATGAGGGCCGGTACGGGGGCATGGACCGACCCGTCCTCGGTGGCCACACGGCCGGCTTCAACGAGCACACGTTCGCCGCGGTCGCCCTTGGCAACTTCGAGTCCTTCGCCCCGGCGAGCGCCCAGAAGGCGGCCATGAACGACTCGCTGGCCCGGCTGTTCGCCTGGAAGCTCGGCCTGAGCGGGGTGAACCCGACCGCGACCGTGAACCTGGTGTCTGCCGGGTTCTCGAAGCCGACGCGCTACCCGAGGGGCTCGGTGGCCACCCTGCCGGCCATCTCGAGCCACCGGATGGTCAACTACACGGCCTGCCCGGGCAAGAACATGCAGGCCCAGCTCCCGGCGATCCGCGCACTGGCGGGTGGGTACTCCGATGTCGTCGTCTCAGCGCCGACCTCAACCAGCTCTACGTTCCGGGCGGACCAGGGCACGCCGGTGACGCTGGCCTCGTACGCGAATCGTGCAGTCACGTGGACCGCGGATGTGCTCAGCCCCTGCTCGGACACCCCGGTGCGCTCGTACAGCGGGGCAACCGCCGGGGCCCGCCAGATCGATGTCCGGTGGGATCTGAAGGACTCGAAGGGCGCCGCTGTCCTGCCGGCTACCTACACCGTGCGCATGTCCGGGACCGCCGCGGACGGCACACCGGTGGCTGACGTGAGCTCGACGGTCACGATCACGCCGGCCCCGGGTGGGGCTTGGGGCCCATGTGCGAACGCCAGCCGGGTGGCGGGGGACAGCACGCCGGAGACCTCGGTGCTGTGGGGTCGGATCTCCGCCCCGAACAGCAGCACGGTCGTCCTGACCGGGGCGGCGGACGCCGGCTCCAAGGCCCTGGCTGCATCGGTCGCAGCCGGGCCACTGGCCCGCGTGCTCAAGGCGCCCCTGCTGGTCACGTCGGCCAGCTCGCTGCATCCGGACGTGGCCGCCGAGATCAGGTCCCGCCGCGCCACTGAGGTCATCCTCGTCGGCTCGACGAGCGTCATCTCGGATTCGGTCGCGGCCTCCGTGGGCGGCCTTGGGGCCCGCGTGACCCGGTTGGCCGGATCCAACAACTCCGGCACGGCTGCAGCGGTGGCAGAGCGGATGGGCAACAAGTCCTCGGCAGTGCTGGTGTACCCAGGAGGCGCCCAGGCGCACGCCCTGACCGGCTCCGCGTTGGCAGCAGCCCGCGGTGTGCCAGCGCTGATCGCAGGCGCGAAGACGCTCCCGGTGGCCACGGTCGCTGCGCTGGCCGGCCGCAGCGCATTCACCGTTGTTGCCCCCGCGTCCTCGGTGGCCGACTCCGTCATCAGCGCCGGAGCGCCGGGCGTGTCCTTCGACCGGATCGAAGGATCCGACGAGGTCGCGGCATCCCTGGCGGTCGGCGCGGCCTTCGGCGCGAAGCAGTCGGCGATGATCCTCCCCGACACCCGCACGTCGTGGGGGAGCGCCTCCCTGGCGGCCGCTGCCGGGGTGCCGTTGCTGTTCACCACCAGCCCGGTGCTGTCCCCGGGCGTGGCGGAGTTCATCTCGGGGCGCACTGCTCTGCGCGCGACGACGACGTCGGTCTCGGGCTCCCGGCTCGACGACCGGGTGCTCGGGGACACCAGCAGGGTTCTGCTCGGCCAGGCCTGGGCACCACCCGCGGTCACGTCCGGCTCGACACCGACGGTCGTGCCTGCTGCTCCCACCGCCACCTCCAAGCGCAAAGCGAAGCGGACCAACGCGACCCCGGAGCCGGTCAAGAAGCGCAGCCGCCTGAAGGTGAAGTCGAAGGTGACGGTCAAGTACTCCGACGGCTCGTGGCGCCCAGTCCCGGCAGGAGTGTCCTTCAAGGTCCAGTTCAAGCCGAAGGGCGGGAAGTACAAGAAGATCGCCAGCGGCAAGACGAAGACCGGCAAGGCGCTGAAGTACGTGAAGGCGAAGAAGTCCGGGCGCTTCCGGATCAAGATCGGCAAGACGAAGGCCCGCTGGGACTTCGTACGTGTGAAGAAGTGACTGCAGGTGCCGTGAGGGCGGCGTGAGGGCGGCGACGCCCTACGACGCCCTGGGCAGCTATCCCGACCGGACGGTGCCGCTGGTCACGTTCTACGACGGCGCCGAGTCCCGGATCGAGCTGTCGGTGGCCAGCGCCGCCAACGCGGTTGCCAAGGCGGGGTCACTGCTGCGCGACGGTCTGGGCGTCCAACCGGGGGCGCAGGTGAGCATCGACCTGCCGCGGCACTGGCAGCTGCCCGTCTGGGTCATGGCGGCGCTCTCGGTCGGCGCAACCGTCGGCCGGGAGCTCCCGGGCCCGGTCGACGTGCGAATCCTGGGCCCGCAGGGGTTGGCCGCGGTCGCAGCTGGCCGCGATCCGGAGGCCGACGAGGTGCTGGGCTGCTCGTGCGATGCGTTCGGACTGCCGGTCCCCGGGGGTGTCCCGCCCGGCGTGGTCGACATCGGCCTGGAGGTCCGGGCCTACCCGGACTCCTTCAGCCCCGAGCCGGTCCCGGTGGCCTCGCTCGTGGCAGGAGGCACGGCCGTGCCGTGGACGACTGGCGCCGGTGCGGACGACCCCGAGCACGGTGCCCGGCTGTGGGTGGACGAATCGACGCCGGACGACGGACTGCTGCGTGCTGTCGGGGTCCGGCCCCTGCTCGTGGGTGGATCGGTGGTCATCGGCATCGGCCTGGCACCCGACGAGGTCGAGCGCATCCAGGCCGCTGAGAAGGTCACTGGTCGCCGTTCTGACAGCGCCTGACGCCCGGAGCCCGCGCTCGTGAGCCTGAGGCCACGGCGCGCTGCCCAGGTGCGCTCCCGCGCGATCGCCTGACGGGCCCGGCGACGCTGCCGGCTGGCCACCGGACCCGCTGGTGCACGAGGCTGGCCCCATGACCGAAGCCGTCCTGCTCGTCGGGGGCCAGGGCACGCGCCTGCGCCCGCTGACCATCAACACACCCAAGCCGATGCTCCCGGTGGCGGGGGTGCCCTGCACGGAGCACCAGATCGCACGTGCCCGCGAGGCCGGCGTCACCAGGATCGTGCTGGGCACCTCGTACCGTGCCGAGGTCTTCGAGGAGTACTTCGGGGATGGTGCCGACTTCGGGGTGGAGCTGATCTACGCGGTCGAGGACACGCCCATGGGCACTGGTGGGGCCATCCGGAACGCGGCGCAGCACCTCCAGTCCGGCCCCGACGATCCGGTGATGGTCTTCAACGGCGATGTCCTCACCGGGGTCGACCTGCGGCACCTGTTCGCGGAGCATGCCCGCACGCAGGCCGCCGTCACGCTGTACCTGACGCCGGTGGCGGACCCGCGGGCGTTCGGCCTGGTCCCCACCGGCCCCGACGGCCAGGTCATCTCCTTCCTGGAGAAACCCACGACGGAGGCCGAGATCCTCACCGACCAGATCAACGCCGGGTGCTACGTGTTCCGCCGCTCGGTCATCGACGACATCCCCGCCGACCGCCCGGTGTCCGTGGAGCGTGAGGTCTTCCCCGGCCTGCTTGCGGGCGGGGCGCGGCTGCAGGGCGTGGTAGATGATGGGTACTGGCTCGATCTCGGCAACCCGTTGGCCTTCGTCCAGGGATCAGCGGACCTGGTCCGCGGGATCGCCCCCTCGCCAGCGGTCCCGGTCACGGGGCACGCCCTGACGATGCCCGGCGCCCAGGTCGCGGACTCCGCGCAGCTGGATGGCGGGAGTGTGGTCGGGGCTGGGGCCTCGGTCGGACCGGACGCACACGTGATCGGCTCGGTCATCTTCGATGGGGCGGTCGTCGAGGCCGGTGCGGTGGTGCGCAACAGCGTGGTCGGCGCGGGTGCCACGGTCGGCGCCGGTTCGGCACTCGATGGGGTCGTCGTTGGGGATCACGCAGTTGTCGGGCCGGGCAACGAGCTCATCACCGGCGCGCGGGTGTGGCCGGGGGTAACGCTGGGCGCGACGGCCGTGCGCTTCTCGTCCGACCAGTAGCCGAGCCCAACGGGCCTACCAGCCCCGGTGGTCGGTGATTGTGGCCCGGGGTGCCCGCCGCGGCAGGGAATGCCCTCCGTGCAGCTGCAGCAGCGCGACGGCTCGGGCACGCTGGCCCGACCACGGCGTGAGCAGTCCAGCCAACTCCTCGTCGGTCCCATCGGTTCGGCCCGTCAGCGCATGCACGATGACCCGGGCGAGGTGGAAGTCGCCGAACGACACGGCATCACGATCCCCCCACGCGCGCACGCCGACCTCGGCCGCGGTCCAGACCCCGATCCCGGGCAGGGAGCGCAGCCCGCGGGCGGCCTCCTCTGGGGTGCGCTCCGAGAGCCTCTCGACCGCCCCGGCGCGGGCTGCCACAGCGAGCACGGTGCTGGCCCGCCCCGGGTCCACGCCGGCCCGGTGCCACGCCCAACTGGGGATCCGCGCCCAGCCGGCCCCATCCGGGGCGACGCGCAACCGGGGGACTGCCCCGGAACCGGACCCGGCACTGCCGTCTGCCGGACCCGGCGCCGGCTCGCCGTACCGCCTGACCAGCGTCGACCAAGCGCGCGTCGACTCCTTGCCGGTCACCCGCTGCTCGAGCACCGCTGGAACCAGCGCCTCGAGCACACGTGCCGTTCGAGGTACCCGCCACCCCGCCCCGAACCTGCGGTACGCCGCGGTCATCACCGGGTGCACCAGCTCGGCGAAACCGGTCGGATCATCGGCCTGCCCCAGCACCGTCGGCAGGATGTCGAGCTCAAGGGCGGCGCCCGGCCCCCAGGCCCGCGCCACGACGTCGTTGCCAAGCCGCTGGTAGTTCACGGTGACCGGACCGTCTGGCGTGCGCGTCGTGCGCCAGACCTGCCCGCCCGCCATCTGCAGGGTCGGGTCGCCAGCGCCGTGCCGCAGGACCCGAAGGGTGTTCTCGAGGTCTGCTGGCCACGACGGCCGCCAGCGCCGCTCGAGGGGTCCAGTGGCCTCGTGCACTAGCCTGCTGCGGGGTCCGGGAGGCCGCCGCGCAGCCCTGCGAACAGGTCATCCTCGGAGTCCGCGGCCGGTGCGGTCGACCGCGCCAGCTGGAAGTCCTCGGTCGGCCATGCTGCGGTCTGGATGTCCATCGGCACCTGGAACCACCAGCCGTGCGGATCGATCTGGGTGGCGTGGGCCCTGAGTGCGTCGTCGCGGACACCGAAGTAGTCGGCGCAGGGGACCCGCGTGGTCACCACGTCCTGGTCCTCCGGGCGGTCCACCCAGCGGTCCAGCCACTCCTGGAAGGGGGACTCGAGGCCCGCGTCGAGGGTCGCCTGATGCAGGGCGACGAATCTCGGCTTGTTGAACCCGCGATGGTAGTAGACCTTGGGCACCGCCCACGGCGCCCCCAACTGCGGGGCCAGGCCCGGGTCGGCGGCGGCGTCCAGGGCAGCCATCGTCACCAGGTGGCACATGATGTGATCGGGGTGGGGGTAGCCGCCGCTCTCGTCGTAGGTCGTGACCACGTGCGGTCGGAACTCCCGGATGAGCGCAGCCAACGGCTCGGCAGCGGTCTCCACGTCCATTTGGGCGAAGCAGCCCTCGGGCAGTGCCGACGACGACGCGTCGTCGTGCACGTAGTCCTCCACCCACCCGGAGTCGACGAACCCGAGCCAGCGCTGCTGCACGCCGAGGATCTCCCGGGCCCGATCCATCTCCGCCCGGCGGATCGCCGGCAGGTCGGCGAGCACCGCGGGGTCGTGGGCCAGCGCAGGGTTCAGCACGTCCCCGCGCTCGCCACCGGTGCAGGTGACCACAACCACGTCGACGCCCTCGGCAACGTAGCGGGCGGTCGACGCCGCCCCCTTGCTTGATTCGTCATCCGGGTGGGCGTGGACGGCCATCAGGCGCAGCCGATCGGCTGCGGGGTCAGTGGTGGGCACCGGGCAACCCTACGTGCGGGGTGCGCCACGGCAACTCGTCGCTCGGCTTGGTGCCTGACGACGAATCGCACGTGCGTGCGCCGGGGAGGCCCGCAGACCCGACAGAAATGGTCAAATCACGCACATCGGGCGCCTGTTGGTGGCGCTGAGTCACCGACTTGGTGACAGGTTGACGCATATCAGAATTTGTTTGCCGTTCGGCTTGACTCGCCGGGGTCCCATGCGTGTAATTTCACCCATGTGATTCAGATTGCAGGGCGGTCGGGCCCCGCAGGTACGGGATCGCACAGGGTCGAGGAGGAACACATGGTCGAGGCCGAGGTCATCACGGTGCTGGAGATCGAGGAGACATCCTGGCAGGAGCGGGCGCTGTGCGCCCAGACAGACCCGGAAGCCTTCTTCCCGGAGAAGGGTGGCAGCACCCGCGAGGCCAAGCGCGTCTGCGGGTCGTGCGACGTCCGGGGCGAGTGCCTCGAGTACGCGTTGGCCAACGATGAGCGCTTCGGCATCTGGGGTGGCTTGTCCGAGCGGGAGCGGCGGCGTTTGAAGAAGCTCGCCGTCGTCTGAGCGGCCCTGCCCCGCGCGGGGCATCGAGGGCGCTACCGTGGCATCCCGTGGCGGTCAGCGAGGGCACGATCGATGAGGGCGGGTCCGCGGGGGTCGACGACGTCGACGCCCGCGCAGACCGGGCCCTGGATCGCTTCCTGGCTCACGATCCCCTGGGGGCCGTGACCCGAACCCACTGGGTCACGGCACTGGTGCTGTGCCGCGACGGCGCGCAGTGGCTGCCGCGGACCATCGAGGGGTTGGCCGGCCAGGACCGCGGCGCCGACGAGCTCGTGGGTATCGATGTGGTCTCCGGGCTCGACCCGGCCGGCATGGGTGGTGCCGAGCTGCTGGCGCACGGCATGCAGCGCGTTGTCTCCATCAGCTCGACGGGGTCAGGCGGCCCGGACGTTGCTGCTGGGCTGTCCGCCGGGGTGGACGCTGCCGGCGACGGCCACAGCGCAGACTCGGCCGGGGCGGCGACCGCAGCTGCCGAGTCTGGTGGGGACGCGCCACCAGCTGACGGGCACGCCGCGTGGTACTGGATCGTCCATGACGACTCGGCGCCAGAGCCCGCCTGCCTGTCGGCGCTGCTTGCCGGTGCCGACCGGAACCCCACGGCCGCGATCCTGGTGCCCAAGACCGTGGCCTGGTCGGACTCGGGAAGGCTGGTAGGGGTCGGCAGCCGCTGGGCCCCTGGGACCCCTGTGGTCCGGCCGCTGGACCGCCATGAGCGCGACCAGGGCCAGTTCGATGTTGAGCGTCCGGTCTACACCGGTGACTCGGCGGGCATGCTGGTTCGCGCCGACGTGTGGCACAGCCTCGGTGGGATGGACGCGGGTGTCGGGGACTGGGCTGCGGCCGCCGACCTGTGTCGACGCGCGTGGGGCAGCGGTTCACAGGTCATGTTCATCCCGAGCGCAGTCCTTGCCCATCGCCAGGCCAGTGACCGGGACGTCCGGCCAACCCCGGGCCTGGCGCCAGCCCGTCAGGCTGCGCGCTGCGGCCAGCTCACGCTCGAGCTGAGCCAGGCGCCGGCCCTCGCCCTGCCGTGGCGGTACCTGCGGGCCTGGCTGATGACCGCTGTCCGGGCGATGGCGCTGCTGCTCACCCGAGAGCCCGAGGAGGCATCGGCGGAGATCGCGGGAGCGTGGCAGGCGCTGGGCCATCCGCGCCGCATCCGCAGGACCCGCCGACGCCTCCGGCGCCCACCGGTGACGAGCCTGAAGCGCCCCGCCCAGGCCCGGACCCTTCGACGAGCCGCCCTCAGGCACTCCCTGGACCGCGCGAACGCACCCGAGAGGCGCTCGGTGCGCAGGGCATGGTTGCCCCTGCCGGCGTTCATCTGGCAGCCGCTGCTCATTGCGGGGGTACTGGCGGTAGCCGCGCTCGTGCGTGAGCCGAGTCAGTTCCTGGGCTCGGGCACGCTGCGCGGCGGCGGCCTGCTGCCGGCGCCGGGAGCGATGGACCTGTTGCGCGACTACCTCCCCAGCTGGCACGAGGCGAGGTTCGGCACCGGGGCGCCGATGCCTGCGTACCTGCCGCTCCTCTCGGTGGCCAGCGTGCCGTTCCTGGGATCCGTGGACCTCGGGCTCCGGCTTGTGTTCGGTCTCGCCGTGCCGCTGGCATTCCTGAGCTGCTACGCAAGTCTTGGGACGCACCAGTTGCCGCCCCGGCAACGGATCCTGACGTCGCTGGCCTACTCGTTTCTCCCGGCCGGGGCTGCCGCGATGGGCGCGGGCCGCGTCTCGACCACCGCCGTGCTCCTGCTCGGCCCCCCGACGGCTCGATTGATCGTCAAGGCCGTGGCCGGGGCGCGCACCGGCTCACTGGGGGTTCGACCGGCGATCGCTGCGGGAACCATGCTCGGGGTCCTCGTGGCCTTCGCCCCGTCGGTGTACCTCATCGCGGTGGTCGCTGCCCTGACCGGATGGCTCGCCGTGCGCGCCCGGTGGCCCGTGCGCACCGGTGTGATCGTCCTGGTCATCGCCGGGCTGTTCCTCGTCCTGTGGGCCCCCCGGGTGCTGCGGTCGCCCTGGTTGGTCCTTGCCGAGGTGGGTGTCAATGACCCGAGCCTGGGGATCCCGGGGCCAACTCTGTGGGGGTTCGCCCCCGGGGGCCCGACCTCCATTGCGTGGGCAGGTGCGCCGATCCTGATCGTGGGTCTGCTCGCGGTGCCTGTGACCGGGTTCGCCACACGCTCCATGTCGCTGCTGCTGGGTGCGCTCGGGCTCGTGGTGGCTGCGGCGTGGTGGCAGCCGTTGGCCCGGGCTCTCTGGCCAGAGCTGGGCACGGGCATGCTCTGGCCCGGTGTTCCCCTCCTGCTCGCCGGCGCGCTGATCGTCCTGCTGGCCAGTGCCGGCGCGGACCGTCCCGGGTGGGTGGGTCGGTTCATGTCGGTGCCATGGGTGCTGGCCGTCGGGGTGCTGGCTGTTGGGTGGTGGATGGCTCCCCGCGAGATGACCGTCGGGACCGACACCGGCATCCCGCCGGTCGTCAGCCTTGATGCGGACTCCACAGCCCGCCCGCGCTCACTGGTGCTCGGCCGTACGGATGGCGGACTTCGATACGCCGTCGCCAACGGGCCGCAGGCACTGCTCGGCGATGCCGACGCCCTGGCTGGCCTGGCGCCCGATCCTGGGTTCGCGGATGCGGTCGCGGGCCTCGTGTCCGGTGCCAGCGGCCAGGTCGAGCAGGAGCTGGGCGGACGGGCGATCAGGTTCGTGGTGTTCGATGGTCCGGCCGAGGACCCGGTGGTTGCCGAGCTGGACGCGACCGTCGGCCTGCGCCAGTTGGCCAGGGCTCCGGAGCAGTCGCTGTGGCTGGTTGCGGGCAACTCCTCGCGGGCGGAGCTGAGCGTTCCGCGGGAAGCGTCGTCGGAGGAGGTCAGCGAGGCGCCGCTGGAGGTTCCGGTGCTCACCTCACCGACGGCCGTCGATGTCGTCCTGCATCCCGAGACCGATCTTCCCCGCCGGCTGGTCGTGGCCGAACGCAGCGACCCCGGGTGGCAGGGCGAGCTCGCGGGTGTCCCCCTGGATCTCGTCGCCGATCCCCGCGGGATGCTCTGGGCGACGGTGGACCGACCGGGGGATCTCTCCGTGCGTCACACCAGCTGGTGGCCAGCCCTTGCGACGGTGCAGCTGGTCGTGTTCGCTGGGCTGCTGCTGCTGTCGCTGCCCAAGCGGCGCACGGTGGACCCGGATTCTGATGCCGAAGCCGAAGCCGAAGCCGAAGCCGAAGCCGAAGCCGAAGCCGAAGCCGAAGCCGAAGCCGAAGAAGCCGAAGCCGAGCCGTTGCGGCTGCCCCTGCCCCGGCAGGGCCCGGACTGGGCGGGGCCCCGGAGGATCCCCGATGAGGCGCTTGTGGCTCGGCGTCCTGGTCGCCGCCGGCGTGGGGGCGGCAGCCTTGGCCCCCACGGCGCCGCCCGCCGCGAGTCCGTCGGAAGCTGCCTATCGCCCCGTGAGCAGCGCCGTGCTCGCCTGTCCGGGGCAGACCGGAGCAGGCGAGGCGTTCAATGTGCTCCAGGCGATGGTCGCGGGCCCGGCCGAGGGGTACGGAACGGCCCTCCTGAGGCCCGTGGCCGCAGCGTCGGACCTGGTGCGTCTTGATGCCCCCGGCGAGCCGGTGGCCCTAAGGGCGGTCGGCCGCTCGCAACCGCCGATCATGATGCAGGCCGATGGCTCCTGGGCTCCGTCGGCCTTCGCTGGGATCGCCGCCCGTCAGGTGGATGGGGGGCCCAGCGAGGGCCTGTCTTCGGCAGCCTGCGCCGCGCCCGGACCCGTCTGGTGGTTCGTGGGTGCCGGGTCGCAACTCGGCCGCGGCGCTGCCCTGCTCGTGAGCAACGCGGCCGACGAACCCGCCCGCTTCGACATCAGCATGTACTCCGGTGCCGGACCCGTGCAGGCCCTTGCCGGCAAGGGGATCGATCTGGGACCGAGGTCGGCGGTACGGCTTCGGCTGGACGCGCTGGCCCCGGATGAGGATCTGCTGGCCATCGAGGTCCGGGCCACCAACGGGCGGGTCACCGCAGCCCTTCGCGACGTCGCGGTCGCCTCCAGCGACCGGGCTCGGGGGGTCGACTTCATACCACCGGCCCAGGAGCCGGGCACCCGCCTGGTCATCGCGGGGATCCCCGGTGGTGACGGCGCGCGCGACGTCATCCTGGTCAACCCCGGGACGCAGTTCGCCACGGTCACGCCCCGACTGCTCACCGAGGACGGGCCGGTCACCGTCGAAGGACTTGCGGCCATCGCGGTCCCCGCCGGTGCGGTGATCCGGGTCGACCTGAGCCGGGTGCTCGACGGCAGGGCGGGGACACTTGACCTCACGTCGGACGTGCCAGTCACGGGCGGGGCGCGCGCCGAGTGGGGCGGCACGACGCGCGATGTGCTCTGGCTGGCCGCCGTGCCCCTGATCGGGGGCCCGGACCCGCTCGGCGGAGCCGCAGCAGTCCCCTCCGGCCCCGGACTTGCCACCACTGTCGTCGTTGCTGCGCCGGATGGACCCGTCGCCGGGACCCTGACGGTGACCACGACAGTGTCGGACGAGGCCGCCGCGCTGTCCGGGCGGGCCGAAGCCCTGCCCACCGACCAGGACCGGGGTTCCGGAACCGCGGGGTCAGGCGACCTTCCTGAGGTGCTCCTGCCCGGTCAGTCCACCTCGACCGAGACGATCCCGGTGAACGTGCCGGCGGGCAGCCAGCTGATTGGTCAGATCCGCGCAACCGATGCGGATGCCGTCGTGGGGCTGGCCACCCTGAGCTGGCGCTCCGATCCGGACTCCGGACCAGCTGCAGTGACCCATCAGGTCCTCAACGAGTCCGTACCCCTGGCCACCGGATATCCGTGGTGGCCGATCGCGTCCTCAGTCACCTCGGTCCCGGTCCGGGAGGACCTGGGAATCCTGGCCCCCGCGCGGTGAGGTGCGGCGCGCGCTGGCCCTGGGTGGCGTCGCAGGGCGGGTCGGTCCGTGCGACACGGGGCGCAGGGCAGGCGTGGTGATCGCAGATGTCAGCCACCCGGAGTAGGTTGCCCCTGTGAGTCCTGGTCGCCGTTGCTCCAAGCCCTCGTGCGGGCGTCAGGCCGTGTCGACGTTGACCTACGTCTACGCGGACTCGACGGCCGTTCTCGGGCCCCTGGCCACGTACGCCGAGCCGCACTGCTACGACCTCTGCCTCGTGCACAGCGAGCGGATGACGGTCCCGCGCGGCTGGGAGGTCGTCCGGCTCGAGCCGGATCCCGATGCGCTGCGCCCCAGCAGCGATGACCTGGAGGCCCTGGCCGATGCGGTCCGCGAGGCCGCCCGCCCGCGCGACGAGGTGCAGGACGTGGTCGAGGTTGGCCGCCGCGGCCACCTGCGCGTGCTGCGCTCCGTCGACATCATTGACGACGCCGCAGCGATGCCGTAGGTCTTCCTCGCTCGGCCCTGCTGGCTCAGCCCGTGGACCAGCGCGCGCCAAGTGAGCGCCGCTAGGGTGATGCCCGTGCCTGACCTCAGCCAGATCATCAAGGCCTATGACGTCCGGGGGGTCTACCCCGACCAGCTCGATGCCGAGCTCGCCGAGCGGGTCGGGGCCGCCTTCGCCCGGGTGGTGGGAGCCAGCAGTCAAGAGGGCGGGCCGGGATCCGTGGTGGTGGGTCGCGACATGCGCCCATCGGGCCCCGAGCTCGTCGCGGCCTTCTGCCGGGGAGTCAACGCCCAGGGCGTGGACGTCATCGACATCGGCCTGGCCAGCACCGACCAGCTCTACTTCGCGGCCGGTCGGCTGGACGTGCCGGGTGCCATGTTCACAGCCAGCCACAACCCCGCGCGCTACAACGGGATCAAGCTGTGCAGGGCCGGCGCGACCCCGGTCGGGCAGGACTCGGGCCTTGGCCAGATCCGGGAGATGGTGGCCGAACCCATCGCCCCGTCCGGGGCTCCGCTCGGCTCGATCGTCCATCGAGACGTGCTGGCCGACTACGCGTCCTTCCTGCGCGAACTGGTAGACCTCTCGGCGGTCCGGCCGTTGCGCGTGGTGGTCGATGCGGGCAACGGGATGGCCGGGCACACGGCCCCCGCGGTGCTCGACGTCCCCGGGCTGGACGTCGTCCCGCTGTTCTTCGAGCTCGACGGCACCTTCCCCAACCACGAGGCCAACCCGATAGAGGCCGAGAACCTTCGTGACCTGCAGGCCACCGTCCTCGCAGAGGGAGCGGACCTCGGGCTGGCCTTCGACGGCGATGCCGACCGGTGCTTCCTGGTCGACGAGCGCGGCGAACTGGTGTCGCCCTCGGCACTGACCGGCCTGATCGCGGCGCGCGAGCTGGCAAGGCATCCCGGGGCGCCGATCATCCACAACCTGATCACGTCGGCCGCTGTACCGGAGGTGATCGCCGAGAACGGCGGCCAGCCGGTCCGGACCCGGGTCGGCCACTCGTTCATCAAGGCCCGGATGGCTGAGACCGGGGCCGTCTTCGGCGGGGAGCACTCGGGGCACTTCTACTTCCGCGACTTCTGGAACGCCGACTCCGGCATGCTCGCAGCCCTGCACACGATCGCTGCGCTCGGCACCGCGGCGCCCGGGACCACGCTGTCCGAGCTCCTGACCCCCTACGAGCGGTATGTGGCCACCGGGGAGATCAACTCCGTGGTGGCCGACGCGGCCGCAGCGACCGAGCGGGTCCGCGCGCACTTCGCGGCCTCCGGGGCCGAGTTCGACCATCTCGACGGGATGACCGTCGCCGGACCGGGCTGGTGGTTCAACGTCCGGCCGAGCAACACCGAGCCACTCCTGCGGCTCAATGCCGAGGCGCCCGACGAGGCCGCCATGGTCGCCCTGCGCGATAGGGTCCTGGCGTTGATCCGCGATGAGGGAGACGAGGGCGCGTGAAGATCGATCCTGTGCTGCTGGAGATCCTGGCCTGCCCATGTGAGCATCACGCCCGCGTCGTGCCCGACGACGCGGACACGGCGAAGGCCACAGCATTGGTGTGCACGCGCTGCCAGACCAGCTTCCCGGTCCGTGACGACATCCCGGTGATGCTGCTCGACGAAGCCACGCCCGGCCCGCAGGGCATCGGCGGCGACGTGGGCCCAGCTCAGGGGTGACGTGAGCACCGAGGGGGGTGCCAAGGCCGTTGTCGCTGCGATGCTCGCCAACGGCGGCATCGCCATCACGAAGTTCCTGGCCTTCCTCGCCACCGGGTCGAGCTCGATGCTCTCCGAGGCCGTGCACTCGGTCGCCGACACGTGCAACCAGGGGTTGCTGCTCATCGGCGGCAAGCGCTCCAAGCGGGCCGCGGACGACACCCACCAGTTCGGGTACGGACGTACCCGCTACGTCTACGCATTCATCGTGGCGATCATCATCTTCCTGCTCGGCGGCGTGTTCTCGCTCTACGAGGGGTGGCACAAGCTCCACTTCCCGGAGGAGCTGAGCAAGGTCTGGATCGCCTACGTCGTGCTGATCATCTCGATCTTCCTCGAGGGATTCTCCTTCCGGACCGCCCTTCGCGAGGCCAACAAGTCACGCGGTTCGCGCTCGCTGGTCCGGTACATCCGCGATGCTCGTCAGCCGGAGCTGCCGACCGTCCTGCTCGAGGACGCCGGCGCCCTGATCGGCCTGTGCTTCGCGCTCTTCGGCGTGACGATGGCCGAGGTGACCGGCGACCCCCGCTGGGACGGTGTGGGTGCCATGGCGGTCGGCTGCCTGCTCGTGATCATCGCGGTCTTCCTCGCGTTCGAGATGTCCTCCATGCTGATCGGTGAGTCGGCGCTCCCTGAGCAGGAGACCCGGATCCGCACGGCGCTGGCTGGGACCCCCGGGGTCGAGTCGATCATCCACATGCGAACCCTGCACACGGGTCCGGATCAGCTTCTTGTCGGCGCCAAGCTCGCGTTCCCGCCGGCGATCACCGCCGAGCAACTGGCCGACACCATCGACGACGCCGAGGCTCGGATTCGCGCCGAGATGCCCACATCGAAGTGGATCTACCTCGAGCCGGACATCCGGCGTGCTGACAGCTCGGCTGGGCCATCCGGGCGCAGCCAGCCACCGGGTGACCGCCGCGACGAGTAGCGCGGGGTCGTCGTGACTGGGACCTCCCGACGAAGCCGTGCCGAGTTGGTCGGCCTGACCGCCATCCAGGTCGGGGAGCGGGTGGCTGCCGGTGAGGTCAACGTCACCCGGGACCGGGGTGCTCGGCCCCTGAGCCAGATCATCCGATCGAACACCCTGACCGTGTTCAACCTCGTCATCGGCGTGATGTGGGTGCTGATGCTGCTCACGGCGCCCATCCAGGACGCGCTGTTCGGCTTCGTCATCGTCCTCAACTCGGCCATCGGGATCGTCCAGGAGTATCGGGCCTCGCGCACCCTGGCCAAGCTCTCCGTGGTTGGTGCCGCCCGGCCGACGGTCGTCCGCGACGGGCGGGAGCAGGAGATCTCCTCGAAGGAGATCGTCCGCGACGACCTCGTGCTGCTGAGGCTCGGAGATCAGGTCCTCGTCGACGGCCCGGTGCTCGCCACGGAGGGGATGCAGGTCGACGAGTCGCTGCTCACCGGTGAGGCCGACCCAGTCAGCCGCGAGGTTGGCGAGCAGGTCCTCTCGGGGTCCTTCGTGGTGGCCGGTTCCGGCGCGATGCGGGCCGAGCGGGTCGGGTCGGCGAGCTATGCAGCAGGGCTGGCGGCCGAGGCGCGGGTCTACACCGCGACCAAGTCGGAGCTGATGGCCTCCATCATGCGATTCGTGCGGATCATGACCTACCTGCTGCTGCCCGTGAGCGCCGCGCTGTTCATCTCCCAGCTGCGCGCCTCCCCGGACATCTCGGAGGCGATCTCGGGGACCATCGCCGGCGTCGTCACGATGATCCCGGAGGGGCTGGTCCTGCTCACGAGTGTGGCGATGGCTGTCTCCGTCATCCGGCTGGGGCGCGTCCAGGCGCTGGTCCAGGAGATGCCCGCGGTCGAGGTGCTGGCTCGGGTGGACGTCCTGTGCGTGGACAAGACCGGGACCCTGACCCAGTCCGGCATGGCTGTGCGCCGCCTGGTGCCGCTGGTCGACGATGTGGATGTCGCGATGGTGCTCGGTGGGCTCGGGATCGCTGAGCAGGTGGCCAACCCCACCCTTGCGGCGATCGCCGCGGCCTACCCGCCGGGGGCGGGGGTTGAGGTGGCCGGCGTCGTGCCGTTCTCCAGCGCGCGCAAGTGGTCGGCCGCGGACCTGGCCGGGCCCGCGCCAGGGCTTGTTGCGGGGTGGTGGGTCGTGGGCGCACCGGAGCTGGTGTGCGCCGCCGACCCCGACTCCTGCACCGAAGCGCTCGCTCGGGCGGGGGAGATCGCCGCGACGGGTGCACGCGTGCTGCTCCTGGCCCGTCCGGAGGCGCCGCCGGCCGATGACCGGCCCATCCCGATCGTGCGCCCTGTGGCCCTGCTGGCGATCGACCAGGCGCTGCGCCCCGATGCCGCACCGACGGTCGCGTACTTCGGCAGCCAGGGGGTCGCGCTCAAGGTCATCTCGGGTGACGACCCGGCCACCGTCGCGGCCATCGCCGCCGAGGCGGGCGTCGCCGGCGCTGGGGACCCCGTTGATGCCCGGACGCTGCCCGAGGATCCAGCCGACCTGGCCGGCGTGATGCAGCGGGCTTCGGTCTTCGGCCGGGTCGCCCCGGCGCAGAAGCAGGACATGGTGGCTGCCCTGCAGTCGCGTGGCCATGTCGTGGCGATGACCGGCGATGGCGTCAACGACGTGCTGGCGTTGAAGCGGGCCGACCTGGGGATCGCGATGGGATCGGGTGCCGGCGCGACCCGGACCGCGGCCCAGATCGTCCTGCTCGACGATCGCTTCGCGACGATGCCCGCCGTGGTCGCCGAGGGCCGCCGGGTCCTTGGCAACATCGAGCGGGTCAGTGACCTGTTCCTGAACAAGTCCTTCTACGCGACCACCCTGGCCATCCTGACCACGCTGATGACGCTGCAGTACCCGCTGCTCCCCCGGCACAGCACGATCATCAATGCACTGACCATCGGGATCCCGGCCTTCTTCCTGGCCCTGATGCCGAACACCCAGCGGTTCCGCCCAGGGTTCCTCAACCGCGTGCTCAGCCTGACGATCCCCAGCGGGACCATCTGCGGCCTGGCCGTGATGTCGTCCTACGGGCTGAGCCTGCTGGTCTCCCGCGCGCCGGTGGCATCCGGTGCCCTCACCTCTGCCCAGGCGGTCAGCGAGGCACGGGTGGCCGCCACCATCACCCTGTTCCTCGCGGCCTGGTGGGTGCTGGTCCTGGTGGCCCGGCCACTGAACGCCATCCGCCTGGCGATCGTGCTGGCGATGGCCGTCGGCTTCGCCCTCGTGCTCGCGATCCCGCCCCTGTCGGACTTCCTGGCCCTGAGCCTGGGGCCGGATCGGGACGGCGCAGTGGCCGTCGGGGTCGGCCTGCTCGCCATGGTGCTGATCACCGTGATGCGCCGCGTGACGCAGTCCGAGCGGGTCCGTTCATTGGTGGCAGCCCGCTGAGGGTGTCACAATGGGCCTCGGCCCACTGGGCCACGCGAACCATCGAAGCCTCGTGCCGTTCGCCGGCAGGCCGCCGTTGGCGGCGCCCCACGCGCGTTCCGCGCAGCACTGCAACGAGGAGATCCATGAACGACTTCAAGGTTGCCGACCTCTCCCTGGCGGAGTTCGGCCGCAACGAGATCCGCATGGCCGAGCACGAGATGCCCGGCCTGATGGCCATGCGCGCCGAGTTCGGCGTCACCAAGCCACTCAAGGGTGCCCGGATCACCGGCTCCCTGCACATGACGATCCAGACCGCCGTGCTCATCGAGACGCTGGTCGAGATCGGCGCCGAGGTGCGCTGGGCCTCCTGCAACATCTACTCCACGCAGGACCACGCTGCGGCCGCCGTCGCCGTGGGTCCGACCGGTACCCCCGAGGACCCGGCTGGTATCCCGGTGTTCGCCTGGAAGGGTGAGACCCTCGAGGAGTACTGGTGGTGCACCGAGCAGGCGCTGCTCTGGCCCGGTGCCGAGGGGCCGTCGACGGTTGGTCCGAACATGATCCTCGACGACGGCGGCGACGCCACCATGCTCGTGGTCAAGGGCGTGGAGTTCGAGGCAGCAGGCCTGGTGCCCTCCGCCGATGAGTCGACCTCCGAGGAGTACGCGGTCGTGCTCTCTGTGCTGCGCCGCTCACTGACCGAGGACACGAGCCGCTGGACCCGTGTCGCCGCCGGGATCAAGGGCGTGACCGAGGAGACCACCACCGGTGTGCACCGCCTCTATGAGATGGCCCGCGAGGGGACGCTGCCGTTCCCAGCCATCAACGTCAACGACTCGGTCACGAAGAGCAAGTTCGACAACAAGTACGGCTGCCGGCACTCGCTGGTCGACGGCATCAACCGCGCCACAGACACACTGATCGGCGGCAAGGTGGCCGTGGTCTGCGGCTACGGCGATGTCGGCAAGGGCTCCGCGGAGTCACTGCGCGGTCAGGGGGCGCGGGTGATCGTCACCGAGGTCGACCCCATCTGCGCGCTGCAGGCGGCGATGGACGGCTACCAGGTGGCCCGCCTGGACGATGTGGTCGGGACCGCCGACATCATCATCACGGCCACCGGGTGCCTCAACGTGGTCACGCCCGAGCACATGGCCGCCATGAAGCACCAGGCCATCCTGGGCAACATCGGCCATTTCGACAACGAGATCGACATGGCCGGGCTGGGGCGCTATCCAGGTGTGACCCGCACCAACATCAAGCCGCAGGTCGACGAGTGGCGCTTCCCCGACGGACACACGGTGATCGTCCTGTCGGCCGGCCGCTTGCTGAACCTGGGCAATGCCACCGGGCACCCCAGCTTCGTGATGAGCAACTCGTTCACCAACCAGACGCTGGCCCAGATCGAGCTGTACTCCAAGACCGACGAGTACGAGGTGGGCGTGCACGTGCTGCCCAAGCACCTTGACGAGAAGGTTGCGCGGCTGCACCTCGATGCCCTCGGGGTCGGCCTGACGGAGCTGTCCAAGGAGCAGGCCGAGTACCTCGGCCTCGACGTGGCCGGCCCGTACAAGCCGGAGATGTACCGGTACTGACCTGTGCGCCGGGCCGCTCTGGTGTCCGGGCGGCACCCGGCCGCGCCCCAGGATCCAGGGTCCGCCCACCCCACGGGCTCAGCGCGGCAGCGCGAAGCCGGGGGGTGCATCGCCGCCCGGGGGAGGCGGCGGTGCAGCCGGGGGCCCGGGCGTGCTGGGCCCGGGCGTGCTGGGCCCGGGGCGGGGCTGGACCTGCCCGGGGGCCACGCCCGGCCCGCCCGCGGCTGACCGCTTCGTTCTCTCGGCCAGGACGGCCGCGAGGTAGGCCTCTGCGGGGGTTCCGACCGGGGCGGGGGTGCGGACGTATCCAGCCATCTGGGTCGCAAGTCGTCCAGCTGTGGCCGCCCGCACGCTCGGGTCCAGCCCGGGCGCCCGGTGCAGGAAGGTGCGCACGTTCAGTGCCAGTGTGTCGGGGACCGCCACCAGGTCGAGTCCGGCGGCCCAGCCCGCCAGGGGCGGCGGCATGGTGATCTCGTTGTGCCTGGTGGCTCCGCGGGGGATCCGTTCGCCGACGACGATCGTGCCGGCCAGATGGTCACCCATCCGCTTGGACTTCGACGAGGCCAGCGCTGAGATCCCGCCGACCACCCCCGAGGTGACCCACAGGTCGAGGAACACCATCGACAGGGCCCGTACGAGGCTGTGGCGCATCCTCGTCGGGCCGCCGTCATCGCGCACGACGCGCAGGCCCATCATCATCTTCCCCAGTGACCGGCCCCGGGTCAGCGTCTCCACGAGAGTGGGCAGGCCGACGAGCACCAGCACGACCATGCCCAGGGTCACTGCCGCTTGAGCCCCGGGGCTGCCGCCGGCCGAGAAGACCCAGCTGACCAGGACCGTGCCGGCCATGAGCACCAGGACCTGCAGCGTGACGTCCACCGCCAGCGCCAGGGTGCGCGACGGCAGGCCTGCGATGCGCAGGTCCAGGGTCACTGCATCGCCGGTGATCAGGTTCGCCACGCGACCATCCTCGCACCAGCGCCTACGCTTGCTGGTGTGGATGTCGACGCCTTCGCCAGGACCCACAGCGCGGAGTGGGACCGGCTGGCGGTTCTGACCCGCAAGCGGCGGCTGTCAGGAGCGGAGGCCACCGAGCTGGTGGACCTGTACCAGCGAACGTCCGCGCACCTGTCGATGGTCCGTAGCTCTGCCCCGGACCCGGCCCTGGTCGGTCGGCTTACGCAGCTGGTGGCCCAGGCCCGTGCGCGGGTCACCGGCTCGCACCCCGCGATGTGGCGTGAGGTGCTGACGTTCTTCCGCGTGGGCTTCCCTGCTGCGGTGTGGCGAGCCCGCTGGTGGTGGATCGCTGCGGGGATCGGCTTCGTCATCGTCGGGCTGCTCGTGGGCGCGTGGGTGGCCGGCGACCCAGCCGTACAGGCCGCGCTGGGCACACCGGAGGCGATCAGGCAGCTCGTGGACGAGGACTTCGCGGCCTACTACTCCTCGGACGCCGCAGCGGGTTTCGCCGCCCAGGTGTGGACCAACAACGCCTGGGTGAGCGCACTTGTGCTCATCGCCGGTGCGTTCTTCGTCCTACCGGCGATCTACGTGCTTGCCCAGAACGCGATCAACGTGGGCATCGTCGGCGGGCTCATGGTCGCCAATGGACGGGGCGACGTCTTCTTCGGGCTGATCGCCCCGCACGGGTTGCTCGAGCTGACCGCGGTCTTCATCGCTGCCGGCGCCGGCATGCGCGTGGGCTGGCAGTGGTTCGATCCGGGCCCGCGACCGCGCAGCGTCGCGCTCGCGCAGGAGGGTCGGGCCGCGGTGGCCATCGCCATGGGTCTGGCCGTCGTGCTGCTCGTGTCGGGCATCATCGAGGGCTTCGTCACACCGTCCGGGCTGCCCACATGGGCCCGCATCGGGATCGGGGCGCTGGCTCTGGCGGCGTTCCTGGCCTACGTGGCCGTCTACGGCCGGCGCGCAGAGCGGGCCGGCTACATCGGCGACATCACCAGCGACGGGGGTGTGACCGAACTCGCGCCGATGTCCGGCTGAGCAGGGCGGCTCGCGCGCGGCTCCGGGGATGGGCTGTGCGCGGGTGCTTCCAGGTGCTGGGAGCGGTGGGCGGTCGGGCTAGAGGCGGCCGGCTGCCTTCATGTCGAGGTACGCGTCGGCGACCTTGGGGGCAATGTCGACAGGCGTCGCCTCCACGACCCGCACCCCCATCCGGGTGAGCACCGCTGCCACGTGTGCGCGGTCCATGTCCGCGCGGGCCCGCGCGGCGCTCAGGTAGGCCCCGGCAGCGTCCGTCCACCCGCCCGGCAGATCCTCCGCTGGGGGCTGGATCATCCCTGCCGGCGCGGAGATCCTGGCCCGCAGCGGAGGATCTGCGGTGGCGGTGGCGGTGGCGGTGGTGGTGGCTGTGGCGTCAGGCTCACGGACTGAAGCCACGATCACCGTGTGCCGGGTCGTCAGCGCCGCCAGGGCGGGGATCAGGCCCTCCTCCATCGTTGGGCGGTCCAGGGCCACGAACAGCACCACCAGCGCCCGCTTGCGCACTCTCGAGAGCACGGCCGAGACCAGACCCCGGTAGTCGGTCTCGGTCAGTTCCGGCTCCAGGGTGGCGATGCCGTCGACGAGGCGGGGCAGCAGGCTCGGGCCGCTGCCCCCGCTGACCTGCAGTCGCGCCCTGCGGTCGTAGGCCAGCAGGTCGACCCGATCACCCGCCCGGCCGGCCAGCGCGGCCAGGAGCAGCCCGGCGTCGATCAGGATGTCCAGCCGGGTCTCGTCGCCGATCCGGACTGCGCTGGTCCGTCCCGTGTCGAGGACCATGACGACCCGGCGGTCCCGCTCGGGCCGCCACGTCCGGATCATGACGTCGGCTGCTCGCGCGGTCGCCCGCCAGTCTATGGAGCGGACGTCATCACCGGGCACGTACTCGCGCAGCGAGTCGAACTCCGTACCCTGCGCCCGCACCGCGATGGCCGCCCGGCCGTCCATGTCGCGCAGCCGGGCGAGTCGGGAGGGCAGGTACCGGCGGGAGGCGAACGCGGGCAGGGTGCGCACTGACCAGTCGACCTGCACGCTGCGCTGGCGCCCGGCAAGCCCCAGGGGGCCGAGCGAGCGCAGGGTGACCCGGTCGGTCGGCCTATCGCCGCGGCGGGTCGGTCGAACAGCGATGTCGATGCGGACAGCTGCACCCGAGGGAAGGTCCACCGCGGCCCGGTCGGTGCGACCATCGATCGTGGCGTTCGCGGTCGGTGCCCACGCATCGCGCAGGAACCCGCGCCAGCGCCGCCGCCCCGTGTTCGTGACCGAGAGCTGCACCTGGGCCACCTGCCCGAGGCGGACCTTCCTGTCGCCGGTGCGCCGCAGGGACAGGTCCTGCGGGCGCGCGGCGAGGATCGCATCGACGACAAGCACGACCAGCACGACGAGGTTGACACCGACCAGGGCGCCCAGCGCGGTGACGCCCCCGGCAACGAGCAGCCCGATCACGCCGGCGCCGACCAGCGCCAGGACGGCCGCTCGGCCGGTGAGCACCATCAGCGCGGGACCGGGACGCTGTTCAGCACGGTGTCGATCACGGCGTCGGCCGTCACTCCCTCCAGCTCAGCCTCGGGGCGGATCTTGATCCGGTGGCGCAGGGCCGGACCGGCCAGCGCCTTGGCGTCGTCGGGTGTCACGTAGTCCCGGCCGGCCAGCCAGGCCCAGGCGCGCGCCGTGTTCAGCAGGGCGATCGCACCACGAGGGGAGACGCCCAGCTGCGCTGACGGGGAGGTTCGGGTCGCCCGGACCAGGTCGACGACGTAGGCGGTGACCTCGGGGGCGACGGTGACCGTGGCCACGCCAGCACGCGCTCGCACGAGATCGTCGGCGCTCGCCACTGGGCGGACCCCGGCAGCAGCCAGATCTCGCGGGTCGAACCCCGACATGTGCCTCTCGAGCACGGCGAACTCCGCATCCCGCTCGGGCAGCGGGACCGTCAGCATCAGCAGGAACCGATCCAGCTGTGCCTCGGGCAGCGGATAGGTGCCCTCGTACTCGATCGGGTTCTGGGTCGCGGCCACGAGGAAGGGATCGGGGAGCCGGCGAGGCGTGCCGTCGACCGTGACCTGGCCCTCCTCCATGACCTCCAGGAGCGAGGCCTGCGTCTTCGGCGGTGTGCGGTTGATCTCGTCGGCCAGCAGCAGGTTGGTGAAGACCGGACCGGGCCGGAAGGAGAAAGCCGAGGTCCGGTTGTCGTAGACCAGGGAGCCGGTGACATCGCCGGGCATGAGATCCGGGGTGAACTGCACGCGCTTGCTCTCCAGGGACAGCCCCGCGGCCAGGGCGCGCACCATGAGCGTCTTGGCGGTCCCTGGGACGCCCTCGAGCAGGACGTGTCCGCGGCACAGCAGGGCGATCACCAACCCGGTGATGGCCGCGTCCTGTCCCACCACGGCCTTGCCCACCTCGGCGCGCAGGGCCACCAGTGGTGCCCGTGGATCGGTGTCGCTCATGCCCCGCCAACCTCCCGCATCAGTTCCTCCAGGTCGTGCCCGAGCGCCACCAGGTCGGTGTCGGTCGTCGGATCAGGACCGTACAGCAGCCTTCCCACGTGGTCGGCTGACTGTCCTGAGCGGGTGGCCGCGGCTGCTACGAGCCGCTCCGCGGGGACGGCCTGCGGAAGGTCGAGCCGAACCCGGATCCGCTCCCGAGCGCGAGCGCGCAGGTGCAGGGCAGCTTCGGCGCGGGCGTGGTGGGTGTGCAGCAGCCGGGCATGCCCAGCGGTGGTCTCGCCGGCCCGGACGACCACGGGCAGCGGCTCCACGACCAGCCGGCCCAGGCGGCGGGAGCGCCACCAGACCACCAGCAGGCACGCCATCAGGATCTGGATCAGCACGGGGACCACCCACACCGGGACCAGGTCGGTCACGCTGGCATCGGCTCCATCCGCAAGGGCTGGGTCCTTCGGGGAGGGGCGCCACCACACCAGGTCATCGCCGGCCCCGAGCAGGCCCAGTGCCAGGGCAGCATTGCCCTGCTCGTCGAGGCCGTCGTTGGTCAGCGGGTGTGCGCTGCCCAGCAGGACCACCTCGGGGCGCCCGGCTCGAGCGGGGATCACCAGCACCGCCGCCGACTCGGGATCGTCATAGCAGGCCTGTGCTGAGTCGCCCCAGGAGCGCGCGTCGTAGCGGGCACCGGGCAGGGACGCGCTGCCCGCGCGCACGGCCACGGCGAGCTGGCATGCCGGGGCCACGGGATCACCCTCAGCGGGGTCCGTGAGTTCGGTGCCGGCTGCGAGTCGCTCGAACGCGGGCGTACCGGGGAAGGGGTCGACGAGGATCACCCGGGCCGGGCCGGCATCGAGCACCGAGTCGAGCATCGCAGCCGTGGGCAGCGTGCTGTCGGTGATCAGGACGGTGGAGCCGGTTGCGTTCGCGGCCACATCCGCGGTGGTGCGCACGTCCGAGACACGGATGCCGAGGTCCCCCAGGATCGTGGCCACAGCCCGTGATCCGGACGGGTCGACGGCCGCTGGGTCCAGGTACCCGGCCCGCCGGGAGCCGGTCAGCATGAGGACGACGAGTGCAACCAGCAGCAGCGCTGCCACGGCCACGCCCCGGCGTGTCGGACGCCAGCGCCGGGTTCGATCCCAGGCGGTGTCCTCGAACCCGTGGTCGGTGGTCCGGGAACCGGCCGGAGGCCCCGGTTCGAGTGGCGCGCCGGGGGCTTCGTCCACCGGCCCCGGCGCCGGGGCCGACGCGTCAGCGCTGCTGGTCCTCCAGCCGTCGGTGGTCATCGGGCCGCGCCCCGGCCCGGACCAGCCGTGGCGATCCCAGCGGTGCCGGTGTCGGTGACCGCTGCGTTCGCCACGGCTTCATCAGCCTCGGCGATGGCCCGATGGCCGGCTGGCGATCCGGGCCGGCCCCCGTAGCGGACCTCGTCGAAGGTTCGGGCTGCCAGCTCCAGTGGTCCCAGTGCTGCGGGTGTCCGGCGTCCCACGGCCGCGGCGACCTCATCAGCAGTCCAGCCGGGATGCGCATCGATCAGGCCCCGTTCCTGGCAGCGACGCACCAGGGCGCGCATGCGTTGGCTGATCGCCTCCTCCCAGCGCCCCGCGGCGGCCAGCTCCTCGGCCTGAGCGCGGTACTGTGCGGCGCTCAGGCCCGGATCGACCGTGAACGTCATGGCGTCGGTGCGACTCACCGGGCCGATCCGCCACCGTACGAAGAGTGCAACGACGACCACGACGACGACCAGCCCGAGGATCCCGATCCAGCCGCCGGGGGCCACCGCCGAAGCGCGGTCGGCCACCTCCTGGACCCACTCGACCAGCCATCGGATGGCGCGCTCGATCAGGCCCGGCTGGCCGGCGCGATAGGCGGGATCGGAGAGCTCGAGCTCGGCGAGGCGTTGGGCTTGTGACCGGGTCAGGTCGACGGGGGCGTCCCGCGGAACCGCTGCTGGTGCGGCCAGAGCAAGGTGCTGGACCGCCAGTGTGGGGACGGCTGGCATGGTCAGGACCGGCGGCGGTACGCGGCCAGCGGGTCGGCGGTGGGCTCGACGCCGGCGGACACGAGCTCGATGTCCAGGGCCTCGCGACGCATCCGCAGGTCGATGTAGAGCAGGCCGGTCACGGCGGCGCTGAACGGGAGCGTGATGATCCCGGCAACCAGGGTCGCGAGGCCGGAAGCCAGCACCGTCGGGAGCAGGGACTCACTGAACCCACTCACGAGGCTCGCAACCAGGGTGATCGGTACGGTCACCACCGTCGTCAGCAGGCTGGTGATCACCAGGGCGAGGATCAGGATCCCCAGCACGCGCCACCAGGACCCTCGTGCGAGCGACCACGACCTCCTCATCGAGGAGATGACGCCGACCCCCTCGATGACCAGTGCTGGTGATGCGACCGCCAGCTTCACGTAGGCGTACACGAGGGCGACCGTTCCGCCCAGCCCGATCGCGAGCCCGGGAAGCACCGCCCACGGCCCCATGGCGAACGCCAGGCCGACGATGACCGCGACCATCACGGCGACGGCCAGCGTCGCCCCGATGCCGATCAGGAGGGTGACGCCGATCAGCGGCAGCAGGCGCGGACGCAGGATGGCCCAGGTCTGCCCGGCGTCGAGCTGGCGGCCCAGCACGGCTGCCCCGACGAGGACGATGAACAGTCCGCTGGCCAGGACCTGGAGGAACCCGGCCACCAGGGCGGGGAGGAGCTGGGCGATGCCGCTGGAGGCCAGCGTGGCGAGCTCCGCGGTCAGCTCGGCCTCGGTTGCCGTTCCGGTGACGGCTACCGGCTCGGCGGCGTCGAGGAACCGCAGCGAGACCCACAGGCCGATCGTCTGGAGGATGGCAGACGCCGATGAGATGACTGCGGCCAGGCCCAGGACTGTGCGCGGGTTGCTGCGGATCAGGCTCAGGGCGCCGTCGAGGAGCTCCCCGACGCCGAGCGGGCGCAGTGGGACGATCCCGGGCTTCGGTGCCAGCGGGGGCGGACCCCAGGGCGCGGATTGACCCCATCCAGCAGATTGGCCGTATCCGGGCGGAGGGTTCTGGCCGTATCCGGGGGGCGGCGGTTGGCCGTATCCGGGCGGAGGGTTCTGGCCGTATCCGGGGGGCGGCGGTTGGCCGTATCCGGGCGGAGGGTTCTGGCCGTATCCGGGGGGCGGCGGTTGGCCGTATCCGGGCGGAGGGTTCTGGCCGTATCCGGGGGGCGGTGGCTGGCCGTATCCGGGCGGAGGGTTCTGGTCGTATCCGGGGGGCGGCGGTTGGCCGTACCCGGGAGGGGGTGCGTGGCCCGGTCCCGGCGTCTCGGCCCGGCCGGGGCCCGGTGGTGGGTTCTGGGCGGTCCCGGGGGGCGGCGGCTCGGCCGGCCAGGCGGCCGGTTGCTCGGGGGACCAGCCCGACGGAGGTGACCAGCCGGGCGGGTCATCGGGGCCTGGCGGCGGCTTCGGGGCGGACATGTCCCGATCGTCCCATGTGGATGGCCATTGGCAAGCCCACGCCCACAGGTGCCACCATGTGCGTGTGAAGGCACGCGTGCTGGTCGTCGACGACGACGTGGACCTGGCGGAGATGCTGGGTATCGTCCTGCGCAGTGAGGGCATGGATCCGGTGTTCTGCCACAACGGCACCGACGCCGTGCCGGCGTTCCACCGCGAGTCGCCGGACCTGGTCCTGCTGGACCTCATGCTCCCCGGGCTCGATGGGCTGGAGGTCTGCCGCCGATTGCGGGTCGATTCGACAGTCCCGATCGTCATGCTGACCGCCCGCGGGGACACCCTTGACATCGTCGAGGGGCTTCAGGCCGGCGCCGATGACTACATCGTCAAGCCGTTCAAGCCCAAGGAGCTCGTGGCCCGCATCGATGCCCGGCTGCGTCGGCTCGAGGCGACCGCCAGCGAGGTGCTGGAGATCGGCGACCTCGTCATCGATCTCGGCGCCCACACCGTGGCCAGGGGAGATGAGCCGATCCCGGTCACGCCCCTGGAGTTCGACCTCCTGGCCGCGCTCGCCTCCCGCCCCGGGTTCGCCTTCACCCGCGAGGAGCTCCTGGCCGATGTGTGGGGGTACCAGCACGCGGGTGACACCCGGCTGGTGAACGTGCACGTGCAGCGCCTGCGGGGCAAGGTCGAGATCGACGCCGAGAACCCCGAGGTGATCGTCACCGTGCGGGGCGTCGGGTACCGTGCCGGTCCGCCCTGATGCTCAGCCGTATCCGTTCACTGCCCGACCGGCTGGCCCAGCGGTGGCGTCAGTCGATTCGCTTCCGGGTCATCCTGAGCACGATCGTCGGGTCCACGTTGGTGCTGATCCTTCTGCTGTCCGCGCTGTTGGGCAACATCACAGCCGGGGTCCTCGGGTCCAAGGAGGCCAGCGCGCTGGCGGAGGCAACTGCTGCCCGCGGTGAGGCCCAGCGAATCCTGGACGCAACGCCCGCGCCGACCGGTGAGGTACCCGCGTCGCGCACCATCGAGGCCGTCGTGGCGGCCATGGCCGCCCGCGGTGCCCAGGCTGGCCTGTTCGAGGTGCTGATCCTCGCCTCCGAGCCTGCCGGCCTGAGCCTGACCCCCGAGCGGGGTACCAACCTGGTGTCCGAGACGAGCGTGCCTGCCCAGATGCGCGAGATCGTCTCGGGCAGCCAGCGACAGGCGTGGACCTACACGACGATCGAGTACACCGACGGCCGCGAGATCCCGGGCTTCGTGGTCGGGGCTCCCCTGGCGGTCCGCGGTGTGGGCCCCTACGAGCTCTACCAGCTGTTCCCCCTGGACACCGAGCAGGAGACGCTGACGCTGGTCCGCAATGCCACGGCCTTCGCCGGCTCCCTGATCATCCTCGGGCTGGCCGCCCTCGCGGCCCTGGTCACGTTCATGATCGTCTCCCCGGTCCATGAGGCAGCCCGGACCGCCCGGCGGTTCTCCTCGGGGCACCTGGAGGCACGCATGCGGGTGCGCGGCGAGGATGACCTGGCCCAGTTGGCCGTCAGCTTCAACGAGATGGCCGGCACGTTGCAGTCCCAGATCGACGAGTTGGAGAAGCTCTCCTCCGTCCAGCGGCAGTTCGTCGCAGACGTCTCCCATGAGCTGCGTACGCCGCTGACCACGGTCCGGATGGCTGCAGACCTCCTGCACGACAAGCGCACGGTTCTGCCGCCCGACGACGCCCGAGCGCTCGAGCTGCTGCAGAACCAGCTCAACAGGTTCGAGGCACTGCTCGGGGACCTGCTGGAGACCTCCCGCCAGGACTCCGGATCCGTGGGTCTGGACTACGAGGAGACCGATCTGCGCACCATGTGTGATCGGGTCGTTGCCGGGCTTGAGCCAGTCGCCGTCGAGTTGGGCAGCCCCGTGGAGGTCGTCGGCCTGGACACCCTGGTGGTGCCCTGCGATGCCCAACGGGTCGAGCGCATCATGGCCAACCTGATCTCCAACGCCCTGGAGCACGGACTGGGCAGGCCGGTCACGGTCGAGGTGATCAGCAACGGCACTGAGGCGCAGCTGGCCGTGACGGACCACGGTGTGGGGCTCACCCAGCAGGAGGTCACCCAGGTGTTCACCAGGTTCTGGCGCGCGGATCCGTCCCGGGTCCGCCGGCTCGGCGGCACCGGCCTGGGGCTGTCAATCGCCCTGGGCGACGCTCGCGCGCACGGCGGGACCCTGTCGGCCTCCGGGACACCCGGTGCAGGTGCGACGTTCACACTGTGCCTGCCGCAGGCACCGGAGGGGGTGGTGCTGGCATGACTGGCTCCCGCATCAGCTTCCGGCGCCCCCGGCCACCGGGCACCAGCCGCCGTCGAGTTGCGGCAGTCAGCGCCCTGGCGGCTGCCTGCCTGGCACTGTCGGCCTGCGCGGCCGTGCCGACCTCGGGCCCGATCGAGGAGGGGCCGGTGGTCGACGCCGGCAACACGGCCCAGTTCATCCGCGTGATCGCTGCACCTCCCAGCGTCGGAGCCAGCCCGAGCGATATCGTGCGCGGCTTCCTGGAGGCCAACGCGAGTCTGGACTCCGGTCACGCCATTGCCCGCCGCTACCTGACCGCCGAGGCGGCCGAGAGCTGGGATCCCGATGCTGCCATCACTGTGTACGGGCAGTCGTCGCTCGAGCTGTCCAGGTTGAGGGACAGCTCAATCACGGCCGAGATGGCGATCAACAACCGGCTGAAGGCCAATGGGTACCTCAAGCCGGTCGAGCCGGCTGAGCAGATGCAGGTCGACTTCCGCCTTGAGCAGATCATCGACGGCGCCGGCATCCCGCAGTGGCGGATCATCGACCCGCCCCCCGGCGTGCTGATCAGCGACTCCGACCTGAGGCGCGCCTACCGACCCAACCAGGTCTACCAGGCCGCCCTGCGAAGCGGCGTCCTCGTCCCCGACGGCCGGCTGCTGCCTGTGATCGGGCCCAGCCTGCCCACAGCCCTGGCTGAGCGGGTCCTTGCGGGTCCGGCGTCGTGGCTGGCCCCCGGGGTCCGGGACGGTGCCCCCGAGGGGACCCAGCTGGCGCTGGGGGCCGTGCCCGTCACCGATGGAGTTGCGCTGGTTGAGCTGACTGACGGGGCGCTGCTGGCCACTGATGTCCAGCGCCAGGACCTCGCTGCCCAGATGACCTGGACGCTCACCCAGCTCCCCGAGGTCTCGGGGGTGCGCATGCAGGTGGGTGGTGAGCCCTACAACGTGCCGGGCAGCCCCGAGGTGATGGACCGGTCGGTCTTCCAGGCCCGCAGTCCGGAGAGCGTGATCACGGGGTCCGATGGCGAGCAGCGGGTGCCTTACTACATCCTCGACGGCGCCGAGCTCCTCCGTGTCTCGGATGCCAGCCGCACCCGCACGGCAATCGACGTGCCCGACGCTGACCGGCTCCTCGAGCTGGGGGTCTCGCTGGACCAGCGGATGGCATCGGCGGTGACCCCTGACCGCCGCGGCCTGTGGATGCTGCCGCTCGATCGTGGCGTCAGCGAGTACCTCATCCCGGGCCGCAGGATCGGCGGCGCGAGCTTCGACATCGATGGCCGAGCCTGGTTCACCGATGCCGGGAAGGTGCTGCGACTGGACGCCTCGCAGGCTCCTGCGAAGGTGCCGGTCCGCGGCGACGATCTCGCCGGCCGGATCTCCTCGGTGCACCTGGCCCGAGACGGGACCCGCGTCGTGCTGGTCGCTGGGGGCCAGCTCTACCTCGGAGTGCTCGAGGGTTCCCCGCAGGGGCTGGCGATCACGTCCGCGCACCGGCTGGCCACGACCGTCAAGGATGTGGTCGATGTCGCGTGGCGCAACTCGACGACGCTCGACGTGCTCGGTTCCACGGCCTCCAGCGGACGGCAGGTCCTGCGCATCTCGGTCGGCACGGGCGAGGCCCTCCAGCTCGGCGCGCCACCTCAGCCCCAGGAACTCGCAGGTGCACCCGGGTCGGCCACGTTGTCCTCGACGGATGCCGACCTGTTGTTCGCCAACGTGGGCCTCCAGTGGCGAGCACAGGGCGACGCGCGGTCGGTGACCTATCCGGGATGAGTGTGCGGTCACAGCAGTTGGTGCACCTGGCCGAGGCGGCCCTGGACCTGGTCGTGCCGCAGGAGTGCGCCGGGTGCGCGCAGCCCGGGCAGGTCTGGTGCCGCCAGTGCGCATCGGCATGCGCGACCCGACCCACGCGGGTGGCCGAGGGGATCCCGCTCTGGGCCGCATGTGAGCACGCCGGACCGGCCGGTCGAGGGGTCGTTGCCTTCAAGGACGCCGGCGTGCGGCGGATGGTCGGGCCCCTGGCGATGCTCCTGGCCGGTGCCGTCAGCGCCGCACTCGGTGACGCCGGAACGTCACGGGGTGGCCCCGTCTGGCTGGTTCCGATCCCGTCCAGACGCAGCGCGGTCCGGGCACGGGGATCGGACCACATGTCGGTGCTCGCCGGCCGCGCCGCCCGGGTCCTGCGCGGGGCTGGGGTGGCGGCGAACCGCTGCCCCGGTCTCGTGCATGTCCGAGCCAGCTCCGATCAGGTGGGCCTGACTCGCGACCAGCGGATCGCCAACGTGCAGGGCAGCCTCCGGGCCCTTGAGCTTCCACCCGGTGTGGTGGTGATCGTTGATGACGTGACCACCACGGGAGCCACCGTCAGGGAGGCGATTCGGGCGATGACGCGTGCCGGCCGTCCGGTCGCCTGCGCTGCCGCGGTGACGTGGTCGCCGGGCGCTCGGCACCGAGCGTCAGGGATCCACTGGGACTAGCGTTGCTGGTACGGGAAGTGCTCATCATGCCGGCGCGCAGCGCGAGTCGGCCAACTTACGGAGGGTACGTGGACATTGTCGTCAGGGGTCGTCATCTCGATGTCTCAGATCGGTTCCGCGAGCACGTCGCGACCAAGCTGAGCCGTGCCGATCGGTTCGGGGTGCCCATGACCCATGCTGACGTCGAGGTGTCCTTCGAGCCGAATCCGCGGCAGTCCGACCGCGCCTACGAGGTGGAGTTGACCTGCCACGGTGTGGGGCCTGTGATCCGGGCCGAGGCCCATGCGCAGGACAAGTACGCGGCCCTGGACATCGCCCTCGCGCGGCTCGAGGAGCGGCTGAGGCGGGCGGCCGACAAGCGACGGAGCCGGCGTGTGTCGAAGTTGGTCGTCGTGCCGGCCGCAGACATCGCCGGAGTCCTCGATGAGCCGGCCGAGGCCGCTGCGGAGGAGGACGTGGACGACGACGGGACCGTGTGGGAGGAGGGCCCGATCGTGGTCCGCCTCAAGGAGTACGTCGGTGCGCCCATGACCGTGGCCCAGGCCGTCGAATCGATGGAGCTCGTCGGCCACGACTTCTACCTGTTCCGTGACAGCGAGTCCGGGTCCCCGTCGGTGGTCTACCACCGTCGTGGGTACAACTACGGGCTGCTCCGTCTGGAGGGCGGGGCCAACGGCTAGGCCCTTCGGGAGGGACACCCGGGCGCCCAGAGCTTCGTGGCGTGCCCGGGGGGAGGGGCTCCCCGCTCGCCTCCTGATCGCTGACACGGAGCCCGTGTTCGCCACGGGTGCCCGGGGGGTCCTCGCCGAGGCCGGCTTCGACCCCGTGGTTGTGGATGCCGGATCGTTGGTCGCCGAGGTCGTCAAGCGGCGACCGGGAGCGATCCTGCTCGATGCCGACGTGGGCAGTCGCCCGTACGCCGCCGACCTGGTCGCCACCCTCGCCACACGCGCCCCGGACGTCGCGGTCGTCGTCCTCGTGCGACGCGTCCAGGCTGTGGGGATCGTGGAGGCGATGGAGGCCGGCGCCAGGGCGCTCGTGCACAGGCAGTGCACCGACGGGGAGCTGGTGGCGGCGGTCCAGGCCGCACTGCGCGGGCAGAACTGGGTGGCGGCCCCGCTGGCGGGGGTCCTGCGCGGTGAGCTGCTCACGGAGGTGTCCGGGGATCGGCCCAAGGATCTCAGCTCCCGGGAGCTCGAGGTCCTGCGCGGGCTGGCCTCGGGGGCCTCCAACGCGGAGATCGGCCGGCGGCTCGGGATCAGCGAGAACACCGTGCGCAACCATGTGCACTCGCTCATGGGCAAGCTGGGCGTGGCCAACCGCACGGATGCGGTCGCGACCGGGCTGCGCCGGGGCCTGGTCGAGCTGCCGGGCTGAATCACGCCACCTGCTACCGGGTGCGCGGCGCGGTCCAGCCCGAGCGGGGTCGCCCGTGCCGTGGAGCCGACTACCATAGGCAGTCAATGACACCCGCGCTGGATGCCGCGGGTGACGTGAACCCGAGTTCCGAGAGGGGCCTGCGTGGCCATCATCGACAAGATCCTGCGTGCCGGCGAGGGCAAGACGCTCAAGAAGCTGCAGGCCATCTCCAAGCAGGTCAACGCACTTGAGGACGCATTCTCCGCGATGTCCGACGAGGAGCTCAAGGCCGTCACCCCGGCCTACCGCGAGCGCCTGGCCAACGGTGAGACCCTCGACGATCTGCTGCCTGAGGCGTTCGCGAGCGTTCGCGAGGCCGCCAAGCGCACACTGGGCCAACGACACTATGACGTCCAGATCATGGGTGGTGCCGCCCTGCACCTGGGCAACATCGCCGAGATGAAGACCGGTGAGGGCAAGACGCTGGTCTCCACACTCCCCGCCTACCTCAACGCCCTGACCGGCGACGGTGTGCACATCGTCACGGTCAACGACTACCTCGCCCATCGTGACGCGGAGAACATGGGCCGCGTCCACCGCTTCCTCGGGCTCACGGTCGGCGTGATCCTGTCGAACATGAGCCCTGCGGAGCGGCGCTCCCAGTACGAGTGGGACATCACCTACGGCACGAACAACGAGTTCGGCTTCGACTATCTGCGCGACAACATGGCCTGGTCCAAGGAGGAGATGGTCCAGCGCGGGCACAACTACGCCATCGTCGACGAGGTCGACTCCATCCTGATCGACGAGGCGAGAACGCCGCTGATCATCTCGGGCCCCGCTGATGAGGCGGACAAGTGGTACTTCGAGATGGCCAAACTGGCCGCGCGGCTGCGCGTCGATGTCGACTACGAGGTGGACGAGAAGAAGCGCACGATCGGCGTGCTGGAGCAGGGCATCGAGCGCACCGAGGACTGGCTGGGCATCGAGAACCTCTACGAGCCGGTGAACACCCGGCTGGTCGGCTACCTCAACAACGCGATCCGCGCCAAGGAGCTGTTCAAGCGCGACCGCGACTATGTCGTGGCCAACGGCGAGGTCATGATCGTCGATGAGCACACCGGTCGCATGCTCTCCGGCCGGCGCTACAACGAGGGCCTGCACCAGTCGATCGAGGCCAAGGAGGGTGTGGAGGTCAAGGCCGAGAACCAGACCCTGGCAACCGTCACGCTGCAGAACTTCTTCCGCCTCTACAACAAGCTCTCCGGCATGACGGGCACGGCCCTGACCGAGGCCAACGAGTTCAACAAGATCTACAAGCTCGGCGTCGTCCCGATTCCGACGAACCGGCCGATGGTCCGCGACGACCTCGCCGACCTCGTCTACCGGACCGAGGATGCCAAGTGGAACTCCGTCACCAGCGACATCGCTGAGCGGCATGCACTGGGTCAGCCGATCCTCGTCGGGACCGTCAGCGTCGAGAAGAGCGAGAAGCTCTCGACGCTGCTTCGCCGCCAGGGCATCCCCCACCAGGTCCTGAACGCCAAGTACCACGACAAGGAGGCCGCGATCATCGCCCAGGCCGGGCGCAAGGGTGCGGTCACGGTGGCGACGAACATGGCTGGCCGCGGCACCGACGTCATCCTGGGCGGGAACGCCGAGTTCCTGGCTGACCTGTCGCTGCAGAACCAGGGCCTGACCCCGAGCGAGACCCCAGAGGAGTACGAGGCTGCGTGGCCCGGGGCGCTCACGGCTGCCGAGGCGGCCTTCGCCGCCGAGCACGTCGAGGTCACCGAGCTTGGTGGGTTGTACGTGTTGGCCACGGAGCGGCATGAGTCCCGGCGCATCGACAACCAGTTGCGCGGCCGGTCCGGTCGTCAGGGTGACCCGGGCGCGTCACGGTTCTACCTGTCGCTGCAGGACGACCTCATGCGCCTGTTCAAGGCCGAGATGGTCGACTCCTTCCTCCGCCGGGCGAACGTCCCCGACGAGCAGCCGATCGAGTCCAAGATGGTCACCAATGCCATCCGGTCGGCGCAGACACAGGTCGAGGCCCAGCACTTCGAGATCCGCAAGGACGTCCTGAAGTACGACGACGTCATGAACCGGCAGCGCCTGGTCATCTACGAGGAGCGCCGTCGGGTCCTCGAGGGCGAGGACATCCACGATCAGGTCCAGCACTTCCTGGTCGACACCATCGCGGGCTACATCGATGCGGCCACCGCCGATGGGTACCCCGAGCAGTGGGATCTCGAGGAGCTGTGGACCGCCATGCGCACCCTCTACCCGATCGCGGTGACGATCGAGGAGGTCGAGGCGCAGGGCGGCGGTTCGCGCTCGGGAGTCTCTCGGGAGCTGCTGCGTGAGGAGATCCTGGCCGATGCCCGCGCTGCCTACGAGGTGCGCGAGGAGGAGTTGGGCTCCGAGGCGATGCGTGAGCTCGAGCGCCGCGTGATCCTGTCCGTCCTGGACCGGAAGTGGCGTGAGCACCTGTACGAGATGGACTACCTTCGCGACGGGATCGGCCTGCGCGCGATGGCCCAGCGTGACCCGCTGATCGAGTACCAGCGTGAGGGCTACGACCTCTTCCGCGCCATGATGGACTCTATCCAGGAGGAGACCGTCGGCCTGCTGTTCAACCTCGAGGTGTCGGTTGGCGCCGATGGGGAGCTCGACGACGAGGACGAGTTCGTGGAGCTCGACGAGCTGGACGAGCTGGAGCTGCTCGGGGATGGCGATGTCGCTGAGATGGAGGCCGAGGTCGGCCGGTCCGCAGTCCCAGGATCGGCCAGCAGGCCGGGTGCAGCGGCGGGGGTGGGAGCCCAGGGCGGCCATCCGATGGCAGACCTGAAGGCCGCTGGGCTGGGTCCGCGCCGACCCGACCGCGTCCAGTACTCAGCACCCTCGGAGACCGGCGAGGCGACCGTGGTCGGGACGGCCGGGGCCGACGAGTTCGCCGGTGTGGGCCGCAACGAGGCGTGCCCATGCGGATCGGGCAAGAAGTTCAAGCGCTGTCACGGGGATCCCCGCCTGCGGAACTGACCGAGGGCGAGTCGGCGCGTGGCCCGGCGGGCCTGCGTCTCGGCCCGGCCGGAGTGTCGGTGGCGTTGGGATTCACCCGTTCGGGCCGCCCGACTGGCGGTTGGCTGGGCCATCCGTGCGTCTCGTCTCAAGGGACGAGTCGAGAGCGACGAGATCTGGGAGGAGCCGGCCGGGTGGGGCCCCGGAACGAACTGATGACGACGCGCAAGCGGACGCCGCTGAGGCCCCCGGCCTGGTCTCGCCCTGACGGCGCCCATGGGTCCTGGCCATGGTCTGGACACGGCCGGTCTGCCGGGGCTCGTTCCCGCCGTACGCCCGGTCTCGCCAGTCCTCGGGGGCTCGTTCCCGCCGTACGATTGCCCGGTGCAGATCCCCCTCGTCGACGGTCTTCGCGCTGACGGCTCGGTCGATGCCGGCGCCGCTGCGGAAGCTGCCCACTCCTGGGTTTCCGGTGGTCTGGTCGGCCTGCCCACCGAGACGGTCTACGGGCTGGCTGCTGATGCCCAGGACGCCGATGCCGTGGGCAGGGTGTATCGCGTGAAGGGGCGTCCCCCGAGCCACCCGCTGATCGTGCACATCCAGGGTGCGCACGCACTGGCTGCATGGTGCGCGGGCAGCAACCCCCCGGCGCGGCGACTGGCAGAGGCGTTCTGGCCGGGCGCTCTGACCGTGATCGTCCAGCGCAGCCGGCGCGCGGGGGACTTCCTCACTGGCAGCCAGGACACCGTCGCCCTGAGGTGCCCCAACCACCCGGTCGCGCTGGCCTGTCTCGAGGCGCTCGGACGCCAGACCGGGGATCCCGCCCGCGGGGTCGCCGCGCCGAGCGCGAACCGCTTCGGCCGGGTCAGCCCGACCCGTGCCACCGATGTTCTCGATGAGCTCGGCACGCGGATGGATCCGCGGCGCGATCTGGTCGTAGATGGTGGACCGTGCGCCGTTGGCGTTGAGTCGACGATCGTCGATTGCACCGCCGACCCCCCGCGGGTGCTGCGCCTGGGCGCGATCAGTCAGGCCCAGATCGACGCGGCCCTGGGCGCTGACCCGCGACCGAGCCCAGCCCCACTCAGCCCACCCTCCCCGACTGCGTCCGCCCTCCCGGAATCTCCGGTGGGTGAGCAGAAACCCGGAGGGCGAGCGCAGGGGGAAGGCGCCGGCGCCGGCGGCGGCGATGCGTTGCCCGGCGACCCGGATGGCCCGCCCGGTGACTCGATTCCGGTCCGGGTGCCGGGGACACTGGAGGCGCACTACGCGCCGCACGCCCAGGTCGTGCTGGCCGAGCGGCCCGCGGGCGGCGCTGAGCCCCCCGACCACGCCAGCGAGGTGCACGATCCAGGGGGGTGGTCGACTCCAGCTGAGCAACAACCCGCACGGATCGTGGAACTGGCCCGAGCCGGGGAAGCCGGGCTGATCGCTGCGGCAGACGTGACCACGCCCCCCGGATGGACGCGGCTGTCGGCCCCCGCCACCAGCGAGGAGTACGCCCGGGACCTGTACGCGGCGTTGCGGCGGGCCGACGAGCTGGGCCTGGCAGCGGTGCTCGCCGTGCTTCCCGACGAGGACGACGGACCGCTCGCCCAGGCCGTCCGCGACCGGCTGACCCGCGCCGCTCACGGCGGCTGAGGACCAGCCCCGCTGACGGATCGGAGTGGAACGGCGACGGCTGCGGCGGGCGCCCATCGTGCCGTGCCCGAGAGATCCGTGCGGGTTGCCGACTCTAGAAGGGCGGCAACCTGCACGGATCATGGGGCGAGGACGTGGATGCGGGGTGCAACGACTCTGGGGCTGGGCGCCGCCCCCGCGGTGCCCAGCCCCAACTGGTCGATCAGGTGCCGGTGACCCGGCGGTGGATCAGGAGGTCGGTTGAGCCTCCGACGTTGAATCCGTCCCCGAGTTGACGACCTTCACGCAATCGCGGACGGTCTTGCGCGAGATCCCCTCCCCGGAGGCGTTGACCCCGAGGCGCTTGCGGGTCTGCTTCGAGTACTTGTCGAAAGTCTCAGGGACACTGTAGGTGCAGATGTATGCCTTGCCGTTGGCCTCGACCGCAGCGGCCAGCGCATTGATCTGCTCTGGGGTCCACACGTCGGCGATCACTGCGCTTCCGGCGTAGAACTGGTTCTTGCGCTCCTTGGACTTCGCCTTGAGCTCCACGGTGGCCTGCTCAGGGAGCCCGGAATCGGAGCCCTTGAGGAACTCGCCGTTGACCTTCTTGTCGAAGACACCCAACTTGATCTCGAAGGACTGCAGGGCGTCGGTCCCGGAGACCTTCTTCGAGTAGCGCACCTTGGCGCGCAGCTTGAGCTGCGTCTGCAGTGCATTCTCGTCGGCCAAGTCAATCTTCTTGTGGCCCTTGATCCGGACGGTCTGGAGCTTGGTCATCGCCGGCTCCGAGGCCGAGGTCGACTTCTTCGGACCCTGTGCCTTGCCCGGGTCGGCGACCACTCCACCGGCTGAGCCAAGGATGAGTGCCCCCGCGGCGGCGGCGGCGAGGACCGTTCGCATACCTGTCTTTGCTGTGTTCATACATTCAGGGTATTCCCAGACAGGGCCAGAAACCCAACCAGATCACCCGAATGGGTCACCATTCGGCTAAGGCATGGCTAGTGTCCGGCTATCGATCGTGGCGAGTACAGGTACTGCGCCGTGCGACCCGGATCGGCGGTCGTGCGCGTCTTTCCAGCTGGGCCGCCCCTGCCCGGGTGGCCGCGAGCGTGTGGCCGGTCGTCCGGGCCCGCCCGCGGAGCGAATGTGACCGCCAAGCGAATTCGACCCGCGCCCCACGGTCACATTTCCTCACCGAGCGCCCTCTGGCACCGGGCCCGGATATCCTTTCCGCAGCACGGTGCAGCCCACATCCTGGCCACACGCGCGGTCGCGAAGGGCGAGAAGCGTGCCGCCCAGGCGTACGAGTCCCGGGAGCGCCCGGAGCCCATCCGGTAGAATTTGTCTTGACGTCAAGATAACCAGCCACCACCGAGGAGCGTCGAGCACCACCATGGCCACGATCATCTACACCCTGACCGACGAGGCCCCCATGTTGGCCACGTACTCCTTCCTGCCCGTGGTGGCGGCCTTCGCCTCCTCGGCCGGGGTGGACGTCGAGACCCGCGACATCTCCCTGGCCGGGCGCATCCTGGCCGTCTTCCCCGAGTACCTCACCGAGGAGCAGCGGGTCGCAGACGCCCTCACCGAGCTCGGCGAGCTGGCCACCACCCCCGAGGCCAACATCATCAAGCTGCCGAACGTCTCAGCCTCGATGCCACAGCTCAAGGCTGCGGTCACCGAGCTCCAAGCCCTCGGCTACGCCCTGCCCGACTACCCGGACGACCCGAGCACCGACGAGGAGCGCGCCGTCCGCGCCCGGTACGACAAGGTCAAGGGAAGTGCGGTCAACCCAGTCCTGCGCGAGGGCAACTCCGACCGTCGCGCGCCGGCTGCGGTGAAGAACTTCGCCCGCCGGCACCCGCACTCGATGGGGGTCTGGAGCGCCGACAGCAGGACCGACGTCGCGACCATGGGGCGCGACGACTTCCGCTCCAACGAGCAGTCGGTCGTCCTGCCAGCCGATGACACCCTGACGGTCCGTCACGTCGGCACGGACGGGACGACCACGGTGCTCAAGGAGGGGCTGGAGGTCCTCGCGGGTGAGGTGGTCGACACCACGGTCATGCGCGTGGCAGCGCTCGAATCGTTCCTCACCGACCAGATCGCCCGCGCCAAGGACGAAGACGTCCTGTTCTCGGTGCATCTCAAGGCGACGATGATGAAGGTCAGCGACCCGATCATCTTCGGCCACGTCGTCCGGGCGTTCTTCCCGCAGGTCTTCGCGACCTACGGCGCGGACCTCGACGCCGCAGGGCTGTCCCCGAACGACGGCCTCGGCGCCATCCTGGATGGGCTCACCGACCTCCCGAACGGCGCGGAGATTCGGGCGGCCTTCGAGCAGGGCCTGGCTGACGGCCCCCGGCTCGCGATGGTGAGCTCCGACAACGGCATCACGAACCTGCACGTGCCCAGCGACGTCATCGTGGACGCGTCGATGCCGGCGATGATCCGCATCGGTGGCCACATGTGGGGCCCGGACGGCGAGGAGGCCGACACGCTCGCGGTCATCCCGGACAGCTCGTACGCCGGGGTCTACCAGGCCGTCATCGACGACTGCCGGGTGAACGGCGCCTACGACCCGACGACGATGGGCTCGGTGCCGAACGTCGGCCTGATGGCGCAGAAGGCCGAGGAGTACGGCAGCCACGACAAGACCTTCGAGATGGCGGCCGCCGGCCGCGTCGAGGTCGTCAACGGCGCCGGCAAGGTCCTCATGTCCCACGACGTCGAGGCCGGCGACCTCTGGCGTGCCTGCCAGACCAAGGACGCCCCGATCCGCGACTGGGTCAAGCTGGCCGTCACACGGGCCCGGGCCTCACAGACCCCGGCAGTCTTCTGGCTCGATGAGAGCCGAGCACACGACCGCAACCTGATCGCCAAGGTCAACGCCTACCTGCTTGATCACCACACCGAGGGCCTGGATCTGCGCATCATGTCGCCCGTCGACGCGGCGACCTTCTCGGTCGAGCGGATCCGCCGGGGCGAGGACACGATCTCGGTCACCGGCAACGTCCTGCGTGACTACAACACCGACCTCTTCCCGATCCTCGAGGTCGGCACGTCGGCGAAGATGCTCTCGGTGGTGCCGCTGATGAACGGGGGCGGCCTCTTCGAGACCGGCGCGGGCGGATCGGCCCCGAAGCACGTCCAGCAGCTCGTCGCCGAGGACTACCTGCGCTGGGACAGCCTCGGCGAGTTCCTCGCCCTCGCAGAGTCCTTCCGGCACGAGGCGGGCAGTGGCAACCGGCGCGCTGAGGTGCTCGGCAACGCCCTGGACCGAGCGACCGAGACGCTGCTCAACGAGAACAAGTCGCCGGCGCGGCGGGTCGGCCAGATCGACAACCGCGGAAGCCACTTCTGGCTCGCCCGCTACTGGGCGCAGGAGCTGGCCGCGCAGACCGAGGATCCGCCGCTCGCCGCGATCTTCGCTCCTGTGGCCGAGCAGCTCGTCGCGCAGTCCGAGGTCATCGATGCCGAGCTCATCGCCGTCCAGGGCCACCCGGTCGACATCGGCGGCTACTACCGCCCAGACGCGGCCAAGGCCGGTGCGGTGATGCGCCCGAGCGAGACGTTCAACAGCATCCTGGCCACCCTCACCGCCTGACCCCCAGGGCCGCGGGGCATGCCCGGGAGCGAACCGCACGGCTGACTCAGTCGAACAGAGCTGACACGGCGGCGTGATCGCTCCAGCGCTCGGCGTAGGTGGCCGCCTTGTGCACGGTGACCCCGGTCGCACGCGCGGCCATCGACGGGGAGGCGAGCACTGCGTCGATCCGCCACCCGCCATCGGTGTCGAACCCGCGTCCCCGCCAGGACCACCACGTGTAGGGGCCGGGTCCGTCGCCGCCGAGCTGGCGACCCAGGTCGACCCAGCCCGGGCCCCCGGGCGGGGCGGCGTACCACCGGTCGAGATGCACACGCTCGGACTCCAGGAAGCCCGCCTTGCCCCGGTTGCCGCGCCAGTTCTTGATGTCCGCCTGGGTGTGGGCGACGTTGAGGTCGCCGCACACCAGCGCGGATCCGGCCGCATGGTCGGCCATCCATCGGCCCATCGCGGTGAGGAACCGATCCTTCTCCTCGGCGCGTGCGCCCGCGGGTTCCCCGGTGTGCACGTAGACGCTGGCGACGCGCAGGTCGGCGCCGGTGCTGGGGTCGGTGATGGACGCCTCCACCCAGCGGCCCTGTTCGGCGAACTCCTCGACCCCCACGCCGATCCGGACCTCGGCCAACCCGTGTCGCGACAACAGGGCGACGCCCGCGTGCCCGCCCCGGACAGAATCGGCCACGGCGACATGCCAGCCACCGAGGCCGCAGACCCCCAGCGCCGCATCGACCTGCGTGGGCGTGGCGCGCACCTCCTGAAGGCAGATCAGGTCTGCGCCGCACGCAGCGAGCCAGTCGAGCCCGCCTCGTCGCAGCGCTGCGCGGATGCCGTTGACGTTGGCCGTCACCACGTGCAGGGTCACGGGCCCCGATTATCCCGGTCGGCCGATCGCTGCGAGCGTCGGCCCGAGCGTCGGGGCGGTGGACCTCACCCCTTGGGCAGGACGCCGCTCAGGAAGGGCATGAGCCCCGCCGCGGGCTTGGTGGCCGTGCGCATCATCACTCCGGGGAGGGTCTTCTCCAGGGCACTGGGCAGCTGGCGAAGCAGGAGGCCGGCCATCAGCTCGTCGAGCTTCTCCTGGGTCTCGAGCTCGGTTACCGCCTCCAGCATCGCCGGCAGGACCACGGCCAGCACGTCGTCGGTGGCCTCCTCGATGGCCGCCACCGACATCTGGCGCATGGCGTCACTGGTTGCGGCGTTGGTGATGGCTTCGGTCAGCACGGCGTTCACCACTTCGGCGCGCTCGGTGCGCACGGCCCGACCCCGTTGACCGAGCTCGGTCAGCCGCGCCTCCGCGAGCTCCGTGGCGAAGGTCGGTGAGACGGCTCGCAGGACGTCCATCGCGCGCACCGACAGGTTCGCGGCCGCCGCGACGGCGCGGGTGCCGGCGTGCCATGCGCTCTCGGCCAGGACGGTCAACGCCCCGAGGGCGATGTCCTCCGCCGGCGGGAGCGCCGCATGGGTGATCAGGGTGGTCGCCGGCCGCGGGGTCTTCGCAGCCGGGACCGGGGCGCCGTCCAGAGCAGGCGGCTCGGGGGTGGCCCCAACCGCGTCGCTGGGCAGGGGCTCGGCGCCAGCGAGGGCCTCGGTCGGGTCCTCGGCGGAATCGGGGAGCGTGTACTCGGCCAGCAGCGCCTCCACGGGCGACTTGCCGGCTGGCCAAGATCGGGCCACCTGCTCCTGGGAACGTCGGCGCGCACGGCTCGTGGCGGTCCGCTTCCCGTTCGAGCGCACGGGTCGCTCGGGCTGCCCGGTGACCACGGCCTGGCCGGACGCCGGGGCGGAGGGTGCCGAGGCGGAGCGCTGCACGGCCTTCGGGGCGGCCGGGGTCGCGGCCTTGGCGGACTTCCCGCCGCTGGGGCCGTCCCCAGCAGCGCTGGAGCTCCGCGAGCCAGCCGAGGTCGGCGCGTCCGGCTTCGCAGTCGTGGGTGCCTTCGGCTCGGCCTTCTTGGCCTGTGACTTGGCCTTGGTCTTGGTTGCCTGCTTCGTCATGCCGCTGCCGGATCCGGTCGGCGTGGCGGCGGCCCTCTTCTTTCCAGTGCTGCTCTTGGTGGATGTGCTGGCGCCCGAGGCCCCGCTCGAGGACGCAGTCGTGCGCCGCGCAGCGGGCTTCTTCGGCGTGCTGGTCGGTTGGTCCGTGCTCATGGCAACAACGGTACGTCGTGTCCCGCGCGCGGTGTGAATCCGATCGGGCTGACAAGGGCCACAGGACCCCGATCACGTTCACGCTGTGCGGTACATTCCGTGCACTGTGGGCGATTTGGGCTGGACCTTCGCGATCATCCTGGTCTTCACCCTGATCGGTGGGTTCTTCGCGGCCTCCGAGACGGCCCTGGTCTCCCTGCGAGACAGCCAGGTCACGCAGCTGTCCGAGTCCGATGCGCGGCGCGGTGCGCGGCTGCGCTCGCTGCTGGACAACCCCAACCGGTTCCTCGCCGCTGTTCAGGTGGGTGTCACGCTGGCCGGGTTCATCTCCGCGGCCTATGGCGCCAACCGGATCGCCCCCGTCGTCTCCGGATGGCTGGTCTCGGCCGGGATGCGGCAGGGGATCGCCGACTCGTTGGCCTTCATCGGTGCCACCCTGCTGGTCGTCTACATCTCATTGGTGCTCGGTGAGCTCGTCCCCAAGCGCCTGGCCCTGGCCAAGTCCGAGTCCATCGCCCTGCACGTGGCCGGTCCGATCGACCTGATCGCGCGGATCTCGCGTCCCTTCATCTGGCTGCTGTCGGCCTCCACGAACGTGATCGTGCGGATCCTCGGCCTCGATCCAGCAGTCGGGCGGGAGATGATCACCGGTGAGGAGCTGCGCGGGATGGTGGCCGCGCACACCGACCTCAGCGCAGAGGAGCGTGAGCTCATCGATGACGTCTTCGACGCCGGGGACACGGAGCTGCGCGAGGTGATGATCCCGCGCACGGAGGTGGATTTCCTCGAGGCTTCGCTGCCGGCCTTCCGGGCGGCGGCCGTGGTGTCGAGGCTGCCGCACTCCCGCTACCCAGTGATCGGGGACTCCCCCGATGACGTGGTCGGATTCGTGCACGTGCGCGACATCCTGAGTCCCTCGATGGTCGACAGGTCGGTTCGCCTGGAGGATCTGACGCGCGAGGTTGCGTTCTTCCCGGGCAGCAAGCAGGTCATCCCGGCGCTGACCGAGATGCGTCGCCACGGCCAGCACCTGGCGGTCGTCGCCGACGAGTACGGCGGGACGGCCGGGATCGTCACGCTGGAGGACCTGGTCGAGGAACTCGTGGGCGACATCTACGACGAGTACGACCAGGCCGGCAGTGCTGCTGCCCGGGAGCAGCGCTCCGGTGCGCCGTTCGAGGTCGACGGGCTGCTGAACCTGGAGGACTTCGCCGAGCAGGCCGGCATCGAGCTCCCGGACGGTCCCTACGAGACCGTGGCCGGCTGGTTCGTCGCCGGGCTGGGTCACCTGCCCTCGCTCGGCGATGAGTTGCTGGGCCCGGGCGCCGGCTTCGAGGTGATCGAGCTCGACGGCCGTCGGATCGCGCGGCTGCGGGTCGAGCCGGTCGCCCCAGAGAGTCTGGATGCCAGCGCGACCGGCGCTCGGTCGGAGCTGGATGCCCAGCAGCGGGACACCGATCGCTAGCCGGTACTGCACACGTCCGGTCACCTCGGGTGAGCCCCCGGGTGCCGTACCACCCGCGGGGCACTGCCGAGTGGGACGGTCAGCCCACTGCGGCCGGCCATCAGCGCCGCGCGGTCGCCGGCACTGAGACATGTTTGCGACAATGTGGCCCATGTCTGAGCGTCCCCGTGTCCTGTCGGGCATCCAGCCGACCGCTGACTCCTTCCATATCGGCAACTACCTGGGGGCTCTGCGCAACTGGGTCGACCTGCAGCAGACCCACGATTGCTTCTACTGCGTGGTGGACCTGCACGCGATCACCGTCGACCATGACCCCGCCGAGCTGCACCGGCGGACCCGGGTGTCCTTCGCACAGCTGCTGGCACTGGGCGTCGACCCCGAGGTGTCCACGGTCTTCGTCCAGAGCCAGGTGCCCGAGCACGCCCAGCTCGAGTGGGTCCTGTCCTGCCTGACCGGCATGGGCGAGGCAGGTCGGATGACCCAGTTCAAGGACAAGTCGGCCAAGGCCGGCAACGACCGCACCACCGTCGGGCTGTTCACCTATCCGATCCTGCAAGCAGCCGACATCCTCGTGTACCGGCCGAATGCGGTCCCGGTCGGCGAGGACCAGCGCCAGCACCTCGAGCTCACCCGCGATCTCGCCGTGCGCTTCAACAGCCGGTTCGGGCAGACGCTGGTGGTCCCCGAGCCGCTCATCCTCAAGGCCACAGCGAAGATCGTCGACCTGGCCGATCCGACGGCCAAGATGAGCAAGTCCGCGCCAGCGGGCTGTGTGTTCCTGCTCGATCCGCCCACGCGGACCGAGAAGAAGATCAAGTCCGCGGTGACGGACTCCGACAGCGAGGTCCGCTTCGATCCGGAGACCAAGCCGGGCGTGTCAAACCTGCTCACGATCCTGGCGTCGTTCACCGGACGGACCGTCGCCGAGGTGACCCCGGAGTTCGCCGGCCGGATGTACGGCGACCTGAAGAAGGAGACGGCCGCAGCTGTGGTGGCCTTCGTCGAGCCGTTCCAGGCTCGCGTCAGTGAGCTTCTCGATGACCCGGCTGAACTCGACCGCCAGATGGCGGTCGGCGCCGCTCGCGCCCGCGAGGTTGCGGCGGTCACGCTGGCCGACGTCTACCGGAACCTGGGTTTCGTGACGCCCGGATGAGCGTCGCCCCAGTCTCCACCGCCGACGTGCTCGGCCCCGGGGACAACACGTGGCCGATCACGATCGGGGTCGCCCTGCCGATCCCCGAGCCCTTCCTGGGGGAGCTCGGGGCCTATCGGGAACGCTTCGGGGACCCGCAGGCCCACGCGATCGTCGCTCACGTCACCCTCCTGCCGCCGACCCAGGTTCCCGACGAGGAGCACCTCGGCGCCATCCTCGAGCACCTGCAGACCCAGGCCGCCGCGCTGGAGCCGTTCCCACTCGTCCTCGAGGGCGCGGGAACGTTCCGGCCGGTCTCACAGGTGGTCTTCGTCCCGATCACCGAGGGGGAGGAGCAGGTCCGGGAGGTCGAGTCGCTGGTGCGCAGCGGCCCGCTGCACCGGTCGCTGAAGTTCCCCTATCACCCGCATGTCACGGTCGCCCACGACCTCGAGGAGACGTGGCTCGACCAGGCCTACGACACGATGACGCCCTATCGTGCTGCCTTCGAGGTCGATCGCCTCGGGCTGTTCTTCCAGGGCTCCGACGGGATCTGGCGCACCTCGGTCGAGTTCCCACTCGGCGAGCAGGTCCGCGACCCGAGGCGCTACGCCGTGGATTCGGTGACCATCGAGGTCGTCGATCCTGCCGACTACCCGGCGCTCTGCGGCCGGCTCGGGGAGCTCTCCGCGGACGGGGTCGCCTCCGGCCCGGGGTTGGACTTCCTGCTGCCGTTCTCAGCGGCGGACGGGGCCGCGTGGTGGCAGGCCCGGATCGACGACGTGACCACGGGCAGGCGCATCGTGCTCGTTGCGCGGGACCAGGGCGAGGTCGTGGGCACCGTCTCGGTCAACCCAGCGCAGGCCCGCAACCAGCCCCATCGAGCGGAGCTCGACAAGCTGATGGTCTCCTCCACCGACCGGCACCACGGGGTGGCGACCCGGCTGATGGCCGCCGCAGCCACAGCGGCGCGGGGTCGCGGGCTGAGCCTGCTGACCCTGGAGTGCGTCGCCGGCGGCACCCAGCAGGACTTCTACGAGGCACTGGGCTACACCGCGGTCGGCACGATCCCGGGCTTCTCGCTGTCGCCGACGGGACGCCCGCAGGCGACGACCACCCTCTACCAGCAGCTCAGCTAGATCGCGGCCAGGTGGGGGCAGTGGTGCCGCATCCGCCGGCGTCAACCGAAGACGCCCGGGGGCGGCACCGGCGAACCAGCGGCCGTGGCATCGGTGAACGGTCGGTGGCTGCCCACGAAGGTGTCCAGGTCGCGACCGTGCACAAGGCGCGCCGGCCACGGGTCGCCGGCACAGTGGCGGGCCAGCAGGTTGAGGTCCAGGGGCGGGGCCCCGGCTGGTTGGGCAACAACCACCAGGTTGCCGAATCGGCGCCCGCGGAGCACTGCTGGCTCAGCGGCGACCGCAACCCGGTCGAAGACCTGCTGGACCCCGGCCAGGTACCGACGCGCATAGGCCAGGGGGTTCTCGTCGGCGATGTTCGCCACCAGTGTGCCGCCCGGGGTGAGGGCGCGATGGGCCTGGCCGAACGCCTCGATCGAGGTGAGGTTGCCGGGTGTCCGCGCGCCGGCGAAGACGTCGAGGACGATCAGGTCCGCACCGGCGTCGGGCAGGGACTCGAGTGCGGTGCGCGCCTCGGCCACGCGGACCCGGATCTGGTACTCCCGGGGCCACGGCAGGTGCGAGCGGACCAGCTCGACGAGTTCGGCATCGCGCTCGACCACGAGGTTGCGGGTGCGCGGGCGGGTGGCGCTGGCGAATCGCGCCAGGGACATCGCGCCACCACCGAGGTGTACGACCCGCAGCGGTCCGGGCGGCAGCAGGTCGATGATGTGGCCGATCCGCCGCATGTACTCGAACGCCAGCCGGTCCGGCTGCTCGAGGTCCACGTGCGACTGCTGGGTGCCCGCGATCAGGAGCGTCCAGCCCCCGGGCAGATCGGGATCCGGCACCAGGCTCGCCTCGCCCCCGGCGACCGCGCGGGTCACGGTGCCGCGCAGCGCCCGACGTCCCATGGGCCACCATTGTCCATGAGCGTGGCCGCCCGCTGTGGCTGCAGCGACCCGGCCACGGAATATTCGGCGCGGCAGGTGTGGTTGCGTACCTACCGGGGTATAGGCCCCACGTACGCGACGCCGACTGCTAGGAACCGACTATGTCAACTGTGACCCTGACCGCAACTGACTTCGAGACGACCGTCCTCGAGAACGACATCGTCCTCGTCGACTTCTGGGCCGAGTGGTGCGGACCGTGCCGGAACTTCGCCCCGGTCTTCGAGGCGGCCTCCAAGGAGCACTCCGATGTGATCTTCGGCAAGGTCGACACCGAGGCCGAGCAGGCGCTCGCTGGGGCTGCCCAGATCACCTCGATCCCGACCCTGATGGCTTTCCGTGAGGGCGTTCTCGTCTTCGCCCAGCCCGGTGCCCTGGCCGCACCGCAGCTCGAGCAGGTCATCGACGCCGTCCGCGGCCTCGACATGGAGCAGGTCCGGTCCGAAATCGCCGCTCAGACCGGCGATCCGCAGTAACGTCTCAGATGCCCGAACCGTTGCGGTTCGGGCGGATCGTCCCCAAGGCCCCCGACCGGGCCGGGGACGACGCATGGCGAAGGCTCGTCGCCCCTCGACCCGGTGACGAGCCTTCGTCATGTCCGCAGCCCCCCGCGTCTGCCCATCAGCCCAGGCGGGGCCGGGGGCATCAGCCGAGGTCGTCGCCAGTCGGCTCGGCGCCGGACGCCGGGCGGGCGGCCTGATCGGCCTTGCGGCGCTGGCGGCGCCGGACCCACCAGATGATCCCGCCGGCCACCAGCAGTGGCGACACGATGAGCAGGGCGTTGCCCAGCCAGGCCCAGAACTGGCTGAGGCCCTCGACGAACGACTCCCACCAGGTCTGCTCGGGCGCCGGCTCCACCGTGCCCCTGGCGTCCTCAGGGCTCATCAGCGTGAGGCTGATCTGGCTCATGGCGGTCTGGTTGGCCAGGTTGCGCTGCTGGGCGATCAGCGAGTCGAGCTGGGCCTGGCGTGAGGCGATGGCCTGCTCCAGGGCGATCACGTCACCGACATCCTTCGCGGAGTCCATCAGCGCGGTCAGCCGGGCCAGCGAGGCCTCGAGCGCAGCGATCCGGGCGTCCACATCAGCCTTCTGGGCGCCGACGTCGTAGGAGGACTGCTGCATCTGGACGACCTCGCCGGTGGCCCGCGCCGCGGCCACGGCCTTGTCGTAGTTGTCCACGGGGACCTGGACGGACAGCCAGACACCCGGTCCGCTGGGATACCACGGGTAGGGGTAGGGCATCGACACGTCACTGCGCGCGAACTCGGCACCATCGACATACGGCTGCGGCTGGTTCGACCCCTCCGTGATGACCGTCTCCGAGGTGACCCTGCCTCCCAGTGCCAGGATCGTCGCGACGAAGGCGTCGCGCTCAGCCTCGATGTCCTCGGTGCCGACAAGCAGGTTGGCCGAGCGCACGAGGCTCTCGTCGGCCACCTCCTGGGTGCCGACCGATCCCGGGGCCGTGTTGCCCACAGATTCCTCGGCGATCGCATCGGGCGCCATCAGTGCGCCGCCGTCGGATTCGGTGGCCATGTCCCGCGACTGCTCACCGACGGCCGGGTCCCCGCCGGCCATGATGGACTCGCTGGCCGTCATCGCGGTGGAGTCATCCGACCCGGACAGCCCGGGCAGTACCGTCGGGGTGGCCAGGGCCAGCGCGGCTGCTGCGGCAGCGACGAGCAGGGCCGGCTGCCAGTGCCGGTGCAGCCACGAGGGGTGATCGACCTCGTGGTCACCGTCGGGCTGTGCTGGCTGCGCCCGGGCAGCGTCGGCCATGACCCGGTCGAGCAGGTGGGCTGGGGCCTCCATCGTGGCCCCTGCCTCGGGGTCGCTTGCGGCAAGGAGCGCGCGCAGCTGCTCGTCGGCGTGCTCGTCGGTGCTCTGCGTGTTCATCATTCCTCCGAGCCGGTGGCCGTGCTGGGGGTGGGAAGTGTGGGGGTGGGAAGGGGATCGGTCGGGCCAGGTGGATCGTCGATGCCCGGTCCGCTCATGCCGCGGGCGACAAGGGCCGCCCGTAGCCGCGCCCGGGCCCGATGCATCCGCGTTCGCGCGGTGCCGGGCGAGCAGTCCAGCACCTCGGCGATCTCCGCGGGCCCGAGCTGCTCCCATGCCCACAGGCGCAGGAGCTCCGCATCGGACTCAGAGAGGTCGTCGAGGGCCGCACCGACCACATCCTTGGCCGCGGCGGAGTCCACGACCTGCTGGGCGGGGTCGAGCTCGGTGGTCCGCAGGGGCTGGACGGTCGCCAACTTGGAGCCGAGTCGGGTCCGTCGTGACTCGGTGCGGATCACATGCGCGATCACGTTGCCGGCGGTCGCGTAGAGCCAGGGGAGGGCCTCCTCGGGCACGACGTCGCGGCGCCGCCATGCGGTGGCGAACACCTCCACCACGACGTCCTCGGCGTCCTCAGCGGAGTCCAGCCGTCGTCGGGCGTAGGCCAGTACTGCCCCCGAGTACCGTCCGAAGAGGTCGGTCAACCACTCGTCCGCGATCTGATCGGTGCCCATACCCCTATGTTCCCGCCCAGGCCCTCTGCGTTACAGGACCATTCGGGGCAGGGGTGTCGTGCCTACTCGCCGAGGGCTGCCGACACCACCTCGCGCGCCTCGCTCTGGATGAGGGCGAGGTGCTCGGGCCCGAGGAACGACTCCGCATAGATCTTGTAGACATCCTCGGTGCCTGAGGGACGGGCAGCGAACCATCCGTTCTCCGTGGTCACCTTGAGTCCGCCGATCTTCGCACCGTTGCCCGGTGCCTCGGTCAGCTTGGCGGTGATCGCCTCCCCGGCGAGCTCGGTGGCGGTCACCTGGTCCGGTGACAGGCTGGCCAGCTTGGCCTTCTGCTCGCGGGTGGCCGGCGCGTCCACACGTGCGTAGGCCGGCGTACCGTGCGCGGCGGTGAGGTCCGCGTAGTGCTCCGAGGGGTCCTTGCCGGTCACGGCCGTGATCTCGGAGCTGAGCAGCGTGAGCAGGATCCCATCCTTGTCCGTCGTCCAGACGGTTCCGTCCTTGCGCAGGAAGGACGCCCCAGCGGACTCCTCGCCGCCGAATCCGAACGAGCCGTCGATCAGGCCGGGCACGAACCACTTGAACCCGACAGGTACTTCGACGAGCCGTCGCCCGAGGTCCGCGGCGACGCGGTCGATCATCGACGAGCTCACGAGCGTCTTGCCCACAGCGGCATCCGCACGCCAACCGGGCCGGTTCGCGTACAGGTACTGGATCGCCACGGACAGGTAGTGGTTGGGGTTCATCAGGCCGGCCCCGGGCGTGACGATGCCGTGCCGGTCGGCATCGGCGTCGTTGCCGAACGCCACCCGGTACTGGTCCTTCAGGGCCACCAGCGAGGCCATCGCGAACGGCGACGAGCAGTCCATCCGGATCTTGCCGTCCCAATCCAGGGTCATGAAGCGCCAGGTCGGGTCCACCCTGGGGTTCACGACAGTCAGGTCCAGCCCGTGCATCTCGGCGATGTAGCCGTAGTAGTCCACCGCCGCGCCACCCATGGGGTCAGCGCCCAGCTTCAGCCCGGCGTCGCGCACCGCATCGAGGTTCAGCACGTTGGGCAGGTCCCGGGAGTAGGCGTCGAGGAAGTCATACGTGCTGGTGCTGTCCAGGGCCAGCGCCGTGGCCAGGGGGATCCGCTTCACCCCCGCCATGCCGGCGGCGATCAGCGCGTTCGCGCGGTCCTGGATCCAGCCGGTGGCCTCACTGCTGGCAGGTCCGCCGTCCGGCGGGTTGTACTTGAACCCTCCGTCGGTCGGGGGGTTGTGCGAGGGGGTGACCACGATGCCGTCAGCCAGTCCAGTGCTGCGCCCGCGGTTGTACGCGAGGATGGCGTGGCTCAGGGCGGGCGTCGGCGTGTAGCCGTCGCGGCTGTCGATGCGGATCTCGACGTCGTTTGCGGCCAGCACCTCGAGCGCCGACACCCAGGCAGGCTCCGAGAGCCCGTGGGTGTCCTTGGCCAGGAAGAGCGGGCCATCGGTCCCCTGCATCGTGCGGTACTCCACGATCGCCTGCGTGGTGGCGAGGATGTGCAGCTCGTTGAACGAGGTGCGCAGGCTCGTGCCGCGGTGACCGGAGGTCCCGAAGGCGACCCGTTGGTCGATGTTGTCGGTGTCGGGCTCGTCGGCGTAGTAGAGCGTGATCAGCTTGGCGACGTCGACGAGGTCGGAATCCTGGGCCGGAAGTCCGGCGCGCTCGTGGGTCATGGCATCTCCTGGTCCTCGGTGGTGGCGGCAGGCCACGCACGAGCCTCCACAGTATTGAAGGCCATGCCCGGCGGCGCGTTGAGCGGACTCCTGGCGGACGGCATGTGGGATCTGCTCGGGGTCGGTCCGGGGGCATGGCATCATTGCCCGATGACTGGCTCGACCCTCTACCGGCGCCTGCCCAACGGCTCCTGGGCATCGCAGCGGGAGGACCCCCCAGGTGCGCCGGGGGACCCGTCGGGTGGGTCCGGGGCGGCCGTCGGGGCAGCTGCCGGTGTCGCGGTGGCCGGCGGTGCAGCTGCGCTCGGTGCTGCTGCTGCCGCCGCCCAGCCTGCCGCCGGTGCCGCGCAACCCGCAGCAGGTGCCCAGCCCGCGCCCGTCGCGCCGCAACCGCAGGCCCAGCCGGTCAAGTCCCGACGCCGTCGGGGCTCATGGCGCACGGTCCGCAGGGTCCTGATGTGGGCGGCGATCGCCTACGCGGCGTGGTTGGTGTTCCTGGCGATCTACTCGGCCTTCGCGCTGGACAAGGCCGACGCACTGTCGCCGGACCCGATCGCGCAGACCGATGGCTCCGTGTGGCTGCTCGTGGGCTCCGACAGCCGCGACGGCCTGACCAAGAAGGAGCAGCGGCGCCTGAGGACCGGTGACACCGAGGGCCAGCGCACGGACACGATCATGCTGGTCCACCAGAGCATCGGTTCCGCGCCCACGCTGATCTCGATCCCTCGGGACTCCTGGGTGACGATCCCGGCACACACCGCGGGCGATGGGACCCAGACGGAGGCCCGCGGCGGCAAGATCAACTCCGCCTACGCCTTCGGCGGCGCCCCCCTGCTCAGCCAGACCATCGAGTACAACACCGGCCTGCACGTCGACCACTACATGGAGGTCGGCATGGGCGGGATCGTCTCCATGACCGACGCCGTCGGCGGCATCGGGGTCTGCTTCGACAACCCCATCCAGGACGAGAACAGCGGTCTGGACGTCCAGGCGGGCTGCCAGACCCTCGATGGCGGCGAGGCGCTGGCCTGGGTGCGCATGCGCTACGCCGACCCGAAGGGCGACCTGGGCCGGATCGAGCGCCAACGGCAGTACCTGGCCCTGATGGTCGACCAGCTGCTCAGCATCCGGACGCTGGTCAACCCGGTTCGCCAGTGGCAGATCGTCAACGCGATGCTGGACTCGGTGACGGTGGACACCGACACGGGGCTGGCCAACCTCGGGCTGTTCGGGGTGGGGATGGGTCGACTCGCGGCCGGCGGCGGCGAGGTCACCACGGTACCGATTGATGACACCGACCACTGGGAGGCCGGGCAATGGGTCATCAAGTGGGATGCGGCTGAGTCCGACGAACTGTTCGCGTCCCTCGGCGGGGCACCGCCACAGGCCACTGTCGCCGAGTAGCCCACGAGGCGTCCGGCTGCCCGGGCCGCCTGCCGGGGGGGCCGCGGGGTCCCGTTTCGCCTGGCCCTCCGCCATGGCCACCGCGGCACCGGTTGATGCCGGGGGCAGGACCTTCCTGGGACAGCCCCGCGGGTTGTCCACCCGGTTCTTCACCGAGATGTGGGAGCGGTTCTCCTACGACGGGATGCGCGCCTGGCAACGTTGGTCGGGACCACTGTGGGCGGTCAGATCGCGCGCCGAACCTGGCCTTCGCCGTGTGCAGGCGACGCGGCCCCCGCATGGTGCGGGGGTGCGCAGCGGCCGAAGTAGGCTGTGCCCAGCACTTTCGCCGCACCCCCAGGAGTTGCCGTGGCCCGCGTCGTCGTCGACGTCATGCTCAAGCCCGAGATCCTCGACCCGCAGGGCCGGGCGGTGATGGGGGCTCTGGACCGGCTCGGCCTGACCGGTGTCGCGTCCGTCCGCCAGGGCAAGCGGTTCGAGCTCGAGGTCGAGGGTGAGATCGACGTGGAACTGTCCGAGCGCCTGCACGAACTGGCCGGATCGCTGCTGAGCAACCCCGTGATCGAGGACTACGAGATCTACGAGGAGGGTGACGAGGTCGGCTGCGACTGTGCCGACTGCGTCGGTGAGGCTGGGCAGCCGACTTGATGCGGATCGGTGTCGTGACCTTCCCGGGGTCACTCGACGATCGCGATGCCGCCCGGGCGGTCCGGATCGCCGGTGGCGAGCCGGTTGCGCTCTGGCACGCGGACGCCGACCTGAAGTCCGTGGACGCCGTGGTCCTGCCCGGTGGGTTCTCCTACGGCGACTACCTGCGGTGCGGCGCGATCAGTCGCTTCGCGCCGGCGATGGACTCGATCATCGACGCGGCCGGGGGCGGGCTGCCGGTGCTCGGCATCTGCAACGGCTTCCAGATCCTCTGCGAGTCGCACCTGCTCCCCGGTGCCCTGACCCGCAACGCTGGGCTGCACTTCGTGTGCCGTGACCAGCAGCTCGAGATCGCCAACGCGGCCACGCCGTGGACCCGCGACTACGAGGCCGGCGAGCGGATCGTCGTCCCGCTCAAGAACGGCGAGGGTCGCTTCCAGGCCGACGAGTCCACGCTTGACGCTCTCGAGGCCGAGGGCCGGATCATCGCCTACTACTCCGACCTGAACCCGAACGGCTCGCAGCGCGACATCGCCGGCATCTGCAACGAGGCAGGCAATGTCGTGGGCCTGATGCCGCACCCCGAGCATGCCGTCGAGGAGCTGACCGGCCCCGGGATCGACGGGCTCGGGTTCTTCACCTCCATCCTGACCCACCTGGCCGCGGGGGGTGCCCTCGTCGGCGCCGCGCAGGGGGCACGGTCATGACCGACACTGTCGCCGCAGCGACCGAGCAGCCCGACACATCGCAGCCGTTCGCCGAGCTGGGGCTCAAGCCCGACGAGTACGACCGCATCTGCGAGATCCTCGGCCGCCGGCCGACCTCCTCGGAGCTGGCCATGTACTCGGTGATGTGGAGCGAGCACTGCTCCTACAAGTCCTCAAAGGTGCACCTGCGCCAGTTCGGCGACAAGAAGCCCGAGACCGATGCCCTGCTCGTCGGGATCGGCGAGAACGCCGGCGTGGTCGACATCGGCGACGGCTGGGCCGTGACCTTCAAGGTCGAGTCGCACAACCACCCGTCCTACGTCGAGCCCTACCAGGGCGCCGCGACCGGTGTCGGCGGGATCGTCCGCGACATCATGAGCATGGGTGCCCGGCCCGTCGCGGTCATGGATCCGCTGCGGTTCGGTGCCGCTGATCATCCGGACACCCGGCGTGTGCTGCCCGGTGTGGTCGCTGGCGTCGGTGGCTACGGCAACTGCCTGGGCCTGCCCAACATCGGCGGCGAAGTCGTGTTCGACGCGTCCTACCAGGGCAATCCGCTGGTCAACGCGCTGTGTGTCGGCGTGATGCGCCACGAGGACATCCACCTGGCGAGCGCCCGGGGCGTGGGCAACGCGGTGATCCTCTACGGTGCCCGGACCGGTGGCGATGGCATCGGCGGTGTCTCGGTGCTGGCCTCCGAGACATTCACCGAGGGCGGGCCCACCAAGCGGCCCAGCGTGCAGGTCGGTGACCCGTTCATGGAGAAGCTGCTCATCGAGTGCACGCTGGAGGTCCTCGGGGCCGGCATCGTCGAGGGGATCCAGGACCTCGGGGGGGCCGGCATCTCATGCGCGACCTCCGAGCTGGCCTCCAACGGTGAGGGTGGCATGCAGGTATGGCTCGACCGCGTCCTGCTGCGCGATCCGACACTCTCGCCGGAGGAGATCCTCATGAGCGAGTCGCAGGAGCGGATGTGTGCGGTGGTGGAGCCCGGCAAGGTCGAGGCGTTCCTCGCGATCTGCGCGAAGTGGGACGTCGAGGCTGTTGTCATCGGCGAGGTCAACGACTCCGGCCGGCTGACCGTCGACTGGCACGGCGAGCAGATCGTGGACGTCCCGCCCAGGACGGTGGCCCACGAGGGCCCGGTCTACAACCGGCCGCTGGCCAGGCCCGAGTGGCTCACACCCCGGCAGGACGATGCCCCGACCCCGGAGCGCCTGGCTCGGCCGGCAACGGCCGGCGAGATCCGCGCCACCCTGCTCGAGCTTCTGGGCTCACCGAACCTCGCAGCCAAGGACTGGGTCACCGACCAGTACGACCGCTACGTCATGGGCAACACGGTGCTCGCCCAGCCCGAGGACGCCGGGATGATCCGGGTGGACGTCGAGACCGGACTGGGGGTCGCGCTCGCTACTGACTGCAACGGGCGGTTCGCGGCCCTCGACCCGTACACCGGCGCCCAGCTCGCGTTCGCTGAGGCCTACCGCAACGTGGCGGTCTCCGGGGCAGTGCCGTTGGCGATCACCAACTGCCTGAACTTCGGGTCACCGGAGGACCCGGGCGTGATGTGGCAGTTCTCCCAGGCTGTCACCGGCCTGGCCGACGCCTGCCTGACGATGGGCACGCCGGTGACCGGCGGCAACGTCTCGTTCTACAACCAGACCGCGGACGTGGCGATCCACCCCACGCCCGTGGTCGGTGTGCTCGGCGTCATCGACGACGTGGCTCGGCGCACCCCCATGTCGTGGGACGAGGACGGGGACCTCATCTACGTGCTGGGGGACACCCGCGACGAGTTCGGCGGGTCCGAGTGGGCGCACGTGGTCCACGGGCACCTCGGCGGGGTGCCCCCGCACGTCGACCTTGAGGCAGAGCGGCAGTTGGGGCAGATCCTCGTCGCCGGTTCCCGGGATGGCATGTTCTCCGCAGCTCACGACATCTCCGACGGCGGCGTCGCCATCGCGCTCATGGAGATGGCGCTGCGCTCGGGCGTGGGCGCCCGGTGCTGGATCCCCGACGGCATCGACCCGTTCGTGTTCCTGCTCTCGGAGTCCGCGACCCGTGCGGTCGTCGTCGTGGCCCGCTCTGAGGAGCTGCGCTTCACGGAGATGTGCGGCGCTCGCGGGTTCACCGCCACCAGGGTCGGGGTCGTGGACTCCGGCATCGGCGGTGATGCTGGCCTGGGTGATGGTGCCCAGGCGCTGGTCATCGACGGTGTGGTCGGCGAGTCGCTCGTCCTGCCCCTCGACGAGGTCCGCGACGTGCGCCAGGCCACGCTGCCGGCCCTGTTCGACTGAGCCGACGCGGGGCGAGCAGGGGACGGGGGCGTTAGCCTGCCGTGATGGGCGTCGATGACCTCGAGCAGGTGCTGGTCACCTCGCGGGCGGAGCTGCGCGCCTGGCTGGCTGCCAACGCCGATACCTCGCCGAGCATCTGGCTGGTGACCTACCGGACGGGTTCGGGCAAGCCGGCGCCCAGCTACGACGACATCATCGAGGAGGCGCTGTGCTTCGGCTGGATCGACTCCACCCTCCGCCGCCGTGACGAGGAGAGCTCGATGCTCCTGCTGAGCTCCCGCAAGCCGAACTCCACGTGGTCGGCGCTGAACAAGCGGCGCCTGGAGCACCTGATCCCCTCCGGGATGATGACCGAGCGGGGGATGCGCGCGATCGAGGTCGCGAAGGCCAACGGCTCCTGGAGCATCCTCGACCCGGTCGAGCGCCTCGAGGTGCCAGACGACCTGGCTGCTGCGCTCGACGCCCGCCCGGCGGCCCGCGAGTTCTTCGACTCGATGCCGCAGGGGACCCGCAAGCAGCACCTGTGGTTCGTCATCAGTGCCAAGCGCCCCGAGACGCGAGCCGCGCGGATCCAGAAGGTCGTGCACGCAGCCGCGGCGGGGCAGCGAGCGGTCGGCTGACCAGTTGCGCGGTGGGCGCTCGCGATGGGTGTTTCGGGGATCTGCGCTGACCTGATAGGACTCCCCTGTGGACCCCGTGCTCGTGATCGCCTTCGTCGGGATCGCGTTGGGTGGCTTCGCGAAGTCGGTCACCGGACTCGGGTTCGCCCTGGTCGCGGCGCCGGCCATGATCGCCCTGCTCGGACCCCGGCAGGGGGTGGCCGTGGTGGTCCTGCTCGGAACGCTCGCCTCGGTCCTGCCGCTGCTCGGCCAGTGGCGTCGGGTGCTGGCTCGCGACACCATCACACTCCTGATCCCGATCCTGCTGGCCACGCCGATCGTGGCCCTGCTGCTGGCGGGCCTGGACACCACCACGCTGGCCGTGGCCGGGGGCGTCGCGGTCCTGATCGGCGTTGCGGCGCTGTGGCGTGGCCTGACCTGGGAGCGGTTGGTGTCGACCCCGGGCGTCATTGCCACCGGGATCTCCAGCGCCGTGCTGAACGTCATCGGTGGGGTCGGCGGACCTCCGGTCGGGCTGTATGCGGCCAACGCCGGCTGGGACCCCCCGGAGTCCCGGGCCACCCTGCAGGCCGTATTCCTGGTCCAGGGGATCGCCACAGCGCTGGTCATCGGGCTCACCTGGCCGGAGCCGTGGATGGTCGGCGCACTCGTCGGCGGCACGCTCGCCGGCATGTGGCTCGCCCCGCGCATCTCCACGAACGCTGCCCGTGTGGCGTTGCTCGGCGTGGCTGCGTGCGGAGGTGTGGCGCTCATCGTCGGCAACGTGTAGCGGTACAGCCCGAGTGAGCAGCCCGGATCAGGGTCTGACGAGGGGGAGCCAGCGGCTCAGGTCGGCGCGTTCCCCACTTGCGCGGATCTGTCCGCCTGCCCGGGCCTGCGTCCATGTCAGGTTGCCAGTGGCCAGCCCCAACCACGTGTCGGGGTCCATCTCGACGACCGCCGCGGGGGTGCCCCGCCGGTGCACGGGGCCTGGGATTGCCTGCACCGCTGCGAAGGGCGGGATCCGGACCTCCACGGAATGCCCGGGGGCGCGGTCAGCGAGCACCTGCAGCGTGTACTGGACTGCGCGGCGCTGGGTCGGTCGGTCCGGGCCTGCTGACTCCGCACCGGCATCCCGGCCGCTCGCGCGAACAGAATCGCGAACGGCGGCCAGGCCGTCGGCGTCAGGGATCCGAGACCGTGCCATGCCCCGATTCTCCCTGACGCTTCCGCCCCAGCGCTCGCCCTCCCCGATTCCGCTCTGCCTCCCCGAACTCGTGGAGGGGGATCAGCAACGGGGAGGGTGAGCTGCGGGGTGAGGGGGAACGAGGGTCCGCCGGCCTCGGCGGCCGGTGCGGACCCCGTGCGTGCATCGTGTGTCGGAGTGGGCACCTAGACTGCACTCGTGGCACGCGGCGATGGGATGCTCACCCATGAGCTCGACCCCCAGGACCAGGGGCCGCAGGATGCCTGCGGCGTCTTCGGGGTCTGGGCCCCCGACGAGGAGGTCGCCAAGCTCACGTACTTCGGCCTCTACGCGTTGCAGCACCGGGGCCAGGAGTCGGCCGGCATGGCTGTCAGCGACGGCCATCAGACGGTCGTGTACAAGGAGATGGGGCTGGTCTCCCAGGTCTTCACCGAGGGCGCACTCGCCTCGTTGCACGGTCATCTCGCGATCGGGCACTGCCGGTACTCGACGACGGGCTCCAGCGTGTGGGCCAACGCCCAGCCGACGTTCCGCTCAACGGCCACTGGCCACCTCTCGCTCGGGCACAACGGCAACCTGACCAACACCGGCGAGCTGGCCGTGCGCGTTGCAGACGCCGAGGCCCGTGCGGGCACGCTGCCACTGGGCACCGCCATGCACTCGACGTCCGACACCGAGCTGCTGACGGCCCTGCTCGCTGCCCATCAGGGTGAGTCGCTGCTCCAGGCGGCCGTCGACGAGCTGCCCCACGTGCGCGGCGCATTCAGCCTCGTCTTCATGGACGACACCACCCTGTACGCGGCCCGCGACCCCCAGGGGATCCGTCCACTGGTGCTCGGCCAGCTGGAGCGTGGTGGCTGGGTGGTGGCCTCGGAGTCCGCTGCCCTGGACATCGTCGGCGCGAGCTTCGTCCGCGAGGTCGAGCCCGGTGAGGTCATCGCCATCGACGAGCGCGGCGTGCAGGGCGACCACTTCGCCCCCGCGGAGCCGAAGGGCTGCCTCTTCGAGTTCGTCTACCTCGCGCGACCGGACACCCGGATCGCCGATCGCAGCGTGCATGCCACCCGCGTGGAGATCGGCCGGACACTGGCCCGCGAGCACCCGGCCGACGCCGAGCTGGTCATCCCCACGCCGGAGTCCGGCACGCCAGCCGCGGTCGGGTACGCACAGGCCAGCGGGATCCCGTTCGCCCAGGGCTTGGTCAAGAACGCCTACGTGGGGCGAACGTTCATCCAGCCCTCGCAGACGATCCGCCAGCTCGGGATCCGGCTGAAGCTGAACCCGCTGCGCGACGTGATCGAGGGCAAGCGCCTGGTCGTCGTCGACGACTCCATCGTCCGGGGCAACACCCAGCGGGCGATCGTCCGGATGCTGCGTGAGGCCGGTGCCGAGGAGGTTCATGTGCGGATCTCCAGTCCGCCGGTGCTCTGGCCCTGCTTCTACGGCATCGACTTCGCGACGCGCACCGAGCTCATCGGCCACGATCGGACGGTCGAGCAGATCCGCTCCTCGATCGGCGCGGACTCACTGGGCTATGTGTCCCTCGAGGGCCTCACCGAGGCGACCAGCCTGGGCGCGGAGAACCTCTGTCGGGCGTGCTTCGACGGCGTCTACCCGATCGCCCTGCCCGAGCCGGAGATGCCGGGCACGCACCTGCTGGAGACTGTGGAGGTCGCGGCCACGTGACTGACCAACCGCACCAACCGGTCCAGGCCGGCACGACGTACGCCGATGCCGGGGTCGACGTCGAGGCCGGGGAGCGGGCCGTTGGCCTGATGCGCTCGGCGATCGCGCGAGCGCAGCGACCCGAGGTGGTCGGCGCGGTCGGCGGCTTCGCCGGGCTGTTCGACGCCTCGGCGCTGAGCCGGTTCCGGCGTCCGCTGCTGGCGACCTCCACCGACGGCGTGGGCACGAAGATCGATGTCGCGCGCCGAATGGACGTTCACGACACCATCGGGATCGATCTGGTCGCGATGGTCGTCGACGACCTTGTGGTCTGCGGCGCGGAGCCGCTGTTCATGACCGACTACATCGCCGTCGGCAGCGTCGTCCCGGAGCGGGTCGCCGCCATCGTGACGGGCATCGCCGAGGGGTGCCGCGTCGCGGGTGTGGCGCTGGTCGGCGGCGAGACGGCTGAGCACCCCGGCCTCCTCGACCCTGACGAGTACGACGTCGCAGGTGCCGGGACTGGGGTCGTCGAGGCTGACGAGTTGCTCGGAGCGCACCGGGTGCGAGATGGCGACGTCCTCGTGGCGATGGCCTCCTCCGGGCTGCACTCCAACGGCTTCTCGCTGGCGCGCCACGTCCTGCTCGACCGGGCCGGCTGGGAGCTCGATCGGCATGTCCCCGAGCTCGGCCGCTCACTGGGCGAGGAGCTGCTGGAGCCGACCCGGATCTACACCCTCGACGTTCTCGACCTGATCGCTTCGGGCGGGGTCCATGCCGTGTCGCACATCACCGGCGGCGGGATCGCATCGAACGTCGCCCGGGTCCTGCCCGAGGGGATGCATGCCGAGATCGTGCGCGCCTCCTGGACACCGCCACCGGTCTTCGGGCTCATCGGTGAGCTGGGTGGCGTGTCCCTGGTCGAGCGCGAGCGCACCTTCAACGAGGGGCTCGGGATGGTTGCGGTGATGTCCCCGGAATCCGTTGCCGGGGGCGTTCGTCGGCTTGCGGCGCGCGGCGTGCGGGCCTGGGTCTGCGGCCACGTCCGCGGGTCGCGGGAGGGCGACGCCTCGGATGCGCCGGCCAAGGGGGGCCGGGGCGGGACCGTCCGCCTGGTCGGGGAGCATGCCTGATCCAGGCTCCCGCCAACCACGGGGTCGCGGCCCTGTGGCCCGGTCGGTTCCGGCGGCTGGTCTTCCAACCTGAGGTGGTCAGCTGCTGACGGGGTGTGCCTCGTCGCCGTCGCCGTCGTCCTCGGCCACGTACTTGGCGTACGGATCGTCGTAGTCGACGACCTCCTCGGACCCCACGGCCTCATCCTGCTCGTCGGTGCTCGACCCCGCGAGTTCGGCCTGGAGTCGTTCCAGGTCCGTCGTCGGTCCGCCGTACTTCAACTGGCGGGCGACTTTCGTCTGCTTGGCCTTGGCTCGGCCGCGCCCCATGGCTCGACCCCCTCCTCCGGTGCGTTCCCGGGCGGTGCGTGTGCTCCGGCGTGACACGTCATACGCGCCTCACATCAGGAGGCGTGATCGTGGACATACTACCCGCCCGGGGGTGCACGCGCCCATCGTCACGGCGTCCACTCGGCGCAGTGTCGTCCATGGTGAGCCGTTCAGGTCAACACGCGGCGTGGCGGTCCCAGATTTCTGCGGACTGATCTGGAAATATGCCCTCCTCGTGTTGAAGGTTCATGGTCTCAGTGTCATGCTCTGCTCAGATGCCCGATTGAGTACGTTCTGTGGACAATCAGCGAGGAGCACGTGATGGCTGCACGACAGCAGGAAGTGGAACCGCTGCTCACCCCGGCTGAGGTCGCCTCTCTGTTCCGAGTTGACCCCAAGACCGTCACTCGTTGGGCGAACTCGGGCAAGCTGACGTCCATCCGCACTCTCGGTGGCCACCGTCGCTACCTCGAGAGCGAGGTCCGCGGCCTGCTTGAGACGATCCCCGCGCCCCGCAACGGGATGGTGGACGAGTCACCGGAGGAGTGATCCCCGGCTCGACCCAGTTGACCAGGAGTGCAGAGCCGAACAGCCCGATCAGGCCGCTCACCGTGTCGCGCCTGTGACCAACCACCTGTCCCCCCGGACCCGCACGAGGAACGCCCCGGCCCTGGCCAGCATGAAGACGGTGAGCGCCAGCCACAGCTGGGCGACGCTGCCCTGGATGTACAGGACCCACCACGCCGCTGGCGCGAAGGCCACCAGGGCCAGCACCTGTGCCCAGACCAGGAAGCGCGCATCACCGGCCCCCAGCAGGACCCCATCGAGGACGAACACGACCCCTGCCAGCGGCTGCTGAAGGGCGACCACGATCAACGCCGCGGCGACCATCGCCTGGACTGCTGCGTCATCACCGAACAGGCCCGGTACCCAGGAGCGCGCGGCCAGCACCACGAACATCAGGATCACGCCGAGCCCGACCCCCCAACGGGTCATCTGCCAGGTCACGGTCCGGGCGGCCGTCACTGAGCCGGCCCCCAGGTAGCGGCCGAGGAGCGCCTGGCCGGCGATGGCCAGGGCGTCCATGCTCAGCGCCAGCAGGTACCAGATCGTGAACGTCACGTAGTAGGCGGCGAGCTCGGCATCACCGATCCTGGCCGCGACCCCGACGGCCAGGACGAAGACTGCGCGCAGGGCAACCGTCCTCCAGAACAGCGGGACTGAACCCCGGGCCGAGATCAGCACTCCGGAGCGTGTGGGGCGCAGTGACGCGGAGTGCCGCCGTGCTCGGCGCGCGAGCTCGGCGAGGAACAGCCCGGCGGCGAGCGCCTCGGCGATGACGGTCGCCCAGGCCGATCCCGTGATCCCCCAGCGGGCGACCAGCACGAGGTAGTAGGACAGGGCGAGGTTCGTGCCCACGGCCGCGAGCGTCACCCAGAGCGTGGTCGCGGTGTCCTGCAGCCCACGCAGGACCCCGATCGCGGCCATTGCGGCCAGGGCGAACGGGAAGGCCAGGCTGATCGTGCGCAGGTACGCCAGAGCCTCGGAGGTGGTCTCCGGCGAGGTGCCGATCCAGTCGAGCAGCTGCGGCCCGAGCAGCCACGTTCCAGCCGTTGCGGCCATCCCGATGACCAGGCCCAGGGCTACCCCCTCGATCCCGTCGCTGATGCCGGCCGCGACCTGCCCGGCCCCGACCCGTCGGGCCACGACGGCGGTCGTCCCGTAGGCGAGGAACACCGCCAGCCCGGTGACCGTGGTGAACACCTGCGCCCCGGCCCCCAGGGCGGCCAGCGAGGTCGTGCCGAGGGTGGCGACGATGACCGCATCGATGAGGGTGAACAGCGGCTGGGCGACCAGAGCCCCGAAGGCCGGCACGGCCAGGCGCAGGATCTCGCGGGCCGAGGTGCGCGGACCCGTGGCGTCGAGCGGGGGTGATGCGGCCGGGTCCATGACAGGCCCGAGGATAGTGTGCGCCGCACATCGGCCCGGCCCGGGACCCGCGGTCGCTGAGCCCACGCGCGTTGTCCGTCCGCGCTGCTCCAGGGGCCCGGAACAAGCGAATCCCCCTCACGACGGGGGAGACATGAGGGGGATCGCAGTGGCCAGGGGCGGGGTCGAACCGCCGACCTTCCGATTTTCAGTCGGACGCTCGTACCAACTGAGCTACCTGGCCGGTCGGTTCCGAAGAACCGGTATCCGGTATCGGAGCGACCCCGACGGGACTCGAACCCGCGACCTCCGCCGTGACAGGGCGGCGCGCTAACCAACTGCGCTACGGGGCCTTGCGTTGCCGCGAGGCTCGTGTGCTGTGTGCTGCTGTTCTGTTCTGTTGCGGTCCGCAGACCGCGGTCGTGCGTCCCCAGCCCGTTGGGCCAGTTGTAGCCCCAACGGGATTCGAACCCGTGCTACCGCCTTGAAAGGGCGGCGTCCTGGGCCACTAGACGATGGGGCCGGGATTGCTTGCCGTACCGACCCTGACACGTGGTCGGGGACGCTGAGAAGCATACGGGAGCCGTCGGCGATTTCCCAATTCGCGCGGTGGCCCGGGCCCCGGATCGGCCGGACATGGGTCAGTCGGGCGACTGGATCGCCCATGCGGCAAGATTGATCACGCTTCCCGCCAGTGCGCTGGACCGGGAGCTGTGACCTGAGGAGTGTCAGATGGCTGACCGCCTGAGCCCGTTGGACGTGTCCTTCCTGTACATGGAGGAACTCACCACCCCCATGCATGTAGGCGGCGTGGTGATCTTCGAGGTGCCCGAGAACGGGTTCGACTACGAGCGCCTCGTGGGCCTGATCCGCGACCGGATCTCGTTGGTGCCGCGCTATCGACAGCGGGTGCGCTGGGTGCCGGGGCACATCGCGAACCCGGTCTGGGCCGATGACGAGCAGTTCGACGTGACCTATCACGTGCGCCGATCGGCGTTGCCGCGCCCGGGCACCGATGATCAGCTCAACGAGCTCGTGGCCCGGATCATGAGCCGCCCCCTGGACCGCACCCGACCCCTGTGGGAGATGTACCTCGTCGAGGGCCTGGAGGACAACCGCTTCGCGGTCCTGACCAAGACCCATCATGCGATGGTCGATGGCGCCACTGCTGTCGACATCGGGCAGGTCATCCTCGATCCCAGCCCGGAGCCGCGCGACCTGCCGGAGGACACGTGGCGTCCCCTGCGGGAGCCGTCGTCGGCCGAGTTGGTGGCGGGTGCGGTCAACGAGATCGCCCGCTCACCCAAGGCTGTCGTCGACACCGTCCGAGGCGGGCTGATCGACGTGCAGGCGACTGTCGGCCAGCTCGGTCGCGGTGCTGTCGGGCTGGCGTCGGCAGTCCGGACGATGGCCCGGCCGGCGAGCTCCAGCCCCCTGAACGCACCGATCGGCGGCGCCCGACGCTACGCCACCACCGAGACCGACCTGGAGAAGCTCAAGACGATCAAGCGGGCCCATGGCGGCACCATCAACGACATCGTGCTCACGATCCTGGCCGGCGCGCTGAGGTCCTGGATGATGACCCGTGGAGAGCCCGTCACCGCGCGCAGCTCGATCCGGGCGATGGTCCCGGTGAGCGTGCGCACCCCGGGGGACGCCAGCGGCAACCAGATCGCGGCGTTCCTGTGCGACCTGCCCGTCGGCGAGCCGGATCCGGTGATCCGGCTGCAGCGCATCCGCTTCGAGATGGACATGCTCAAGGAGACCGGCCAGATGCTCGGCGCGACCGCGCTGGTGGGGGTGGCCTCGTTCACCCCGCCGACCGTGCACTCGCTCGGGGCCCGGGTGGTCTCCGGGCTGTCGCGTCGGGTGTACAACGTCGTGATCACCAACGTGCCCGGCCCGCAGTTCCCCCTCTACGCCGGCGGCGCACTGATGCTGGCTGCCTACCCAGTGGTCCCGCTGGCCCGCGGCCAGGCGGTGTCGATCGGCCTGACGTCCTATGACGGTGGGGTCTTCTTCGGGCTCAACGCCGACCGGGAGGCGATGCCCGACGTCGAGGTCCTCGCCCAGTGCATCGACGACGCCATCGACGAGATGCTCGCAAGCGTGACCGCCGGCGGAAAGCCGCGACGGACGAAAAGGCCCACAGCGTAGGTGATCGCGCACCCAACGCGACTCGGTTGCGCAGCAGGGCGTAACCTGAAAATGTTGTATGTGCCCTGGGCCGGCCCGGTGCGGGGCAATGTTCCCTGCCAGGAGGTGGCGTCCGGTGAGCTCGGCCGAACGGTCCATCCGTCGGGGCCTTGTCCTCGGAGGCGGTGGCGTCCTCGGCGGGGCTTGGGCGGTTGGCGCCCTCTCGGCGCTCAAGCAGGTGCACGGCTTCGAGCCCCGGGACGCCGACATCATCGTCGGCACCTCGGCCGGATCCGTTCTTGCGTCGCTGCTCGGGGCCGGCGCCACTGTCGAGGAGCTGGCAGCCCAGGAGCGCGGCGAGAAGGTCCAGACCGGCCCGATCGCCGGCTTCAGCTGGGACATCGCAGCGGTCACCGGCGGATCGCGCCCCGGGCGGCCCAAGCTGGAGCCCGGATCCCGGGCCCTGATGCGCACCGGTCTCAACAGGTTCCGGATGCGCCGCATGCCGCCGACGGCCTTCCTGTCGGCCTTCCTGCCGACCGGCTCCAAGACCCTGGACCGGGTGGCCCACCTGGTGGAGGGGTTCACCCCGATCGGTGAGTGGTCCCCGCACGAGAACGTGTGGATCGTGACCATGGACTATGCGAGCGGAACCCGGGTGGTCTTCGGCCAGCCGACCGCTCCACCAGCTCCGCTGTCCCTGGCCGTGCAGGCCTCGTGCTCGATCCCGGCCTGGTACTCGCCCGTGGAGATCGGCGGGCGCAGGTACGTCGACGGTGGGGCGTGGTCGGCGACATCCGTGGACCTCCTGGCCGACATGGGCCTGGACGAGGTGTACGTCATCGCCCCCATGGTCAGCTTCCACATGGACCGCCCCGACCACCTGCTCGCACGCCTGGAGCGAACCTGGCGCGTCCAGGTCACGAAGCGCTGCCTCAGCGAGGTCGAGAAGGTCCGGGCAAGTGGTACGGATGTGACCGTGCTGGGTCCCGGTGCCGAGGACCTGGCCGCCATCGGCGGCAACCTGATGGACTTCGAGAAGCGCATCCACGTGCTGGAGACGTCGGTGCGCACCTCCATCGAGGCGCTGCGGGACCCTGACCATATGGGCCCGGACCACCTCGCCTCGGTCGGCTGATGCGACTCTACATCCCGATGGGGTGGCCGCAGCTTCAGGAGCTGGTCGACGTCGACGAGCTCGACGGCCCGTTGCGCGCCTGCTGCGTGGACCCGTCCTGGCGTGCTGGAGCGCCCGAGGTCGGCGAGGAGGAGTGGGAGTTCGAGGCCCAGCTGGCCGCAGCCGAGTCGCTGGCTGACCTCGGCGGTGGGGTGGTGCTCGCGGCCGACATCGCCGTGCCCGAGGCGACGCCAGCCGACGGATGGGTCACTGTGGCTGGACCGATTCGGCGCACGGACGCAGCGGCTGTGCTCACCACGGACCTCGGCTGGTACGGCGTGCAGGAGATCCCGGGGCTTCTCGAGGACCGCTGAGGCGGCCAGCCCCGGGACTGCGTCAGAACTGCTTGGCCAGCGCCGAGGTGGCGCCCTTCAGCGTGTCCTTGAGTGTCTTCTTCTGCACGAAGCCGGGCAGGGGCAGCGACGTGTCGATCGTCAGCGCCATCGTCGCCTCGGTCTTGCCGCCCTTGTCGGCCAGCGACCAGGAGCCCTTCTGGGTCTTCTGCACCTTCGTCGGGGTCATGAGCTCCCACGTGAAGCCGGTGTCGGAGTTGGTGTAGTCCAGCTCGAACTCGTCCTTGGCGACCTTCACGTCGTTGACGAGCCGGGCCTTGGTGCACAGGCCCGCATCGTCACGCTCGAGCACCTGCGATTCCTTGTTGCCGGGGAACCAGTTCTTCTGGTTGTCGATATCGCGCAGGAAGGCCAACACCTCACTGAGGGGGGCATCGACAGTGACGCTGAGTGAGTCTGAAACGGCCATGGCACGCACGCTACCCGCCCCGGCCGAGGTGAAGCCCGCTGACCGGGATACCCGCGAGTGGTTGGCGGGCTGCTACTCAGCGAACCACCGGGGGGCGATCTGCCCCTCCTTGCGCAGGGCGCGCATGAACTGCTCGCCGACCACGTTCTCCAGCTTGCCACCGACCAGCGGCACGTGCGCCTTCGCGTGGATCACGACCTTGACCACCGAGCCGTCCTGGTCGGGCAGGAGATCGATCGTGCCGTAGACCTCCATCGGCGCCCCACCGAAGGAGGCCGCGACGGTGCCGTGCCGCGTCCCGTCGTGCTCCGGGTGCGACCACGTGTGCACCTCCTCGACCGTGATCGAGTCACCGACGAACCTGCGGGCCGCGGACGGGATCTCGGCCGGGAGCTTGCGGGTCGAGCTGATCACGACGTGCTCCCCATCCTCCATGGCCTCGGCACTGACATCGAAGGCTGCCATGTGCTCGTGCTTCCAGAGCACGTAGTGCGGGTCGGACTGAGCCGCGAAGACGACGTCGGGCGCCTGGGCGAAGTGGATCTCGCCGGCGAACCTCTTGGCCATGGGTGCTCCTCGTTCGGCAGCCCAGCCCGAGGGCAGCGGGGTGGGCCGGGCAAGGAGGACTATAGGCCCCGAAGCCGCTCGGACATGGTCTTTCACGCCAGCCGATGGTTGCTCCGGTCGACCCGCGGGGCGCCCGCGTGCGAGGCTGGGACGTTTCCGTGACCGGGTGAGGAGCCTGCCGTGGGCGTGGGGTTCGCCGAGTGGTACAGCTGGTCGTCAGCTCGAGACGAGCGGCTCGCCGGGCACTTCTACCGGTATGTGGATCCCAGCGACCTCGCGGGTCGGGGCCCTGAGGCTGTGGTGGGCGCGGTCACGCACGTCATCGACACGGCCCGCAGGCGTGCCCCGGAGGAGGCCGTTGTCCGGGTCGTCAACCCGACTGTCGCCGTGAACCGGTGGACCTGCGGGCGCACGGTGGTCAGCATCGTGACCGACGACATGCCGTTCCTCGTCGATTCGGTCAGCGCTGAACTCAACCGGCTGGGGATCGGCATCCATCTCGTGGTCCATCCGATCGTGGCCGTGGTGCGCGACGAGACGGGCAGGCTGCTGCAGGCCGATCCGCCGGGTACTGGGCTCGACTCCGCAAGCCCAGCGCTGCCGGGTGCGGGCCAGATTGCCGGTCACGAGTCGTGGATGCACATCGAGGTCGACTGGCAGCCCGACGAGCCGGCCCTGGCCGCCATCGAGGAGAACCTGCACCGGATCCTCAATGATGTGCGCCGGGCGGTCCACGACTGGCCCCGGATGGTCGCTGCCGCCCGCGGCCTGGCAGCGGAGCTGGTCGCCGAGCCGCCCCGGGGCGTCAGCCCGGACCAGGTCGAGGAGGCCATCGACCTGCTCAACTGGCTGGCCAACGACCACTTCACCTTCCTCGGCTACCGCCAGTATCGGCTGACCGGGCAGGATCATGATCCGGCCAAGCTGACCCTCGTCGAGGAGGCCGGCAGCGGGTTGGGCCTGCTGCGCTCGGAGCGACTGGACTCCGTGTCCTTCTCCGACCTGCCGCCGGCGGTGCGGCAGAAGGCGCTCGAGCCCCGCCTTCTGATCGCGACCAAGGCCAACAGCCGCTCGACCGTGCACCGAAGGGTCTACCTCGACTACGTCGGCGTCAAGATGTTCGACCGCTTCGGCACCGTCGTGGGGGAGCACCGCTTCATCGGTCTGCTGTCGGCGTCGGCCTACACGCAGAGCGTCGAGGGGATCCCTGTCATCAACCGCAAGGTCCGCCGGGTCCGGCAGATCCTGGGCTTCAGCAGGGGGTCGCACGGTGGGCGCGACCTGATGGCCTTCCTCGAGACGTTCCCGCGCGACGAGATGTTCGCCATCGACACCGACGAGTTGGCGACCCTGGCCGAGGCGGCGCTCAACCTCAAGGAGCGCCGGGCGACCCGGCTGTTCGTCCGGCGCGACACCTACGAGCGCTTCCTGTCCTGCCTGGTGTACCTGCCCAGAGATCGGTACACCACCGATGTTCGGCTGGCGATCCAGGCGATCCTCATGGAGGCCGTGGGTGGGGCGACGATCGACTACACCGCCAGGGTGACGGAATCCGTCCTGGCGCGGCTGCACATCGTGGTCAGGATGGCCCGCGGCCAGTCCGTGCCACAGGTGGATGTTGACGCCCTCGAGGCCCAGATCGCCAAGGCGGTGCTGTCCTGGGACGACGAGTTGTCCATCGCCCTTGTCGCGGCCACCTCGGAGTCAGACGCGCACGCACTGCTCCTTCGCTACCCGGAGGGGTTCCCCCAGGCCTACCGTGCGATCACCTCCGCCAACGAGGCAGTGGCTGATATCGCGGAGATCGAGAAGCTGTCCGAGCAGGCGCCGCTGCGGGTCTCCCTGCAACCGGCCGTGGCGGGCAGCGGGGAGCAGGCCAATGCCCGGCTCAAGCTGTACTCACTGTCGGACATCTCGTTGGCCGAGGTGCTGCCGGTGCTGTCGAGCCTCGGGGTCCTGGTCGTCAACGAGCAGCCACTGCGGTTGATGCGGGCGAACCCGGACGGGACGCCGGGCACGGCATTCATATTCGACTTCGGCCTGTACTCGGTGGGGGCCGCGCGGCTCGGCGGGGTCCGCCGCATGTGGGAGCAGGCCTTCCTCGCCTGCTGGGACGGCTATGCCGAGCATGACGGCTTCAACGCGCTGGTCACCGAGGCCGGCCTGGAGTGGCGGCGGATCTCGGTGCTGCGTGCCTACTCCCGCTACCTGCGCCAGACCGGGTCCACGTTCAGCCAGGAGTACATCGAGAGCGCGATGCTGGCCAACCCCAGGATTGCCAGCCTGCTCGTGCAGCTGTTCTACGCACGGTTCGCCCCCGACATGGTCGCTGACCGCGAGGACCGCTCCGAGGAGTTGAGAACCCAGATCATCCGGGCCCTCGACGACGTGGCGAGCCTCGACCAGGACCGCATCCTGAGGTCCTTCCTCAACCTCATCGGCGCCACGCTGCGCACCAACCACTTCCAGCCCGACCGGCCCGCGCTGGCCCTCAAGCTGGAGCCGGCCCACCTCCGGGAGCTGCCCGAGCCACGACCGAAGTTCGAGGTGTGGGTCAGCTCGCCACGGGTCGAGGGGGTGCATCTGCGCTTCGGCGAGGTGGCGCGCGGCGGGCTTCGCTGGTCGGACCGCCGTGAGGACTTCCGCACTGAGATCCTCGGGCTGGTCAAGGCCCAGGCGGTGAAGAACGCAGTCATCGTCCCGGTCGGGGCCAAGGGCGGCTTCTTCGCCAAGCGGCTGCCCGATCCAGGCGTCGATCGGGATGCCTGGATCGCCGAGGGCATCGCGGCCTACAAGATCTTCGTCGGCTCGCTGCTCGACATCACCGACAACCTGGTCGGCACCGAGGTCGTTCCCCCCGAGGGGGTCATCCGCCACGACGGTGACGACCCGTACCTGGTGGTCGCCGCGGACAAGGGGACCGCGACGTTCTCCGATGTCGCCAACGCGGTGGCCGCCGAGTACGGCTTCTGGCTGGGGGACGCGTTCGCGTCGGGCGGCTCCGCGGGCTATGACCACAAGGCCATGGGCATCACCGCGCGCGGCGCGTGGGAGTCGGTCAAGGCGCACTTCCGCGTCATCGGCCCCGATATCGACACCGAGACATTCACAGCGGTCGGCGTTGGCGACATGAGCGGCGACGTTTTCGGCAACGGGATGCTGCTTTCGGAGAACCTGCGGCTCGTGGCGGCCTTCGACCACCGACACATCTTCCTGGATCCCGACCCCGATCCGGCCGTGTCCCGCGCTGAGCGGCAGAGGCTGTTCGACCTGCCCCGTTCCTCGTGGGGCGACTACTCGGCGAGCCTGATCTCGCCCGGGGGAGGCGCCTTCCGGCGCACGGCGAAGTCGATCCCGATCAGTTCGGAGGCTGCGGCCGCGCTCGGCCTGGCCGGCGGGCCGAGGGCGTTGCCGCCCAATGACGTCCTGCGCGCGATCCTCACCGCGCCGGTGGACCTGCTGTGGAACGGAGGGATCGGCACCTACGTCAAGGCCTCGACGGAGTCGAACACCGATGTGGGCGACCGGGCCAATGACGCAATCCGTGTCGACGGTGCCGCCCTGCGCGCCCGGGTCGTCGGGGAGGGTGGCAACCTCGGGCTAACCCAGCTGGGTCGGATCGAGGCGGCCCGGGCAGGGGTCGCTCTCAACACTGATGCCATTGACAACTCGGCCGGCGTGGACACCTCCGACCACGAGGTCAACATCAAGATCCTGCTTGATCGGGTGGTGGCCGCCGGCGATCTCCAGCCCGAGGAGCGCGACCCGCTGCTCCGCTCGATGACCGATGACGTGGCGGCGATGGTGCTCACGCACAACGTCGACCAGAACGTGCTGCTCACGTTCGAGGCCCATCACGGCGCCGCGATGATCCCCGCCATCGGTCGGTTGATCCGAAGCCTGGAGCGCACGGCGGGGCTCGATCGTGAGCTGGAGTTCCTGCCCAGCGACGCTGGGCTGGCAGCCCTGGCCGCCGAGGGCGGGAAGCTGACCAATCCGGAGATGGCGGTGCTGGTCGCCTACACGAAGCTCGACCTCAAGGCCGGCTTGCTGGGCTCGACGCTGCCCGACGAGGAATTCACGGCCCCATGGCTGCGCCGGTACTTCCCGGAGTGCCTGTCGGCACGTTTCGAGGAGCACCTCGACGGACATCCCCTGCGCCGGGAGATCATCGCCACCAGCCTGATCAACGAGATGGTCGATCGCGGTGGTGTGACCTACGCCATGCGCGCCGCGGAGGAGTCCGGTGCAGGTCCGGCGGAGATCGCCCGCGCGTTCGCGGTCAGCTGCGGGGTGTTCGACCTGTATGACCTGTGGGCGCGGATCGACGCCCAGGGCGGGATCGCCCCCACGCAGGCGCTCAACGCCCTGCGCGCCGAGGTCCAGCGACTCCTGGACCGGTCCACCCGGTGGCTGCTGACGACCCGCGGCGGGACCCTGGACGTGCCCGGGGAGATCGAGCGGTTCCGGCCAGCGGTGGTCGAGCTGTCGGGGGAGATCCCGATGGACCTGATCGGCGTGGAGCATGAGCGCCTGGACCGCCGCATCGACGACTTCGTCACAGCGCGCGCCCCGGTGGACCTGGCCATCGAGGTGGCTGCGCTGCTCGATGTCTTCTCACTCATGGACATCGTTGAGGTGTCCCGGCGCACGGATGAGGACCCGACCACCGTGGCGGCGCTGTACTTCACCATCTCAGAGCGGTACGAGGTGGATCGGTTCCTCGGCCGGATCACCGGCCTGCCACGGCGCGACCGGTGGTCGTCGCTGGCCCGCTCGGCCCTGCGCAGCGACCTGTACGGTGCGCTGGCCTCGCTCACCGCCAAGGTGGTGCGCGCCACACCCGAGGGCGGCGAGCCCGTGGATCGGGTGATCAGCTGGGAGGAGCGGTACGCCGAGGGGCTCGGTCGTGCTCGGGCCACCCTGACCGAGATCGGGGCGCTGGAGGAGTTCGACCTGGCCACTCTGTCCGTGGCCCTGCGGGTGATCCGCACGCTGTCGACCCAGGGTGGCTGACCCTGGCGACCCCTCGCAGGCGCGGGCCGTCGATCTCTGCGGCACGGGCGGGGGCGGGGCGCCGGTAGGCTAGCCGATCATGGCGATCGACTACCCCGTGGCCCTGGCAGAGCTGGAGGCAACCCTGTCCAGCATCGAGAAGGTGCTGGACCTCCCGGCTATGCGCACCGAGGTGGTCGAACTCGAGGCGCAGGCTTCAGCCCCCGACCTGTGGGACGACCCCGCCTCGGCGCAGAAGGTCACCTCCCGGCTGTCCCTCGTGCAGGGTGACCTGCGCCGGGTGAGCCAGCTGCGCCAGCGCCTCGATGACCTGCCGATCCTGGTGGAGCTCGCCGAGGCCGAGGATGACGCGGACTCCCTGGCCGAGGCGGAGGAGGAGCTCGCCGGCCTGCAGAAGTCGATCGCCGAGCTTGAGGTGCGCACGCTGCTCGCCGGCGAGTACGACATCCGCGAGGCCCTGGTGACCATCCGCTCTGAGGCCGGCGGGGTGGATGCGGCCGACTGGGCGGAGATGCTGCTGCGCATGTACACCCGGTACTGCGAGCGGCACGACTGGTCGGTGGAGGTCTATGACATCTCCTACGCAGAGGAGGCCGGGATCAAGTCGGCGACGTTCGCCGTCAAGGCGCCCTACGCCTACGGCACCCTGTCGGTGGAGCAGGGCACCCACCGGCTGGTACGGATCTCGCCGTTCGACAACCAGGGCCGTCGGCAGACCTCGTTCGCGGCCGTCGAGGTGCTGCCGGTCACCGAGCAGACCGACCACATGGACATCCCGGAGAACGAGATCCGCGTTGATGTGTTCCGTTCGTCGGGGCCCGGCGGGCAGAGCGTGAACACCACGGACTCGGCCGTGCGGATCACCCACGTCCCCACGGGGATCGTTGTGTCGTGCCAGAACGAGAAGTCCCAGATCCAGAACCGCGCCGCTGCGTTGCGCGTCCTCGAGGCGCGGTTGCTGGAGCGCCGTCGGATCGAGGAACGCGCCGCGATGGACGCACTCAAGACCGACACCTCGGGCTCGTGGGGCAACCAGATGCGTTCCTATGTCCTGCATCCGTACCAGATGGTCAAGGACCTGCGCACCGAGTACGAGACAGGCAACACGAGCGGCGTCCTCGACGGCGAGATCGATGACTTCATCGAGTCCGGAATCCGCTGGCGGCGCCAGGGCGGGGCCAGCTGACCGGGGGTCCGCCAGGGTGCGCCCAGCCGGTCCGGCCGGGCGGGGCACCGGGGCCTGGGCCCGTCTGCGACGCCCCGAGGGGGATGCGCCCGAAGGTGCTCAACCGGCCGTAAACTGGCGGCACGGTCGCAGAGGTTGTCCGGCCATCCGCCCATGGGGAGTGATGCGTGATCCGCTTTACGAACGTCACCAAGCACTACCCCACGCAGACGCGCCCCGCGCTCGAGGATGTGAGCCTGGAGGTGGCCAAGGGGGAGTTCGCCTTCCTCGTCGGCGCGTCCGGGTCGGGCAAGTCGACGTTCCTGCGCGTGGTCCTGCGTGAGGACCGGCCCACCTCGGGCAGCGTCTTCGTCGCCGGGAAGGACCTGGGTCGGATGCCCAACTGGAAGGTGCCGCACCTTCGTCGGCAGATCGGCGCGGTGTTCCAGGACTTCCGGCTGCTGCCCAACAAGACCGTCTACCAGAACGTCTCCTTCGCCCTGCAGGTCATCGGGCGGCCCAGTGCGCACATCCGCAAGGTGGTCCCCGAGGTCATCGACCTCGTCGGCCTGGCGGGCAAGGAGTCCCGGTTCCCCGACGAGCTGTCCGGCGGTGAGCAGCAACGCGTGGCTGTCGCCCGCGCATTCGTCAACCGGCCGATGATCCTGATCGCCGATGAGCCGACCGGCAACCTCGACCCGGCCACCAGCGTGGGCATCATGCGGCTGCTGGACCGGATCAACAGGACCGGCACCACGGTTGTGATGGCCACCCACGATGCCGCCGTGGTCGACCAGATGCGCAAGCGCGTCATCGAGCTCGACAACGGCCATGTGGTGCGTGACCAGTCGCGCGGCGTCTACGGGGTCGCTCGATGAGGGGCCAGACATGCGCGTGAAGTTCGTGATGGGTGAGGTCTTCACCGGGATCCGCCGGAACCTCACGATGACCATCGCCGTGGTCATCACGGTGGCCGTGTCGCTGGCCCTGTTCGGTGCGGGGCTGATGGTCCGCTCGCAGGTCGACCTCATGAAGGACTACTGGTACGACAAGGTTCAGGTCTCGATCTACCTGTGCGGGTCGACCTCCGAGGTGATCTCCTGCAACGAGGGGTCGGTCACCCAGGTTCAACGGGAGGAGATCCGCGAGGACCTCGAATCGCTCCAGCCGCTGGTCGAGGAGGTCTACTACGAGTCCTCCGCCGAGGCCTTCGAGCGGTTCTCCGAGCAGTTCAAGGGCGCCCCGATCCTGTCCAACATCACCCCCGACCAGATGCCGGAGTCCTTCCGGGTGAAGCTCTCGGATCCGACGAAGTACGACGTCGTTGCCAGCGCGTTCATCGGTCGACCGGGGATCGACTCCGTGAACGATCAGCGCCGGGTCCTCGACACGCTCTTCGCGATCCTCAACGGGTTCCAGACCGGTGCACTGGTGATTGCCGGGATGATGCTGCTCGCGACCGTCCTGCTGGTGGCCAACACGATCCGGGTGGCTGCCTTCAGCCGACGCCGCGAGACCGGCATCATGCGGCTGGTCGGGGCGTCGAACTTCTACATCCAGCTGCCGTTCCTGCTCGAGGCTGCACTCGCCGCGACCGTCGGTGCGCTCGTCGCGATCGGGCTGCTGGCGATGCTCAAGGCCGTCCTCGTCGATGGCGTGCTCACACCGAGCTTCCAGTTCACGAACTTCGTCGGTTGGGACGTCTGGGGCCAGGTGTCGATCGTCGTGTTCATCACCGGCGTGACGCTGGCGTCCGTGGCTGCCCTGGTGACGCTGCGCCGTTACCTGCGCGTCTGAGCGCACGGCGTGGTCGGCGAACCAGGTTCAGGACAGGTCCATTCGGGTCGATGACATGGACAGACCGCGTGATCGCGGTACTCTGGAAGATACGTCCACGGCCGTGGGCGCGATGGGTCATGAGGGGTGGGCGAATGCGGACATTGCGGGCAGCCGTGGTTGCCTCGGCGCTCGCCGTCACGCTCTCCGTGTCCACCCTCGGAGTCGCGATCGCCGACACGGACGAGGACAAGAAGAAGATCGACGCCGCAGTTGCCGAGTCCGGAGACGACCTGCGTGCGGCCAACGCCAGGGTTGAGAAGGCGATCGGTGATCTGCAGGAGGTCCGCGACCTTCTGCCCACAGCGCGCCGTGAGCTGACCGCCGCGCGCGACGAGGCGGCGGCTGCTGAGGAGTCTGACCGGGCTGCTCAAGCTGAGTTGGAGCAGGCGACTGCCGCGGCGATCCGCGCGGAGCAGGAGCGCGCTGAGGTCGAGTTCCAGATCCAGGACCTCCAGAGTCGAGTCGGCAACATGGCCCGCGAGGTCTACCAGAACGGCGCCTTCGCGGACTTCGACCTGCTCATCACCGCAGACTCCGCGCTCGAGCTTGCTGACCGCGCGGCAGCGATCGATGCCGTGTCCCGGGTGAACAACCTGACGCTGTCGCGGATGGCTGAGGTTCGTGCTGAGTTGGCGCTCAAGGAGGCGCGGCTCGAACTCCTGCGCCAGCAGGTCGACGAGAAGCGTCAGCTGGCCGCGATCGCCCTGAGCAAGGCCAACATCTCCCGGGACCGCGCAGCGGCCGCCAAGTTGAAGGTCGACCTCCTCGTCGCCCAGAAGGCGACCGCCCTGGATGTCGCGTCAGCTGAGCGCGCGAAGGTGCTCAAGCAGTACAAGTCCTACCAGGCCGAGCAGCAGCGCATCGCAGCCCTTCTTGCCCGACAGGCTGCATCCGAGGCGGCGCGCCTGGCGAGGGGGGGCAGCCTCAGCTACACCCCCACGGATGTCGAGGGATTCCAGTGGCCGATCCCGAACACCCGGATCGGCCAGGGAGTCGGGCCGCGCGTCCACCCCGTGTACGGCTACCGGTCCTGTCACACCGGGGTCGACATGGGCGTTCCGACGGGGACCCCGATCCGGTCCATTGCGGCCGGGATCGTCGTGTCGAACGCCACTGGGGGCCCCTACGGCAACCACACGCTCATCTCCCACGGCAACGGACTCTTCTCGATGTACGCCCACCAGTCGCGCTTCGGCGCCAGTGAGGGCAAGAAGGTCCGCAAGGGTGACGTCATCGGGTATGTCGGCAGCACCGGCTTCTCCACCGGCCCGCACCTGCACTTCGAGATCCACATCGGGGGCAAGCCCTATGACCCGCTCGGCTGGTTCGGCGGCGACAAGGTCCCGGTTCGCTGCTGATGCCGCGTGAGCAGGGGCGACAGTTGGTCGCCCAGAACAAGAAGGCTCGCCACGACTACCACATCGACGCGACCTACGAGGCCGGGATCGTGCTGGTCGGCACTGAGGTCAAGTCGTTGCGCGCTGGGCGCGCCAGCATCGTCGACGCGTTCGGGCAGTTCAGCGACGGCGAGCTGTTCCTGCACGCCCTGCACATCCCTGAGTACACGCATGGGACGTGGACGAACCACTCCCCCCGGCGGGTCCGCAAGCTGCTCATGAAGCGGGCCGAGCTCGAGCGGCTGGAACGCAAGCTGAAGGAGAGCGGGTACACGCTCGTCCCGCTCTCGCTGTACTTCAAGGACGGATACGCCAAGGTGGAGATCGCCCTGGCCCGCGGCAAGAAGTCCTACGACAAGCGCCAGACCCTGGCCGAGCGCGATGCCCAGCGTGACATCGCCAAGGAGATGGGTCGCCACCTCAAGGGCCGTTCCTAGCCGGATCAGCGAGGTGACAGGGGCTGCGGCGGGCCGTACCCTTGAAGCAACCGGCACGCCGGGGACAACTCAACAGGGGGGTGACAGGTTTCGACGTCGGCTGTGATCGACGGGAGAAGCGGGCCGAGGATGGCAGTTATCTCGAGAACGACCTGCCAAAAAACAATTGCGAACAACAACGCAACTGTCGCACGCTCAAACGTGGCCCTCGCGGCCTGAGCGATACGCGACCGGTGAACCGGGGGTGTCTCCGCCCCGAATTCGCCGTCATTGAGGAGACTCACCAACCCGCCCGGTAACGGGGTGGGACGGAACAACCAACAGTTGCTGGACCGTGTTACCGCGCAGTGCCACACGAAGCGCGGAGGTTGAGACCACATCAGCGTGGCTGCGCCCGGAGAAGACCCGGAGGAGCACCGACGGACCCGGGTTCGATTCCCGGCACCTCCACACATGACGAGGGCCCCCGGCTGTTCCCGGGGGCCCTCGTCATGTGTGCTGGACTGCACTGCGGGATCCGGCGCGCTGGTCCTCTTGGTGGGGCTGCGACGGATCCCGGCACCTCCACACATGACGAGGGCCCCCGGCTGTTCCCGGGGGCCCTCGTCATGTGTGCTGGACTGCACGCGGGGCGTGTATCGGCGGACGGCGCTACCCTCCGGTGATGGACGGGACACCCTTGATGAGCGTCGATGACCACTGACGACTGGGGCGGCCAGGGTGGTGCGCCAGCCCTGCGGCTGGCACAGGATCCCGCCGCCGACGAGCTGCTCTCCCGGGACCCGTTCGCACTTCTGACCGGCATGCTGCTCGACCAGCAGTTCCCGATGGAGCGGGCGTTCGCGGGGCCGAACCTGCTCGCGCAGCGATTGGGCACTGACCGCCTCGACCCCCGGGCCATCGCTGACTACGAGCCCGAAGCGTTGGCGGCCCTGGCCGCGGGACCCCCGGCGGTGCATCGGTATCCCGGCTCCATGGCCGGGCGGATCCAATCGTTGGCCCGAGTGGTGGTCGACGAGTACGACGCAGACACCGCGGCGCTGTGGACCACGGCAACCTCCGGCGCCGATCTGCTGCGCCGGCTTCGCGCCCTGCCTGGTTTCGGCGACCAGAAGGCGCGCATCTTCGTCGCGCTGCTGGGCAAGCAGTGCGGGGTGCAGCCCGAGGGCTGGCGCGAGGCTGCCGGTGCGTACGGCGAGGAGGGATCACGCCGGTCAGTGGCTGACGTCGTGGACGGAGCCACGCTCGCCGAGGTCCGCGCCTTCAAGCAGCGGCAGAAGGCGGCTGCGAAGGGGAAGGGGAAGGGGAAGGGGCAGGCATGACCTCCCCGCCGCCGGTCGCCGGAACACCCTTCCCATTCGGGACCCTGCCGACTGGCCAGGACGTGCTCGCCTACCCGCTGGCCAACCGCCACGGCATGCGGGTGACGGTCCTGGACTACGGCGGTGTCGTGCAGTCGGTGTGGGCACCCGATCGCCACGGCGAGGTCGCCGACGTCGTGCTCGGCTTCGACGAGCTTGCCGACTACCCGCTCAGGAGCCAGTACTTCGGGGCCATCGCCGGGCGCTGTGCCAACCGGATCGCGCGTGGCAGGTTCAGCCTTGATGGGCACTCCCACACCCTGGCGACCAACGACGGGGTGAATCATCTGCACGGTGGTGTCCAGGGTTTCGACAAGCGCGTCTGGAATGGCGAGCCGCGGGGCTCCAACTCGGTGGTGCTCACCCACACCAGCCCAGATGGTGACCAGGGCTACCCGGGAGAGGTGACGGTCACGGTGACCTACACCCTCACCGACGACAACGCCCTGCGCATCGACTACCGGGCCACGACCACCGAACCGACAGTCGTCAACCTGACCAACCACAGCTACTTCAACCTCAGCGGTGCGGGGAACGGCACGATCCTGGACCACGTGCTGTCGATGCAGGCGGACCGGTTCACCCCGACCGATGCGACCAACATCCCCATGGGTGAGCTGCGCCCGGTGGCCGGCACCCCGTTCGACTTCCGTCAGGCGAAGGCCATCGGCCAGGACATCGACCGTGACGACGAGCAGCTCCGCTTCGGGTTCGGCTATGACCACAACTACGTGCTCAAGGACCGCCGTGACGGGCTGCTCGCCGAAGGGGTGGCCCGCGTCGTCTGCCCAACGAGTGGTCGGGTGCTCGAGGTGTCGACGACTGAGCCGGGCCTTCAGGTGTACTCCGGGAACCACCTCACGGGCATGCTGGGCAAGGGCGGGGGTCGCTACCAGCCGCGGGGTGCGTTCTGCCTGGAGGCGCAGGCGTTCCCGGACGCGCCCAACCAGCCTGGCTTCCCATCAGCCGCGCTGCGCCCGGGGCAGGTCTATGAGCAGACGACGGTCTACCACTTCTCAGTGGAGTGACCCGCACTCACCGACCGTAGTGCCCGGCCGCACCCGGGTGTCACGTCGGCGTGACGGTGACACCGTCCTCCCCTGTTGACGCCTCGATGTCGGAGCTCGCCTGCTCGATCAACTGGTCAGCCAGGTGGCGCAGTGCGCGGGCAACGGCCAACCTGTCGCCGATCTGAGCCATCGGGGGATCCTGCGCTCGCCGATGGCTGACTCCCGTGGCGCTCACGTCGCCCAGCGGGTCGGCCACCAGGACCGCCCGCACCGTGGTGTCGTCGCCCTCGAAGACCGAGATCCGCACGCTCCACTGGTGGGCTGCCGTCGGCTCACCAAGTGCGTGGTCCTCCGGCGCCGTGGGGTCTGTAGCCTCCTCAGCCGCCACTGCCCCGGCGCTCTGCACACCCAGCACGGAGCCGGGTCCGGGGTAGATCAGGCCGGTGTGCCCGTCGCTCCAGCGGACGAGGTACGGCGGGGAGCCGTCGTCGCCGCGGACCTCGAGGATCTCGCCGTCCCTGGTCGGCCGATCGACCTGCTCGCCCGCCATGACGATCCGATCGCCCACGGATGCCTTCATCGCGTTGCCTCCTTGTCCTTGGGTGCATACCCCACTCTGCTCCTGTCAGTGCTCCGGAGGGAACCCGGGCGGCGCTCTGGACGTGACAGCAGGGAATGTCGCGGCCTCCTGGCGAGGTGTGAGTCGGGTCACAAGTGGTGCGTCGAGGTTTCCGATCGGGCGATGCCGGGCAGTGCGACCAGTAGCAACCTAGGAGATGACATGACCCTGTCCGTAACTCGAATGGCCAGCGCTGTGGCTACGACTGTGGCGGTGGGCAGCGTCGCCGTCCTCGGCCCGGCCACGACCGCCTCGGCAGCGCCGAGCCCCACCACGAAGGTGGTGGCATCAGCCTCTGCCTCTGCGCCGACCTCGTCGCGCAACCCGAAGGTGTCGCGCAGCCTGCGCGGCGTGCGCCCGACGGCCTACGTCGGCAAGCACTACCGGGCCCGGCATGAGAGCACCCGCAGGTGCATCGTGCGCAAGGAGTCTGGCGGCAACTACCGGGTCAAGTCACCCGGCGGCTACTACCGCGGCGCATACCAGTTCAACCCGGGCCTGGCCCGGGCGACCGCCAAGCGGATGGGCCGCCCCAAGATGGCCCGCAAGCCGATGAACACCTGGAGCCGCTACCACCAGGACCGGGCGTTCTGGATGGTGTGGAACAAGGGCAAGGGTCGCGGCCACTGGCCGACCGCCCGGGGTTGCTGACCGTCAGCCTGAGCAGCACTGGCTGCGACGGAACCTGCGCGCCGTGTCCGCGTTGCTGCGCGTGCGTGCGCTCCCTGCGATGATCGAGCCCATGCTGGACGTCCCGCCGGACCAGTTCGACGACCTCGTGGCTGAGGCGCTGGACATGATCCCCGCCGAGCTCGCCGAGCTCATGAGCAACTGCGTGGTCCTGGTGGCTGACGATGTCGAACCCGGTTCGCGCAGCGTGCTCGGGCTGTACGAGGGGACCCCGCTGACCGAGCGTGGCGGTTGGTACACGGGCGTCCTGCCCGACCGCATCACCATCTATCGGCTACCCATCCTGCGCATGTGCGCCGACGCCCACGAGGTGGTCGATGAGGTCCGGATCACCGTGATCCATGAAGTCGCCCACCACTTCGGGATCGATGACGACCGCCTGCATGACCTCGGGTGGGCCTGAGCCCCCGGCCGCCGGGCAGCCCGCGCGCTACGTCAATAGTGTGGGACCCACGCCGATCCGGGAGGTCCCCATGTCCGATTCCCCCGCCATCCGTCGCCCGGCCGTCGCCGTGCTCACCTCCGGCGGCGACTCGCAGGGGATGAACGCGACGGTCCGCGCCGTCGTGCGCACGACGTTGAGTCGGGGTGCCGAGGCGTACACCGTCTACGAGGGGCTGCAGGGGTTGGTCGACGGTGGCGACCGGCTCCGTATGGCCGATTGGGACTCGGTCAGCGGGATCATGCACCTGGGTGGCACCGTGATCGGCACGGCCAGGTCCGCGGACTTCCGCGAACGCTCGGGTCGGCTGCGGGCAGCTCGCAACCTGATCGAGCGCGGGATCGACCGGCTCGTCGTGGTGGGCGGTGATGGCTCCCTGACCGGGACCGACATCTTCCGCTCCGAGTGGTCCGGGCTGCTGTCGGAACTCGCGGCCACTGGCCAGATCTCCGCCGAGCAGGCCGAGGTCCACGCGGACCTGATCATCGCAGGCGCGGTCGGATCCATCGACAACGACATGGTGGGCACCGACAAGACCATCGGGGCAGACTCGGCCATGCACCGGATCATCGAGGCAGTGGATGCGCTGGGCTCCACCGCGGCCAGCCATCAGCGTTCGTTCGTGGTCGAGGTGATGGGGCGGCACTGCGGTTACCTGACCGTGATGTGCGGCATCGCTGGCGGCGCGGACTACATCCTGATCCCCGAGGTCCGCCCGGGTCCGGGGTGGCAGGACGACCTCCTCGCCCGCCTCGCAGCCGGCCGGGCAGCCGGCCGTAGGGACAACCTCGTCCTTGTTGCCGAGGGCGTCACTGATCAGTCGGGCCAACCGATCAGCGCCCAGATGGTCGCTGACGTGATCACCGAGCGGGCTGGCGAGGACACTCGTGTGACGATCCTCGGACACGTCCAGCGCGGCGGCACGCCCAGTGCCTTCGACCGGTGGATGCCGACGCTTGTCGGCCACGCAGCCGCCAACGAGGTACTGGACGCTGGCTCCGGCTACGTCTCCCAGCTCATCGGGGTCCACAACAACAGGATCGTGCAGACGCCGCTCATGGAAGCGGTCGCTGCGACCAAGGAGGTCCCTGCGCTCATCGACGCCGGGGAGTACGGCGCGGCCATGGCGGCCCGGGGGCCCTCGTTCACCGGGATGGTCCGGGTCTTCGAGGGGATCGCCCGGCCGCAGCCGATGTTCCCCAGCCAGGGAACGACCATCGGCATCATCCATGCCGGGGGCCTCGCTCCCGGGATGAACGCGGTCGTGCGCGCCGCGGTCAGGTTCGGGATCTCGCGTGGTCATGACATCGTCGGGATCCGCAACGGCTTCCCGGGGCTGCTGACCGACAAGGTCCAGCCGCTGACGTGGGAGGCAGTGGACGGGTGGGCGGGGCTCGGTGGGGCGGAGTTGGGTACCAGCAGATCCACACCCACGACTGACGAGGAGTACATCGAGGTGGGCGCCGCACTGGCCCGCAACAATGTCGATGCACTGCTCGTCGTCGGGGGACACCGTGCCTACATGACGGCCTACCGGCTGGCCGGCAAGCAGGATCTGCACCCAGGGCTGGACATCCCGGCGATCTGCCTGCCGGCGACCATCGACAACAACCTCCCGGGCTGGGAGATGTCCGTGGGCGCGGACACCGCCCTCAACGAGGTCGTCCGTGACATCGATCGCATCAGGCAGGCTGCGAGCGCCACCCGGCGAGCGTTCATCGTGGAGACGATGGGCCGCAAATGCGGGTTCCTGGCGTTCATGGCCGGGCTCTCGGTCGGTGCCGAGGAGGTGTACCTCAACGAGGACCCCCCTACGCTCGCCCGCCTGAACGTCGATGTCGCCGAGATGGTCGACGGCTTCCGCACGGGGCGCAAGTTCCACCTCGCGATCCGCAACGAGGAGGCCAGCCCCGGCTACACGACGGAGTTCCTCCGCCAGCTGTTCACCGAGGAGTCCAACGGGCTGTTCAGCGTCCGCTCGATGATCGTGGGTCACCTCCAGCAGGGCGGCTCACCGACGCCCTTCGACCGCGCCCATGCCGCGGGGCTGGCGGCGCACTGCGTGGACTGGCTGACCGGGCAGGTGCTTGCCGGCCGTTCCGACTGGCACTACGCCTCCGCCGGTGGTGGCAAGACCCGCACCGAGCCCCTGGCCCAGGTCCCCGAGGTCTACGACATGGAGAACCGCCGGCCCCGGGACCAGTGGTGGATGTCGTTGCGCGAGGTCCTTGGCACTCTTTCGTGGCAGCCGCCCGCCGGCCGGATCGAGGAGCGGGATGGGGAGCAGGCCGGCGGGTGATCACCTGACCGCATCGGTGTGGGCCTCCCGGCGGACTTGCAGCGGTCTGCGGGTCCCCCGTGGCGTGGCCGCCGGCCCATCGCCTGTGGTTGGATCGTCCTCTCTGCCACTAACGTCCAGGAGGCCCCGGTGATCTTGGAATCCGCCGTCATGAGCGTGGAACCCGGCCGCGAGGAGGAGTTCCTTGCCGCACTGGAGCAGGCGAAGAAGGTCCTCGCTGAGGCGCCGGGCTGGCAGGACATCCGGGTCCATCGGGGGATCGAGCGCCCCTCGACGTTCCTTCTCGAGATCACGTGGGCAACCCTCGAGGACCACACCGAGGGGTTCCGCGGCAGTGCGCTGTTCGACCGGTGGCGCGCACTGATCGGACCGTTCTTCGCCGAGCCGCCCCAGGTTGAGCACTGGACACCCGTGTGACGCCTGCCCCGCTGCACGATCTCGGGGCACTCGAGGCGGCCGGACTGATGGCCGACGGGGAGCTCACAAGCGTGGCCCTCGTCGAGCACCTGCTCGCGCGGATCGCCCAGCGGGAACCAACGGTGCACGCGCTGATCGCCGTGAACCAGCAGGCGCCCGAGCAGGCACGGGCCGCGGATGCGCGCCGATCTGCGGGTGCGCCGCTGAGCCCCCTGGATGGCATCCCGGTGGTCATCAAGGACAACATCGAGGCCGTCGGGCTGCCGGCCACCGTGGGTTCGCTGGCCCTGGTCGGTTCCCCGGCCGAACGTGATGCCGGCCTCGTCACCCGATTGCGCGACGCGGGGATGGTCATCCTGGCGGCGTCGAACCTCTCGGAGTGGGCGAACTTCCGAGGGCAGCACTCCACCAGCGGATGGTCGGGCGTCGGTGGGCTCACCGACAACCCCTGGCGTGCCGGTCGGTCGGCTGGCGGCTCATCGTCCGGGTCCGGCGCCGCCCTGGCTGCGCGCTACGCACCCGTGGCCGTGGGCACGGAGACCGACGGGTCCATCACCTGCCCAGCCGCCCTGTGCGGAGTTGTCGGGATCAAGCCCACAGTGGGTACGGTTCCGATGGACGGGGTCGCCCCGATCTCCGCGAGCCAGGACTCGGCGGGGCCCATGGGCCGCAGCGTGGCCGACGTGGAGGCGCTGCTCGCGATCCTCGCCGGCAGCGATGCACCGGGGGCTCCCGCAACTCAGGGCCGGGCTGCCAACAGCAGCGACCACGCACCTCCGGTTCGCCGCTACGTTCTGGGGGCGCCGGCCGTGTGGCTGACCGGCGACCCGGAGACCGACGGGCTGTTCGCCCGCACCCTGGGCCTGATCCGGGCGGCCGGGATCGCCGTTGTCGCCATCGGCCTGCCCGAGGAGGACGACCAGGTGGGGGCCGACGAGGTGACGGTCCTGGTGCACGAGATGTCTGACGACCTCGACGCATATCTTGCCTCGCGACCCGGGGCGGCCGTGGCCTCGGCTGCGGAGGTTGTCGCCTTCAACACGGCGCACCCGGATGCCGAGCTGGCCCACTACGGCCAGGAGTACCTCGAGCAGGCGGTCGCCAGCGGGGGACGCGCTGCGCCGCAGTACCCCGACGCCCGGGCTCGCAACGTCGCGTGGGCAGTCGATCAGGTCCTGGCCCCGGCCTTCGCCCACGGGGTCGACGCTCTGATCGCGCCCGCCTACGGACCGGCCTGGCGAAGCGACCTCGCCGGCGGGGACAGCTTCAGCGGCGGACGCGTGACGACCGCACCAGCCATCGCCGGCTGGCCGATCCTGACGCTGCCGATCGGTGTGGTCGGGGGCCTGCCGGTCGGGGCGAGCCTCGTGGGTCCTGAGCACGGCGAGGATCACCTGCTGGAGGTCGGTGCAGTCGTCGAGGCCGCCGTGGGCTGGTCGGAGCGCCCGTCGGAGGCCTGAGGAGCCCGGCGGAGCGGCGCCAGCGCCCTTCGGCCCAGTCTCCTCGGGACCATCGGCAGGCCCTTTGGGTACCTCCTCCTGTTGGCCGGAAATGCCGATAGGGCAGGCTATGACGTGTGCGCCCACCCGGGGCGTGCTTGGACCTATGGAGTGCGCATCCCATGACGATCCCTGGAATGGAGAACCCCCCCACCGAGAACAAGAAGTTGCTGGAATGGGTCGAGCAGGTCGCCTCGATCGCGAAGCCTGACCGCATCGAGTGGGCTGACGGCTCCCAGGAGGAGTGGGATCGGTTGACTCAGCTGATGGTTGACGACGGGATGGCCATCCGGCTCAACGAGGAGCTGCGCCCCAACTCCTTCCTCTTCCGCTCCGACCCGTCCGATGTCGCTCGCGTCGAGGACCGGACCTTCATCTGCTCCTTGGATGAGCACGATGCCGGCCCGACGAACAACTGGTCGGACCCGGTTGAGATGCGCCAGACGCTCAAGGGGCTCTTCGAGGGGTCCATGCGTGGGCGCACGTTGTACGTGATCCCGTTCTCGATGGGCCCGCTCGGCTCGCCGATCTCCGAGTTGGGCGTGGAGATCACTGACTCCCCATACGTGGTCGTCAACATGCGGATCATGACCCGCATGGGCCAGGACGCCCTGGACCTCATCGGTCCTGACGGTGACTTCGTGCCGGCCGTGCACTCAGTTGGGTACCCGCTGGCCGACAGGGACGGCAACGTCCGCCCGGACGTCGCCTGGCCGTGCAACGAGATCAAGTACATCGTGCACTTCCCCGAGACCCGCGAGATCTGGTCCTTCGGCTCGGGCTACGGCGGCAACGCCCTGCTCGGCAAGAAGTGCTTCGCGCTGCGGATCGCCTCGGCGATGGCCCGCGACGAGGGCTGGCTGGCTGAGCACATGCTGATCCTGAAGCTGACCAGCCCGTCCGGGCAGGTCAACCACCTGGCGGCCGCCTTCCCGAGCGCCTGCGGCAAGACCAACCTGGCGATGCTCGAGCCGAGCGTGCCCGGCTGGAAGGTCGAGACCGTCGGCGACGACATCGCCTGGATGCGCTACGGAGAGGACGGCCGCCTGCACGCGATCAACCCCGAGGCCGGCTTCTTCGGCGTCGCGCCGGGCACGTCGATGCAGACCAACGCGAACGCGATCCGCACCATGTGGGGCAACTCGATCTTCACCAACGTGGCACTGACCGATGATGGCGACATCTGGTGGGAGGGCATGACCGAGGACGTCCCCGCGCACCTGATCGACTGGAAGGGTCGGGACTGGACCCCGGACACCGGCGAGGTCTCCAGCCACCCGAACAGCCGGTTCACCACTCCGGCATCCCAGTGCCCGATCATCGCCGACAACTGGGAGGACCCCGCTGGCGTGGCGATCGACGCGATCCTCTTCGGCGGCCGCCGAGCCACGAACGTGCCGCTGGTGAACGAGGCGCGCGACTGGGAGCACGGCGTCTTCATCGGCGCCACGGTCTCCTCCGAGATGACTGCGGCTGCCGTGGGTGGCCTGGGTCAGTTGCGTCGCGACCCGTTCGCGATGCTGCCGTTCTGCGGCTACAACATGGCTGACTACTGGGGCCACTGGCTCAAGGTCGGCCAGGCCTCGTCGCCGGAGAAGCTGCCCAAGATCTACCAGGTCAACTGGTTCCGCAAGGATGCTGACGGCAAGTTCATCTGGCCCGGCTTCGGCGAGAACAGCCGGGTGCTGTCGTGGATCATCGACCGGTTCAACGGGACAGGCGAGGGTGTGGAGACCCCGATCGGCATCGCCCCAGCACCGGGTGCGCTGTACCTCGAGGGGCTGGACGTCACCGACGAGCAGATGGCGGAGCTGTTCGCGGTCGACCCGGACAGCTGGCTGTCCGAGTGCATCCTGACCGAGGAGTACTTCTCCCAGTTCGGAGATGCCGTTCCGGCCGAGATGTACGCCCAGCTCCAGGTCCTGCGCGAGAACCTGGAAGCTGCCAAAGCCTGAGTCGCCCGTCAGTTGAGCCCACCACCTGCCCCGGCGGGTCGGTGGGCTCAACTGCGAGGACCCCAGCCCACAGATCCTCCGCCCGGGGGGCGGGGCGGGGGACTGCGAGGCGGTGCGGATGGGAGGATCTGGGCATGGATGCCATGGGTGGTGAGCAGCGAGTTGGCGACGTGGGTGTGGACCTGCGCGGTCGGGACTTCCTGCGTGAGGCGGACTTCTCGGCTGAGGAGCTGGATTCGCTGATCGACCTGGCGGCGGTGCTGAAGGCCGAGCGGGCCGCCGGTGTCGAGCGCGCGCAGCTCGTCGGCCGGGTGATCGCCCTGATCTTCGAGAAGACCTCGACGCGCACCCGCTGCGCCTTCGAGGTGGCGGCCTACCACCAGGGGGCGAACGTGACCTTCCTGGACCCGGGGGCCTCGCAGATGGGCCACAAGGAGTCCGCTGCCGACACCGGGGCCGTCCTGGCTGGGATGTACGACGCCATCGAGTTCCGTGGTGCTGCCCAGACGACGGTCGAGGAGCTCGCGGCCGGTGCTGATGTGCCGGTCTACAACGGGCTGACCGACATGTGGCACCCGACGCAGATGCTCGCTGACTACCTGACCATGCGGGAACACTCCGGGGGCGTCCCGTGGCCGGAGCTCAGCCTGGCCTACGTGGGGGATGCCCGCTACAACATGGGCAACTCGATGCTCGTCATGGGAGCGATCCTGGGCTCGGACGTACGCATCGTCGCCCCGCGCCAGCTGTGGCCGGCAGCCGAGATCCAGGAGCTTGCCCGCGAGCGCGCTGAGGTCAGCGGGGCCCGTCTGCTACTGACCGAGGAGCCGGCCGAGGGGGTGGCGGGCGCGCAGTTCGTGCACACGGATGTCTGGGTCTCGATGGGGGAGCCGAAGGACGCTTGGGACGCCCGGGTGGACCTGCTGCGTCCATATCGCGTCGACGCCGGGCTGATGGCCGCGACCGGCCGGCGCGATGCCCGGTTCATGCACTGCCTGCCGGCGTTCCACGACTCAAAGACGGTCGTCGGCCGCGAGGCGGGCGAACGGTATGGACTGCCCGATGGGCTCGAGGTCAGCGATGAGGTGTACCGCTCACCGGCCAGCGTGGTCTTCGATCAGGCGCACAACCGGATGCACACGATCAAGGCCCTGATGGTCGCGACCCTCGCTGGCTGAGCAGCCCTGGATCCGACCCCGGACAGAGGTCGACGCCCGCCCCGGGAGGGGGCGGGCGTCGACGGGGCCTGGGTGGGTCAGGCGAAGCCGAGGGCACCCGGTGAGACCGCGAGCTCGATCTCGTCGGCGGCCGCAGACGCTGCCTCACCGCGCTGCCGCGGGAAGTCAGTGAGGTCGATGCGCACGTACACGCGCTCCCGCTCCTCCTCGGTCATCCCGCCCCAGACGCCGTACGGCTCCCGGGCGCGGATGGCGTAGTCGGCGCATTCGACGCGCACTTCGCATCGGGAGCACACGGACTTCGCGGCCCGATCCCTGCGCAGCCGGGCAAGGCCACGTTCGTTCTGTGGGTGGAAGAAGAGATCCTGGTCGGCGCCTCGACAGGCCCCAACCTCCTGCCACTCCCAAGTCGCATCCATCGGGACTTGGGACAGCGGCTGCTGCGGCATTTGCTACTCCGTTCCGGGCCGTGGCCCACGGCATGAGGTCTTCCTCGGCAGTTGTCGCGTGCGCCCCCCTGAGTCCTCACCCGGGCGCGGTGCGTCCATGATCGGGTCTGTGGAGGTGTTCGTCACGCTACTCACCGTGAGGGAGGATGTTATCCAACAAAAGGATGAATGTCGATTAGTAGTATAAGACTACCCCTCACGTTCGGTGCCGGAGCCCTTCGACGGGCGTCCCGTGACGTTACTGAGGTTGCGCTCTTGCCGATCAGAGGCGGTCACGCACCGTCACGGGAGTGTGGTCGGTCCATAACCGGTGGTGGCGGCCCGTGGTTGTGACGTTGGGTGATCGGCGTAGCATCATCGCCATGCCTCAAGATCCTGAACCCCTGGAAGCGCCCGACCTCTCCGGAGGCACAGCGGTCATGGAGAAGACCGAGAATGCCGATGGCACGGGCGATCACGAGCTATTCGCGCACTACGTGCTCAAGGACAAGATCGTCGAGAGTGCGGTGATGGGCAGTCCCGTGCGTGCGCTGTGCGGCAAGGTCTGGGTGCCTGGCAGGGACCCGTCGAAGTTCCCGGTCTGCCCGGACTGCCTGAAGATCTACAACGGCATGCCGGCCGGAGGAGATGGCGACGACCAGTGATCGTGGGTGACGTCCGGCGCTAAGCCGGAGCCATCCGTTCGATAAAGGCACGGTGGGATGTCCGTACGTGTGGGCCTGATCACGCGCGGACATGGCATCATCACCCTGGGTGGAGGAGCCACGGGATCGGGGAGGACAAGTGGGACTGTTCGAGGCGCGGGCGTCGTGGGCGGCAACGCTGCGGTCCGCGGTGCTCGCCGCGGTGATCGGGGCACTTGTGGTGGGCCCGCTGGCCACCGCACCACCAGCGGCGGCCGATGACCCAGCACGCTCCACGGTGGTGACCGGGTGGATGCCCAGCTGGGCCACGACCTCGTCGCTTGCGGGCATCGAGGCGAACTCCGACCTCGTGGGTGAGGCCTCTCCGTTCTGGTACCGGGCGAAGGCGTCGGGCGGCTCGGTGTCGATCTCCAGCGCGGTGGGGTCCGAGACCAAGAGCTCGGTGCTGGCCAGTCTCCGCGAACGCGGCATCGCCGTCATCCCCTCAGTCGCTGACGGATCTGGCCGGCTGGCGATGGCCACCGTCCTGAAGGACAAGCCCGATCGGAGGGCACACGTCGACCAGCTCGTGGACCTCGTCATGAGCAACGGCTATGACGGCATCGAGCTGGACTACGAGAAGTTCGCGTTCACGGACGGCACTTCCACGTGGGCGGCGACCAGGCCGGCATGGGTCGCCTTCGTCACCGAGCTGGGGGCCGCGCTGCACGAGAACGGGAAGAAGTTGGCGCTGGCAGTCCCGCCGATGTACAACGGAACCTACGCGGCGGGCGCCGGCTACTGGGTCTATGACTATGCCGGGGTGGCACCGTCAGTGGACTCCCTGCGCATCATGACCTACGACTACTCGGTGTCCCGCCCGGGTCCGATCGCCCCGCTGTCGTTCCTGCATCGCACGCTGTCCTACGCGGTCACGGCGTTCCCCGCCGAGCGGATCCGGATGGGCGTACCCGCGTACGGGCGGCTGTGGACGGCACGCGACGCGGACGGCTCGCCAGCGATCAGCGGGAAGTGCCCGGCTGGTCAACCCCCGAGCGCCACGAGCTTCACGACGAACACCGCGCTGGACACCCTGCAGGCCAAGGCCGGCGCGACACCCTCCCTTCGCTACGACGAGACCACAGCGGAGATGGTCGCGACCTTCTCCAAGACCTACTCCGGGAAGACATCGGCTGGCAAGAAGACGACCTGCACCGTGGACCACGAGGCGTGGTGGGTAGATTCCCGCGGCGTGGCCGCCAGGCTGCCGCTGGTGACCCAGTACGGCCTGGAGGGGATTGCCGTCTGGCAGCTGGGCGGAGTCGACGCGAACTCCTGGGACGCGATGCGTGCCTTCGCCACGGGCGTGCAGCGAACCGACTCGGCACCTCTGCCTGGGCCCGACCCGGTGCCAGCGGTGACTCCTGTGGTCAAGGCGAAGCCCTCGACCTTGAAGCCGAAGCGCGGCGCCAAGGTCAAGGTGCGGGTCAAGGTCTCACCGAAGAAGAAGAAGGTCCTGGTCAAGCGACAGATGCGCATCAACGGCTCATGGCGCACAGTCGACAGGAAGCGCACAGGTGCCAGGGGTCGGACCACGTTCGTCATCAAGTGGCCCCGCAAGAAGACGTCATTGACCTATCGGATCAAGACCAACAAGCGGGGCGCGCTGGGCCCAGGGAAGTCGCCGAGGTTCACCATCACGACCCGCCGGTAGCACCGGCTCAACTGGAGACTGCTGCGGGCTCGGCGACGCTGGCCGCTGGCAGGTCGAACCACTGCAGGTGCCCCAGCTCGTCGGCCAGCTCCGCCCCGGGCCCATGGGTGCGCGCGACTGAAGCCGCGAGCAGCGCGCGGGCCTCGACCAGATGGCCCGCCAGGGCATCTTCACCGGCACGATCGTCGTGGCGCGGGTGGACGAGCCGTCCGGACTCGTCGTAGCTGACGTCGGCCAGCCGCAGGGGGGGCTCGACGGGGCCCAAGCGGTGCTTCCAGAGGCCGGAGGCAACGTCGAAGTGGTAGTCCTCAAGCAGTGCCCAACCGTGACGTGCCAGTAGGTCGACCGCCTCGACGATGTAGCTGAAGACCGCCTCCGAGATGAAGTAGTTGAAGTTCACCCGCACCCAACCGGGCTTGATCCCCTCGCACCCCGCGGTGATCTGCTGCTCGAACTCCGCCGAACGGTCCAGGGAGATCCCGAGCAGTCGATGACCGTACGGGCCGGCACACGAGCAGCCGCCGCGCGACTGGATCCCGAAGACGTCGTTGAGCATGGCCACGATCGCGTTGTGGTGCACGTACTTGCCGCTCGGTGAGCGCACAGTGAAGGACACGATCGACAGCCGTTCGGCCGCGGGGTTGCCCAGGACGGTGATCGCCGCGTTGGCCGACCACGCAACCACAGCGCGATGGACGAGGTCCTCCTCATGCGCGCGGATCACGTCGGTTCCCACCGCCCGCTTGAGGTCGAAGACCATGCCGGCACGGATCGACTCGATGATCGCCGGCGTGCCGCCCTCCTCGCGGTGCTCCGCGTCGGTCAGGTACCTGTGCTCCGCCGGGCTGACGTAGGCCACAGTGCCGCCGCCGACCACGTCGGGCACTGAGTTGCGCAGCAGCTCGCGGCGGACGATGAGCAGGCCCGGCGTTCCGGGGCCGCCGATGAACTTGTGCGGGGAGAGGAAGATCGCGTCCTTGGCCGCGCCCGGATCCCCGGGGTTCATGTCGATGTCGATGTACGGGCCACCGGCCGCGAAGTCCCAGAACGCCAACGCTCCGTGGTCGTGGAGCAGCCTGGTGATCTCGTCGGTGTCGGTCAGGATCCCGGTGACGTTCGACGCGGCACTGAAGCTGCCGATCTTCAGCGGTCGGTCGGCGTACCGGACGAGTTCCCGGGCCAGTCGGCCGGCGTCGATATGGCCGTCCGGGCTCTCCGGGATCATCACCACGTCGGCGATCGACTCCCGCCACGGCAGCTCGTTGCTGTGGTGCTCGAACGGCCCGATGAAGACCACTGGGCGCTCCGAGACGGGGATCTGGTCGGTGAAGCCGTACTGGGCGTCGAGGTCGGCGGGGATCCGCAGGTTGAGGATGCCGATCAGCCGATTGATGGCCCCGGTCGTGCCGGACCCGGCGAAGATCACCGCGGTGGAGTCGTCGCCGTGGACGCTCTCGCGGATGATCCGTCGGGCGTCCTCGCGCAGGCGGGTGGTCTGCAGCCCGGTGCCGCTGGACTCGGTGTGCGTGTTGGCGTACCGGGGCAGCACCTCGTTGCGGATGAAGTCCTCGATGAAGTCCAGGGCACGGCCGCTGGCCGTGTAGTCGGCGTAGGTGACGCGGCGGCGGCCGTAGGGACCGGGCATCACCTGATCGTCGCCGATGACCCCGTCGCGGATCCGCGACAGCAGGGCCGGCTCGGGCAGCCCCGGCGCCCGCGGGGGGATCGCGATCATGCCCGGATGCCCTTCTGCAGCGCCCGGACGAGCCGGTCCTGGTGGTAGGTCAGCCAATCGTAGACGAGGTACTGCGAACGCCGTGGATCGTCCTCCGGCAGCGCCATGAAGTCACGGGCGCTCTCGTCGTCGAGCTCCAGGCGTGCCCCCAGGGTCAGCCGCAGGTCGTTGAGTGCGCCGAGCCACGCCAGGCACTCCTGCTCGTCGAGCTGCGTCGGGTCCGGTCGCTCGAGGGTCCGGGCCGCTGCCTCGATGTTGGCCATCTTGGTCGCGCGCAGGTCGCGCTGGGTGAAGCGACGGAACTCTGCCGCGTCGTCGGGATCCTCATAGGCATCCGGGAACAGGCGGGCCAGCGCGGGGTCGTCGGGGCGCTCTGCCGTGTCATCGATGCCGACCAGCTCCACGAGCGGATCCACGGGATGATCGGGCTCCGGCTCGACGAGCATGGCGCCCATCTGGGCCAGCAGGTCCACCAGCAGCCCACGGTCGGAGTCGCGCAGATGGAGCCACACCTGGCCGTGGCGGTTGCGTCGGAAGCCCGGCGGATCGAGGAGGCCCATGGTGCTCCTCAGTGGTCCCGCGACATCGTGGCCCACAGGCCGTAGCTGTGCATGGCGGTCACGTCGCGCTCCATCTGGTCGCGGCTCCCGGAACTGACCAGCGCCTTGCCCTCGGTGTGCACGTCCATCATCAGCGACTCGGCCTTCGTCCGCGGGTAGCCGAAGTACTGCATGAACACGAAGGTCACGTAGGACATGAGGTTCACGGGGTCGTTCCACACGATCGTCACCCACGGTGTGTCGAGCTCGGCCTCCTGGGCGACCTCGACGTCCTCCATCGGTGCGATGCTCACGGTCACCATGGTCGCATCCCCGGGGCGGACCGCGGAAGTCGATCAGGTTGCCGTGACCCAATCCGGTGTGCGTTCCACGAGGGAGACCTCCGGGCCGAGGAACCGCCGGCCGAGCCGGGCGAACGGTTCTGGGTCACCGGTGGCGAGGAAACGGTGCAACGGTGGTTGCGACCCGGCCGGCCGACCCAGGCGGTGGGCCGCGAGCGTCCGGTAGACCTCCTTGGCGGTCTCCTCGGCCGAGGAGACCAGCGTCACGTCGTCGCCGCAGACATAGGAGATGGCGCCGGTCAGCAGCGGGTAGTGCGTGCAGCCCAGGACCAGGGTGTCGATGCCGTCGTTGAGCATCGGGTCCAGATAGGCGTGGGCCACGTCGATGACCTCGTCACCGGTCACCACCCCGGACTCCACGAAGTCCACGAACCGCGGGCAGGCCGCAGAGCTGACGGTCAGTTGCGGCGCCGCTGCGAAGGCGTCCTCGTAGGCGCCGCTGGTCACGGTGGCGACGGTGCCGATGACGCCGATCCGACCGTCCCGCGTCGCCCGGACAGCGCGCCGCACAGCCGGCTTGATCACCTCCACCACCGGCACGGGGTAGCGTTCACGGGCGTCGCGCAGGACCGCTGCCGACGCTGAGTTGCAGGCGATGACGAGCGCCTTGACGCCCGAGTCGACGAGGTGATCCATGACATCCAGGGCGAACGCACGCACCTCGGCGATGGGTCGCGGGCCGTACGGTCCCCGAGCGGTGTCGCCCACGTACAGGACCGCCTCGTCGGGCAGCTGGTCGATCACCGCGCGTGCCACCGTGAGGCCGCCGACCCCGCTGTCGAAGATCCCGAGCGGAGCATCGGGGTCGCCCACTCCCGGACCGGCAACCGACGGTGTGATGGACATGACGCCCATTGTCCTCACCACGAGCCGCACTCGATGGTTGTCGATCGCTAGGGTGACCCGCGTGTCGGGGCAGAGCCGCCCCGCGGCCCAGGAGGTTACGTGCGCCTGACGATCATCGGCAGTGCAGGATCATTCGCCAACCCCTCCTCGGCCGCATCCTGCTACCTCGTCGAGCACGACGGGACCCGACTTGTCATGGACCTCGGCAATGGGGCCCTCGGACCCCTGGCCGCCGTGGCCGACCTGCGCGCACTCGACGCCGTGCTGCTCTCCCACCTGCACGCCGACCACTGCATGGACCTCACCGGCCTCTACGTCGCCCGCAAGTACCACCGGGAAGGCCCGCCCCGCCAGCGGCTGCCCGTGCATGGCCCCGCGGGCACCGCACGTCGGATCGCCGACGCGTACCGGACGAGTCCGGGGGAATCCGTTGATGGGCTCGGCGGTATCTACCGCTTCGTCGACCACACTCCTGACCCGGTGCGGATCGGGCCGTTCACGATCACCGTGGCCCGGGTCGCGCATCCGGTGCCGGCCTACGCGATCCGGGTCGAGGCCGCCGGCGCCAGCCTCGTGTACAGCGGCGACACGGGGCCAACACCTGCCTTGGTCGAGTTGGCGCGCGGTGCCGACGTGGCGCTGTTCGAGGCGTCGTTCGCCATCGGGGAACGTGACACCCCCGACCTGCACATGACCGGTGTCCAGGCGGGTGAGCACGCCCAGGTCGCTGGTGTCGGCCGTCTGGTCCTGACGCACCTGGTCTCATGGAACGATCCGATGGCGACGCTGGCCGATGGGCGCAGCGCGTTCGACGGGGAGGTGGCCCTGGCCACCCCCGGAATGGTGGTGGAGCTGTGACCAGATCCGATGGCCGGGCGACCGATGCCCTGCGCGAGGTGACCTTCCAGCGTGGCTGGTCGGACCACGCTGAGGGCTCCTGCCTGGTGTCCTTCGGGGCGACCCGGGTGCTGTGCACGGCATCCTTCACCGCGGGCGTGCCCCGCTGGAAGAAGGGCTCCGGCTCGGGGTGGGTGACCGCTGAGTACGCCATGCTGCCCCGATCGACGAACACGCGCTCTGACCGCGAGTCGGTCAAGGGCCGCATCGGCGGGCGCACCCATGAGATCTCCCGCCTGGTCGGCCGGTCGATGCGCGCCGTGATCGACGTCAAGGCGCTGGGCGAGAACACGATCGTCATCGACTGCGACGTGCTCCAGGCCGATGGTGGGACGCGCACGGCCGCGATCACCGGCGCCTACGTGGCACTGGCCGATGCTCTCACCTGGGCGCAGGGCAAGCGGCTCATCGCAGACGGCGCCTCGCCCCTGACCGACTCGGTGGCAGCGGTGAGCGTCGGCGTCGTCGACGGCGAGCCGTGCCTCGACCTGCACTACGACGATGATGTCCGCGCCGATACCGACATGAATGTCGTGATGACCGGGGCCGGGACCTTCGTCGAGGTGCAGGGCACCGCGGAGCGCGAGCCGTTCGACCGCGCCATGCTCAACAACCTGCTCGACCTGGCCGCCGATGGGTGTGCCGAACTGACGCTGCTGCAGGCCGATGCGCTGGCTGGCGCCGTGCGATCGGCGGGCTCGGCAGTGCCGGGCGGTCCCGCATGACCGCCCGGGTGGTCCTGGCGACCCGCAACGCCGGGAAGATCGCCGAGCTGCGCCGGATCCTGGACTCCGCCGGCCTTGAAGTCGAGCTCGTCGGTGCGGAGGCGTTCGCCGCACTGCCCGACGTCGCCGAGACCGGGACCTCGTTCGCGGCCAACGCGCTGCTCAAGGCGCGCGCCGTGGCCGCCTACACCGGGCTGCCCTCGATCGCTGACGACTCCGGGTTGTGCGTGGACGCGCTCAACGGGATGCCCGGGATCCTGTCGGCTCGCTGGGCGGGCGCCCACGGAGGTGACGACGCCAACCTCGACCTGGTGCTCGCGCAGCTGTCCGACACACCGCCCGAGCGGCGCGGGGCGCACTTCTTCTGCGCCGCAGCGGTGGCGATGCCGGCAGCGAGGCACGCGGAGTCCGGCGAGGTCCGCGTTGTGGAGGGCACGATCGACGGTTCGTTGCTCCGAGAGCGACGCGGGACCGGGGGGTTCGGGTACGACCCGATCTTCGTGCCCTACGGGTCGGCCCGGACCACAGCCGAGATGGACGCGGCCGAGAAGGACGAGATCAGCCACCGCGGCCAGGCCTTCCGCGCGCTGGCCCCCGTCCTTGCCCAGCTCCTCGAATCGGCCCCCGACTGACTGTCAACTGACCGTCGTGGTCGTCGGTTCGGCCCATCGGATCCGCGAATCGACTACCACGACGCAGGAGTCGTAGAGCGTCCTCAGAGGCTTCCGCGGGCGTGGGACCAAAGCCCCTATCGCGGCGCGTCGGCCGGACTAGCGTGAGGAGTGAACGCCCTGGGCGCGACTGGGTGCGCACCGCGTTCGGGTTATGGAGGGGGACATGAGGCGTCTGGTTCTTGTGGGTGCGGCCCTGGCGTTGGTGGGTGGGGCCGTGGGGGTGCCACCGTCCAGCGGTGAGCTTGCGGTGGCGACGACCGGCGCGGTGATCCCGTCCGACTTCGACGGTGACGGGTACGCCGATCTGGCGGTGGGGGTTCCGGGGGAGGACCTGCGCGGGGTCAGGAACGCCGGGGCGGTGCAGGTGCTCTACGGGTCGGCTGCGGGCCCGACAGCCAGGGACCAGCTGTGGCACCAGGGCCGCAAGGGCGTCAGGAACAGGCTCGAACGCGGCGATCGGTTCGGTGAGGTGCTGGCCTCCGGGGACTTCGACGCCGACGGGTACGCCGATCTGGCAATCGGGATCCCCCGCGAGAACCTCAGGCGGAAGAAGGACGTCGGGGCCGTGCAGGTGCTCTACGGCGGCGCGCGCGGGCTGACCGCCCGCGACCAACTGTTGCACCAGGGCAGCCGTGGGGTGCCGGGCAAGAACGAGGCCGGCGACCGGTTCGGTGCAAGCCTCGCCGCTGGGGACGTCGACGGCGACGGATTCGCCGACCTCGTCGTCGGGGCACCGTCCGAGGATCTCGGTCGAGCCAAGGATGCCGGGTCGGTTGTTGTCCTGCGCGGTTCCCCCTCGGGACTCACATCTGCCGGCGCGCGAGCCTGGAACGAGCGGTCCGCGGGGATCGGTGGGACGCCGAAGGCAGGTGCCCGCTTCGGCAACCAGATGGCCGTCGGAGATGTGACCGGCGATGGGAGTGACGACGTCGTCCTGGGGTTCAGCGGCGGCGCCGGGAGCGATGGCATCCGTCTGCTGCTGGGCAGCCCGGGCGGGCTGACGGCGACGGGCTCAGCATCGTTCACCCTCACCGAGCTCGGATTCGGGCAGGGGCCATACCTCTCCGCCCTGTGGCTCGGTGACGTCAACGCCGACGACCACTCGGATCTCACGATCGCCAGCTACTCGGGCGTGGCTGTGCTGCATGGCCACGACGACGGGCTGCATTCCGGTCCACTCGCTGCGCCGGGACAGCCCGGAGTGGACACACTGTGGCGGTACGACGCAGGCACCGACACCAGTTTCCGCGCACCGGCCGTCACCGGGGACGTGACCGGCGACGGATTCGCGGACCTGCTGATGGGCACCTATCGGGGGCAGGGCGACTCCGGGCTGGTCATCGTGCTCGGCACCGGCAACGGGCTGGGATCCGACAGCGAGGAGTGGATGTCATGGGGTAGCCCGGTCAATCTGCTCCCGCTCAGCGGCGGCACGACCATGTGGCAGGTCTTCGGCGGCGGGGGACGGGTGACGGTCATCGAACGGACACCCCCGGGCACGGGTGGCACGGCGACCTTCTGGAGCCAGGACAGCCCCGGGATCAAGGGCGCCGATCAGGTCGGCGATGACTTCGGCAGTTCGGTGGGGTGAGCGACATGGGCAGCGCGGACAGGCGAGAGCACGACCAGGCAGGGGCAGCCCCACGTACCCGAGCCGACGGCCGGGATGTCAGAGGGATTCCCGCGCGGCGAGCCGTCGTCGCAGCCGCGGCGCTGGTGCTGGTGGCTGGTGTGGCGCCGCTGAGCTCGGACGGCGGAGCCGGCATCGCCATGGCGGCCGCGACGGCGGCGATCCCCTTCGACTTCGACGGCGACGGCTACGCTGACGTGCCGGTCGGTGTGACCGGTGAGGACGTCGTTGGGGCAGCCGACGCGGGAGCCGTCCAGGTGCTCTACGGATCTGCCTCCGGGCCGACGGACCGGGACCAGTTCTGGCACCAGGGGCAGCCGGGCATGCAGGACGTTCCCGAGGAAGGCGATCGGTTCGGCGCAGCTCTGACCTCGGACGACTTCGATGCTGACGGGTACGCCGACCTGGCCATCGGGGTTCCAGGCGAGGACGTCGGGTCCGTGCAGGACGCGGGGGCCGTCCAGGTGATCTACGGCGGCCTGGGCGGGCTGACCACCCGCAACCAGTTCTGGAACCAGGACACCCCTGGCGTACCGGGGGCCGGTGAGTCCCAGGACTGGTTCGGTGGAAGTCTTGCTGCCGGCGACTTCGATGCTGACGGGTACGCCGATCTGGCCATCGGGGTTCCCGACGAGGACGTCGGCGACGTCGGTGGATCCGGTCTGGTCGTGGTCCTGTCGGGCTCCTCCTCCGGCCTGACCTCGGACGGCGTGGCCACGTTCCGCCAGGGCACGGGCGGCCTGAGCAACCGACCCGCCCCCTACGACGGTTTCGGGCGTTTGCTGGCCGCTGCAGATGTCACTGGCGACGGCCGAGACGACCTGGTCGTGGGGACCCGCGTGCGCCGCCTGTGCCTGAGGTACGGCGAATGCCCTCCCTCCTTCTACCTGCTGCGGGGTGGCCCTGATGGGCTCACGGGAAGTCGCAGTCAGTTCATCGACGGCGAGGGCGAGCTGGGCCTGGGCTACACCGGCGGAGGGGGTGCGCCGCTGGGCGACCTGACCCTGTCGGACTTCAACGGCGACGGACACGCTGACCTGGCCTTCACCGCCCAGGAGCATGCCGTGGCCCTGCTGCACGGCCACACCTATGGGTTCCGTGCCGCCCGCCTGCGCGCACCCGGAGTCCCCGGCAGGGACGCCGTCTGGAAGATCCCGGGCTGGGCCGAGGACGCCAACGGAGGGCTGACCTCCGGCGATGTGACCGGCGACGGCCACCCCGACCTGCTCGTGCAGGTCGACGACCCGGTCTTGCTCTTCCCCGGAACCCCCGCCGGCCTGAGCGGTGCGATCATCCAGTGGCCGCTGTACAGCTACGAAGACATGGTCGCCCTCCCGGTCAGCGGCGGCACCCACGCTTGGCTCATCGCGTCGACGAGCGCTCCCGGGCTCCCCGCCGGAGCGGGCGCGGTCACCGTCCTGCAGGGCACCCCGAACGGGGCACCCGGCCCAGCGACCATCTGGCACCAGGACAGCCCCGGAATCCAGGACACCGCCGAGGAATGGGATTTCTTCGGAGCCCTGCCCTGACCGAGCACACATGGCTCCCGCCGACTGACCGTCGTCAGCTCGGCGTGGCCGTCGATTCGGCCCATCGGATCCGGCGAATCGACGACCACGACGCAGGGGTCGTGTGCGGGTGGCGGGACTCGAACCCGCACGTCGCGTGGACACAGGAACCTAAATCCTGCGCGTCTGCCAGTTCCGCCACACCCGCGTGCCGCCATTGTCGCAGCCGCGGCGGGACGTCAGCGGCGCCCACCCCGACCTGGATCGGGCCCGGCGGGCCGGGCCCCTGCGGCCCCGACGGCCGGGCCGCTCAGACCCCGAGCTCCCGGCGCAGCTTGGCCACGTGGCCGGTGGCCCGCACGTTGTACATGGCCCGCTCGATGATCCCCTCTGCGTTGATGACGAACGTGGACCGGATCACGCCCACGACGATCTTCCCGTACAGCTTCTTCTCGCCGTGGGCCCCGTAGGCGGTGAGCACCTCCTTGTCCGGGTCGCTGGCCAGCGGGAAGGTCAGCCCCTCGGCAGCGCGGAAGGCGGCCAGCCTCTCCGGGGAGTCCGGTGATATTCCGACAACGCTGAGCCCGGCTGCGGCGAGCGCCTCCAGGGAGTCGCGGAAGTCGCAGGCCTGCTTCGTGCAACCGGGGGTCATCGCCGCCGGATACGCGTAGAGCACGACGCGCTGTCCGCGCAGGTCCGACAGCCGGATCCGGCCCCCGGTGTCGTCGGCGAGATCAAAGTCCGGTGCGCGATCGCCGGGTGCGAGCCGAGCGGTCATGGGTCCTCCTTGGGTATTGGGCGCCCAGACACTATCCCGCGATGGCCTGCCCGGGCCCCGCCCGCGTATGGTGGGCCCATTCCGTGGTGTCAGGAGGATTGATCGTGTCCCAGGCCAAGTCCAGCAAGCCCGCGAGTGCGCCCGTGCGCACGCCGTCCCAGATCGAGGGCGACATCGTCGACACTCGTGAGCGGCTCGTCGGCACGATCACTGATCTCGAGGATCGGGTGAATCCCGCCAAAGTGGCCGACCGCGGCAAGAACAAGGTCGTCGCGTTCTACAAGGACGACACCGGGATCCGCTGGAAGAACGTCGCGATCACGGCGGGGGCGGTCATCGGGGGCCTTGTCACGGTTCGCGTCGTGAGCAAGTCCGTGCGCTGGGCGCTGGCGGCGCCGCCTCCCCAGGTGGTCCCCACCGACATCGTCTTCCTGCCGGTCCCCCGCGATCAGGTGGGGCCACTGGCGGAGCTGGCCGCGGTCGTCTGACCCAGCAGGCGGCGGACCCGAGCACCACCACCTCCCTGTCGGGGTGACTGCCCGGCACGCCCACGCGGCACGCCCAGCTCGACCAGTTGTGTCAGCGCGCCTCTGAGTGCTCCGACCTGACCAGCCGCGCAAGGTGCCGGCCCACTATCAGGGTGGGGCTGATGGTACCCACGGCGAGTGCAACGATCGTCAGGGTCGCGATCGAGCCGTCAACCATGGCGGCATCCACGATGGCGGCGCTGTCGGCCCGGTTGCTCGACGTGAGCGCGAGGATCCCGGTCAGCGCGTCGAACATGTACGTCCCCGGGATCAACGGGATCACCGGGGCGAACGCATAGATCGGAGTCGCCTGGTTCGTGCGCGGGGCGATCAGGGCAGCGGTCAGGCCGACGAGGACCGCGGCCACGAAGCTGGCCGTGGGCAGTGGCGCCCCCAGCTCCAGGACTGCGGTTCGCACGAGGTGGGCAACGATCGCCAGCGCGACGATTCCCGGCAGGGTGCGCCGCGGCACCGAGAAGACCATCGCGAAGCCCAGCACGGCCAATCCGGCCCACAGGGACAGGGCCCAGGTCATGGCAGCACGTCCACGAGCGACACTGCCACCGTGAGCCCGACGGCCGCGGAGCCGATGATCACCGCGCTCATCGCCAGCCGGACCACCCCGTTGAGGTAGTGCGCGGTCAGCAGGTCGGCGGTTCCGTTGAGCATCGGGACACCGGGGACGAGGAACAGCGTGGAGGCTGCAAGTGCGGGGGTCACGGCATCGCCCAACCCGAGCCAGTGGCCACCGGCGGCCACGATGAAGGCCGACGTGAAGGCGGCGCTCGTCACCGAGACGAAGGGCTTGAGTCGTCTGGCGACGAGCCCGTGCCGGACCCAGGCCCCGGCCCAGCCGCCGAATAGGACGAGTGCCATTGCAGCGGCTTGGGCGCCGAAGAGGGCCGCGAACGCCGCACTCGATCCGCCGAGGGCCAACATCACTGACCAGGTCGGGTAGACCTTGGCGGAGTTGCGGATCAGCGTGAGCCGCGAGCGGACCTGGCTGGCGCTGAGGTGGTGCTCCTCGGTGTCAGCCACCAACCGCTTGAGCAGCGTCAAGGTGCTGAAGTTGATGCCCAGGTGCTCGGCGTGCCGTCCGGCCGTCAGGTTCTCGCCTTCGTCGAAGACCGTCATCGCGACGTTCACTGAGGAGATCCGTGCGTGGCTCTCCCGAGCCCCGAGCGCGCTGGCCATCCGTTCCATGTGGTCGACGGTCAGGCTGGTGTTGCCACCGGAGAGCTGGACCAGCTCGCCGACCTCGAGGGACAGGTCGAGCGCATCGCCGAGACCGGTCATGACGTCGAACGGTACTCCGTTACGCTGCAGTTGTGTCCCGCCAGCCCCCGATGGCCCCTGACCTCACCCCGGGCGCGGACGGATCGGTGCCCATCAAGCTGCTCCACGACCGCGTGCTCGTCCACGTTGATGCCGCGGACGGGGAACGGCGCTCCGGCGGGGGCATCGTCATCCCGGCCACCGCGGCGGTCGGCAAGCGGCTGGTCTGGGCCTCGGCAGTGGCCATCGGCCCGCTGGTCAGGGCCGTCGAGGTCGGCGACCTCGTGCTGTTCGAGCCCGAGGAGCGCGCCGAGGTGGAGGTGCGCGGCCTGGCCTATGTCCTGCTCCGTGAGCGCGACATCCACGCCGTCGCGGCGGCCCGGGTCGCTGAGGATGAGACCGGCCTCTACCTGTGAAGGCGAAAGCCCCCCAGGATCGCTGGGGGGCTGGTACGCCGTGTAGGGCTCGAACCTACGACCCGCTGATTAAGAGTCAGCTGCTCTACCAACTGAGCTAACGGCGCAAGTGCTGGATCAAGATACCAGCGCCCGGGGTGACGGGCCAAACTCGCACGCTGGACCGCGGCTCGACAGCAGGACGGCTGCGCCGACCTTGCATGGCACGACCACGTTGGGCTCACGATCGCCGAGATCCGGTGGACATAGGGGGATCGGCGGCACCCCCCACACGCGGAAGTGGGTGGTCAGTGCGCAGGCGGCGGCGCTACGGGCTACCCTCCTACCAGCCGAACTCGGCGACTCGAGGAGAACACCATGCCGGGGCAGACCCCGAACCGGGGCCGCACCAATCCCGCAGGGCGACGATCGGAGCCAGTTCGATGGACCTGAGCCTGTTCGCGGAGGTCGCGGGGCTGGGGTTGGCCGCCGTCGATGCCATCGGGATTGCCTTCATGCCGATCCTGCTCGCCCAGGCCAACGGCCTGCGCAGGGCCCTGGTGTTCCTGCTGGGCTCGTTCCTCGCCCTGATGACGGTGGGGATGCTGTTCACCACCGGGCTGGGGACGCAGATCGCCGACCTCAACGAGCGTCACCCGTGGTTGGAGCCGGGTGTCCAGGTCCTGGGCGGAGTCTTCTTGGTCGGGGCCGGGATCTTCATGCTGGTGCGCTCGAGAACCGGCGCCTCGCATGCGCCGGACGACCTGGTCGAGAAGCTGAGCCTGCCCCTGCCCCTGCTGTTCGGGTTCGGCGTGGTCCTGGTCACCGTGCAATCGCTGGTCGACGTCGTGTTCGCCGTGGCCATGGTGGAGATCGGTGCCGAGGGGCTGACCTTCTTCCAGAACGTCCTCCTGGTCCTGACGTACACGGTGTGTGCACTGCTCCTGCAGTCCGCGGTCGTGGTCGGCTACCTGCTCGTCCCGCAGGGGCGCCGTATCCACGTGATGGCGCGCTTCACCGAGTGGCTGGGGAACCGGGGCGAGTTCTGGGCTGGAATCGCCGGACTCGGGGTCGGCATCGCACTGCTGGTCTTCTCGGTTCCCGACCTCGCCAGGGAGCTCAACCTCTGAGACTCGCAGGCGGTGCTGGCACCCGCACCTATGCTGTGCGCAGCGATTGCTGACTGAGTCGGAGGAAAGCCAGTGGACACCAGGGATTCGCCTGAGGGGGCGCGGTCCGTCGACGGGCTGCCGGAGCAGGTGCGGGTCCGCCGGGAGAAGCTCGAGCAGATCCGCGAGAGGGGGATCAACCCCTACCCCGTGGGTGCGCCCCGGACGGCGACACTCGCCGAGATCCGCGAGCACTACGGCACCCTCGGTCCGGACGAGCGCACGGGGGTCACGGTCAGCGTGGTTGGGCGACTGATGCTCAAGCGGGACGGCGGCAAACTGTGCTTCGCCACGCTTCGTGACGGGTCCGGCGACCTGCAGGTCATGCTGTCGCTGGCCGACGTGGGTCAGGAGCAGCTGGACAACTGGAAGCACCTCGTTGACCTGGGGGATCTGGTCTCGGTCACCGGTGAGGTCATGACCTCTCGCAAGGGTGAGCTGAGCGTTTCGGGGACGTCGTGGGTGCTCGCCGCGAAGTCGCTGCGGCCGCTGCCCGACAAGCACAAGGGGTTGACGGACCCCGAGGCCCGCGCCCGGATGCGCTACGTCGACCTCATCGTCCGTCCGGAGACCCGCAGCGCTGCCTACCTGCGCGCCACGATCGTCCACAGCGTGCGTGACTCCCTGCACCGCCGTGGCTTCGTCGAGGTGGAGACCCCGATCCTGCAGCAGATCCACGGCGGGGCGAACGCTCGACCGTTCGAGACGCACATCAACGCCTACAACATGGACGTCTACCTTCGGATCGCTACGGAGCTGCACCTCAAGCGCCTGCTCGTCGGCGGTATGGAACGCGTCTTCGAGCTCGGCCGCCAGTTCCGCAACGAGGGCGCGGACTCCTCGCACAACCCCGAGTTCACGTCGCTGGAGATGTACCAGACCTACGCGGACTACCAGGACATGCGGATCCTCACCCAGGAGTTGATCCAGGAGGCCGCCACGGCCGCGTTCGGCGAGCCGGTGGCGAGGCGACTGCAACCTGACGGCACCACCAAGGAGTTCGACCTGTCCGGGGAGTGGCGGCACATCAGCGTGGTCGACGCCGTCAGCGCGAAGGTGGGCCAGCCGATCACTGCTGACACACCCATCGAACAGATGCGGGACCTCGCCGACAAGCACGGCGTCGACATCGAGCTGCACTGGACCTGGGGTGTTGTTCTCGAGGCGCTCTATGAGGATCTCTGCGAGGACACCACAGAACTGCCGACCTTCTACATGGACTTCCCCAAGGAGATCGCCCCCCTGACCAAGGCGCACCGGGACGACCCGCGGTTCGCCGAGAAGTGGGACCTGGTCTGCTGGGGAGCCGAACAGGGGACGGCCTACTCGGAGCTCAACGACCCGGTCGACCAACGTGCGCGGTTCGTCGCACAGTCGTTGCTGGCAGCAGCCGGCGACCTCGAGGCGATGGCCATCGACGAGGACTTCCTTCAGGCGCTGGAGTACGGCATGCCACCGACTGGCGGCCAGGGGATGGGGATCGATCGACTGGTGATGACCCTCACCGGTATGAACATCCGGGAGACCATCCTGTTCCCGATGGTCAAACCCCAGTAGTCACACCCCGCAGGAGCCAACCCCTCGCAGGAGCCAACCCCTCGCGAGTGGCCACCGCGGGCAGGGCAACTCTCGGGACAGGCCCCCCGGGGGCGGTCGACCCCCCGGTGGCACACCCGGACGGTCAACCCGGAGCGGAACGGCGTCGGGCCCGACAGCCACTGGCTGCCGGGCCCGACGCTCGCCTCAGGCGATCAGGACGTGGGCGGTTGCGGCGGCGCCGCCGGGGGTTGCCCGGGCCCTGCGGGCGGCTGCTCGGGCCCTGCGGGCGGCTGCTCCGGGCCGAGGATGGTGGCCAGCTGGTTCGTGGCCGTCTGGACGGCAGCCGCCGATGCTCCCAGCGCCTCGGGGTTGGCTGTCCCGGAACTGACCAGGGCAACGTGCGCACTGGCCGACGAGCGCACCTGCGTGGTGGCCGAGACGATCGACTGCACCAGCTGTGCCCTGCCATCATCCGGGGCATCGGCCACCAGCGCGGCCAGGTTGGCGTCGAGCTGGTTGAGCGTGGGCTGGGCGCCGGCCCAGTCCTGGATCACTGCCGGGGTGGGGGTGGCTGGGTTGGTCAGGGCGGGCACCAGCTGGTGGACGACCCACTGGGCCTGGGTGCGCTCGACATCGAGGCGCTCATCCCACTTGCGGCGGCGTGACCCCACCGTCAGGAACCAGATCAGCGCGCCGAGGGCGGCCAACACGGCGGCCAGGCCCAGCCACAGCGGCAGTGTGCTGTCACCGGACTCCGAGGCCTCGGCGGAGGCCGATGCACTGTCGCTGGCGGTCTCCGAGGGGGTCTCGCTCTCCGTCTCGGTGGGAGTCTCGGTGGGTTCTTCGGTGGGTTCTTCGGTGGGTTCTTCGGTGGGTTCCTCGGTGGGTTCCTGGGTCGGTTCTTCGGTGGGTTCTTCGGTCGGTTCCTCGGTCGGTTCCTCGGTGGGCTCCTCGGTGGGCTCCTGCGTCGCTTCGGTGGGCTCCTCCGTGGGTGCTTCGGTGGGTGCTTCGGTGGGTTCCTGGGTCGGTTCTTCGGTCGGTTCCTCGGTGGGTGCTTCGGTGGGTTCCTCGGTCGGTTCCTCGGTCGGTTCCTCTGGGGCTTCAACGGAGCGAGTGGGAGTGGGCAACTCGATCGAGCCGGAGGGAAGCGCGCTCGGCAGCGTGATCTCCCCATCGGACCCACATCCGGACAGGGCCAGGGCGGCGACGATACCCGCCGCCCAGATGGTCGCCTTGCGCGCTGCCATGCTTCCTCCTGAGCCATTGAAGGGCCCGATGCCCCAGTCGACAATCAACATAACCGCGCGGGTCGCGAACGTCCGCTCGACGCGCGGAGTGTGCACCTGGCGAGAACCGGGTGCGAGGGCACAGTCATGGGCCAGATGGCGACTCAGGTGGCTGCGGCGCTATCGACCGGGGTGGTCGCAGAGCTGCCAACACCGCACAGAAGCAGGAATCCCGGGACATCGCTTGACGATGCCCCGGGAATTCTCAGTGGGGTGAGTGACGGGACTTGAACCCGCGGCCACCTGGACCACAACCAGGTGCTCTACCAGCTGAGCTACACCCACCGTTTCCGCGCAGGATGATCGCGCGGCAGGTCAGAAGTGTACCCGACTCAGACCGTCGGCTCGGACGCGGAATCGGCCGCCCCGTGGTCAACGAGGTGGTGTGTGGCGGCCTCGCGGGCCTCGTCGGTCGACGGCCCGGGGACATTGACGAACAGGGTGTCGCGGTAGTAGCGCAGCTCCGCGATGGACTCCCGGGTATCGGCCAGCGCGCGATGGCCACCCGTCTTGGCCGGGGCACTTGAAGTACGACCGTGGGTACCACCGTCGGGCCAGCTCCTTGATGCTCGACACGTCGATGAGACGGTAGTGCATGTGCTCATCGAGTTCGGGCAGGTGCCGGGCGAGGAAGCCGCGGTCGACGTAGACGCTCGACCCGGCCAGTGGCGCCTGGCGTGCCTCGGGGACATGGCCGCGCACATAGGCCAGGACTGCCGCCCCGGCCTCGGCCAGCGGCACTCCATCGGGGATGTCGGCGAGCAGGCCAGACTCGGTGTGCATGGACACCACGATCTCGTCCATGCCGTCGAGGATCCCGAGATCGGGCGGACGCACGACCAGGGAGATGCCGGCGTCGAGCTCGTTGAGCTCCGCGTCGGTCACGATCGCAGCGATCTCAACGATCTCGTCGGTAGCCGGGTCGAGACCTGTCATCTCCAGGTCGATCCAGACCAGGCGGTCCTTTCGGGCAGCAGTCACGCGGAGAAGCCTACGTGCTCCGGGCCCCGTCGTCGGCCCACCAGCGCACCAGGTCCGACCCGGTCACGATGCCCACCAGGCGTTCTCCGGCATCCACGACCGGGACGGCCTCTGCGGAGTAGCGGGCCATCAGTCGTGCCACGTCGGACAACGGGGCCGTGTCTCGGACTGATCGGGCAGGGGCCCGTGAGAGCAGCTCGCCGACGCCACGGTTGCGCATGCGCTCCTCGGACACCGGGATGTCGGTCAGGATCATCCGGTCGGAGATGATGCCCAGGCAGCGGCTGTCATCGACGACGGCCAGGTGGCGCAGCCCCGAGACGCTGAGCAGCTGCCAAGCATCCCAGAGGCTCTCGGTGACATCGATGGTCAGCACCGGGCGGGACATGGCCTGGCTCACCACGGCGCGTGCCCACTCGACCCCACGTCGTCGGGCGGCCATCTCGCCGTGGGTGGATGGAGAGGGCAGGGTCACGCCCTCTGTCGTCGACATGTCCATGCACCACCTCCGCCGCTCTCGTCTGTTCAACAAGCATCGCGCACCCGGGGTGCGGGCTCGCAGGGGCAGGAGGCCCCGAGGTGGGGGACCTAAGTCACGACGGCGGCTGATTCAGGCCGGCTCCGGGGTCCCCGCGCTGGAATCGAGGAAGGCAACAACATCGTCGATCGGGTGCACGCCGAGGGGTGCCCGGCGCCCGGTCCCGCCGCGCTGCCTGGGCCGCGGGCCGCTCAGCGGACGATGGTTGACGTGCCGGGCGTCGAGCCTCTCGACGTGGGCAGCGAGATCTGGACCCTCCGAGGCCGGGTCCAGCGGCGTGCCCCGCCACAGGTTGGCGGCCAGCACCGAAAGGCGTGGGAAGGCGCGGTACTCACGGCTGCCCCGATCCGGGGTGTACTCGGTCCAGAGCTGCCCCTGGCCGCCGAGGACCCGCCCCGGGCTGCCGGGCGCAGCCGGCTCCGGCACCCATGAGGCCACGCGCTCGACCCCCAGGGGCGCTCCGATGGACAGCGGCTCATCCGGTCCGGTCGCCTCGGCGTAGTCGAAGTAGGTCGGGAGCACCGGGGTCATCACCACGTCGTGCCCCGCCTCCGCAGCCGCGTGCCCCACGGCGACCGAGCGCCACGGCATGACGACGGTCGCGGTGGGCAGCCCGCCAGCCACGAATGCGTCGTCCCAGGCGATCGGGGTCCGCCCGAGCCCGATGACGGTGCGGGCCAGTTGTGCGTTCACGGCCGTGCGCAGCCCCTCCACACCGCCGTGTGCCCTCGCGGCGGCCAGCACCTCCGGCGATTGCCGCCACATCGTCAGCTCGGCCTCGTCGCCACCGATGTGCAGGTAGGGGGAGTCGATCGCGTCGGCGACCTCGCCGAGCAGCGTGGCCACGATCCCCATCGCGTCCGGCAAGGGGGAGATGGTGCGGCCCAGCAGGCCCCACCGGGGCTCCACCCGCTGTGGTGGGCAGCCCGGGACCCCGAGTTCGGGGATCGCCGCGAGCAGAGCGCTGGCGTGGCCGGGGAGATCCACCTCCGGCACGATCGTCACTCCGCACCGGCTGGCGTGGTCGGTGATCTCGCGCAGGTCGGCGGTGGTGTAGAAGCCGCCGTGCGGCGTGTTGTCCAGCCTCGAGGGGTCCAGGTCCTCCCGGCCCTGGCTGTGGCCGATCCAGGTCGATGCCCGCCACGACGCGATCTCAGCCAGTGCCGGATGGCTGGGCGACTCGACCCGCCAGCCCTGGTCATCGGTGAGGTGCAGGTGCAGCCGGTTGAGCCGGTGCATCGCGGCCAGCTCGATCCAGCGCAGCACCTCGGGCACCGGCGCGAAGTGCCGGCTGACGTCGAGCATGAACCCCCGGTACTCGAAGGCAGGGGCGTCGCTGATCGAGGTCAGCGGCAGCCGCCAGTCGTCGCGGCGGGTGGCTGCCGCTCGCCACGCGTCCGCCGGCAGCAGCTGGCGGATGGTAGTCACCGCCTGCAGCGCACCGAGCCGGCTGCTGGCGGCGATCCGGATCCCCGAGCTGGTGATGTCCAGCCGGTAGCCCTCCTGCGCGAGGTCCGGGTCGACAACCGTGCTGATGTGCAGCGTCGCGCTTGCGTGGGCGTTGGCGGGCGCGGCGCCGGGCGCGGCGCCGGGGAGCGGATCGAGGACCCGCAGGCCATGGCGCACCTGCTCCGTCCACGGCCCGTCGACGCTGGGGGTCTGGTCCAGGACGAGCCAACCGGTGGAGGTCGCCCGGCGGGGCGGCCATAGGGAGACGGCGGTCATGGGCATGGGGATGATCATGGCTGAGAACCGGCGCCCAGTGGGCCCCGAACGCCCGGGGGTGTTCGCAGAGGCTGCCCGGGTGGGTAGGTCGAACCCGCAGTGCGCGGCCAGCGTCGTGTCGGCGTCCCGGTCGACCGTCGTGTGAGGATCGGGCCATGCACCTCTACCCGGACCTCGCGGCCCTCCGGAACCGCCAGATCGTGCGCGACGTGCTCGTCGTGATGGCCCTTGTGCTCTTCGCCCTGTTCGCGTGGGCGGTGCACAGCGCCGTGATGACGCTGACCGCCATCAGCGCCGGCTTCACCGACAACGCCGCGGGCGCCCAGGAGTCCTGGAGCTCCGCGGGCAACACGTTGTCCCGGATTCCGTTCGTGGGTGACGACCTGCAGAGGTCGCTGGAGGACCTGTCCGACGCCACGTTGGGCAGTGCGGTGGAGACCGGGAACTCGATCACCGAGGCTGTCACGACCGCTGCCAATGTCCTGGCGTTCGTGACGTTCGCAGCACCGGCCGCGGTCCTGCTCGTCCTGTTCCTGCCGCGCCGGTGGGACCGGTCCCGGGCATGGACGGCCGCGGACCGGGTGCTCTCAGCGATCGAGGTCAACCCGGACTCGGCCGTGGTTCGTCGTGCTGCGCCGTCGGTGCCGGCGGCCGACGCCGAATCGGCGCCCGAGCCCGGCGAGGGCCAGCACGACACGATCGTCCTTCCGTGGGGAGCACCTGGTGTGGGGGTCCCCACCGGGTCTGTCCGCACGGGGCCAGCTCTGGTGGCGTTCCCTCCGGACGAGCTGATGGCTCTTCGGGCCCTGTGCGACCTGCCCTTCGTGGACCTGGTCCGCTACACCCCACGCCCGTTCGAGGCGTTCTACGCCGGGGACTATGCCCCGCTGATCCGGGCGCTCTACGCACACGAGGGACTCGAACCGCCGATGTGAGCCGCCGTGCGGCTCTCGACAGGGCTGCCCGGGATCAGGCGAGTTCGTCCAGGAAGTCGCGCAGGGGACCCTCGATGGGAGCTGCCCGGCCGGTCGACTTGTCGACGTAGACAACGGTGATGTCGGCCTCGACCACCGGCCTGCCGGACGCCGACAGCCGGATCTCCTGGTGGATGACGGCGCTGCGGGCGCTGACCTCGCCGAGCCGCGATGCGATCGTCAGCTGCTCGCCGATCCCAGCGGGATAGCGATAGTCGATCTCCATCCGGACGATGACCATCGAGTGGCCGGCACCGAGCAGGGCACCGAGGTCCGCTCGCTGCTCGAACCAACTCCACCGGGCCTCCTCGAGGAACTCCAGGTAGCGGGCGTTGTTGACGTGGCCGTAGAGGTCGAGGTGGTACCCGCGGACGGTCATCGTCATCTCATTCGGTGCCGTGCCCGGTTCGTCCATGACACGCACGCTACTCGCAGCCCGGACCGCCGATCGGTGCGTCCTGACAAGCAGGGGCGTGGAAGGGCTGATGGGCCACGCCCACGAGGCGCCCGGCCGCCCCCTACGGTGTGCCCATGTGGGTCTCGCGGGCGCGGCTGCGGCTGGTGCTCGGCAGCGCGCTGATGCTCTTCCTCGAGCTGGCGCTGATCCGCTGGCTCGGGGCGAACATCCTGCACCTGTCCTACTTCTCCAACATCGTGCTGCTCGGATCGTTCCTTGGGATCGGCCTCGGATTTCTGCGCGCCCGGCGCGGCGCCCAGCCGCCGATCTGGTTCCCACCCCTGCTCGCCGTGACCGTCGTGGGCGTGCTGGCCCTCGACCTCGGCGTCGACCGGTCGAACTCGGACCTGATCTTCTTCACGTCGCTGTCGACGACCGGCCCACCTGCCTGGGTGGTGCTGCCTGTCGTCTTCGTGGTTGCCGCTGCCGTGCTCTTCGGCCCAGGATTCCTGGTTGGGCAGTGCTTCTTCGAGCTGCCCCGATTGACCGCCTACCGCCTGGACCTCATCGGTTCGCTGCTGGGAATCGGGTCCTTCACGCTGCTGAGCTTCCTGGGCGCCCCGTCGCTGGCATGGGGTGTGGTCGTCGGAGCGCTTGCCCTCCTGCTCTACTGGCCCGCACCCCGGGCGCGATCGGAGCCGCGGTCGGAGGCGGAGCCGTCGATCGCGGGAACCCCGTCGACGGAGCCCCCGTCGATCTTTCCCGCGATCAGCCGGGTCGGCCTGGTGCTCGTCGGGCTGAGCGCCGCGGTGCTCGTGGGATTCCTTGCCCGGGAGTCCGCTCAGCCCGGCGTGCGCTGGTCGCCGTACTACAAGATCGAGACCGCGACCCAGCAGACGACGATCGGTGAGTACACCACAGTCATCGCCAACGGGGTTCCCCATCAGGCCGTGACCGACGTCGACGCCCGGGTCGAGTTCGAGCCGTTCTACGCCGTTCCGTACCAGCGCTCGGAGCGCACGGACCCGGGGCGGGTGCTGATCGTCGGGGCCGGAACCGGCACGGACGTGGCGCTTGCCCTGCGTCAGGGAGCGACCAGCGTGGACGCGGTCGAGATCGATCCGCGGATCCGCGACATCGGCCAGGACATCAACCCGAACCGGCCCTTCGACGACCCCCGGGTCAGTGTCCACATCAACGACGGCAGGGCGTTCATCGAGCAGGCGCCGGGTCCGTACGACACGATCCTGTTCGCGCTGCCGGACTCGCTGACCCTGGTGGCCGGGGCCAGCCAGCTCCGGCTCGAGTCCTACCTGTTCACCGAACCGGCCCTGCAGCGGGTGCGCGAGCTCCTGGCCGACGACGGTGTGTTCGCGATGTACAACTACTACCGCGAGCCCTGGCTTGTCGGTCGCCTCGGGGCGACGATCGCTGCGGCGTTCGGCCATGACCCGTGCATCGACCTGAACCGCGACTACAACTCCGCGACCCTGGTGGCCAGCGTGGACGAGTCGATGCAGCGCTGCTCCCCCGAAGATGAGGCGGCTGCCCTCCTGGCCGGGGCGCCCGAGCCGGTCGATGACAACCGGCCATTCCTCTATCTGCGCACCCCGCACATCCCCGGCTTCTACCTGGCCGTCCTCGCCGTGATCCTCGGCATCAGCCTGGTCGCGGTGCGCGCGGCGGTGGGCAGCCTGCGGCGCACCCGCCAGTACGCCGACCTGTTCCTCCTGGGGGCGGCGTTCCTGCTGCTGGAGACCCGGGCCATCACGATGTTCGCGCTGCTGTTCGGGACCACGTGGGTGGTGAACGCGATTGTCTTCGGGGGGATCCTGCTGGCCGTGCTGGCTGCCGTGGAGTTCACGGCCTGGATGAAGCGGACCGGCCGGTCGCAGCGCATCTCCCTGCCGGTCGCCTACGCAGTGCTCCTGGCCTCGATCGCCGTGGTCTGGCTGATCCCGCTCGCGGCACTGCTGCAGCTGCCGGTGCCGCTGCGCCTGGTCGCGGCCACGGCGATCACCTTCATGCCCGTGTTCACGGCCAACGTGGTGTTCGCCTCCCGGTTCGACGAGGCCCCGGATCCGTCGATCTCCTTCGGCATCAACCTGCTGGGGGCCATGCTCGGTGGCGCCCTGGAGTACCTGGCGCTGCTGACCGGGTACCGCGAGCTGCTGCTCGTGGCAGTGGGCCTCTACCTCGGCGCTCTCGCGCTCGGGCAACGCCAGCGCCGCCGCATGGTGGTGCCCACCGGTTGAGGTGGCCAGCGCGTACCCGTGGCGATGCGGGGCCCGGACCTGCGTGGCCCCAGGTGCGTTGTGGGCGCCGTCCGGCAACGGTGTGCACGTGCCCGCACTAGGCTGCGCGCATGGCCAAGTACCCGCTCGCGCTGCTCCCCGTCGTCACGATCACCGGCGGCACGGCTCGCCTCGCCCCGCCCGGATACGGAGCGTCGTCCGCGACCGGCACGCCCGCACAGTCGATCGCCTCGTGGGCCGGCCAGGGCGCAGCGTGGATCCAGGTGGTCGACCGGGACGTGGTCGATGGCGGTCCTGCCAGCTTGCATCACATCGTCCGGAGCGGGGCGCACCTGCAGTACGCCGGCCGTGTCCATGACGAGGCGACTCTCGCCGCGGCCCTGGCCACCGATGCATCCCGGGTCGTGATCGATCCGGCCGACGGCGCGTGGGCGGCGGCTGCGGTCCGCGTGCATGGTGACCGGCTCGCGGTCGGCCTGGACATCCGCGCTGAGGATGTGCTCGAGGTCGCCATGGCCATGGAGCGGGCCGGCTGCCGACGATTCGTCGTGTCCGACAACGTCGCGCACCACCACTGGCGGCACGGCGACCGGCACCTGCTCGGTGAGTTCTGCTCCGCGGTCAACGTCCCGGTGATGGCCAGCGGTGGCATCGCGCACCTGAACGACCTGCACGACCTCCACGAGCTGGTGCCACACGGGCTCGACGGGATCATCATCGGCGACGCCCTCTACGACGGGGCGTTCACCCTCTCCGAGGCGATGGCCGCCGGGGCCGACCGGTTCGACATGTTCTACTGGGGCCCGCCGCAGTAGGCCCTGCGCCTATCCGGACGCCGCGATGATGCCCTGGGCGCGGGCAATCAGGTAGTTCACCGCCGCACCGAACTGCGTGAAGGCCGGGTTCGTCGTCTGGCCGGCGCGATACCGGAACCAGATCTGCTGGGCGATCACGGCCAACCGGAAGAGCCCGAAGACCTCGTAGAACCGCCAACCGACCTCGGGCAACGACAGCCCGGTCCGGTCCAGGTAGTGGGCCACGATCTCGTCGCGGGTGGGCATCCCCGGAAGGTTCGACGGCTGCCGCCGGAACATCTGGAAGACGGGGTCATCATCGGACTGGACCCAGTAGGCAAGGGCAGCGCCCAGATCCATGAGCGGATCGCCGACTGTGGCCATCTCCCAGTCCAGCACTGCGCGGACGGCCGAGAGGTCATCGGGGTCGAGGACCAGGTTGTCCAGGCGCCAGTCCCCGTGGATCAGCCGATCGGCAACATCCTCGGGCTGGTTGGCGGCCAGCCAGCCCATCACACCCTCGGCCTCGGGGACGTCATCAGTGAGCGCCGCGCGGTACCGCCGTGACCACCCGGAGACCTGACGGCGCACGTAGCCCGGTCCCCGCCAGAACGTGTTCAGCCCACTGGCTCGGATGTTGACGGAATGCAGGTCGGCAAGGGCGTTGACCGTCCCCAGCGCAAGGTCGTGGGCAGCCTGCGGCGAGAGCTCCACCCCCGGTGGCAGGTCCCCGCGCAGGATCATCCCGGGGACGTGTGCCATCACGTAGAACGGCGACCCGAGGATCGACTCGTCGGAGCCGTAGCCGACCATCCTGGGCACGGCGGGGAACGAGGGTGCGAGCATCCGTTGGATGTCGTACTCGCGGTGCATGTCGTGCGACCCAGCCGCCTTCTGCCCGGCCGGCGGACGACGCAGCACGAGGTCACGCCCCGGGTAGTGCAGCAGGTAGGTGAGGTTGGACACGCCCCCACCGAACTGCCGGACCTCGGGCAGGCCGTCGCCGGGCAGCCGGGTTCGCGCGCGCAGCCAGGTGTCCACGGCGGCGACGTCGAACGCATCCTCGGACCGGACCGGCCCGGCGCCGCGGGCCTCGGACGCCTCTGACGCCGGGCCGGCAGCGGCCGGCGGCTCGACAGCGTCGCTGGGGGTGCCGGCTGTCGGGGTCATCGGGGCGTCACCAGGGGTCGCAGCTCGAGGCGGGCGATGTCGCGCAGGTGCACCTCGTCGGGGCCGTCGGCGATCCGCAGGGAGCGCAGGCCGGCCCACATCATCGCCAGCGGCGTGTCGTCGCCGACGCCGGCGCCCCCGTGGGCCTGGATCGCCCGATCGACCACCTCGAGGGCCATCCGGGGCGCGACGACCTTGATCGCGGCGATCTCCTGGCGGGCGCCCTTGGCGCCGACCGTGTCGATCATCCACGCGGCCTTGAGCGTGAGCAGTCGCGCCTGGTCGATAGCGATCCGGGACTCGGCGATCCACTGCTGGATCACGCCCTGGCGGGCCAGCGGCCTGCCGAACGCGACCCGATCGATCGACCGGCGGCACATCAGGTCCAGCGCACGCTCGGCCATTCCGATGGCGCGCATGCAGTGATGGATGCGGCCCGGGCCGAGCCGGGCCTGGGCGATCGCGAACCCCGACCCCTGCTCGCCGAGCAGGTTCGTCAATGGGACGCGCACGTCGGTGAACGTGATCTCGGCGTGCCCATGCTGGTCGTGGTAGCCGAACACGGGAACGTTGCGGACGATCTCCACCCCCGGGGTGTCAATGGGGACCAGCACCATCGACTGCTGGTGGTACACGTCGGCGTCGGGATCGGTCTTGCCCATGACGACCAGGACCTGGCAGCGCGGGTCGTTGGCTCCGGTGCTCCACCACTTGCGCCCGTTGATCACGTAGTCGTCGCCGTCGCGGCGGATGCTCGTGGAGATGTTGCGCGCATCGCTGCTGGCGACTCCGGGCTCGGTCATCGAGAACGCCGAGCGGATCTCCCCGGCCAACAGGGGCGCCAGCCACTGCTCCTTCTGCGCCGCAGTTCCGAACATGTGCAGGATCTCCATGTTGCCCGTGTCCGGGGCGGAGCAGTTCAGCGCCTCGGGGGCGATCTCCGGCGACCAGCCCGTCAGCTCGGCCAGCGGCGCGTAGTCCGTGACCGACAAGCCATGGTCCGGGGCGGCGCTCCCGGGCAGGAACAGGTTCCACAACCCGGCCGCGCGCGCCGTGGTCTTGAGGTCCTCGACCACCGGCGGGAGCACATTCGGCGCACCGGTCGCGATGAGTTCGCGCCGTTGCGCCGCGTACACGGGCTCTGCGGGGAACACCTCAGCGTCCATGAACGCCTGGAGCCGGCCGAGGTACTCCTCGGCGAGGGGGCTGGGCTGGAAGTCCATGGTGCTCCGTCCCGGACCGGCGATCGCGGAAACCCCGCGGGCGCGCTGGTCACACGTATGGCGTTGGTACGTTGGCATCGTCCCACTCCCGCTCGTCGAACCTGTGATGAGGCCCCATGGATGCCGGCCCGCCCACCGACCTGACCGGTCGAGTCGTGCTGGTGACCGGAGGAGCTGCCGGGATCGGCGCCGGTGTCTGCCGGTGGCTGGCCAGCGCCGGCGCCCGGGTCATCGTGGCCGACATCGATCTGCCGGGTGCCACCGCCGTCGCCGACGAGATCGGCGGGCTGGCGGTGCGCTGTGACGTCAGCGTGCTGGCCGACAACCACGCCGCTGTCAGCGCGGCCGTGCAGACGTTCGACCGGTTGGACGTCGTGGTCCTCAACGCCGGCATCAGCACCGGGTTCACGTTCGCGGACTTCGACGAGCTCGCCTACCGCCGAGCCATGGGAGTCAACCTCGACGGGGTCGCCTTCGGGATCGCTTCCGCGCTGCCCGCGCTGCGTGCGCGCGGCGGGGGCCGGATCGTCGTCCTCGCGAGCCTGGCCGGACTCGCCCCGGTCCCGGTGGATCCGGTCTACGCAGCCAACAAGGCCGCGGTCGTGAACCTCGTCCGGTCCCTGGGTCCGGTCCTCGCCGGCGAGCGCATCGCCGTCAACGCGGTGTGCCCCGGCTTCACGGATACGGCCATCGTCGACCCCCACCGCGACATGCTCACAGCGATGGACGTGCCGCTGATGGCCGTCGACGACGTCGTGTCGGTCGTGGGCCAGGTGCTGGAGTCCGAGGGAACGGGTCAGGCATGGCTGGTGCAGCCCGGGCACCAGCCGGCGCCCTACCGGTTCCGCGGTGTCCCAGCCCCGACCGACGCAGGCGGCACCACGACCAACGGGTGACGAGCGGCCCCCATCAGCGCCCGCGCCCCAGTCCGAGGCCTTCCAATGCCACGTCCGATTCCTGCCAGTGGGTCCGCCGACCATGGGGGAGGATGGATCCATGGACGCAGCACTGGATCACGAGCGCTGCTACCGCGCTGTTACCAGTCGGGATGCGCGCTTCGACGGTGACTTCTACACCGCGGTGCGGACGACCGGCATCTACTGCCGACCCAGCTGCCCGGCGATCACCCCCAAGCGAGGCAACGTCTCGTTCTTCCGCTCGGCCGCCGCCGCCCAACGGGACGGGTTCCGCGCCTGCCGGCGCTGTCGCCCCGATGCCGTGCCCGGATCGGCCGAATGGAACGTGCGCGGCGACGTCGTGGCCCGCGCGATGCGGCTGGTGACCGACGGGGCAGTCGAGCGGATCGGGGTCGCCGGAGTCGCAGCCGCCCTCGGCTACTCGCAGCGACACCTGAACCGGGTGGTGACCCAGGAGCTCGGCGCCGGTCTCCTGGCAATCGCCCGGACGCAGCGGGCGCACACGGCGCGGATCCTGCTGGAGACGACCGACCTGCCTGCCTCGGAGGTCGCCTGGGCAGCTGGATTCGGCAGCATCCGGTCCTTCAACGACACGATCGGCTCGGTCTACGGCGAGGCCCCCCGCGAGCTGCGAGCACGACGCAGGCGGTCAGCCGGCCACGACCCGCACCGTCATGACTCGGCACACCCCGTGCAGCCCTTCGACGCGCCCCACTCCCCGATCCGGGTCCGGCTCTCCACACGCCAGCCGTTCGACGCGGCCACGCTGCTGACCTTCCTCGGCGAGCGGGCGGTCGTCGGCCTCGAGGCGTGGGACGGGTCCACGTACCGTCGGACGCTGTCGCTGCCGCACGGGCATGCCACGGTGGCCTGTCACGCGACCACGGGCGGGGTCCTGGCCGAGTTCCGGCTGGCCGACCTTCGTGACCTGTCCGCGGGGGTTGCCCGAGTGCGCCGGCTGCTCGATCTCGACGCGGACCCGGTCGCTGTTGCCGAGGTGCTCGGAGCTGACCCGATGCTCGCCGATCTGGTCGCCGCCCGACCGGGGCTGCGGATCGCCGGCAGCGTCGACCCGCACGAGATCGTCGTGCGCGCCATCGTCGGCCAACAGGTGAGCGTCGCCGGGGCCGGCACCGTGGTCGGCAGGTTCGTCGCAGCCCACGGTGAACCGCTGGCCTTCGACGAGCCGGGATTGACCCATCTCTTCCCGGATGTCGCCAGGCTGGCTGAGGCTGACCCGGCGAACCTGTCGATGCCCAGGGCTCGAGGCGCCGCGCTGGTCGGCGTGTGTCGAGCACTTGCCGACGGGGAGCTCGTCCTCGATCCGGGAGTCGACCGATCCGGGATCGGTGCAGAGTTGCAGAGCTACCGCGGCATCGGGCCGTGGACCGTTGCCTACGTGCGGATGCGGGGACTGTCGGACCCCGACGTGATGCTTGCGGGGGATCTCGGCGTCCGCCATGCCGTGGCTGCGCTGGGCGGGGACGACAGCGCCCGGGAGATCGAGCGTGCTGCCCATGCCTGGCGGCCCTGGCGGTCCTACTCAGTCGGGCACCTGTGGGCAAGCCTGGCTGCCCGGGCTCCCGATGTGCCCGGCCCCGTGACTGCCGCGTGGCCAGACCAACGCAATCCACAGATCAGTGCGCCCGCTCCGGTGGGTCGACGCAGAGGAGAGATGATGGCCAGTTCCGCGACCCATGCTCAGGCAACGGCCACCTCGCTTGAGCGCCGAACGATCGAGTCCCCAGTCGGGGTCCTGGAGCTGGTTGCCGGCCCGCGGGGGCTGCGCGCCGTGCTGTGGCCGGGCGAGGACGGATCCCGGGTTCTGCGGGCAGTCGGCGCGTCAGTGCAGGCTGAGGATCCCGCTGCGGAGGGTGGCGCTGCCGAGAGCGACACGCCCGCGGCCGGGGGGCTGGGGGCCGATGGGCGTGGAGTCTCGGGCGCGCGGACCGGCTCCCCGGCCGCTGCCCATCTCGATCGTGCCGAGGCTCAGCTGGCGCAGTACTTCGCCGGGAGCCGTCGGGACTTCGACCTCGACCTCGACCCCGAGGGCACCGATTTCCAGTTGCGTGTCTGGCAGGCCCTGCGCGCAATCCCGTACGGGCAGACGGTCAGCTACGGGGAGCAGGCGGCGACTCTGGGGGAGCCCGGGGCCGCGCGTGCGGTCGGGGCCGCCAACGGGCGCAACCCGCTGTCGATCGTCGTGCCCTGCCATCGGGTGGTCTCCGCGTCGGGGTCCCTGACCGGATTCGCCGGAGGTGTGCAGACGAAGGCCTGGCTCCTGGACCACGAGCGACGCGTCCTCGGCGGAGGCTGACCCGGCCGTCGTCGTGCGGCACGGACGCGCGCCGACGTCCCGTCCGGGTCCAGCCCGTCTTCGCCGACGGCTGCCGCGTCGCAGACGTCAGCCAGCCCGTGCGGACCTCAGACCCGTTCGGGACCTCAGCCCCTGTCGGGCCCGGCTCTGCCGAGCTACCGTTGAAGGTGTCGCCGGTGTCGCACCGGTCAGCCGTCGGTGGTCCGGTGTCGCACGGACAGGGAAGGACGATCACCATGCCAGCACCCGATCCGACCGCCCCCGAGGTCAAGACCCTCCTGCACGAGGGGTACAGCCTCCAGGAGCTGAAGGAAGAACTCGTACGTCAGGTCCACCGCCTCGACGACCCTGCCGCAACATGGAACGAGGACGAACGGCACATCCTCAACACATGGATCACCGCCGTGCGCGGTGAGATCGTGCGGCGCGAGGCAGGCGAGTAGACCCGGCTCGGCCACCGGCCACCGGCCACGCTCGGCCGGCGGCGTGTTCGAGCGTGCACGACGTCGGGACCGTGCCGACGCCGCGACCCATGGTGAGGACTCATCCCGTCGGGGTGATGTCCGGCGGCTCTCGACGGGGCATCGTTGGCGACGAACATCAGCTTGAGGAATGTTCGTCGTGAGTCACTGGACTCACCGGTCGTTGTAGCGCTCGTCATGGAGGTGCATTGTGGGAATGAGACGACGTCGTGTCCGCCGGCGCAGGGCTGTCATGCTCGGCACAGCCGCGTACGAGACAGGCAAGAACAGGCAGGCCAGCTCCGACGCCCAGTACGACCAGGGGTACGACGCTGCTCCTGCGCCCCCGCCAGCCCCACCGCCCCCCGGCCCGACCGCACCCGCTGACGACACCATCGCCGAGATCCAGCAGTTGGCGGCCCTGCACGACTCGGGCGCACTGACAGACGAGGAATTCGCCTCGGCGAAGGCCAAGGTCATCGGCTGATCCGCACCCGACCCCATCACTGCAGGAGGAAGACATGAGCCAGAGCGCCAACGCTGAGGTGCTCCGCCGCGCGATCGAGGCGTTCGAGGTTGGCGACGTGGGGGTGTTCCCCGAGCTGTTCACCGACGACGTGATCGGATGGTCACCCATCCAGCTGACCGACGGCCTCGATGCGCTCGTCGCTGAGTTCACGGAATTCGAGACGGCCCTGACCGACGTCACCGTCCAGATCGATGCCGTCGACGGGCTGGGCGGCAACAAGGCACTTGCCGAGTACCGCGTCACCGGGCAGTTCACGGCCCCGTTCGTCATGGATGACGCAGTCCTGGAGCCCAACGGCCGGACCGTCGTCGTCGGAGCGGCCATGGTCGCCGAGTTCGAGGACGGCCGCATCAAGGCCTATCGCAACTACTTCGACGACATGACCCTCCTCGAGCAGCTGCTGATGCCCTAGTGGCGCAGTCGGCTCGCGACCGATTGGCGCAGCTGGCTCCCGCCGGCTGTGCCATCGGCGACGGCGCCACCCCGGAGGAACTCGACCTCCTGGAGGACCACGTCCTTGCGGAGACGCGAGCTGCCGCTGGGGTCGGCCCCGACGAGGAGCTCGCGGTCATTGTCCGGGACGGCTCCGGCCGTGTGGTTGCCGGGATGAGCGGCTGGACCTGGGGCGGGTGCTGCGAGTTGGCGCACATGTGGGTCGATCCGCAGGTGCGCAATCGCGGCCTGGGGTCGGCCCTCATGGCAGCGGCCGAGGAGGAGGCCGCCCGCCGGGGCTGCGACCTGGTCGTGCTGCTCACGCACGACGTCCAGGCTGCCGGTTACTACGAGCGCCTTGGCTACGAGACCGTGGCCGTCGTGCCCGGCTACCCGCGGGGCAGCGCCGCACGGTGGTTCCGCAAGCAGCTCGGGCACGGGGAGGCCCAGGAATCTCCCGGGTCTGGCTGAGCCGGCCCGCCGGACCGTCAGTGGCCAGGTCAGCGGGGCACCGCGCGCCAGGCGGTGAGCCCGGAGCCGACCAACGACCCGACGCCCGCGGACGCGCAGCCGCCGGAGGACCCGCAGCGTGTGCACCCGTCGCTCGCGCAGGCCCCCGCGAACACCAGGGTCCGGCGGACTCGGCCGGTGCTGGCCAGCGCGGCCAGCGCCGTCTCCGCGACGTCGCGAGAGACCCCGCAGCGCCGCGACACTTCATCGGCCGAGCCGGCGCCCTCGGTCACGGCGGCGAGCACTTCGGTCAGCGGCACGGGTGCGCTCATGTGATCGCTGACCCGATCTGGAACACGGCCACGGCGAGGAGCCATGCCATGGCCAGCTGCATGACCACGCCCGTGGCCGTCCACCTCGCCCCGATCTGGCGCTTCTGGGCGGCCAGGGTCGCCACACACGGCGTGTAGGCAAGGAGGAAGACCATGAAGGCCACCGCCGCTGCCTGCGGGTGCCCGCCCGAGCTGACGACGAAGTCCGTGTACACGCTCGACTGCAGGTCAGCGCCGGCCGGGTAGGTCTGTGCCCACGAGGAGATGACAGCCTCCTTGGCCACGAAGCCGACGATCAGCGCACCGATGGCATGCCACTCGGCGAACCCGGTGGGGATGAACAGGACGCTGGCCTGGTCAGCGATCCAGGCGTAGAGACTGTCGGCGATGGGGACCTCGCCGACGGTGTGGGCCGTCCCCGGGGCGGGGATGATCCCGAGCACCCAGACGACGGCGACCGTGGCCACGATGATCCCGGAGGCAGTCTGCAGGAAGCCGCGCAGGCGCATCCAGGTCGCGGCGCCCAGCGTGCGTACCGACGGCCGCTGGTATGGCGGCAGGTCGAGAACCAGCGGGTCGCTGCCCATCGCGCGGATCAGCGTCGAGCGCAGCAGCAGCCCGCCGAGCACCACCAGCAGGATGCTGGTGAGGTACATCGCGAAGACGACGGTCCCGGCGTTTGCAGGGAAGAACGTGGCCGCCACCATCACGTAGACCGTCAGCCGGGCCGAGCAGGACGTGAACGGGACCAGCAGGGCGGTCAGCAACCGGTGGCGGGCGTCGGGAAGCACTCGCACGGCCGAGATGGCTGGGACGTTGCACCCGAACCCGACGACCAGCGGAAGGAACGCGCGCCCAGGCAGCCCGAGTCGGGCCATCAGCCGGTCGGTGACGACGGCAGCTCGCGCCATGTACCCGGAGTCCTCCAGGAACGCGAGCAGCACGAACATGATGGCCATCAGCGGGATGAACGTCAGGAGCATCCCAACTCCGGCGATCAGCCCGTTGACGACGAGACCCTCGACCAGGCTCCCACCGAGCCCGACCGCGTCGAAGATGGTGATCGCCGCTGTGGTGACCGGTCCGGAGAAGAACGAATCGAGGACGTCCTGCAGCGGCGCGGCGACGGTCGTCGTCAGTGCGAACACTGCCCACATGACGCCCAGGAAGATCAGGGGACCCAGCGCGGGCGCGGTGACCCACCGGTCGATCCGATCGGTCCAGGTCCGATGATCCTGCAGGGTCCGGGTGGTGGCCAGGTCGGTGGTCTCCGAGACCCAGGCGAAGACGGCCTCAGCCTCGGCGAGATCGTCGTCGGCAGCGAGGCTTGCAGCGAGATCGGTCATCTCGGTGGCCGGGCATGCGGTGCAGTTGGCCGGGCAGTCCGGCATGCAGCCGCCCGGCTCGCCGGGTCGTAGGACGAGTGGGTGCGCCGCCGGCTGGGAGAGGGCAGTGGAGACCGCCTGGGCGAGCTCGTGCACGTCGCGGCGCCGTGGATCGAGGCGCACGACGTCGACCCCGAGCCGCTCGGCGAGGACCGAGTCATCGACCTCGACGCCCCGTCGGGCAGCGACGTCGGCCATCGTCACGGCCACGACGACCGGCACGGGGACCGCCCGGACGTGAGCGGCCAGCACCAGGGAACGACCCAGGTGGGCCGCATCGCAGACCACGACCACGGCGTCGACCTGTCCGCCGCCGTGGAGCAGGTCGGCGGTCAGCGCCTCGTCCGGGGACATGGGGTCCAGCGAGTAGGCGCCGGGCAGGTCGGTCAGTGACAACTGCCCGAAGGCCGGGTCCGTCCACCGTCCCGTACCGACCTCGACGCTGGTTCCGGGGTAGTTCCCGACCGCACGGCCAGCCCCTGTCAGGGCGTTGAAGAGTGTGGACTTCCCGGAGTTGGGGCTGCCGACAAGGGCGACCGTCCGAGCGCCCGGGCTCGCGGGTTGGCCGGGCGTCTCGTGGCAGTTGGCGACCGTCTCAGCCATGGGCCGGAACCTCCTCTGCCACCTGGATGCTGGCCAGGATCGACCGGCTGACGGCCAGCCGATCGTCGGCGATCGCGAGGATCGCCCCTCCGCCGCTCGTCCTGGACAGGATCCGTAGGACGACGCCGGTGCGGATGCCCATCTCGGCGAGCCGACGTGTGACGCTGGCGCTGCCCGCGTGGGCCGTCAGTACGACCATCGGCAGCCCCGTGGGGGCCCCATCCAGCGTCATGGACCGAAGGCTACCGCACAGATAAGGGTTGCCTTACCGGGCCTTTGGTCCCGTCTGGCCCGCCTGAGGTCCCGGGTGGGTGGGCGGCCCGCGGCCACGTCTCACGGGGCTCGGCCCCCGCTCGCCGCGGCCGCTCGCCGCGGCCGGGCACCGCGTGCCGGGCGCAGACTCACAGGATTCTCACAGGGAACTGCCAGACTCCTGCCCGTTGCCGCGCGCATGATGAGCACATGCCCTCCTTCAGCACCAGCCCGGATCCGGCGGGTCACCTGGCCCCGCCGGAGGCCCGACTGCTCGTCGTCGACGACGAGCCGAACATCGTCGAGCTGCTCTCGGCCAGCCTGCGGTTCGCCGGCTTCGAGGTGCTGACCGCCACCGACGGTGCCAAGGCGCTCCGGCTGGCCGCCGAGCAGCGCCCGGATCTGGTTGTCCTCGACGTGATGATGCCCGGGCTCGACGGGTTCGAGGTCGTTCGTCGCATGCGACAGGAGGGGATCCAGGCTCCGGTGCTCCTCCTCACGGCTCGCGACGCCGTGGAGGACCGAGTCCAGGGCCTGACCCTCGGGGCGGATGACTACGTCACCAAGCCGTTCAGTCTCGGCGAGGTGCTGGCACGGATCCGGGCGATCCTGCGACGGGCGGGGATGGAGGCGTCCTCGGGCAGTGAGCGCCTGGTGTTCGCGGACATCGAGCTCGATGACGATGCTCACGAGGTCTTCAAGGCGGGCCAGCCGGTCGACCTGTCCGCGACCGAGTTCAAGCTGCTGCGCTTCTTCATGGCCAATGCCGGCAGGGTGCTGTCAAGGGCGCAGATCCTGGACCATGTCTGGCACTACGACTTCGGCGGCGAGGCCACAGTCGTGGAGACGTACGTGTCCTACCTGCGCCGCAAGATCGACACGTCCGAGCCACGGCTGCTGCACACCGTACGTGGGGTCGGGTACGTCCTGCGTGTCCCGCGGGGTCGTTGATGCCCGACCGGCCGGCGAATCGGGGCCTGTCCGGGTGGCCCCTGCGCACGCAGCTCGTCCTACTCCTGATGGGTCTTGTGGCGGCTGCGCTGCTCATCGCTGGACTGGCCGCCGCAGCCGCGCTGCGCGGGTACCTGTATGCGCAGGTCGACCGGAACCTCACGGCGATCGCCACCGATGTCGGTGCGCCCGCAGGCCCCAACCCGCAGGTGCGGCCCGATGGCCCGGTTCCCGTGCGCCCCGGACCGCTGGGCCCCGAGGCCACGTACGTGCAGGTCTCCGATGCTGCCGGCGCCGAGGTCCAGACGGCCGCGCAGGACGCATCCCTGCTCGACCCGCCGGTGCTGCCCGTGCTCACCGCGCAGCAGGCGGCGGCGCGGGCAGGGGACCCGTTCGTCGTGGACTCCGAGTCCGGTGAGACGCGATGGCGGGCGGTGGTGCTCGCGCTGCCGGACGGATCCGGTTCCGTTGCCGCCGCCCAGGACATCGGCGCAATCGACGCAACTGTCTCGCGACTGGTCCTGATCGAGCTGGCCATCGGCATCGTCGTGCTGATCGTGCTCGGTGTGGCTGGTCGGATCCTGATCCGGCGCAGCCTGCGTCCTCTGGACGGCGTCGAGCGGGCCGCGGCTGCGATCGCTGCCGGGGACCTGGGCACGCGGGCGCCAGCCACGGACCCGCGCACGGAGATCGGCAGCCTGGCCGCCTCGTTCAACACGATGGCCGACAACGTCGAGGGGGCGTTCGCCGCCCAGCAGGCATCGGAGGTCCAGGCCCATGCCTCAGCGGCACGGGCGCGGGCATCCGAGGCCCGGCTGCGCCAGTTCATCGCCGATGCCAGCCACGAGCTGCGCACCCCGCTCACGTCGGTCCTGGGGTTCGCGGAGCTCTACCGGATCGGAGCAGTCGAGCCGGGCGCTGCGCTCGACGATGCGATGGGCCGGATCGAGGCTGAGGCCGCGCGGATGGGGATCCTCGTCGACGACCTGCTCCTGCTGGCCCGCCTGGACCAGCAGCGCCCGCTCGAACAGATGCCGGTCGATCTTGTGGAGTTGGTCAACGACTCGGTCGTCGCGGCCCGGGCATCCGGGCCCGGGCGCGACGTCCACGTGTCGGTGGAGCCGCCGATCCCGGACGGCGCGATCGTCCTCGGCGATCCGGTCCGACTCCGACAGGTGGTCGACAACCTGCTGTCGAACGCCCTGAGGTACTCCGCCGACGACCGGCCGGTCTCCATCCGAGTCGGGTGGCGCCGCGGTGACCCCGGGGGTGCCGGCGCCGGTGGCGGTCCTGGCGGAACGGGGTCGACGGACCGCGTCGAGATCGAGGTCAGCGATGAAGGCGACGGCATGTCGGCCGAAGTGTCGGAACGCGCCTTCGAACGGTTCTACCGCGCCGATCGCGCCAGGTCCAGGGAGCAGGGTGGCTCCGGGCTTGGCCTGGCGATCGTGGCGGCGATCGTTGCGGCCCACGACGGGGGTGTCGACCTCGAGTCACAGGAGGGGGTGGGGACCAGCGTGCGCGTCCGGCTGCCGCTGTCCGGCGCCCCGATCAGCGCAGGCTGAGGCTTCAGTCCTGAGGATCTCCGGTGGCGCGAATGACCCCGGCCGCCTCATCCTCGGGCATCCCGGTCGCCTGGAGCAGGTCGGAGGCGGAGAGCCGGATCTGGGCGATCATCGGCGCGTTGAACAGCCCGGGTCGCGCTGGTGCCGAGGACTCCGCAGCGGTGACCCCGTGGGTGTGCGCCACCGCCACCAGCAGCAGGCGGCGAACGGGTTGGGGGTCGCCCTCGGTGGCCAGCGCCGGTCCCAGCCGGTCGGCGGCCTCGGCCATTTCGGCCAGGGCTTCGGGGATCCCCCGTGGGACCGGCTCGCTGCGGTCCAGGGCCAGCGTCGCCTGGCGGGCCAGCACCCGCAGGTTGCGCAGGGCGTGGTCCAGGTGGAATCCGGCATCGGCGTATGAGTCCAGGACCGGGCGCTGGTCCCAGTACCAGGGGGCGAGCCGGATCGACTCACGCGTCGCAGCCAGGCCGGAGTGGAATCCCTCCAGGACGGCTGCGGTGGCGCGCAGGTCAGCCAATGCGGCCTCCGCGGCCAGCCGGTCGGTCGCACTCAGCGCCGCCCCGACCCGCCGGTACCCATCGGCCAGCACCTCGAGCACCGGATCGGTGGCGGAGCGGGCGTGCCGGGCTGGGTGCACGGGAAGGAGTAGCGCGGAGACGACCAGTCCGATCCCACCGCCGATGAGCGCATCAACGAACCGGCCGGTGTTCCACGGGGTGTCCGCGGTCGGTGGCGTGAGCGTTGCGATCAGGATGGCTGCGGTGCAGGCCTGCATGATCAGGATCGGACCGCCGCCAGCCATCAGGGCGGCGGTCAGCGCGAGGGCGACCACCAGGCCGACCTGCCACGCACCCGTGCCGATCCTTGCCACGAGGAAGTCAGCGAGGAGGATGCCGATGGCGTTGCCGACCAGCAGCTCGACCGTGCGCCGGCGGCGATGGGCAAGCGAGACGGCGACGGTGGCGATCGCTGCGATGGGGGCGAAGAAGGGGACCTCATGCCCGATCGACTCGGCGATGCCGTAGGCGAGGGAGGCGGCAACTGTCGCCTGCAGGATCAGGCGCCACGAGTCGCGTACCTCGGTGATGCCTCTGCGGGACTGGTCCAGCGCGCTGTGTCCGATCCCGGTGAACGCGGCGGTGGGCAGCGATCGGGCGATGTCCATACCGGGACAGTAGTGCGGCTGCGGTCGCGGTCTCGGGGAGGCGCTCGGCGACCGCGCGGTGTGTGGGGCCGGCGTGGTCAGTGGCGCAGATGGAGATTGGGCGCCCACCGCGAGGTGGACGTCCGACCCAGATCAGATGCGGCTGGGTCTCAGCGGCAGGTACACCGACGTGCCGGCGGGACGTTGGCCAGGACCTGGTCGACGTGCCGGCCACAGCCGGAGTAGGTGACGTTGCCACAGGAACGGCAGGTTGCGGGGCTGCACATGGAGGTCTCCTTCGAGGTCTGCTGCGGAGTATCATACCCCAGGGGGTATCAGGATCTCAAGCCGCCCAAGCCTGGACCGAAGACCCGCGGCATCAGACGCAGACCCTCCGCGCCGGCGGGGAGGGTCTGGCCCTCAGCGGAGGATCTGCCTGCAAGAGGGGCAGCGGCGAGGGCGGCGGGTCGCCGGGGGTCAGGGTTGGGTTGTGCGGATCGGCTCCCACGGTGGTGACGGGGCGGGGATCCGGCCGAGGGTCGAGTCGACCTCGCCGAAGCGTTGTCCGCTGTCGCGCCAGTCGGCATAGAACGTCGCGACCTCGTCGGCGTTCCGGGCGACGAAGTTCCACCACATGAACACGGGCTCGGGGAACGGCACACCGCCGAGCAGCATCATCCGGGTCGGCTCGCGCGCTTCGACGTCGATCTCCGAGCGCCCGGTTCCCAGGGCTGCGATCTGGCCGGGCGAGGTTGTGGTCCGGGGAGCGGCGGGTTCGCCGCCGACCAGGAGCGGGCCATCGAGGGCGATGATTGCGTACTCGAAGTCGGGTCGCAGCGGGACTGTGGTCACGCCCGGGCGGATCTGGGCCTGGAGCCCGACCAGGTCGGTGCCGAACTCAGCGGGCGATGAGGCGCCAAGGAAGTCCCCGGCGATGAGGGTCGCTGAGGCCTGCCCCCACTCGACCACGGGGAGGTCGGCGTGATGGGAGAAGCCCGGATCGCCGTGCCGGCGCTCGTCGGGCTGCGCGACCCAGAGCTGCACGCCCTGAAGGGTGCCCCGGTAGGTGCCGGAGTTCTCCTCGGCGTGGACCACGCCGCGCCCGGCAGTCATGAGGTTGACCTGACCGGGGCGGATCAGTTGCTCGGACCCGAGCGAGTCTCGGTGCAGGACTGCGCCCTCCATCAGCCAGGTGACCGTCTGAAGTCCGGTGTGCGGATGGGGCCCGACGTCGAGGCCGGCTCGCTCAGTCACCTCCGCCGGACCCATGTGGTCGGCGAAGCACCAGGCGCCCACCGTGCGCAACCGGCGCCGGGGCAGGACTCGACGGACCTGCATCCGTCCGACCTCGGCGGTGACGCCGTCGTGCACAGAGATCGACATCACCCAAGCGTCACGGGTCGACAGTGGTCGCGCAAGCCGTGGGTCCGCACTCAGGCCTGGGTGGGGCGCGGTCGCGACGCGGCATACAGGGCCGCCGCCAGGCCGACGAGCATGATCACCCCGATCAAGCCCAGTGCCACGAGCCCGGCCCACGCCGGGGGATTGGGCACGGTGGCCATCATGAATCCGATGATCAGGGCCCCGAGGCCCACCGCGAGGATCAGCCAGGTGTTGCGAACCTGGGCCCGCGTCCACCGGGCCGGCGTGGCCCGCATGATCATGACGCCGGCGGCCGGGGCGATCAGCGGCAGCGCGATGCCACCGATGCTCATGAGCAGCAGGGCCACGATCTCGCCGGCCGACGGGCCGCGCGGTGCTGGCGCAGGTGCGGGGCGCTGCAGGTCGGCTCCAGCCTCGGCCACGACGTCGGCGGGGTCGCCCAGCCGGTCCAGCACCGCCCGAGCCTGATCATCATCAATGACGCCGACGAACTCGGCGTCGAGGTGTGCGCTGATCTGCTCCACCAGCTCCGCGCGCCGGTCAGTGGGAAGCGACATGGCGCAGCGTTCCAGCTCAGCCATGTAGGCCTGGCGCCACTGGCTCGTGTCGGTGGTCATGCTGTCTCCTTGGGTTGGTTCGGGTTCAGGGGGTCAGGGATGAGGGTGGGGGCGTCGGGTTCTGCGGTTCGGACCTGGCCGGCGACGACCGTGTCGACACCGGCGCGGAAGGTCAGCCACGCCTCGGCGAACGCTGCGACGGCGTAGTGCCCCTCCTCGGTGAGTTGGTAGTAGCGCCGTGGTGGGCCGCTCGGGCTCTCCTGCCACTGGGTCGCGACCAGCCCAGCGCGGCGCAGGCGGGACAGCATCGGGTAGACCGTGCCCTCGCTCGTGACCAGCCCCTCGATCCCACCGAGCGCCCGCACGATGTCGTGCGAGTACGCGGGCCCGGCGTCCAGCAGGGTCAGCACGCACGCTTCCACCGCACCGCGGCGCAGGCGATCGAGGGCCTCATCGACGGCGTGGTCCGGCGGGTTCCATGTCTCGATAGGTACCATGTGGTACAAGGTACCTTGTGGGCAGGGCAGTGGCAAACGGACGCTTGTTCGCCCAGTGATCGACGTTGGGGTGCCGGGCGCGCGATCTGACACAATGCCTCCAGCGCTGAGTCGGGCCCTGGGTACGACGATCGGGTTGACCAGGATCCACGGCGGCGCCGGCCCCCGTAGCTCAGGGGATAGAGCGATGGTTTCCTAAACCACAGGCCGCAGGTTCGAATCCTGCCGGGGGCACCGAGTAACACTGCAGGTCAGAGGCTAGTTTCCAAAGGCAACTGGTATCCCCGTTACCCCCAGATCCGGCCGTCGTGCCAGATTCATGCCAGATCCGCGCTGGCATGAGGCATGGGCGAGGCTGCTGGATCGCCCTCGATGGAGCCGCGAGGGGGATCGTGATGGCCAAGTTCGGAAGCTGCGCAAGCTCCCGTCCGGGCGGTGGCCTTCGTCAAGCCGCAGCGGCGCCGTTTTCGAGGAGGCGGTAGAGGTCGCGGGCGATGCAGCGGGCTATGCAGCGTTTGATCTCTCGGCCGGTCTTGCCTTCGGCGGTGCAGGATCCAGTTCCAGCCAGCCACCCGCGACTACGTCGCCCGCCCGGCTCTGGACGACGGTGTGTAGTGCGTTGTTGAGGTTCCGGTCGCCGTAGCGGTTGAGCCGATAGCGGGTGGTGACTTGGCCACTGTTCGCTGGGATGGGTGCCACGCCGGCGAGCATCGCGAACGCTGCCTCGGAGTGGATGCGGCCGGGGTGGGACCAGGCGCACAACACTGTCGCTGCCACGATCGGTCCGACGCCGAACTCCTCGAGCAGGTCCGGGCGCCAACTGCGGATGATGGCCACGATCGCCTTCTGGAGCTCCCGTGCCTCTTTCGAGCATCGCGTGCGCGCGACGAGCCAAGGTCCGCAGCGCCACCACGGTGCTGGTCGTCTCGGTGTCCCAGGAGGCGTGCACTCGCAGGTTCGCGGCGGTGGTGAGCATCGCGGCGAGCTTCTGACCGCGGAACTTGAGTCGGATGGGTTCGGGTGCTGCGATGACCAGGCTGAAGACCTGCTGCTGGGCCTCGGTGGAGGCGTTGATCGCGCAGCGGCGAGCAGCCAGGAGCACTGACAGTGCCTGGCGTTCTCCGCCGCTGCGGGGAGTTCCCAACTGGGGTCGAGCCATCGCTTCACGTGCAGCGCGGATCGCATCGAGCGGATCAGGCTTGGCTCCGTTTCGGCGCGCGGCTCGCTTCGGGCGGTCGGACTCGATGACGATCTCCGAGGACTCCAGCAGGTGCCGACTCAGACCGGCGCCGTGACCGCCGGTCCCCTCGATCGCCCAGGCCCGCAAGATCGCATGGTTGTCGGCGAACTCCACGAGCTCGGCATAGCCCTCGGCTGTCGCCTCGACGGTGATCTCGTCGAGGACACCACCAGTCGCAGCATCAACCACGACCGCGGAGTGGGTATGGACGTGGGTGTCGACGCCGATGACGACATCGACCGCTTCACGTAGATCGGTCAGACTGTGCATGCGTTCTCTCCTTCTCCGGATGGGACGTGGTTCCGGTCCGGGACGGAGGCTCGGCAGGACTGTGATGAGACACATCCGGCGCCACTAACGCCAGGTGGTCAAGCTCCTGATCAGGCCAGCTCCTCGAACCGGGCCGGGGCCGGTGACCACGAGCGGACAGGTCGCAGCAAGGCACGAAGCCAATCCTTTTTGGGGGTCACACCCGCGGTCACCAACCACAGCCCACCACCTTCAGGCTGCGTTGGCGATCCTCACAGCCACTGCGCCGCCTGTGGACGCAGCCAAGGCCAGCCGTCCGATCTGCGTCAACTGCGCCCAGATGGACGTGCCGCACAGCGTCGTGCGGACCCGTGCCGGGCTGCCCTGGCTCCTCACGACAGATGTGCCCGCCGGTTGCGCGAGTCAGACGCGCCGTTGGCGGCCGCGGTCCGCCGTCTACTGCTCGGCCTGGGTGACCGTGTAGTCCAGACAGGCCGCGATCGCGTCGGTGTCCAACTCGGTGTCGGGCTTGGTGCGCAGCCGGATGGTGATGGCGTCGGTCGACGCCTCCACATCCATGGCGTCCACCTTCTGATATTCCTCAGTCGGACATGAGCACTGCCCCGTCTGACATTCCCCGAAGGCGACGAGCAACTCGTCCTGGCTACCAGACGTGCCTGTCAACTCTATCGTGACGCCGCTGCCCTCGTCGCTGATCTCGTACTGGGTCATGGGCTGTTCCCTTCTGGGCGACACAACCCGCGGCTCTGTCGGGTCCAGCCTGCGCTTCCCACCACCCAGATGCAAGCTCGCGATGAGACTCACGAAGATGTGCTCATGTCGGTGGGTGCCTCCCGAGGGTTCTTCTCGCGTAGGACCGCCGTCGTAGTCGGCTGTCGCGCACGGAGGGCGGGCGCGGCTGGTCGCTCAGGCAGCCACGTCGCGGCGTTGGAACGCCATCGTGCCGATCGCTACGAGCAGCACGCTCAACCCCAGCATCAGCCCCATATGGCCGATGTGGACCCCGTTGACCAGCGGTTGCGAGCCGTTGAGCCACTCGAAGGGTGAGAAGTCGCGGACCCCCTGTAACCCCTCCACCTGCGGGATGATCCCTTCCATGGCGTATCCCAGCAGGCCGACGCCAGCTCCCACCCCCAGGGCCAGCGCACGCCGACCGGTCGCGGCCCCGACGCAGAACGTGATGGATCCGAAGAGCACGGCGAAGGCCGCCACATGCAGATGCATACCAGCCAGCATCGCCGGGGACACCGATGTGAACTGCGCAGGGCTGGCGATGACCACCATCGCCAGCCAGAACACGAACATGATCACGATCACGCTGGCGGCGTAGGCGGCGAACCTCTCAAGCGCCACGCGTGCGCGGCTGACGGGATGGGCGAGCACCAGGTCCAGCCACCCCGCCTCCTCATCCCCAGCGATCGCACGCGCCCCGGTCGCGATCGAGAAGACAAGGAGTAGCACGGCGACGATCAGCCCGTAGACCGTGGCGCTGAGGTATCCGGCTGCAGTGGAGATGTTCGTGTAGTTGATCGCCTCCATCAGCGCTGCGGGGTAGTTCTCGAGCATCTCCAGCATCTGGGGGTCGTTGATGGTGGGCCAGAAGGCGGCATATCCACAGCCCGCGATGACCACGGCCAGTGTCCAGCCCAGCAGCGATCGGCGGGAGTCCCACAGCCACTTGGTGAAGACGTTGCGCGTCATCATCGGCGCTCCTCCTCGGCCTCGTCGCCTGACGAATACCCGTGGAAGAAGTAGTCCTCCAGATCCGGTTCCTCGCTGGTGATGCTCAGAGTCGTATGCCGTGCCGCTGCCTTGATCAGGCCATCGGCGCTCCCTTCGAGGGTGCAGCGAAGGACGCCGCCCTCGATGCTCAGAGCGCCAACGCCCTCGAGGTCGGTGAAGTCAGCAGAGGGCACCGATCCGGCGAAGACAATCTCCACCTCCCGGGTCGCTGACCCGAGGAGGGTCTCCACGTCCTCCACCGCCGCGAACACCCCCTGGCGGATGATGCCGACCCGGTCGGAGGTCGCCTGGACCTCGCTCAGGACGTGGGAGGACATGAAGATCGTCCGGCCATCGGCCGCCACCTCACGCGCCATTGCCGTGAACTCCTGCTGGAGGAACGGGTCGAGGCCCGAGGTCGGCTCGTCCAAGATCAACAGTTCAGGTTCATGCATGAAGGCCTGGATCAGGCCGACCTTCTGCCGATTGCCCTTCGACAAGGTCCTGATCGCCGGCCGCACGTCCAGCTGCAGGCGCTCGGCCAGCGCAGCGATCCGAGACTTCGCGACCCCGCCGCGCAGGTTGCCGAGGTAGGCGAGCAGTTCGTCGGCCGATTGTCGTCCATCCACCTGGAAATCACCAGGCAGGTAGCCGACCCTGCCACGCACCTCGACGCCCTGAGCGCGTGGATCGAGGTCCAGGACACGAACACTGCCCCCGCTGGGCCGGATCAGGTCGAGCAGGACCCGGATCGTCGTGGTCTTGCCAGCACCGTTCGGGCCGAGGAACCCGAAGACCTCACCTGCGCGAACCTCCAGATCCAGTCCCCGTAGGGCATGTGTGGACCCATAGTCCTTGCGCAGTCCCTCGGCCACAATGACCATCTCAGGCATCGCCATGACCTCCGTGGTCGTTGACCCTCCCCACCTCCATCAAAGCACTGGAAGGACCCCGGATCGGCCATGTGGCCGGGTTTCGGCATCGACACCGTCTGGGCGGTCGGCGATCGAGCCGAGCTGGCCGGCGGGAACGAGGTGCAGCTTCGCGTACCGGGCGTGGAGACGCGGGACGTGGGACCCGGCACACTTGAGATCGAGCGGCTGCGCTTGTCCCTGCTGCTCTGGGCGAGGTTCCAGCATGGGCCAGATCGACGGGATCAACGGGATCGACGGGTTGGTGCCATATCTAGACGACCGGCTGGCTGAAGGGCTGATGGAGCCGCCCCTCTCGATGTGTCCGGCTCCATCAGCCCTGCAATCCGGTGCGACGCTCCTATCGCCGCCGGTGGACGCACCGCGGCGAACTTGGTGACGGGCGTGGCTGCACCGGCGTAGTTTCCGCCCAATCGCCGCACTCTGCGGTGCGCGCGTTGATCCGGGCGTTGGTCAGTGCCGAGCTCCGGGGTTGATGATCGTGCCGGTGACCTGGTCAGTCCCGTCGCCGCTCGGCACGATCTGCCTTCGGGACTTCCCAGGTCGTCCCACGCCTGAGCTGAGGGCCGGTCCCACCCAGCACGGCGATGGTCTGCCCCTCGGCGGTGGGGGTCACCGCTTCGCTCATGGCTACCCCTGGGGATCTCATTGGGCAGAACGCTGGTGTCGGGCCCCCAACCACGCGGCTGCGGACACTTTCACCGGTGGCGGTAGACCGGGGGCCGCTTCTCCAGGAAGGCCGCAGCGGCCTCGGACTGGTCCTCGGTCATCGCGGTGATCATCTGTTGTCGGTTCTCGAACTCGATGGCTGCCCTGAGATTCGGCGTCTCCAGCGCGAGCCACATGCCCTGCTTGGTGAGCTCGACCGACGCCGGCGGGTTCAACTGGATCTCGGCGGCTTTCGCGAGCGCCGCCTGCAGCAGGACTTCACTCGGGACGACCTGCGTGACCAGCCCGATACGGGCGGCTTCTGCCGCATCGAACCTCCGCCCGGTGAGCATCAGTTCGTGGGCTGCGCCGGCGCCCACGATCCTGGGAAAGAGCCAGGAGACGCCTAAGTCACATGCGGAGAATCCGGCCCGGATGAACGACACCGCGAAGACAGCCGGCTCGGCAGCGATCCGGATGTCGCTGGCACAGACGAGTGCCAGCCCACCACCGGCCGCGGGCCCGTTCACCGCCGCGATGACCGGCTGCCGGAGCCCGTGGAGTCTCTCGGGCAGCGTCGCGATGTCGCGTTGCCGTTGCAGCATGTCGAGGACCCCGACGTCCTGCTGCGGCCGGTCGTCGTACCCCTCGAGGTCCAGTCCGGCGCAGAAGCCACGGCCTGCACCGGTGAGCACCACGACGTGGCAGTCCCGGTCGGTCTCGACCGCCGCCAGGGCTTCGTGCAGGGCACCGACGAGGTGCGCGTCCATGGCGTTCAGCCGATCCGGCCTGTTGAGGGTTAGGACGGTTACGCCCGGGTCGGGTCGGGTGATCTCCACCAGGTCCATGAGTGTCTCCTCCTCAGACTCCACGACTCGGGCCCGAGCCCTCGGCCAACCGGCGGCGTCCAGCGCCGCCTGCCTGGGCCCTTCATGGTTGGTCACCAACCATGACAAGAACTAGGCGCCTCCTTCGCGCCACCTCCAAACTCCCATGGGAGGAGCCCGGCCACCACGGGCGAAGGTCCTGTCAGCCTGGTGGGGATCCATTCCGAGCAGGTGGACAGATCCGACTGTCCGGGTGCTCGGCAGAGTTGGCGGCGGGCGGGGTCTGGGCAGTTGTGAGGCCGCCGCGTGATGTGACGCCATGTCCGGGTTCGCGGTCCTTCTGCTGTTCCTTGTGGCGAAGTACGCCGACCCGAACCCTCCGTCGGACCTGTGGCATGCGCTCGGAGGGTGGTGCCTTTCGGCTCTTGTCCGGGCTGTGGGTCGGGTGGATGCTGATAGTAGGAATCGGTATCGGGGGAGGATCGGCCGGTGGAGGAGGTTGGTCATGTCGGGGAGTCTGGGGAGGTTGGGAGTCATCGCCGTGTCGGCGGCGTCGCTGGTGCTCGCGGCGTGTTCGTCGGGCAGTGATGGCGGATCTGAGGCCAGCGCGACGCCCGAGCCCACCGTTGCTACGTCGACCGTCACAGGCCCGGACGTGACATGGTCGCGATCGATGGGCGCGGCCCTGGGCGGTGACGGTGCCCAGGGCATGGTTGATGTCGTGGCTGCTGGCCCGGGCCTGGTTGCTCTGGGTCATGAGGAGCAGGGTCCGGACGCTGGTCTTGTCTGTGGCGTGGTGTGGACATCTCCGGATGGGTCGCAGTGGACCCGTGTGCCCGAGGTCGGTGCTGAAGCGGGTGAGTGCGGCGGGTCCCCCGGCGGGACGGCCGTCGCTGCTGGGGGCCCTGGCTTGGTGGCTATGGGGGCTCAGGCGAGCGTCGTGTGGACGTCTCGCGACGGGCTGTCGTGGCAGCAGCATCTCGGGGAGCCGGTGGCATGGATGGAGCAGGTGGTGGACGTCACGGCTGGGGGGCCGGGCCTGGTGGCGGTCGGCGTGAAGCGTGCCGATACCGAGGATTCCAGTGCCGCTGTGTGGACCTCGCCGGACGGGGTGACGTGGACGCCGGTTCCCGAGGACGAAGCGGTGTTCGGCGGGAAGGGCTCCCAGCTCATGTTGAGTGTGACTCAGGGTGGCCCGGGCCTGGTCGCCGTCGGTATCGACCGCGACTCCAGCGCCGCTGTGTGGACCTCGCCGGACGGTCTGACCTGGACCCGGGTGCCTCACGATGAGGCCGTGTTCGGCGGTGAGGGCAGCCAGCACATGTTCGGAGTCACCAGTGGGGGGCCGGGCCTGATCGCGGTGGGAGAGGATTGGACTGACACCGAATCCGGCGGCGGGCGCGCCGCTGTGTGGACCTCGCCGGACGGGGTGGCCTGGACCCGGGTGCCCGACGATGAGGCGGTGTTCGGTGTTGCGGGTCGGAACACGTCGATGGGCCAGGTGGCCACCCTGGGGTCGACACTGGTCGCCACGGGGATCGCGCTGGACCCCAGCAGCAAAGGTGCCCACCAGCCCCTGGCCTGGTCCTCCGCGGACGGCATCACCTGGTCGGTGATGGACCTCGGCCCATTGTTCGACACCGGGGAGATCGGGTACCTGGACAGTCTGACCGCAGGCGGACCCGGTCTGGTGGCGGTCGGCAGAGTCGAGGAAGCTACCCCCAACCACGAGTGGGCGCCCGCTGATGCCCTCGTTCTGATCGCGATCCCGGCGGACCAGTAGCGCTCGACCCCCGGCCATGACCCTGGCACCGCAGCGGATCCCGTCAGCGGGTTCTTCGCACGGTGTCTGCTTCGCCAGTGAGGGAGACGCTCCGGTGATGGCGGCATCTCGTGACGGGGATCGCCGGTGCCGACAGAGCAGTGCTGCGACCGACACGGGTCGGCCGCCGGGTCGGTGCGTCGCCTCAGCCCGTTGGGTGCGATGGCCGTGGCCGCGATCATCGCTGCTGGCTACTCCTGGCTGTCGCTGCTGCGGTTCTTCAAGATGCAGGCGGGAATCGACCTCGCGCTCTACACCCAAGCCGTCCAGGGGTACAGCGAACCCCCCCAATGGCCGATCAGCGACCTCAAGGGGAGCGCGGACTTCGATCTTCTCGGCGATCACTTCACGCCGGTCGTGGCCCTGGCGGCGCCGGCCTACCGGGTGTGTCCGCATGCGTGGGTCCTGATGCTCTGCTCGTGCAATCACGGGCGGCCCGGCAGTGCGTCTATCCGCCGCGTGTCGCGCACGTAGGAAGGCAGCGCCCCACAGCGACGCGCCTCGGCTTCAGTCGAGGAATGCCCGATCGCGGGCATGGACCCGCGCCCCCGGTCCAGGCCTATGTGCGCGCCGCCGGGGCCGCCTGGAAGTAGCCCTCGTCGATCATGTACTGGAACATGTCTTCCATCGACTCCCGCAGGGGGCGATAGGTCAGGCCCAGTTCCTGGTGGCTCTTGGAGTTGTCGAGCTTGAAGGGGACGTCGACGTTCCCAGCCACCGATCGGCGGGTGAGCCCAACGGTTGGCGCGAGCAGCCAGACCAACCACTTCGGTATTGCCCTGGTGGGGATCGGGTAGTCCTGACCGAAGCGAGGGTGCAGCAGCTGAACGGCATCGAGCATGTTGCTGGAGTGCCCGGAGATGATGTGGCGTCCGCGTGCCCCGGGTGTGTAGGCGGCAGCAAGGTGGGCCCGGGCGACGTCTCGGACGTCGACGAATCCCATCGCGATCCGGGGTGCCCCGTGCCGGAACTCGCCTTCACCCACTGAACGCATGATGGCGAAGCTCTCCGAGGTCGGCCGGCCCCCGATGGCCGGTCCCATGACCAGGGCAGGGTTCACGGTGACCAGGTCCCAGTTCGACTGAGCCCCGGCGATCGTCCATGCCGCCCGCTCGGCGAGAGTCTTCGAGTACGAGTACGGCTGGTAGTCCAGTGACGCTGTGGTGTTCCACACGTCCTCGGTCAGAATGCCGTTGGGAGCCTCGGCACACTCGGCCGCGTCCGTGTAGATCGCGGCCACGGAACTTGTCACCACCACGCGTTGGACGCTGTCAACCCGGGTCGCCTGCTCCAGCACGTTGCGGGTCCCAGCCAGAGCCGGGTCGATCAGCTCCTTCTGTGGGTCCTTCACCGTCAGCGTGAATGGCGACGCCGTGTGGAACACGACGCTGGCGCCGTCCATGGCGGCGGCGTATGAGCCCTCGGTCAGCAGATCCGCCTTGAAGTAGTCGATCGTGCCTGGTGAGGTCTCGGCAAGGGCGTCGAGGTGCGCGAGCTTCCCGGTGTTCGCTGGGTCTCGAACGGCGGCATGGACGGTGGCTCCGGCTTCGAGAAGGCCCTTCACCAGCCAGCCCGCAACGAATCCCGTGGCGCCAGTAACGAGTACAGGCGACGAGGTATCGATCTCGAACATCGGCGGTTCTCCCCTTTCGTTCGTTGACCACGACAGGAGCCAACGGCCATCACGCTACTGAGCCCGGATCGCCCGCGGCAAGGGCGCTCTGGCCTGCCCCGCAGCCGCTCCTGCATCACGATCTCGTGGAGCTGGCCGGCGCGCCGCCTCGGTCCGTGGGGGCCGCGTCCTTCCGCCGCCTGTCGCTCAACCCGCGGCGGCGTCGCCTATGAAAGTCGAGGACGAGGCCACAACGTGTCCGTGCATCGAGCACGGTACTGGCCTTGGCCCTGGGTTAGGCCCCCCGCGCCCCGGAGTCGACCCTGACCGTCGCCGGCGCCGTCTCGCCATGCGAACGCCGCCGCAGCTCGGCGATGCTCAGGCCCACGATGATCGAGCAGACCGCGGAGCGGGTCCAGGACGGCCGGGCGCACATCTACCCGGACTGGGGACACGGGCGAACCAGCACGTCGTCGACCACCGCGCACCTCTCGCTCGGGTTCCTGCTGGCCGCCCGGCGCGCCTGACGCGCCTGCAGACAGAGCGAGTTCGCTCGGACCGTGCTGGGGTGCGTGCGTCTATCCGCGGCGTAGGAGCAATGATCAGAATCGCTTGAACTCTGGATCATCCGCGGGAGGGCGGCGCGCCCCTTCGCGTCACCCGGCAGAGGGCCTTCCACAGGTTCTGGTCATTGCTCCTGCGACCCGGCGGGGGTCGTGTTCGGCAACAAGCACGTGATCGTCGAGGTCGATGGCCAATTGAAGATCCAGAGCCACGCGCCGGGGAGCTCGCTGGGACGGGGAGAGGCTGCCGAGGTGCCGGCAGGGCGCACTCACCCCAGCGCCTACTGGTCGGTGAACCAAACAGCTAGCGCAAGATGCGACCAGCTCGCGTTTGGCTGAGACAGATCGGTCACCTTCTCGATGGCGATGTTCGGATGGCTAGCAAGCCACTCGTTCACGCTCGCCTCAAGGTTCTCGAACTCTGGCTTCCGGTTGCCACACTTCGCAGAGAAGATTCTCATTTTCATTGTGCGTCCTTCGCTAGGTGAAACCGAGGCTATCGGGCTCATCGAAGTTGAGCCGGCAAGGTCGTGGACGCCGACGCCGCCCTCTTCACCCGCCCCGGCTTCCGGGAGTTCACCGACCTCAGCCGCAGCCGACCGAGCAGGTCAGGGTGACTCAACTCATCGATTGCCCCGCTTCAGCCGCGACCGAATCGGCCTCCGGGTGACCCACACCGCCGCGAGCTGGGCGCCTTCAGGCGGGCATCGCAGGGCTTGCAGGGAAGTGGCATCGACTGGGGTTGCCTAGCCTTGGTCCTGGGTCCGCCGGTGCCCGTCAAGGGCCCTCGTGGGCGTCCTGGTCAGTTGCGATATTGCCGAGTTTGCGGGAGAACCGCTGGTGCTTCCGGTGGGCTTGGATCTGCGGGATGGTTTCGTCGGGGTGCTGGATGGGTGATGATGTCGGGGTGCGAAGCGGCGAACTTGATCGTCTCGACCGGCAGATTCGCGGGGCCAGTCGTGGGCCGGCTCTGGCGTACGCCGATGTCCTGGAACGCGCGATCGGCGTGTGTGACGAGGATCCCGGCGCGGCGGCGTTCCTCGATGTGCTCGAGCTGCACAGCGAGCTGGCCGAGACCTATGACCGGCTGGGCCGGGTTGAGGAGGCGCTGCGACACGCGGACGTGCTCGTCGAGCATGGGTACCGGTGCCAGCCCGATCCGCGGTGCCGCCGGGCGGAGATCCTGACCCGGCATGGCCGGCTTGCCGAGGCCGCACCGATCTGGGAGGCGGTGGCGGCGGATACCCCTGAGGACGTGTGGGTGTACAACAGCGCTGGGCTGGAGTACGGCGCGGTCGGGGAGCATGAGCTGGCGCTGTCGTGGTTGACGCGCGCGTTGGAGCTTGCGGTTGGCACGGGGGATCCTGAGCGGCTGGTGGGGCAGCTGCGTGATCTGCGTGCGGCCTCACTGAGCGCGTTGGGACGCGAGCCGGACGCGCTGCAGAGCGCCGTGCCGACTCGGGCCGTTCCCGGCCGGTTGCAGTGGCCGAACAGCTTGGGTTCCGGCGCGATGGTCGACCGGGAGTTGACGCTCGCGGGTGAGCCGGCCGGGCAGGTTCCGGTCGCGGTGGCGTGGCTTCCCGCGGCCGAGTACGCCGCCTGGCCGGCGCGGTGGCCGGATCTGGCCGATAGCCCGCTGTGCCATGACGAGGTCGGCGAACCGGTCAGCCACGCGGTGTACTGCCGGCGGATGGAGGGTCGGCTGCGGGCTCACCGAGAGTCGGGGGTGGCCCGCGTGAGTGTCGTGGCGGTGCGGTCCGCGGAGTTCGACCCCTGGGTGGCCGACAACGCCCCGGAGGGGTTGGATGCTTCGCGGTTGCGGGCCCGGTACGCGGCCGACGTGGCGCGGGACCCGTCGCGGACGATCGCCTGGCCCCCGGGGCGCAACGACCCGTGTTGGTGCGGGTCGGGCCGCAAGTACAAGAGGTGCTGCGGGGTGCCCGGCGTGCTGGAGTCGCCGCGGTGAAGACGGTCAGGCTGCGGGTCACGATGCGTGAGGTCGTGCCGCGGGTGCAGCGGGTGATCGACGTGCCGGAGGTGATCACCCTCGACGAGCTCCACGAGGTGCTGCAGGTGGCGATCGGCTGGACCGATTCCCACCTGCACCAGTTCCGCACCGACGACAAGGTCTACACCGTTCCGTTCGAGGAATGGGATGAGGATGACGAGGTCGACGAGCGTGGGGTGCGCCTGTCCGCGTTGCCGACCCGGTTCGTGTACGTCTACGACCTGGGCGATGGCTGGCAGCATGACGTCGAGGTGCTGGGCGCCGGCGGCGACCGACCGGGTTGTGTCGGCGGCGAGGGGGCCTGCCCACCCGAGGATTGCGGTGGCGCCGCAGGCTATGCCGACCTGCTTGACGCGCTGGCCGACCCGGGGCACGCCGAGCACGAGCCGATGCGGACCTGGGTGGGGGACCGGCTGCGACCGTTCGACCAGGAAGCCACCGCCCAACGGGTCCGTGATGCTGTCGGCGCGTTGCCCGGCAGCGTAGGCCTGCTGCTGGGCCAGCTCGCCGACGGTGTGAGGCTCACGCCGGGCGGGCGGCTGCCCCGCGCCGTGGTCCGCGCCGTTCAGGCGCAGCGCCCCAGCTGGTATCCGCTGGGGCGGCCCGCCTCGATCGAGGAGGACCTGCTGCCCTTGGCCGTCCTGCACGACCTGATGCGCCACGTCCGGCTGGTCAGGCTCACCGGCGGCGTGCTGCGCCCGACCAAGGCAGCGGCAGACGAGCTCGAGACCGTGCGGCGGCTGCGATCCTGGTTCGACCCGCAGGAGTTCTCCACCATGGTCACGGAACGCGCCGTCGCCCTGGTCGCCGCCCGCGGTCCGCTGCAGGTCGCAGAGATCGCCGGCGAAGTGTACCCACTACTCGGCCACGGCTGGAGCCGCGCCGGGAAGCCCATAACCACTGGCGACGTGGAAGACGAGCTTCGCAGCCTGTCACACCAGCTCCAAGCCCTCGACCTCATCACCGCCACCCGCTCGGGCTGGTCCCCGGGACCATCGGCACGCTCCCTGCTGCCCGGGGCCAACCTGCGACGAGGTGGCGAAGCTTTGTGACGCGCGGACGCGGCGGTTGTCGTCGTGGCAGCCGGAGATATCTGCTGCATCGCCGCCGCCTTTCGCGCCGCGCGCCTCGACCCTGCTGTCGCGTTCCGCTAGCGAGTAGCCCGAAACGCCCACTTCTGTGGTCGTCCCGACATGGAAGCCCCGCTCGGATCTGCCCGGACTCCGGTCTCCGCTACTGCCCCTCTGCCCGTGCGGTCGTACGTATTGGGCGCGTCTGCGGCTGGCCGATCGCCGCGGTGTGCTGATCCTTCGCTCTGAGGAGGTTGACGGGCACCTCCGGCCAGCCGACGGCAAGGTCGACGGCGGTCTCGGGGGGGAGGGCGCGGCCGATGCTGGCCTCGTCCTCGAAGCGCTCTCCAAGAGCCAGCCGTGCTCTGGGAGGGGAACCAGTGGCGCGCCAGGCCGGGCCACACCGGAGCGTGCACGGTGGCCGCGCCCCAGAGCTGGGCGGCTCGGATGGGATCGACGCCGTCGGCGACCCGGGCCAGCACCTGCAGCAGGATCTCAAGCTGCATGCGACTGCCCCCGTCCAGCTCGTTCCTGGCGGCTCGCAACAGGATGGAGGTTGCCGCCTCGGGCTGGTGCTTGCCGAGCAGCGCCGCGCCGCGCAGCAGCAAGGCGACCTGCCCCCAGATCGCCTGGGACCCGGTCTGCAGACTTAGCGCCTCCAGCCGCAGGCTGGATTCCACGCACGCGTCGAAGTCCCCCTCGCAGTACGCGACGGTGGCCTCGTCCTGGGCGATCTGAAGGGCCAGCAAGGGGTCGGCGGACTCGGCACGGAGTTGCCGCGCCTGGTCCAGCATCTGGTGAGTCCGGGCGGTGGGGGGCCCGGCGTAGCACTGCAGTTGGACCCAGTGCGCCAGGCACCAAGCCTCGAGGGTCACTGCACCCGCGCTGCGGGCCAGTCTCCGGCCGTCCCGGAAACTGGTCTGGGCAGCCGGCAGATCGCCCACCGCCAGGAACAGGGCGACTCCACGCGCGTAGCTGGTCGCCGCAACGCCGGCTGTGTCCCCGGCCTCCTCGAACAGGGCCCGGCCCCGCTCACATGCTTCCAGGGCCATCGGCGCGTCACCGGCCAGGTACGCGGCGGGGACCAGCGCCAGCCACGCCCAGCCGCGCGCCTCGGCCGTGGCCTCGACTGCGCCCTCGACCACCCCACGCAGCAGCTGCAGGTCTGCGGCGATGTCGAGGAACGGTCCCCACGCCAGGCGGCCCAGAACGGCGATTAGCTCCAGCGTGGCAGTGGCGGGCTCATGCGCGACCGACCAGGAGAACGCCTCCCTGAGGTTCACCAACTCGGGACCCAGCAAGTCCAACCGGACCGCGGCGCTCCGATCGCCGAGCGGGGGGACCGCTGCCAAGCCGAGACGGCGATAGTGACCCGCGAACGCATGCATAGCGGCGTGCGTCTCGCCCCGCTCGGCCAACCGACCGCTGGCGAACTCGCGCATCACGAACAGCAGCCGGTACCGGGTGTTGCCCGCCGACGAATGGGTCTGCACGAGGCAGGCAGCCACCAGCCGCGACAACCCAGGCAGCACCTCGTCGGCCGGGACGACCCCCGACGTCAGGGCCACCGCGGCCGGCAGATCGAAGTCGCCGGGAAAGACCGACAGCCGGTCGAACAGATGCTGGTCGACCCCGTCGAGCGCCGAGTAGCTCCAGTCGATCGTGGTCCGCAGGCTCACATGGTGCGACGTGCCATCCGCGGCCGCGGCCGAGTCCAGCACCCCTGCTCCCAAGCCCGCGAGGATCTCCCGGACCGACTGGCGCTGCGCCTTCGCGGCCATTAGCTCCAGCGCCAGCGGTACCCCGTCGACTCGTCTGCACAGCTCCGCCACTTCCGCGACCGAGTCAATCCCCGCCAAGTCCGCGCGGGCGCTGCGCCGCTGCTGGAACAGCACGACCGCGTCCGAAGCGGACAGGGAACGCTCGTCGGTGCCAGCGACGGGCACGGGCAGCGGTGGCACCTCCCATCGCGACTCGCCGACCACATCCAGCAGCAGCCGACTCGTCGCCAGGATCCGCAGCCCAGCGGCGCCCTTGAGCAGGCTTACGACCACCGGCGCCAGCAGCCCGGCGACGTGCTCGCAGTTGTCGAGCACGAGCAGAAGCTCCCGATAGCGAAGGTGCGCGGCGAGCACGTCGGTGGGAGACCCGTTCGGGGGGACCGAGACACCGAGCGTGCCTGCCAGCCGTGCGAGCACCTCCGGCAGATCGCCGGCGACCGTCAGGTCGATCCACCACACGCCCTCCGAGTACCGATCCCGCACGTGGTGGGCCACCTCTTGGGCCAGCCGCGACTTCCCGACCCCTGCAGGGCCGTGCAACGTGACCAGCCGGCTATCGGACAGCGCCTCAGCCACCGCGTCGATCTGGCCTGCCCGGCCCACGAACGTCGCAACGGCTGCTGGCATCACCAACGGTGGGCGCGGCGGCCGCAGGTCCAACCGCGGATCCTGGTGCTGCATCTGCCAGTTCAGCCGCTGCAGCGCCGGTGACGGATCCGCTCCCAACTCTGCGGCGAGCAGTCCCTGCAGCCACCGATACGAGCGCAGCGCGTCGATCTGGCGTCCGGATCGGTACTGGGCCAGCAGGAGAAGGCGCCAGGCCCGCTCGCGCAGCGGGTCATCAGCCACGATGGCGTGGGCCTCGTCCACGACCTGCTCGGGACGGCCCAGGTCCAGATCGACGGACAGGCGTCCCTCGGTGGCCTTCCACCAGAGGCCCTGCAGTCGCTGGATCTGGGCCGTCCTCGCCGGGCTGTCAGCGAGATCAGCCAGCGGCTCGCCACGCCACAGCCCCTCGGCGGCAGCGAACGATTCCCGGGCCGTGAGCAGGGCCCCCTCGCGGCGGGCGATCCCGCCGGCCGTGACGAGGCGCTGCATCTCCGCGACATCAGTGGAGTAGCCGTCGAGGGCCATCCGGTAGCCACCCGACTCCGGCCGCGCGACGTCGGGGCCCAACCGCCGCCGCACGCGCGACATGTGGCTGCTCAGGGACCTCGTCGCCGTCGGCGGGGGATCCTCCGCCCAGAGCGCCTCAGCGAGTGGCCTGCAGACCCACCACCTGGCCGGGGTGCAGCGCAAGCACGGCCAGCAGGGCCCGCTCGACACGTCGGGGCACGGCGACGACCTCGTCGCCATCGCGGACCTGCACCGGCCCGAGGATGTCGATCCGCATTCCACCCCCTGGCTGGTTGCCGGTGGCCTGCAGAGCCTGTCGTTCCACAGTAGACGGCGCACCCCCGCGGGGCCACGCCGGGCGCCCATCCCAGGCACATCCGTCCCACATCCGCGCCGACCCATGCGGTCCATCCGCGGGACATCCGTGCCACATCCGGGGGGGTCCACGATAGCTCTGGGAGGTGGCGGCGATGCGCGCCCGCGCATTGTCTGTGCCACCTACGAAGGAGAGTCGATCATGAGGAAGTTGACACGCACGCTGCTGCTTGGCGTTGTGCTGGTGCTGACCCTGGGGCTCGCTGCACCCGCGTATGCGGGACCGGCGAGGCCGGTGCCGATCAAGGGCAGCCTCGCGGGCACCGAGATGCGGATCCCCGCGGACGGGTGGAACAACTTCCCGACCGCGACGACGTCGACGTTCGTCGTCGACGGACAGACCTACACCTGTTCGCAGCCGGCGGACACCCTGGTGGTGGGCGAGATGGTCGGGGTACTGTCGCACGTCGGCAAGGTCACGCGGAAGAACTGGGGATGCGCCGTCCACGACATGGAGACTGGCGGAGTCACGTTCTCCGACTTCGGGCTGAAGCTAATCGCAGCCAATGGGGACACGCTATACACGGAAGGCGAGGAGTTCGTGGAACTGACGATCGGTGACACGTGGGCCGAGTGGACCGCCACCGCCGAGTTCGCAGGCGGGACGGGACGCTTCGACAGCGCCGCGGGGGACTTCACCGAAACCGGAGAAGCGAGTTACCCCGAGTTCGTCAGTTTCACTGCCGAGAACCCCGGCGAGCCGTGGACGTGGCAGATCTCGATCTGGTGGTCCGGGGAGATCGCCTACAACGCCTCGGATCGCGCCGACCGGTAGCCCTCGCCAGTTGCGGGGCCGCCATTCCGGCTGACCGGTGCCACTGTGCAGAGGCCCGCCACACCTTGCCCGCATGTCGACTCCGGGTGACTGGAGGAGTTCCGCACCGCGCCCAGCACCGGTGACCTGTCCACCGCGACCACGGCGACCGCGCGCGCGTCGTGCGGGTCGGTCTTGCGGTTGTGGCCGGTGTCGAACATCCGCGCCCGGGCCGACAACTTCGCCGGCACGTCCACCACCGCCTCCCCATCGGCCAGCAGCCGTTGGGCCAGTGGGCGGCCGGCGCCGTTGCTGCCCTCGACCGCCCACACCCGGTCCGGATAGGCCGCGACGTGTCGGCGCATGGCCGCGTAGCCGGCCTTGTCGGTAGCGAACCGCCCGGTCGCCAAGACGGTCCCGGTCGTCGACCACCTCGATGGTCGCCGACAGCTTGTGGGGATCGACCCCGATGAACACTCACGCCATGCGCTTCGCCTTTCCCGTCGTCGTCGGTTGGTTGACGCCGGGCGGGCACTGCTACCCGCCGCCACTGGGCAATCTGGCGGTCACGGACGAACCTGAATCCTGGTATGGGCCTCGGGGCCGGTGCGCATGTAGGCGCCGCGATGGGGCGGCCGGTCGATGGTCTGCTCGGGGGGCCTTGATGATCCCGCCTCCTGGCTGGCTGATGGCCTTCCATGGGGGTGGCGTCACCTTGCTGAGGGGGTGGCGGCGCGGAGGAGTTGGATGGTGGTGTCGGTGATGCGGGTGAGGGCGTCGGGTCGGGTGGCGGCGAGCTCGGCGGCGCCGTGGAGGAGGTGGTGGACGAGGACGGCGTGCAGGTCGGGGTCGATCTCGGGGGCGAGCTGGCCGGTCTGGTGGCCGTGGGTGAGCGTGTCTCGGATGATGCCGCGGATCTGTTCGTCGTAGTCCCGAGCGGCGTGCTGGGCTGATGGGGAGAGCCCGTGGTGCAGGGCGGGCTGGGTGCCGTGCTGGGCCGCGGCGACGGTGGTGTGTCGGACGAGGTGCTCGAGTCGTCCGGTGGCGGTGGGGATGGTGGCGAGCATGCCGGTCAGGGTGCGTAGGTCGTCGTGGTGGTGCTCGGCAATAGCGGCGGCGATGATGCTGTCGACGTCGGGGAAGTGGTTGTAGAGGGTCTGGCGGGCGATGCCGGCCTGGGTGGCGATCGCGCTCATCGTGATGCGGGCCAGGCCGTTCTCGGCGAGCAGGGCGAACGTGGCCGCGATGATCCGCCCCGTGGTGTCGCCGCGGGGTGGGTCGGTGAACGCTGGGGTCCCACGCCCCCTGAGGTGCGGGACGCGGGCTGGTGGCTGGCCAACGACGGGCACTACTACCCGCCGGGTCAACCGAACGCAGGGCAGCTGGGCGGGTCGCCCGCACCTCCCAAGCGCCTTCTTGCGCGCTGGTGGTTCTGGGTGCTCGTGTTCGTCGGCGTCCCCGCCGCCGCCTACGGCCTGGTGGTCCTCAGCCTTCTCGCGCAGATCGGTCCGGACGACTACCACATTGTCGACGAGGAGGACTTCAGCGTAGGGGCTGGCAATTTCGATATCTGGGAAGAGCCGCAGGGAAGTGCCGCCGTGATCGACGGCGTATACGTGATGACCAACCGCACCAGTGGCAAGGCCTTGACGGTCGGGGTTTCCCCGACCTGGGGGAGTGCCGAAAGGGTGCGCATCGATGCCCACATGGAGCTCACCGAGGCGGGGGATCGAGACGGATTCGGCGTGTATGTGCGTCGCACTGACGGGAAGACTACGTCTTCGCCGTGGTTCCTGGGGCTGGAGCGTGGATCACTGGGCCCGGGGTCGAGTGTCAGGCACAGTCTCCGTTGACCAACGTCCGAGCCGGCGATATCGCGCTGAGCGGCGGGCACGACTGGGACAACGTGACCACCTTGACCGGCTACGTGGATGGTCGAGTCGTCGCTACTTGTGTCGACAAGGGGTTCCATCCCACCAACAACAGCGGGGCGTTCCAAGAAGCTGGCCTCTGGCTCTACGCCGACGGAGAACCCGCCACGGTTCAGGTCGACGACGTCACGGTCGATTCCCACATGTACTGATCTCCTCCGCAATCCCGCCCGGACAGGCGCGAGATCCACCCTTGAGTCGGGGGCTGAGCAGCAACCGAATGGCCAGTGGCATTGGAGAGCCCAGGTTCGAGTTGCGCCGCTCACGTTTGCGACAAAGGGGTCGGACATCGGTGCGCCCACAGGTGCTGTCCTGCGCAGTTGGCTCAGGGTCAGATCAGGGTGACGGCGCCCGGAACGCTGTCAGCTGCGGCGATGGTCGTAGGCGGGGTGGCCCCACACGACCTGCACGTTCGAGCGGGCGTCGCGGTCCGGTGCGCTGGACCACACCCTCACGTGGCTCATCCCATACCGGCAGAGGACATCTTGGACATTTGGCAACCAGGCGACTACGCCTACGATTCCGAAAGGGGACGGGTTGGGACGGGGGCACCGCCCCGGTGGTGATGTCCGCGAGCGAGGATCCCGCCTGTGGCTCGGACAGGCACATGGTGCCGAAGAAGCGGCCCGCGAGCGTCGGCGGGACGTAGGTGGTGATCTGCTCGTCGCTTCCGTGCGCGGTGAGCAGGCTCGCATTGGCCATGGTCAGGAACGGGTAGGCCGATGTACACGCGTTCGCGCCCTGGAACCAGGCCATCGCCGCGCGTAGCACCGTCACGGGCAACTGCATCCCGCCCAGCGACTCGTCGAAGCCTCCCGCAATGAGCTCGGTCCCGGCGAGGAGGTCGAGCGAAGCCTTCACCTCGGGGATGATCTCGACCCGGCCGTCGGTGCCGATCCGCGGTTCGTGCGCATCGGCCGTCTTGTTGTGCGGCCGGAAGTGCTCGGTCGCCAGGCCTGCGCTGAGGTCAAGGACCGCGTCAAAGGGTCGTGCGTGAGTGCTCGGCGTAGCGGTCGCGTGCGGTCAGCGACTCTGCGTCGAGCCAGTCATGGAGGAGGAAGTCGAGGTCGCGCCGGGACAGGATGGGGGCGGGCATGTGTTTCCCTTCTGGTGGCTCATCGCCTGGCCGCAGGGCCTTCGGTGTGCATCATGCCAATGATGTGCCGTGATGGGGCCGGATGGGCTGCCCCGGCTCGGCGGGGGCCTACGGCGGCCGGACCAGGCAACCCCATGCGCAGGCGAACCCCGCGACGACGGTCGGTGGCCGTGTCCGCGACACCCCTGCCTGAACGGCCGATCTGAGCTCCGAGCGGCCGAGGCTGCGCAAGGATGTCGGGCATGTCCAGTGACCGCACCACGCAGGACCGGGTCCCGCAGGGTCTGCAGACCGCGGCCGCGTGGTCCTGGCGCATCCTGGTCATCCTCGCAGTCTCTGTTGCAGCGGTCCTCGTCGTCATCCGCCTCGAGGTGCTGTTCGTCGCGATCTTCGTTGCCCTGCTGGTGACAGCCCTGCTGGCCCCGGCGGAGCGCCGCCTGCGTGCGTGGGGGGTCCCGCGGGGCCTGTCCACCGCGATTGTCCTGGTCGGTGCAGCAGTCGTCCTGGGAGTGCTGGCGTACCTCGTCGGGCGGGCCGTGCTGGGTCAGGCCTCTGAGTTCACGGCCGCGATCACCGAGGGCGTCGAGACGGTACGGGTCTGGGTCGATGAGACGTTCGGCATGTCGTTGGAGGACGTCGGCGCCCGGGTCAGGGAGCTGCTGGGCAGCGTCGGCGGCGACGGTGGTGGACTGACGTCCTCTGCGTTCGGGGCTGCCTCCACCGCGGTCGAGGTCCTGGCTGGGGCGGGCATCACCCTCTTCGCCACCATCTTCTTCGTCCATGAGGGCCCGCGGATCTGGGCGTGGGCTGTGTCACTGTTCCCGACCGGCGTGCGGGGCCATATCGACACCGCAGGGCACCTGTCGTGGCAGACCCTCGCGGCCTATGCCCGCGGGACGGTCGTGATTGCGGCGATCGACGCAGTCGGCATTGGTGTCGGTGTCGCCCTGGTCGGTGTCCCGCTGGCTGGTCCGATCGCGGTCCTGGTGTTCTTCGGCGCGTTCATCCCGATCGTTGGCGCCCTGCTCTCGGGGTTCGTCGCGGTGCTCATCGCGCTGGCCACCCAGGGCCTCACCAGCGCCCTTCTGGTGACGGCGATCGTGATCGGCGTCCAGCAGCTCGAGGGTCAGGTCCTGCAGCCCCTGATCCAGGGTCGGATGGTCGCCCTGCACCCATTGGCGATCGTGCTTGCGGTCGCTGCTGGCTCGACCATCGCCGGACTCATCGGGGCGGTGATCGCGGTGCCGATCCTGGCGGTGGTCAACGTGGTGGTCCGGTATGCCGCCCAGGTGTTCAGAGGGTCGGCAGATGACGAACCCGACGAGGTCGGGCCCGCTCCCGACGACCCGGGGCCCGCTCCCGACGACCCGGGGCCCGCTGGGCCAGCGCCTGTGGCCACCGCATCCTGAGGCCCGGCCCGGGCCTCAGCGTGGCGGGTCGAGCACGGCGCGGGCCTGGGCCACGTCGTCGGCCCAGACCATCACCCGTCGGCCCTCGGTCGTGTCGACCTCACGGCAGCTCACCCCGGCGGCGGCCAGTCGGGTGGTGGCGTCCCGTGACTCCCGCTCTGTCCGCGGGCTGGCCACGGGGATCATCAGGCCGTACTCCTCGGCCTTCCCCTGTCGCGGAGGCGCCTCGATCAGGGAGGTGCCGCTCCGGCTCGCCCACCGGGCCACAAGGCCCAGCGCTGCGATGGCCACGACTGCCAGCAGCGGCCCCTCGAGGAAGGAGTAGGAACCCCAATTGCCCATGAGCACGATTGTGCGCCGAGTTCGGCAACGGCGCGACCCCCACCTCGACCATCGTCAACGAGAACTGCTCGGACCCGAGGTGCAGCGCCGTTCCCGGCCCCGCGTCTTCGATGAACGGTGCGGGTTCGCGACTCCAGAGGAGCAACAGTCTGCACGGCTCACACGAACGGGAGCACCAGGGTCACCACGTCCGGCTCGGCGCCCCATCGCCTGAACCCTAGGTGCTCGTAGAACCGCGCTGCTGACGTGTTGCGCGGGTCGACTCCCAGGTGCACACCGGTGGCTCCGGCGGCACGGAGTCGAGCGAGCAGCTGCTCCATGAGCGCCCGGCCCAGCCCGCGCCCCTGTGCCTGGGGCAGCAGGTCGATGTGCAGGTGGGCACTGAACCGCTCGACGAGATCGGGGGCTGCGATGGGTGGGTGGTGGATGTGGGCGAGCAGGGCCAGGTCGTGTGGGGTCAGGTCCGGGTGGTCAACCCCGAGCTCCCGGAGCGGGTACCGCGCCCGCAGCTCCGGCCACCACTGGGCCTCGCAGGCATCGGCGAATGCGGCGCTGTCCGGGGTACCGAGGGCGTATCCGATCGGCTTGCCGGAGTCGTCCAGGCCCACCAGCGCGGCTGCAGGCAGCACGTTGAGGTAGGGCCCCACGTAGACCTCGCCGAGCAGGTGCGGTGCGGTGTGCGACCGGGTCGCGTCGGCGCCCGCATCGCCGGTCAATCGACAGATCCGGTACATGGCCCCGGAGTCGGCGAGCGTGGCATCGCGGATCACGGGACCGATCATCCCAGCCAGCCGGTGATCGATCAGCCAGTGATGGAGTCCAGCAGTGTCGTGACCGGGTCGATGGCGAAGAACACCATGAACGCCGCCGAGACGATCCACAGCAGCCCTGGGATCTGGCGGGTCTTGCCCGTGGCGACCTGCAGGATCGTGTAGGTGACGATGCCCGCGCCGATCCCGTTCGCGATCGAGTACGTGAACGGCATGAGGATGATCGTGAGGAAGGCGGGGATGCCGATCGTGTAGTCATCGAACGGGATGTGCCTGATCTGGGTCATCATCAGGAAGCCCACGATGACCAGGGCGGGCGTCGCCGCCTCGTAGGGGATGACCGAGACCAGCGGGGTGACGAACATCGCGAGCAGGAACAGGATTCCGGCCACGATCGCGGCGATACCCGTCCGCGCGCCCTCGCCGATGCCGGCCGCGCTCTCGATATAGCTGGTGTTGCTTGACACCGACGCGGCGCCGCCGACAGCTGCGGCGGCTGAGTCCACGAGCAGGATCGACTCGAGGTGCGGGATGTTGTCGTCCTCGTCGGTGAGCTCGGCCTCGTGGGCCAGGGCTGTGGCCGTGCCGATCGTGTCGAAGAAGTCGGTGAGCAGCAGTGAGAAGACGAACAGCGAGGCGGTGACGACACCCACGGCTGCGAACGCACCCGTGAGCGAGAACTGGCCGATGATACTCAGGTCCGGGGTGCTGAACCACGTGTCCGGGAAGCGTGGCACGTTCAGGGCCCAGCCGACCGGGTTGTTCGCGGTGTCCGGGTTCCCGTCGTTGAGCGGACCGATCTCCAGGACCGACTCGAGCGCGATGGCCAGCGCGGCCGTCGCCAGGATCCCGATCAGGATCGCGCCGCGGACGCGCTTGGTCACCAGGATGATCATGAGCAGCAGGCCGAACACGAACACGACCGTGGGCCACCCGCGCAGCGCTCCGTTGACTCCGAAGCTGATCAGCGGAACTCCGGCGCGCACGATCCCCGCGTCAACGAGCCCGATCAGGGCGATGAACAGTCCGATGCCGACGCCGATCGCGTACTTCAGGGGCTCCGGGATCGCGCTGAAGACCTTGACCCGCAGGCCGGTGAGGACCAGGGCGAAGATGATCAGGCCCTCCAGCACCACCAGGCCCATCGCCTGCGGCCACGTCATGAGTGGGGCGATCGTGTAGGCCAGGAAGCTGTTGAGCCCCAGCCCGGCTGCGATGGCCAGGGGGAACCGGCCGAGTGCGCCCATCGTGATGCTCAGCAGCCCGGCAACCAGCGCCGTGACACCGGCCACCAGGCCGATCGCGACGACGGGGTTGTCCCCACCACCGATGTAGCTGCCGTTGATGTCCTGCGCGGTGCCGATGATCAGCGGGTTGAGCACCACGATGTAGGCCATCGTGAAGAAGGTCACTAGCCCGCCCCGGAACTCGGTGCCGAGGGTCGACCCGCGTCGGGTCAGCTCGAACCATCGGTCCCAGGCGGGGAGGTCGGTGTGGGTGGCGGGATTGCCGGCCAGGTCGGGGTTCTCGGCCTGCGCCGTGGGATTGGGGTTCACAGGGGCGAAGTGTATGGGCGGCACACGCCAGCCCCGGTTTCCGCCCCGTTCCGTTCGTGTGACGTCACGGCCCGGACAATCGGACCCGCGTCGACAGGGTCGCGGGGGCGATCACCTCAGCGCTTCGCGCGGACCTTCACCCGTGCTGACCACGGGCCGTAGCCCGCCGAGTTCCGGGCCCGGACCTTGACCACGTACTTCTTGCCCTTCACCAGCTTCTTGGTGCGGCACTTGAGTTTCGATGCCGGTGCCGTGCACTTCGCCCGGGCCTTCAGCTTCTTCCTCTTCTTCTTCTGGACGAAGGCCTTCGCCCGGTACTTCGTGATCGTGGACGTGCCGGGCTGTTCCGGAGCCACCCAGCGGACCTTCAGCCGCCGGTGCTTCGCGCGGACCTTCACCATGGTGGGCGCGCCCGGTTTGCTCGCGGTCACGGTCGGTATCGACTGTTCCACGGTGCCGGTCGGTGCGGGGTCCGAGCCGGGGGCGGTCAGGGGCCCACTGACCGGCTTGCCCGAGCAGGTGAACGCACCCCAGGCGCGGCAGTCGACGGGGGCATGGTCGAGGTTGGCCAGAGTGAGCTGATCTCCGGTGTTCGCCAGAAGGCTGGCGGCTCGGCCGACGTACAGGGTGTCGGCGGTGTTGATCCCCTGACCCATGGACAGCCGAAGCGTTGCCCCGGCAGCGATCGTCGTGCCAGGCGGGAAGGGGTACTGCGAGCCCTGGCGGCCGAAGGCGTACCCGCCGAGGTCGATGGCCCCGGTCGTCGTGTTCCGGAACTCGACGTACTCCGTGGCCGCGGTGTCCGGCCCCTTCGGGTTGTACTCGACGGCGCCGAAGACGACCCTTCCGACGAGCGGATCCGAGCAGGCAGCCGGATCACACGGGTAGTGGAAGGAGGCCCGCATGTTCCCCAGCGAGTACCCGGGCTGCGAGTCCTGCAGGTAGGCCGCGTCGCCGAAGAAGTAGCCGGCTGCCGGATCCCAGTTGGCGAAGACCAGGCTTGGGCCACCGAAGTGGAAGTCCCGGTGGGTCGGTGTCCCGGGCGTGCCGGACCCCGTGAACACGCGGATGAAGTCGCCGGCCGGAATGACCGTCCCGGGGGGAAGGGTGAGCCAGACGAGCGAGGAGTCGCGGACGGACCAGCCGCCGACGTCGAGCGCCGCGCTGGAGTCATTGACGACGACGACGTGCTCGGTGCCCGCATCCGAGCCGATGGGGTCCGACACGACCCACATCCGCAGGCTGGCCGGCGCCGAGGGGCCGCACTGGTCAGGTCCCCACAGACCCCGGCGACCTGCCATGGCGTTGTCCACGATGCGCCGGTACTCGAGGTTGTGGTCCGACTCAGCCGAGGCGGGGTCGTCGGCGTTGAACGGGAACCACATCGAGCCGCCTGCGCTGAGCACGGCCAGCGCGGCGTCCACCCACGTGCCCGCGCTGTCCTGGTAGAAGATCGTGCGCAGCAGCCGACCGCCGGAGTGCCCATGGTCCAGCGAGTCGACACGGATCGATCGCAGGCGGACGGGGGTTCCCTTGGGCAGCACCGAGCTGAGGGCATCAGTTGCGGCAGTGGCCCCGCACTGCTCCGGCGTGGCGCCCTTGGGGGTCTCCGGGGCCTGGACACCGATCATGCGCACGCGGCAATCTGCCAGCTCGCCGTCGTCGGGCATTGTGCCGTCGGCATCGGCGCGGTCGTCGCAGAAGCTCTGCGCCGGTGGGATGGTGGGGTCCACGGGCAGCGGCGGCGCGATCAGCGCCGGGTTGCTGGCCCAGGTCACGTCGACGGCCACCGTGTCCCCATCGGACACGTGGTCGACCACGCCGGTCTCCCAGGTCTGCTCGCCGGGCGCTGCGAGGGCTGTCGAGCGGGGCGCCGGGCCCCCGACGGTACTCAGGGCGAGGGCGGCGACGGTCGCGGCGATGACGGCCCGACGCAACCGGACATGGCTGTGCCCAGTGCTGTCCGGGTCCGCCCTGCGACTCATCTGGCCCCCCAAACATCGACTCTGCGTCAATGGACGGTAGCAGGGTGTGGATATCGGATCGAGATAACGCAGGGGAAGTGGCTCGATATGGGTTCGTGAAGGGCCCTGCCGATGCCACCTGCGAGTCTCGCCGTGCGGGTCTTGTGCGGCTGCGCTTGGATCGGGACATGGGTGCGATCACGGCGGAGAGTCTTGTCAAGGTGTTTCCGAGCCGATCTGGAGAGGTCCGGGCTCTCGACGGCGTGGATCTCGACGTGCCCGCGGGGTCGGTCCTCGGCCTGCTCGGGCCGAACGGGGCGGGCAAGACAACCACAGTGCGCATCCTGGCGACCCTCATGGCTCCCGATGCGGGGCGGGCGACCGTCAACGGGATCGACGTGGCCTCCGATCCGCAGGGGGTGCGCCGCTCGATCGGACTGTCGGGCCAGTACTCGGCTGTGGACGAGTACCTGACGGGACGGGAGAACCTCGAGATGGTGGCCCGGCTGTACCACCTGCCTATGGCGCAGGCGCGGGCGCGGGCCTCCGAGCTGCTGGCCGAGTTCGACCTCATGGAGGCTGCCGACCGCCCGGCCAAGACCTACTCGGGGGGCATGCGGCGACGCCTGGACCTCGCCGGGGCCCTTGTCGCCAGGCCGCCGATCATCTTCCTCGACGAGCCCACGACGGGCCTGGACCCCCGCAGCCGGCTCGGGCTGTGGGAGGTCATCGAGGGGCTCGTCGCGAAGGGCACGACCGTCCTGCTGACCACCCAGTACCTCGACGAGGCGGACAAGTTGGCGGACACCATCGCTGTTGTTGACCGTGGCCGGGTCATCGCCCGGGGGACGTCGGACCAGCTCAAGGCTCAGGTCGGGGGCGAGCGGCTGGCCGTCACCGTGCCAGCCGGCCAGATGGCCGACGCGCGTGCCGTCCTGGAGGCCCTGGCCACTGGGGCGATCGATGCCGATGAGCATTCCCGCCAGCTCGTGGCCCCGGTGTCGGGAGGTGCGGCCACCCTGCTCGAGGCCGTGCGGGCCTTCGACGACCGGCACGTGGAGATCCTCGATATCGGCCTGCGGCGCCCCACTCTCGACGATGTCTTCCTGCAGCTCACTGGGCATCACGCCGAGGCAGACGGCCCAGCGGGTACCGGACCCGCCCCGCCGGACGGGGCCACCGGGTCAGGGCCAGTCGCGACGGCTGACGTCCAACCATCGGACTCGCAGCAGGAGGCACACTGATGAGCGACCTCGCGCAATCGATGTCGGACACCCGCACGATCACCAGGCGCAACCTCACCCGCTTGCGCCGCCAGCCGGACTCCATCGTGTTCGGGATCATCCAGTCGGTCATGTTCGTGCTGCTGTTCGCCTTCGTCTTCGGCGGAGCGATCGCCGTTCCCGGCGGCGGGGACTACACCGACTACCTCATGGGCGGGATCTTCGTACAGACCGTTGCCTTCACCTGCGCCACGACCTGCGTCGCGATGGCCGATGATCTGTCCCGGGGCCTGTTCGACCGGTTCCGCTCCCTACCCATGGCCCGATCTGCGGTGCTGGCCGGGCGGACCTTCGCCGACCTGGCGTTCGCCGGGGTCACGACCGCAGCCATGGCGCTCACTGGGCTGCTCGTCGGATGGCGCACGGACGCACCGGCGTTGAGCGTCCTGGGTGGCTTCGCGCTGCTGGCGTTCTTCGCCTACGCGTTCCTCTGGATCGGGGCTGTCATCGGGTTGTCCGTGCGAAGCGTCGAGGTCGCGCAGACCGCCGGGCTGATCTGGTTGTTCCCCCTGACGTTCCTCTCCAACGCGTTCGTGCCTCTGGAGTCCATGCCCACCTGGCTCCAGCCCATCGCCGCGTGGAACCCGATCAGCTCGGTGGCGGCCGCGGTGCGGGAGCTCTTCGGCAACGTGCCGGCGGGGTACGTGCCGCCGGACTACTGGCCGCTGCAGAACCCCGTCCTGTCATCGGTCCTGTGGTGCCTGGTCATCCTGGCGGTGTTCGTTCCCCTGGGAGTCACGCGCTACCGGCGGGCCGCCTCACGCTGAGCGCTCACTGCTCGGAGGGCCGCGTGACTTCCTGGCCGTCGGGGCCCGCGGGCTCGGCACCAGCGTCGTCGTCAGCGTCCTCGTTGACCGTCGTGACGGTGTCCCTGCGCACCCGGTAGCGCCAGACGAAGAACATCACGGCGCCGATCATCATCGGCAGGATCCACGTGGTCACCCGGTAGAGGGTCAGTGCGGCAGTGAGCTCTGACTGCTCCGTCTCGGTCGTGAGGCCCAGGATCGACGAGAGCTGCGGGACGATGAGGGCGTTGATGCCCGGGATCGGCAGGACGTTGACCACCATGATCAGCGACGTGGCCAGCAGGATCTCGGTGGCGGAGAGCACGGACGTGTCCAGGCCGCTGAAGCGAAGGGCCAGGCCCAGGACGAGGGCATTGCTCAGCGCCCATGAGAGGTTCGCGGCGAGCAGCGATCGCCGGTTCGACTCCGCCGTCCCCCTGGTCCGTCGGCCGAATTCGACGACCTCCTGCTCCAGGTCCTGCGATGGGGTCCGGCTGAAGATGTTCATCACCCAGGTGACGAACCTGCTGATCCCCCGCCCGACCGCGCGTGCAGTCGCGTCGCTCTGGACGACTCGGCGCAACAGGTAGACGATCGCGCCGAGGAGGGCGGTGTACCCGAGGAACCACCACACGGTGTTCTCCTGGCCCTCGCCGGCCAGGAGCACCGCGGCCAGGCCGAAGACCGGCATCGTGAAGATGGCGATGTAGCGCAGCACCAGGGCGATGATGACCGAGATCCCGGACTGTTCGTCGGTGAATCCATAGGTCCGGTACATCGCGAACCGGATCACGTAGTCCCCGGGGGTGGGATCACGAATGCCGTCATCTGGCCCGTCGCCGAGGACTCGAAGCCCTGGTAGAGCCGCAGGCCCGGCAGGGAGGCCTTGGCCGCCCAGCCGAGCAGCACCATGACCAGGACCCCGGAGAGAGCCAGGGCGACCACTTCTCCGGCGGTGAGGGCAGTCAGTGCCGCCCACACCTCGCTCCAGTCGATCGACTGGGGAAGCACGACGAAGAGTGCGTAGTAGAGCAGGGCGAAGAGGATGATTGCCCCGACCAGCTTGACGAACCGTTTGTTCCGCACGAGGCGGGAGACGGGCCCCCGCTTGGGCTCCACCTCTGCGGGGACCTCGGGCGCGTCGTCCGCGCTGGGATCGGGCGTCCCTTCGGGTCCCCGCTCAGCGTAGGCGTCATCGACGGCCGATGCGGGAGGTGGCTGGGTACCGTTGTCCGGCGGCTCGCCGTCGGGCCCCACCCCGATCGGAGGGGTCATCAGGCCTCCTATCGATCATGGCGACCACCGCACGAGGAGCCCGCCGGTCGCCGCCCCGCAACCGCGGGGCGCCAGATCGACAGTATCAGCGACCACTTGGACAACCGGGCGTTGCATCCGGGGCACGCCCCCATTTCCGTCGCGGTTGTGCGGCGAGGGAATCCCTGCGGCAGTAGGCTCGTTTGCACTGACGAACTGTCGGCGAACTGGACGCCGGCTCGATGCGAGGAGGTTCCGTGACTGTGGGGTCCTACCGGTTGGAACCTGATCGCCCGGAGCTCGGTGCTCCGGTGCTGGTGCACGGGCTGACCGGGTTCATGGACGCCGGCGGTGCGAGCCGCTTGGCCATCGAGCACCTGTTGGAGAGCTGCGAGCACACCCGGATCGCCTCCTTCGACATCGACTCCATCTACGACTACCGCGGTCGGCGGCCCCGGACGGTCTTCGACTCCGACCACTACGAGTCGGTGGCGATGCCCGAGCTGGTGGTTGAGGCAGCGGTCGACGAGCGCGGGGAGCGATTCCTGATCCTGCACGGGTCCGAGCCGGACACCTCGTGGGGTGCTGTGTGTGACGAGATCATCCGGCTCATCGAGGCGCTCGGAGTCCGCCTCGTGGTCGGGCTGCAGGCCATCCCGTGGCCATCGCCGCACACGCGGGCCATCAACGTCACCGTGCACGCCAACGACCCGACGCTGACTGTCGGGACCCAGCCGTGGGTGGGCTCACTGGAGGTGCCCGGGAGCCTGGCAGCACTGCTGGAACTGCGGCTCGGAGAGCAGGAACGGCCGGCGATGGGGTTCGCCGCTCATGTCCCGCACTACCTGGTTCAGGCTGAGTTCCCACGGGGGGCCCAGGCGCTCCTGCAGTCGCTCTCCTCGGCGACGGGAATGGCGATCCCGCTGGAGGCTCTGCGTGCCGCTGCCGATGAGTCCGACGCAGACATCTCCCTGCAGATCGCGTCCAATCCGGAGAACCTGGAGGCGGTCACGACCCTCGAGGAGCAGTACGACTCACTGATGGCGAGTCGGGAGAGCGAGCCGATGGGCGGGGCGGAGACCCTGGCCGCTGATTCCGACATCGCCTCCCAGGTGGAGGCATTCCTCGCGCAGCTTGACCCGGGGGACCCCCAGTGATGGCCGCGCCGTGCGGCGCGTGAACGTCGAGCGCGACGGGGACGCCACGCTCACGGGGGACGGCGGACCCGACGAGGACGGCGCATCGCAGGAGTCGTGGCCTTCCGGTGACGGGTCCGGAGTCGCGCGCCGCGGGACGCGTCGGTTGTCGCTGGGCGACCCGCTGGACGGGCGGGCGGTGGAGGACCGGCCCGAGTCGTGGGGCGAGGCGTCCGAGTCCGAGTCGGAGCGGCTGGCCCGCTACCGGGCGCAGCGACCTCCGCACCACGGGGGCTGACTGGGCGCTGGGGCCCCGACGCCTCCGGGACGCCGCGCCCGGAGGCCGGCAGGAGTGCGACGAACGATCGGCTCCCATAATCTGGCCCCGCGCTGCGTTGCCAGTCTCCGTGGCGTCCCGATCCCACGCCAGCGAGGAGTCATCCATGTCCGCAGAGAAGACCGGCGTCATCCAGGGCTTCAAGGAATTCGTGATGCGCGGCAACGTGATCGATCTCGCGGTTGCGGTCGTCATCGGAGCTGCGTTCACCGCCGTTGTCGTCGCCTTCAACGACTACGTCATCACCCCCGTGCTCGCCGCCATCGGTGGAGCCGACACGTCGGGCTTCGGCTTCTGCATCAGGGCCGGCGACTCCCCCTGCACGAGTGAGTCGGCCACCTTCGTCGACCTCGGGGCGGTCTTCGCCGTCCTGGTCTCGTTCCTGATCACCATGCTGGTCGTCTACTTCGTCTTCGTCCTGCCGATGAACAAGGTTCGCGAGCGGACTGCGCAGGAGCCTGAGGAGGTCGAGACCCCCGAGGACGTCGTGCTGCTGACCGAGATCCGTGACCTGCTGGCCGAGCAGCGGGCGGACGGCGGGTTCGGCACCTCCGCGTCCGGGCCGGACGCGTAGGTCGAGCCTGCGGCCTGCACGGTCCGTGGATCACCACTGGGTCCCTGGATCACCGTTGCACGAGGGGCCCGGCGGGCGGCCGTTCCCGATCGTCAGCCAGCGCCGAGCCGTCCGTCGGTGCTGGGCTGCCAGCTGAGGGTTGGTGCTAGCTGGGGCCAGGCCGCATCAGGAACGTCAGGTTCGCCCGTGCCTGGGACCCGGCCAGCCCCAGAGCAGTCGGCTGGTCGACGGCCAGCAGCACGAGCGGCCCCGCGTCAGCACCTGCCGCCGGAGTGTCGAGGATGCCCCCCGGTCCCTGATCGGGGTTGATCACGGCGAGCACCAGGACGTTGTGGGCGACCACGTCCGCCGACGCGGTGCTCGTCGGTGAACCGTCGAGGCCCGGCCCGGCGGCCGCCACGACATCCACTCGCTGGCCCGCCTCCAGCAGGGCTGCCGCCCCGTGGTCGGCGAACCGCACGGGCATGGGCAGCGTCCCGGCGGGGACCGACCACGCCGGCCGGGGTACGAGCCGATGGTCAGCGATCGCCTCACCGCGGGCCATCGGGGCAGCCAGGGCTCGGCCGACGAGCGGGTCGGGCTGGGCGCGCACACTGCCCGGGAGCACGGCGCTGGGGACGTCGGCGACAGCCAGGTCGTCCGGACCCAGGACGTGACCCGCGGCGAGGTCCGCGGCCACCACGACCACCGCCCGGGTGGCCTCAGCGGGTGGTTGCAGGGCCAGACCCAGCGCCCCGATCGACAGCGCTGCCGCGAGGCCGGCCAGGAGCCGGCGATGCCGGCGCAGCAGACGTCGGGCATCAGCCCGGCGTGTTCTGCCATCAGCACCGCCCACCGCTGCCCCCATCCCGTGCCCTCCGATGCCCCGTGGCTCACTCGGTCACGGGCACAGTAGGCCGCGACGGCCTGAAGGCCCAGCGGTCGTCCACAGGCGCTGGCGGTCCGGCTCCGGGTGGTGTCCGCAGGCTGTCGGGGCGGTGAGTGGATTAGCACTCACGCGCGTTGAGTGCCAGAATGGGAGTCAATCGCAGCCGTCATCGCCGAGGAGGGTGCATATGCCTACCTACGAGTACGTGTGCACCAGTTGCGACACCCCCCTTGAGGTTGTCCAGTCGATCCATGAGCCCTCCCTGACTGACTGCCCGTCATGCGACGGCGGGCGCCTGCGCAAGGTCTTCGGCAACGTCGGCGTAGTCTTCAAGGGCAGTGGCTTCTACCGCACCGACAGCCGAGGCAAGTCGACTGCCAGCCCGACAACGTCGGACAAGTCCGAGTCGAAGACGGCCTCGGGGTCGAGTGGGTCCGAGGGCTCCTCCGGATCCTCGGACTCCGGCTCTTCAGGCGCGGAGAAGTCTGGCTCCTCAGATGCCAGGAAGTCCGGCTCCGCGGAGAAGTCCACGTCCGCGGCGTCGTCCACATCCGCGAGCAAGGCAGTGCCGAAGTCCAGCTGACAGCCTCGTCACCCGACCTGGGTCACTCGCGGAGCCGAACGAGCCGTGTGGGCGTCAGGACGGTCGCCACCGGTTGGTCGTGCGCCGCACGTGGGATCGCCCTGGCTGGCAGGAGCTCGTCATCGTGGACCACGGCCACCACGAGCACCTGCGGCGGTGGGCCTCCCGCCTGGGTGGTCGTCGAGCTCTCCCCGGTGGGCGTGGCACGCCCGTTGAGCTCCGCGAGGAGTCGGTCGTAGTACCCGCCGCCCTGCCCGAGGCGGGTCCCGGACTCGTCGACGGCCAGTGCGGGCACCAGGAGCAGGTCCACGCCCCGGGCGATGAGCGTGCGGAGCCCGCTGCCGAGGGGCACCCCACCTGGAACCTGAACCGGGAGTCGTTCATCTGCCCGGTAGTGCCCATCGTCCATCGCCCACGCCAGCTGGCCGTCGCTGTCGGGGATCGGCAGCAGCACAAGTCCGCCGGCCTCGCGCACGGACGACCGGATCGGTCCCACGTCGGGCTCGCCGGGGGAGGAGATGTAGGCCGCAACGTTGAGCGGCCGGCTCAGGCCGGGGCGACCACCGGGTGCGAGGAGCCCGGCGGCGTGTGCGGTGCTGAGCAGCCCACCGGCGACCGCGGCGGCAATCGGCGCCTGACGGGCGGCGGCACGCTCGGCACGTATCCTGGAGCGCAGCTCGGCCTTCGCATCTGCCATGGCCGTGATCATGCCCCACTGTCGGGGGGCAACGGGACCCGCCGGTTATCGTGCCCCCATGAGGATGCTGATCGAGCCGACGCCGACGAGGGCGAGCGTGCGCAAGGCAGTCATCCCTGCGGCCGGCCTCGGCACCCGCTTCCTCCCGGCGACCAAGGCCACGCCCAAGGAGATGCTCCCCATCGTCGACAAGCCGGCGATCCAGTACGTGGTCGAGGAGGCTGTCACGGCCGGGTGTGACGACGTCCTGGTCGTCACGGCGCCGGGGAAGCGATCCATCGAGGACCACTTCGACGTCACGGCCGACCTCGAGGACGCGCTGGCGGACCGGGGTGACACCGAGCATCTCGCGGCGATCCGGCGGATCGCCGAGCTGGCCCGGGTCCACTACGTGCGCCAGGGCAGGCCGCTCGGACTCGGCCACGCGGTGCTGCAGGCGGCTGCCCACGTCGGCAACGAGGCCTTCGTCGTGCTGCTCGGCGACGACATCATCGACGCGCGCGACCCGGTGCTGCCGGCCCTGCTCGATGTGCGGGCGCGCTACGGCGGGTCGGTGATCGCCCTGATGGAGGTCAGCCCCGCGGGTGTCTCGGCGGTCGGGTGCGTCTCCGTGCGCAGCACGCTGGAGCCCGACGTCGTCGACCTCGCGGACCTGATCGAGAAGCCCGCGCCGGACGACGCCCCCAGCCACCTGGGGATCATCGGGCGCTATGTGCTGGATCCGGCGGTCTTCGCCGTCCTTGGGGCCACCCCGCCGGGGCGCGAGGGGGAGATCCAGCTCACGGACGCGCTGCGGAGCCTCGCCGTGATGCCCGCTGCCCGCGGTGGGGGTGTGCGGGGTGTGGTCTTCCGCGGGCGTCGCCACGACACGGGTGACACGCTGTCGTACCTGAAGGCCGTCGTCGCGATGGCCTGCGAGCGCCCCGACCTCGGGCCGGAGTTCTCGCGGTGGCTGCGTGACTACGCCGCATCGATGGAGGGCTGAGCGCGTGCGCACTGTCGACGAGCAGTTGACCGAGGTCCTCGCCCACACCAACGCGCTCGAGGCGCTCGACGTCTCGCTGCTCGACTCCCGTGGATGCCTGTTGGCCGAGACCGTCACGGCTCCCTGGTCCCTGCCGCCGTTCGACGCCGCCGCGACCGACGGCTACGCCGTGATCGCCTCGGACGTGGTCGCGGCCAGCGATGCGACCCCCGTCGTGCTGCCGGTCTCCGACGACGTGCCAGCGGGCTACCGGGCAAGCCACCCACTGGCCACAGGGAAGTCGATCCGGATCGGGTCCGGGGCGCCACTGCCCGCGCGCGCTGATGCCGTCGTGCCTGTCGACGGGACCGATGGGGGGATGCCCAACGTCGCGGTCCGCCGCGCGGTCGAGGCCGGTGCGGGGATCCGGGTTGCCGGTGAGGAGGTCCACCAGGGCGAGGTCGTGCTGCCCGCTGGGGCGCTGGTCGGCGCCCGCGAGATCGCCCTGCTGGCTGCTGTCGGTCAGGCTCGGGTGACGGTGCGACCACGCCCCCGGGTGGTCGTGATGAGCACGGGAACTGAGCTCATCGAGCCCGGGGCACCGATGAGCCCCGGCCTGATCACCGACTCCACCGGCTACATGCTGACTGCGGCTGCCCAGGATGCGGGGGCCATGGCCTATCGGGCTGGACCAGTGCGCGACGAGCAGCGAGCCCTGATGGACACCCTTGAGGACCAGCTCGTCCGGTCCGACCTGATCGTCACCACCGGGGGAGTGACAGCCGGGACCTACGACACCATGAAGAACGTGCTCGCGCGGCTGGGGGCCGTCGAGTTCACCCGGGTCGCGATCAGCCCGGGGATGGCCCAGGGGCATGGCTACCTCGGCCCGGACCACGTCCCGATCTTCACGCTGCCGGGCAACCCGGTCAGCGCGTTCGTCGCCTTCGAGGTGTTCGTCCGGCCGGTCATCCGTCGGATGCTGGGCCACCCACAGGTCTTCCGCCCGTTGATCCCGGCCCGCCTGACGCATGCCGTGGCTGGAGAGGGGCAGTTGCGCACCTACCTGCGCGGGCACCTGCACGGCTCAGCCGCGGAGCGCCTGATCACGCCCGTCGACGAGCTGGGTCTGGTCGGACTGCGCCTGGCCGACAGCCTGATCGTCCTGCCCGAGGGGACCGGCGCGGTTCCCGAGGGGGCGACCGTCTCGGTGATGCCGCTCGGGCGCCCCTGATGGTTCGACTCCCGGTCCTCACCAGGCACACCCCGGCTGGGGTGCTGCGGCTGCGTGAGCTGCGCCGCCGCGATGCCCGCGCGTGGCGTGCGCTGCGCGCCCGCAACGCTGAGTGGTTGTCGCCGTGGGAGGCCACGGTCCCGCCCGGGACCGGCGAGGAGGTCCCGAGCTACGGGCAGATGGTCACCCGGTTCCGGGCCGAGGCCCGCGCCGGGCGCACCATGGCATGGGCGATGACCCTCGACGGTCGTCTCATCGGCCAGGTGACGGTGGCTGGGATCACCCTCGGCTCCCTGCGTGCGGCATCGGTCGGGTACTGGATCGACTCACGGGTGGCTGGGCAGGGCCTGACCCCGATGGCCGTTGCGATGGCGTGCGACTACTGCTTCGGGGCCCTGAAGCTGCACCGGGTCGAGATCGTGATCAGGCCGGAGAACGCGGCCAGCCTGCGTGTGGTCGAGAAGTTGGGGTTCCGCAGCGAGGGTCCACGCCCGGCCTACCTGCACATCGATGGTGGCTGGCGCGATCACGAGGTGTTCGCCCTCAACGCCGACGAGGCCCCCGGCAGCCTTGCCGAGGCACTCGCGGCGCGACACGAATCCTCGCGGAGCCGATTTCCCGGGTCCGGTGACCAGGGGGCAATAGATTTCGGATCGTGACAGGTCTGATCTATGTGGGGATCATCGTTGTATGGGCTGTGGTCCTGGTCCCGGCATGGTTGAAGCGCCACGATCACCGTGACTCGGAGCGCTCGGTCGACCGGTTCAGCCGGAGCCTGGAGGCGCTGTCACAGCGTGACTCACTCCTCGGCATTCCGCTGCCGGCCGCGCAGGGCGTCGACGCGGAGGCCAAGCCCCGGCGGACTGCGACGGCCCCCGAGGTCTTCCGGGTCAAGCGTCCCTCGGCCCCAGCCGCTGGTAGGGCTCCAGCTGCGGGTTCGCGCGCCAGCGCGGCATCGGCGGCCAAGCGCAGGCGGATCGTTCTCGGGGTCCTGGGCGCCTCGTTCCTGATCGTGGCCGGACTGGTCGCCGGCGGTGTGCTGCTGCCGGTCGCGCTCGCCGCGCCCGCCGGACTCATCGTGGCCTTCGTCGGCGTCGCCCGTCATCAGGTCCGCGCCGCCACCCGCCGGCGGACCGACGCCGGGAGCGCGGCGCCCGTCAGTCGCCCGGTCAGCGCCCCCGCGCAGGGACGCCCCGTGGCACGGCCCGCGTCCGGCGAGACGTGGGAAGCCCGGCCGACCACGCTGCCGACCTACGTCACCGCGCCTGCCGCGGCCGAGTTCCCCCGGGTCATCGACACCACGACCCCGGGTGCATGGACAGCCGCGGCCATGCTGGAGCGGGCTCAGCAGCAGCGGGCACGCACCGAGCGGATGGCGGCTGCCAAGGCCGAGGCGATCGCCCGCGCCAAGGCCGAGCAGGCTGCAGCCGAGGCGCGATCGCGCGACGAGGAGTTCCTCGCCCAGCAGTCCAGCGGTTGGCAGGCAGAGGGCACCTCGACGCCCTTCTACCGGCCGCGCGCCGTCAACGAGTAGCCGGGCATTGCCGGTCGCCCCGACCCGGTCACAGCGGGACAACCGTTTGGTCCTCGAGGCTGGGTCTGGGTACCCTAGGGACGTTCCAGGGGCTGTAGCGCAGCTGGTAGCGCACCTCGTTCGCATCGAGGGGGTCAGGGGTTCGAGTCCCCTCAGCTCCACAGATCAGCAGGCCTCCCGGTGTTGTTCCGGGGGGCCTGCTGATCTGTGTGTGGCAGCAGGGTGGGGACTCGGGAGGAGGTCGCCCTGGTGGGCGACCGACGGCTCCCCTCAGCTCCACAGTTCAGCAGGCCTCCCGGTGTTGTTCCGGGGGGCCTGCTGATCTGTGTGTGGCAGCAGGGTGGGGACTCGGGAGGAGGTCGCCCTGGTGGGCGACCGACGGCTCCCCTCAGCTCCACAGTTCAGCAGGCCTCCCGGTGTTGTTCCGGGGGGCCTGCTGATCTGTGTGTGGCAGCAGGGTGGGGACTCGGGAGGAGGTCGCCCTGGTGGGTGACCGACGGCTCCCCTCAGCTCCACAGATCAGCAGGCCTCCATGACTCCTGGGGCTGGCGCCTTGGGGGCGTTGGCACGGTGGGGTCGCCCTCCTCGTCGCGCTCGCGCATCCGGGTGCGACTGCCGATAGCCTCAACGCATACGCGCCACGCGGGAGGAGACAGGGATGTCAGACGCCAGGCTTGATCGGATGGGTGCTTTCGACGCCGTGATGTGGGGGGTCGAGCAGGATCCGGTCCTCAGGTCCGTGGTCGTGGCGATGACCGTCCTCGATGAGGAGCCGGACGTCGACCTGCTGGTCGAGCGGATCACCCGGATGAGCCTGGCGGTTCCGAAGCTGCGCCAGCGGGTCATCGGCAACCCCGTCTCACCGATCCCGCCGCGGTGGGAGTACGACCCGAACTTCGACATCACGTTCCACCTGAGGCGCTACAACGTGCCCGCGGACGGGACCGACCGGCCGTTGATGCGTATCGCCGAGCAGCTGGGCGAGCAGGACTTCGACCGCGATCGACCCCTGTGGGAGATGGCACTTGTGCAGGGGTGGGACGGTTCCCGATCCGCCGTGATCCTCAAGCTGCACCACGCCATCACCGACGGCGTCGGTGGGATGGCCATGGCCGCCAGCCTGTTCGACCTCGCGCGGAATCCGAACACCGACCTCGGCCCGATGCCCGCGGAGCCCAGGGGCGGAGTCCTGGGGTTGCCGGCGCGGGTTGTCAACGGCGTCAGGTTCACCGGCCAGGCGGCGGTGCGGCGCGGCCAGTCGCTCGCTGGAGATGCCGTCGGCCTGGCGGAGCGAGTGGTCACCGACCCGGGTGAGTCGTTCGTCTCGGGGGCGGCGTTCGCCCAGTCAGCCTCGCGGCTGCTCGCGCCGGCCAACGAGCCTCTGAGCCCCCTGATGCGCGGCCGGTCGCTGTCGGTCCACATGGACGTGATCACGGTTCCCTTCGCTCCCCTCAAGGCCGCCTCCAAGAAGGTGGGGGCAACTCTGAACGACACGTACATGGCTGCGGTCAGCGGCGGTGTTGCGGCCTATCACGAGGCCCACAACTCACCTTGCGAGTACGTCCGGGTCAACATGCCGGTGAACATGCGTACATCCGGTGACACCTCAGGGGGGAACCGCTGGGTGCCTGCGCGCTTCCCGATGCCGATTGACTCCGGCGATGCCGAGACTCGGATCAAGCGGCTCTCCCCGATCCTCATGCAGGCGCGCACCGAGCCCGCGCTGGTGGTCAGCGATACCATCTACCGCTTGCTGACCGCCCTGCCGCAGAGCGCGGCCACCTCCGTCGCGTCAGGGATGATGAAGGGGTGTGACCTCGCCATCACCAACGTGCCGGGGCCGCCGATCACTCTGTTCTCCTCGGGCGCCGAGGTCCAGGCCATCGTGCCGTTCGCCCCCAAGGGTGGTGCCGCAGCGAATGTGGCCCTGATGACCTACAACGGCACCGCCTTCGTGGGCGTGAACATCGACACTCGAGCGATCCCTGACCCGGACGCCTTCCTCGAGTACCTGCGCGCCGGCTTCGACGAGGTTCTGGCGATCGCCGATCCGGAGGCACACGCCGTGATCGGGACGCACTCGGGAACCCCCGTCGACGAGCCGGCCGCGGCTGCCCCGGTCGCGCGGAAGGCGGCCAAGAGGGCGCCGGCGAAGAAGGCGCCGGCCAAGAAGGCTGCCGCGAAGAAGGCCCCGGCGAAGAAAGCTGCTGCCAAGAAGGCACCTGCCAAGAAGGCACCGGCCAAGAAGACACCGGCCAAGAAGGCTCCCGCGGCCGAGCCCGCGTCCACCGAGACCTGACGCTGGCGTAGCTCGGGCGCGGGCAGAGTCGCGTGGCGCCGTGAACTGCTGGGCGGGGCGTGCGGCAGGAGTTCGCGGACGGTCCTAGCATTGCGCCGTGTCCGCCGCTGTGGAGTCTGCTCCGATCCCCGCCGTGGCGGCCCCTGCCAGGACCGCGCTGGTCCGCCCGATGCCCTCGGCCGGGCTTCGCGGATGGATCGGCCCGCTGCTGGTCACGGTGTTGGCCGGTGTGCTCCGGTTCGTGAACCTGGGCCGCCCGCACGCGATCATCTTCGACGAGACCTACTACGTGAAGGACGCGCTGGCACTGCTCCGCTTCGGCTACGAGCGGCAGGCGATCGAGGGGGCAGATGAGCTGATCCTGGAGCAGGACGCCCCATGGGACCAGCTCGACATCTTCACGGACACGGCAGCCTTCGTCGTGCATCCCCCGCTGGGCAAATGGGTGATCGCCACGGGCGAGTGGGCATTCGGCGTGGTCCCGTTCGGGTGGCGCTTCGGCGTTGCCGTCCTGGGCACACTCAGCGTGCTCATGGTGGCCCGGATCATCCGTCGGCTCACGCGGTCCGACGTGGTCGGCACGATCGCCGGACTGCTCGTCGCGCTGGACGGGCTGCACATCGTCATGAGCCGGTCGGCGCTGCTGGACATGAGCCTGATGTTCCTCGTCCTGGCGGCGTTCGGGTTCCTGCTGCTCGACCGCGACGCTGTCCGCCGCCGGGCCGAGGGCTGGCGCACGCTCTGGGACGACAACCCGATCGTCCTCGGGCCCGGGTTCGGGGTGCGACCGTGGCGGATCGCCGCGGGCGTGTCGCTGGGGCTGGCGTGCGGGGTCAAGTGGAGCGGCCTGTGGTACGTCGCCCTCTTCGGGCTGCTCACCGTCTACTGGGACCTGCAGCTGCGCCGTGAGCTCGGGGCCTCGCGTCCCGTGCGTGGAGTCCTGGCCCACGACGCGCTGCCGGCGTTTGTCAGCGTTGTGGGGGTCGGGTTCGTTGCGTACCTCGCGACGTGGACCGGATGGTTGGTCACCGACGGCGGCTACGACCGCGATTGGGCGGCGGCCAATCCGGGCGGCCTGCCGTTCGTCCCCGATGCCCTGCGCTCATTGGCCGAGTACCACCGTGCGGCATGGTCGTTCCACGTCGGCCTCGACTCCGACCACGCCTACAAGTCCAGCGCGTGGTCGTGGCCCGTGATGTCCCGGCCGACGTCGTTCTACTACGAGTCACCCACCGGGACGTGTGGTGCCGATCGATGCTCCGAGGAGGTGCTGGCCCTGGGCAACCCGATCATCTGGTGGGCCGGGTTGCTGGCGCTGTTGCACAACGCCTGGCGTGCCGTCGCCGGACGGGACTGGCGCAGCGGAGCGCTGCTCGTCGGGTACCTGGCGGGCTGGGTGCCGTGGTTGATCTTCCACGGCCGGACGATCTTCACGTTCTACGCGATCCTGCTGGTTCCCTTCCTCGCGGGGATGCTCGCGATCTCTCTGGCCAGCATTGCGGGCGGTCCGGACGCCTCGGTCGTGCGGCGCAAGTGGGGGATCCTGGCCGTGGGCACCTTCCTGCTGCTCGTCCTCGCCGCGACCTGGTTCTTCCTGCCGGTCTGGACCGGCGAGGTGCTGCCCTACGAGCAGTGGGACTGGCGGATGTGGATGCCCACGTGGGTCTGAACCGCCCTCACGCCTCGCGCGACTTGTGCGCAACGACGGCATCGAAGACAGCGCGCTTGGCAGTTCCTGAGCTGCGCGCCACCACCGCGATCGCTTCCTTGCGGGCGATGCCCTGCGCCTCCAGCGCTCCGACCTGCGCGGCCAGGCCGGCAGCGTCGAGCGTTCCGGGATCAGGCGCTGTCGCGCCCTGCACGACCAAGGTGATCTCGCCGCGGACCCCGTTCTCGGCCCAGGCGACCAGCCCCGCGAGGTCGTCGCGGATGATCTCCTCGTAGGTCTTGGACAGCTCCCGGCAAACGGCAGCCGGACGATCCGGTCCGTAGGCAGAGGCCATGTCGGTCAGCGTCGAGGCGAGCCGGCGGGGTGACTCGAAGTACACCTGGGTGCGCGGCTCGTCGGCGAGTTCGGCCAGCCGCGTCCGGCGCTCGGCGGGCCGGCGTGGCACGAAGCCCTCGAAGCAGAACCGATCGCACGGCAGGCCGGACACGGCCAGCGCTGTCGTGACCGCGGACGGCCCGGGCAGTGCCGTGACGCGGTGTCCGGCGTCGACCGCCGCCCGCGTGGCCCGGAATCCCGGATCGCTCACCGACGGCATGCCTGCATCCGTGACGAGGGCGACCGTGCCGCCCGCGGCCAGGACCTCCAGCACACGCGGCAGCCGGTCCAGTTCGACGTCCTCATAGAACGAGATGACCGGCCCTTCGCGCACGACCCCGAGGTCGGAGGCCAGTCGACGCAGGCGCCGGGTGTCCTCGGCAGCCACCAGGTCCGCTGAGCTCAGCAGCGCGGCCAGCCGCGGCGACGCGTCGGCGGGATTGCCCAAGGGGGTGCCGGCCAGCACGAGCGTCCCGGTGCCCGGGGGGCCCGCGGTCGGAGCCGTGGGCGCGAGGAGCTCATCGGACTCAGGAGCCTCGGCGGGCTCAGGGGCCTCAGCAGATGGGGTGGGCATGGGTCCATCGTGCCGCACCCACGCACGGCCGTGGGGGTGCGCGCGCCCAACTAGAATCTCCCCCATGAGTCCGAGCCGCGAGGCGTTCTACGTCACCACGCCCATCTACTACGTCAACGACGCCCCACACATCGGGCACGCCTACACGACCGTGGCGGCCGACGCGATCTGCCGGTGGCACCGTCAACGGGGCGAGAGCGTCTGGTTCCTCACCGGTACCGACGAGCACGGCGAGAAGGTCCTGCGCACAGCCGAGGCCGCCGGGGTCACCCCCCAGCAGTGGGCGGACCGGCTCGTGGCCGAGCACTGGAAGCCCGTGCTGGAGACGCTCGATGTCTCCAACGACGACTTCATCCGGACCACCGAACGACGCCATGAAGTCCGGGTGCAGAAGTTCCTGACGATGCTCAAGGACGCCGGGCACATCTACTCCGGGGACTACGAGGGCCCCTACTGCGTCGGCTGCGAGGAGTTCAAGCTCGCCGGTGACCTGGTGCCCGGCACGGGCGACGTCGATGGCGAGCTGCTCTGCCCCGTCCACAGCCGTCCGGTGGAGATCGTGAAGGAGACGAACTGGTTCTTCAGGCTCTCGGGCTTCACCGACGCCCTGCTGGAGCACTACGCGGACCACCCGAGTGCCGTTGCCCCGCAGAGCGCGTACAACGAGGTGGTGTCGTTCATCCGCGGTGGACTGCAGGACCTGTCGATCTCGCGCTCGAGCTTCGACTGGGGCATCCCGGTCCCGTGGGACACCTCGCAGGTCGTCTACGTCTGGTTCGACGCCCTGCTCAACTACGCGACCGCCGTGGGCCTCGGCGACGAGCCGCCCTCGTCGGGGGCCAGGAAGTTCGCCACCACGTGGCCGGCGGACATCCACCTGGTCGGCAAGGACATCCTGCGCTTCCACGCCGTCATCTGGCCGGCGATGCTCATGGCCGCGGGGCTGCCCCTTCCCGGACAGGTCTACGCCCACGGCTGGCTGCTCGTCGGCGGCGAGAAGATGAGCAAGAGCAAGCTCACCGGCATCGCCCCCGAGCAGATCATCGACCACTTCGGCGTCGACGCCTTCCGCTACTACTTCCTGCGTGCGATCCAGTTCGGGCAGGACGGCTCGTTCTCCTGGGAGGATATGACCGCCCGCTACACCTCGGAGCTGGCCAACGGCTTGGGCAACCTCGGATCCCGGGCCACGGCCATGGTGGGCAAGTACTTCGACGGGACGCTTCCCCAGCCGGGGGCCTTCGCAAACGCCGATCTCGCCCTTGCCGACGACCTGCTGACCGCCGTGCAGGACGCCGACGGCGCCTACTCGAAGCTGGACTTCACCGGCGGGATCGGCGCGGTGCGGACCTTCGTCGACGCGGTGAACCTCTACGTCACCGAGCAGCAGCCGTGGGTCCTGGCCAAGCGCACCGATGACCCGGCCGCCCGCGAGCGGCTGGCCACCGTCCTCTACACGACGTGTGAGTCCCTGCGGGCGATCGCCGTGCTGCACAACGCCGTCATGCCTCGTGCGATGGGGGCCCTGTGGGAGTCGATCGGTGCAGCTGAGGGGCTGGGCCCGATCGGCGAGCAGCCCATTGAGGATGTGAGCCGCTGGGGCCAGCTTCCGGCCGGGGTCACGGTGACCAAGGGGGCTGCGCTGTTCCCCCGCCTGCCCGAGGAGGTCACGGCCAGTGCCTGACCTCGCCGCCGATTCCCGGCGCCCGCCCCTGCCTGAGCCCCTGTCGAGGCCGGTGATCGACTCGCACTGCCACATCGACATGCGCGGTCAGGGCGAGGACATCCTGAGCCCGCAGGATGCGCTTCAGGCCGCCGCGTCGGTGAACGTGACCGGCATCGTCCAGGTCGGTTGCTCGATCCGCGACGTGCGCGCGGCGGTCGAGATGGCCGAGGCGCATCCGGGGATCGTCGCCGCAATCGGGATCCACCCGAACGAGGCCCCTCGGCTCGCCGCCCAGGGGGAGCTCGACGCGGCCGTCGCCACTGTCGAGGCGCTCGCCGTCGGTTCGCCGCGCGTGCGCGGCATCGGCGAGACGGGCCTGGACTACTACCGGACCCGTGAGCCGGAGGCGTGGCTGATCCAGGAGCAGTCGTTCCGGGCTCACATTGACATGGCCCGCCGGCTGGGCCGTGCCCTGGTGATCCACGACCGGGACTCCCACGACGACCTTGTGCGCATCCTGCTCGACGAACTGGCCGGTGATGGCCTGCCGGACGTCGTCATCTTCCACTGCTTCTCCGGCGACGCGGGGCTGGCCCGGGTGGCTGCTGACCATGGCTGGTACGTGTCCTTCTCCGGGACCGTGACGTTCTCCAACGCCCGCGACCTGCACGAGGCCGCTCCGGTCGTGCCCCGGGACCGGATCCTGGTCGAGACCGATGCGCCGTTCCTCACGCCCATGCCGCACCGCGGGCGGATCAACGCGAGCTATCTGGTGCCGCTGACGGTGCGCCGGCTGGCCGAGCTGCGCGGCGATGACGTCGACGCTCTCTGCGACGACCTGTACGCCAACACCGTCCGGGCCTTCGGGGACTGGGCGTGACCCTGCCGGGTCCGGCCGGCTCGGACCCCGGCCCCGGTCCCACCGGTGTGGGTTCCGGTGACCGGGCCACCCCTGACGGGGACGCCCACCTCCTCGGCCCTGACCGGGCCACCCCTGGCGGGGACGTGGCCGGCCCTGACGGGGACGCCCACCTCCTCGGCCCTGCGGAGATCCGTGCGCTGGCCGGCACCCTCGACCTGCACCCGACCAAGACCCTCGGCCAGAACTTCGTCATCGACCCGAACACCGTGCGCAGGATCGTGCGGGTCTCAGGCGTCGGCCCGGCCGACGTGGTGCTCGAAGTGGGGCCCGGCCTCGGGTCCCTCACCCTGGCGCTGCTCGACCGGGTCCGTGCCGTCGTCGCCGTCGAGGTGGATCCCACGCTGGCTGGGCAGCTGCCGGCGACGGTGGCCGAGCGAGTGCCCGCAGCGTCGCCCAAGCTGACCGTCGTCGCCGCTGACGCGCTGCGGATCACCGACCTGCCCGTGGCGCCGACCGCCCTGGTCGCCAACCTCCCGTACAACATCAGCGTTCCCGTCCTGCTGCACCTGCTCGCGGCATTCCCAACGATTGAGCGGGCGCTGGTCATGGTGCAGCGTGAGGTGGCCCAGCGGCTGGCGGCTGACCCCGGGTCGCGGGTGTACGGCGTGCCGTCGGTCAAGGCCCGCTGGTTCGGTGACGTCCGGCAGGCCGGCCACGTCGGGCGCAACGTGTTCTGGCCAGTGCCGAACGTCGACTCCGGTCTGGTCGAGGTCATCCGGACCGCGCCCCCGCGTGTGGACGTCGAACGGGCGGATGTGTTCGCCGCTGTCGACGCGGCGTTCGGCCAGCGCCGCAAGATGCTGCGCTCCGCGCTGGCCGGCTGGGCCGGGGGTGCCGATCGTGCGCGGGCTGTGCTGGAGTCAGCGGGAGTGGACCCAACGGCCCGGGGCGAGGCCCTCGACGTGTCCCAGTTCGCGGCGCTCGCCGCGGCCCGGCGGGAGCTGGCGGCGGTCAGCGGATCCTGAGCGCCCGGAGGGCCAACCGCTGCCTCGCCCCGGGACTCCACTCGACGGGATCGCAGCGAAGGTGGCGGCCAACTACTCTGAATCTGTGAGCGCCTCCGTGACCGCCCGGGCTCCGGGGAAGGTCAACATCCAGTTGTCGGTCGGGGCCGTGCGCGACGATGGCTTCCACCCCCTGGCCAGCGTGTTCCACGCCGTTGCCATGCATGAGGAGGTCACGGTCGCGGCAAGCCCCGCCGGGTCGGGCATCGTCATCGACGAGGTGACCGGGCTGCAGGCCGATGAGGTGCCGCGCGACTCCAGCAACCTCGTGTGGCGCGCCGCCGAGCGGCTGGCGGCCGAGCTCGGTCGACCCGACCCGGACGTGGCGGTGTCGATCGCCAAGGGGGTGCCCGTGGCCGGGGGGATGGCCGGTGGGTCGGCCGACTGCGCCGCTGCACTCGTCGCGCTCAACGATCTCTGGGGTGCTCCGCTGGACCGCGACGACCTGGCCCGGGTCGCGCTCGACCTGGGATCCGACGTGCCCTTCAGCCTGATGGGCGGCACCGCGCTGGGCATGGGACGCGGCGAGCTGCTCAGCCCGCTGATGGTCCGGGGGTCCTTCCACTGGGTGTTCGCCACTGCCACACAGGGTCTGTCGACCCCCGCGGTGTACGCCACGTTCGACCGGCTCGTCGAGGGACGTCTCGTTCCCGAGCCGCAGCCGGACGAGGCAGTGATCGCTGCGCTGATCGCCGGTGACGCCAGCGCGCTGGGGCATGCGCTGCACAACGACCTGCAGGAACCTGCCCTCACGCTGCGCCCGACACTGCGCGACGTGCTGGAGGCGGGCCTCGCGGCTGGTGCGCTCGGTGCCATCGTGTCCGGGTCCGGGCCGACGGTGGCCTTCCTCGTGGCTGATCCCCCGGGCGCCGCTCGGGTGCACTCCACAGCAGCCGGCCTCGAGCAGGTCCGTGCCGTCTTCTCGACCACAGGTGCGGCCCCCGGCGCTCGGGTGGTGGGCCGAACGGCCTGACCTCCCCGCCGGTGACCTCCGGCTGGGGTGCGGGTCAGCCGGCGGCTGCGGGGCCGGGGTCGGTCGTGATGACGATGAGGTCGCCGGCGAGGCGGACCGCGCCCGTCCCGGCCGGGATCACAACGCTGGTGCCCAGACCGAGCTCCATGGACTCGGAGTCGGTGGTCAGCGTTCCCCATCCTCCGATGACGGTCAGGACCCGGTAGCCCGGGGTGCTGATGTCGCAGTCCTCGTGCAGGAGTTCCCAGCGCTGCACCCGGAACGCAGGCCGCTCGACCAGCGTGCGGGTCCGGCCGCGGGGTCGGATCTGCTCCCACGGCCCGGCGGTGCGGGCGGCAGCGGGATCGTGTGGTGCCCGTACCACGGAGAAGCCCTTGTCCACGTGCAGCTCGCGCTGCTGGCCGTCCGGCCCGACCCGGTCGAAGTCGAAGAGCCGGTAGGTGATGTCGCTGCTCTGCTGCACCTCGTAGACCAGCATCCCGGGCCCCACGCTGTGGACCTCGCCGGCGTCCACCATGAAGAAGTCGTCCTGGGTCACCGGGACCGTGACGAGGTGGTCCATCAGGCAACCACGGGCAAGTGCCTGCCGGAGACCCTCGGCACTGTCCGCGGTGTGACCCAGGATGAGCGCAGCGTCATCGGTGCAGGACACAACCAGCCAGCACTCCGACTTGCCCCGCGGCTGGCCCTCGAGGTCGCGGGCCTGGGCGTCGTCGGGGTGGACCTGCACGGACAACCAGTCCTGCGGGTCGAGGAACTTGCACAGCAACGGGAAGTCCTCGGACTCCGGGTGGCCCGTCACCAGCCCGGCGGACCAGGCATCCCGCAGGGTCATGCCCTCTGGCGCGCCGGACTGGATCGTCCCGCTCATGCCGTCCATCCCGGAGACCGCCCAGCACTCCCCGATGATGCCCTCGGGCACCGCCCCGCCGAACCACTGGCGCAGCGTCGAGCCGCCCCACAGCCGCTCGGCGAACACCGGCTCAACCACGAGCAACTGGGGCACTTGGTGATCCTCCTGCGGTCGGGCCAGCGGGCGGCTGGTCGGGGTGGTGGGGCGTTCCGTGCGTCCGACCCTACCGGCGTGTGCGGCTAGCCTTGGGCCTCATGCCCCCCATCGTTGCCCTTGAGGACGTGCACGTCGTGTTTGCGACCCGTGCGGTCCTCGCGGGGGTCTCGCTCGGCATCGAGCGGGGCCAGCGGGTGGGGGTCGTGGGGCGCAACGGTGACGGCAAGTCGACGCTGTTCCGTGTGTTCGCCGGAGCCGCTGAGCCGGACTCCGGTCGGGTGATCCGAACGGCCGACGCCCGCGTGGTGATGGTGGGGCAGTCCGACGACCTGCCGGCCGGGGCCCGGACCGTGCGGGATGTGACGGTGGGAGATCGCCCGGCACATGAATGGGCAGCTGATCCCCGGATCCGCTCGGTGCTCGCCGGCCTGCTCGGCGGCGTCGGCGCGGAGGGGTACGCGCAGGGATTGGACACACCTCTTGTTGGTCTGTCCGGTGGCGAGCGGCGCCGGTTGGCGCTGGCCCGAGCGCTGATCGATCCCGGTGACGTCCTGCTGCTCGACGAGCCGACCAACCACCTCGACCTGGAGGCGGTCACGTGGCTGGCCCGATTCCTGACCGGGCCGACCGGTCCGGCGACGCTGGCGGTCGTGACGCATGACCGCTGGTTCCTCGACGAGGTGGCCACCACCACCTGGGAGGTCGTTGGCGGCACGGTCAACCGCTTCGAGGGCGGCTACGCGGCGTGGGTGCTGGCCCGCGCCGAGCGCGAGCGGCGCGAGGCGGTGGCGGAGTCCCGGCGGCGCAACCTGGTCAGCAAGGAGCTGGCGTGGCTGCGCCGCGGACCGCCCGCCCGCACCTCGAAGCCGCAGTTCCGGATCGACGCGGCGAACGCACTGATCGCCGACGTCCCCGAGCTGCGCGACAAGCTCGCACTGCGCCGGATCGCGTCAGCCCGACTCGGTCGTCAGGTGGTCGATCTCGACGGTGTCGCGATCCGTGTGCCGGGGGCCGGCGGTCCTGGCGAGTCAGACGACGAGCGAACCCTGGTCGAGGACCTGACCTGGCAGCTCGGTCCGGGCGATCGGGTGGGCCTGCTCGGCCCGAACGGTGCCGGCAAGACCAGCCTCGTGCGGCTGCTCACCGCACAGCGAGAGCCGGACGCAGGAACCGTGATCACGGGGGCCACCGTGGTCGCGGCCACCCTCCCGCAGACGATCGTGGCGGGCGACCCCGAACAGCGTGTGCTGCCCAGCGTGGAGCGCCTGCGGCGTGAGGTCGAGATCGGCGGACGCACGGTGACCGCCGGTAACCTCCTGGAGGACTTCGGGTTCAAGGGCGAGAAGGCGATGACCCGGATCGGCGACCTCTCCGGAGGCGAGCTGCGTCGGCTCGAGCTGCTCAAGCTGCTGATCGGCGGGCCCAACCTGCTCGTGCTCGACGAGCCCACCAACGATCTGGACGTGGAGACGCTGGCCGTCATCGAGGATGTGCTGGACTCCTGGCCCGGGTCCTTGGTTGTGGTCAGCCATGACCGGTACTTCCTGGAGCGCACCTGCGACGACCTCTACGCGCTGCTCGGGGACGGACGGTTGCGCCACCTGCCACGTGGGGTCGAGCAGTACCTCGAGCTGCGGTCCTCGGCCTCGGGCAGCCTCCGCTCGACCGGTGCCGGAGGGGCAGCCACGGCAACGCGGGGCGCTGGTTCGCAGGGCACAGCGGGGGCGGGCAGCGCCGGCAGGACAGCAGCCGGCCCCAACCCGGCCGCTGCCGCAGGGACGCTTGGGAGCGCATCGGGGTTGAGCGGGGCGGCGGCCCACGCCGCTCGCAAGGAGGTCGGCCGGGTCGAGGGGCGGATGGCCCGCATCGAGGCCCGACGGGTGTCGCTGCACGATCAGATGGCCGACGCGCACACCGATCACGAGCGGCTGCTCGAGCTCTCCGGAGAGGACCAGGCGCTCACCGCCGAGCACACCCAGCTCGAGGAGCGCTGGCTGGAGCTCAGCGAAGCCCTCGAGGGCTGACGCCCAGCGTGGCCCATGCCCTTCGCCCTCGGGATTCCGTTCGCCCTCCACGAATTCCGGGAGGATGAAGCCCATGAGGGAGGGCGAACGCGTGGTGAGGGTCAGCCGCCGGGGGACTCAAACTGCAGGAGCAGTCGGCGGAGGTTGGCGGCCAGCTCGGCCTGGTCCTGCGCGGGCAGGATGGCCAGCAGCTCTCGTTCCTCGGCCAGCAGGTCGCTGAACGCGCCGTCGACTCGGTGCCGGCCCTCGTCGGTCAGTGCGACCCAGGTGCCGCGCCGGTCGTCGGCCACAGGCTCACGCACCACGAGGCCGCGCTCGGCGAGCCGGTCGATCCGATTTGTCATCGTGCCACTGGTAACCAGGGTCTCGGCCAGCAGTTGCCCGGGGGTGAGCCGATAGGGGGGACCGGTCCTGCGCAGTGCGACCAGCACGTCGAACTCCCATACAGCGAGCTCGTGGGTCGCGAAGGCCAGGTCCCGTGCGCGGTCCAGGCGCCGCGCCAGGCGGCTGACCCGCGACAGCACGGCCAGGGGTGCGGCGTCGAGGTCAGGGCGCTGCCGTGACCAGGCGGCGATCACCTGGTCCACGTCGTCGCCGCGAACCTCGGCTGCGTCCCCGCCGTGCGGCGCGGCGGCCGGGCCGGATGAGTCGCCCGGTCCCGTCGCCGGTGGCTGCACGGAGGTCATGCCTGCTCCCGGGTGACCATGCCGGGGTCCATCTCCAACCCCGAGACCCCGTTCCACGCCATGTTGACGACCTGCGTGATGACTGCCTCCTTGCTGGGTTCGCGCACCTCGGCCCACCACTCACCGGTCAGCGCGACCATCCCGACGAGCATGTGGGCGTACATGGGCGCCAGCGCGACCGGGTAGCCGTAGTGGGTGCACACGACGACCAGCCGATCGGTCAGGTGGTCGGCGACCTCGCGCATCACGGTGCCGAACGTGCCGCCCCGCTGGTCACCGCGCGGGTGCGGGCGCAGCAGGACCCGAAAGCCGTCGGTGTGGGCATCGATGTAGTCGAACAGCGCGGTGGCCGCCTGCTCGAGGAGGACCCGGGGTCGGTCGGAGGTCAGCGACTCGGTCATCATCGACATCAGCAGGGTCATCTCCCGGTCGACGACGATCGCGTAGAGGCTGTCCTTGTCGCCGAAGTGCTCGTACACCACGGGCTTGGAGATGGCCGCGGCCGCCGCGATCTCCTCGATGCTCGCCGCATCGAAACCGCGCTCGGCGAATATCCCCCGGCTGACCTCGATCAGCTGGGCGCGTCGCTCGAGTGCGCTCATGCGGACCCGACCCCGGGTGGGCTGTGTGCTGGCGGCCATGGTCCATTCTCACCCGGACCGTGCGCGTAGGCTTGAGCCACCGCCGTTCCCGGTTCGTTCAACGGCAGGACAGGTGCCTTTGGAGCACTCAATGGGGGTTCGAGTCCCTCACCGGGAGCCAGACAAGTGAGTCCATGACCGACCGAAGGGCCCCCTGTGACCGATTCCGCCGCACATGTCAGCGCCGTCATCGTCCTCGCCGCCGGGGAGGGCAAGCGGATGCGCTCAACCACCCCCAAGGTGCTCCACGAGATCGGCGGCCGCAGCCTCGTCGGGCATGCCGTTGCGGCTGCGGACATCCTGGCGGCCGACCGGCTCGTCGTGGTGGTGGGGCACGGCCGGGACGCCGTGGTGGAGCACCTGGGCAGGGTCGCGCCACATGCCCGGACCGCCGTTCAGGATGAGCAGCTGGGCACCGGGCATGCGGTGCAGTGCGCCCTGGCGGCCGCCGGCGACGTCGCCAGCGGTACCGTCGTGGTCACCTACGGCGACGTCCCGCTCCTGACCAGCGAGACGCTCACGGCCCTCGTGGCCCAGCACGAGCGTGACGGCAATGCGGTGACCGTGCTCAGCGCCCGGGTGGCCGATCCCACGGGCTACGGCCGGATCGTGCGTGCCGACGACGGCACGGTGGCCGGCATCGTCGAGCACCGCGACGCCACCGATGCCCAGCGTGGCATCGACGAGATCAACTCCGGGATCTACGCGTTCGACGGCCAGGTGATGGTTGATGCGTTGGCCCAGCTGCGCCCCGACAACGACCAGGGCGAGCTGTACCTGACCGACGTGCTCGGGCTGGCCCGTGCCGGCGGCGGCAGGGTCGAGGCGCTGGTCATCGACGACGTCTGGCAGACCGAGGGGGTCAACGACCGGGTCCAGCTCGCGGCCATGCGCCGCGAGCTCAACAGCCGGGTCATCGAGGGGTGGATGCGCGCGGGGGTCACCGTTGTGGATCCGGCCACCACCTGGGTCGACGTCACCGTCGAGCTCGGCCAGGACGCGACCCTGGAGCCGGGCACCCTGCTGCGGGGAGCCACGACCGTCGGCACCGACACGCTGGTCGGTCCCGACACGCTCCTGGTGGACTGCCGGGTCGGTGCCGGCGCACACGTGATCCGCACGCACGCCACCGCCGCACAGATCGGACCGGGTGCCAGCGTGGGGCCCTTCACGTTCCTGCGGCCCGGCACGGTCCTGGGCGAGGGCGCCAAGGTCGGTGCCTACGTGGAGGTGAAGAACTCCCAGGTGGGGAGCGGCTCCAAGGTCCCGCACCTGTCCTACGTCGGCGACGCCGTCATCGGCACGGGGTCGAACATCGGGGCGGCGACTGTCTTCGTCAACTACGACGGTGTCGCCAAGCACGCCACCGTGGTCGGCGACGAGGTCCGGATCGGGTCCGACACGATGCTGGTCGCTCCGGTGACCATCGGTGATGGCGCCTACACGGCCGCCGGCTCGGTGATCACCGAGGACGTCCCGCCGGGAGCGCTCGGGCTGGGTCGCGCGCGACAGCGCACGGTCTCCGACTGGGTGCTCAGCCGCCGCGCGGGCACGGCATCGGCTGATGCAGCCACGGCGGCCCAGGCAGTGGCTCGTGCGCGGGCCGAAGCCGACGGCCAGGCCCCGCAGGTGTCTCCGGCCGGTCCGACCGACGCCGGGCGGGAGTGAGCCGTGCTGGCGTTCCACTTCGGCGTGATGGGATCGGGCAAGTCGGCCTTCGCCCTCATGACCGCACATGAGAAGCACCGCCCGGATGCCGCGTCGCACCCGAACCGCGCCGTCCTGGCCACGACCATGGATCGGTCCACCGACACTGTGACCTCCCGCACGGGCATGGCTGCCCAGGCGATCCAGCTCCAGCCGGGGGCGGTCCGCGCGGAGCTGTTCAACGGCGCCAACACAGTCGTGATCGACGAGGCCCAGTTCCTCACGGCTGATGACGTCGATGTGCTGGCCTCGATGAGTGCCGCCGGCACCGAGGTGATCTGCTTCGGCCTGCGCACGGACTTCTCCTCCGCACTGTTCGACGGGGCCCGGCGGCTGCTCGAGCTGGCGGACAAGGTCGCCCCGATGGCCATCGAACCGCGCTGCGCGGCGTGCGAGCGCCCCGCGGTGATCAACGCCCGATTCGTCGACGGCCGGCTCACCGCTACCGGCGACACCGTGGTCATCGGTGACGTCGCCCGGACCGGCGGGAACCAGGCGACGGTCACCTACGACCCCATGTGCGTCCGCTGCTGGCGGGTGCGATTGGGTGACTCCGCGACCAACATCGGGGTCGGTGTTGGTTCCGGGCCTGGCATCGGCAACGATGGGCCCCGGTGACCCCCTCAGGAGGACTTCCCATGGCCCCACCGAAGATGAAGACCAAGCCAAAGAAGCACCTCATGCTCTTCGGCGGCCGCAGCCATCCCGTGCTCGCTGAGGCAGTGGCGGCCGAGTTGGACGTGCCGTTGACGCCGACGGCGGCCTACGACTTCGCCAACGGCGAGATCTTCGTCCGCTTCAAGGAGTCGGTGCGCGGGGCTGATGCGTTCGTCATCCAGGCCCATACCGCCCCGATCAACCAGTGGATCATGGAGCAGCTGCTCATGGTCGACGCGCTCAAGCGGGCCTCAGCGAAGCGGATCACCGTTGTGGTGCCCTTCTACGGGTACGCCCGCCAGGACAAGAAGCATCGCGGCCGGGAGCCGATCAGCGCCCGCCTCATGGCCGACCTGTTCAAGACCGCCGGTGCCGACCGGATGATCACCGTGGACCTGCACACCGCCCAGATCCAGGGCTTCTTCGACGGGCCGGTGGACCACCTCTTCGCGCTGCCGCTGCTCGCCGACCACATCCAGGAGCGCCTCGCGGGCCAGCCGATCACGGTGGTCTCCCCGGACGCCGGCCGGGTTCGCGTCGCCGAGCGGTGGACCGATGTTCTCGGTGCGCCATTGGCGATCATCCACAAGCGCCGCGACCCCGATGTGCCCAACCAGGTCAAGGTCACGGAGGTGGTCGGTGACGTCGAGGGTCGGGTCTGTGTCGTGGTTGACGACATGATCGACACAGGCGGGACGATCGTCAAGGCCGCCGAGACCCTGCTCGAGCAGGGGGCCAAGGAGGTCGTGGTGGCCGCGACCCACGGGATCCTGTCTGACCCGGCGCCCGAGCGACTGGCTGACTCGCCCATCTCCGAGGTGGTCGTGACCGACAGCCTGCCGATCGACGTCGACCTCGACAAGCTCACGGTGCTGCCGATCGCACCGCTACTGGCCACGGCGATCAAGGAGGTGTTCACCGACGGCTCGGTGACCCGCCTGTTCGACCCGACTCCGAACGGCGATCCGGCCCACTGACGGAGCCCTCCATGGGCCACCGGCTGGCGCGCGCCAGGCCGGCGGACCAGGACCGATCCGTGCGTTTGGTCCGGGGGTCCGGGCGACGGTAGACTCTGGCCATTCCTCGGCGAGGGTGTCCCGCTGCGTGCGAAGTGCGGAATCACCGTGATCGACGTGGTGGCGGGTCCTCCCTCCAGCCGAAGGACCATTGCCCCACATCTCGAGGAGTTGTGTCGTGTCCGACACCCAGGTTCACATGTCCGGCGTCCTGCGCACCGACTTCGGCAAGGGCGCTGCCCGCCGTCTTCGTCGCACTGGCCTGATCCCCGCAGTCATCTACGGTCGCGGCACCGCTCCGGTGCATGTCGCCCTCGACGGCCACGACCTGGCCCAGGCGCTGCGCAAGCCTCGAATCGTCCTAGCCCTGACCGTCGATGCCGACGAGTACGTCTGCGCCCCGCGCGACGTCCAGCGCGACGTCGTCCGTCAGGTCCTCGAGCATGTTGACCTCGTCGTGATCGACAAGGCCGAGGCCCAGTCCCGTGCCGCGGCCGCCGCCGCGATCGCGACCGCGGAGACCGCCGCCGAGGAAGCCGGAGTGGACGTGTCCGCGGCCGTCGCCGCGATCGAGGAGGCCATCGCCAACGGCCAGGATCCGGAGGCTGCAGGCGCTGCCGCCATCGCACAGGCCCTCGAGGACCGCCACGCGCTTGAGGACGCCCAGGCCGAGGCTGCCGAGCAAGAGGCTGCTGATGAGGCTGAGGCCGCCGGCATCGACACGATCGAGTCGGTCGAGGCATCCGACGACACCGAGTGACCTGACGGTGTCCGACGCCCCCTGGCTGGTCGTGGGGCTGGGCAACCCCGGACCCCAGTACGCCGCAACCAGGCACAACATCGGCGCCATGGCCGTCGAGGCCCTGGTGGCCGCTGGGGGTGGCGGGCTGTCCCACCATCGACGCTGTCGCGCCGAGGTGTACGAGGGTCGGCTGGGTCCGCTCGGCCACGGGGCGACCCGAATCGTCGCCGGCCGATCCCGCGGGTACATGAACGAGTCCGGCGGCCCGGTGGCGTGCCTGATGGGTTTCTTCAAGGTCCCCCTCGACCAGCTCGTAGTCCTGCACGATGAGCTCGACCTGCCCCTCGGCGGGCTGCGGATCAAGCAGGGCGGCGGCGACAACGGCCACAACGGCCTGCGATCGCTGCGCCGGTCGCTGGGCAGCGGTGATTTCCTCCGGATTCGCCTGGGCGTCGGGCGACCGCCCGGTCGTCAGGACCCCGCCGACTTCGTGCTGAGGCCGTTCGCCGGGTCCGAGCGGGCCGAGGTGGACCTCCTGCTCGGCGATGCCGTGGACGCCACCGAGGTGCTGGTCCGCCAGGGCCTGCCCGAGGCGCAGAACGCCTTCAACCGCTGAGGGCCGCTCGCGGCTGCCTGCACGGGCGCTCGCGGGGCCCGCACCTGAGCTCGCGGGCCCGCACCCCTCGGGGTCGGCTTCCGTGGCAGGATTCCCCCGTGCCCACAGATGCAGCGCTCGCTGCCGACATCGCCCAGCAGGCCGGTCGCGCCCTGCTCGACCTCCGCGCCGGATTCGGCCCCGTCGACACGGAGCAGCGGCGCCTGGAGCTCAAGGACGCCGGGGACCAGGTGGCCCAGGCGCTCCTCGCCGAGCAGCTGACGTCCCAGCGCCCCGACGACGCGGTCCTGTCCGAGGAGGCCGCCGACTCCGACGCCCGGCTCACTGCCGACCGCGTGTGGATCATCGATCCCCTCGACGGCACCGACGAGTACTCCCAGGGCCGGACCGACTTCGCCGTGCACGTGGCGCTCTGGCAGCGCGGCGACGGGGCCAGCGGCGGGCTGACCGACGCCGTGGTCGATGTGCCGGCCCTCGGCGAGCTGTGGCGCACCGATGAGCCGCGCCCGATCCCGCCGCTGCCGGCCGACCGTCCGCTGCGGATCGTCGTGTCGCGCTCGCGCCCGCCGGCCGGGTTGAGTCAGCTGCTCGAGGATGCCTCTGCGGGCCTCGAGTCCGCGGGCATCACCGCACTCGGCATCGAGGCGGCCAACGTCGGGTCCGTGGGCGCGAAGGTCGGCGAGGTCCTGGCCGGGCGCGCTGAGGCGTACCTGCATCCGGGCGGGCTGAATGAGTGGGACCTGGCGGCACCGCAGGCATGTGCCGTCGCGGCGGGCTTCATCCCGCTCGGCGCCGACCAGCCGTTCAACCAGATGCCACCCAAGGCCGGACCGGTCCTGATCTGCCACCCGGCCATCGCCGAGGTCCTTGCCGCCCGTTGGGGGTAGCAGCCGATCAGCGCCGGGACAGCGCCCCGGTCACCGCCCACTTGGCCCTGCTCGCCGCCTGCCGGGCACGACCAGCCACGGACTGTCCAGCGGTCCCGGCCTGGCTGCGCACCTGGTCGCCCAGCACTGCCAGGGCGGCGTCCATCGGCAGTGCGCCGAGCGTCCCGGGTGGGAGGGGCGGGGAGGCCTGGAGCGGGCGGGCGAGGGCGTCGAGGTCGCCGACAACCTGCACGCCGGACTCACGGATCGCGGTCACAGCCTGCTGGCCACGGCCGGTGGCAGCGTCCAACGCCCATTGTGGGGTGTGCAGGCGCGGCTCGCCGGCGTCCGGCTCGCGTGACTGCAGGGCGCCGGCGACTCCGCCGCGCACCAACGTCTCGTAGTCCTGCCAGCTCAGGGACTTGGCCAGAGCGCGGTTCAGCCGCCGCAGGAGCTCGGACTCTGCGGCGGTCATCGACCTGTTGGGTGCGTCATCGCGGCGGGAGAGCAGCACCTCGGCGGGCACGTCGAGCATCTGGGCGATGGCGGTGAACAGGGCATCAGGCCCCACGTCGTCGACCACGAGGACCGTGACGCGGTCAGGCCCGAGCAGATCGGCCCACCGGCGGACGAGCCGTCCATGGTCGTTGCGGCGCCAGAACGTGGGTGTGACCCGCCCGTCGTAGTCGGGATCGAGTACGGTGCGCAGCCACTTCTCGTAGGCCATGGTCTGGCCGTACTTGAGGTACTGCTGCCACGAGGACGGCAGCAGCCGACCCAGGCTGCGCACGGCCACCACGACATGCGTGCGGTCCGATCCCAGCCCTGCGACGATCCGGGCGGCGGCCTCGTCGTCGGCCTCGCAGAACTGCTCGCTGCTGATGACCACCCGCCCGGGATGGTTGCGGGCCTGTCGGGCGAGCCGCTCGAACACCGCGGGGTTGGGCGCCTGGCCGCCCCGGCCCCGCCACCCCCAGGTACGACCGATGGCCGATGTGGCGGCCCCGTGATGGGCGGTCCGCCTGCCCGGGTAGGCCACGCCGGCGCGGGCCAGGTCGTCGCGAGACTGGGCGAGTGCCGACTGCAGGGCCGTCGTGCCGGTCTTGTGGACCCCGATGTGCAGGCAGATCGCGTCCTGGGGCAGCGGTGGCACCTGGGGGAGTTGATCGACCATGCGCAGGAGTGTAGTGACGGCCTTCCCGAGGCGAGCCGGAGCGCCTCGAACGCCTCGGCGTGGGCGACCCCGCCGGGGTGGGACAATATCGGACAACCATGGATCTGTCTGGACTGTTGCACGGGCTTCTCGAGGACCCGGCCTTCGCGCGCGCCGCTCGTGCCGAGGGAACACACGGCGCGGTGCTCACCCCCGACGCCGCGATGCCGTTCCTTGCTGCCGGCATGGCTCGGCACCGGCTCGTGCTCGCGGTCACCGCGACCACCCGGCAGGCCGAGGACCTGGCCGCGGCTGCGAGCAGCCTGACGGGCCCGGGTCGTGTGGCCGTGATGCCGGCCTGGGAGACCCTTCCGCACGAGCGCCTGAGTCCGAGCTCGGACACCGTCGGGCGCAGGCTGGCGATCCTCCGCCGCCTTGCCCACCCCGATGACAACGATGAGATCACCGGCGCGCTCGACCTCGTCGTGGCTCCGATCCGGGCGCTGCTGCAGCCGATCGTGCGTGGCTTGGGCGACCTCCAGCCCGTCGTGGTCCGGGCCGGCGACGAGATTGCCCACGACGACGTGGCCGAGGCGCTGGTCACCATCGGCTACACCTCCACGGACCTGGTGGAGAAGCGCGGGCAGTTCGCGATCCGTGGCGGCATCCTCGACGTGTTCCCGTCGACCGAGGAGCACCCCCTGCGTGTGGAGTTCTGGGGCGATGATGTCGAGGAGATCCGCTACTTCCGGGTCTCCGACCAGCGCTCGCTGGAGGTCGCCAGGCATGGGCTCTGGGCGCCTCCCTGCCGGGAGCTGCTGCTGACCCCGGAGGTCCGGGCACGGGCCGCTGCCCTGGCTCTGCAGCACCCCGAGCTGGCGGAGATGTGCGCCAAGCTCGCCGAGGGGATCCCCGTGGAGGGGATGGAGGCGCTCGCCCCGGTCCTCGCAGAGGGCATGGAGACACTCGTCGACGTGCTCGCGCACGCCGGCTCCCCGGACACCGGGCCGCCGCTGGTGCTGCTCAGCGACCCGGAGCTGGTCCGGACCCGTGCGCACGACCTGGTGACCACCAGCAACGAGTTCCTCGCCGCCTCGTGGCACAACGCCGCGGTCGGCAATGAAACCCCGATCGACCTCGGCGCAGCGACCTACCGCACGATCGAGCAGGTGCGCGACGTGGCCGACGGCCACGAGGTGGCCTGGTGGACCGCCGGCCCGTTCGGCCTGGCCGCGCCTGACGCCGACGCCGACCCGATCGATGCCGACCCGATCGGCGCCGACCTGGTCGATGACGACCTGATCGTCCTGCCGGCCGCCGCCACCACGGCCTACCGGGGCGACGGCGCTGCGCTTGTCACGGACCTGCGCTCAGCGCTCGCGGCGGGCCGACGCGTCGTGGCCGTCACCGCCGGCGTCGGATCCGGCCAGCGGCTGGCCGAGCAGCTGGGCGCCGCAGACCTCCCCGCCCGGGTCGTCCCGGGGATCACGCGATGGCCTCCCGGCCAGGGGGTGGTCACCGTCACGACAGGTCGGCTCGACCATGGGCTGGATGCTCCCGGGGCGGGGTTGCTGGTCGTCACCGAGACCGACATCCGGGGGCAGAAGGGCTCAACCCGGGACATGGCCCGGATGCCCTCGCGCCGGCGCAACACGGTCGACCCGCTGCAGCTGGCGGCCGGGGACTTCGTCGTGCATGAGCAGCACGGCGTCGGCCGCTACATCGACATGACCCAGCGCACCGTCGGCGGGGCCACCCGCGAGTACCTCGTCCTGGAGTACGCACCCGGCAAGCGCGGCCAGCCGCCGGACCGCCTGTACGTGCCGAGCGACCAGCTCGACCAGGTGACCCGCTACGTCGGCGGCGAGGCCCCAAGCGTGCACCGGCTCGGTGGCACCGACTGGCAGCAGACCAAGTCGCGGGCCCGCCGGGCCGTGCGCCAGATCGCCGGCGAGCTCGTCAAGCTCTATGCCGCCCGCCAGCAGGCCGTCGGCCACACGTTCGGCCCGGACACACCGTGGCAGCGCGAGCTCGAGGACGCCTTCGCCTACACCGAGACCCCCGACCAGGACTCGACCATCAACGAGGTCAAGGCCGACATGGAGCGGGCCGTGCCCATGGACCGCCTTGTCTGCGGCGACGTCGGCTATGGCAAGACCGAGATCGCGGTGCGAGCGGCGTTCAAGGCGGTCCAGGACGGCAAGCAGGTCGCGGTCCTGGTGCCCACGACCCTGTTGGTCCAGCAGCACTTCCAGACCTTCTCCGACCGCTACTCGGGCTTCCCCGTCCGAGTCGCCTCGCTGTCGCGGTTCCAGACCGACAAGGAGGCGCGCGCGGTCCTCGATGGCCTGGCCGAGGGCACCATCGACGTCGTGATCGGCACCCACCGGCTGTTCAGCAGCCGGACCCGGTTCAAGGACCTCGGCCTGCTCATCGTCGACGAGGAGCAGCGCTTCGGCGTCGAGCACAAGGAGCACATCAAGGCCCTGCGCACGAACGTCGACGTCCTGACCATGTCGGCCACGCCGATCCCGCGCACCCTGGAGATGGCCGTCACCGGCATCCGGGAGATGTCGACGATCCTCACGCCGCCCGAGGAGCGCCATCCGATCCTGACCTACGTGGGTGCCTATGACCCGAAGCAGATCTCCGCGGCCGTCCGCCGGGAGCTGCTCCGCGACGGCCAGGTGTTCTTCGTCCACAACCGGGTGGAGTCCATCGAACGGGTCGCCGCCAGGCTGCGCGACCTCGTCCCGGAAGCACGGATCGCCGTCGCGCACGGGCAGATGAACGAGCACACCCTCGAGAAGATCATCGTGGACTTCTGGGAGAAGCGCTACGACGTGCTCGTGAGCACCACCATCGTGGAGTCCGGCCTGGACATCCCGAACGCGAACACGCTGATCGTCGACCGTGCCGACGCCTTCGGACTCAGCCAGCTGCACCAACTGCGTGGGCGGGTGGGCCGTGGCCGGGAGCGGGCGTACGCCTACTTCCTGTACCCGCCGGAGAAGCCGCTGACCGAGACCGCCCACGACCGGTTGGCCACGATCGCAGCGCATACTGATCTCGGCGCCGGGATGCGGGTGGCGATGAAGGACCTGGAGATCCGCGGTGCGGGCAACATGCTCGGCGGCGAGCAGTCGGGGCAGATCGCCGACGTGGGCTTCGACCTCTACGTGCGGCTCGTGGGCGAGGCCCTGGCGGAGTACCGCGGAGAGGCGGGCGCGGAGTCGGTCGAGGTCAAGGTCGAGCTGCCGGTCGACGCGCACATCCCGCACGCGTACGTGACGGGTGAGAGGTTGCGGCTCGAGGCCTACCGACGGATCGCCGCCGCGGCCGACGAGGCAGCGATCGACGAGGTGGTCGCCGAGCTGCGAGACCGATACGGCCCGCTGCCGACTCCGGTGGAGCGGCTCATGGACGTGGCCCGGCTGCGCGTTCTGGCCCGGTCTGCCGGTGTCAGCGAGGTCGTGCTGGCCGGCGCCTACGTCCGCTTCGGTGGCGTGGACCTGCCGGAGTCCAGGCGCCTCCGGCTGGTCCGGCTCTACCCCGGCACCCAGATCAAGCCGGTCACCCGAACCATCCTCGTGCCAAGGCCGAAGCCGCCGACCATGGGCGCTGCGCCCGTGATCGATGCTCCCCTCGTAGCATGGGCCCGTGAGGTGATCGATTCGGTCATACTCGAACCGATCGGAGGCACGTGATGCGTAGGACCGTCGTCGCACTGGGCGCTGGGGTGCTGGTGCTCGCCGGCTGCAGCAGCACGGGCTCCGGGGAATCCGTGCTGGTCGACTCCGGGCAGGCCGCGGTGTCGGACGCCTTCCGCGTCTCCCAGCAGGAGATCGCCGATGACGTCGGCCTCGTGCTGGAGGGTCTCGGGCAGCCCCCCGGGGAGCCCCCGGCCGGCTTGGCCAGCGCCACCACAGAGCGGGTGGTCCTCTACCGGATCATCGATTCCTTCGCCGAGGCCAACGGGGTCGACGTGACCCGGACTGAGGTGGAGGAGGGCCTCGAGGAGCTCGCGGCCGCCAACGGTGGCCCGGACGGGCTGCGTGCGGCGGCGCTGGGCGCCGGCATCCCGGTGGAGGCGCTCGAGCGCACGATCCGGACCAACCTGCTCATCACCGGGATCGGCTCCGGGATCAATCCCAGCGGGGACATCCCGGCGCAGCTGGAGTCCGCGCGGGTGGCGCTCTCGGAGTACTCGGAGTCGATCGACGTTGCTGTGGCCCCGCGCTACGGGACCTGGGACGACCAGACGCTGGCCATCATCCCCGGCTCGTCGCTGACGGAGCCGTCGGGCCAGGAGCAGGCCACCCCCTAGTGGTCGATCCAGCAGGGGCAGCACCCGATCGCCAGGGCGTCGGCGGGGCGCCGGGGCCACGTGTCGTCCCCCGTCCCAGCGGCGAGCCGCTCATGGAGCTGATCGCCGTCATGGACAAGCTCCGTTCGCCCGGCGGGTGCCCGTGGGATGCCGAGCAGACGCACGAGTCGCTGGTCTCCTACCTGACCGAGGAGGCCCACGAAGCAGTCGAGGCGATCGAGACCCGTGACCGCGTGGCCATGCGCGAGGAGCTCGGCGACGTCCTTCTCCAGGTGATGTTCCACTCCCGCATCGCCCAGGAGCACGACTCCGACCCCTGGTCGATCGACGAGGTGGCTGCTGGGATCGCCGCGAAGCTCGTTGCCCGGCACCCGCATGTGTTCGGCGACGAGACGGTTGACTCCGCGGCCCATGTCGAGTCCGTGTGGCTGGCCCGCAAGACCGCGGAGAAGTCCCGCGAGTCGGTGCTCGACGGCATCCCCGCAGGGCTGCCGGCCCTGCTGCTGGCCGCCAAGATGCACTACCGCGTGACCCACGGGGGCGTTGCGCGCCCAGAGCCGGACCCGTCCGTCGGCGCGGCCGCCGAGCGGGCGCTCGAGGACGTCGGCCAGGACGCTGTCGGTGACCTGCTCCTGGCACTTGCCACCGGAGCGCTGGATCGAGGGGTGGACCCCGAGGCCGCGCTGCGTGGGGCACTTCGTGGGTACGCCGAGCAGGTGCGGGCCACTGAGGTGCCGCAGACCTGAGCGAGCTGCGGGCGGTGGTTCCCCAACAGGAGCGGCGCCGCGCGAATCGGTAGTGTGACCGGCAGTGCGGGTGCCCGCAGCGACCCGCCCAGCCAACTACCCGATGGGAGCATCCTGTGGCAAGCATTGATGTCGTGATCGCACGCGAGATCCTGGATTCGCGCGGCAACCCGACCCTCGAGGTCGAGGTCGCACTTGAGGACGGGGCCACCGGCCGTGCTGCCGTTCCGTCCGGTGCGTCGACCGGTGCCTTCGAGGCCTACGAGCTGCGCGATGGTGACATGTCGCGCTACCTGGGCAAGGGTGCGACCAAGGCCGTGGCCAACGTCGAGGACGAGATCGCCCCGGCGATCCTGGGCTTCGACGCCTCCGAGCAGCGGCTGATCGACCAGACGATGATCGACCTGGACGGCACCCCGAACAAGGAGCGCCTGGGCGCCAACGCGATCCTCGGTGTCTCCCTGGCTGCGGCCAAGGCTGCTGCGGAGTCCGCGGGCCTGCCGCTATTCCGCTACCTCGGTGGGCCGAACGCCTATCTGCTGCCCGTCCCGATGATGAACATCATCAATGGCGGCTCACACGCTGACTCCGATGTCGACATGCAGGAGTTCATGATCGCCCCGATCGGCGCCGACACGTTCGCCGATGCCCTGCGCAAGGGTGCCGAGGTCTACCACGCGCTCAAGGGCGTGCTGAAGTCCAAGGGCTACGCGACAGGCCTGGGCGACGAGGGCGGCTTCGCTCCGAACCTGCCCAGCAACCGGGCGGCCCTCGAGCTGATCGTCGAGGCGATCGAGAAGGCCGGCTTCACACCGGGCGTCGACATCGCGCTCGCGATGGACGTCGCCGCCCAGGAGTTCTACGGCAACGTGCTCAAGGGCTCCGGCGTGGTCGCCCCCAACGAGTACTTCGTCGAGAACGTGGCCAAGAGCACCGACCAGATGATCGAGTACTACACGGGTCTCGTGGCGGACTTCCCGATCGTCTCGATCGAGGACCCGCTGGGCGAGGACGAGTGGGCTGACTGGACCGCCATCACTGCGGCCCTGGGCGACAAGGTGCAGATCGTCGGTGACGACCACTACGTCACCAACACCAGCCGGATCCGGCGCGGCATCGCGGAGAAGACCGCGAACGCCCTGCTGGTCAAGGTCAACCAGATCGGCACCCTCACCGAGACCGCCGAGGCCGTCGACGCCGCACACCGCGCCGGGTTCAAGACGATGATGAGTCACCGCTCGGGTGAGACCGAGGACTCGACCATCGCCGACCTCGCCGTGGCGTACAACTGCGGCCAGATCAAGTCCGGTGCCCCGGCCCGGTCCGACCGCGTGGCCAAGTACAACCAGCTGCTGCGCATCGAGGACGAGCTCGACGACGCGGCACGCTACGCGGGTGCCTCGGCGTTCCCGAGGTTCACTGCCTGACCGTGGGAGGATGGGCGGCATGTCAGCCGGCCGCCCATCCACCTCTGCGCGGGTCCGACGATCCGACTCACGACGCCCAGTGCTCTCCGCCCGCGCGGGGGCCGCACTGGGCGTCGTCGTCGTCCTGATCACGATCCTGGCCATCCCGTTCCGGGAGTGGATCACGCAGGGTGCGCGGATCTCCGAGCTCGAGTCCCAGGTTGCCTGGCACAACCAGCGGGTTGCCGACCTGCAGACGGCCCGCGACCGCTGGAAGGACCCTGCGTACGTGGAGGCGCAGGCGCGCGCCCGGCTGCACTTCGTCCGACCGGGGGAGGTCGGGTACGTGGTGCTGACCGACGAGACCGCTGAGGCCCCCGAGACGACCCAGACCCGGCCGATGGCACCGGCGCCCAAGGGGGGCCCGTGGTGGAGCGCCGTCTGGAGCACGGTCGCGCAGGCAGCCGACCCAGCCGAGACGCTCCCGCCGTCGGCGCCGGAGCCCGCCGAGCCCGCGGACACCTACGGCCAGTGACGGATCGCTCGTCGGGCAGCGGCGCGCCGGTGGCGCAGGAGGACCTTGCGTCGGTCACCCGTCAGCTCGGCAGGCCTGTGCGGGCCGTGAACGCCGTGGCCCATCGGTGCGGATGCGGCCAGCCGGACGTGCTCACGACCGAGCCGCAGCTGCCCGACGGCACCCCGTTCCCGACGCTGTACTACCTCACCTGCCCGCGGGCGACTGGTGCCATCGGGTCGCTGGAGGCCGATGGGCTGATGCGCCGGATGGCCGCCCGCCTTGCCACCGACCCGGAGCTCGCCGCGGCCTACCGGTCCGCCCACGATGCCTACCTCGCGCAGCGCGAGGAGCTGGGGCACGTGCCGTACATCGCCGGGATCAGCGCCGGCGGGATGCCCGACCGCGTGAAGTGCCTGCATGTCCTGGTCGCCCACTCGCTGGCCGCCGGACCGGGGGTCAATCCGTTGGGTGACCAGGCCCTGGCGGTCCTGGCCGAGCGCGGGATCAGCCCGGAGTCGGACTGGGGCGGGCCCGCCGGCCCGTGTGCCACGGCGGACACATGACCGCCCGCCGGGTTGCCGCGATCGACTGCGGGACGAACTCGATCCGACTCCTGATCGTCGATGTCGACGTCGAGCTGGGGTCGGCCACCGACGTTGCCCGCGAGATGCTGGTGGTCCGCCTCGGCGAGGGCGTCGACGCCACGGGATCCTTCTCGCCGGCTGCCCTGGAGCGCACGTTCGACGCCTGCCGCGTCTACGCGGACATGCTGTCTGCGGCAGGTGACCCGCCCGTGCGGTTCGTGGCCACATCAGCCTCGCGGGACGTGTCGAACCGTGCGGAGTTCGTGGCGGGGGTCAGTGGCATCCTCGGTGTGGAGCCGGAGGTGATCGAGGGCTCGCAGGAGGGGGAGCTGTCGTTCGCCGGCGCCACGGTGGGGATCCCCGATGATGCCCGGTCGCCCTTGCTCGTGGTCGACATCGGTGGCGGCTCGACGGAGTTCGTCCTCGGGTCGGGGGCGCCGACACACCGGTCGAGCGTGAACATCGGCTGTGTCCGGATGACCGAGCGGCACATGGCCGACGACCCGCCGACGCCCGCGCAGGTGGATGCGGCCACTGCGGACATCGACGCGGCCATCGCGCTGGCCGGTCAGGACGTCCCGCTCAGCCAGTCAGCCACGCTCGTCGGGCTGGCCGGATCGGTGACCACCGTCGCCGCCCTCGCCCTGGGCCTGCCCGGCTACGACGCCGAGGTCATCCATCACAGCCGGATCCCACGGGCCGACGTACGGCGGGTGAGCGACTCGCTGCTGGTCATGACGCGTGCCCAGCGGGCTGCACTGCCCGTGATGCACCCGGGCCGCGTCGATGTGATCGCCGCCGGAGCCCTGGTGCTGCGGCGGATCATGGACGCGACCGGGGCCAGCGAGGTCCTGGTCAGCGAGCACGACATCCTGGATGGCGTGGCATGGTCGGTGGCCCGCGAGGCTGATCCGGTGGTTCGCCCGGACCTCGCCGAGCACCCGTAGGCTGTGCCCATGCCGAGTCTCGCCGTCACTGTCATCGGCCGGGATCGCCCGGGGATCATCGCTGAGGTCACCAGCGTGCTAGCGGAGCTGGGCGGGAACCTCGAGGACTCCTCCATGACCCTGCTCCGGGGCCACTTCACCTGGACCCTGATCGTCGACATCGACACCTCAGCCGACCAGCTGCAGGGTCGGCTGGCGCACCTGTCCGCCGACGAGCTGGTCGTCTCCGTGCTCCCGGTGGGGCCCGAGGAGGTGCACGCCGGCCAACCCGGCCATGTCCTGAGCGTCCATGGGGCGGATCGCCCGGGAATCGTCGCGGGGGTGACCTCGACCCTGGCCGCCCACGGCGGCAACATCACGGACCTGTCCACACGGCTGGGCCACGGCGGTATGTACGTGCTGGTCGCCGAGGTCAGCCTGCCCGCAGGCGTGGATGTCGTCGCGCTGGGTGCGCAGCTGTCCGATGCCGGCCGGGCCCTGGGCGTCGGGGTCTCCCTGCGCCCGGCTGACTCCGACGTCCTCTAGGCCACGATGAGCGACGCCGAGGCCCTCCGGCTGCCCATGCCCGAGCTGCCCCCGGGCCGGGTCCGCACGGTCCTGGTCGCCCCAGCTGGGCCGCTGGACACACCGTGCACCGAGGCCGACCCGACGGATCCCGAGGTCATCGCGCTCGCCGCGGACCTGATCGCCACCATGCGGGTGTCGCCGGGGTGCGTGGGGCTGGCAGCCAACCAGGTCGGGGTGGGGTGGCGCATGTTCAGCCTCGACGTCTCCCAGCACCCGAAGACCCGCACGACGCACGGCACGCTCGTGCTGGTCAACCCGGTCGTGGTCGCCGCAACCCGCAACGAGAAGGGCCGGGAGGGCTGCATGTCGGTCCCGGACTTCACCGGCGATGTGCGTCGCGCGACCCGGATGACCGTCTCCGGGGTGCTCCCCGGCTCCGGCGAGCCGGTCACGCTGACCACGGATGCCTTCGAGGCCAGGGCCCTGCAGCACGAGATCGATCACCTCGACGGGCTGCTCTTCCTCGATCGGGTGGCCGGGGCACACGCCATCCACCCCCGCACGACGTACCTTTGACCCGTCCGGATCCGCAGGGCCGGCCCCCGTAGCCCAACTGGCAGAGGCAGGCGGCTTAAAACCGCCCGAGTGTGGGTTCGAGTCCCACCGGGGGTACGTGCTTCAACCAGGTGTGAAATGGGCGATTCCGGGGAAGAAGTCTGCCGAACCGCGTGTTATGTGGTTCAGTGGATGTGCCGCCACCACTGGCGGCGCTGACTTGTCGACGCGGAGGTCGTACACACACGATGAACAACAAGAACCCCATCTTCAACCGTCTTGACGGTCAGACGTCCGGCGGGAGCGGATTCGCCTATCAGGAGGGCGTGACGGCCTACGGTCAGGCGGGTCAGCCCCAGGCCGGGCAGCAGACCTACCCGCCGCGGCCGGGCGCCGGTCAGCAGACTGTCGGTCAGGATCCCTACGGCCAGGTCCCCGGTCAGGTGCCCCCGGTCCCGACCGGCGCCCCCACCGGATCGGCCTACGAGCCCATCACCGACCGGATGACGATCGACGACGTCATCGTCCGCAGCGCAATCTCGATCGCCGTGCTGATCCCGTTCGCGGTCATCGGCTACAACCTCGCCCCAAGCATGCCGTGGCTCTACCTCGTGAGCATGTTCGTCGGCATGGGGCTGGGCTTCGCCAACGCCCTGAAGAAGGTCGTCAGCCCGCCGCTGATCCTGGCCTACGCCGCGGTTGAGGGCCTGTTCCTCGGCGGCATCTCCTATGCCTTCAACCAGTGGGCGCTGTCCAACGGCTACGAGGGGATCATCTCCCAGGCCGTCATCGGCACGCTTGTCGCGTTCGTCGTGATGCTGGCGCTCTACAAGTCCCAGCTCGTCAAGGTCAATGGCCGCTTCGTCAAGATCATGATGGTCGCGATGGTCTCCTACCTCGTGATCGCCCTGCTGTCCTTCGTGGCCGCCATCTTCGGGGCTGGCGACGGGTTCGGCTTCTACGGCATGGGTTGGCTGGGCATCGGGCTCTGCCTCCTCGGTGTGGCCCTTGCCGCGTTCAGCCTCATGCTGGACTTCGAATCGATCAACCGCGGGATCCAGGCCGGATTGCCCTCGCGGGAGTCATGGCGGATGGCGTTCGGCCTCCTGGTCACCCTGATCTGGCTGTACCTGGAGATCCTGCGACTGCTGGCGATCCTGTCCGGTCGCGACTAGCCAGAACCGCGCACGAAGGCCCTCAGGCAGCACGCCTGGGGGCCTTCGTGCGCGCGGCACCCCGCAGATCCTCCCCGCCGTTCGCCCTCCCGGAATTCCCGGAGGGGGAACGGAAACGGGGAGGGCGAGCGTTGGGGGGCGGACGTGGACCGACCCGGACGGGGCTGCGTCCACGGGCCCCTTGGCGTCGACGCTCCACGCTCGCCACCTGCCGCTCAGCCGACGGTGGCGTGCAGGAAGGCCAGGATGTCTGCGGTCACCTGGGCGCGGTTGGTCTCGTTGACCAGCTCATGGCGGGCGCCGGGGTAGAGGGTCACCCGCACGTCGGTCAGCCCACCGGAGCGGAGCTGATCGGACAGCGCAGGCACCCCGACCCCCGTGCGTCCCACGGGGTCTCGATCGCCGCTGAGCAGGAGGATCGGCAGGTTCGACGGGGCAACGGATCCGAAGCCGACGCGAGCCACCTGCTCACGCCCACCGAGGAAGTCCAGCCACGCCTGGTTCGTGAACAGGAAGCCGGTGCGGGGGTCGGCGACGAAGGCGTCGACCTCGCTGGCGTCGCGGCTCAGCCAGTCCGAGCCGGTTCGCGTGGGCCGGAATGCCATGTTGTAGGGGCGGAAGGCCAGTCCATCGATCACGGGGCTGCGTCCACGGGCCCCCTGGCGTCGACGCTCCACGCTCGCCACCTGCCGCAGGGCGCTGATCGGCAGCCCACCGGGAGTGTCGGAGCCGGCCATGATGACCGACCGCCAGGGTGACGGTGGGTGCTGGGCCAGGGCGGACTGGGCGATGAAGGAGCCCATGCTGTGCGCGAACAGGGCCACGGGCAGCTCGGCGCCTTCGCTGCCCGGGCCGGCAATCTCGGCGCGAACGGCCAGGAGGTCGGCGGTCACCCGCTCGAAGCCGTCCTCCTCGGCGAACAAGCCCAGATCGTCGTCGGATCGAGCGGTTCGGCCGTGGCCGCGATGGTCGTGGACCCACACCGCGTAGCCGTCAGCGACAAGGGCAGCCGCGAGCCGCGCGTACCGGGCGCCGTGCTCGACCATCCCGTGGCTGATCTGCACGGCAGCTCGGGGCTGGTCATCGGGGCGCCATCGGTACACGTGCACCGGTGTGCCGTCATCCATCGGCAGGTCGAACTCGTCGATGCGCATCCCCACGACTCTAGCCGAGCGGGGGCCAAGCCCTTCGCCCTCCGGACACGTCGATGCCCCGCGGCAATCGGCCGCGGGGCATCGTAGTGGCGGCTCGCGCCGCGGGTAGGTCGGGGTCCGGGCGTCCTACTGGACTCGGCGGGCCGCCTTGTTCTTGTCCATCTCGTGGATGATCGCGGTGGCATAGCCGTGCGGCAGGTCATGCTCGTCGCGCAGCCAGTTGACCCGGTCGTCGAACCGAGCGAAGGCCGGACCCTCGTCGACCACGACGAACCACTCCTTCATCGGCTTGCCGGTCGCGTCAGGAACGCGGTCCACAAGCAACTTGTGGGTCTCCTCGGAGTGGTGCAGGGTCATGGGCATCTCCTCTTGGCCGGGTGCTGGTCCTACCGTAACCCCCGTTGAGGGTGCAGTGCCATCCCACCCCGGCACCCGGTAGCGTGCCGGGGTGAGCCTGCTCGATCCGACCCCTCCGGCGGAGCATCCGGCCCGGCTCAGGCTGGAGTCTGCGCGCACCTGCGACCGGCTTCGTTCCATGTCCCTGGTCCGCCTTGGTGCCAGTGGGAACGACGGGCGCAGCCGCGGCAGGGCCGCGCTCGACCTGGCGCAGGAGCTCGCCGACGAGGCAGCCACGATCGCCGGCCGCCCGGCTCGGCGACTGCCGGACCTGCCCGACCCAGCAGCCGGCGATGTGCTGGCGGTCTGCGCCAACGATCTCGCGGAGGAGCTTGACGGCGTCCCCCCGGAGGTGGGGGCCAGCACCTGCCGGAGTGCAGTGGAGAGGCTTGTCACCCTTCGTCAACTGCTGTGAACGCGGGGGCGTGGCCGGATCGGCCGCGGTGTCAGGACGGCGCCATGGTGATCTCACGCCGGGGCCTGATCGGCTCCAGACCCAGCGCATCGAGGACCGGGGGCAGGAGGACGGCTCCGATCCGGCGATAGCCGATCCCGGAGGGGTGGAAGCGGTCGGGCCCGAAGAAGGCCTCGGCGTTGGCGGTGAACTCCGGGCCAAGCAGCCCGTAGAGGTTGACCGGGGTCGCCCGCGCTCGGGCTGACGCCCGGCGCTGCGCCCGGGCCAGGGAACGGGACCACTCCCGCGCCACCCACCTCAACGGCGGTCCCACGGGTCGGATCGTCCCGAGGTCCGGGCAGGTCCCGACGACGACCGCGGTTCCCGCTGAGGCCAGGCGGTCGATCGCGGTCTCGAGCCGGTGCGCCGCCAATGCCTGTGGCACGAGGTGGGTCACGTCGTTGGCCCCGATGATGATCACCGCGGCATGCGGTCGGGCGGTCAGGCACCGGGTGACCTGGCGTTCCAGGTCAGAGGACCTGGCGCCCACCACGGCGTGGTTGGTCATGATCACGGGCCGCCTGCTGACCTCGGAGACACCACGCACCAGCACCCCGGCCACGGTGTCGGCGGCCGTGTCGGCACCCAGCCCGGCGGCCACGGAGTCACCGATCAGCGCCAGCCGAAGCGATCTGCCCGTCGCGGGGCCGAAGCGTCCGTCCTGGTAGGGCGGAACGACGGTCTGCGGGCCGATGCTCCGCTTCGCGGCCCGCGCCTGGGCCGCGAGTACGCCCACGCCCACGGCGAGCACCCCGGTCATTCCCCCGCTGCCGAGCGCTGACCGTCGGGTGACCCCGGGGCTCATCCGAGGTCCGGCAGCAGGATCCCGGTGTGGGCGTGGCAGTCGTAGCCGTGGGGGTTCTTGTGCAGGTACTGCTGGTGGTACGGCTCGGCGTAGTAGAAGGGCCGGATCGGGTCACCGTCGTCCACGGCCGGTCCAAGCTCGGTGGTGATCGGGTCGAGTCCCTCGGCCTGGAGGACCTCGTCGTACGCGGCTGCGCTGCGCTCGACCAGCGACTGCTGCTCGGCAGTCGTCCAGTACACGGCGCTGCGGTACTGGCTGCCCACGTCATTGCCCTGGCGCATCCCCTGTGTCGGGTCGTGGTTCTCCCAGAACACACGCAGCACGTCGAGGGTGCCGACCGCCGCCGGGTCGTAGGCAACCATCACCATCTCGGCCTGGCCCGTCCGCGCGGTGCACACCTCGTGGTAGGTGGGGTGCGGGGTGGCGCCGCCCTGGTAGCCGACCGCGGTTGTGTGCACCCCGGGCAGCTGCCACAGCTTCTTCTCGGCCCCCCAGAAGCACCCCATGCCCAGGTAGAGCGTGACCACTCCGGGCGGGAACGGTGCCAGCATCGACGTGCCCAGCACGTCATGGATCCGGGCGAGGTCGTAGTCGTAGCGGGGGCGCCCGGGCAGCGCGCGTTCCGGGGCGATCGGGGAGTCGGTTCGGCGGGACGTGAGCCACATGGGTCAAGGGTCCCGCCAGCGACTGGCAGGCGCAAGTGGCGGCGAGATGACCGGTGTGTCAGGAGCGTCCCAGTTGGCCGCGGGTGCCGTTACCGGATCGTTATCAGTGGGGGCGAACCGTAACCGATTCGTGCCCAGAACCGGGGGTGCGCAGGCCCGCCGATGCGGTTGCATGTGTCCACCCACTCGACATCGTGTCCGGGTGGCGTGGGACGAGACAAGACCTACCTGACACCCGAAGGGGATCCAATGAAGTTCCGTACCGGAATCGTGGCGCTGGCAGCTGCCGGCCTCACCCTGACTGCTTGCTCGAGCGGTTCCGACACTGCGACCGACGCCGCGTCGGCGCCCGGCGCCGATGCCACCGGCACCCTGAAGGTGTGGCTGATGGACGGCAGCCAGCCGCAGTCGGTCATCGACTCGGTCAACACGCAGTTCGCTGAGGCGTACCCCGACGTCACCGTTGAGGTCGAGCTCCAGCAGTGGGGCGGGATCCAGGACAAGCTGACCACCTCGCTGGGAACCGACTCCACCCCGGACGTCGTCGAGATCGGCAACAGCCTCACCGCCAAGTACGCCGACGCCGTGCTCCTTGCCGACCTCTCGGAGTACGCCGGCGACTTCAACGTGGACGGCATGCTCCCCGGCCTGCAGCCCTCCGGTGAGTACGACGGCATCCGTTACGGCATCCCCTACTACGGTGGCGTGCGCATCGTGGTCTACAGCAAGAGCCAGTTCTCCGACGCCGGCATCGACGCCGTCCCGACCTCCCTCGAGGAGCTGGACGCTGCTGCTGCCAAGCTCCAGGATGCCAACTCCGACAACTCCAAGTACTCGGCCTTCTACTTCCCGGGCAAGTACTGGTACGGCGCGGTTCCGTTCGTGTGGGACGCCGGCGGCGAGATCGCCGAGCAGGACGGCGACACCTGGACCGGCACGCTGGACCAGCCCGCATCCGTTGCCGGTCTGACCACCCTCAAGGGCCTGGTCGACAACTACTCGAAGGCTCCGGTCGACGGCGACGAGACCAAGAACCTCGACGCCTTCCAGACCGGGAACGTCGGCATGATGATCGACTCCTGGTGGGCCCCGGGCGCGCTGGACACCGGTGACCAGGAGGGTGACATCGGCGTCTTCGCCCTCCCGGGCAGCGCTGCCGGCACCACCTCGCCGGTCTTCTTCGGCGGCTCCGACCTCGCGGTCTCGGCCAAGAGCACCCAGCAGGGCCTGGCCGTGGAGTGGATGAAGATCCTGACCGACCTCGAGACCCAGACACTGCTTGCCAAGGATGGCGGCGTCATCCCCAACCAGGAGGGTGCCTTCGTGGGGCATGAGGGCAACGAGTTCCTCCTCGTGGCAGACGACGCGTCGACCAACTCGCGCTTCACCCCGGTGAGCCCGAACTGGGCGAACGTCGAGGCCTCGCAGGTCCTGCAGGACATGCTGGTGAACATCTTCGCGGGCAACGCGTCCGTCGAGGAGGCGACGGCGTCGGCCTCCGAGCAGATCACGAGCCTGCTGAACGGCTGAGTGACGGTACTGCAGAACGGTTGATGGCCCGGCGGGCATGGACGCTCGCCGGGCCATCGGCCTGACCGGGGCAGGTACCCGGACACCGACCGGGCCAGCCTCCGCAGTGCACCTGCCACGGCGAGAAGAGCGGGCGACGACCGCGCTACTGTCCAGTGAGCCAAAGGGCCCCAGCACGATGACCAGGGAGTTGGTGTGAGTGAGCAACACAGAAGCACCTGATGTGATCGACAAGAACATCAACGTGGCACCGGACGCCGCTGAGCCGAAGCGAAACTGGCTGGCGTTCTGGTTCCTGCTGCCCGCCACCGTGATCCTCGTGGCGGTCCTGGGCTACCCCATCGTCAAGATGGTGACCCTCTCGCTGCAAGAGGCGAAGCTGCGCAACATCACCCTCGGCACCGAGTCCTGGAACAACTTCGACAACTACACGAAGCTGCTGGGGGACCCGTTCTTCTACACGGTCGTGGTCCGCACGATCGTCTTCACCGCGGTGTGTGTGCTGGCCACGATGATCCTCGGGACCCTGATAGCCCTGCTGCTCAACAAGCTCGGGAACGCGATGCGCTTGGCTGTGCTGCTGGCGCTGCTGCTGGCCTGGGCGACCCCGGCCGTGACCGCGACCCAGGTGTTCCAGTTTCTCTTCGACACCCAGTTCGGGGTCGTCAACTGGGCGCTGGTGAGCCTCGGCTTCGAGCAGTTCGAGGGGTACTCGTGGCTCGCGGAGCCCCTGTCGCTGCTGGCGTTGGCGGCGCTGATCGTCGTGTGGGCGGCGATCCCGTTCGTCGCGCTGACGCTGTTCGCCGGGCTCTCGCAGGTGCCCAACGAGATCTATGAGGCAGCATCGCTGGACGGGGCCTCCCGGTGGACGCAGTTCTGGAAGCTGACGGTCCCGCAGCTGGCGCCCATCTTCCTGATCCTCTTCGCGCTGTCGACGATCTGGGACTTCCGCGTGTTCACGCAGGTCTTCATCCTGCAGAAGTCGGGCGGCATCGCCCGGGACACGGACCTGCTAGCGATCTACGCGTACCGGACCTCGTTCTCCGCGAACAACTTCGGGGTCGGGTCGGCGATCGGCGTGGTCATGGTCGCGATGCTGCTCGTGTTCTCCGTCATCTACATCAAGCGCATGATCAAGCAGATCGACGAGGCATCATGATCAATCGGAAGGGCGGCCTGGTCGCCAACACTCTTGCCATCATCCTCTTCGTCGTCATGGTCTTCCCGGTCTACTGGATGATCATCTCCTCGTTCAAGCCCCGTGCGGACTTCTTCCTCGAGACCCCGAAGTTCCTGCCGATCCCAGCCACCTTGGACAACTACTACCGGGTGATCAACGACAAGGACTTCTTCACCTACGCGAGGAACTCCCTGACAGTGACCGTGGTTGTGGTGATCCTGTCGATCCTTGTGGCCTTCATCGCCGCCACGGCGGTCGCCCGGTTCAACTTCAAGGGTCGCAAGGCGTACATCGTCATGCTGCTGGCCGTGCAGATGGTGCCGTTCGAGGCGCTGCTGATCTCCATGTTCGTGCTGCTGAACAACGCCGGGCTGGTCAACCAGCTCACGGGTGTGATGGTCGCCTATCTCGCCTTCGTGCTGCCCTTCACGATCTGGACGCTGCGCGGGTTCATCGCCAACGTGCCCAAGGACCTCGAGGAGGCGGCCATGATCGACGGCTGCACCCAGGGACAGGCCTTCCGCAAGATCCTGTTCCCGTTGATCGCCCCGGGCCTGGTGTCGACGTCGGTGTTCGCGTTCGTGCTGGCCTGGAACGAGTTCATCCTGGCCAACGTGATCCTGCTGGACCAGGCCAAGCAGACGTTGCCCGTGTGGTTGACCTCCTTCCAGGGCGGCCAGAAGGCGATCGACTGGGGTGGCCTGATGGCGGGGTCCGTGCTGTTCGCGATGCCCGTGATCATCTTCTTCGTCCTCGTGCAGGGCAAGATCCAGCGCGGCGCCCTCGAGGGCGGGGTCAAGGGGTAGGTTCGCCCGCATGCAGGAGCGTGCGGCGCCGCCGGCGGGCTCGCCCCCCGGCGGCGCCGTCGTCTGCGTGGACGTCGGGTCGACCTTCACGAAGGCGGCGGCCATCGGCCCCGACGGCGAGGTGCTGGCGATCGCGGCGCATCCGACGACATCTGCCACCGACGTGCTCGAGGGCCTCGACCGGGCCGTTGCCCGGCTTGGGCTCGGGGTTGGGACCGGGACCGCGACCGTTCCCGACCAGTCCGTGGCGGTGTGCTCGTCGGCCGGCGGCGGGCTGCGGCTGGCGGTCGTGGGCCATGAGCGCGTCATCTCCGCCGAGGCGGGTCGCCGGGTGGCGTTGTCGGCAGGTGCGCGGGTGGTGGCCGTGTGCGCCGGACCCCTCGATGCGGCCGGGCACGGCTCGCTGGTGGAGTCGCGGCCCGATGTGCTCCTGGTCGTGGGCGGCACCGACGGTGGCAACAGCGAGGTGCTGCTGCACAACGCCGGGATGCTCGGGCGCTGCGAGCTGTCGACTCCCGCGGTCGTGGCCGGCAACGCTGACGTTGCCTCCGAGGCCGCTGAGCTGTTGGCCGTCGGTGGGCGGGCCGTGATCGTCAGCGACAACGTGATCCCAAGGATCGGCGAGCTGCACCCGGGTCCCGCGCGTCGGGCGATCCGGGAGCTGTTCATCTCACACGTGATCGGTGGCAAGGGGCTGTCCCGGGGGCCGCGGTTCGCCGAGCTCGTGGTGTGCGCGACCCCGGACGCGGTGCTGGCCGGGATCGAGGTGGTCGCCGACGTGCTGGCCGATCGGCCCGGAGCCAGCGGGGACGTCATGGCGCTGGACATCGGCGGTGCCACGTCGGACGTCTACAGCGTGCTGAGTCCCGACGAAGATGCTCCCGACCAGGCGGTGGGGACGCTCTGGCACGGCCGTACGGTCGAGGGTGACCTCGGGATGCGCTGGAGTGCGCAGGGCGTGGTCGCGGCGGCCCGCGCGGAGCGGTTGTTGGGTGGTAGTGGTGGCAGCGGCGGGGGCGGCGAGATGGACGAGCCGGATCCGGCCGAGCGCCTGGCTGTCGCAGCGGACCACCGCCGGCAGGACGTTGGGTTCCTCCCGGCGACCACGGAGGAGGTAGCTGACGACCTCCAGCTCGCCCGACTTGCAGCGGTCATCTCCACCCGGCGGCATGGTCGGCCCGGCGCCGACGGGGTCCGCGACCTGTCCCACGTCAGCCTGTTGATCGGGTCCGGCGGGGTCCTGCGGCATGCACAGCCGCAAGCCGCACAGGCCGCGCTTGCCGCGGTGCTCACCGACTACGCGGGCGGCTGGCGGCTGCCCGTGCGGGCGCGCGTACTGGTGGACCGCCAGTACCTGCTCGCACCGATCGGCCTGTTGGCCCTGACCGGGCGTCCAGAAGCCGCCAGGAACCTGGCCCGTGAGCTCGTTGCGCCTGGCTCCAGGCCGGCGGGTCCATAGCCCCCACCCCTGGTCGTCGGGGCCGCCGCACCGTGGCCGCGGAACGGTGAATGCTGATCCGTGCAGGTTCGCCACCGTCCATGGTCGGCAGCCTGCACGGTTACGAGGAGGGGACGCGAATGAGAGGGTCGGCTGTCCAGGTCAACTACGCAGCGTCTGCCTACCCCCGTCCGAGAGCACACTCTGGGTAAGGTGCCCCACTATCGTCGCCCGCAGGGCGACCGGCGGTGAGGAACGCGATGCAGATCCACCCAATGCAGGCCCACGCGAGCGCAACGACCAAGTCTGGCCGTCGAAGGCCTGCAGTGGCGTTGGGGGTTGCCTGCAGCCTGGGCGCTGCGCTGCTCGTCGCACCTCCGAGCTCGGCTGCGGCTGCTGACGGCGACTCCGGGACCGAGATGGTCAGCGTCGCCACCGGCGGCGTCCCAGCAGCCGGCACCAGCCACGGCGTCGACCTCTCCGGGGACGGGTCGATCGTGGCCTTCGGGTCAAACGCGGCGAATCTCGTTGCCGACGGGCCGACGGCGTTCAGCGTCTACGTCCGTGACCGGAATGCAGGCACAACCGAACTCGTCAGCGTCTCCGACGCAGGCGTCGCCGGGAACTCCACCAGCCTGCGACCCTCAATCTCGGCCGATGGGAACAGGGTCGCCTTCCACTCGCTCGCCTCGAACCTCGTTGCCGACGACAGCAACGGCACTGCGGACGTCTTCGTCCATGACCGTGTGAGCGGTGACACGACGCTGATCAGCGCCTCGCTGGCAGGCTCGCCGGCCAATGGCCGCAGCCAGGACGCAGAGATCTCGGCAGATGGTCAGTACGTCGTCTTCGAGTCCGTGGCCACCGACCTCACCGCCGACGTGGTCACCGGGACCGAGAACCACGTGTACCGGCGGCACATCGACTCCGGTGAGACACGGTTGATCAGTCAGTCCAGCGCAGGGGTGCCCGCGGACCGTGGGGGGGACAGCGCCTCGGTGAGCCGCGATGGACGGTACGTCGCCTTCCGCACCTTCTCCTACGACCTTGAGAGTCCCTCCGCGCCGTTCGCCAACATCTACGTCCGGGACACGCTCGATGAGCGCACGAGGCAGCTCGCCGGCTCGAGCAGCAACTCGGCCGGTGATCCGTCGTTCAGCGGGGATGGGCGTTTCGTGGCCTACCGCCACCAGAGCAACGCAATCCGGGTGGTCAATCGATCCAGCGGCACCGCGTGGTGGATCGATGTGGGCGACGTCGCCATGATGCGTCTGAGCCATGACGGCCGCCACCTCGCCTACTACACGGGTAGCCGTTCCGGCGGACGGGTCTACATCTGGGACCGACTCACAGAGCAGCGCGCCGACGTCATGCTGGCTGATGACGGCACGCCGATCCCTGTCGGTGCCAACAACTCCACGATCTTCGGGCCTCCGGGGGTCAGCGACGACGGGCGGATCGTCGGGTTCTGGACAGCAGACCCCTTCGACCCCGCCGACAATGACACCTTCGAGGATGTCTTCGTCCGCGATCGTGGCGACCTGCTCGGGCCGGCGGTCAGCGAGCCGGTCGTCATCTCCGACGAGCTGCTCGCCGGGGAGCCGGTCACGATCACGACAACCGCCGATGACTCCGGGCGCGGCGATGCCGTGGTGGCCGGCGCGGAACTCTCCGTCGATGGCGGCGACTGGACATCGACGGAGGCCGTTGATGGAGCCTTCGACGAGGTCGAGGAGCCAGTCACGGCGACCCTGGACGACCTCAGGACGGGTCCCCACGAGGTGTGCGTACGCGCCACCGACGGCCGGGGTAACACCACTGCGCAGCCGAGCTGTACCTCGTTCGTGCTCACGTCAAGCGCCTACCCGCTGGCGGTGACGGTGATGCGGGTCGCCACCGAACCTGCGCTTGCCCCGCCCGATCCGTTGGCGAGCGACCGCAAGCTCTACGCCCGGATCTGGGCAGTGCCGGGCGATGGGTCGCTTCCGAATGCCGGCGACTGGGACTACGACACACGGGCCGACTCCGATGCGAACTCCTTCCGGTACCGTGCGGGAGAGATCGAGCCGTTCGGGACCCACGGGGAGACGATCACCACCGGGGGCGGTACGGCAATCGTCCGGATCGAGGCGGGGCTGAGCGGGCCAGGCGGCAGGCTCATCGATCTCAATCCGCGCGCGTCGGACACCGGCCTGGTCCTGACCGTCGACCTCGAGACCGGCGAGTGGTCGAACCTCGACGGACTGGCGCCCTACCCGGTGTCGTGCGTGTCTTCCCCGTCGAACCGCGACTCCGACACGATCCCCGGCGAGTTGTGCTTCGGAATCTCGACGATGTCGACCAGTGGCGACATGGACGGCGACGGCCTGCTCGACCTGTGGGAGTCGATCGGCGTCAACACCGACCAGGACCCGGCCATCGAGCTCAACCTCCCGGGCTGGGGCGCCACCCCCGACCACAAGGACCTCTTCGTGGAGTACGACGTCGAGGACGATGCCTTGTGGGACAGCGACTCGCAGGCCGGCCTCATCGCCGTCGAGGAGGCGTTCGCACGAGCGCCCGTCGACGCCGGCGGCGTACCGAACCCCGACGGCAGGCCGGGGATCCGACTGCACATCGATGCCCCCCCGGTGCTGAACCCGAACGGACAACCGAACGCGAACAGCGCGGAGCTCGACCTCGACGGAGCCAACAACGGCAACCGGATGTCGACCGGTGAGATCTGTGGGGTGAGGGGCGGGTTCCTCGACCCCAACGACGACGAGTTCTACAAGGCGAAGCGGGACAACTTCGACCGGGACCGTCGCTGGGTCTTCCGCTACGGGGTCAAGGAATCCGACGACGGCGGCTGCGACTCGGGTGGCCAGGCCGAGATCGGTGGCAACGACTTCGTCGTGCTCAACGGGGACTCGAGCACGAGCCGGGAAGATGCCTCGGGACAGAGCTTCAGCTGGCCGGGTGGCGAGACATTCATGCACGAGCTCGGACACACGCTGGGGCTTCGCCACGGCGGATTCCAGAACCGGAAGTTCAAGCCGAACTACGTCAGCCTCATGAACTACACCTACTCGTTCGGGCTGCGCCTGGCTTCGAGCCCGACCGGCTTCCTGGACTTCTCCCCGGCCCTCCCACCTCCGACGTCCGGCAGCCTCGACGTGCCCAGTGGCCCCCGACCGCCGCTTCTCCCCCCGATCAACGAGGCCAGCCCGCCACAGAACGAGGTGCTCGGCGCCGGGCGGGACCACGAGATTTGGTACGCCGCGCTCGACTGCCGGTTCGTCGCCATCCCGGTCGCTTCCCCCTTCGTCCTCCAGCCGGGCCTGCCGCTCGCAGGCATTCCGCATCCGGGACTCGACGGCGACCCCAGCGAACTTCCCAGTTCGTGCGTCCAGCAGAAGCTGTCCCCCGGTCCTACCACCCAGGTCCACGCCGATCATGATGACTGGTCGGCGATCGCCCTGTCGTTCCACCAGTCCGGGTACTCCGGCGACGGAGCCGTCGATCCGTCCGACGACGAGGACCTGCCAACCGACGAGGAGATCACCAGGTTGAGAGCTGCGTCAGTCGCGACCGACCTCACTGTCGAGTCCCCCACGCAGGTCGAGGCCGTTGCCGGGGAGCAGTTCACCATCGAGGCCACTGTCAGCAACCTCGGTACCGTCAGCGCGCACTCAGCCGTGCTGACCAGCGAACCCGGCGCCGGGGTCGTGGCGCAGCCATCCGACACCTGCACCCCCGACGCCGAGAGGTGCACCATCGCGGATGGACCCCTTCTGGCCGGGACGAGCCGAACCCTGACGCTGCCCTTCGTGGCTCAGGCGCCGGGTCGCTATGAGATCGCGCTCGCCGTCGCGGGTGGCTTCGACGACAACCTCGAGGACAACCGAGTGACGGCGCTGGTGACGGTGACCGACGCCGGCGACCCCACCCCGACCGGCGAGCCGAGCCCGAGCGCGGACCCCACCCCGAGCGCGGACCCCACCCCGAGCGCGGACCCCACCCCGAGCGCGGACCCCACCCCGAGCGCGGACCCCACCCCGAGCGCGGACCCCACCCCGAGCGCAGCGACCGATGCGGACCAGGGGGAGTCGACTACACCGCCGCCGGCTCCGGTGACCACCACGAAGGTCGTGAAGACCTACTTCCGTCTCTACTCCAGGAAGTTGACCAAGGTCCAGAAGCGCAAGCTTCGCAGGGCGGTCTCCGCTATCACAGAGGATGCCCAGGTGGCGGTCAAGGCCCGCGGGATGGTGCGCGCCGAGGGAGCGACCAAGGCTGATCGGAAGCGTGCGAAGCGGCGTGCCAAGGCGGTCAGGGCGTACTTGAAGACCCGAGGCGTGCCCGGTAGCGCAATCAGCGTGAACAACAAGGGTCGGACCCGATCCCAATCCGCCAAGGCCCGACGCGTCAACGTCAGGTTCACCTACACCACGAATACCGCCGGCTGATTCGGTCGCAGGATCAGGGTGGCCGGCGCCCGCTCAGGGCAGGCACCAGTCGATCGGGTCGGCGCCCTGGGCGGCCAGGGCGGCGTTGGCGCGGCTGAACGGGCGCGAGCCGAAGAAGCCGCGGTCGGCTGACATCGGGCTGGGGTGGGCTGAGGCGAGGGCGGGCAGCGGGCCCAGCATCGGGGCCAGGCTCTGTGCGTCCCGCCCCCACAGGATCGCGACCAGCGGTCCGCCGCGGGCGACCAACGCGCGGATGGCGGCCTCGGTCACCTCCTCCCAGCCCTTGCCCCGGTGTGAGCCCGAGGACCCGGGTGTGACCGTCAGGACCCTGTTGAGCAGCAGCACGCCCTGGTCGGCCCAGGGCGTCAGGTCACCGGAGCCGGGTTGCGGGCAACCGAGGTCCTGGTTCAGCTCGCGGTAGATGTTCATCAGGCTGCGCGGGATCGGCCGAACGTCCGGGGCCACGGAGAACGACAACCCGACAGCGTGGCCCGGCGTGGGGTAGGGGTCCTGGCCCACGATGAGAACCCGGACGTCGGCCATCGGCCGGCCGAACGCCCGCAGGACCCGGTCGCCCGCGGGCAGGTAGCTGCGCCCGGCTGCCAGCTCCGAACGGAGGAAGTCGCCCATGGCGGTGATCTGGCCGGCCTGCGGCGCAAGGGCGGCCGCCCAGTCAGCGGCCACCAGGTCGGCCAGTGGGCGGCGCGGCGCGGGGTGGGCCTGGCCAGGGGGGTGGTCGGTCACGCCCGAGAGACTAGCCGGGAGCCATGGGCGCGGGAGCACGGGAGCGAGCAGCCGGGCTGACTGGCTGGTTCCGCGGACCGGCTCAGGTCCGGTTCTGGTAGCTCGCCAGATAGGCGGCCTTGCGGGCGCGCATGATCTCGCCCAGCGGACGGTGATCGGCCAGCGCCATCCAGGGGTCGAAGTGATCGTGGTCCACGGTGTCGGGGTCCTCGTTGTGCGACAGCTCGAGGAACCCGACCGTGAGCCTCGGGCTGTCCCACTCCCGCCGCCCGTCCTCGATCGGCGTGGACTCGGGGTCCGTGTAGAACTGGGCCTGGATGGCCCAGCGCAGCGGTCCCCTGGCGACCCGGCCACGGATGTCGGCCCCCCAGTCGCGCCAGGCGAGCACGTCGCGTGTGGCGTGCAGAGGGGTGGCATGGACGTGCGCGGCGTACGGGCCCCAGGCGACCGGGGCGCAGCTGTGGAACTCCGATGTCGCGTATCCGCTGAATGGCCGGGCCAGGTCGGCGGCCTGCCGTGCCATCTCCAGCGGGCCGCGCACCGGTCCGTGCTTGCTGACGAGGAGGTCCAGCACTGCCCGCTGCCCGCGCGGAGCCGCCGCCACGAGCTCGGCGAATTCGCGGGAGTCCCGGAAGCCGAATGTGGGACGGTTGATCAGCAGGAAGTCCTGGCGGTCCGTCTGGCCGCCGAGGGCACCCGGTGCCGCCAGCCCGCGAACGGACAGCGCGAATCCCCTGATGTCCGGCACCTGGTCGGCCTGTGCGGTCACCGAACCGTTGGACATCCGGACCAGCGCATCGAACTCGCCGGCCTTGGCGAACAACCCCTGGGCCGCATGCTCCGGCAGTCCGGCAGGCACCGTCAGCGTTCCGGAGAGCGCCGCGATCTGCTTGCGGTGGAAGGCCCTTCCGGGCCCCTTCTTGGCGCTGACGCGGCTCTGCAGGCCCACGATGCGCTCGGTGAACGCTGCGTGCCGATCGGGTTCGTCGTCGCCGATCTCCTCGGTCCAGTTCGTGCTCGGCGATCCCATAGGCTCAGTGTGGCGTCCTGGGTCGTCACGCGCCCGCGGGAGCGGGCTCCGCCTTGCGCAGCGTCTCGGGCATGACCGCGATGAACGCCAGCGTGATCAGCCCGACCACGACCCCGGCGGCGAACGCCCACTCGAAGCCCGCGGCGTCGGCCAGCGCACCGGCGATGAGCGGTCCGAGGATCCCGCCGAGGTCCCCCACCATCTGGTACGCCGAGACGACCCTGCCGCCGGACAGCCCGCGGGTGACATCGCCGACGACCGCAGCCGAGGCCGGGGCGAGGAACGCCGATGCGAGCCCGGACGCCGCCATCGCCAGCAGGAACCCGACGGCCCCGGTGTCCAGGGCCAGCAGGAGCATGGAGACCGTCATCGTGCCGGCGCCCATGAGCATCGAGCCACGGCGGCCGGCCCGGTCGGTCCACCGACCGGCCGGGATCAGGGAGACGGCCTGGACCGCCGCAGCGCTCAGGAAGCCGAGCCCGACCAGGCCCACGCCCTGCTCGAGGCCCTCGGTGACGAACAGCGGGACCAGCGAGATCCGCAGGCCGAAGACGATGAACCCGCTGGACAGGTTGGCCATGAGCGCCGCTCGGTACGCGGCGCTGCGCAGCGCGCGACCCAGTGCCGCCGGGCGGGGCTGGGGCTGTGGCTCGGCCTGGGGCTGCGGCCGGGCCGGTGAGGCCGCCGGGGAGGGCTCCGTGGCACTGCCGGCCTCCTGGGATGATCCCGCCGACTGCCCTACCGTGCTGTCCGGCTCGGCCGCCGGACGTGCCGCAGCCGCGGCGTCACCCGCCGCCTCCTGCAGGTCCCGCGACAGGAACCGGACGGCGAGCAGCCCGGCGACCACCAGGGTGACCCCGTAGACGACGAACGGGGCCCGGATCGAGATCCCGACCACTGCCCCGCCGATGGCGGGCCCGGCGACGCCGCCGAACAGGAAGCCGGCCTGGAACGCCCCCGACGCCCGTCCGCGCTGATCCGGGCCGGCGGTGCGCAGCAGCAGTGCCATCGCCGAGACGGTGAACATCGACGACCCGATCCCGCCGACGCCGCGCAGCACCAACAGCTGACCGAAGCTCTGTGCCAGGGCCGTGAGCAGGGAGGACCCGGCGACGACCCAGATCCCGATCGACATGATCCGGCGCTCGCCCCAGCGGTCGACCATCAGCCCGGCGGGTGCCGCGGACAGCAGCCGCATGAGGGCGAAGCCGGAGATGACCGTCGACGCGAGGAAGGCCGAGACCCCGAACGTGCGGGCGTACACCGGCAGCGCTGGGGCGGCAATGCCGTAGCCGAGGGCCACGGCGAACGCCACGAACGACAGGACCGCGACATCGCGGGGCAGCCCAGCCAGGTAGGGGGTCTGCCGGGCCCACGCGAACACCCGGTGACCCAACACGAGGACCCATCCTGCCAGTGGATCGGCCACCATGGATCCATGCCCGTCACCGTGGAGGCCATCCGAGCGGCGCGGGAGATGCTGCGCGGAGTGGCACGCGTCACGCCCGTGATGCCGGCGCGGTACCTCGCGGAGCAGGTCGGGGGTCCGGTGTGGCTCAAGTGCGAGAACCTGCAGGTCGCCGGATCGTTCAAGGTGCGCGGGGCGCACGTGCGCCTGTCAGGGCTCAGCGCGCAGCAGCGAGCCGTGGGCGTGGTCGCCGCCAGTGCGGGCAATCATGCGCAGGGTGTCGCCAAGGCTGCGCGCGGCCTGGGCATCCGTACCACCGTGTTCATGCCGGCCGGTGCGCCGCTGCCCAAGCTGGCCGCCACGCGGGCCTACGGCGCGGAGGTGATCACCACCGGCAGCACGATCGACGACGCGCTCGAGGCGGCCACCGAGTTCTCCGAGCGCACCGGGGCGGTGCTGATCCACCCGTTCGACCACGAGGACATCGTCGTCGGCCAGGGGACGATCGGGTTGGAGATCCTCGAGCAGGTCCCGGACGTGCGCACGGTGCTCGTGTGCACCGGAGGCGGCGGGCTGGTGGCCGGGATCGCCACGGTCATGGCCGAGCTGGCGCCCGCGGTCCGGGTGATCGGCGTGCAGGCGGCCAACGCGGCGGCCATCCCGGCGTCACTGGCTGCTGGTCACCCCGTCGCCCTCGAGCGCATGACCACGATGGCCGACGGTATCGCCGTCGGCCGCCCCGGTGTCGTGCCGCTGGCGATCATCGCCGATCGGGGGGTGGAGGTCCGCACGGTCTCCGAGGAGGCACTGTCCCGGGGGCTGCTGCTGGTCCTGGAGCGCTCGAAGCTCCTCGTGGAACCCGCAGGAGCGGCCGGCGTCGCTGCCCTGCTCGAGGACAGCTCGGGCATCGAGGCGCCCGTGGTCGTCGTGCTGTCCGGGGGCAACATCGATCCGCTGCTGCTGGCCCGGGTGCTCGAGCACGGTCTCATCGCGGCTGGGCGCTACCTGGCGCTGCGCGTGCGGATCCCGGATCGGCCCGGCGGCCTGGCCGAGCTCGTGGCGAGGGTCGCTGAGCTTGCGGCGAATGTCATCTCGGTGGAGCACCTGCGCACGACTCAGGGCCTGTCCGTCGGTGAGGTCGACGTGTCACTGCACCTGGAGACCCGAGGTCCAGAGCACTGCGAGCAGGTGGCCGCAGGGCTGCAGGCCAGCGGCTTCCGGGTCCGACCCGAGCAGTGAAGCGGTCCGGCGCCCAGACGTCAGCCGACGTGCGGCGCGACGTTCGTGATGCGCGCGGAGACGTCCTTGCCCGCGGGGGTTGTGTAGGTGACCTCGTCACCGACCCGCGCTCCGTCCACCGCCGCACCCATCGGTGAGGACGGCGAGATGACGTCGACCTCGGTGTGTGCGGCCTCCTCGCGTGACCCGAGCAGGAAGGTCATGGTGCGCCCGCTGTTCAGCAGCTCGACACTGATGACCGTGCCGTGGGCAGCCTGGCCGTCCGCGGAGGGAGGGGAACCGACCTGCGCGTGGTCGAGCATGTGGCGCAGCTGGCGGATCCGGGCCTCGTTCTTGCCCTGCTCGTCCTTCGCCGCGTGGTAGCCGCCGTTCTCCTTGAGGTCGCCCTCCTCGCGGGCGGCCGCGATCCGCGCGGTGATCTCCGTGCGCGCCGTCGTCTGGCGCTCCTCGAGCTCGGCGGTCAGTCGGTCATGGGCGTCCTGCGTCAGCCAGGTGGTCTGCGGGCTCTCGGCCACGGGGCTCTCCTGCGTGCTGGGTCGGTGGGTGGTGATCGGGCGGTGATTGGTCGATGAGGGTAACACCGCGAACCGAGGGGGCGCCTGAGCGTGAACCCGTCAGCCTCCTCAGGAGCTCCTGCGCCAGCCTCCCGGCAACGCCGGGACCGGCCGTGCGCCGACGGTCAGGACTCCGGGCTCCACGGCTGCTCCGGGGCGATCACGCCCGGCCTGAACTGCGCCCCCGGGATCCCGGGCGGGGCCTCGTCCAGGCCGCACCCCACCAGCTCGCCGACCAGCGCCCGGTAGGCGGTGCGCATCTGGAAGGTGTGGTAGGTCCGGCCCTCGGCGGCAGGCAGCTCGACGACGGCGTACCCGACGTCGAAGCCGTCCATCGCCCGCGCGCGCAGCACGCACGTCGCCGACGACACGTCGCGCCGCTCGACCTCGAACCCGATGTCCATCCGTTCATCGGACACCGTCTTGTAGGACAGCACTCCTGCGTCGATGGCGGCATTCGACAAACGCAGCCCCAGGAACCCCACGAACGCGAGGAAGGCCACCCCGAGCCCGATGAGGACCGCAGGCACCCACGCCGGGCGGTCCGTGATGCCGTAGCGCTCCTGGATGCGCGGGGGCCACTGGTTGGGGTGACCGGCCGTTCGTGCGGGGGACATGATGCTGCGACACTAGTACCCGCATCACGTGCGCAGGCTGGGAGGTTGGCATGAACGGAGTGCTGGCGGCGATTGTCGCTGCTGAGGAGATCGATCCCGCGACCGTGCGGCCGAGTCCCCTGAGCTCGGTGGTCTTCGTGTTCCTGCTGGTGGCAACCGGTCTGCTGATCTGGTCGTTCGTGCGGCACCTGCGCCGCGCCCAGCAGAACCTCGGCCCGGCGCGGGTGTATCCCCAGGGCGCTCCCTCGGGCCCCGCATCGCCCACGGCAGGCCCCGGACCGGTCGAGGGCGACTCTCGCTGATGTCCTCGGGTGGTTCCTGGACCGATCCGCGACGGCTGGGCTTCCACGCCCTGACGGTGCTTGCGGTCCTGGTCTGCGTGGTGGCCGCGCGGTGGCAGTGGGACCGGGCCAGCCGGACAGAGGCCGATGCGGTCCCCGAGGGACCGGTGGTGGAGCTGTCCTCACTCGACCCAGCCAGCACCTTCAGTGGGATGAGCGTGCGGATCACCGGAACGTTCGACCCGGCCAACGAGGTGCTCGTCGACCCACGCCCGCGCGAGGGGCAGGACGGCTCCTGGGTGCTGACGCCCATGCTGCCCACGCCGACGGCGGGCGAGGACCCAGCTGCGCCCGACCAGCCGGCGGATGCGGTCGGAACCTCGGTCGCGGTGGTGCGCGGGTGGGTGCCGCGGGGACAGCGACCGGAGCCGCCGCCGGCCGGGATCGTCGAGGTCGTCGGGGTTCTGGTCGCCGACGCGCGCCGACCGGGCGCCGTGGTCAGCGGGAGTGATCCGCCCACGGTGGTCGCCGTGGACACCGGCGCCCTGGCCGCGCACGCGGGGTACCCCGTTCGCTCGGGTTGGTTCGCCCTGACGGGGATGCAACCGGCGGGCGAGGGTCAGCCGCTGCCCCTGCTGGTGGCAGAATTGCCGGGTGCCGACGTGGGCCTGAACTGGCGCAACGCGGCCTATGCGATCCAGTGGGTCGTGTTCGCCGGGTTCGCGGTCTTCTTCTGGACCCGCTTCCGGCGCGAGCACCTGACGCCGTCCCTCGAGCAGGAGATCCCCCGATGACCACGCACACAGCCCCCGCACCTGCGCGGATCCTGCAGTCCGGGGCCTACAAGCGCTTCCAGGTGATGGCGTGGATCACCGGGCTCCTGCTCGCGTTCATGACCGTGGTCGGGCTGCCGTGGAAGTACCTGCTCGGCAATGACGACTCGCTCTGGTACGCGATCGGGTGGCAACTGCACGGGTTTCTCTACATGCTCTATCTCGTGACCGTGCTCGACGTGGCGATCCGGGCTCGCTGGAGCCCGGGCCGGACCGTGCTCGTGGCCCTGGCCGGGACGATCCCGTTCATGTCCTTCGTCTTCGAGCGTCGGATCACCCACCAGCTGCGGGACCAGGCCGCGGCGTCGTGAGCGTCCCCGAGGTCCCACCCGGCGACGACGTCGAGCCGCTCGGCGCTGCCGGGAGGGTCCTGGTCTCCGACGCCGACCGTGCCCGGATGGCCGACGTGATCGGCGATGCCTACGCCGAGGGCCGCCTGACCCCCGAGGAGTATGAGGACCGGCTGACCACGACGATGGCCGCGCGAACGGCTGCCGACCTCGTCCCGGTGGTCGACGGGCTCCCGCCGGCCACGGTGGCCGCAGCGCTGGCGCCCCTGGTCGGTGTGGATGTCACGCCGGCGCAGGCCACGGCGGGGACCACCGCCGGGTGGCATGCGCCGGCCGGGGCGGAGTCGTCGTCCTCGTCGGTGGTCGCTGTCTTCGGCGGGGCGACGCGCAAGGGTGAGTGGATCGTGCCGGCGCAGCTCACGGCCTTCGCGATGTTCGGGGGGGTGGAGCTGGACCTGACCCGCGTCACGTTCGCCCAGCCAGAGTCCGAGATCGTCGCCGTGGCGGTCATGGGTGGGGTGGAGATCACCGTGCCGGAGGGCCTGACGGTGCACGTCGACGGTGTGGGCATCTTCGGTGGGTTCGACCAGAAGGCTGAGGGTCCGGGGCAGCCCGGTGCCCCCGTGCTGCGGATCAAGGGCGCGGCCTTCTTCGGCGGCGTCGAGGTCAAGCGCAAGTCACGCAGGAAGCGCCTCGGCGGCAAGGACCGTCCGCAGCTGCCCGAGGCCTGAGCCGCTGGGGCCCGACAAGGTGGCTCCCCAACGCGCACAGCCGCCCCGCCGCGTCTGTGGTGCTGCGCGCTCGTCAGTCGGCGATGACGCTGCCCTGGGTCTCCTCGGCGTCGGGCAGGCCGTCCTGGGCCGGGGTGAGGTAGGCCCGAAGCCGTAGCGCGATCGCTGCGGCAACGATGCAGCCAGCGGCCAGGGTCAGCGTCCACAGCCCTCCGAGGCTCGCGGACAGGAACACGCCGGTCAACAGCGGACCAAGGGCGCCGGAGACTCCCCAGAGGACTGACTGGAAGGCGTTGTAGCGCCCACGCAGGTGCTCCGGGGCGAGGTCGTTGAGCAGGGCCGGGGCGGTCGGGGACCACATGGTCTCGCCGAGCGCGAAGACCCCCATCGCGATGATGAGCAGGCCGACGGCGATCCAGCCCTCGATTGCCAGCGCCGACCCGAACAGCAGCCAGCTCATGGCCCACATCAGCCCGACGCCGGCCAGGACCCGAGCCCTCGAGCGGCCCTTCACGATCGACAGGACGAACAGCTGGCTGATCACGATCACGGCTGTGTTGGCGGCGAACACGATGCCGATGTAGCGCTCGGGCAGCCCCACTGAGTCGGTGATGAAGACTGCGGCGCCGGCGTCGATGCTGCCGTAGCCGAAGGTCAGCATCAGCAGCCCCGCGGCGGCAAAGCGCAGCAGGGTGCGATCCCGAAGGACCTCCCGCCAGCTGCCCTCCTCCCGTCGGCCGGACGCCGATGCCTCCCCGGTGTCCCCGGCGGCGTCGAGCTGCTCGACCGGCAGGCCACCCACCGGGCCCATGGACAGCACGGCGACGAACAGTGCGATGTAGGCCAGGGAGGTCATGGTGTACAGCCAGGTGAAGGTGCTCGGGTCGTCGAGATCGACGATGGTCGAGCTGATCAGCCCGCCGAGCCCAAGACCCAGGTTGAGCAGCATGAACCCGAAGCCGAACGCCGTGGCGCGGTCGGTCGGGGCGACCAAGCGTGCGGTCAGCGCAGACGACGGGCCCCAGATCCCCGCCCCGCCGACGGCCACGACCGTCATCGCTGCGAACGCCTGCCCAGCCGTGGTGACATGCCCATAGGAGTAGATGCCGACCGCCTCGATGAGCACCGCGAACATCAGCACGGGGCGGGGCCCGAACCGATCCACGAGGGTGCCGGAGATCGGGGAGATCAGCAGCGCGAGCACGGCCTGCCAGGCCAGCAGCGCGGTGGCCAGTCCCAGCGGGATCTCGCGGACCGTCGACAGGTACACGATCAGCAGGGCGAGGGTCAGGCCGTTGCCCAGGGCGTTGAGGAACTGCCCGATGAACAGCTTGCGAACCGGTCCGTGTGCGATCCGCCGGACATCGGCGACAGCGGCGGACACGGGCATGGGTGGATCCTGCCATCGGCCGGTCTCGCGGCGGGAACTGGCCCGCCGGCTTGTAGGAGTTGCCGCGTCCGCTATGGGTGAACGCACAGTGATCGGCAAATCACTGAGAGCGCGTGGCCCCGGGCGGTTGTGCTGGCAGGTACCGGGTGCGGGGTGCGGCGTGCAAGATGCCAGAATCGCGACGTGCGGATCGCCACCTGGAACGTCAACTCCCTGCCCGCCCGGCTCACGCGGCTGCTGGCCCTGCTGGAGGCAGCGCAGCCCGACGTCCTCGTGCTCCAGGAGACCAAGATCGCCCAGGACGCGTTCCCGACCGCCGAGATCGAGGCCGCCGGATACGCGTCGGTGCACCGGGGCCAGGGCCGGTGGAACGGCGTCGCGCTGCTGTCGCGGGTCGGGGTCGACGAGGTCGAGACCGACATCCCCGGGGTGCCCGGGTTCCCGCAGCCCACCGATCCGCCGGAGGCCCGCTACATCGCCGCGACGTGCGCGGGCGTCCGGGTGGCGGGGGTGTATGTGCCGAACGGCCGCACGCCGGAGGATCCGCACTACCAGTACAAGCTGGCGTGGCTGGAGGCGCTGGGGCGCCACCTGGCGCCGGCGGCGGCCGCTGGAGCCCCGTTCGCGGTCCTCGGCGACTTCAACGTGGCTCCGGCCGACGACGACGTGTGGGACATCGCCGCGTTCTCCCAGAGCACCCACGTGACGCCGCAGGAGCGCCAGGCGCTGGCCGACCTGCGCGCCCTTGGCCTGGCCGACATCGTCCCGACGATCAGCAAGGGCCCACATCCCTACACGTTCTGGGACTACCGGGGCGGAGCCTTCCACAAGGCGATGGGCATGCGCATCGACCTCATCTACGCCAACGCCAGCTTCGCGGACGCGGTCACGAGTGCCCACGTCGACCGGGACGCGCGCAAGCCGGGGGTGAAGGGAACACCGGCCCCCAGCGACCATGCGCCAGTGATCGTCGACCTGCGCTGATCCAGCGGGGCGCAGGGCTGCTCACATCGGCTGGGCCGCGGCCTTGCCCATTGGGCGGGGCCCTGCTCTACTTCGCTCATGGCCCCCGCTGACTCCCTCAGGGAGCACTACCTGGCGGTCAAGCCTGTCCTGCGCGGGTGGCTGCACATGGTGGCCGCTCCGATCGCCGGGGTCGCGGCGGTCCTGCTGACCATCCTCGCGCCCGCGGACCTGCGGATACCTGCGGTCCTGTTCGCGCTGACCACGATCCTGCTGTTCTCGGTGTCGGCCGTGTACCACCGGGGCAACTTCTCCCCGCGCGTGACGGCCATGCTGCAGCGCTGGGACCACGCCAACATCTTCCTCGTGATCGCCGGAAGCGCCACCCCGTTCGCCGTGGCACTGCTCGGGCCGGGCCCGGCCCGCTCCCTGCTGATCGTCCTGTGGCTCGGTGCCGTTGGTGGGGCGGTGGTTCGGCTGGTCTGGGTGCGCGCACCGAGGTGGTTCTTCGTGCCGATGTACCTGGCCCTCGGCTGGGCCTCGGCGATGTTCCTGCCCGGGTTCCTGCGCTCGGACATCCTGTCCGACACCCGGCATGCGTGGGTCCTGGGCCTGGTCGTGCTCGGTGGTGTCTTCTACACGCTGGGCGCAGGGGTGTTCGCCACCAAGTGGCCGAACCCGTCACCCAAGTGGTTCGGGTTCCACGAGGTGTTCCATTCGTTCACCCTCGGCGGGTGGGGAGCCCACTTCGCCGCTGCGACGCTCCTGGTGACGGCGGTGCGATAACCTCCGACCGGATGTGCGCATCACCGGGCACTCGATCGGAGCGGGAGGCACGGATGGGTCTCGACGACCTTGTCTACGGCCTCTATGAGCGCCGGCTTGCCAACGACCTCAGCGACGACGACATCCCCCGGCACGTCGGGATCATCCTCGACGGCAACCGCAGGTGGGCCACGGAGCAGGGCTCGTCGAGCGAGTCCGGGCACCGCGCCGGGGCTGCCCGGATCGCCGAGTTCCTGGACTGGTGTGATGAGGTCGGCGTCGAGGTGGTCACCCTCTGGCTGCTGAGCACCGACAACCTGGATCGACCCCCCGAGGAGCTCGATCCGCTGCTGCGGATCATCGAGAGCTCGGTGGAGGAGTTGGCCGGGTCGGGCAAGTGGGTCATCCGGCATGTGGGGGCCAAGGAGCCACTGCCGGCCCGCACGCGAGCGATCCTCGAGGAGTGCGAGCGCACGACCTCGACTGTGGCGGGGATGACGGTCAACGTGGCCGTCGGCTACGGCGGACGCCAGGAGCTCGTGGACGCTGTCCGGGCGCTGCTGCAGGAGGAGGCCGCCGCGGGGACCTCTCTGGAGGACCTGGCCGCCGTGCTCGACGTCGAGCACATCGCCGCGCATCTGTACACCAAGGGCCAACCGGACCCCGACCTGGTGATCCGCACCTCCGGCGAGCAGCGCCTGTCGGGGTTCCTGCTCTGGCAGAGCGCGCACTCGGAGTTCTGGTTCTGCGAGGCGTACTGGCCGGATTTCCGGCGCGTGGACTTCCTGCGCGCGCTTCGTGACTACGCCGCCCGGGAACGGCGCTACGGCTCCTGAGCCGCGTCCCGCCGCCACGCCGCGCGCCACACCAGCCGCGTCGCGCCTCACAGCCGCCCACCACGCCCGCGGCGTGTCGCCGACACGCGCGCTGTGCGCGCGCCTAGATTCAATGCTGTTTCGGGTGCACACCCGAGTGCCCCCGACCTGACAGTGGAGGCCCGTGTGCCGACTGCGACGAAGCCCCGATCAAGCCGAGCTCGGACGCAGGAGCGTCGCAGTTATGTGCTCGACACCTCGGTCCTGCTCTCCGACCCGAAGGCAGTCTTCCGGTTCGACGAGCATGAGGTCGTCATCCCGCTGGTGGTGGTCATCGAGCTGGAGGCCAAGCGCACTCATCCCGAGCTGGGCTACTTCGCGCGCGAGGCCCTGCGCATGCTCGACGACTTCCGGGTGGACTACGGGCGCCTTGACGAGCGGATCCCGCTCAACGTCGAGGGTGGGACGCTGCGCGTCGAGCTCAACCACACCGACATGTCGCGGCTGCCCACAGGCATGCAGCTCGGCGACAACGACACCCGGATCCTGGCTGTCGCCCGCAACCTGGCCGCCGAGGGCCGCGACGTGGTGGTGGTCAGCAAGGACCTGCCCCTGCGGGTGAAGGCCTCGACGCTGGGCCTGCAGGCCGAGGAGTACCGCGCCGAGCTGGTCGTCTCCACGGGCTGGACCGGCATGGAGGAGATCGAGGTCGGCTCGAACGTCGTCAACGAGCTCTACGACAACGAGCGGATCGACTGCGACCAGACCCGCGACCTGCCGTGCAACACCGGGGTGGTGCTGATCTCCGAGCGGGGCTCGGCTCTCGCTCGTGTGGCCCCGGACAAGCGGCTGAGGCTGGTGCGCGGGGATCGGGAGGCCTTCGGCCTGCACGGGCGCTCAGCGGAGCAGCGGATCGCCCTGGACATGCTGCTGGACCCCGACATCGGGATCGTGAGCATGGGTGGGCGCGCCGGGACCGGCAAGAGCGCCCTGGCGCTGTGCGCGGGGCTCGAAGCGGTGCTTGAGCGCCAGCAGCACCGCAAGGTTGTGGTGTTCCGTCCGCTGTTCGCGGTGGGCGGCCAGGAACTGGGCTACCTGCCGGGCAGCGAGAACGAGAAGATGTCGCCCTGGGGCCAGGCCGTGTTCGACACCCTGAGTGCGGTCACCACCTCTGAGGTCGTCGACGAGGTGCTCGACCGCGGCATGCTCGAGGTGCTGCCGCTGACCCACATCCGCGGCCGGTCGCTGCACGACGCGTTCGTGATCGTCGACGAGGCGCAGTCCCTGGAGCGCAACGTCCTGCTGACCGTCCTGTCCCGGATCGGCAAGGACTCCCGCGTGGTGCTGACCCATGACGTGGCCCAGCGTGACAACCTGCGGGTCGGCCGCTACGACGGCGTGGTTGCGGTCGTGGAGAAGCTCAAGGGGCACCCGCTGTTCGCCCACATCACCCTGACCCGCAGCGAGCGCTCGCCGATCGCCGCCCTGGTCACCGAGATGCTCGAGGATCTGCCCAACTGACCCCTCGCCGCCCTGGACGAGCGGTGCCGCCAGGTGGGGCGGAGGTATGCCCGAGATGTCCTTGAGACATTCCTGCGACATGGTGTGAGGTGTGTCACAGGAAATCGTGCAACGTGTGTCAACGCATACCCGGAATGACCGTTTTGGCGTCTGCTGACGACGGGACAATGTCACGGTTGTGTCACAACTTGTGGATAACTCTGATTGGAGTTCGTTCCCGCGCGGCTGGCACTCTCCTATGCCTATGACCCCCTTCTCCTCCGCAGCTGTCGCTGCCCCCAGTGCCCGTCGCCGATCCGTTGTCGCTCTGGTTGCTTCGGCCTTCATCGTCGCGTTGCCCGCCTCGGCCGGGACTCCTGCCCACGCGGCTCAGGCCTCTGCGGTGAGCGGTTCGGTGGCCACAGCCACGACCACGGCCGTCGCTGCGGCGACGTACAAGTCCGGCTACGAGCTCGGTGACCGCGTCCTGCGCAAGGGCAAGAAGGGATCCGACGTCAAGGAGCTGCAGAAGCTGCTCAGCCACAAGCAGACGGGTACGTTCAACAAGGCCAACCACAAGAAGGTCAAGAAGATCGAGCGCTCCGCCGGGCAGCTCGTCAACGGTGTGGTGGGCGTGCGGACCCTCAAGGCGATCAGGGCGCACGTGCGGGCGGCCAAGAGCGGCTCATCGCGGAGCACGGCCCGCACCGGGACGCCGTCGGGGAACCAGAGGTGGGCGCGGTCCTACATCGCCAACCAGTACGGCTGGGGCTCCGGCCAGATGTCCTGCTTGGTCTCGCTCTGGAACCGGGAGAGCGGCTGGCGGCACAACGTCAGCAACCCCAACGGTCGCTACCACGGCATCCCGCAGACGTCCTCGGCCGTGTGGGGCCCCCAGGGCTACTCCACCAGCCAGTACATGAACAACCCCGAGGTGCAGATCAAGGTCGGTGCGCGCTACATCAAGGGCCGCTACGGCACCCCATGCCGTGCCTGGTCGTTCTGGCAGGGCCGGCACTGGTACTGATCGCGCCGGGTCGGTGCTGTCGACTGACGTCAGTCGGTGGGCGGGCCGACCGGGATCCTGGTGATCGTGGGGGTGGAGGTCTCGGCGAAGAAGTCGTTGCCCTTGTCGTCGACGACGACGAAGGCAGGGAAGTCCTCGACCTCGATGCGCCACACGGCCTCCATCCCCAGCTCGGGGAAGTCCAGGACCTCGACCGCGCGGATGTTGTCCTTGGCCAGCCGGGCCGCCGGGCCGCCGATCGACCCGAGGTAGAACCCGCCGTTGTCGCGGCAGGCGTTGGTGACAGCCGCTGATCGGTTGCCCTTGGCCAGCATGACCATGGAACCGCCGGCCTTCTGGAACTGGTCGACGTAGGCGTCCATGCGTCCGGCCGTGGTCGGGCCGAACGAGCCGGACGCGTAGCCGGCCGGGGTCTTGGCCGGGCCCGCGTAGTAGACGGCGTGATCGCGCAGGTAGGCCGGCATCGGCTCGCCCCGGTCGAGCATCTCCTTGATCTTCGCGTGCGCGATGTCGCGCGCCACGACCAACGGTCCGGTCAGCGAGACCCGCGTCTTCACGGGCAGGGCGGTCAGTTGGGCCAGGACCTGGTCCATGGGCTGGTTCAGGTCGATCTGGACGACGTCGTCGTCGAGGTGGTCATCGGTGACCTCCGGCAGGTACTGGGCGGGGTCGCGCTCCAACTGCTCGATGAACACACCCTCCGGCGTGATCCTGGCCAGGACCTGGCGGTCAGCCGAGCAGGACACGGCGATCGCCACCGGGCAGGACGCGCCGTGCCTGGGCAGGCGGACCACCCGCACGTCGTGGCAGAAGTACTTGCCGCCGAACTGCGCGCCGATGCCGAACTGCTGGGTCAGGGCCAGGACCTCAGCCTCCATCTCCTGGTCGCGGAACGCGTGGCCGGCCGGGCTGCCCTCCGAGGGCAGCGCGTCGAGGTACTTCGCCGAGGCGTACTTCGCGATCTTCAGGGCGTACTCGGCGCTGGTGCCCCCGATGACGACGGCCAGGTGGTACGGCGGGCAGGCCGCGGTGCCCAGTCCGCGCAGCTTCTCGTCGAGGAAGCGGGTCATCGACTCCGGGTTGAGCAGCGCCTTGGTCTCCTGGAACAGGAACGACTTGTTCGCGCTGCCGCCGCCCTTGGCCATGACGAGGAACTTGTAGGCGAGCTCGTGTCCGGGCTCGGTGTCGGCGTAGATCTCGACCTGGGCCGGGAGGTTCGTGCCCGTGTTGCGCTCGTCCCACATGGTCAGTGGCGCCAGCTGCGAGTACCGCAGGTTCAGGGTCTGGTACGCGTCGAAGATGCCGTGGGACAGCGCCGCCTCGTCCGGGCCCTCGGTGAGCACCTGCTGGCCACGCTTGCCCATCACGATGGCGGTGCCGGTGTCCTGGCACATGGGCAGCACCCCCCCGGCCGCGATGTTGGCGTTCTTGAGCAGGTCGAGGGCGACGAAGCGGTCGTTCGGGCTGGCCTCCGGGTCGTCGAGGATGCGGCGCAGCTGCGCCAGGTGTGCGGGGCGCAGCAGGTGCTGGATGTCGTGGATGGCCTCGTAGGCGAGCGTCCGCAGGGCCTCGGGGGAGACCTGCAGGAACGTGCGCCCGCCTGCCTCCACCGTCGTGACGCCCTCCGTGGTGAGCAGGCGGTAGGGAGTCTCGTCGGCACCGCTCGGCAGCAGGTCGGTGTAGGTGAAGTCGGCCATGGATTGAGCGTAGTCCGCCGGCGAACAGCACGCCGCGGCGGCCGATTGTGCGGACTGGCCCGTCATGGTCCACCATCGTGCACATGGGAGAGAAGGCCACGGGGCGCACGTCGTCGCGCGGGAGCCAGGTCGGGATGGACATGGTCCGGTCGCTCGGTCTCGTGGCGATCGGCCTCGTTGTCTGGCTGTACTTCTCCCACCCGCAGACCCCGGACGCGATCCGCGAGGTGCCGTGGGCCCCGGTCGCCCAGTCCGCTGCCGCCAGCGCCCCCTACGAGGTCGTTGCCCCGCCCGTGACCTTCGCCTGGCCGGCGACCAGCGCCCGCGTGGAGCCGCAGCCCGATGGGACCCTCGCCTGGCAGGTCGGGTTCTACACACCTGACGAGGAGTACGCGGCGCTCATGCAGCGCGGGGAGTTCCCCGAGCAGGCCCAGGCGGCGCGTCAGGACTGGATCGATGAGCAGACCCGCAACGGTGTCGCCGGCGAGACGGTCACGATCTCCGGACGCGACTGGGTGCGGCTGGAGGGTGACTCCACGCCTGACGAGCGTCGCTCGCTGGCGCTGGTCGAGGGGGGCGCGGCCACCGTGGTGACCGGGTCGGCATCGTGGGCCGAGCTGGAGACCCTGGCCGCGACCCTTGACCCGGTCGAGTCTTCCTGAGGGTCAGCGCAGCCCTGGTTCAGGCGCCGGCGCCCTGCTCCGGGGAGTTCCCGGTGAGCCCCGGTCGGGCCGCCTCGATCCGGTCGCGGGCACCGTCAAGGTGCGCCTGGCAGATGTCGGCCAGGGCATTGCCGCGCTCCCACAGGGCGAGCGACATCTCCAGGTTGACCGTGCTCGACTCCAGCTCGGTGACGACCTGGTCCAGGGCGGCCCGGGCCTGCTCGTAGCTGAGACCGGTGAGGTCCTCGGGCGTGCCGCCCGGCAGGGGCGTCCTGGGCTCGGTCATGACGCCGATGCTACGTCGGTGACGTCGGCGCGGAAGTGACCGGTCGAGACACGCACCCGGACCTCGTCGCCGGTGTGCAGCTGGTCGGCGGCCCGCACGAGCGCACCGCCGGGCCCGACCACGACGGCGTAGCCACGATCGAGGGTGGCCAGCGGTGACAGTGCCCGGGCCCGGGCCCGCAGGTGGGCGAGGTCCCGCTCCTGGGCGGTGATCCGGTTCTCCATCGCTCGGAACCCGCGCTCGCGCGCGGACTGCACCTCGGCGGAGAGTCGTGGCAGCAGCCCCGCCGGATCAGCCATCGCCGGGCGGCTGCGTGTCTGCTCGAGCCACGTCCGGGCCGCCTCGAGGTTGGTCAGGATGGTCCGGTCGAGGCGGTCTCGGCGGTCGGCGACCCGGCGTGACTCGTCGGCCCAGTCCGGGACGATCCGCTTGCCGGCGTCGGTGGGCGTGGAGGCACGCAGGTCGGCGACCAGGTCGAGCAGCGGGGCGTCCTGCTCGTGCCCGATCGCGCTCACGACGGGAGTCCTGGCGGCAGCGACGGCCCGGATCAACGACTCGTCGGAGAAGGGCAGCAGGTCCTCGAGGCTTCCGCCCCCGCGGGCGATGACGATGACGTCCACGGTGTCGTCGGCGTCGAGCTCGGCGAGGTTCCTGATGATGGTGCTCACCGCCTGGGCGCCCTGGACCGGCCCCTCACGCACCTCGAACTGCACCGCGGGCCAGCGGTGCCTCGCGTTGGTCACGACGTCGTGCATGGCCTGGGCGTTCACGCCGGTCACGAGGCCGATCGTGCGTGGCAGCAGCGGGAGGCGTCGCTTGAGCTCGGGGGCGAACAGCCCCTCGGCGGCCAGCTGCTGCTTGCGGCGCTCCAGGGTGGCGAGCAGCTCGCCGATCCCGACCGGCCGGATCTCGCTGGCGCGCAGCACGATCCGGCCGCTGCGGACCCAGAACTCGCACTGGACGTGCAGCAGGACCCGTTGGCCAGCGGCCAGCGGCGGGTTCATCGACCGGTCGAGGCCGCCGGAGATCACGACCGACACCGAGGCGTCCACGTCGACGTCGCGGACCGTCAGGTACACCTGTGAACCGCTGCGGCGGCTCACCTCGACGACCTGCCCCTCGATCCAGACGCGGTTCAACCGTGCGATGTAATCACGCAGCTTCACCGAGATCTCGCGGACTGGCCAGGCACGCTCCGGGGCACTGCCGTCGGCGGTGGAGGCCCTGCCCGGGTCGGGGTTCGTGGCGCCGGTTGTCATGTCGGGAGAGTACGACAGGCGGCGGACATGGCTGGCCCGCCTTACCATTGGTGCATGTCTGATTCGGGTCGCAAGGTCCTGCTCGCAGCGCCGCGCGGCTTCTGCGCCGGCGTCGACCGGGCCGTGGTGGCCGTGGAGAAGGCTCTGGAGCTGCATGGTGCGCCCGTGTACGTGCGCAAGGAGATCGTGCACAACCGGTACGTGGTCGATTCGCTGTCGTCCCGGGGTGCGATCTTCGTCGACCAGACCGACGAGGTCCCCGAGGGTGCCACGGTCGTGTTCAGCGCCCACGGTGTTGCCCCGTCGGTGCACGCGGAGGCCGCGGAGCGCAACCTGCGCACGATCGATGCCACCTGTCCGTTGGTCACCAAGGTGCACAACGAGGCCCGTCGGTTCGCTGACGAGGGCTACCAGATCCTGCTCATCGGCCACGAGGGCCATGAGGAGGTCGAGGGCACAATGGGCGAGGCCCCCGAGGCCACCACCCTGGTGGAGAGCCCGGACGCCGTCGCCGACCTGGACATCCCCGAGGACAAGAAGGTCGTCTGGCTCTCCCAGACCACGCTCTCTGTGGACGAGACCATGGAGACCGTCAACGCCCTGAACGAGCGGCTGCCCAATCTGATGAGCCCGCCCAGCGATGACATCTGCTACGCCACCCAGAACCGCCAGACCGCGGTCAAGAAGGTCGCGCCCGGCAGCGACGTCCTGATCGTCGTCGGCTCGGCGAACTCCTCGAACTCCGTGCGACTGCTCGAAGTCGGGCTGCAGCACGGCGCCAAGTCCGGCTACCGGGTCGACCTCGCCGCAGAGCTGGATCCCGCATGGTTCGACGGCGCGGCCACAGTCGGCGTCACCAGCGGTGCCTCCGTGCCCGAGATCCTGGTCCGCGACGTGCTGATCCGCCTCGCCGAGCTCGGCTTCGATGATGTCGAGGACGTGGACGCGATCGAGGAGCACATGGTGTTCTCGCTGCCGCCCGAGCTCCGACGCGAGATGAAGGCCGCCGGCCTCAAGTAGTCGGCTCGGCCTGGTGGGAACGCTCCCCGGAGGCCCGCACGTCGTCGGTCAGCGCGAGGTGCGGCGCCTACGATCGGTGTAGTACCCGATCGCTGCGATCGACGTGGACAGCGCCGTTGCAGCCACGACCCAGATGGCGTTGGCCCCAAGCGTCTGGACGAACATCACGGCTTCACGCGTCCTCAGCGAGGCGTCCGTCTCCAGCAGTTGCTGACCGGCGACCGCCACCGCCGCCAGGAAGGCCAGTGGCGGCATCATCGCCGGCAGCGACCGATCGCCGGCCCGAGTGATGATCGGGGCGATCACCGCGACAGTGATCAGCGTGATGTCGGTCCACAGGCCGATCCGGTCCCGCATGGCCGCCTCGATCAGGGCGGCCAGGGCCACGACGATCGTGGCGGCCATGACGACGCGCCCACCAGGGAATCCACGGCGAGTCGGAGCGGTGTCGGAAGGGACCGAAGACTCGGGACCGACAGTGGGGTCAGCGCTGGCACCGACGGTGGGGTCCGAGCTGGGACCGGTGCCCGGCGATGTCGTCGACTGCGCCCGCGCGGGGTTGTCATGCTCGGGCGCGGGAGTGCTCACGGGGCGATGGTAGTCCGAGCCCGTGGGCGATCCCGCACATCCATGTCGTCTCCATGTCGCCGGGACCTGCGAATGGGGGAGGCCGTCCCGCCCACGCGGCCAGCACTACGCGACGGCTCCGCTCTCCTTCCCCGTCTTCTGATGGGTGGACCTGTCTGTCGATCGGAGTGCCGCACGCTCCTGCTCATCCAGCTCCGAGGCATCAGCTGGCGCGTCGGCCATGGTGAGATCCTCAGAACCGGCCAGCGTCGTCGCGACCACGGCGCGGGGCTGCTGATCCACCTGGCGCGGCGATTCGAGAGGGGCTGGAATGCCCTGGAGCTGAGTGAAGCGTCGACCCGTCACGAGCACCCGGGATTCGAGTGAGGCGATCGCCTTGTTGTAGGCCGTCACGCTCGAGCCGAGCGAGGAACCCACCTTGTCCAGGTGCCCGAGCATGGTGGTCAGCCTGTCGGCCAGCTCGCGGCCGAGGAGCTGGACCTCCTGGGCATTGGCCGCCAGAGCGTCCTGGCGCCAGATGTGGCCCACCGTCCGTGTCAGGGCCATGAGGGTCGTCGGAGTGGCCAGGATGATGCCGCGGTCGAAGGCGTGCTCCAGAATGCCGGGGTCGCTGGCCAGCGCCTCGGACAGCAGCGACTCTGCTGGGAGGAACATCACGACGAACTCCGGGGCCGTGTCGAACTGCCGCGCGTACTCCTTGCCCGCCAGCCGGTCGACATGGGACCGGACCTCGCGGGCGTGCGCTGCACGTGCGGCGGCCACCTCATCCTGAGGGTCGTCCGCCTCGATCCCGAGGATGGCGCGCAGCGAGACCTTGGCATCCACCACGATCGACTTGTCCTCGCCCAGGTTCAGCACCACGTCGGGGCGGAGCAGACCCTTGTCGGTGGCGACCGAGTGCTGCTCGGTGAAGTGCACGTCGCGGACCAAGCCGGAGGTCTCCAGGATGCGGCGCAACTGGAACTCACCCCACTTGCCGCGTACCTCGCTGTGGCTCAGCGCCCCAGTCAGTCGGGCCGTCTCGCGGCGCAGCCCTTCCGTGGACGTGGTGGCCGCTTCGGCTATGGCGCGCATCTGTTCGGACAGGTGGGCCGTCGAGCTCACCCGGCCGCCCTCGGCTCGCGACACGGCGGATTCGAGCTTGTCCAGCGCGACGTGAACCGGGGCCATCGCCTCTGCGACCTGGGTCGGCGCCTCTGCCCGGGTCTCAGCGGTCGCCCGGGCAGAGGCCAACTCAGCCTCGAGGCGCGTCTGCCGCTCGGAGGAGACGGTCTGCTCTGCGATGCGCCGGGGCCGCTCCACCAGGCCGCGCAGGAGCCAGCCGACCACGCCTGCGAGCAGCGCTCCGAGGAGGATGACGATCACTGTGCTGGTGTCCATGTCCCTTTGGTACCGCGTGGGTCTGACATCTGCCGCACCATGAGCCACACCGGCGTGGCGATTTCGCGGTACTGCAGTCCCCGTTCGGGACTCAGGCGACGTGCGCATTGCTGTCGTCCGGGTACGTCGTGGTCCAGCCGCCCTGGGGACTGGTCCAACGCAGAGCGCTGCCGGGCCCTGCCTGGACGCGCCACCCGCCGTCGTGCTTGAGCCGGTGATGCCGTCTGCACAAGGCGTTCAGGTTCTCCGCCGACGTCGGCCCGAGTGGGAACGGGATGAGATGGTCCAGGTCGCACTCCCGGGCCGGGACCGCGCATCCAGGGAATCTGCAGGTCCCGTCGCGCAGCCGGACATGTCTGGCCAGCTGCGCGGGTGGCCGGTAGGACAGGGTTCCGACGTCGAGCACCGCGCCCGTCGCCTGGCAGGTGAGCACGTGCCGCCACCGCGAGTCGCCAGCTGCCAATCGACGGGCATCCTCGGCCGGGATCGTGCCGAATCCGTTGATCACTCCAGGCAGGTCCGACAGGCCCGCCAGCGAATCGATGGGGATCGTGACGTTGATCGTGGTCGGGAGGCCGCCATGCGAATCCCACGTGGGGACCGCGACATCGGCACCCGAACGGGCTCCGGAGTCGCCAGCCCTGGCTTGCGCGAGGACCACGTCAACCAACGCTGCCGCGAGCCAGAGGTCCATGGGCTCACGTGGATGTTCGGTATCGTGTGTGGGGTCGCCGTTGCGGTCGGCGAGGGCGACGCCGCGGATTCTGGCGTACACCCGTTCGGCATCCTCACTGGCCAGGTGAGCGACGAGGTCGGCTGTGCCGTCTCCTCGATGGCTCAGCCACACGCCTCGTTCTGCCAGTGCCTGCTTTCGGCGGCGGGGCCGCTCGGCGCAGCCGAGACCGGCGAGCTGACGCTGGAGGAAGAGGTCGAGACGACGGGCCGTGTGCTCCTGGGCATAGGCCAGACCGTCGGCGAACAGTGTGGCGCACTCGGCCTTGTAGGCGGCGCGAGGTTGCCCGTCCGGGTCCGCGATGGGGACCTCGAACAGCGCCGATGCGAGAATCCGCGCCCTGGTCAGGTCGAGCTCCCCGCGAGCCAGCGCGGCCCACACCTCGGGCTGGTGCCGAAGGGTCTCCGAGACCCCGCGGGAGTGCTGCGCCGATCTGCGCGACACAACCAGCGCGCACGAGACCTCGTCGAGCACCTCGTCAGAGCCAGCTCCGCCGGGGGTGTCGTCAGCCACTGCCGCCACACATGCAGCACGGAGCGCGCCGACCTGGCGGGACAGTCGTTCCACCACGTCCAGTGACAGCAGGCTCGGGCCGCCCGCCGTGAACCCGAGGGCGGCGTCGCCCGGTGGCGCACCATCCGGGCTCGGCGGCTGTGCCCGAATCAGGTCGACCAATGGGTCGATGCCCAACTCGGCGGGATCGATGATCCGACCGGTCTGGTCCCGGATCGCCAGCGCGACCTCAAGCACAATCTCCCCCTCACCATGCGAACACATGTTCGAATTGTTGCTCCCACGCTACCCCTTCGGACTGACATCGCGACCCCCTTCCGCGGGATCTGTGGATACCGCGGATCACTCGCGCTGCCGCAGGAGCCGGGTCGCAGCTCTGCGCGACTCCGCTCACCCAGGGCCACTCGCTCCCGCCCGACCCGCTCCCGCCCGACCCGCACGCCGACCACCCCAGCCCTGCCCGACCCGAGCAGCCCACCTCGCGCGTCTCGAGGCACCGCCAGGCGCCGGTAGAATCGCCCGTTGTGGCTCTCTCCATCGGCATCGTCGGACTGCCCAACGTCGGCAAGTCCACCCTGTTCAACGCGCTGACCCGAAACAACGTGCTGGCAGCCAACTACCCGTTCGCGACCATCGAGCCGAACACGGGGGTCGTCGGGGTGCCCGATGCCCGTCTCGAGGTGCTGGCCGGGATCTTCGGCTCGGCCAAGATCCTGCCGGCAACCGTGATGTTCGTCGACATCGCCGGGATCGTGAAGGGCGCGAGCGAGGGTGCCGGGCTTGGCAACAAGTTCCTGTCCCACATCCGCGAGTCCGACGCGATCTGCCAGGTCATCCGGGTGTTCACGGACCCGGATGTGGTGCACGTCGACGGCAACGTCTCGCCCAAGGACGACATCGAGGTCATCAACCTCGAGCTGATCCTTGCCGACCTGCAGACCCTGGAGAAGGCGATCCCGCGTCTGCAGAAGGAGGCCCGGATCAACAAGGATCGGGCCGCTGCTCTGGCGGCGGCGGAGGAGGCCAAGTCCGTCCTCGAGTCTGGCAGGACGGTCTTCGCAGCCGGGTTGGACCCCGAGCCCCTGCGCGAGCTGTTCCTGCTGACCGCCAAGCCCTTCCTGTACGTGTTCAACGTCGACGCCGATGAGCTCGCCGACGACGCGATGCGCGGCGAGCTGTCCGCGCTGGTCGCGCCCGCCGAGGCCGTGTTCCTGGATGCCAAGACCGAGGCCGACCTGATCGAGCTGGACGAGGCCGAAGCCCTCGAGCTGCTGCAGTCCATCGGGCAGGAGGAGAGTGGCCTGACCCAGCTGGCCCACGTCGGGTTCGACACCCTCGGGCTGCAGACCTACCTGACGGCCGGTCCCAAGGAGTCCCGCGCCTGGACGATCCCGAAGGGTGCGACCGCACCTGAGGCAGCCGGTGTGATCCACACCGACTTCCAGAAGGGGTTCATCAAGGCCGAGGTCGTCTCGTTCGTCGACCTGGTCGACGCCGGGTCCATGGCCGAGGCGAAGTCCCGCGGGAAGGTCCGCATCGAGGGCAAGGACTACGTGATGCACGACGGTGACGTGGTCGAGTTCCGCTTCAACGTGTGACCGGAGGGCGGCGGCAGTAGCCCAGCGCTCGGGCATCGGAACCCTGCTCCTGGACGCGGCCGTCGCGGAGATGGATGTGCCCGAGGTCAGTCTGTGGACGGTTCAGGCGAGTAGGCGCGCAGTGGCCTTCGGCACGACGCACGGGTTCAGGGTCCAGGAGGCAACGGACGGGTCGGCGACTGAGGAGGGACTGCCGGACTATCTACTCGTGCGCCCCAGGCACCATCGGCTCTGAGCATGGGCGGCGTGGGCGTGGCCTGGACAGTGACGTGGACCGCGATGGGGGCGCCGGCGGCCGACGAGGTGCGATCGGCGCCCGAGAGCCGGCCTCCAAGGGCACGCCTACCCTGCTCTGGGCCCAGAATCGCGGCCCGCCGCGAGGGTTGTGCGCACCTCCGTGAGCGCGGTCACCACATCCGGGTCAGGAACACGTCGGTCGCGTTGTTGGTGTCGTTGTCGACCAGGTTCGTCGCGTCCGAGGAGTAGGTGATCCACTGGCCGTCGGCGCTGATCGCGGGGGAGGTGGAGCCGAAGTCTGTTTGCGCACCGTTGCTGTCGACCGACACCCGTTGGGTGCGTCCGGTGTCCCGGTCGAACAGGAACACGTCGTGCTCGCCGTTGGTGTCGTTGCCGACCAGGTTCGTCGCCCACGAGTAGTAGGTGATCCACCGGCCGTCGCCGCTGATCACTGGGTCGCGGGAGTAGGCATTGGCTTGGCTGCCGCTGCTATGGACCGACACCCGTTGGGTGCGTCCGGTGTCCCGGTCGAACAGGAACACGTCGGAGGTGTTGTTGGTGTCGTTGTCGACCAGGTTCGTCGCCCTCGAGAGGTAGGTGATCCATCGGCCGTCGGCACTGATCTCGGGGTCGTAGGAGACGCCGCCAGTGGCTTGGTCGCCGTTGCTGCGGACCGACACCCGTTGGGTGCTTCCGGTGACTCGGTCGAACAGGAACACGTCGGTGGTGTTGTTGGTGTCGTTGTCGACCAGGTTCGTCGCGCCCGACGCGTAGGCGACCCATCGGCCGTCGGCGCTGATCGCAGCGCCGCCGGCCGCTTGGCCGCTGCCGTCGACCGACACCTGTTGGGTGCGTCCGGTGTCGCGGTCGAACAGGAACACGTCGTCCTCGGTGTTGGTGTCGTTGTCGACCAGGTTCGTCGCGAACGAGGTGTAGGTGATCCATCGGCCGTCGGCGCTGATCGCGGGGCCCCTTGAGCCGCCGCCAGTGGCTTGGTCGCCGTTGCTGCGGACCGACACCCGTTGGGTGAGCCCGGTGCCCCGGTCGAACAGGAACACATCATTGGCGCCGTTGGTGTCGTTGTCGACCAGGTTTGTTGCCCATGAGTCATAGGTGATCCACCGCCCGTCGGCGCTGATCGCGGGCATGTATGAGCCGTCGTTCGCCTGCGCGCCGTCGCTGCGGACCGACACCCGTTGGGTGAGCCCGGTGCCCCGGTCGACCAGGAACACGTCGATCTCGTTATTGGTGTCGTTGTCGACCAGGTTCGCCGCGAACGAGGTGTAGGTGATCCACCTGCCGTCGGCGCTGACCGCCGGGTCGTAGGAGTCGCCGGTGGCTTCGCCGTTGCCGTGGACCGAGACACGGGTTGTTGCCACAACCGCGGGTTCCAGGGTGCGGGTGGTCAGCGGGACGCCGGGACTGGTGTTCCCGGTCGCGTCTCGGGTGAACACCGAGTACACGTGCGGGGTGTCCACCGGCAGGCCGGTGTCGGTGACCGAGTTGGCCGTCGGTGAGGTCAGGGTTACCGCGGACCCGTCAGTTGGGGCGGCCGGCGCGATGTCCCCGGTCGCGCGGCGCACGATCACCTCGGCCAGGTCCGCGTCTGCCGGGTTCGTCCACGCCAAGCTGATGCTCGTCGCGGTCCGGTCCACCACGGCCAGACCGGTCACCACACCCGGCGCCGTCGTGTCCGGCAGTGGCGACGTGGGTAGCGGCGTCGGCGGGGGTGGTGTTGTGGGCGGCGGTGTCGACGGCGGCAGCGTAGGGGGCGGGATGGGGGTTGTGGGGGTGAATCGGTAGGCCTTGGTGGTCTTTGACCGGTACCCGGGGCGGGCGTACACCTTCACCCGGTACGTGCCCTTCTTCACCTTGAGCTTGCGGATCTCGGACTTCCCCCGGGTGCGGTAGATCCCGACCTTGCGCCACTTGCCCTTGGACTTGCGCTGCAACTTGAACTTCCAGTTCTTCTTCCCCCGCAGGTCCGGATCGATGTTCACCACCAGCCGCTTCTTGCTGGTGAACGCCACCCGCGGCCGCTTCTTCTTCTTGGCCATCGGCACGACCACCGTAGGTGGGCCCGCCGGTGCCGCGGCCACGAACTGAGGCACCGATCCCGGCACCCCGGGACTGGTCCCGACCACCGGTGGGGCGCTGACCATGCCAGCGACCATCACCCCGGCCAGCACCGCCCCGAACCCAGACCGCCGGCCACGCCGCCCGCGGCGGTCGCCCACGCTGTGCGGATGATTCCCAGGATCCGCTGCACGTGGCTGGCCCGACATGGCTCCTCCGAAGTGACCGAGGGACCGTGGGCCCAATGCCTGACCTCCCCCGGTCGGCACTTCCACGCTACGCCCCGCCGCACGAGCGTTGCCCAGCGACCAGCCACGACCGGCCACCACCATCACCAGCACACCCGACCGGCCTCAGCGTGCAGGGGTGTGCGCGGACGCATCGATTCGCGCACGGTGTAGCGGGCGGTTCGGCGGCCGTCTGCAATGCAGTCCGGGACCCCGACGCAGTTCAGCGCCAGCTGGCAATCACGACCCGGGCCGGCAGCCCCACCTCCACGCGGTCCGCCAGATCTCGGTGCCCCACGACGTCCCGCCGAGCAGCGGGTCCGACTCCTACGCCCACGCCCACGGCAGGGCGTGTGGGAGCCACGGCAGACCATGCGCGGCCTGCACCTGCCATCGGGGTGTCAGACGGGCAACGCTCGGCAAGTCTGCGGTGGTGGCCGCCACTACCTCTTCAGGTACACCGACCTCGACGTCACGCCCTGGTAGCCGAACTTCGGCTTCACCTTGACCCGGTAGGTGCCCTTCTTCAGGTTGATCCTCCGAATCTCCTTCTTGCCCTTGGTCCGGTAGGTCTTCAACGACTTCCACGACCCGTTGGCCCGCTGCTTCTGGACCTTGAACTTCCAGTACCTCTTGCCCTTGTTCGGGTTCACATTGACGTACAGCTTTGACTTCTTCTTGACCGACTTGACCTTCACCTTGGCTGCGGGCGCCGGGGTGGGGCACCCAGCATTGCTGGCCGGCCCAGCCACGGCTGGGCATGAGTCCTGGTCGTCGACCACACCGTCCCCGTCGGAATCCACAGGCGGCGCAACCACGGGCGGCGGGGAAACAGGCGGCTGAACAGCGGGCGGTGGAGTCGTCGGCGTCGCGGTGACGGTGACCTGCGTGGTGGCGGCTGTGGAGTCCTCGCGGTCGTCGTCGGTGACGACCAGCGACACCGTGTAGGTGCCTGCGGCAGCGTAGGTGTGTGAGGTGGTGGTGGCCTCCGTCGACGTGGTGCCGTCGCCGAAGTCCCATGCCCAGGCATCGATGATGCCATCGTCGTCCGCCGAGCCCGACCCGTCGAAGGTCACCGACAGCCCGTTCGCGGTCGCGGTGAACGCAGCAGTCGGCGCCTCGTTGGACGGCGGCAGGGGCTCCACAGTCACCTCCGCCTCGAACGGATCCGAGTCTGCGCCGTCGTTGTCGGTGACGACCAGCGTCACGGTGTAGGTGCCTTCGGCGGCGTAGGTGTGCGAGGTGGTGGTGGCCTCTGTCGACGTCGATCCGTCGCCGAAGTCCCACGCCCAGCTCGTGATGGTGCCATCTGGGTCCGTTGACCCTGAGCCGTCGAAGGCCACCGACAGCCCGTCCGGGGTCGCGGTGAACGCAGCAGTCGGCGCATCAGTGGGCGGTGGGGCTTCTACGGTGACCACCTCGGTGGCGGGGCCGGACGGGGTGCCGTCGTTGTCGGTGACGACCAGCGTCACGGTGTAGGTGCCTTCGGCGGTGTAGGTGTGCGACGTGGTGGTGGCCTCCGTCGACGTCGTGCCGTCGCCGAAGTCCCACGCCCAGCTGGTGATGCTGCCGTCTGAGTCGGCTGACGCGGATCCGTCCACGGTGACCTCCAACCCTGCGGGGGTGGCGGTGAACGACGCGGTGGGTGCGGCGTTCGGTGGTGCGGTGACGGTGACGTCGTCGGTGTAGGCCACGGACGGGGTTCCCTCGTCGTCCGTGACGACCAGCGACACCGTGTAGGTGCCGTCCGTGGCGTAGGTGTGCGACGTCGTGGTGGCGTCGGTCGACGTCGTGCCGTCACCGAAGTCCCACGCCCAGTCGGTGATGGTGCCATCGACGTCCGCGGAGCCCGACCCGTCGAAGCCGACCGACAACCCGCTGGGGGTGGCGGAGAACTGCGCGGTCGGGGCCTGGTTCGGCGGGGCGACCACGGTCCGGCCGGAGGCGGTGTAGTGGGCGGCGATCTGCGCTGGAGTCAGCGCGCTGCGGTAGAACGCGGCCTCGTCGATGAGGCCCTCGTACCGGCGACCGGTGTCAGTGTCGGTGTCGGGGAACCCGTTCAGGGCGCCGGTACCGATCCGGATGTTGCCGGTGTACCCAGTTCGGGCATTGGTGATGTCGGGGCGATCTGCAAGCAGAACTCCGTCCACGTAGAGCCTCATCCCGGCCTCACTCAGGGTGCCCACGACATGGTGCCACTGGTCGTCACGGAAGTCCTGATCCGGACCGATTGCCACAGGGTCGGTGGGATTCACCCCGAACCGCAGCCGGCCGTTGATATCCATGTAGAGCACCCGGTCCTGGCGGTCGGTACGGCCCACGGTGGTGGTCCGGTTGTTGTAGCCCATGATCAGCCCACCATCAGCTGTGGGGCCGGCCTGGACCCAGGCCTCGAGGCTGAACACGTGCGGCGGGGTCAGGTCCTGCAGGGTGCTGACGATCGGCGGGGTGTTGCTGGCCCCGTCGAAGGACACCGCGGTGCTGGGGTCGCCGATGATCGCCCCGGGTTGGCCCACAGTGACCCCGCTGTCCGGGACGGTGGCGTCGCGCCAGCCGACCGTGTCCACCGCGGTGGTGGCACCGGCGGTCTCACCCAGGCGCCACAACGAGTCGGGCTCACTGTCCAGCACCGCGCGCAGGTAGGCGCTGTCCGCCGGCTCGCTGGTCACGGCAGTCCACGCCGAGTTCGCGAAGTTGTTGTCCCCGTCATCGACCTGGACCCGGTACTCGTAGCCCGACCCGGAGGCCGACGGGTCGGTCCAGGTCATCACCGGCAGGTTCCACCATGGCGCAGTCAACGAACGGGTGTGGACCAAGGTGCCGTTCCCGGCCCCCCCGTCACGCCGATACACCCGGTAGCGCAGCGTGGCGTCGTCCCGGTCGCGGTTGCCCTGCCAGGAGACCGTGACCGTGCCCGGCTGGAACGAGCGCACCTTGACCGGGTACGTATCGTTGAACAGCCTCGGGCCCTGGTCGTTCGGCGCGTTGCCCTTCACCGCGAACCGGACCAGACCCTCCTGCGGGGTCCCGTTCGCGGTCAGGAACTCCCCACCCATCACGATGTAGCGATCATCCCCGGTCACATTCCACGGACCCTGCTCCAGACCTGTGAAGGTGCCTGCACTCAGCGCCGGGAACCAATTCAGAAGCTCCGGGCGGGGCTGCCCGGCGAAGTTTGTGTAGCCAAGCCGCTCGGTCCACAGCGTGCCCGCGACCTGCTTGGTGTTCGCGATGCCCCGATACCAGTCCCACGTCCCACCCGGTTGCATGAACCCATCCATGTTGCCGGAGTAGTGCGCGTGCCCCGCCGAGTAGACAACCTCACCCTGAGCGAACACCGAATGGGTGTCCCCATGAAGGTCATTGATCCAGTCGACCGTGCCATCACCCCAGCTCGCCGCAAAGACGCCCTCCAACGTGCCCGACGGCCGCCCGTACGTGTACCCCGACCCGTACAGCAAATCGCCATCGGTGTAGAGGTCCTCGATCGCCCCGTCCTCACCGCCGTTTCGGACGATGTCGGTGACCGCGAATGGCTCGATCTGACCCGTCGCCGAGTCGACAACCACCAGGCCCCGACCGAAGTCGGTCGTGCCGTTGAACGTCTCGAACTGCCCGGCAACCGCAACTTGGGACCCATCAGGAGACACCTGCACCGCCCACACCTGACGATCCGAGGCATCCGGAGCCCAACTCAGCAGGCTGCCGGTCGCGTTGAACGCCGCCAACCGACCACGATACGTCGAACCCACATTCAGGAAGTTGCCCCCCACATACACCACACCACTATCACCAACGGAAATATCGAACACGTGATAGCCAACATTCGGTGAGAACCCCCCCACCAAGTCACCCGTCGCCGTTGTGAACGCCGCGATCCGATTCCGCGTCTGCCCACCAATACTCGTGAAATCCCCACCCACATAGATCCGCGACCCATCCGGCGACGCCGTGATCGTGCGCACCTGCGCATTCGCGCCCGGGTTGAACGACTCGATCAACTCACCTGACACGATGTTGTACGCCAAGATGTTCGCCCGCGGCACGTTCGAGCCCGGACCAGTCCCAGCCGGACGTGCCGCCGTGAAGTTGCCCCCGACGTACACCGTGTCCCCGACAACCGCCTGGGCCCACACCACACCATCGATCTGGACCGTCGGCAACGCATCCGCCGACACCGTCTCCGGCTGGACAATCCCCGATGGCCACGCAGCCGCCCGCGGTGCACCCCCCACCAACACGCCACTGGCCACCAGTACGGCCGCCACCAGCACGGCCAACCAGTGGGTCAATTCCCCACCCCAGAGGCGAACGTCCAACTCATGAGAAACCCGCTGTGCCATGTCAGCCCGATCTACTGGTGCGAAAAGTGGGAGAGGGACGATGGTGCTGCAACACGCTCTGTGTACACGGCGTCTCCCCCTGATGAGCGGCCGGCCCGACCTTCACATCTGCTCTGAGGATCCGAGCAGCTGGGCACCAGCCTTGTGTCGTTGCTCTCCGAGGCAATGATATGCCTCGTTGGGCAGGGAAGTGCCCGGACCCTCACCCGAATGGGTGAGTCGATGGACACAGAACAGAATGGCGCACGGCAACGGCCATCTTTGTGACGTTCTGGGTGGACCACTACCTCTTCAGGTGGACAGCGGACGACGTCGCACCCAGATAGCCATACTTGGCCCGAACGACCACCCGATAGGTACCCCGCTTCAGGTTGATCGTTCGAGTCTCCTGGCTCCCTCGGGTCCTGTAGGCCTTCCTCGCCCTCCAGGAGCCGTCGGAACGCTGCCTCTGGACCTCGAACCTCCAGTGGCCCCTGCCCTTGTTCGGGTTGACGTTGACGTACAGCCTCGACTTGCCGCGCGTGGCCCGCACCTTCGTCGACACGGCCCGCGCCGGGGGACCCGACGGCTTCGTGGCCCGCGACTGCGGGGGGGCCGGTGCGCCACCGGCATCGTTGGGCGCCGTGACCGGTGTTGAGGCGACCTCGGCCGACGCCGACGTCGACGGATCCGGGGAAGCGCCCTGCGTCGACGCCGGAGCGGCAGAAGGCGTGCTCACCGCAAGGTGCAGCATGCCGGCCACATTGACGTTGTTGCGGTCGTATCCATAGACGCCGATCAAGTACCGCGTGCCCCCGATCGCGTCGAATGAGTGCTGGTCCAGTCCACCGCCTGAACAGACCGGGTCGCCCGGCCCGCTGGGCAGGTCACGTGCCACGACGATCGCGATCGGGTAGTTGCTTCCCGAGGTGTTCAGATCGACTCGCTGGTTCTCCGACGCAAGGTAGGAGAACCACACGGCTGGCTGAATGATGGGATCGTAGGAGTCGACCGGGCTCCTCCAGCACCCGGTCTCCTCGGCCAGGTCGACTTCGAGCGATCCCAGCGATGCCAGGCCCACGTCGGTGCTCAACGAGGAGGGCCGATCCGAGGGGATGGCGGTGGGGGTCCACCAGCTGTCGTTGGGCACGTCGCCCTCCCACATTGCCGGCGTGGCCTGGAGCCTCGTGTGCAGGCTGTACTGGCCGCGCACGAATGACTGTGCCTTTGCAGCGGTGGGCACGAACCGCACCGCGAAGGCAGCGTCTCCCGCGCCGAGGAACGCCGGGCCTATCTGCTGCCGGTTGAACGCCTGGGTGACTCCACACGAGATCACCGTGCTCCCGTCCCCGGCGACCCAAGCCACCGGTGACACCTCCGCAGTGAGCGACGATTCATATCCATACACAGCTGCGGAACTGACCAGGATGTTGACGTCCCCAGGTGCCTGGTACCGGAACCACTGCGGCAGGTAGACCGGAGCCCCGCCATTGCACGCTCGCGCAACCGCGGAGTTGGCCTCGTCCGTTGCTGGCGCCGGATCGTCGATCGAGTAGGTCGCGGAATTCTGGAACGGCAGAGCCGTGACGGGCATGGCGCTCGAGGGGTCGCCATTCGTGGGGTCAGCCGCCTGTTGGACCCCCGCAGCGGCCATCGGCGTCGCGGTCAGGGAAGCGACGACGAGCGGAACCACAGCCAGCCACGGCACTCCACGCATTGCATCAGCCTGCCCATCCATATCGAGAACCCGCCGCACACGAGCGCGTCACCTGCGGGTCGCCCCCAACCAACTTCGTGATGCCACGGTGGCAGCGGATGACTCGAAGTCCAAGTCGGCTCACCCGCATGGGCGAACGACGCTGACGCAGCGTAACGCGCGATAACGCGCGGTGCACGCACTGGGACATATGGACCGGCCCCAATCCTGCCGGGCTGATGAACCCCGGCGGTCCGCGGACGTCGATCCTCAGTCGTCGACCGCGAACAGCTCGACGAATCGGCCCAGGAAGTTGGGGGTCTCGGTGACGCCGCTTGCGTGGGCGGCGGCGATGATGTCATCGGCCTCGTGGGGCTCGAAGTACCCGGCGTGCTTGTAGGTCTCCACCCGCGTGGCCAAGCCGTCCAGGTCGAGCTCGGGGTGGAACTGGGTCGCGTACGCGCGCTTGCCGACGCGGAACGCCTGCACCGGGCACCGTGCGGACGACGCCAGGTTCACCGCGTGCGCCGGCAGGTGGCGGATCGCCTCCTTGTGGCCGCCGTACGCACCGAACGCGTCGCCGGCGATCCCCATGAGTGGGTCCCGCGCACCCGCCTCGGTCAGTGAGATCGTCACGGCACCGACCGGCTCGCCGTGGCGGCGGTCGACGTCCGCTCCCTGGTGGCGGCCCAGCGTGCCGATCCCGTAGCAGGCGCCCAGGAACGGGACCTCGCGGGCGAGGATGTCGTCCAGCAACCCGGCGAGGTCGGCCTCGACGCGGCGCTGGGTGGGTGACTTCCGGTCCTCGGCGTCGCTGACCTGGTACGGACCGCCGCCAAGCACGATCCCGGACCACTGATCCAGGTCAAGGGCGCCCAGCGGGCGCTGCTCCAACCGGATGCGGCGGAACTGCGGCTCATCGAGGCCGGAGCACCGGAGCATCGCCGCGTACTCGTCGTCGGCGGCGACGTCCTCGGGGCGGATCCCGAGCAGCAGGAACGGCTTCACGGACCGAACACTAGCGCCGGGCCGCAGCGTCTCCCCGCCGGACCGCATCGGCCCGAGCCAGCTCGGCTCCCGACCCGCACAATCGCAGGGACTCTGCCGGCTGGGTGCGATACCCGCACCCAGCTCCAACGATGCGCTACATTGCGGAGACTGCTGAGTCCGGGGGGTCGGATGCTTTCGCCGCTGGTCGTGCGCGGGATGCGCGTCGGCATGGCCGCGGCCGTCGGCTGGTCCGCGCTGGCCGTCGGCACGGGCTGGACCGCTGCCGATGCTGGCGCCGCCTCCGTCAGGACCACGGCTCTGACAGGGTTCAACCTGCCCAGCCGGCTGCCCGCCGCGTCGTCCGAGCGGGAGGCGTTCCGGGTCAGCGGACCCTCGAGTCGACGGTTCGCGCTGCAGTTCCGGGCGCCCGGCGGCAGCTGGACCACGGCGGACTGGTCCCGGGCGGTCAGGGGTCGTGGGCACGTCCGCATCAGGGTCCGCCGCGATGGCGACTCCTGGCTCTGGGGTGTGCACAGCGATGGATCCTGGACCTTCCCCGTCACTACGACGACCACACATATGGACTGGCGGATCAAGCTGCCGGCCGCCGGCCGGTACTCGCGAGCCTTCTCACGCGTGGAGCGCACCTGGGCCCACCAGCCCTCCACCGCGCCCGCCGCGCCAGGGACCAGCGTGCGACCCGAGCAGGCGCAGCAGGTCCTCGTCGCCAACCGCACGTCGGGGGTTCACGGGACCTACCGCCGCTACGAGTGGACACCGGCCGAGGGTCGCTGGGTTCGCGTCGGATCGTCGGACGCGTTCTTCGGGTACGGCGGCGTCATCTCCGCCAGCAAGCGCGTCCAGGGCTCAGGCAAGACCCCCGCGGGCACCTTCCGACTGCTTCACGCGTTCGGCGGCGGCAGCCCCGGGACGCAGATGCCCTACCGCCAGGTCACCAAGTGCTCAAACTGGGTCCTGGCCTCGGGCGCGAGCGACTACAACCGCTGGCGCGAGTCCTGCACCTCCCCGCCCCGGGCGGGGGAGCATCTGCAGACGTACGTGCGCCGCGAGCTGTACCGACACGCTGTGGTCACTGACTACAACTACTACAACCGAACGAGGCGCGGTGCAGGTTCAGGCGGTGCGATCTTCCTGCACTACGACACCAAGCCCACCAGTGGCTGCGTCGGCATCACGAGCATGGACGAGCTGACCCGGACCGTTCAGTGGCTCGACCCGGCCAAGGCGCCGGTCATCGTCATCAAGCGCTGAGGCGCAGCTCTATCATCGGTGGGTTCCCAGGTGGACCCGGCGGGGCGGCATCCGGCAGGGGCCAAGGGTAGCTCGACACGCGAACGTCGGGGGCCTCATGGACAGGTCAGGTTGACCGTTCCCGCACCGATCTCCACCTGCGAGTTGGCTGGTTCGTCGAGATCCCGGTAGGCGTCGACGTAGGTCACGTTCCCGTTGTCAACAGCGGCCGCGACCGCACCTCCGCTGCTGGCTGTGCGGATCACGTAGAGCTTGTGCGCGCCGAGATCGAGCTGCACGCTCGTCTGCGACCAGTCGCCATTGAGGAAGAACTGGCCCATCTCGAACGTACCGCCATCAGTGGTCCCCTCGACCTCGAACGAACCGTCGGCGGGACCCTCGCCGGAGAACGAGCAACTCGTGATCGTCAACGGGTAGCTGGTGCCGTTCACGGTGAGAGTGCCCTCACCGGCCGCGGCCGCCGGGCCGACGCCCACATCCGCTGGCGCCGCCTCAACCTCTGGGGTCGCCTCAGCCGAGGCCGCACCCTCGGCAGAGGCCGGGGCGGCTGCTGGAGCCGAGGGCTCGGTCGGCGCCTCGGCGGATCCAGAGCCGCTCGAGCACCCGGCCAGGACCAGGCCCAGCGCGGCCAGGACTGCGATGGCTCGTCTGGGAGTCCTCGCGAAGATGTGCATGACAGGTACCTCCGATTCTGGTTGGTCCACCCACCGGGGTCCAGTTGCGGAGCCGCCCCGATCCGGCGCACGTGACAGGGGGGTCCCGAGCGGCGGCCCGGCAGACCCGTTCGGCCCTACTTGGCGGCGTAGCCCGTGATGGCGGTGTCGAAGAGCACGCAGGCCTCGTCGCCGACGGTCCGGGCGTCGTGGCCCGGTTCTTCCGTGATGGTCATTGTTGTCAATGTCGGCACGATCCGCTCCATTCCGTCCGGTGGATCGCAACGATCCGGCGGCTGTCGGTCAGCGACGGCGTCCGGGTCGCAGAGGCGCGGTTGTCACGGGGTGGGAGTCGTGGCGCTGAACCTTCGCCGGGGCGGATCCGGTCAGGCGTCGCGGCTTCGATGCCGAGGAGACCTCGGATCAATCGGCGACCCACTTACTTAGGTTAGGCTAAGGGAATCCTAGGGTCAATGGTCGGTCCGCCGCGACGCGCCCGCGACCGCCGTCCCCGCGCCGCCGACGCCGCCCACGCGCCGCGGTCCAGCGGGGCCGGCCCGGCTACCTCAGGGCGGCTAAGCCGGCCAGGAACTCGCCCAGCGCTGCCGCATCGACCGCCACCCGCTGGTACCCCGGATCGTCGTGTGCCGGCGTGACGAGGTCCACCCGGGTGTCCCCGGTGCGCAGCACGAGCGCGTCGATGACCAGGTTGGTGCCATCGGCGCGTGGAAGCCGGTGGATCAGCTGCCAGCTCGTGGTGGCCTGTGACGCCGCCGTGCGAACCTCCTCGTCGGAGAGCGGGACTGGGACGGTGCCGTCGCGCGGGAGGTCGGCACGACCGTCGATCAGGCGCTCCACGATGAGGTCGACCAAGCCCTCGGTGGACACCAGGGCCAGGCGATGCACACCGAGCGCATCCACGCGGTCCACGGCGGCAACTCGCCGGGGGAGCAGCGAGATGCCCCATCGCCAGGGCTCGTCGGATGGCCCCTCGTGGCCGCGGCGGATCTCCAGCGTCGCGATGCGCATGTCGACCAGCGCACGGATGAGACCCAGGTCGCCCACGATGCTGACGACATCGCCCTGCGGCTCGCGGAACAGCAGCCCGCGGGCTGCCAAGGACCGGACCGCCTCAGCCAGTACTGCGTCCTCGGACACCGTCAGGGCGGGAACCTCACCGAGGACGACGGCGAGCTCGGCCTGCGTGTACGCGCCGAGGTCGACCGGGCCGGTCCCCACGAGCTCCGAGAGGTCGGCCAACTGCTGGTCACTGATGGTCTGGGTGATGCTCTCTTGACTCATGTGGGGTTCTCCTCAATCCCGGCGAACACGGGCCGGGTGCGCACGACCTGAAGCACGGCGCGGACCGTGAGCGTCGACCTGCCCAGGGACAGCGTCCGGTTCTCGGGTTCGCCCGGCGTGGGCCACGTGCTGAACCCGGGGGGTTCGGCGTCCAGGGCTCGGGCCACGCCCGGGCGCAGGGCCACCTCCTGGCGGGTCAGCCGCAGGGACCCCAAGAGGCCCGGCCCGAGTTCCTCCTTGAATGGCGCGTCCGGAAGCAGATCCCGTGGGCGCGCAGCCTCAGGTGGCCTGAAGAGGTCGCCCGCGGGACCGAGCTCGGGCACATCAGCGGTGAACAGGTCCACCCAGCCCGATGTCGGCTCGGTCGGCCCGTCCCCGGACCAGCGCTGTGGCGCGAGCGCGGCCAGACCACGCTCGGCCCCCCGGCCCCCTGTCTGATTGGCCGGACGGAGCACCATCGGCCGTGTGTCGACCAGCGTGGAGAGGCCCCATGGGCCCACGTTCATGCCCGTGAACCGGTAGATGAGGTAGTCGCGCAGGTGGATCAGGTCGGCCACGGTGGGCAGGGCCCCCCAGTGGAATTGGGCAGAGGAGCGCTCCAGCTGGACCCAGGTCCCCATCGGCGCCTTGCCGTGCAGCGACTCACGCACGAGCGGCCCGTCGAGGCCGTAGTCCGGTGTCGCCAGCTTGTCCACCGATCGGTGATGGCTGGAGATCCGCCTGTGGCTCGAGGGGAAGATCCACCGCTGATACAGCGCGTCGTCACCCACCAGGACATGGGCTCCCTTGAGGACGCTGACCAGCTCGGGGATCGACAGGCCGTGGGCGAGCAGATCGCTCATCACCTGGACCTCCTCGTCGGAGGCCCCCGCGACCGCAGTGGCCAGCTTCGGCGAGAACTGGCCCGCGGTCCCGGCGACTCGCACCAACAACGACAGGCGAATGCGCTCAGAATCCAGGGATCGCTGTGGTTGTCGACCCCAGACCAGCCATGTCGTCACCTCACCGCTCCCGATGAGCCCAATCGTAGGCCCTCGTGCAGGGCATGATTGCCCCACGACCGGCCGGAGGTGGTGCATGCGGGCTCCCAGGGTCTCCCTGCGGCTGCGCATGCCGGGCGACCACCGAATGCGCCGTGTCCTGCTGGCCTACGCCCTGTGCGACCTGATCGAGTTCGCCACCTGGATGGCAGTGGTCCTGGTCGCCTACGACCGGGCTGGCGCGGTGGGTGTCGGGGTCGCGTCCGTGGCGATGCTCTGCCGGCCATCGTGATCGTTCCGCTGATGGCGGGGTTCGGCGACCGGATGCCCCGAGGCCGTGCGCTGTCACTCTCATATGGCGCCGTCGCCGTCACGTCATTCGCGATGTGCCTCCTGCTCCTCGGGCACGCGCCCTTCTGGTCGATCGTGGTCGGTGGCGCCGTGCAGACGATCGCCCTGAGCCTCGTGCAGCCGATGCACTACTCGGCACTGCCGTTCCTGTCCCTGCGCCCGGGTGACCTCGTCGCGGCGAACGGACTGTCCTCGTTCCTGGATGGAGCCACGCTGTTCCTCGGCTTCGTCCTGGCCGGGCTGGTGACCGAGGCGATCGGACCATGGGCCGTGCTCCTGATCTGCGGGGTTCTCGGATTGCTGGCTGCGTTGCTGACGACCGGGTTGGGGATCCCGCGGGCTGGGCAGGGCACCGGCCAGGAGGAGGGTCCGAGCGAGATCCGGGCTGCGGTGCAGGGGCTGGCCGCGCTCTGGGGCAATTGGGGGCCGCTGGCCCTTCTGGCCCTGCTCGGCTCGACGTTCTTCGTCGACGGGGCCAACGAACCACTGACCATCAACTTCAACGCTGAGGTCCTGGGGCTCGGCGACTCCACGGCCGGATTGCTGGCCGGCGCCTACGGGCTCGGACTGGCCGTCGGCGGGGCCACGCAGGCGGGCATCGCCCACCGCCGCAGCCTGACGCCGGTCGTGATGGCGGGGGCAGCGGTCCTGGGCCTCTTCTGGGCGGGCGCAGCCCTGCTCGACTCGCTGGGGCCGGCCGTCGTGATGCTCGCCCTGGCGGGGGTCGGCGCCTCGATGATCATCGTCTCGGCGCGGACCCTGCTGCAGCGCAGTACGGACAACCTCATCCTGGCCCGGGTCCTGGCAGTGCAGGAGGGCGTGCAGATGAGCGGCCAGGCCGTGGGCGCCCTCGCCGGGCCACTGGCGATCATCCTGCTCGGGCCCAGCCTGGCCTTCATCCCCATCGGTCTGCTGGTCGTCCTCACTGCGGTCGTCTCCTATGGGATGGTGCGCAGGCTCGAGGCCACCGCGGCGGTGCACCCCCGCGAGGTCGACCTGATCGCGCGGGTGCCGTTCCTGGCGCCGCTGCCGGCCTACGAGCTGGAGCACCTGGCCCAGTCCGCCCTATGGCGGTCGTTCCCGGTGGGTGCGGTGGTGGTGGCCCAGGGTGAGCACGGGGACGCCTTCTATGTCGTGGCCGGTGGGGAGCTATCGGTGGCAGTCGACGGCCGCCTGAAGGAGCACACCCTGACGGCCGGTGATGGGTTCGGCGAGATCGCACTCCTGCGCCGGACGCCGCGCACGGCGACGATCACGGTGCTGGCCGACTGCGAGCTGCTGATGATCAGCGCTGCCCAGTTCCTCGCCGCGGTCACGGCGAGCGCTGACGGGTCGGCCCTGGCGGGCGAGGTGGCGGCCCAGCGGCTGGCCGATGATGAACGCGGCGATGAGCGTGGCGGGACAGCAGGCTGAGGCAGGAGCAGCAGGGCCCGGCTGGCGGAGCAGGGTCGGGCCGGGCGGGCGGAGCGGGTTGGGCCCGGCGGGCGGAGCGGGTTGGGCCCGGGTCAGCAATAATCGCCCGCATGGCCGACCTGCTGGCGTACTGCGCTGACCTGCCCGTCCTGTCCGTTCCCGAGGGCGAGGTCCTGATAGCGGAGGGCTTCGAACAATCGCGCCTGTTGGTGCTCATCTCCGGTTCCGTGACCATCGAGAAGGACGGGGTGGCGTTCGCGCGCATCGACCATCCCGGTGCCGTGTTCGGCGAGATGTCCTGGGTGCTCGACCGGCCCGCCTCCGCGACCGTCCGCGCTTCGGCGCCGGTCCAGGTCCATGTCATGGCCGACCCGCAGACGTTCCTCGACGCCCACCCCGGTGCCACGCTGGCTGTGCTGCGGATGACCGCCGCGCGACTCGAAGGGCTCACGCACTACCTCGTGGACGTGAAGGCACAGTTCGCGGGCATGGACGGGCACATCGGCATGGTCGACCAGATCCTCGACACACTGGTCCACCACCAGGCTGGCCCGACCAGGACCGGGTCCGTGCGGGACCCGGAGGGCTGAGCCTCAGTCGAGGCTGATCGTCTCCGACTCGAACACCCCGAACCAGTGGGCGGTGCGCTCCTCGGTGTCGATCGTGACGTTCGGGGGTACCGGGCCGACCTGCTTGCCGGGGTTGAAGACCCAGGTCCGGCCGATCTGGGCCCTCCACGACCCACCGTTGGCCCATGGCGCCTGGTGGATGTGCCCGCACAGGACGACGTCGGGCTGGTACTGCTCGATCCACGCGGCCAGCTCGTGGTCGGGGAACTCGCGTCGGCCGTCATTGCACAGCGGCGTGCCGGCAGGAGGCGCGTGGTAGAGCCAGATCCAGGTCGGGGGTCGGTCGACGGCCGCGGCGGCCAGCTGGGCGCCCACCTCGTCGCGGGTAACGGGGCCGTCCCACCAGGGGCATATCGTGAACCGGACCTCATCGACATCGACGCTGGCACCATCGGTGAAGATGCCCTCCCCGGCGGCGCGCCGCAGCCAGCCCGCAACCTGCTCGCCGTGCGCTCCCGGGCCGTCCAGATCGTGGTTGCCGGATGCAGCCAGCACCACGGCCTGGTCGGAGAGGGACGCGAGGTACTTGCCCAGCACCACGGACTGAACGTCGATCGGGACGGGGTTGACCACATCGGCGAGGTCCCCACACAGCGCCACGACCTCGGCGTCCGCGGTGGCGCGCACGAGCCAGTCGTAGTGGGGTAGCCGGTAGTGCAGGTCGGACACGGCGATGATGCGCACGGGATGAGTCTCCCCCACGGGACTTCGGGCGGCATCCGAAGGGCCGCGCGTGTTTGCCGCTGATTGTTGCGGTGGGCCGGGATGGGCCGGGATGGGCGACCGGGTGGGTGATCCGATGCTCAGGTCAGGTCGAGGACCATGCCCTCGAAGGCGACGCGCGCGAAGCCGCTGCCGCAGAACTGGTCGCGGATCTGGTCCAGTGCCTCGTCGGTGCGGTGCGGTCCGTGGTGGAACAGAACCAGGGATGAGGCGTTGACCTTCTCGGCGAGTGTGATCGCCTCATCGATGGTCGCGTGCCCGTAGTCCACCGCGCGGGGACGTTCGTGGGCCAGGAACTGTGCGTCCTGGATCAGGACGTCGACCCCCTCGAGGGCCGCCATCGCCGCGTCGGTGACGCCGGCGGCCGGCGCGTGGTCGGGCACATAGGCGAACGATGTCCCGTCATGATCCAGGCGGTATCCGAAGCTGCGGCCGCCCTTGTGGTTGACGTCGAACGCGGTGATGTCGAACCCCTCGGCGGCGAACGGACCCGCGTCGATGGCCTGGAACGACCACGTGCCCTTCAGGCCCTCCGGCGTGATCGGGAAGGCTGGTGGTGACATCATCTGGGCCAGCAGGTCGCGGCCGGTGCGGCCCCCCTCGGCCGGCAGGATGACATCGACCCGGGAGTCGTCGCGGTCGCCGGCAGCGAAGAACGGGATGCCCTGCACGTGGTCCCAGTGCAGATGGCTAAGCAGGATCGAGCCGTCGAACGCCGCCCCGTCGAGCAGGGGGGTCAGGGTCCGGATGCCCGTGCCCGCATCGAGGGCGATGACCGGTGCGGAAGCATCGTCCTTCGCGACGACGACGCAGGAGGTGTGCCCGCCGTAGCGGACGAAGTCGGGGCCGGGCGCAGGAGTGGATCCACGGACCCCGAGGAAGGTCAGCCGCACGGTTTCTCCTCACAACGGGACGGGGTTCCGCCCTCAGCCGACGCCGGACCTGTGCCATTCTAGGGGCCCGCATCCCCCTCTCCTGCTCAGGCCGATTGGACGTCGATGACCGACCTGCGCCGCCACGTCCCGCCCGTGGCCCTGACGTGGGATGACCAGGCCCCCGGGGAGCTCTGGCGAGTCGTCGACGGGACTCTTGTGTTCGCCGACGTCTCGGGCTTCACCGCCTTGACCGAGAAGTTGTCGCGGCGTGGTCGGATCGGTGCCGAGGAGATCGTCGAGACGCTGAACCGGGTGTTCGGACCGATGCTGCGGATCGCTGGAGCTCGTGGGGGAGAGCTGCTGAAGTTCGGTGGGGATGCGCTCCTGTTCCTGTTCCGCGGGGACGACCACGCGGAGCAGGCATGCGACGCGGCGGCCGAGATGCGCACGGCGCTGCGGCAGGCAGCAGCGGTGCCCACATCGGTCGGGCGACTGTCGCTGAAGATGTCCGTCGGCATCCACTCCGGCGAAATCCACCTGTTCCTCGTCGGGTCCCCGACCAGGGAGCTGCTCATCCTTGGGCCCGGCGCGACGGCGACCGCCGAGGCGGAGAAGGCGGCGGAGGCTGGCGAGATCGTGGTCAGCCCGCCTACGGCCGCACGGTTGGCGTCCGATGCGGTCCGGTCGCGCGCGGACGGTGAGCTCCTGCTGCGTCGACGCTCGGCACACACGGCTGCCGGGGATGCCTTCGTCGTGCCGGAGGTGGACCGCGAGCGCCTGAACGGGCTGTTCCCGCATGCCTTGGGGGAGTACCTCGACCCGGGGGTTCCCGACCCGGAGCATCGCAGCGTCAGCATCGCGTTCATCAAGTTCTCCGGCACCGATGCGCTGCTGGGCGGGCCCGGTCCCGATGCGCTCGCGGAGGCGCTGCACCGGACCGTCAGCATCGTTGAGGAGGCGTTGGAGCCCGAGGGGATCAGCCTGCTGGCCACCGACCTCGACAGCGACGGCGGCAAGTTCTTCCTTGGTTCCGGGATCCCGCGCGCCTTCGACGACAACGAGGGCCGCATGCTGCGCGCACTGCGGAGGATCGCCGACGCAGACTCCCCGCTGCCACTGCAGCTGGGCATCAATCGCGGGCATGTCTTCGCCGCCGAGGTTGGCATCCCCGAGCGCGGTGCCTACACCGGAATGGGCGACACGACGAACACGGCGGCGCGGATCATGTCCAAGGCGCCGGCAGGGAAGCTGTTCGCCCATCCCGCGGTCCTCGAGCACTCGCGCACCCGCTTCGCGGTGCAGCCCGCGGGACCCTTCCCCATGAAGGGCAAGGCCGTCCCGCTGCTGGTGTACGACGTGGGTGAGGAGCTGGGCACCCGCGAGGAGGCCACCGCTGAGGCGCGCCTGCCGTTCCTGGGCCGCGACGAGGAGATCGCGACAGTCCGCGATGCCCTGGCAGAGGCACTGTCCGGATCCGGTGGCGTCGTCACCGTGGCGGGTGTGACCGGGATGGGCAAGTCCCGGATCGTCCGTGAGGCCCTGGAAGGCATCTTCGTCGAGCACAAGGTTGTGGTCCGTGCCGAGCCGTACGGGGCGGCCAGCGCCTACCGGGTGTTCCGGGATCCGGCACGACGGCTGCTCGGCATCGAGCGGGACGAGCCCGAGGTGATGGGGCAGGCCCTGCTCACCGCGCTGGGCCGAGTCGCCCCGGACCTCCTGCCGATGGCGCCACTGCTCGCCGACCTGGTCCAGGTCGACGTGCCCAGCACGCCTGAGGTCGACCAGCTCGACCCCCAGTACCGCCCGGATCGCCTTGCCGACGCCGTGGTCCGGCTGATGGATGAGACCCTGCCCGGGCGGCTCCTCGTGGTCGCGGAGGAGGCGCACTGGGCGGACGCAGCGTCGGCCCGGCTGCTCGAGCGGATCGGGGTCGCTTCCGAGGGACGCCCTTGGGCTGTTGTGGCCGTGCGCCGGCCGGATCCCGGTGGCTTCGCTCCCGGGTCGGGGACGCGAGTGATCCTGCCGCCCCTGCCACCTGAGGTGATCGAGGCGCTGGTCATCGCCGCCACCGAGTCGACGCCGCTGCGCCCGCATGAGATCGCGGCTGTGGTCGATCGGGCCGAGGGCAATCCGCTGTATGTCGAGGAGGTCACAAGCGTGGCCCTCGGCGCGGGATCGTTGGAGGCCCTTCCTGAGTCGGTCGGCGCCGCGATGAGCGCCCAGATCGACCTGCTGCCGCCGCACGCCCGGCGGATCCTCCGGTACTGCGCAGTGCTCGGGCGGAGCTTCCGCGTCGAGGTGCTGCGCCGGACGCTGGAGGAGGACGGCCTGACGGTTGATCCCGCGGATATCGCGGGCCTAGCCGGCTTCCTGGAACCCGATGGGCCGCACCGCATGCGGTTCCGCAACAGCCTTGTGCGCGACGCCGCCTACGAGGGGCTGGCCTACAGGATCCGGGCGAAGCTGCACCGCGCTGCCGGCGGGACCCTGGAGCGGATGAGCACCGACCTCGACGCGGACGCCACCACGCTCGCGCTGCACTTCTGGCGGGCCGGTGATGCCGAGCGCACCTGGCGGTACGCGCAGATGGCCGGGGCTGAGGCTCGGCTGGCCTACGCCAATGTCGACGCCGCGGAGCAGTATGAGCGGGCGCTTGAGGTCAGCCGGCGGGTGCCCGGCATCTCCGACGCCGAACGCGCCGCGACCTGGGCCATCCTGGGCGACCTGCGCGAGCTTGCGGGTGTGCTGGACGGTTCCATCGACGCCTACCGGCGGGCGTCCGAGCTCACCGACGATCCGGTGGCGCGAGCGGACTTCATGGCACGGCGGGCGCGGGCGCACAGCCGGGCCGGCGCCAATCGGACCGCCGTGCGCACGATCTCAGCCGCCCGCCGGCTCCTCGATCAGGCGCCCTCCGAGGAGGGCCGGGAGGTGAGCGTCCGACTGGACTACCAGATGGCGGTCGCGCGGCTCGGACAGGACAAACCGATGGAGGGTCGGCGGTGGGCGGAGCGAGCTGTCGCCTCGGCCCGGGAGATCAACAGCTGGTTCATCCTGATCCGGGCCCTGAACATCCTGGACTTCGCCGACCAGCAGCTGGGGCGTGCCGGCGTCGGGGCGCATACGCGGGAGGCGCTCGAGATCAGCATGGCCCATGGGGACGCCCCGCAGGAGTCCGTCGCCCGTGCGAATCTGGGAGTGCTGGCGTTCTACGCTGGGCGGTGGGCCGAGGCCGTCGAGTGGCTCACGACCAGTAGCCGCGTCGCGATCGATGCGGGCAACGACTTCGGTGCCGCGGAGACCGACCTGACGTACGCCGACATCCTCATCCACCAGGGTCGCCTTGATGACGCGGAGCGAATCCTGAGCACGGCGACGCGGATCCTGCGCGCGTCGGGCATCGAGGACTTCGCGGCCCACGCACAGGTTCTCCAGGCGCGGATCCACCTGGCTCGCGGTGAGCTGGATGCCGCGAGGGGGCAGGCGGGGGACGCCGTGAACGCGTACCAGGAGATGGGCAGCGGCGTCGATGCGCTGGAGGCGAGCCTGGTACTGGCGGAGGTCGCCGTCGAAGCCGGGGATTCGAGTCGGGCTCTGGCGACGGTCGACGAGGCCCAGCAGGCCACGCACGGCGAGGGGGCCTCGCTCGAGGCCAGGAGCCAGGTCGTTCGTGGCCGCGCGCTGCTGGCCCTCGACCGGCTCGACGAGGCCGGTGCTGCGATCACCATCGGGCTGGCAGCCGCTCGCGATCAGGGCCTGCCCTTCGAGGAGGCGCTGCTGCTGCGCCTGCGCAGCCAGTGGGTGCAACGCTCCGGGGGAGCGTCGCTGGACGGTTCCGACCCCGGTGCGGCTGCGGCCGCCGATGAGGCGGAAGCCGATCGGCTCCTGTCCGGGCTGGGCGCCACGGCCTGAGCCGGCACCCCCTGGCCCCTGGCTCCGGCGATCCGGCGTCCCAGGTGCAGGAGCGCCACTGTTCGGTGTTCGGTGTTCGGTGCTCGGTGCTCGGTGCTCGGTGTTCGGTGCTCCGGCGCCGGCAGACACAAGGAACGGCCCCGGAGGCAGCGTCGCTGCTCCGGGGCCGTTGAGCCGAACCCGGTCGAGCCGGGCAAGCGTGCCTACCAACGCATCCTTGCGTCACCGATCAGGTAGATCTCGTCAGTGACGGTGATCGCCTCCTCGGTGATGACCGCGGAACGCGGGCTGGCGATGCAGGCGAACTGAACGCCGGGCAGCGCGTCCGGCTCGAAGTCGGCATCCAGGACCGCGGGGTCGGTTCCGGCCGGGAGCCCGGTCAACTCGCCCGCCTCGTTGTAGAGCACCGTGGGGCAGAACGGCATCTCCGTGAAGCCCACTCCACCGGCGACCTCGAAGTCGATCTCCGCGGTGGGCAGGCCGACCTCCGGGTCCGCCCCGTCGTTCGGCTTGGTCCAGGTCACGTCGAAGATGAACTGTGCATCGGGGTCGACGTCCAGAGGCTTGAGGTAGCTGACCTCCTGATCCTCGCTGGCGAGCACGAAGCCGAAGCCAGTGCATTCACTCGTGCCGGCGTTGCCGATATAGGTGACCGTGGTGGTGCCCTCGGTGTACTGCTGGCCAGGCTCACATTCGAAGGAACTGTCAACCTCGGAGACGAGATCGAACGTGCTGGGCGAGGCGCCCGAGTCAGATCCGCCCTCCAACGAGAAGGCCGCCTTCGTGGCGGTCAGGCGCAAGGTGTCGAAGTACCCTCCGGGGTCAATGCCCCAGTCGCAGTTCCCGCCGTTCCCGACGCTGCAGTAGGTGGTTCCCCCCGAGTTCTCCCCGGACCCTTGAATCAGCGTGAAGGTACCGCCGACCTGCTCCACGCCGCCCTCCGCGGTGGTCCGGTAGGCCTCCGCCTCGACCCGCGCCTTGTTGCGATTGAACCAGCCGGTCTGCTTCACCTCGATATCGAGGGAGGCGCGCTCAGCCAGCAGCGGGCGATCGGCGAAGTTCACCAGGTCAGCGCCCAGCTTCAACTGCAGTGTCTCTGTCTTCGCGGACGTCTCCGAGATTGTGTCGACCCGGTAGCAGAGGGACGCGATCTTCTCGTTGACCCCGATCGCTCGTCTGTTGTAGCCGACGGGGAGCTCCGAATCGGGCCCCGGATCCCCGAGGTAGCCGGTGAACTCCAGCAGGCCGCCCATGGCGGGTGTCAGGTCGCATCCCTGAGCCCCGAGGGTCTGCGTCTCCTCCCCGAATGTCACCGCATCCTCGGCCGTGGAGAGCTCCAGGGTCCCGGCGCTCACCCACTCCGTCGGGTTCTCCGCCGCTGCCGGAAGGACGGCAACGGCTCCCCCGACGGCGAGAGCGAGAGCGGCTGTGGCCGCGGTGATCCTGGTCTTCCTGTGCGTCTGCATCGCGTCTCCAGTTCAGATTCGGTGAGCCTTACCTCATGAATAGGTCGATAGTATGCACCTCGTTCGCGGGGGATGGAAGGCCCCAGGCCGACGCACGGCACGCACGAGTGGCCCTCAGATTCCCTCCAGCGTGGCGAGCTCGATGGTCGAGGTGCGCGGGCGCTGGGAGAGGCTCCGGGCGATCGCCAGGACCAGCTCGGCCGCGGCGTCCGGAGCGTCCCGCCGCAGGTCGGGAATCCGCCCGGGGAGAGCACGTGGCAGATCGTGGAATCCACAGCGACGATCCGGGTGGAACGCGGTCGTGCGTCCAGCTCGGTCTCGCACCACTCAAGTGCTGAGTCAAGGTCTGCGAAGCGCGCGACCTCGTCGCCCAGGGGCCGCGTCGCCTCCCGTGGGCCGACCGGCCGCGGCTCGACGAGCGCCACGACGGCGCCGTCGGCCATGAGCTGCTCGGCCAGGCCCACCACCAGTGTGCGGGCGGCGACATCAAGCCGGGTGCACCGGCCGAGGTCGAGCACGCGCCAGCCGGGTCGCAGGCCGAGATCGCCCCGCTGACCCCGCTCTTGGCGGGCCTCCCGACGCGGTACAGCCACTCGCCGGCATGGTCGTACATCCCGCAGGTGCTCATCACCGTCAGGACTGGCGCGACCACGTGGCGCGGGATCACCTGCTCGCCAGTTGTGGGGTTCACCCCGGCGTTGGCCAGCGTTGCGGCCATGATGGCCAGGTCCTTGGCCGTGACCACGATCGAGCACTGCCGGAAGTACATGTCGGCCTGGGCGTCGACGTCCGCGTCGAGCAGGCCGGCCGAGCGCATCAGGTAGGCGATGGCACGGGTGCGCCCATCGAACATGGTCGCGGTGACGATGGCGCAGGCGTTGACCATGGGATTGAACGCCCGGCCACTCACGTCGTCGAGGCTGATCGTGTTGAACGGGTCACCCGTGGGTTCGGCACCGATCTTGGACAGAACTGCCTCGGCGCCGCTGTCGGCCAGTGCCAGGCGTACACGTAGGGCTTGGAGACCGACTGGATCGGGAACGGCGCGAGGTCACCAGCGGTGTAGACGGCGCCGTCGAGGGTGGCCAGGCTCAGCCCGCATGTGGCGGGATCGGCCTTGGCCCGTTCGGTTCTGGAACCCCGCGTGGCCGGATCGCGAACCCCGAGCTGCGGCTGTCAGTACGTCGGGATTCGCTTCGCGATCAGGTCGTCGGCGCGGCTGTTCACCTCGCTGTTCCCGGTCACCGCCTCAAGGAACGGCTCGCGGTCGAGTGCGAGCAGCACGGAGTCCTCGTCGGCGGTGACCGTCGCGGTGCGGGGCACATCGCGGAGCAGCGCGATCTCGCCGAACGGGTCGCCGGGGCCCATCTGTCGCAGCACCTCGCCCTCGAACGTGGCGGTCAGTGCACCGGACTCGATCACGTAGAACCGGTCCCCCTCGTCGCCCTCCCTGATGAACACCTCGCCGGCGGGCACCTCGACCCGGACCAGGCGCTGCGCCATGAACCCCAGCGCCCTGGCCTCGACCGGGGCGAACAGCGGGAGATCGCGCAGCAGCGTCAGCCCCTCGGGCTCGCCGAGGGCGGTGTTCAGCGCGCGCAGGCGGGGGAAGGCGGGCAGGACCGCCGCGCTGATCACCAGCGCCAGGACAGCCAGCGACCAGCGCAGGCCCACTACCTCGATGAGCAGGGGCATGATTGCCGAGCCCAGGGCCATCGCGGCGATGAGTGCTGTCTCCAGCGCGCCGAACACTCGGCCCATGACCGCATCGGACGCCGTCCGCTGCAGGATCGTGGCCGCGTTGACGTCCACCACGGGATTGGCCACCCCGATGATGAACATGGCGAGGAAAGCGGCCCACATCTGGGGCCAGACCGCCGTGAGCAGCAGCGGGATCGCCCAGAATATGACCCCGACGCCGAAGTCGGTTGCCAGTCGGCCGGCCGAGGCGCGGCTGATCGCGAGCAGCCCACCGAGGAGGGCCCCGACCCCCATGACGCTGTCGAGGTAGCCGATGCCCAGGCTGCCGAACGGCGTCATCTGCACGGCCATCTCGACCACGAACACCGCGCCTGCGCCCGCGACGACCGTCTGGGCCGCGTACACACCGGACACCAGCCGCAGATCAGGGTCGTCCCAGATCGTCTTGAAGCCGGCCATCGACTCGGCGAGGAAGCTCTCGGCCGGCTCGTCGGCGGCGGGCGGCTCGGTCGGCTCGAGCGTCGAGACCGCCGACACCGTCGACTCGGCCGAGTCCGCATGTGCGACTCCGGACCGGTCGGGAACCCGGATCCGCGCGAGCAGCGCCGCGGACCACAGGAACGTCAGCGAGTTGAAGACGACCACGAACGGGATGCCGAAGACCCCCACGAGGACGCCGCCCAGCGCTGGGCCGACGAAGAAGGCCAGGCTGTCGATCGTGCTGGTCGTGCCATTCGCCGCTGTGAGCTCCTCGGGCGTGTCCACCAGGCTCGGCAGGATCGCGGCGACCGCCGGCCGGAACGGCGTGGACGCCAGCGCTGTCACCGTCGCGAGGACGAACACCCAGATCGGTGGGGCGTCCGCCCAGACCAGGGCGGCCACGACCAGGGCGATCGCGGCACGGATCAGGTCAGCCCCGACCATGATCGCCTTGCGGGAGATCCGATCGACCAACGTTGAGGCGAACGGCGTGATGATCGTCATCAGGATCAGGCGCACGGTGAACCAGATCCCCACGGCCCGAACCCCGCCGACGTCGTAGGCCCAGATCGTGATGGCTGTGGCATAGGCCCAGTCGCCGACGGCCGAGCCCGCGAACGCCAGGTTCAGCCGTCGCAGACCGGGGTTGGCGAAGACAGTCGACAACGACGTGCGCGTCTCGCGGACAGCGTCGGCAACGCGGGACATCGGTCCTCCCAGGGCCGGGTTCAGGTAGCCCGGCGCCCGGACACTACCGCTCCCGCTACCCGGGAATCGGCCATTGAGCCCAATCCGGGCGGGCCCGATCGGCCGGCGGTCGCATGCTGCACCCCGCAGTGGCGGCTGCGACCCGGGCGGTGACCCCGGCTGGCGACCCCGGCGGCGCCACCGTGAGTTCTCCGATCAGGCAGCCAGGACCAGGAACCGGCCCATCCCGGGGGTGCGGCGGACCCATCCCTCCGCACCGATGGCCAGTGCCTCGTACCCGGTGCCGGCCAGCCACTGCCACGCCTCGTCCACCGGGTGGTCCTTGGCCAGGGCCCAGATCGCTGTCGCGAACGAGTCGGCGAGGCTCAGGCTGGGTCCTGCGACCGTGACCGCTGCGAGCGCCGAACCCGCGTCGCGGGAGATGGCCGAACCGCGGTGCAGGTCCAGCCCGTTCCAGATGTGCTCGCCGCGCTGGGCCGTTCCCGAGGTGGCGACCGAGAACCGCGATCCGTCGGTTGGCGCTTCGATGACCGCGAGGATCCGGCCAGGGTCAGCGGGGTCCGTCACGGCCACACGCCACGGTCGGTCGGTGTCGGCGCAGCCGATCATCTGGATGTCGCCCCCGACGCCGAGGCAGGCGTCCATGATGCCCGCGTCGTACAGCAGGCCAACAGCCCGCTCGATCGCCCACCCCTTGACGTATCCAGTGGGATCGAAACGTCCCCCGCGGTCGTACGGGTTGAAGCCGCCGTCCGTCCGCTCCGGCAGGTCGCGCACGGCCTCCACCACCTCACCCAGCAGCGGCGAGCAGTCACACAGGGCTCGGCGCCCGGAACGCCAGCGGCACAGGTCGCTGTCACTGCGGAAGGGCGACAGGGCGTCCTCCACCTCGTCGAGCCACGAGTGCACCCCGTCGAGGGTGCTCGCGACGCCCTCGGGCATGGCGTCGGAAGGGTGCCATGGGACTGCCAGGGACGCCACTGACCCCATCGAGGGCCACGACCAGCGCTTCATCGCTGGTCCAGGACCGACTGCATGGATTCACGGTACGCCTCGGAGGTGTAGGTCGCGCCGGAGAGGGCATCGAACTCCACGCCCTGCTGGGCGGCCTGGGAGTCCAGGATGGGGATCGCGCGCGCGTTGATCTGCGAGGACTTCCGGTCGGAGTCGGGATAGGCGATGGCCTTGACCGAGCACACTGTCCCGTCGGACGCCAGCTCCATCTGGACCCGGACCGGGCCCCACGGGGTCATCGCCGGATCGCCGGCCGTTGCGGTGCCAGTGCCGCAGTCCCCGGCCGCGGGCGCCGGGTCGGCAGGCGCCTGGTCGGCCGGTGCGGGATCCGACTCCGTGGCGTCCGACCCTGCCGAGCCCGAGTCTGCCGAACCGTCCGACGTGCTGCCGTCTGACCCGGTGGCGTCCGACGCCCCGTCGCTCGCCGACCCCGGGTCCGTGTCGGACTCCTCGTCGCCGGCCATGGTGTCCCCGGGCGACTGCTGCGTGGTCGTTCCCGCAGCGTGGTCCGCCGCGTCGGAGTGCAGGGCGGGGTCGAACAGCCACACGGTGGCCAGCGCCGCGCTGATGACCGCCACACCAGGGGCGGCGCGTCTCATCAGGTCGCTCATCGCGGTGCTCCTACCAGCTGAATCGTTCGTAGTGGATCTGGTCGCGCGGCACGCCGGCGCGCTCCAGCTCGCGGCAGACCAGCTTCTGCAGCGACGTCGGCCCACACACGAAGATCGCGCGGGACCGGAGGTCGCTGATGTTCGCCGACAGGGCCGAAGCGGTGAACGGATTGCCGTCGGGGAACTGGGTGCGGGGCCCCGTGATCGGGATCATCGCCCCGCCCCGTTCGCGGGCCAACTGGTCGAGCTCGCTGGCCAGGGGCAGGTCGGCATTGGTGTGGGCGCGGGCCAGGATGATCGGAGCCTGGGCGCTGGTGCTGGCCTCGAGCAGGGAGCGCATCGGAGCCAGCCCGACGCCGGCCCCCACGAGCAGGACCCGGCGCCCCTCAGCCTGGTCGATGGTCATGACCCCGTACGGGCCCTCGAGGAGCACCCGGGTGCCGGGCTTCACGGCGATCGTCCGGGCGGAGGCGTCGCCGAGCGCCTTGATGGTCAGCCGGAGCGCCCCGGGTTGGGTCGCTGCCGACAATGAGTAGGGGTGGGACTGCCACCAGAGGTCGCGGGTCAGGACCCGCAGCCCGACGAAGTGTCCGGGGCGTGCGGCGAACGTGTCGACGCCCGGGCCGGTGATCACCAGGGACGCCACGCCCGGGCCCTCGGGGATCATCCGGGTGATGGTCGTGCGGGGCCGCAGCGCCGGTCGCACGATCCCGCCGACCCTGCTGGCCAGGATGATGACCGCCGTCGCGGCGTACAGCGCGATCCACCACCAGCGGGCCACGGCGCTGCTGCCCAGCGTGGTGCCGCTGAACAGCGCGTGCGGGAAGGCCAGTGCGACCGCGAGGTAACCCGCGAGGTGCACCATGTGCCAGGTCTCGTGGGTCATCCGGCTGCGCAGGCGACGCCAGGACGTCAGGCTGACCAGCGCGAAGAGGATCGCCGCGACCAGCGCGGCCACGAACCAGTCAGCGGTGGTGATCAGGTCGATCAGACCCGTCCACATCCGAGTCAGCCCGCCTCCGGCTGCGTACAACGACGCGGCCACGTGCACGGCCATCCCGAAGGCGGCGGTCATGCCGGTGATCCGGTGCCAGCCGATCATCCGGTCCAGCCCGACGCCGCGCTCCAGCCACGCCGGCCGGGCGGTCAGCACCAGCCCGCCGAGGGCGGCCAGCGCCGCCAGCAGCCCGGACAGCTGGCTGATCGCCAGCGCCGTGTCGATGCCCCCGGCCAGCAGGGCGCCGGCCCCGCCGGCGAGCATCCAGAGCCCAACGGTCACGGTGACGATGACGATCGCCCACGGAGCGGGATCCCGCCAGTGGCTGCGGGTCCCGTGGGGGCCATTCCTCCGGGTCGGGATCTGCGTTGCTGCCCGCTCCGGGTGACCTGCGTGCCGGCGACGGTTTCGCGACGCCGCCCGCGCGGCCGCGGCCGCGTCCGCAGCGCGGTCGTCGCCATCCCCCGAGGGGGGACTGGTCGGCGGCAGCATGGTCGTCATGCTCTGATGCTTGCACCGGGGACAGACAATATGAAGCCCCACGGAGCCCGGAACTGGTCCCCTTACCCAGCCCGAACAGAGCGGTGAACTGGGCCAGTTGTCCTCACCGTGCGGCTGGCCAACCCTTGTCGAAGGGCAGGGTTCATCCCTCGACCGGAGCTGCTGCGGCCGCCTCTGCCTTGCGGCGACGGCGGCGGCCCCGGGTCGCGAGCCGGTAGATGCCCCAGATGACCAGGATGAGGATCAGCACCAGAACGGCCATGATGATCATGAGCCATCCGAGCAGGCCGATCCGCAGCGACGAGTGGTCGGGCGGCGCGGACTGGGCGACCGTCCCCGCCGGGCCCGCTGAGACGTCGACCACGGCCAGGAGCCCGGCGTGGTCGGTCGGCAGGCAGACGCCGCGGCCGCTGATCGGCTCGGCCAGCCCCCGCTCGGCGAGAATCACAGAGGACTCCTCCGTCGTGGCGATCTGGCTCGGGTCGTCGCAGGACCACACCTCGTCCGAGTCCGGCCATGTGTTGCCGAACACCTCGGCGCTCACCGCCGTCGCGCCGTTGCCGGTGAAGACGTAGTCCAGGCGGTCGGTGAAGCCCGCGTCATTGCCCTGCTCCAGCGACACCTCCAGGCGCTCGGGGTTCGGGCCGGCCAGGTCGGCGTCGGTGCCCCAGGTCCGGTTGGCCGGATCGAGGGCGTCTGGGCCCGAGTCGGCATACCCTGCGTCGACCATCGTCCAGTAGGCGTTGCACGTCGGATCTGCGGTGGCCTCGGTCACGGGGTCGGGCTGTGCCGGGCAGGTGGTCCCAGCCTCCGGCTGCTCACCCGGGTTGGCGCTCCCGGGAACGCGCGGGTCCCGGGGGTCGGCGTTGAAGTCGCCGATCACGATCGTGGGAACCGTGGTCGCCGACAGGTCCTCGACGAGCTGCTGGGCCTGTTGGGCTGAGGTCACCATGGCATCGGGGTCCCACACCGACTCGAGGTGGGTCGTGACTGCCCTGATGGTCGTGCCGGCGATGGCGATGTCAGCCCACGCGTAGCCCCGGTCGATCGTGAACACGACCGGGACGACCGCGTAGCGGTCCTCGTACTCGCTGGTCCCGACGGCCACCACGTTCCCGGCGATGTCCTGACGGACGAGCAGGGTGTCACCGATCACGAATCCGCAGTCGGCGGTGTCGGTGCCGAACAGCGGCTGGAACGTCTCGGGATCGGTGACCGTGGTCAGCCACGGGATGGACGGGATCTCGTACCCAGGGTTCGAGGCGGTGACCCCCGCGAACTCAGCCACGGCGTAGGGCACGCCCGCCTCGGCGGTGGCTTCCAGGAACTGCTCGGTGAAGTCGAAGACCGTCACCGGCGAGTTCCACGGCTTCGGCCGGCAGGACCAGCTGGTCGCCTCCTGGATGCCGATGACATGTGGCTCGGCGGCCGCGGCCTCCTGCGCCAGCAGGCCGACCCGCTCATCGAAGTTGGTGGCGGCCACCTGGTCCCACATGAACTGGGCGGCGGCGGGCATGTCGGGGAGCAGTTCGAGGGCGACGCCGACGTCGGCTCCCAGGTAGAGGTTGCGACCCATGACCCGGACCGTCCCGGCCGGGTCGTCCTCGGTCGCAGGTGCCGTGGCCGGTGCGGGGGCCGCGATCGCTGGCCCGGCCATCAGGGCCGTGAGCAGTGCCGTGGTGCTGATGATCCCCAGCCGATGCGCCCTCGAGAGTCCCATGGCTGGGACGTTAGCCGAGGCGGTCCCGGGGACGCGCTGTGACGCTCCATGGTTCCGGGCTGGCAGGATCGGCTCGTCCAGTGCTCCTGCGCAGGGGGCTCGACGACCGATGCTGAGGAGACGACATGAGCGACACGACCGAACGCGACCTGGCCGCGTCGATCGCGGCCTACCGGGCGGCGACCGAGGAGTTCCTCGCCGTGGCCGCGGCCCTGTCGCCGGCCGACCTGGATCGCCAGCCGGAGGAGCCTGGCGGGTGGACCCCCCGGATGGTGATCCACCATGTCGCTGACTCGGAGGCCAACTCCTATGTGCGGTTGCGGCGGCTCCTCGCCGAGCCGGCAGGCACGACCATCCAGGGCTACGACGAGGCGCACTGGGCTGACGTCCTGCACTACGAGCGGCCCGTGGACCTGTCCTTGGCCGTCGCCAGGGCCGTCCGGGAGTCCAGTGCCGAGCTGCTCGACCGCCTCGCGCCCGCTGACCTCACCATTGCCGGCGTGCACACGGAGTCGGGGGCCTACACGCTGGGCGACTGGCTCAACACCTACGTCGCACACGCGCGCGACCACGCCGAGCAGATCCGGGCCGCCCTGGCCTGAGGTGCGGGCCGGCGCCGCCGGGACCCAGGGCCCAGTGGAACCCGACCGGATCGCGGGGCTGGCCCTTCTGAGCGGGCCGAGGACCTGATCAATCCTCGTGCTCGGCTGCTTCCTCTGCCTCCTCGTCGGCCCGCTCCGCAGCCTTCTTGGCGGCCTCCGCGTCTCGTTCCGCAGCCTTCTTGGCGGCCTCCCCCTCCTGTTCGGCCGCCTTCTTGGAGTCCTCGCCTGCCCGCTCGGCGGCCTTCTTGGTGGCTTCGCCGCTCGCGCTCGGCAGTCTTCTTGGTGGCTTCCCGCTCGCGCTCGGCAGTCTTCTTGGTGGCTTCCCGCTCGCGTTCGGCAGTCTTCTTCGTCGACTCAGTCCCCGCTCGATCCTTGTCCGCCCGGGGCTTCGCGGTGGGCTCCGGCGACTGTGCACGCCTCGTCGCGCGGGGCTCCCGGGGCTCGGACAGCACCTGCCCCCCGCTGGCCGCCTGGGCGATCGGCGCCCCGGTACGGCGCGGGGCCGGCGTGGAGGTGCGCGTCGTGGAGGGCGCTGTGCGGGTCACGACCTCCTCGATGGTGACCGTTGGAGTCGGGTCGACGATGGTCCGAACCTTGGTCCGTGTGACCGTCGGGGTCGGGAGCGGCTCCAGGGGCGGCATCGCCGCCTCGACCTGCGGACCGGCCACCACGTGGCCCGGTGGGTTGTGCAGCAGCACCTGGTAGAAGGCCCCACCAATCAGGGCGCTGGACATCAGCATCAGGCACCAGCCGAGCAGTGCGCGCATCGCCCCTCCTACCGTGACGTCGATCGCCGGGCTGACCCGACGTCATGGTCTGTGTACACGGGGTATCGACCGTCGGGGGATAAGGCTGAACGTCCTTGACGAACCCTTGACGCTGGCATGCCGTGGTCTTGATCGGACGAGACCTCAGTCGTGGTCCTTGGCCGGGTTCCGGCCCTCGGGCATCATCAGGAGCGAGGCGACCAGGAAGCACGCGGCCCCCAGGATCGTCCCCCAGGTGGCCCACGCCTCGTTGAGCAGGTCGCCGTCGGTGGTCACGTACGCGCCAACGGCCGAGATGCCGAAGAACACCGAGCCCCACATGTTCAGGGCGGTGATGTGCCAGTCGCGCTTGCCGGGCCGCCAGGAGAACCAGCGATGGCCGGCCTCACTGAACGCGATGCCGGAAGCGACAAGGAAGCACACGCAGCCAAAGGCATCAGGCCGCCAGACGCGCTGGGCAGCCTCCTCGTTGTTCAGGCTGAGCAGGGCCGCCAGCGTGCTGGCGTTGAAGAAGACTGTACCGACGAGCTGGATCAGGGTCGCCCAGAAGCCCATGATCTGGGGTGTCCACCCCACCCAGCGTCGCCCCGCGGCCCGGATGACCTGCATGTAGCTCAGGTACGACGCTGTCGTGAAGAACAGGGAGCCCACGAAGAACGTGACGTCCGTGGCGGCGATCCCGACCGCGTTCTCGAAGGCTGGGATCGGTCCGATCAGGAAGCACAGGGAGCCGATCACGAACAGCAGGCCGATCCACCACGTCAGCCCCCGGGAGAGGTCGTGGGTCTTGCGATGCCTACGTGCAGACCAGTCGACCTCGTGTCCATCGGCACCCCGGAAGTGCACCTGGGTGATGAACGGCCGCGGCCCCGAGACGTGCACATCGGTGGCATCTGCGGGTACCGGGATGGGCAGCGACCCGCGGTGGACCTTGGTCAATGCCGGAAGTTCTCCGTGTGGGAGGGGTCGGCCGGTAGGCGCCCGGGGAGGTTCTCGAGGAACTCCGTGGCCCGAGCCAGGTCGGCCAGGAACAGGTCAGCCATGTCCCGACCGAACCCGTTGCGAATGACAACGCGCAGGCCGGACACATCGGTCATGTTGTCGGGCAGGGAGTAGGCAGGAACCTGCCAGCCCCGCTCGCGCATCTTCGCCGACACGTCATACACCGTGTAGTTGGTCACCTCGGGCTTGAGCCGGAAGAAGAAGACCGGCAAGTGCGGAGCCGTCGGACAGCAGCTCGTAGGGACCCATCTCCGCGATCTTGTACGACGTGTAGACCGCCGCCTCACGGCAGGCCTGCTGGACCTCCCGGTAGCCCTCATGGCCAAGACGGATGAAGTTGTAGTACTGGGCGATCACCTGGGATCCGGGCCGGGAGAAGTTGAGCGCGAACGTCGGCATGTCCCCCCCGAGGTAGTTCACGTGGAAGACCAGGTCCTCGGGCAGGTCCTCGGGCGTGCGCCAGACCACCCAGCCGACACCGGGGTACACCAGGCCGTACTTGTGCCCGGAGGCGTTGATCGAATGCACGCGGGGGACCCGGAAGTCCCACTCGAGCGACTCGTCGATGAAAGGAGCCACGAACCCGCCGGACGCAGCGTCGACGTGCACGGGGACGTCGGGCCCGCCCGAGGCTGCGAGCTCGTCGAGAGCCTCGGCGATCTCCTTGACCGGTTCGTAGGACCCGTCATAGGTGGAGCCCAGGATCGCCACCACGCCGATCGTGTTCTCGTCGACCAGCTTCAGCGCCTCCTCGGCGTTGAGCTGCAGGCGCCCTTCCTCGATCGGGGCGTAGCGGGGCTCGACATCCCAGTAGCGGCAGAACTTCTCCCAGACGACCTGGACGTTGATGCCCATCACGAGGTTGGGCCTGTCCGTGGGCAGACCGGCAGCCTCCCGGCGCTGGCGCCACTTCCACTTGAGGGCCAGGCCACCGAGCATGACCGCCTCGCTCGACCCGGTGGTCGACGTCCCCGTCGCCTGCTCATGCGAGGGCGAGTTCCACAGGTTGGACAGGATCCGCACGCACCGGCCCTCGATGGCCGCTGTCTGCGGGTACTCGTCCTTGTCGATCATGTTCTTGTCGAACGTCTCGGCGAAGAGCTGGTCGGCCTCCTCGTCCATGAACGTCGTCACGAACGTGGCCAGGTTCTGGCGCGCGTTGCCGTCGAGCATGAGCTCGTCGTGGATCAGCCGGTAGGCCACATGGGGGTCGTGCCCCTCGGCCGGCATCGCGTCCTTCGCGATGCCCTCGCGCATGCCGGGCCGCGCGTACACCGGGGCGATGGCGAGGCGTTCGAGATCCAGGATTTCCTTCGAGTGAATGGCCATGCCGTCACCGTAGCGCTCCCATGAGCTCGGTGCGCGACAGCCCGCCAACCGCATGGTCGCTGGCGGGTCACAGGTGCTTCGTGGCCTCGCGAACGGACAGCGGGGACATGGCGTTCCGGTGGGTGTCGACGAAGGCCCGAACCTGGTCCGGGTAGGCGCGCGCGGCATCGCGAAGCCCCCAGCCGATCCCCTTGCGCATGAAGAAGTCCCGATCAGCCATGTTCGCCTCGCAAGCGGCGAACAGAACGTCCAGGTCGGCGGCGTCCCGACGCCCGACCTGGAACACCAGCGAGATCCGGCGCACCCACAGCCGCGCGTCGGTGGCCCATCCGCCGACCTCGGCATCCCAGGCGCTGTGCCGCAGCCCGGCCCGACCGATCTGCGTGGACCAGGCATCGACCGTGTCCCACCAGGGGCGCTCGAGGGCCAGGTCTCGCAGCGCGTCCAGGCTGGATTCGGGCAGGTGCCGCTCATGGCGGCGGACGAGATCGATCGCCACGTAGCTGAACTCCCGCTCGGGTTCGCCCACGAGCTCCTGCGCGGCGGCGAGGAGGGCTACGGCGTCCGGGCCGGGGTCGAAGCTGCGCACCCACGCGCGGGTGGCTTCCCGCCGTGCCGGGGTGGTCACGCCCAGGTAGGGGGCGATCCCCTTCATGTACGCCTCCATCGCCGGTGCCGTGCTCGGGTCGGCCACCGCCTCGAGGAGGGGGCGTACCTGGTCAGCGGCGCTGGTCACCCCCCGATGCTGCCACCCGACGGGCCGCATTCGGTGCCTACCGTGCGCGGTTGGGCCAGGTCTCGGCGCGGATCATGTTGAAACGGTGCCCATCGTGCGCGTTTCGCGCTGCACCCGAGCTTCCGAGCCGCGCGACCCGACCCCGCGCCCCACAGGGCCCCGCGCCCAGCCCCGAGCCGCGCGCCCACCGCGGGACCTCCGTGCGGCTCGCCAACCGCCCTTCTGGGCAACCTGCGCCAAGGTGGGCTGCCGGTCCTGGGTTGGGATGGCAGACTCAGCGCCGTCAACCGCGCGGCATCGCCGCAGCCCGCAACTCTCCAGGAGCCGCCATGCACGCCGGCATCGACCTGCAGCACATCGACGAGTCCGTCCGCCCCCAGGACGACCTCCATGGCTACTTCAACGGCGGGTGGCTGGCCGAGCACGAGATCCCGGCCGACCGGTCGGTCGATGGTGCGTTCCACGCGCTGCGCGACGGCGCCGAGAAGGACGTCCGGGTGATCATCGAAGCTGCTGCGGAAGGCGCCGAGCCGGGGACGGTCGGGGCCAAGGTGGGCGACCTGTACCGCTCGTTCATGGACGAGGCAGCCGTGGAGGCCCGAGGTCGTGATCCGCTGGCGGCCGACCTCGCCGACATCCGGGAGGCCCGCAGCCTGCCGGAGCTGCTCGCCGAGATGGCGCGGCTGCAGCTGCAGGGGGCGGTCGGTGGGTTCCTGGCCCCGTACGTCAACACCGATGCCCAGGACTCCTCGCGCTACATCGTCTACCTGCACCAGTACGGCCTCGGGCTGCCGGACGAGTCCTACTACCACCAGGACTCGTTCGCCGAGATCCGGGCGGCCTATGTCGCCCACATCGCCCGGATGCTGCAGCTGTCGGGCTGGTCCCCCGACGAGCAGAGTGCAGCGGGGAGCGCCGATGCGGTGATGGCCGTGGAGACCGCGATCGCTGACCGGCACTGGACCGCGGTGGAGAACCGGGACGCGGTGGCCACCTACAACCGGATGTCGCTGGCCGACGTGCCAGCCTTCCACCCCGACGTCGAGATCCGGGACTGGCTGACCGCCCTGGGCACGCCCATGGAGCACGTCGACGAGGTCGTGGTCCGTCAGCCGAGCTACGTCGAGTCGCTGCAAGAGGTGCTTGAGTCCCAGCCGCTCGACGCCTGGCGTGACTGGCTGGCGTGGGCAGTCGTGCGGGGCGCTGCGTCGCTGCTCGACTCGGAGATCGTTCAGGCCAACTTCGACTTCTACGGCACGGTCCTTTCCGGCGTGCCGACGCTGCGCGAGCGCTGGAAGCGGGGCGTGGGCCTGGTCGAGGGTTCGCTGGGGGAGGCCGTCGGCGAGCTGTACGTGGGCAAGCACTTCCCGCCGGACGCCAAGGCCCGGATGCTCGAACTAGTGCAGAACCTGGTCGCGGCCTACCGCGGCCGCCTCGAGGTCCTGGACTGGATGAGTCCGGACACCCGCGAGCGGGCGCTGGAGAAGCTCGATGCGTTCACGCCGAAGATCGGCTACCCGGACAAGTGGCGCGACTACGAATCGCTGGCCATCTCGGCCGATGACCTGATCGGCAACGTCCGGCGTGCGTCGCTGTTCGAGGCGCGGCACGAGTGGGCCAAGCTTGGGGGGCCGGTCGATCGGCTCGAGTGGTTCATGACCCCGCAGACGGTGAACGCCTACTACAACCCTGGCATGAACGAGATCGTGTTCCCGGCCGCGATCCTGCAGCCGCCCTTCTTCGACATGGGCGCCGACGATGCGGTCAACTACGGCGCGATCGGGGCGGTCATCGGTCACGAGATCGGCCACGGTTTCGACGACCAGGGGTCGCGCTACGACGGCTCGGGCAACCTCGTCGACTGGTGGACTGAGGACGACCGGGCCCGGTTCGACGAGCTCGCGGGTCGGCTGATCGCCCAGTATGACGGCCTGGTCCCCCGGGGCCTGCCAGAGGGCAACGGCGTGAACGGAGCCCTGACGGTCGGGGAGAACATCGGCGACCTGGGTGGCGTCTCGGTCGCCTTCGAGGCCTACCGGATCAGCCTGGCGGGGCAGCCCGCGCCGGTGATCGACGGCCTGACCGGCGAGCAGCGCTTCTTCCTGGGCTGGGCCCAGGCCTGGCGGAGCAAGGCGCGCGAGGCGGAGGCGATCCGCCGGTTGACGGTCGACCCGCACTCGCCGGACGAGTTCCGATGCAACATCGTGAGCAACCTGGCCGAGTTCCACGAGTCGTTCGACGTCCAGCCCGGCGACGGGATGTGGCGGGACCCGGCCGACCGCGTGGCGATCTGGTAGCGCCCTGGGAGCGGAGCGTGTCGCTCACACCGGGTCGGCCATCGGGTCGCCACACTGATGCAATGGCAGAGCGACTCGCGCCCGAGCAGGTGACCGTCCTGGCAACGTCGCGTCCGGAGCGGCCACGCGGCCGCAAGCGTCGCTGGGGCCGAAGGGCGGTCGCCCTGATCGTCTCGACGGCGCTGATCGTCGCAGGCTCCGTGACAACGCTGCACTTCTTGGCCATCCAGCGATCGGCCCAGGAGATCCGGGCCACCGCACTGGTGCCGACCGACCTGGCCGCCAACGTCCTGGTGGTACTGGCGCGCCCGGGTCAGGAGCTGCCCCTGGCCGGCACGCTCGCCGCGCTCGACGAGGCCGGCGCGACCGTGTCCGTCCTGTCGCTGACCGATGGGCAGGCGCAGCCGCCCGAGCTTTCCGTGGCGGGCGACCGTCTGGGGCAGGTGCGCGCCGACGAGCTCCAGAGCTCCGCGGAGCTGCTCGGCGTCGACCGGGTCACGACCGCCGACTACGCCGACGGCTCCCTGCTGACGGCCGATCCCACCGAGGTCACCTCCACGATCGCCGCGGAGATCGCCGAGGCTGCTCCGACGGTGCTCCTCACGGTCAGTGACGCCAGCGGCACCGACACGGACTCGCAGGCCGTTGCGGCCTATTCGCTGGCGGCGGCGCAGGCCGAGGACTCCGGAGTCGCACGCATCTGGACCGTGACCCGCGGGGACCGTGAGGCCTCCTGGAACGAGCTGCTGAGGGCGCCCATCGGGGACGGCTTCCCGGACGCCCAGGTGAGCATCCGCATCGACGACCACACCGCGATCAAGGGTGAGGTCCTCACTGCCCACGGCACCCAGAGCCCGGACCTGGTCCGGGGGACCTACCCCTACGCCGACCAGATCCCGGCGTGGGCCTACTTCCGGTTCTGGGATCGCGAGTACTTCGCCCTCGCCTGGGGCACTCCGCTGGACTGACCGCCGGCTGGGCGCGGCGAGTCCTCGTCGAGGGGGGCGTCTGCGGACCAGTGGCTGCGTCGATCGGGCGATGTGCGCCTCTCGAATCGCCTGACCGACCACTCCAGAGCGGGTCGCTCTCGGCGCGGGGATTTGGCTACCGGCCGCGCGCAGGTCAGCATTGGCGGATGCGACGTTGGCGCTGGGCAGCGCTTGTGCTCCTCGTCCCGTTCGCGTTGTCAGCCTGGCTGGTCGTGTGGGGTGCGTGGTTCGCCCTGTGGGGCGTGGCCAACCTCGCGATGTCCGTTCCGAATCAATCACTGACCTCGCTGTCTCGCGCAGTCGATGGAGCGGCTCGTTCTGCGGGGGTCCTCTCGTGGGTCGCCAACGGTTGGGGGGCGCTGGCCCCGGCCGTGCCCGCGATGGAGCCACTGACGCCTATCGGGGCCTCGCTGAAGATGGCGTCTGTGGCCGGGCTGGAGCTGGCTCCGGTCCTGCCCGCAGCCCTCGGGGCCGAGGGCACCACGCGCTACCTGATAAGTGGGCTCAACGATGCAGAGCTGTTCGGTTCGGGCGGTGCTCCGCTGCAAGCCGTCATGCTCGAGGCCGACAACGGGACCTTGAGCACTCCCATCTCCGGATCGGTGTCCGCAGAACTCAATCCGCGGAACGTTCCCTATCCCTGGGACGTCGACGCGGGCCTGCCCTGGTATGCCCCCAACGCGCTCTACCCCTTCGCCAACTCCAACTACCACCCCGACTTCGGCCTGTCGGGTCCCAACATGCGTTCCGCGTGGGATGGACTCGGATTCCCGTCCGTGGATGGAGTGGTCACGCTCGACGTCTACGCCGTCGCCGCGGTGCTGGAAGCCATCGGCCCGATCGAGTCGGAGGCGTACGGGCTCGTCACGGCTGACAACCTGGTCAGGATCCTGCTTGTCGACGCGTATCGGGACTACCCCGGTATCGAGGCCAATGCGCGCCGTCAGGCGCTGAACGCACAGTTGCAGTCGGAGATCATCGACGAGCTCAAGGATCCGCAGAACCTGATGCGAGCGGCTGTATCACTGTGGCGGGTCATCCCGGGTCGACACGTCCAGGCGTGGATGGCCGACCCATCCCTCCAAAGGATCGTGACGGAGATTGGGGCTGGCGGCGAACTCTCGCGAGGTTCCGGGGACGTCGTCGGCGTGTTCTCACAGAGCGGACCGAGCAAGTTGTCCATCTTTCAGGAGCGTTCCATGGACCATGAGGTCGTCGTAGCGGCCGACGGCTCTGCTCAGGTGACGCAGACCACCACGTTCACGAGTGCGGTCCCCGCGGACCTTTTCGGTGATCCGGACTCCTACCGCGGGTACCTCGCCCTTGTGTACCGCCAGCGCGTGGCCTTCCGAATCCCGGAGACGGCTCAAGACCCTGACGTCAGAGTCCGTGGCGGCGCCGGGATCGTCAGGAAGCCGCGAACAGGCCCGTACCCGGACGAGGTCGGCGGGCAGGTCATGTGGCAGGGACAGGACCTCCGCCCCGGCGACCAGAGCAAGACCGTGGTCACCTACACGCTCCCGCCGGGCACCTTCGGAAGCGCTGATGATCTCGAGTACTGGCTCGACGCAGACCCGCAGGCCACGGTGTCGCCGACCGATCTGACCATCACCGTGACCTTCCCGTCGGGCCAGGCGCGAGCGCTCGGCGACGAGCGCGCGGAGACCAGCGGGGCGCAGGCGCGCTGGACGGGTGTGCTCGACCGGCCCATCTCGTTGCGGGTCGGCAACGACGCCGCGAGCTCCGGCTGACCAGATCGGACCGGCCGAAGTTCGTGGGATGATTGGCCCTCCGGGTGCTGCTCCCGGCACCGACCGGGGACACTCCTCGGCCCTGACGAGGAGAACACCACCCGTGGCCATCCGCCAGCGCACCGACCTGCGCAACATCGCCATCATCGCCCACGTCGACCACGGCAAGACCACGCTGGTCGACTCCATGCTGTGGCAGTCCGGCGCCTTCAGCGCGCACCAGGCCGACGAGGGCTCGGTCCAGGAACGGGTCATGGACTCCATGGACCTCGAGCGCGAGAAGGGCATCACGATCCTGGCCAAGAACACGGCGGTGAACTACCACGGTGTCGGGGCGCCCGAGGGCGGGGTCACGATCAACATCATCGACACCCCCGGCCACGCTGACTTCGGCGGTGAGGTGGAGCGCGGCCTCGAGATGGTGCACGCCGTGCTGCTGCTGGTCGACGCCTCCGAGGGGCCGTTGCCCCAGACCCGGTTCGTGCTGCGCAAGGCGCTGCAGAAGCGCCTGCCGGTGATCCTGGTCATCAACAAGGTGGATCGCCCGGACGCCCGCATCGCTGAGGTCGTCGACGAGTGCTACGAGCTGTTCTTCGACCTCGACGCCGAGGCCGACCAGATCGACTTCCCGATCATCTACGCGTCGGCCCGCGCTGGTCGGGCGTCCCTGAAGCGTCCGGACGACGGCGGCATGCCCGACTCCGAGAACCTGGTCCCGCTGTTCCAGGCCATCCTGGGCACTGTCCCGCCGCCGATGTACGACGACGAGATGCCGCTGCAGGTGCACGTGACGAACCTGGACTCCTCGCCCTACCTTGGCCGGCTGGCCATCTGCCGGGTGCACAACGGCACCATCAGCAAGGGCCAGTCGCTGGTGCTCTGCCGTGCCGACGGCAGCCAGGAGCGGGTGCGGATCGCCGAGCTGCTGATGACCGATGCGCTCGAGCGCAAGCCCGCCCAGCAGGCCGGACCGGGCGACATCATCGCCGTGGCCGGCATCGCCGACATCACCATCGGCGAGACGTTGACCGACCCCGAGGACCCGCGCGCGCTGCCGGTCATCACCGTCGACGAGCCGTCCATCTCAATGACCATCGGGATCAACACCTCGCCGCTGGCCGGCCAGTCGGGCAAGAAGCTGACCGCACGCCTGCTGAAGAACCGCCTCGACGCCGAGCTCATCGGCAACGTGTCCATCCGGGTCCTGGACACCGAGCGCCCCGACACCTGGGAGGTCCAGGGCCGCGGTGAGCTGCAGCTGGCCGTGCTCGTGGAGCTGATGCGCCGGGAGAGCTTCGAGCTCACCGTCGGCAAGCCGCAGGTGGTCACCCGGACGATCGACGGCACGGTCCACGAGCCGATGGAGCGCCTGACGATCGACGCACCGGAGGACTACTTGGGCGTGCTCACCCAGCTGATGGCGCTGCGCAAGGGCCGCATGGAGCAGATGGTCAACCACGGCACCGGGTGGATCCGACTCGAGTACGTCGTGCCGGCTCGTGGCCTCATCGGCTTCCGCACCGAGTTCCTCACCGAGACCCGTGGGACCGGGCTGCTGCACCACGTGTTCGAGAAGTACGAGCCCTGGCACGGCGAGCTGCGCACCCGGCCGACCGGATCCCTGGTCGCCGACCGCAAGGGGCCGGTCACGTCCTTCGCCCTGTTCAACCTCCAGGAGCGAGGCACGATGTTCGTAGGCCCGGGCACCGAGGTGTACGAGGGCATGATCGTGGGCGAGAACTCGCGGTCGGAGGACATGGACGTCAACCCGACCAAGGAGAAGAAGCTGACCAACATGCGCCAGTCCAGCAGCGACGAGCTGGTCCGGCTGATCCCGCACCGGCTGCTCTCCCTCGAGCAGGCCCTGGAGTTCTGCCGCGAGGACGAGTGCGTCGAGGTGACCCCGGCCACGGTGCGCATGCGCAAGGTCATCCTGGTCGGCACGGATCGCGCGAAGTCGCGCAATCGCAGGGTGTGAGCGCACCGCAACACAGGGTGCGGACGCGGCAGCCAGCCAGAATTGTTCCCGAATCGTGACCTTCCGGTGCGGACAGCCGGTCAGAGCGTGCTCAGACTGCTTGTACTGTGTGCAGGTCTGAGGGGTTTGCACGCATTCTCCTGCGCGGACCTATTCCGCGCCGCTGCCGGTGAGCCGGGGGCGCGGCGAATTGCCTAGAAAGGATCAGAATGAGACTCCGTGGACGCGGACTCGCGATCGGTGCCGTGGCTGCTGCCTCGGCGCTGACTCTCGCGGCCTGTAGCTCCGACAGCGCCTCGGACGCCGGCGCCTCGGCATCCGAAGCTGCCTCCGGTGGCACCTACTCCGTCGGCCTGCAGACCCCGCAGGACCTGACCCCCAGCAACTGCTACGACCTGTACTGCGCCAACATCCTGCAGGGTGTGACGACCGGCCTCTACACGTTCGAGACCGACGGCACCTCGATGAAGACCGTCGGCACCCCGCTGCTGAACTCGGTCTCCACTGCCGACGAGGGCAAGACGTACAGCATCGAGATCAACTCGGGCAGCAGCTTCACCAACGGTGAGGCCGTCACGGCCCAGACCTTCGTCGACACCTGGAACTTCACCGCCAACGGTGGCAACGGCCAGCAGCTCGGCTTCATCTTCGGCCCCAGCCAGCTGAACATCGAGGGCTATGAGGAGGTCGCCGACGAGACGAGCACCGACGGCGAGATGTCGGGCCTGCAGGCGACCAGCGAGACAACCATCGAGATGACCCTTGTCGAGCCCATCGGCCAGACGCTGTTCGAGAACTACGTCGCCGGCCCGCAGGTGCTGCCGATGCCCAGCGTCGCCTTCGAGGACATCGACGCCTACAACAAGCAGCCCATCGGCAACGGCCCGTACGTGATGCAGGCCCCGTGGAGCACCACCGGCGTGACGCTGGAGCGCAACCCGGACTACGCATACGAGCCGGGCAAGGCCGACGAGATCGAGTTCCGCTTCTACGCCGATGAGAACGCCCTGTGGGCCGACCTGCAGGCGAACAACCTCGACGTGAGCACGAGCCTGCCGCTGAGCGCGCTGGCAACTGCCGAGAGCGTCCTGGGTGACCGCTACATCAACCAGTCCGCGCTGTCGTTCTCCTACGAGGCCTACCCGACCCAGGTCGAGGCCTTCCAGAACCGCGACGTGCGGGTGGCGCTGGCCAAGGCTGTCGACTGGGCCGAGATCAACGAGAAGCTCTACTACAACACCCGGACCGTGGCCACGGCCTTCGGCCCGCCCACCGTTGCTGGTGGCGGCACCGATGCCTGCGGCGAGGACTGCACGTTCGATGCCGAGGCTGCCAAGACCCTGCTCGACGAGGCGGGCGGCATCCCCGGGGACAAGGTCGAGATCGGTGGCCTCTCCAACAGCGAGAACGCGGCGGCCAAGGCCGAGTGCAACATGATCCAGAAGAACCTGGGCATCGAGTGCACGGTCAAGCTGTTCGAGTCCTTCGGTGAGATGCTCGACGCATTCGATCAGCTGGGCGCTGATGATGAGGGGTTCATCCTGGGCCTCGGCTGGGGCGCGGACAACCCGACGCTGGCCAACATGATCGCCCCGCTGTTCGCGACGGGTTCCGGCTCGAACTACACCAAGTACAGCAACCCGGACTTCGATGACCTGATTGCGCAGGGCAACACGGCCGCTGATGAGGCGACCGCGGTGGCCTCATGGCAGGAGGCCGAGAAGGTCCTCTACGAGGACTTCGCCGGGCACGCCACGCAGTGGCGCAACAATGTCGGTGGCTACTCGGCGAACGTCTCGAACGTCGAGGTCAACCCCGGCGGCTTCATCAACATCGCCGATATCACTGTGAACTCGGCGGGCTGATACAGCACAAACCGGTTGGCTCCGGCCTATGCTGTGAGCCAACCTCGGGGGGACGTCCCGCAAGGGGCGTCCCCCCGATTCACATCCTGATCGGCTCCGGGTTCGAGAGATGGGGTGCACATGGGTCGCTACGTGGTCCGGCGCCTGCTGCAGATGATTCCCGTCTTCTTCGGGGTCACCTTCATCATGTACTTCCTGATGTTCTCGCTGGGCGATCCGATCAAGAACCTCGGAGCGGGCAAGCAGAAGAACCCCGCGTACGAGGCGTTCCTCACCGAGCGGTTCAACCTGGACGACCCGTTCATCGTCCAGTACCTGAAGTACATCGGCGGCATCTTCACCGGCGACTTCGGCTCGACGTTCGCAGGCAAGGCTGTCTCCGAGATCTTCTCCGAGCGCTGGCCCGTCACGCTCACTCTGGGTGTCACGGCGTTCGCGATCGAGGTCGTGCTGGGCATCGGGGCCGGCATCATCGCCGCCCGGCGCAAGGGCGGGCTGTTCGACAGGTTCTCCCTCGCCAGCACCCTGGTGGTCATCTCCATCCCGGTGTTCGTGCTCGGGTTCGTGGTCCAGTACGTCTTCGGCGTCAAGCTCGGGCTGTTCCCGCCCGCGGGCATCGCGGAGGGATGGCCGAGGAGCTACCTCATGCCGGCCTTCGTGCTTGCGGCGCTGTCCCTGGCCTATGTGCTGCGGCTCACGCGCTACAAGCTGCTCGAGACCTACGGTGCGGACTTCATCCGAACCGCGCGGGCAAAGGGCCTGCCGGACCGAACGATCATGCGCAAGTACGGCCTGCGCAACTCCCTGATCCCCGTGGTGACGTTCCTGGGGGCTGACCTCGGTGCGCTCATCGGCGGTGCGGTGATCACCGAGGGCATCTTCAACATCCCGGGGGTCGGCCAACAGCTCTACCAGTCGATTCGCCTCCAGGAGGCCTCCGTCGTCGTCGGGATGACCACGATCATCGTGATCATCTTCCTCATCATGAGCCTGCTCGTGGACGTGCTCTACGCCGTACTCGACCCGAGGATCCGCTATGAGTGACAACACACCCCAGGCAAGTGAGATCCTCGCCGACGAGGCCGACGACATCCGCCTCGAGCCGCCGCCGGACACCGGCAAGCCCCGGACGCTGGCCGGGGACGCGTGGTACGACCTGCGCCACAACGTGGTCTTCTGGATCAGTTTCGTCATCCTGGTCCTGGTGGCGGCCATGGTCCTGTTCCCAGGCATCATCGCCAACGCGGAGCGGACGTCGTCACTGTCCGGTGGGTGCGACCTGTCCAACTCGCTGCTGCCCCCGAGCTCGGAGTACTGGTTCGGTACCGACCAGCAGGGCTGCGACGTCTACTCACTCAGTGTGTTCGGTGCCCGGCCCAGCGTGATGGTCGGTGTGATCGCCGCCATCGTGACGACGATCACCGGAGCGCTGATCGGGCTGGTCGCCGGTTTCTACGGTGGCAAGATCGACTCCGTGATCTCCCGGATCGTCGACATCTTCTACGGTCTGCCGTTGATCGTGGTCGGGATCGCAGCGCTGTCGGCGATCAGCCTTCCCGGGATCTGGGGAGTCGTGCTGGTCCTCTGCCTGCTCGGTTGGGTGTCGGCGGCCCGCATGGTCCGCGGCCAGACGATCGAGGCCAAGGGCCAGGACTACACCACGGCCGCTCGCGCCCTGGGCGCCAGCAACCCCCGGATCATGATGCGTCACATCCTGCCCAACGCGATCGGTCCCAGCATCGTCCTGGCGGTCATCGCCCTCGGTGGATTCATCGCCGCCGAGGCGACCTTCACCTTCTTGGGTCTGGGCATCCGGCCCCCTGCCTTCTCCTGGGGCACGATCATCGCCGAGTCCCAGGCCGTGTTCTTCCAGGCTCCCTGGACCCTGCTGTTCCCCGCGGCCTTCCTGAGCGCCACGGTGCTGGCATTCATCCTCCTGGGTGATGCCGTCAGTGAAGCGCTCGACCCGAAGCTGCGGAGGTGAGTCGTGGCGCCGATGCTGCTTGAGGTTGACGAGCTCTTTGTCGAGTTCGCGACCCGTGACGGCGTTGCCCGCGCGGTCAATGGTGTCTCGTTCACCGTCGCACGTGGGCAGACGGTGGCCATTCTGGGTGAGTCCGGATCGGGGAAGTCGGTGACCGCCCAGGCGATCATGGGCATCCTGGACACTCCGCCGGCCCGGATCGCCGGAGGCTCGATCAAGCTGGAGGGGACCGAGCTGGTCGGCTTGCGGGAGGAGGACTACCGCAAGATCCGGGGGCGTGAGATCGCGATGATCTTCCAGGACGCCCTCTCCGCGCTCAACCCGGTGCTCAGCGTGGGTGACCAGATCTCGGAGATGTTCCGCATCCACCAGGGGCTCAACCGCAAGGACGCCAAGGCTGCCAGCATCGACGTGATGAAGCGGGTGAAGATCCCCGGCGCTGCCGAGCGCTTCAAGGACTACCCGCACCAGTTCTCCGGCGGCATGCGCCAACGCATCATGATCGCGATGATGATCGCCCTCAAGCCGGCGGTGCTGATCGCCGACGAGCCGACCACCGCCCTCGACGTCACGGTGCAGTCCCAGATCATGGACCTCCTCCAGGAGCTCAAGGAGGAGACGAACATGGGGCTGATCCTCATCACCCACGACCTCGGCGTCGTGGCCGATGTCGCCGAGCGGATCCTGGTCATGTACGCAGGGCGCACGATGGAGCGGGGCTCGGTCGACGAGATCTATGCCAACACCGCCAATCCATACACGTACGGCCTGCTGCGGTCGATCCCCAAGATTGACCAGCGGGTGGCGAGGCTGCCCGCGATCAAGGGGCTCCCGCCCAGCCTGTATGGGGTCCCCGATGGTTGTGCCTTCAACCCGCGGTGTCCGAAGGCGACCGACCAGTGCCGGGCGGGTGCCCCTCCGGACCTGCTGGAGATCGCACCGGACCACCTGAGCCGCTGCTGGTACGCCGAGGAGGTGCTGGCCCATGGCGTCCAGTGAGCCGGTCCGGGTCATCGAGGCGACGAACGTTGTGCGTCACTACCCGATCACCCAGGGGATCCTGTTCAAGAAGCAGATCGGCAGCGTCCAGGCCGTCGACGACGTGACCCTGTACCTCAACGCCGGGGAGACGCTGGCTATCGTGGGCGAGAGCGGCTGCGGCAAGTCCACGACCGGTCGGCTGCTCATGGGCCTGGAGGCCCCCAACTCGGGTTCCATCAAGATCAATGGCCAGGAGATCACCGGCCTGAGTGGCCGTGCCATGCGCGCCAAGCGGCGCGACATCCAGATCATCCTCCAGGACCCGTACACCTCGTTGAACCCACGCATGACTGTCGGCTCCATCATCGGCGAGCCCTTCGACATCCACCCCGACGCGTTGCCCGAGGGCACGTCGAAGAAGGATGCCGTGGCGGCGCTGATGGACCAGGTCGGGCTCAACCCGGAGTTCATCAACCGCTACCCGCACCAGTTCTCCGGTGGGCAGCGCCAGCGGATCGGCGTGGCCCGGGCCCTGGCCCTCAAGCCCAGCATCATCGTGGCTGATGAGCCGGTCTCCGCCCTGGACGTGTCGGTCCAGGCGCAGGTGATGAACCTGCTGTTCGACCTGCGCGACGAGCTGCATCTGTCCTACATCTTCATCAGCCATGACCTGGCCGTCGTTCGTCAGATCGCTGACCGCATCGCCGTGATGTACCTGGGCAAGATCGTCGAGACCGGTCCCCAGGAGAACCTGTACGGGGCCCCGGCCCATCCCTACACCAGGGCACTGCTGTCGGCCGTCCCGCTGCCAGACCCCGAAGCGCAACGGGCGCGGACCCGGATCGAGCTGGAGGGCGACGTGCCCAGCCCGGCCGACCCACCGTCGGGATGCCGCTTCCGGACCAGGTGCTGGAAGGCACGCGACATCTGCGCCTCGGAGGAGCCGCTCCTCAAGGAGATCCGGCCCAACCAGCAGGTCGCCTGCCACTTCCCGGAAGAGGCCGTGGAGGGCTGGGAGGACCACCGCGCGCTCGGCGGCGAGGTGCTTCCGGACAGCGGCGTGACCGGTGCCGAGTCCTAGGACGCCGCGACCGTAGGATGGCAACGAGATGGCTTGCCGGCCGTCTGCCGAACGGTGACGAGGTGCAGATGATCACAGCTGCGGACTTGGTGAAGGACTTCCAGTCGCCGCGGGGTCGGCTGGGACGCCGTGGCGGTCCCGTGCGGGCGGTTGAGGGCCTGAACCTGGAGATCATGCCTGGCGAGGTCGTGGGGCTCGTGGGCCCGGCGGGGGCCGGCAAGTCAACCGTGGGCCGGATGCTGGCCGGGCGGCTCGTCCCCGATGCTGGCGTCGTGAGCTACAACGGCAGCGACCTGCAGCGCGTGGGCCGCCGGAGCCGAGCAGCCGTGGGCGACGAGTTGCAGGTGGTGCTGGGCGGCTCGGACGAACTGCCCGGCCGACGCTCGGTCCGTGAGGTGCTGACGTCCGCACTGGCGAGCGGGGCGACGCGCGGTGACGGCGCCGGGCCGCAGGATCCCGCCGACCTGCTGGCGGAGGTCGGGCTCGAGGCCTCGTTGGCCGAATCCGCCGTGGGCAAGTTGACCGGACATCAGCGAGCACTGGTCGAGTTCGCCCGGGCCGTGGCTCTTCGACCGGCGTTGATCGTCTGCGACCAGCGCGACACGGTGTCTGCCGACGAGCGCACGAGGCTTCTGGACCTCCTGCTCCGACTGCGTGACGAGGCGGGGACGGCTCTTGTTCTGCTGGCGCGCGACCTCGCCGACGTCGGGCCCCTGTGCGATCGTGTGGTCGTGATGTACCTCGGGTCCGTCATGGAGATCCTCGACCGGGACGACCTTCCCGCTGCCGCGCTGCATCCTTTCACCCACGCCTTGGCCCTTGCCGGGGCAGCAGGTCCCAGTGGCTCCGGCTCGATTCTGAAGGGCGAGCTGCCGACCCCCGCAGAGCGGCCGACGGGGTGTGTGTTCCGCACGCGCTGCTTCCGCGCCCAGGGCCGGTGCGCCGACGAGGTGCCCGAGCTGACCCGCCCGCTCGGATCCACCCATCCGGTTGCCTGCCATTTCCCCGAGCGCTTTGGCCACGTGGCGCAGGTGAGGACCTCGGATCTCGAGGCTCCTGCAGGCCTGGCCTCGCCGGAACCGACCGGGCGCGATTTCGCCGAGGGGTGACCCCCGCGCCGCCGCCGGGCAACCGCCGGGCCGCCGCGCGCCACCACCTGACCAGGTCGCCCTCCCCTCCTGCGGTCAACCTCCGCGAATTCCGGGAGGGTGCGCAGACACCGGGAGGGTGAACCTTCGGCGGGGCGGTAGGCGGGGCGGTAGGGCGGGGCGGCGGAGGTTCTGCGGGTGGTGGGTGGTGGGGGGCGGGGATAGCCTGTGGTCTCATGGAGACTGCTTCGCGCCGTTTGCTTCTTGTGCACGCCCACCCTGACGACGAGACCATCGGCTCGGGTACCACGATGGCCCACTATGCGGCCGCGCCGGACGCCTCGGTCACGCTCGTGACGTGCACCCTGGGCGAGGAGGGCGAGGTGCTGCTGCCTGAGGTCGCGCACATCGCGGCGGACCAGGAGGACCGGCTCGGCGAGCACCGGATGACCGAGCTGGCGGGGGCGATGACAGCCCTGGGCGTCACGGACTGGCGCCTGCTCGGGGGGCCTGGCACCTACCGGGACTCCGGGATGATGGGCCTGGCGACCAACGACAGGCCGAACTGCTTCTGGCGTGCGGACCTGCTGGCGGCCACCACCGAACTGGTCGCCGTGCTGCGCGAGGTCCGCCCCCAGGTCGTGGTGACCTACGACGACTTCGGCGGCTACGGCCACCCGGACCACATCCAGGCCCACCGCGTGGCCATGTACGCCCTCACGCTGGCTGAGGCCCCGTCGTTCCGCCCCGACCTGGGGCCGGCGCACCGCGTGGACAAGGTCTACTGGACGGCCTTCCCGAAGCAGATGCTCCGGGCGGGCATCGACGCCCTGCGCGAGGCGGGGGAGACCACGGGGTTCGCTGCCATGGATCCCGACGACCTGCCGTTCGGGGTGGATGACGAGCTGGTCACGACGGCGATCGACGGCGGTGCGCACTACGAGGCGAAACTGGCCGCGATGCGTGCGCACGCCACGCAGATCGCTGTGGACAGCGGCTTCTTCGCGCTGAGCAACAACATCGGCTCGCCAGCGATGTCGACCGAGTACTTCCGGCTCGTGCGAGGCGAGGCCGCCGGACCGTTCGATGCAGCCGGGCGCGAGACTGATCTGTTCGCCGGGGTGTGACGTCAGGCCAGTCCGGCCGACCCGGCGCGGCTGGCGCGTTCCGTCGTGCCTGTTCCGTCCGACCCCGCTCGGCCGGCCCGTCGCAGCGCGTCTCGGCCGGTCGCCCGGGCGGACACATGCTCGCCGGGCACGGCGTAGCCTGAGCCCGGCTCTGAACCCCTGCGGACCTGGGCTGCCCGAACCGGGCTGCTCGGCGATCCCTGCGTCGATCGGCTCGCTGGCCGCTGCCAGCGCGGCGGCGCCACCCGAGCCGGGCTACTCGACGATCTCTGCGTCGAGGGGCTCGCCGACTGCTCCCAGCGCCGCGGCGCCACCGGCCTTGAGCGCCGCCAGCCGGGCGTCGATCTCCAGTTCGGCGGTCACGTCCTCGAGTGAGTCGAACTGAGCGTCCAGGGTGGAGGCCGCCAACTCGGCGTTACCCATGGCGCGGGCCTCCTCCCGCCGCACCTTCTCCTCGAACCGGCTGAGGTCACTGGTCGGGTCGGCGAGGTTGATCGAGGCGACCGCGTCGTGGACCTTGTTCTGGGCGGCGGCCATCTTCGCCCGGGCCACGAGCTCGTTGCGCTTGCCCTTGAGCTCCTCTAGCTTCCCGGTCATCCCGGCCAGGCCGACCTTGAGCTTCTCGACGTTCTGCTCCTGTGCGGCCACCACCGGCTCGAGGTCGGCAGCCTCGTTCTGCTCCTGCAGCTGTCGCTCGAGGGCGATCCGGGCCAGGTTGTCGAACTTGTCAGCCTCGGCTGACTGTCCCGCCGCGCGCAGCTGGTCGGCCTTCTGCGAGGCGGCCAGGGCCTTGCCACCCCACTCCTGGGCGGTCTGCCGATCCTCGATCAGGTCCAGCTCGGCCATCCGCAGCTGGCCGATTGTGGCAGCCACCGCCTCGCGGGCCTCGGCGATGCTGTTGGTGTAGTCACGGATCATCTGGTCGAGCATCTTCTCCGGATCCTCGGCCCGGTCCAGCATCGCGTTGATGTTCGCCCGAGTCATCACGCCGATGCGCCCGAAGATGGATTCCTGTGCCATGTGTCCTGCTCCTTGGTGTGGTGGTGGGTGTTCGGTGGAGTCGTTGTCGTGTCCGGTGCCGCGCCCGTCGCCCACGGGCCGGGGGAGGGCTAGAAGCGTCCTCCACCGCCCCGGCGTGCACGGCTGGCGCCGCCGCCGAAGCTGCTGGGGGATCGCCCGCCGCCGCCAGCCGCGCGCCGGCTGCGCCCCCGCGAGCGGCCGCTGCCGCGGGTCATCGAGTCGAGCAGGATGCCGCCCATCATCATGTTCGTGAGGCTGCTCGTACCGCCCCGCATCCGCCGGGAGTTCAGGTAGTGGGCCTCGTCCTGCTGGGCCAGGGCCAGGGCCTGGTCGGCCACCTGGTCGGCGGCCTGCAGATGTGGCAGGGCTGTGGCCGGGTCCGACTCGGCGATCGCGATTCCGGCTGCGAACTGCCGCTCTGCCTCGGCCAATCGGGTGCGTGCCTCGGCTCCGACCGCCCCGCGCCGGGTCGTGATGAAGTCCCCGGCGGCCCGGATCGACGCACGTGCGCCGTCCAGGGTGCTGGCCAGCAGTGCGTCGGCCCGCCGACGAGCGTCCTCCTGCGCCCGCAGCGGCGCAAGGCTGGCCTCCAGGGCCCCGTCGGAGTCCTCGAGCGCCCGTCGGGTGGTCGGCGGGTCGTACTCACCTGAGGCCACCGCTGAGCGGGCCATCTCCAGGGTCTCCCGCGCGTAGCGCAGCGACTCCGACAGGCTGGCAGTTGCCCCCAGGCTCTCCGCCTCAGCGATGTCCTTGGCGGTCTCCTCGAGCAGCGCGGCGACTGCCACCTGCGCCTGGGCCAGCTCCTCGGGCGCCCGATCCACCGAGTCCAGAAGGGTGTGGGCCTGGCCGAGGGCCTCCTCGGCTGCTCGTGCTCGGGCGACCGCCCCCTGGCGGTCGGACTCGGCCAGCAGGTCATGGCCGACCTGTACTGACTCGACGGCGAACCGGATTCGATCAGCGGCCTGGTCGAGGTTGCCCCGGACTGTCTGCAGGGCCGCACCGGAGAAGCGCACGCGCACTTCGTCGGCGATGGTCGTCGACCCCTGGAACCGGACCTGCAGGGACGCCGCCCGCTCCGCGAGGCTCGGCAGGATCTCGTCGATCCGACGCTCCATGTCGCGCAGCTGGTCGAAGTGCTCGACCTGGTCGTCGAGGCGGGCATCGGCGGCCAGACACAGGCTGATGATCTGCTCAAGGACCGCGCGCTCTGCGTCCTGCCCCTCGACTTCGTCGACACTGCGCTGCAGCGTGAAGGCGCGGGCCAGGTCCGCCCTGGCCTGCTCGAGGACGGCGACGAACGGCGCTGTGGCCGCGTCATCGAACTGGGCACGGGCGAAGCCGAGCTCCTGCTCGGAGGCCCTGATCGAGTCATCGGCCTCGATCAGCGCCGCAGCAGCCTCCGAGCGCACCTGATCGATCGGCGCAGGAGCAGGCTCCGCCGCCGCCGGATCGCCAGCCGGGGCCGCAACCGGTGCGTCGCCCTGGCCCGTGTCCCGACGCGACCGGGCGATCAGGAATGCGCCGCCACCCAGGACCAGGGCGCCGACCACGAGCCACAGCCACCATCTCGAGCCGGACCCGCCCGGCTCGTCCAGGGCCTCGGCCAGCGCGATCGTGGCCCCGGCCCAGTCACCGGCGATCAGCTCAGGCTCGACGTCATCGGCCATGATCTGGGCGAGCTCGGCGTCCGAGACCGGCATCGGGTCGGCGACGCTGTAGCCGTAGGCGCGGTCCCCGGTGGCGACGGCGAACAGCATGTCGTTTCCACCGAGACCGGACAGCTGGGCGGTCGCCTCGGTCCACTGCGCGCCGCTCGTCCCGTCGAAGGTGTCCACGTAGGCCACCCACAGCTGGACACCCGCGTCGGCCTGGAGCTGGGTGACGGCGTCGCGCACGTCGCTGGTGTCGCCGGCCAGCGCGCCGACCGAGTCGGTGATCTGCTCGTCGAGGCGCGTCGGTGGCTCAGCCGAGGCGCTGGTCGCGCCGGTGCACAGCAGCAGGGCGGCGAGCACCCCGCCTGCGAGGGCTTGGACGCCCCGCGGGAGCCTGCGTGCGGTCATTGCCACCCGGTGTCAGGACCCCTCTGCGGCCGCCATGGCAGCCCCGGCGATGCCGGCCTGGTTCTCCAGCTGGGCAGGCACGATCCTGGCGCGGATGTCGATCAGGGGCAGGAACTTGGCCGACTTCCTGCTGATTCCGCCGCCGACGACGATCAGGTCGGGGGAGAACAGGAAGTCCAGGTGCGAGTAGTACGACTGCAGGCGCGCGGCCCACTGCTTGTAGCCGAGGCCCTCGCGCTCCTTGGCCGCCGAGGAGGCTCGCTTCTCCGCGTCGACGCCGTCGATCTCGAGGTGCCCGAGCTCGGTGTTGGGCACGAGCCTGCCGTCGAGGAACATCGCGCTGCCGATCCCGGTGCCCAATGTGGTCACGATGACCACGCCGTCCACGCCCTTGGCCACCCCGAAGTCCACCTCGGCCAGGCCTGCTGCGTCCGCGTCGTTGAGCACCGTCACCGGACGCCCGGCCCGCTCGCTGAGCATCGCGGCCAGGTCGGCGCCGATCCAGTGCGACCCGAGGTTGGCCGCCGAGTACAGCACACCGCGCTTGACGATGCCGGGGAAGGTGCAGCCGAACGGCCCTTCCCAGCCGGCGTCGTCGACGACCTTGAGCACGGTGTCGACGACATGGTCGACCTCATAGGACTTGGGGGTCGGGTACTTGATCCGGGAACTGGCGAGCTCTCCGGTCGTGAGGTCGACCTTGGCGCCCTTGGTCCCGCTGCCGCCGATGTCCACGCCGAATCCAATGGAGTCCATGTGCCCGATCGTAGGGTCACCGGTGGTCGGGACGCACACTGTGGGCGGACCAGCCAGGGCGCGGGTTACGACCGCTGCGGTGACGCTGCGAGATGGTGCCCGGCCCCGTGGTCACCGATCGTGGTCAACCGGTTGCCCCAATCGGGTGAACCCACGCTCCTGCCGCGGCGCAGCGTGTCACGCTGCCCCACCATGGGGCTCAGGAGGTGCGAGATGTCGATGCTCGACGAGGTGGGCTCAGGCCGGTTGGCGACAGCGACCAGTGACGTGGGCGCAGCCCGGGAGCGGGCGCGCGGTCATCGCCTCGGTCGGATGGCTGTCATCCTGGCGATCCCACTGTTCTGGATGTGGTGGCGGATCATCGACGGGAACCCGTTCGACCCCACGCGGCTCTCCCTGCCGCAGATCGACCCGTTCCTCCTGATCGTGGGTGTGTTCTTCCTCGTGATGATCATGGCGGTCGTGGGCACGACCCTGGTGGCCGGGCGCTCGCCGCATGTCACCTTCCGGCCCGAGCAGATCGATGTCTCACTGGCTGACGTCAAGGGCATCGACCTGGTGAAGGCCGACGTCGTGCGCTCCCTGAACCTGTTCCTGGCCAACCGCGCGTTCCGCGCCGAGATGGGTGGCACCCCACGCCGTGGCCTGCTCTTCGAGGGCCCCCCGGGCACCGGCAAGACCTACCTGGCCAAGGCAATGGCCGCCGAGGCTGGCGTGCCGTTCCTGTTCGTGTCGGCCACCAGCTTCCAGTCGATGTACTACGGGGCGACCGCCCGCAAGATCCGCTCGTACTTCAAGGCACTGCGCAAGGCCGCGCGCCAGGAGGGTGGCGCCATCGGGTTCATCGAGGAGATCGACGCCATCGCCATGGCGCGCGCCGGGGTTGGATCGTCGGCCACCCCGATGGTGGCGGCCAACCTCACCGCGCCGATGTGCTGCGGTGGCCTGTCCGGCCTGCCGGCGACCTCGGTCGCGGCAGCCACCGCTGGCGGCTCGGGAACCGTGGTCAGCTCGATCACGTCCGAGGGCACCGGTGGCGTGGTCAACGAGCTGCTGGTCCAGATGCAGTCCTTCGACGACCCCGACGGGTGGCAGAAGTTCCGCGCGTGGTTCGTGGAGCGCATCAACCTGTTCCTGCCGGTCGGGCGCCAGCTCCAACGCCCGGTGCCGAAGCCCGCGACGGTCCTGCTCATCGCGGCGACCAACCGGGCCGACAACCTCGACCCCGCACTGCTGCGTCCCGGCCGCTTCGACCGGCGCCTCTCCTTCGACCCGCCCACCCGGGCCGGCCGGCTCGAGCTGATCGACCACTTCCTCGACCAGAAGTCACATGCCGCCGAGCTCGACGACCCCGACCTGCGGGCCGGCATCGCGGCCGTGACCCAGGGATACACGCCGGTGATGATCGAGCATCTCTTCGACGAGGCGCTGGTCAACGCCCTGCGCCGGGGTGATCACGCGATGAGCCGCGTGGACGTGGAGACCGCTCGGCTCACCGAGGAGGTCGGCATGGGCCAGCCCGTGTCCTACACCCATCATGAGACCCGCCTGATCGCCACCCACGAGTCCGGCCACGCGACGATGGCGCACCTGGTGGCCCCGCACCGGCGGTTGGAGGTGCTGAGCATCATCAAGCGCCGCGAGGCCCTCGGGATGCTGGCTCACGGCGACAGCGATGACGTCTTCACCAGGTCCCGCACCGAGATGCTGGCGCTGATCCAGATCGCGATGGGCGGCCAGGTCGCCGAGGAGCTGTTCTTCGGGGATGTCTCCACCGGCCCCGGCGGAGACCTCTCCTACGCCACCACCGTGGCCGCCCAGATGGTCGGCGCGGTCGGCATGGGTGGATCACTGATCAGCCTGGCCGCGGTCCAGAACGGCGCACTGTCCGACTCGAACCTCGTCGGTCGGGTGCTCTCGGATCCCCAGGGGCGGGCGGCCGTGGAGACGATCCTGTCCGACCAGAAGCAGGTGGCCAAGGAGCTGCTCAGCGCCAACCGGCACATCGTCGAGGCGCTGCGCGACGCGCTGGTCGAGCGCCACGAACTGGTCGGTCGCCAGATCGGCGACGTCATCGACTCGGCAGCCCCGCAGGTGGACCTGCGCGTGCCGGCCCCGGTCCGATGAGCCGCCGTCGCTCGACCGTCCCGGGCCAGGCGTCGATCGGTGCTCGGCGTCGGCCAGTCCCCGGCGCCGCGCGCCAGCGCAAGATCTGACTCGGCCCAGCGGCGATCAGCGTCGTGCCCGCACCTCGGGACCCAGCAGCAGCCGGCCGCGTGCCTGCACCTGCTGCCTGTGGACTCAGCGCCGGGGCAGCGGCATGGCCCGGGGCAGGTTCCGCTCGGTACGACCGACGTAGACCTGGCGGGGCCGGCCGATCCGGGTGGCCGGATCGTCGATCATCTCGCGCCATTGGGCGATCCACCCGGGCAGCCGACCCATCGCGAACAGGACGGTGAACATCTGCGGCGGGAAGCCCATGGCCTTGTAGATCAGGCCGGTGTAGAAGTCGACGTTCGGGTAGAGCTTGCGCGAGTGGAAGTAGTCGTCGGCCAGGGCGATCTGCTCGAGCTCGATCGCGATGTCGAGCAGCGGATCGCTGGTGCCGAGCTGGTTGAGCATGTCGTAGGTGGCGCTCTTGACGATCGCGGCGCGCGGGTCGTAGTTCTTGTAGACGCGGTGGCCGAAGCCCATGAGCTTGTGGCCACCCTGCCGGTCCTTCACCTTGGCCACGAAGTCCTGGGCGCTCAGGCCCTCGCTGTGGATCCGGGTGAGCATCTCGAGCACGGCTTGGTTGGCACCGCCGTGCAGGGGGCCGAACAGGGCGTTGATCCCGGCTGAGATCGAGGCGAACAGGTTGGCGTGCGAGGACCCCACGAGCCGGACCGTGGACGTCGAGCAGTTCTGCTCGTGGTCGGCGTGCAGGATGAACAGCATGTCGAGGGTGCGCACGACCAGCGGGTCGACCTCGTACTCCTCGGTGGGCACGCCGAACGTCATCCGCAGGAAGTTCTCCGTCAGGCTGCGCGCGTTGTCCGGGTAGAGGTACGGCTGTCCGATGGACTTCTTGTGCGCGTAGGCGGCGATGGTGGGCAGCTTGGCCAGCAGCCGCACCGTGGACATGTGCACCTGCTGGGCGTCGAAGGGGTCCAGCGAGTCCTGGTAGAAGGTGGACAGCGCCGACACCGCGGAGCTGAGCACCGGCATCGGGTGCGCGTCGCGCGGGAAGCCGTCGAAGAACCTGCGCAGGTCCTCGTGCAGCATGGTGTGTGACCGGATCTCGGTCTCGAACGCCTTGAGCTGGCTGATCGTGGGGAGTTCGCCGTAGATGAGCAGGTAGCTGACCTCGGTGAAGCTCGAGTGGGCTGCGAGCTGCTCGATCGGGTAGCCCCGGTAGCGCAGGATCCCGGCGTCGCCGTCGATGTAGGTGATCTCCGATCGGCAGGCGGCGGTGTTGACGAATCCCGGGTCGTAGGCGACGTGCCCGGACTCCTTCAACACCAGGCCGGTGTCCCAGCCGGACTCCCCGTCAGTGGCTTCGAGCTCGACGAGCTCGATCTCGCCCGTCTCGTAGACCAGCTTTGCGTTGGCCATCAGAACCTCCCCTGGCGGTGCGGTGAATTCCAACCACCCTATATATGAGGGGTCGGGGCGTCCCCCGGGCCACCCTCCCCGGGACCGTGCGACGCAACTGCGACAGTACCCCGACGGGTATGCGTATCCCATCCCCGCAGGTGTCCTGTCAAGGGCCCCTTGGCCCGTATCCGGGGGGTCCTGACGAGCCGTGTACGGCGGGGGTGTTCGATGGGGGTATGCGCCTTGATCATGTCTCCTACGCAGCCCCGGTGGAGCACCTCGCCGACACGGTTCAGCGCATCGGTGCCGCCGTCGGCGCGACCTTCACCGATGGCGGATTGCACCCGCGCTTCGGCACCCGGAACTTCATCCTCCCGTTGGCAGGCGGCACGTACATCGAGGTCGTGTCCGCGCTCGATCACCCCGCGGCCTACAGCGCCCCGTTCGGTCGGGCCGTGCGCGCCCGGGCCGAGGAGGGCGGCGGCTGGATGAGCTGGGTGGTCGCAGTCTCCGACATGCCCGCGGTGGAGGCGCGGCTCGGGCGGCATGCGGTCGAGGGCCACCGCGTGCGGCCCGACGGGTACGACCTGCGCTGGCAGCAGATCGGCGTCCTGGACACGATGGCCGATGCCCAACTGCCCTTCTTCGTGCACTGGGAGGCCGACGGCGACCATCATCCGGCGGCCCATGGCAGCGAGGTCCGGATCGCCCAGCTGGAGATCGCCGGGTCCCCCGCACGGGTCTCGGCATGGCTCGGTGAGCCCAGCCACCACCCCCTTGAGGAGGTGGACGTGGCGTGGCTCGACGAGCAGGACCCGGCCGGTCCGGGCCTGGTCGCCGTCACGCTGCTCACGCCCCGTGGCGTGGTCCGGATCGACTGAGCCACGCGACGGTCGGTGACGCGGTCTGGCGGTTCTGTCTGCCGGGTCCGTCGGTCGCGCTGCCGCATCAGGCCTGAAGTCCTGTGGCTGAGCCGGGGTGAGAGCCCGTTGGCCCACCCCGTCGGCGCCTGGTGGACGTCAGTGAGCACGCTCTCGGAGCCAGGAGCGCTGCTGGGCGTGCGGATACCGGCCCACGTTGGCGGCGAGGATCCCTCGGCTGGACGGCGGCGGACCACGGGGTGACCCACGGCACGGAGCTCGAGTCGCCTCCGGCGTCGTCCACAGATCTGCCGGGACGGGTTCTGGTTCTGGCGCCGAGGCGACAGTGTGGCCACGTGCCGCGGATCATCAGGTGGGAGCCGCCGCGCACGCCGTTCACCCTCGACCACGTCGCTGCTCTGGGGGTGACCCGCAGCGCGCTGCGGACGGCCGTCGGGGCCGGGGTTGTCGTGCCGCTCACGCGCGGGGTCTACGTCGCCGCGGATGCCGTGCCGGAGGATGCCCCGGGCCGGCACGTGCAGAGCGCGATCGCGCACCAGCTGCGCCGGCCCTCAGCGATCGCCGGTCAGCACACCGCGGCTCTTGCGTGGGGGTTGGACCTCGACGATCCGACCGGCGCCGCCACGGCACCTGTGTCCTTCATCACCCCCACCGGGCGCCGCGTGCGGTCGATCCGCGCACCGGAGTTCACGATCGCCGTCCGGGACCTGCCTGCCGAGCACCGCGTGGCGCACCCCAGCGGCCTGCTGGTCACGTCGCTGGCCAGGACAGCTGTCGATGTCGCTGCCACGGCTCCCGTTCCGGAAGCGCTGGTGGTCCTCGACGCGGCAGCCCGCCGATTCCTCGTGGAGGCCGTCGGCCAGCGGCGGGTCCGCGCGCACCACACGCGCCCGCAGAGTCTCCTGGATGCGTGCCGCCCGCTGCGCGAGGCCATCCCGGCGGCGGCCACGCTGCGCACCCGTGGCCACCTGGATCACGTCGTGGCCCTGGCCGACCCACGCCGCGAGTCCGCGCTTGAGTCCCTGAGCTTCGGGCAGATGATCCTCCACCACCTGCCACTGCCGGACATGCAGGTGCGGATCCGGACGGAGCTGGGTGAGGTGTATCCGGACTTCCTGTGGGCGGATGCCCGGGTGATCGGTGAGGCGGATGGGCTGGTGAAGTACCAGACACCCGACGTCCTGCATCGGGAGAAGCTGCGTCAGGAGGCCCTGGAGGCCATCGGCTATGTGGTCGTCCGCTGGACCTACCGGGAGATGTGCCGCAATCCGGGGTCCGTCATGGCGCGGATCGCAGTGGCTCTGTCGGCCCGCACATAGTCCTCCAGAGCGGCTGACAGGGCCGATGCTGGCCCTGAACGGGGCAGAAGGAGACTTCGCGCTCGTTGTGGTCGAAAGGGGTCGTCTCGTTCTTGCCGGTGGCGCAATACGCGCTCGTTGTGGTTGAAAGACCGCTGTCGAGATGCGCTCTATCAACCACAACGAGTGCGTCGTCGCTCCGCGCCCGCGAGAACGAGACGCCTATCAACCAGAACGGGCGCGAAGTCACGAGGCGCGCGGACCGCTCTGGCCTGCGGCTCTCGCCCTGGCCAGCGGCAGCGTCCGTTCCCGGCTCTGGCTTCGAGGAGCGCGCGGTGGCCCCCGCTGGGGTGCGGGGTTGGCTCCGCAGCTGGTGGGTGCGTCAGCTGGTCAGGCGCTCGGCGGCGGCTGTCACGCGCTCGTCGGTGGCTGTGAGGGCCACGCGCACGTGGGCCGAGCCAGCGCGGCCGTAGAACTCGCCCGGTGCCACGAGGATCCCGCGTTCGGCGAGCCACGCGACGGTGTCCCAGCAGGAATCCCCGCGGGTGGCCCACAGGTAGAGCCCGGCGGCGGACTCGTCGATCCGGAAACCGGCCTGCGTCAGCGCCGCAACGAGCACCTCACGGCGAGCCCGGTACACCGAGCGCTGAGCGACCACATGGGTGTCGTCGCCGAGGGCGGCCACCGCAGCGGCCTGCACCGGGCCGGGGACCATCATCCCGGCGTGCTTGCGCACCTCGAGCAGCGCCGCGATCACCGCGGGGTCGCCGGCGGCGAAGCCGAACCGGTAGCCCGCCAGGTTGGAGCGCTTCGACAGCGAGTGCAGCGCGAGGACACCGGTCGGGTCACCGCCGCACACGTCCGGGTGCAGCACCGAGACCGGCTGCTCGGTCCAGCCGAGCTCGTAGTAGCACTCGTCGGAGACCACCAGGGCACCTCGCTCCCGCGCCCACGACACGACCTTGGCCATGTGGTCGACCGGGAGCACCTTGCCGGTCGGGTTGCTCGGGGAGTTCAGCCACAGCAGCGAGACGCGGGCCGGGCCGATCGCCGTCAGCGAGTCCGCGACCTGGACCCGGGCGCCGGCCATGCGCGCCCCGACGTCGTAGGTCGGGTACGCCAGCTCGGGGATGACCACCCGGTCGGCGGGGCCGAGGTCCAGCAGCGTCGGCAGCCAGGCCACGAACTCCTTGGTCCCGATCGTCGGGAGCACGTCGAACCCGTCGTGGGCACCCAGGCGGCGGCGCACCCACGACGTGATGGCCTCGCGGGTTGCCGGCGCACCTGTCGTCTGCGGGTAGCCGGGCGAGTCGGCGGCGGCCGTCAGAGCGGACTGGACGACGGCAGGTGTGGGATCCACCGGCGTACCGATGGACAGGTCGACGATGCCCCCCGGGTGCGCTCCGGCCCGTTCCTTGAACGGCGCCAGCCGGTCCCAGGGGAAGTCAGGCAGGGCCCTCAGGTGGACAGCTCCTGAGGAGGCAGCGCCTTGACCAGCGGGACGTCGTTGGCGATGAGGCCGAGCTTGGCGGCGCCACCGGGGGACCCGAGGTCGTCGAAGAACACCACGTTCGCCGCGGTGTACTCGCTCCACTCCGCGGGGACGTCGTCCTCGTAGTAGATCGCCTCGACGGGGCAGACCGGCTCGCACGCCCCGCAGTCCACGCATTCGTCGGGGTGGATGTAGAGCATCCGCTCACCCTCGTAGATGCAGTCGACCGGACATTCCTCGATGCAGGCCTTGTCCTTGAGGTCCACACAGGGAAGGGCAATCACGTAGGTCATGGGTGGTCTCCATTCTGGTCTCCGGCGAGCCTGATCCTAGTGGTGAGCTGCCCCCATTGTCTGCGCCGCATCGACCCTGGGGTGGCCACGGGTCACGGCCTCGGGCCGCAGATGACGTTGGGCGTCGGCTTGTACACGGTGTTGAACGTCTCGGTGCTCTTCGACGTCCCGTCGATGATCCGGCGCCGCGTCACCGAGATGGAGAAGCCGTCGGATCCGGAGGAGGGCACGCACCGGTCGCCGTCGTCATAGATCTTCTGGTACGGCGTGTAGTTGTTCCGCGGGCTGAAGTCGGCGGTGACCTTGTCCCACTTCTTGGTGCCCCACATCTCGATGAGCACGCCGTCGTTGTAGCGGGTCGCGGTGATCAGTACGCCGTTGCCGGTCTTGTTGCGCATCTTGAGGTCCAGGTAGCCCCAGGCCACGGTGGCCTCGAGCCCTGCCTCGTAGCGTGAGATGTACAGGCCGTGCGGATGCTGCTCCACGCGCTCGAGCCCGGCGTAGTAGCCGGCTGTCCACATGGCGGTGGTGATGATCGACACCCCGCCGCCGAGCTCCTCGCGGAACACCCCGCCCGAGATGATGAAACCCTCGGTGAAGCCGTTGGCCGCAGTGCGCTCCCCGACCGTGTCGTTCATCGAGAACAGCTCGCCGGGCTTGAGCACGGTCCCGTTGATCCGCCGGGCGGCCTCGCCCACGTTGACGTAGCGGTAGTTGGCCGGCGCGAAGTCCTGGAAGAAGCTCGAGAGCTTCTCGGTGATGTTCAGCGCCCTGGCCTCCTTGGTGGTGAGGTCCGGGGCCGCTGCGCTGAGCTCCACCGGCGCAACGCGGGCGGCTGCAGTGGTCTCGGGCAGCACAGCCTGGACCGCGGTGCCCAAGTCGTCGGGCGCCACCCCGCGGCCCTTGCGGGACTTCACCACCACCGGTTTGCCGTTCTGGATGCGGAACGATGCGCTCCGGCCATCCTCCTCGATGTCCGACAGCTCGTCCTCGAGCAGCCCGTGCAGCTCCTCGCCGTCGAGCAGGGGCGTCAGGGTCGCCTCCTCGGGTACGAACGTGAGGCTCTTGGCGATGTCCGCAGGCGGGACCAGGGCCTTCTCGGCCTCCGCGCCCACGCTCAGGGTCACCGGGAGGGCGACAGCGGGCTCGGCGAACTCGGTGAACACCCGCTCGGCCTCGTCGGCGGGGATGACTGTTGGCACGGTCTGCATCGGCAGCGCCACGGTCTCGGGCTCCGCGGCGAAGTAGGCCTGCGAGACGAGCTCGGTCGAGGCAGGCACGTCCAGGTCTGTTCCCTCGACGCCCTCCTTGAGCCTGGCCTGGCCCTTCTTCGTGTACCGGATCCTCGGCTCGACGGGCTCCACAGCGGTGACCAGGGCCAGCGCTTCCAACGAGCTCGCCAGGGCGGCCTCGTCGGTCGTCGTGATCGGTTCCAGCTCCACCTCGCCGCGCATGTGCGCCACGAGCTTCGTCGGGCGCAGGATCAGCCCGGAGGCCTGTGATGCGGTGGCCTCCCAGTCCACGGCGAGCCCCGACTCGGCCGGCACGAGCTCGGTGCTGGCCTCCCCGGCCGTGACCGGCATGGGCGCCGCCGCCGCATCGCCGAGCTCGGCCTCCAGGGTCGCGGTCGCGTCCTCGGTGCTCATGCCGCCGATGTCGACCCCGCGGACCGACGTCCCGGCGGGGACGTCCCCGGACACGCTGGCCACGGCGGCGGCGTAGCCGCCGACCAGCACGACCGCGCCGACCCCGAGTCCGATGGCGATCCAGCGCCGGCGATGGCTCGGCCGGGCGGATGAACCGGCGGCGGCTGTCACGTCGTCCATTGGAGGCTGCGTCACGTCGACCATGGTAGGTCGTTTCCGGCGCAGGCGGCTCAGGCGAGGTGGCGGAACGTCGAGGCGAAGTAGATCAACGGGTTGCCCGGCTCCTGCGGGTCGTGCACGTGCGTCGCTGCCCCGATCAGGATGTCGTGGTCCCCGGCGGGCACGACCTGGTCGGTGCGCAGCTCCAGGGCAGCGAGTCCATCGGTCAGCACAAGGCAGCCGTTGGCGGCCCGGCGGGTGGGCACGCTGTCGAACTGTCCGTCCAGGGGCCGCCCCCGCGTGGCGAACCACCGCGCAGTTGCCTCCTGGCCCTCGGGCAGGAACGACACCGCCCACGTCCCGGCGGCCAGGACGGCTGAGTGGAAGCGGGAGTCGCGCTCGACGCATACCAGGGCCAGCAGCGGGTCCAGGGACACCGACGTGAACGAGTTGGCGGTCATCGCATGGTCCACACCGTCGGCTCGTGTCGTGATCACGGCGATCCCGGTGGCGTACCGCCCGGTCGCCCGCCGGAACCGGGCCGCGGTCGGGTCAGCCATCAGTCGGCACCCGTGCCCGCACCCGCACCCGTGCCCGCACCCGCTGCCGCGGGCTCCTGATCGTCCTCGTCGGTGGGCAGCAGGGGGAACCCGCAGGCCGCAGCAAGCAGGATGGTGCCGCCGATCAGGTAGGCCATCTGACGGGTCCCGGAGGTCAGGACCAGGTCGCCGGCGCCGGTCTCGGAGCCCATCATCAGGGTGGCGGCCAGCCACCCCACCGAGAAGGTGATCGCCCCGAGGCGGGAGCCCTGCCACCATGCCCCCGCGCGGGCGACCAGCACGATCGCCACCAGGCTCATTACCGCCCCTGTGGGCAGCCGGACGGAGCCGATCAGGGTGGTGTAGCTCTGGATCAGCGCACCGATGAACCCGAAGAAGAGCCCGAGCACGAGCAGGGCAGCGGCACGCATGCCCGCACCCTACGTGGCCGTGCGGGGCCGAGCACATCGATCAGCAGGGCGGGGCGGAGCGCATCGATCAGCAGGGCGCAGGTCGGCCCGAAGGTCCTGGGCCACGGGGGCAGCATCAGCAGGGCGCAGGCCGGCCCCAAAGGTCCTGGGCCACGGGGCAGCACCCGCAGGTCCGCCGCCGAGCACCCGCCCGACGTCCGGGCACAGTGGCGCGGGTCAGTCGTTGGCGTGCAGGTGGTCGGCGAGCCCGCCCCAGTGCCCGGTGCGCGGCGTGGCCTCCAGGGCCCCGCTGACCGAGTTCCGGCGGAACAGCAGGTCGGGCACGCCGGACAGCGCCCGGCCCTTCACGACCTCACCGTCGGGCAGGGTGACCTTCGAGCCGGCCGTCACGTAGCAGCCGGCCTCCACCACGGACCGGTCGCCCAACGAGATGCCGATGCCGCCGTTGGCGCCGATCAGGGCGCCCTCCCCGATGGTCACCTGCTCCTTGCCCCCGCCGGAGAGCATGCCCATGATCGACGCACCGCCGCCGATGTCCGAGCCGGCGCCGACGACCACACCCGCCGAGATCCGGCCCTCGACCATCGATGGACCGAGGGTCCCGGCGTTGAAGTTGCAGAAGCCCTCGTGCATGACGGTGGTGCCCTCGGCCAGGTGGGCGCCGAGGCGGACCCGATCGGCATCCGCGATGCGCACACCGGTGGGCACCACGTAGTCGACCATCCGCGGGAACTTGTCCACGCCGAGCACCGTCAGCGACTCCCCGGCGATCCGGGCGCGCAGCTGCACCTCGGTCAGCGCGTCGATGGCCACCGGGCCCAGCGACGTCCACGCGACGTTGGGCAGCGCGCCGAAGATGCCCTCGACGTTGATCGATCGTGGCACGACGAGGCGGTGCGACAGCAGGTGCAGGCGCAGGTAGGCATCGGCAACGCCCGCGGGCGCGACCGAGAGATCCGCGATCGTGGTGCTCACGACGCGGGTGACCACACCGCGGACCGGGTCCTCGCCGCAGGCATCCGCCAGGTGGGCCACCGGTGTGGGCTCCGCGGACAGGGTCGGCGTCGGGTACCAGACGTCGAGGATCGGGGCGTCCGGGGCGGTGCCGGCGTAGGTGGCGATGCCGAGGCCGGACGCTGACGAGGTGAGCAGTTCCATGGGTCGGTAGCGTAGGGCAGCGCCCCGACTGTGGGGCCCCTGATTGGAGAACCCATGGCCCTGGACACCGCCGGAGACATCGTCACGCTGCTCGGCCAGCTCGTGGACATCCCGAGCGAGAGCCTCGACGAGGGGGCGATCGCCGACGAGATCGAGGCCGCCCTGCTCGCGTGCGAGCACCTGACGGTGGAGCGTGAGGGGAACACCCTGGTGGCTCGCACGGACTTCGGCCATCGCGACCGGGTGCTGATCTGCGGGCACATCGACACCGTTCCGGAGGCGCACAACCTGCCCCACTTCGTTGAGGTGGTCGACGGCGAGGAGCGTCTGGTCGGGCTGGGCTCCTGCGACATGAAGGGCGGCGTCGCGGTGGCGCTCGCGCTCGCCGTGAACGTGCCGGAGCCAACCCGTGATGTCACCTACGTGTTCTACGAGGCCGAGGAGATCGACGCGCAGTACAACGGGCTCAAGCGCCTTGCCGACACCCGCCCTGACCTGCTGACCGGGGACTTCGCGGTCCTGATGGAACCCTCCGACGCCGGCGTCGAGGCGGGCTGCCAGGGCACGCTGCGTGCGGAGATCCACATGTCCGGTCGGCGCAGCCACAGCGCGCGCTCGTGGCTGGGCAGCAACGCGATCCACGCGGCCGCTGACGTCCTCGTCCGGCTCGCCGACTACCAGCCCGCGCGGGTGGAGATCGACGGGCTGGAGTACCGCGAGGGGCTCAACGCCGTGGCGATCACCGGTGGCGTGGCGGGCAACGTCATCCCGGACGAATGCATCGTGACAGTGAACTACCGGTTCGCCCCGTCGCTGACAACGGACCTGGCGATCGCCCACGTCCAGGCCATCTTCGAGGGGTTCGATGTGCGGGTGGTCGATGTCGCGCCGGGTGCACTTCCCGGCCTGTCGCAGCCGGCCGCCGAGACGTTCCTCGAGGTCACCAACAGCACTCCGCGCCCCAAGTTCGGCTGGACCGACGTCTCGCGGTTCACCGCCCTGGGCATCCCGGCGGTGAACTACGGACCGGGCGACCCGTCCCTGGCGCACACGCGGGAGGAGTACGTGCCGACGAGCCAGGTGCGCTCGACCTATGCGGTCATGCACACCTGGCTCGAGGCCCAGGTCGAAGCGCCCAACCCGTGGGATTCCCTCGGGCCCGCCAGCAGGCCCACCCGGCGCTGACCCGGACCCGGGGCCCGCGACCGGGCTTCCCGGCCTCAGTCGGCCTTGATCGCCGAGACGTCGAGCTGGATCTTGATCTTGTCGCTGACCAGCACGCCGCCAGCCTCCAGGGCGACGTTCCAGGTCAGGCCGAAGTCCTTGCGGGACAGCTCGGCCACGCCCTCGAACCCGGCACGCACGTAGCCGAACGGGTCGGTGGCCACGCCGGTCGGCTCAAGCTCGAGCTCGATCGGGCGGGTGACGCCCTTGATGGTCAGGTCGCCGATCATCACGAACTCGTCACCGTCGTCCTTCACGGCGGTCGAGGCGAACGTCATCTCGGTGTTGACCTCGACGTCGAAGAAGTCGGCGCTGCGCAGGTGCGCGTCACGGTCGGGTGAGCCGGTGTTGATCGAGGCCAGCTGGACGGTGACGGCGGCCGTCGAGCCGGACGGGTTCGCAGAATCGATGACGAGCGTGCCGGCGACGTCCTCGAAGGCGCCGCGCACCTTGGTCACCATCGCGTGCCGGGCGACGAAGCCCAGGCGGGTGTGCGACGGGTCGATCGTCCAGGTGCCGTTGTAGTCGGTGTAGTCAGTCATGTCAGTTCCATCTCCTGAGGTAGTGGTTGAAGGATCAACAGGAGTGATTGAATCATCAACCATAGTTCCCGTCAAGTCGTCGACTGTCCGGCTCGGTGTGGTGCTCGGACGCCGTCCGGTGCCGTTGTGTGACTACCGTGTCGGGCATGTCGACCCCAGAGGATCCGGGCTCGGGCCCCCAGCCGCCCGTGCCCGACCCGCCACGTACCGAGGGCCCGGTGGTGCACCGCCGCCCCCAGATCAACGCCACGACGATGGACCAGCGGTTGCTGGACAGCCGGGACTCCGCCGACTGGGCGTCCACCGACCCGGCGCGCGTGCTTCGGATCCAGGCGGAGTTCGTCGAGGGCTTCGGGGCGCTGGCCGAGCTCGGACCGGCGATCAGCGTGTTCGGCTCGGCGCGCACGCCCACCGATGATCCCGAGTGGGCGCTGGCCGAGAGCACCGCCCGGTTGCTCGTCGGGGCCGGCTACGCGGTGATCACCGGAGGCGGCCCCGGTGTCATGGCAGCGGCCAATCGGGGGGCATGGGAGTCAGGTGGCACCTCAGTCGGCCTGGGCATCGAGCTGCCCTTCGAGCAGGGCATGAACGAGTGGGTCGGCATCGGGGTCAAGTTCCGCTACTTCTTCGCCCGCAAGATGATGTTCGTGAAGTACGCCCAGGGGTTCGTGGTCTTCCCCGGCGGCTTCGGGACCATCGACGAGCTCTTCGAGGCCCTGACCCTGGTGCAGACCGGGAAGGTCACAACGTTCCCGATCATCCTGTTCGGGTCCGCGTACTGGTCGGGCCTGCTCGAGTGGCTGCGCACCACGATGCGCGCTGACGGGAAGATCTCGCCCGCGGACCTCGACCTGATCCACCTCACCGATGATCCCGCGGAGGTCGTGGCGATCCTGCGCGAGGCGGAGCTCGCCCGCGCGACGGGCCCTATCCCCGGCGAGCAGCCGCCGTTCGACGTGACGCTGGCCGACGGCACCTGAGCCAGCGTCGGCGCCGTCGGCCACCCCGTGGAATGATCGTCGCGTGGTCGCCCTGTTCGTTGTCGTCGCCATCGCCATCGTCGGAGTCGTCGCCGTGCTCGTGGCGCGGGACCGCCCCCTGATCGAGCCCGATCCTGTGGGCGGCCGACCCCTGGACTGGGCGGACCAGGACGGCGTCAGCGCGACGAGCCTGGCCCGGGTGCGGTTCGCGGTGGCGCTGCGTGGCTACCGGATGGAGCAGGTCGACCGCGTCCTCGATGACACCCGCGCGGCACTCGCGGGACGTGATGCGCGGATCGCCGAGCTGCAGCGAGTGGTCGGCGCGCTCCGGCCGGACGTTCCCGCGGCCGACGAGGCGGTGGCCGACGTTCCCGTGGCCGACGAGGCGGGCGCCGACGTTCCCGTGGCTGCGACGGCGATCGCCACCGCGGACACGTCAGCCGGGCTCGACACCGATCCTGGCGTCGCGGCCACGGCCCGTTCCGATGAACCCGACAGCACACTCCCACAGGAGCTGACATGACCGGCCGCCGCCACCTGGTCCGCGACGTGATCGTCGACGCGCCCCCCGAGGTCGTCTTCGCGGCGCTGACCGACTGGCCGACGCAGGGCCAGTGGATGCTCGGCACCCGCGTGTGGTCCGACGGCCCCGGCGAGGGCGTCGGAGCCCAGCTGAGTGCGTTCACGGGCGTGGGCCGGCTCGGCTTCCTCGACACCATGGAGATCACCGAGTGGGAGCCCCCTCGGCTGGTGCGCGTCCTGCACACCGGACGGGTCGTCCGCGGCCCCGGCATCTTCGAGGTGCTCGCCCTGCCCGATGGGCGCAGCCGCTTCGTCTGGCGCGAGGAGCTGGACCTGCCGCTTGGAGCGGTCGGCCGCGCCGGGTTCGCGGTCGTGGGTCCGGTGTTCGCGGCCGGGGTCGAGAGGTCACTGCGTCGCTTCGCCGAGCTGGTGGGCGCCGGGCAGCTGGGATCTGGGCCCGAAACTGGTCCGAAGCCGCACGACCGTGGCCCACGTCACGACGATCATGGGGAATAATGTCCCCAGCGGCCCGCTTTCGGGGGCCGGATCTGAGAGGGGACTGGGATGGCGGCCATGAAGCCACGAACGGGTGACGGACCCATGGAGGTCACCAAGGAGGGGCGCGGGATCGTCATGCGAGTTCCGCTTGAGGGAGGCGGCCGGTTGGTCGTCGAGCTCAACGCGGACGAGGCCCGCGACCTCGGTGGGCAGCTGACCGACGTCGCCGGCTGATCGAAACCACGCCTGTCCGGACCCCGTGACCGACCGCCCACTCGGCGCTACGGTTGCGGGGTCCGCTTCGTGTTGGGGGAGGGTCCGTGCAGGTAATGCCCGAGATGATCGTTGAGGCGGTGGCCGATCCGCTCGGCAGCGCGCTCGGCGCCCCCGGGGTGGTCATCATCGGCGTGCACCCCGCGTCCGGGGCGGACACACCGGTTCATCTCGATCCCGCCGTCGTGGAACTGCTTGCCGAGTGGGGTGTTGACCTGCCGCGGCGGTTGGCCCGGGCGCACGCCTCTGGCGCGCGGTCCGAGGCTGTCTGGATCGATCTGGAGCGTGACGAGCCCGCCTCGGTGCTGGCCCTGGGCCTGGGCTCCGGAACCCCGGCGGAGGTGCGCCGCTCGGCGGCCGCAGCCGTGCGCAGGGTCCGCGGGACCGATGACGTCCTGGTGCTCGCCACCCGTGGGCTTGACCCGCCGGCCGTGCGGGCGTTCACCGAGGGGCTGTTCCTGGGCACCCCACCGCCGACGTGGGCCAGCACCGCTCCCACAGGTCCGCCTGCACGCGTGCGCCTGGTGGTCAAGGATGTCGAGGATGGCCAGCGAGCGATCGCCGACGGGCAGCTGTCCGCGGGCGCATCATTGGCCGCACGGATCCTGATCCACACACCGTCGAACATCAAGGACCCCGCCTGGATGGCCGCGCAGGCCGACGAGGTTGCGGCCGATCAGGGACTGGCCATCCGGGTGCTCGACGAGGCCGACCTCGCGGTGCAGGGGTTCGGTGGCCTGGTCGCGGTCGGCCATGGGTCGGCGCGACCCCCACGGTTGGTCGAGTTGGGCTGGCGCCCCGAGGGTGCGGCGGACCTGCGCCATGTGGTGCTGGTCGGCAAGGGCATCACGTTCGACTCCGGCGGGCTGTCGCTCAAGCCGCCGGATGGCCAGGTGGCGATGAAGACCGACATGTCGGGCGCGGCCGTCGTACTGGGCGTGATGGGTGCGATTGCCCAGCTGGCCCCCGCCGGGCTGCGCGTGACCGGCCTGCTCTGCCTGGCCGAGAACATGCCCGACGGCTCGGCCACCCGACCCGGCGATGTCGTCACGCACCACGGCGGCCTGACCAGTGAGGTGGTCAACACCGACGCCGAGGGCAGGCTGGTGCTCGGCGACGGGCTCGACTACGCCAGCGGGGACCTGGGCGCGGACGTGATCATCGATGTCGCGACGCTCACCGGGGCGGCGACCCTCGGGTTGGGCCGCAGGCACGCGGCGCTGTTCAGCAACTCAGACGTGCTTGCCGACGCGCTGTCCCAGGCGGGGGACACGGCCGGTGAGCCCATGTGGCGGATGCCCCTGCACGCCGACTACGGGGATCGGATCGCCTCATCGGTCGCCGACCAGGCAAACGCCGACGTGCGCCCCGGACCCGGGCCCGGGGCGATCACCGCGGCGCTGTTCCTCGAGCGGTTCGTCGGGTCGACGCACTGGGCGCACCTGGACATCGCGGGGGTGGGGCGCTCGGACGCGGAGCGTGATGACCTGCCCAAGGGCGGTACCGGGTTCGGGGCTCGGGCACTGCTGCGCTGGCTCGGGGCGGGTGCCCCGGCCTAGTCTGCGAGCGGCTCAGGAGCGCTCGCGCTTGACCGCGACCAGCAGGCCGTCGCCGACCGGCAGAAGGCACGGGGTGAGCTGCTCGTCGTCGCGAACCGCGGAGACCAGGGCGCGCAGGTCGATGGTCTGCGGATCCCGCTGGGCGGGGTCGGCGACCTTGTCGTGCCAGAGCGCGTTGTCGAAGACCACCGCGCCACCGGGGCGGAGCAGGCGAATCGCCTGGTCGAGGTAGGCCGCGTACTCGGACTTGTCGCCGTCGACGAACACGATGTCGTAGCCCCCATCAGTGAGCCGCGGGAGCACCTCGAGTGCCCGCCCGGTGATGAGCCGGGTACGGACCGGGCTGACGCCGGCGGCAGCGAACGTCGCCCTGGCCACGCGCTGGTTCTCGGCCTCGACGTCCACGCTGGTGAGGACCCCGTCCGGGCGCATCCCCCGGAGCAGGGCCAGTCCGGACACGCCGGCGCCCGTGCCGACCTCAACCACGGCATGGGCATCGAGCAGGGCGGCGATGGTCGTCAGCGCGGACGCGCCACCCTGGCCGATCGGCGGGCAGCCGAGTTCGGCTGCCTTGTCGCGAGCCTCGGTGATGAAGTCATCCTCGGGCAGCCAGGCCTCGGCGTACTTCCAGCTGTTCGCGTTGGGGGGCGTGACCGCGGCACACATGGGTGGCCTTTCGTTGCATCGGGCTTCTGGGCTGAGCACAGCGTAATCGCCCACGCGGCGCGCACGGACCATGGGTTCCCAGCGCCCCGGGCATGAATGTCCATCAAAGGGTGTTCCTAGTGATTACAGGACGCTGACAATGCCCGGCTCGTGGCCTGACTGAGGCCATCTACGGTTTCGCATATGACGATCAGACAGGATGATGTACCCATGACCGATCAGTACCCGGGGCCCGCGCAGCCCGACGGCACCTGGCAGGAGCACGGGCACGAGCCGGCTGCTGAGACACGGGATGCACCCGCTGAGCAGGTGCAAGCAGTGGCACCCGAGTCGTCCGGTGCGGCGCAGCCCGCACAGGGCCAGCCCGCCGACGCGTGGGCGTCCGGCATGCATCCCGACGCCTGGAATCCGGCTGGCCAGGCCCCGAGCGCGTGGCCGACCCCCGCAGGCTGGCAGGGCGCGCAGGGTGGTGGGTACCCGCAGGCCGGCCCCCAGCAGCCCTACGGCGCCGGTGCGCCTGCGGCAGACCCCTACGCCGCTGCCCCAGCCGCCGGTGCCGCATGGGACAGCCAGACCTCTGCGTACCCCAGCGAGGCCGGATACGGCTACGGCGCCGGGGCCGGGGCGTGGCAGTACGACACGACTGCGCTGCCCTCAGGCGGCTCGGGGGCCCCCGCAGGTCCCTCCACCGCGGCATCAACCGGATCGGGTGGCTCCAAGCCGCGCACCGGCCTCATCCTCGTGACCGCGGGCCTCGTCGCGCTGCTCGCCGGCGGCGTCGGCGGGTACGTCGGGTCGCAGGCCGCCTCGTCGGACTCAGCCACGACCACCGTGTCGCTGCCCCAGGCCGAGGCTGACCGGTCCGCGCGTCCCGACGGGACCGTGGCATCCATCGCCGCCGCGGTGAGCCCGGCCGTGGTGTCCATCGACGTCGAGGGCAACCAGGGTGGGGGCAGCGGCTCCGGCTTCGTGATCCGCGACAACGGATACATCGTGACCAACAACCACGTGGTCGAGAGCGCGGCCGGCGGTGGGAGCATCACCGTCCAGTTCGCCGACGGTCGCATGTTCGACGCCACGATCGTCGGGCGGGACGCCAGCTATGACATCGCGGTGATCAAGGTGGACGGCAGTGGGCTGCCGACGGTCGTCCTCGGTGACTCCGACGGCGTGACGGTCGGCGACCTCGCGATCGCGATCGGCTCACCGCTGGGCCTCGAGGGGACCGTGACTGCGGGAATCGTCAGCTCGTTGAACCGACCGGTCACGGCCGGCGGCCAGGGTGGCACGTCGTTCATCAACGCCATCCAGACCGATGCGGCGATCAACCCCGGCAACTCCGGTGGTGCCCTGGTCAATGGTGCTGGAGAAGTCATCGGCGTGAACTCCGCGATCGCCACGCTCGGGATCGGTGGGGCTGGTGGGCAGGCTGGGTCGATCGGCCTCGGCTTCGCCATTCCGATCAACCAGGTCCAGCGCATCGGTGAGGAGCTCATCAACACCGGCTCGTCAACCAAGCCGATCATCGGCGTGACCCTCGACCAGCGCTTCCAGGGCGAGGGCGCCCGCGTCCAGGAGGTGTCCTCCGGAGGCCCGGCGGACGGGGCCGGGCTGGAGAGTGGCGACATCATCGTCGAGTTCGACGGCGAGGCGGTCACCGACCCGACCGGGTTGATCGTCGACATCCGCGCGATGCAGCCCGGTGACGAGGTGTCGATCACGGTGCAGCGCGGCGGATCCACCGAGGAGTTCACGCTCACGCTCGGCTCGGATTCCTCGTCCGGCTGACCTCCTGCGTACGCTGGGACCGTGCCCGACATCGGATTCGGCGAGATCGTCGTGATCATCGTCATCGCGCTGCTGGTGTTCGGGCCGGACCGGCTGCCGAAGATGGCCGCGGACACGGCGCGCACGCTGCGCCAGGTTCGCCAGATGGCTGCCTCGGCGCGCAAGGACCTGGTGGATGCCGCCGGGCTCGAGGGCGATGGGGAGATGGCCCAGACGATGAAGGATCTGCGTGACCTGGATCCGCGTCAGGCCATGAACGGCGTCCTGACCGATGATCCGGCCGCCGGTGGGGCCGCAGGCGGGGCCGCAGCAGCTGGCCGGGCGGGCAGGAAGCCCCGCGCCGCCGCGGGGACGTCGTCGCCATCGGCCTCAGGGACGGCCGCCCCGCAGGCGTCCGGGCAGGCACCCGCCACCGGTGCCGCTGCGGCCGCAGGTGCGGCGGCGGCTTCGGGGGCCGGCTCCAACCCGGCGTCGGGGGCTGGTGACGCTGCCGCTCCGGTCACCCCGCCGGTCATCGCGCCGGCCGAGGTCGACCCGGACTGGACCTGACCCCGCAGATCAGAACCGGCTGGCTGGCGTGAGCCCCAGCGACATGCCCGACAGCCCGAGCGGGCGCTTGCCGAGCCGCTGCGCGATTCCACGAAGGACCTCGGAGGCGGGCGCCGTCGGCTCGGCCAGGGCCAGGGGCGCGCCGGAGTCGCCGCCCTCGCGCAGCCGGACATCGAACGGGATCCGTCCCAGCAGCGGGACCTCGGCGCCCAGCGAGCTGGTCAGCACGGTGGCGACCTTCTGGCCCCCTCCGGATCCGAAGATGTCGACCACCTCGCCGCAGTGCGGGCAGGGGAACCCGCTCATGTTCTCGATGACCCCGGCGATGCGCTGGTTGGTCTCCTTGGCGACCATCCCGGCGCGCACTGCGACCTCGGCCGCGGCCTCCTGCGGGGTCGTCACCACGACCACCTCCGCGTGCGGGAGCAGCTGGGCGGCGGAGATGGCCACGTCACCGGTGCCCGGGGGTAGGTCGAGCAGGAGCACGTCCAGGTCGCCCCACCACACATCAGCGAGGAACTGCTGGAGCGCCCGGTGCAGCATGGGCCCCCGCCAGGTGACCGGCTGGGTGACGCCACCGGGCTTGAACGGCAGCATCGAGATGACCCGGACGCCATTGGCGGTCGGCGGCATGATCAGGCCCTCGACCATCGTGGGGTTCGCGGTGACGTTGAGCATCCGCGGGATGCTGTGGCCGTACACGTCGGCGTCCACGACCCCGACCGACAGTCCGTCGGCGGCCATCGCTGCGGCCAGGTTGGCGGTCACCGACGACTTGCCCACGCCGCCCTTGCCGGAGGCGATCAGGTAGATCCGGGTGAGGCTGCCCGGCTTGGTGAACTGGATCTCCTTCTCCGGACCGCCCAGCTTGGCGCGCATCTCCTTGCGCTGCTCGTCGCTCATGACGTCCAGGGCCACGGTCACGGCGCTGACGCCGTCGATCGCCTCCACGGCGCCGGTCACGCGGCCGGTGATCTCGTCGCGCATCGGGCAACCGGCGACGGTCAGGTAGATGTCGACGTGGACCGCGCCGCCGTCGATCCGGACGTCCTTGACCATCCCGAGCTCGGTGATGGGGCGGTGGATCTCCGGGTCCTCGACCTCGGCAAGGGCAGCGTCAACCTGTTCACGTGTGGGCATGGGAGAACCCTATGTCGGATCCCACATGGCGGCTCCCGACCCCCGGTGCCCGCGCCATCCGCAGCGCCCGACCCACGGCGCCCGACCCACGGCGCCCGACCCCCGGTGTCCGACGCCGGCGCGCTGCGTCATGAGCAGCGCCCGGGCCCTGGCCGCTACTTCCAGATGCGATCGAAGTAGTCCACCATCGAGCGGTCGGAGGAGAAGAAGCCGCTGCGCGCGCTGTTGCGGATCGACATGGCCGTCCAGGCAACCGGGTCGGTCCACAGCTGGTCCACGCGCTCCTGGGCCTGGATGTAGGCCCGGTAGTCGGCAAGCACCAGGTACTCGTCGCGCACGAGCAGCGACTCCACGATCGGGCGGAACAGGTCGGGCTCGCCGGGAGGTGAGTAGTAGCCGCTGGCGATCTCGTCGATCACGGCACGCAGCTCCTCGTCCTGGCGGTAGATCAGGCCCGGGTCGTAGCCCGCGGCCTTGCGCGCGACAACCTCGTCCTCGGTCAGGCCGAACAGGAAGAAGTTGTCGTCACCGACCAGCTCGCGGATCTCGACGTTGGCACCGTCGAGCGTGCCGATCGTCAGTGCGCCGTTGAGCGCCAGCTTCATGTTGCCGGTGCCGGAGGCCTCCTTGCCGGCCATGGAGATCTGCTCGGACAGGTCTGCCGCGGGGATGATCCGCTCGGCGAGGGTGACGTTGTAGTTGGCGGGGAAGACCACCGCGAGCCGGCCGGCCATGGCGGGGTCGGCGGCGATGGTGGCGCCCACCTGGTTGATCAGTCGAATGATCAGCTTGGCCATCTGGTACCCGGGGGCTGCCTTCGCGCCGAACAGGACCACCCTCGGCGGGACCGGGGCGTTCGGGTCCAGGCGCATGCGCCGGTACATCGTTGCCACGTGCAGCAGCTTGAGCATCTGCCGCTTGTACTCGTGCAGGCGCTTGATCATGACGTCGTACATGGGGTCGGTCGGGTAGACGAGGCCGGTCCGTGACTCCAGGAGGCCGGCCAGCTGCATCTTGTTCGCCCGCTTGACCGCGCGCCAACGCTCCTGGAACGCGGGGTCCTCGGCGTACTCGTCCAGACCGGACAGCCGCTCGAGGTCGGTCAGCCAGCCATCGCCGATCGTGTCCGTGATCAGGTCGCTCAGCCGGGGGTTGGCCAGCTTCATGAACCGCCGCGGGGTCACGCCGTTGGTGACGTTGGTGAACCGCTCGGGCCACATCTCGTAGAAGTCGTGCAGGACGGTGTCGCGCAGCAGCTGGCTGTGCAGGGCGGCAACGCCGTTGATGTGGGCGCTGGACACCGTGGCCAGGTGCGCCATCCGGACCATCCGCTCCGGGCCCTCCTCGATGATGGACATCCGGATCGCCCGGGACTCGTCCATCGGGAACGCCAGCCGCACCTGCTCGAGGAAGCGCTTGTTGATCTTGTAGATCAGCTCCATGTGCCGGGGCAGCAGGTACTGCAGCAGGCCCACCGACCAGCGCTCGAGCGCCTCGGGCAGCAGGGTGTGGCAGGTGTAGTTGAAGGTGCGCGTGGTGATGTCCCACGCGGTGTCGTAGTCCATGCCGCGTTCGTCGATGAGGATCCGCATCAGCTCGGGGATCGCGATCACCGGGTGGGTGTCGTTGAGCTGGATGGCGACACGATCAGGGATCTCGGTCAGCGGGAAGCCCTCGATGTCGGCGACCCGGACCAGGTCAGCGAGCGCACATGCGGTGAAGAAGTACTGCTGTCGCAGGCGGAGCTCCTTGCCGGCCGGCGTGGAGTCCTCGGGGTACAGGACCCGGGAGATGTTCTCGCTCAGCGACTGCTGGCGGACCGCTTCGATGTAGTCCCCGGCGTTGAAGACGTCGAGGTTGAACTGCGAGGACCCACGCGCCTTCCACAGGCGCAGCGTGTTCACGACGCGGTTCTCGTAGCCGGGCACCAGCAGGTTGTAGGGCACGCCGACGACACGTTCGGCCGGGTGCCACGTGCGCGCGCCGGTGCCGGGATCGAGCTCGGCCCACCCGCGGAACCCGACCGAGACGGCGTGCTCGCGCTGGCTGAACATCCACGGGTTGTCGTGGTCGAGCCACTGGTCGGGCTTCTCCACCTGCCGGCCGTCCTCGAAGGACTGCTCGAAGATCCCGTACTCGTAGCAGATGCCGTAGCCGATCGCCGGACGCCCGAGGGTGGCCAGGGAGTCGGCGAAGCAGGCGGCCAGGCGCCCGAGCCCGCCGTTGCCCAGGCCCGGCTCGATCTCGAGCTCGGCGATCGAATCGAGGTCCAGGTCAAGGCCAGCCAGGGCCTCGCGGGCCACCTCGGTCATGCCCGAGGCCAGCAGTGCGTTGCCCAGCTGGCGTCCCAGCAGGTACTCGGCCGAGAGGTAGACCACCGTCTTCTCGGGGCCCCGGCCCCGGTCGCGCACGGTCGTCAGCCAGTCGGACATCAGCCGGTCGCGGACGGTGTGCGCCAGGGCGGCGTAGACATCGCGCTCGCCCGCGGTCCGCAGGTCGACACCGCGGTCCAGTCGGAGGTGGGAGATGAACTCCTCAGCGAACTCCAGGGGGGTGGGCACCCGCAGGTCGGCGGTCGTCGTCATGGCTTGCTCCAGGAATCGATGGGCAGAACGCTCCCAAGGCTAGTGCGTGCAGGCCGTGGGGGCAGCCCCCGCAGAGCGCTTGCGCAGCCGCTTGCCTTCGGTCCCGAGGGGGTGCGCGGTCGATCAGGTGCGTTCACCCTGGCCGGGGTCGTCAGCCGTGCGCGTCCGACCGGTCGGGCCGCGGGTGGGACGGGCGCCGCGACCGGCGGCGGGGTCGGTCTTCTCGCCCGATCCGGTCTCGGTGGCCTGTTCGGCGTCGCCGGCGATCAGCGCCGTCAGCTCCTCGGCGAGGTCGCGCACCTCGCCCCTCAGGAAGTCACGGGTCGCGAGGTCGCCGGTGGCGATCCGCACGGATGCGATCTCCCGGGTCAGGTACTCGGCGTCGGCCACGAGGCGCTCGGTGAGGTTGCGGTCCTCCTGGTACTGGACACGGTCGCGGTCCGCCTGGCGGTTCTGGGCCAGCAGGATCAGCGGTGCGGCGTAGGAGGCCTGCAGCGAGAGCATCAGAGTGAGGAAGATGAAGGGGAACGGGTCGAAGCGCACGGTGTCTGGGGCCAGGACGTTCCACAGCAACCAGGTGATGACGAAGACCGTCATCCAGCCGATGAAGCGCGCCGAGCCGATGAAGCGGGCCACCCGCTCGCTCAACCTGCCGAACAGCTCGGGGTCGTACTGCGGCTTGACTGCGCGGGATCGATCGCGCGGCTGGTCCATCCGGGACCGCGAGGAGTTGCGTGCCATCGCCTACTCCTCCTCGTCCGCGTCGTCGGGCTCGGCGTCCAGGTCGCGCCAGTCCTCGGGCAGCATGTGGTCCACGACGTCATCGACGGTGACCGCACCGAGCAGCCGGTCGACCTCATCGACCACGGGCAGGGCCACGAGGTTGTAGGTCGCGAAGTACCGGGTCACGGTCGACAGCGGAGCCTGCGGCCCGACCGGCTCCAACGACGTGTCCACGACCGCCGAGACGAGCTCGGACGGGGGCTCGCGCAGCAGCCGCTGGAAGTGTGCGACGCCGAGGAACTTGCCCGACGGGGTGCTCACCGGTGGCCGCACGACATACACCTGAGCAGCCAGCGACGGCGAGACCTCGGGGCTGCGCACCCGGGCCAGGGCCTCGGCCACGGTGGCGTCCGGGGGGAGCATGATCGGCTCCGGGTTCATCATGCCGCCGGCGGTCAGGTCGTCGTAGGACAGCAGCCGACGCAGGTCGGCGGCGTCGTCGGGTTCCATCTCCTGGAGGAACTGCGCGGCCTGCTCGGGGGTCAGCTCGGAGAGCAGGTCGGCGGCGTCGTCGGGTTCCATCTCCTCGAGGATGTCGGCGGCCCGCTCGATGCCCAGGGCGGTCAGGATGTCGACCTGGTCGTCCTCCGGCAACTCCTCGAGGACGTCGGCCAGGCGCTCGTCCTCGAGGTTGCGGGCGATCTCCAGCCGCCGCTTGGCGGGCAGGTCCTGCAGCACGTTGGCAAGGTCCGCGGGCAACAGGGTGTCGATCATCGCCAGCAGGCTGTCCACGCCCTGCTCCTCGGGCGGGCCTCCGATCGACAGGCCGTCGACGGCTCCCCACGGCACGGTCATGGACTCACCACGCCGACGGAACCCACGGACCACCTTGGCCACGTGCAGCCGGGTCATCCGCCAGTCCTGGTTGCGGTCCTTGGTGATCGCTGCGTCCATGATGGTCACGGCCTGACCGGTCTCGCGGACCGTCACGCGCCGGTCCAGCAGCTCACCGATCGCGAGTGTCTCGCCGGGACGCTTCTGGAACCTGCGCAGATCCAGGCGGGCGTTGACCACGACCTGACCCACGTCGATGCTCGTGACCAGGGTCATCGGCAGGAAGATCCCCCGGCGCTGCACCTCCATCACGAGGCCCAGGACCCGGGGCGGCTCGCGGTCATGGCGCAGCACCAACACGAGGTCGCGCACCTTGCCCAGCGTGTCCCCGGCCGGGTCGAACACACCGATCCCGGACAGGTGCGACACGTAGACGCGCGCGCTGCTGCCAGCCGTCACAGGCCGAGGCTACTGCCGGTGACGAGCACGACCGGGCAACGACGCACCTCCGGGGCCCGGCGCTTGCGGGCGGGTCAGCAGGGGGGTGGGGTCGGCCCAGCCTCCCTGCCCGCGCGCCGCCCCGCGCCCGCGCTGCCCGGGAACGGTGATCCGTGTGGCTTGCGGACCTTCCAGGGTCGGCAACCCACACAGATCGGGCGCCGAGGTGGAGCGGCGCGGTGTGGTGCGGCTCGGGCTGCCAGACTCTGCCCATGACGATCGAGGCCCTGCGCACCCCAGATGAGCACTTCGCCGACCTGCCCGACTTCGGCTACTCCCCGCACTACGTCGACGAGCTGCCCGGATCGCCGGGGCTGCGCATGGCGTACGTGGATGAGGGACCCACTGACGCGCCCGTCGTCCTGTGCCTGCATGGCGAACCGACCTGGAGCTTCCTGTACCGGAAGATGATCCCGGTCTTCCTTGCGGCCGGCCACCGGGTCGTGGCTCCGGACCTGTTCGGCTTCGGCCGCAGCGACAAGCCGGTGCGCGACGAGGACTACACCTTCGAGTTCCATCGCACGAGCCTCCTGGACCTCGTCGATGTGCTGGGGCTGCGCCAGGTCACGCTCGTCGTGCAGGACTGGGGCGGGCTGCTCGGCCTCACGCTTCCCGTTGATCGCCCGGACCTGGTGGCTCGACTCCTGATCATGAACACGGGGCTCGGCGTCGGCTCGTCACCGGGGCCCGGCTTCGAGGCCTGGCGAGACTTCGTCGCCTCGCATCCGGACCTCGATGTCGCAACGCTGATGAGGCGCGCCGTCGCGGGCCTGTCGGACGCCGAGGCCGCCGCCTACGCTGCTCCCTTCCCCGGCCCCGAGTTCAAGGCGGGCGCGCGGGTGTTCCCGCAACTGGTGCCGACGGGCCCGGACGATGCGGGCGTCGAGGTGTCGCGTGCGGCGGCAGCGTGGTGGAGCACCCAGTGGAGCGGTCCGACGTTCATGGCCGTCGGCGAGCTCGATCCCGTCCTCGGCCCCCCGGTCATGGCGGCGATGCGCAGGATGATCCGCGGGTGCCCGGAACCGCTGATGCTCCAGGAGGGGCACTTCGTCCAGGAGAGCGGCGACGTGGTGGCCAGGGCCGCGCTGGAGGCATGGGCCGACTGACCCCCCGCCCGCGGCCAGGCCCCCATACCCGCGGCCAGGCCCCCGTTCGCCCTCGCCCGCGGCCAGGCCCCCGTTCGCCCTCCCCGCGGCCAGGCCCCCGTTCGCCCTCCAGGTTCCTCATCACCCTCCACGGATTCTGGGAGGGTGAACCGAATTGGGGAGGGCGAACGGAATCGCGGGGGCGAGTTGAGGTCGGTGAGCGCCGCGAAGGTGCGCGCGGCACGAGGGCGCCTGGCCTGGACGTCCGCCTCGGGGCCTGGGTCGCACGGCGTAGGGTCACGCCCGTGACCGCCGCCCCCACCAGTCTGGCGCGGCCCCCCGTGACCGACCTGTGGCTGTTGGCCGTGGCCGTGATGGCCATCTCGACGTCAGGTCCACTGATTGCCGCGTGCACCGCGCCGGCGCTGGCGATTGCGTTCTGGCGCACGGTGCTGGCGTCGGGCGCGACCTCAGTGGTGGTCGCGCTGCGGCATCGTGCCGAGGTGCGCGCCCTGACCCGCGGCCAGTGGCGGCTCATGGCGCTGGCCGGGGTGTTCCTCGGGGCGCATTTCGCGACATGGGTGCCGAGCCTGCGGTTCACGACGGTGGCGTCCTCGACGGCGCTGGTGGCCACGCAGCCCGTGTGGGCCGCGCTGATCGCCCACCGGCGCGGGGTGACGATCAGCCGCAACGCCTGGATCGGGATCGGCGTGGCCCTGCTCGGCGTGCTCGTGCTGACCGGCGTGGACTTCGCGGTCACCCCTCGGGCGCTGATCGGGGACGGGTTGGCCCTGGCCGGTGCCGTCCTGGCCGCGCTGTACGTTTCCGTGGGGGAGAAGGTGCGGACGACCACCTCGAACCCGACGTACACCACGGTCTGCTACGCCGTGGCCGGGCTGAGCCTGCTGGCGCTGATCGTCGTGGGGGGCGTGCCGCTCATCGGGTTCTCGACCCGCGACTGGGTGCTGATCCTGCTGATCACGCTCGGCGCCCAGCTGCTCGGCCACTCGGTGGTGAACCGCGTGCTGGCGACCACCTCGGCGACGATCGTGTCGCTGGCGATCCTGCTCGAGATGCCCGGGTCGACCCTGATCGCGGCGGCGTGGCTGGACCAGATCCCACCGGCAGCCATCATCCCGGCGGTGGTGCTGATGTTCGCCGGGATCGCCCTGGTCATCAGCACGACCACCCGGGCGAGCGACCCCCCGAGCGAGATCCCCCCAGCCTGACCCGACCCCGGCCCCGACCCTGGCCCCGGCCCCTGGCCCCGGCCCCGGCCCCCGGGATCCCAACTCACCCTCCACGTTCATGCTGTACCTCCGCGAATTCGGGGAGGCCGGAGGCAATCGGGGAGGGCGAACAGTGGAGGGGCTGTGGAACGTGGGCGGCGGCGCGACTGTTCGGGCGCGGCCCGCCCGCCTGCTGCCCCGGGGTCAGGCTTCCAGGGCTGTTATGGCCTCATGCATCGCCAGGATCCGCTCTGCGGACTCCACGTGCAGGTTCTCGATCATCCGGCCGTTGTAGGTGACCACGCCGGAACCGCGACCTGCCTCCCACGCGGCGAGGATCCCCTGGGCGTCCTCGACGGCCTTCTCCGAGGGCGCGAACGCCTCGTTGGCCCCCGCGACCTGGCCGGGGTGGATCAACGTCTTGCCGTCGAAGCCCATCTCACGGCCCTGCTGGCACTCGGCGAGGAACCCGTCGACGTTCTTCACGTCGTTGTAGACGCCGTCGATGATCGCCTTGCCGGCGGCGCGCGCGGCCAGCAGCGCCAGGCCGAGGCCGGTCAGCAGCGGCTGGCGGCCGGGGACGTGCTCGGCGTAGAGCTCCTTGGCCAGGTCGTTGGTGCCCATGACGAGCACCGAGAGCCGATCCGACGCGGTGGCGATCGCGTGCGCGTCGAGCATCGCGATCGGGGTCTCGACCATCGCCCAGAGCGTCGTGTGCTCGGGGGCGCCGTGCGCCTCCATCGCCGCGACCAGCGTGCGGACCTCCGCAGCTGAGTTCACCTTCGGCACCACGATCGCGTCCGGGCCGGCTGCGCAGGCGGCCGCCATGTCGGCCTCGTGCCACTGCGTGTCGGCGGCGTTGATCCGGATGGTCAGCTCCCGGCGCCCGTACTCGCCGGAGCGCACCGCGGCGCATGCGGCGTCGCGGGCTGCGGGCTTGGCGTCGGGCGCGACGGCATCCTCGAGGTCGAGGATGAGCCCGTCGCAGGGGATCGTCTTGGCCTTCTCCAGTGCCCGCTCGTTGGACGACGGCATGTACAGAACGGAGCGGCGCGGCCGGAAGTTGCTCATGCGTCGACCTCGATCGCGTCGTACTCCGCCTTCAGCTCCGGGTCGATCGCGGCCAGCTCCTCAGCGAGCTTGACCATGACGAGGCACTGCTTGAGCGACGCGTCGTCCTCCATCTTCCCGTTGAGCATCACGGCGCCGGTGCCGTCGCCCATCGCCGCGACGACCGTGCGCGCGTGCTTGATGTCGGCCGCGCTGGGCGCGAACACTCGGTTCGCGATCGCGATCTGCTTGGGGTGCAGCGTCCACGTCCCGACGCAGCCGAGCAGGAACGCGTTGCGGAACTGGTCCTCGCAGGCCACCACGTCAGCGATGTCGCCGAACGGGCCGTAGTAGGGGTAGATCCCGTGCGTTGCGCACGCGTCGACCATCCGGGCGATCGTGTAGTGCCAGAGGTCCTGCTGGAAGATCTCCCGCGGCGCGTCGATCGCTCCGTCGACGGGATCGGCCCGCACGAGGTACCCGGGGTGGCCGCCGCCGACCCGCGTGGTCTTCATCCGGCGGTCCGCGGCCAGGTCGGCCGGTCCCAGCGACAGGCCCTGCATGCGCGGCGACGCCCCGCAGATCTCCTCGACGTTGGCCACTCCGCGCGCGGTCTCGAGGATCGCGTGGATCAGGATCGGACGGGTCAGCCCGGCCTTCGCCTCGAGCTGGGCGAGCAGCCGGTCGACGTAGTGGATGTCCTCGGCGCCCTGCACCTTCGGGACCATGATCACGTCGAGCTTGTCGCCGATCGCCGGGACCAGCGTCGTCAGGTCGTCGAGCACCCAGGGGCTGTCCAGCGAGTTGATCCGCGTCCACAGCTGGGTCGGGCCGAAGTCGGTCTCCTGGGCGATGCGCACCAGGCCCTCGCGTGCGGCGACCTTCCGGTCAGCCTTGACCGCGTCCTCGAGGTTGCCGAGCAGTACGTCGACGGTGCCGACCATCCCCGGCACCTTGGCCGCCATCTTCTCGTTGCTCGGGTCGAAGAAGTGGATCGCCCGCGATGGGCGGGCCGGGATCTCCATGAGCGGGGTGGGCGCCCCGACGGCGAGAGGGCGGAAGAAGTCCTTGGGGCTCTTGGATGCAGGCATGGTTCGACGGTAGCAAGTGCCGATCTGATGGCGGTTCCGGGGTGGCGGGGCGGGTGGGGCGAGCGGGGAGGGGCGGGCGCCTGCTCAGTCGTCGTTCCAGAGTTCCTCGTCGGGGATCGTCACGCCGCCGGGGGGCTGGTCGGTCCAGGCCCGGGGGTCCTCGATGGGCTCGAGGTGGGTGTTGACGATCGTGTCCGGCAGCACGTGGCGGATCTCCTCCTCGACGGCCTCGAGCAGGTCGTGTCCCCGCTGGACCGACCACTGCGCCCGGCACCAGCACGTGCATCGACACGAAGCGCTGGCGTCCGGACTCGCGGGTCTGCAGCGCGTGGAACCGCACCTTCTCGCTCTGGTGGCGGCGCAGGACGCTGACGATGAGCGCGTTCTCGTCCTTGGGCAGGGACGCGTCGAGCAGGCCCATCGCCGAGCTGCCGATCAGCTTCAGCCCGGCGAACACGATGTTCAGCGCGACGGCCATCGCGATCAGGGGATCGAGCCGCAGCCAGCCGGTCCAGCCGACCAGCAGGACGGCCACCACCACGCCGCCGGAGGTCCACACGTCGGTCATGAGGTGCTTGGAGTCCGCCTGGAGCACGATCGAGCGGTACCGCAGCCCGGCGCGCATCAGGATGGTGGCCACCGCGAAGTTCAGCAAGGAGGCGACGATCGAGATCGTCAGGCCGATCCCGAGATCCTCGATGGGCTGGGGGTCCAGCAGCCGCGGGATGGCGGTGAACATGATCAACCCGGCGGCCACCAGGATCATCAGGCCCTCGAGGAGCGCGGAGAAGTACTCGGCCTTGCTCAGCCCGAAGTGGTGACGCTCGTCGCCGGGCTTGGCGGCTGCCTTCAGCGCGATCAGGGCCACGACCGCGGCGACGATGTTCACCGTCGACTCCAGAGCGTCGGACAGCAGGCCCACGGAGTCGGTCAGGTAGTAGGCCAACAGCTTGAGGCAGAAGACGACGATGCCCACGCCGATGGACAGCCAGGCGTACCTGGACAGGTCCTCCTGGCCGTCATGCACGGCGCACATCCTCCCACCGCGCCGTCCGACCGGCCGCGATGACACGACCGCGGGGTCTGGCGGGCTGCCGGTGTGCCCGGACGTGGCCTGACCGCGCACCGGGACGTGGCCTGACCACGTCCCCCGCGGTCACCGCAGGAGGACGTGATCGGGGCCCGACGAGGCGCACGACAACCGGCCCGGCCACCGGCCCCCGCCCGCGGTTCCGGCCCCGATGTGCAGATCGCCCACAGGACGGGGGATACTGGCCGGTAACAAAGCCGTCGATCGAGGAGGAACCATGCCGCGCCTTGCACAGACCGAGGGGCTGACCGAGGTTCAGGCGGAGATCCTCTCCGCGGTCAAGGAGTTCGTCGACAACGAGATCATCCCGGTCGCCCAGGAGCTCGAGCACGCCGACGAGTACCCGACCGACATCGTCGAGGGCATGAAGGAGATGGGGATCTTCGGCCTGGTGATCCCCGAGGAGTACGGCGGCCTGGGCGAGTCGTTGCTCACCTACGCGCTGTGCGTCGAGGAGATCGCGCGCGGGTGGATGAGCGTCAGCGGCATCGTGAACACCCACTTCATCGTCGCCTACATGATCATGCAGCACGGCACCGACGAGCAGAAGGCCAAGTACCTGCCCCGGATGGCCACCGGCGAGATCCGCGGCGCGTTCTCGATGTCCGAGCCGCACTGCGGGTCCGACGTCGCGGCGATCACGTCCAAGGCCGTGCCGAACGCCGAGGGCGGGTACACCCTCAACGGCGCGAAGATGTGGCTGACCAACGGTGGGTCGTCCACGCTGGTCGCCGTCCTGGTGCGCACCGACGACGGCGTCCCCGAGGGCGCCTCGGTCTACAAGAAGATGTCGACCTTCCTCATCGAGAAGCCGGCTGGTTTCGGCGAGGTCCTGCCCGGGCTGAGCATCCCCGGCAAGATCGACAAGATGGGCTACAAGGGCGTCGACACCACCGAGCTGATCATGGACGGCTTCGAGCTCGGTGCCGACGAGCTGCTCGGCGGGGCGCCGGGCAAGGGCTTCTACCAGATGATGGACGGTGTCGAGGTCGGCCGCGTGAACGTCGCCGCCCGTGCGTGCGGCGTCTCGCAGCGCGCGTTCGAGCTCGGCGTCGAGTACGCCCAGCAGCGTGAGACGTTCGGCAAGCCGATCGCCCAGCACCAGGCCGTGGCGTTCCGGCTGGCCGACATGGCCGTCAAGGTCGAGGCCGCCCACCAGATGATGGTCCGTGCCGCGCGCAAGAAGGACTCCGGCGAGCGCAACGACCTCGAGGCGGGCATGGCGAAGTTCCTCGCCAGCGAGTACTGCAAGGAGGTCGTCGAGGACTCCTTCCGGATCCACGGCGGCTACGGGTACGCCAAGGAGTACGAGATCGAGCGGCTCTACCGCGAGGCGCCGATGCTGATGATCGGCGAGGGCACCGCGGACATCCAGAAGATGATCATCGCGCGCCGGCTGCTCGAGGACTACAAGCTGCGCTGATCTGGCTGGGCGTTCGCGCGCCCGCCTGCCCGAGGACTACCCGTTGCGCTGAGCGTTGGGTGGGCGTTCGCGCGCCCGCTGGAGCCGGCTGGATGCCCGGATTGCACCATCTGGGGGCAATGTCGGTAGCAACGATTCGAGTTGTGGGGCATCATTCCCCGGGGTGCGCAGATCGCGCGGACAACCGGGAGGGGACCCAGCGGATGACGGTGCTGTTCGACGTGATCCACGGCGATGAGGACGTGAGCCTCGACGACGCGATGACCTCGCAGGCCGAGAGCTGTGCCAGCCTCGGCTCCCCGCTGTCCCACGACCTGCTGGTGGCGCTGCGCGACGCGAGCGCCCCAGGTGGTGCGCTGGCCGATGTGATGGCCGACCGCCAGACCGTGCGCGGCGGCGACCTGATCCCGCTGCGGCTGCTGGCGGCGGCCCACCGGCTCGTCCTGTCCCGGCATGCGCCCGGGCTGGCGATCTACTTCCCGACGGTCGGGGGCACCGCGCCCACCGACGACGCAGGGCGCGCCGCCCTCGGTGCCGCCGTGGTCGACGCGTTCCTGGCGAATCCGAGTGTGGTCAAGGCCTCGCTGTCCCGGATCCCTCAGACCAACGAGACCGGCCGGGCGCTGCCCCTTCGCGGTGCGCTCGCGCGGGTGGCCGCCGCGCACGGCCAGCCGATCCGGCTGCACGAGCTCGCGGCGTCCGCGGGGCTGAACCTGCGCGCCGACTCGATGCCCTGGGCGCACGTCCCGATGAACACGCCGGTGACGATCTCCGAGCGTGCTGGCTGTGACCTCCGGCCGCTGGACGTCGACAAGGCCGAGGACCGGCTCACGCTTGCCTCCTACGTGTGGGGCGACGACCTGGCCCGGTTCGAGCGGCTGCGCTCGGCGTTCGTGCTTGCGCATCGGGTGCCGGCGTCGATGAGCGCGATGAGCGTGGGGGAGTACCTCACGATGCTCACGCACGCCGATCCGGTGCCGGGGAGCACCCTGGTCATCTGGCACTCGGCCACGTGGTTCTACCTGGACCGGCCGGCTCGGGTCGAGATCCGCTCGGCGATCCGCAAGCTGGCCAACCGGGCGACACCCTCGACCCCGGTGGTCCACGTGTCCTGGGAGTGGAAGCGCGACTCGCCGGACCCGGCGATGCCGTATGCACTGGTTGGCCGGTCATGGCCGGCGGGGGGTGCGTGGGCGCCGTGGCGGCCGGGGACCTCCGTGCAGCTGGGCACGGGCTCAGCCCACGGGATGCCGATGCGCTGGGCGGAGCCGAAGCCGCTGCCGAGCGATCCGCTGGAGGTCTGAGCACGCGGGTTGGCCGACGGCGGGGACGGCCGGCGGTGTGCCGGGGCGGTCAGCGCGCGGGGAACGGGCGTCGAAGCTGGACCCGTGAGCCGCTACATCGGCAGGTCGAGCCAGATCACCTTCACGTGGCCGCACGCTCGCCAGCCCCAACGGGCCGCTAGTTTGTCGACCAGTTCCATCCCGCGGCCGCCCTCGTCCTCGGGCGCGGCATCGCGGGGTTCGGGTCCGCAGTCCGCTGCGGAGTCGCCGACCTCAAGGCGCAGGAACCCGTCGCGGACGTAGGCACGCACGTCGATCGGACCGCTCGCGTGCCGAACGGCGTTGGTCACGAGTTCGCTCGCAAGCAACTGGGCATCGTCGGTGAGCTGTGACAGTTGCGCCTTGGACAGGAATCGGGCGATGGCCTGTCGAGCCTCCCGTGGTGCCAGCAGATCGTTCGGGAGGATCTCGTGCAATGCCATGGAGCAGGGATACCCACGATTGCCACGATTCACACCGATTTCCGGACATCTCTTCGACGAGTTGTCCGAACCGGTCGGCAATCGCGCACATGAGCGCGCGTTCGGTTCAGCCCTCGGTGCTCCTCGCCACCTCGACCGCGCGGGTGAACACGTCGTCGAGGACCATCGCAGTCATCCGGGGATCCTCGGTGGACGGGTTGTGCCCGATGCCCGGCATCACGTGCCACGGGACCTGCAGCCGCGCGGCCATGTCCTCCTGGGTGTCCGGGTGCCACCCGTCGTCGATGGCTCCGGTGACCACGGCGCCCGGCAGGCCGGAGGTCGCCAGGGCGGCGGCGACCGCCTCGGTCTGGTCGGGTGCGGTCATCAGGAGCTCCGCGCAGTCCGAGAGCGCGACGGGGTCGTTGCTCATGAAGCGTTGTGCACAGAACTCGGCGACCTCATCGCTGGGCGGCGCCCAGCCCGAGGCGCGGTCCATCGTCTCCTTCTGGGTCCAGATCACCTCGATCGGGAAGGCGCTGAGCGCGGCCTCCAGCTGCAGCAATGCGGTGTGGCCCTCGGCCGGGAACGCCCCCGGGCCGCTGCTCATTGCGGTCCACGAGGCGAGCGTGCTGGGGTCGGCCAGGACCAGCTCGCGAGTGACCAGCCCGCCCATCGAGTGGCCGACCAGGTGCACGGGCCGCCCCGGGGCGAACCACTGCGCCACAGCCGCGACGGTGTCGGCCATCGCGCGGGTCGTGTGGCTGCCGCGCGGCCCGAGGCCCGCGGACCCGTTCTGGCCCGGCAGGTCCATGGCCGCCACCCGCCAGCCGAACCGCGCCAGCGGCTCGAGCACCGCGATGAAGTCCTCCTTGGAGCCGGTGAACCCGGGCACGAGCAGGACGTCCCCGCGCGCCGGAGTCACCCCATCTGTCACATCCGCATCATCCGTTCGCGCTTCGGCGAGCAGGACGGGTGCGGGGCTGTCCGGAGGCGTGAAAACTCCCACGCCATCGGGCATGGCGATGAAGGGGGGTGTGCTCATGGTGTGCACAATAGGGGGAAGTTGCCAACCGACGCAGGGGCCGGGTATGACACGAATCATTGCTATCGCCAACCAGAAGGGTGGCGTGGCCAAGACCACGACCGTCGCGTCGATCGGCGCGGCGCTCGCGGAACAGGGCCAGCGGGTGCTTCTCGTCGACCTCGATCCGCAGGCGTGCCTGACCTTCTCGCTGGGCCAGGACCCGGAGGGCCTCGAGTTCTCCATGCACGACGTGCTGCTCGGACGGATCAGCGCCTCGATGGCAGTCCTCAAGACCGACGAGGACATGACCCTGCTCCCGGCGACCATTGATCTTGCCGGCACCGAGGCGCAGCTGCTGACCCGGACCGGGCGCGAGTTCGCGCTGCGCACGGCGTTGGAGGACATCGCCGGTGAGTACGACACGATCCTGCTGGACTGCTCGCCGTCGCTGGGTGTGCTGACGATCAACGCGTTGACCGCCGCGGATGAGGTCCTTATCCCGCTGCAGTGCGAGACGTTGTCGCACCGCGGGGTCGGCCAGCTGCTCGACACGATCGCCGACGTGCGGCGCATCACCAACCGCGACCTCGTGGTGCTCGGCGTGCTGCCCACGCTCTTCGACTCGCGCACCAACCACTCGCGTGCGGTGCTCGCGGACATCAATGACCGCTACGGCCTGGACATCCTCGGACCGGCCATCCCGCGCTCGATTCGCTTCGCCGAGGCGCCGGCGGCCGGGAAGTCCGTGCTGGCCTCTAGGGGTCGGGTCCGTGGTGCCGAGGCCTATCGCCAACTGGCCCGCGGTCTTGTCGACGGCACCGCGACGTCTGCCCAGCCTGAACTGATCGGAGCCCGTTGATGAGCAACCCCACGTTCGACCGTGTCCGCGCGCGGGCCGTCACCGCTCCGAGCGTTGCCGGCGTGGACGTGCAGGGCAAGTCCGCGCTGTTCAGCCGTGACACGGTCAGCCCGTCGCTCGGCTCGGTGGTCATCACCTGCTCGGAGTGCCACGTCGCGACCGTTGCGTCGTACGTGCAGGCGCTGCAGCTCGCGCTGCCCAGCCTGCACCTGCTGGGCGTACGGCGTGACTACCCGTCGTGGATGCGCTGCCCCGCCTGCGACGAGCGGCACTGGGTCAAGCTCCGCTTCCACTGAGGGCCGGGGTCGTTGCCGCTCAGGCGTTGCTGGGCTCGGCTGCCCCGGAACCGCCGGTGGACCCGGAACCGCCGCTGCCGGACGACCCGCCCTCCGAACCGGAACCGCCGCCGGAGCCTCCCGACTCGCCCTGCTGGCCGGTGCTCTGCACCTTGCCGCCACGGGTGCGCTTGCGTGATCGGTTACGGCGCTTCTTCGGTGCCTCATCGGTGGACGCGGCAGCACCGGAGTCAGGGCCCTTCGATCCCGAGCCGGACTTGCCCGATCCAGAGCTGGGCTTGTCCTTGTGGCCGTGCGGGATCGTCTGGCCGTGGTGATGGGAGTGCCCACGGCTGCCCGAGCCCCCGCGCCCACCGTCGCGCTCGCGCGGCTTCGGCTGCCGGCCACCGAGGTCCTCGAGCACCTCAGCGTCGAGCCCATCATGGGTGCGCGACTTGCGCGGGAGCCTGCCTGTGGTGCCAGCCGGGATTCCCGCGCCGGTGTAGAGGTGATCGGAGGTGTGGTAGGTCTCGATCGGGTCGTGGAACGACAGCCCCAGCGCCTTGTTGATCAGCTGCCAGCGGGGCACGTCCTGCCAGTCCACGAACGTGATCGCGACGCCCGAAGCGCCGGCGCGCGCCGTGCGGCCGACGCGGTGCAGGTAGGTCTTCTCGTCGTCGGTGCACTCGTAGTTGATGACGTGCGTGACGCCCTCGACGTCGATCCCGCGCGCGGCCACGTCGGTGGCGACGAGGATGTCGACCTTGCCGTTGCGGAAGGCACGCAGGGCCTGCTCGCGCGCGCCCTGACCGAGGTCGCCGTGGACGGCGCCGGCGGCAAAGCCACGCTCGGTCAGCTCGTCGGCGACGGCCTGTGCGCGGCGCTTCGTCCGGCAGAAGACCATCGACGGGCCGTGGGACTCCGCCTGCATGACGCGGGCGAGGATCTCGACCTTGTTCAGCGGGTGGACCCGCCACACGTGCTGCTCGACCTCGCTGACCATGGCCGAGTCGTCATCGACGTTCAGCGCCCGGATGTGGGTCGGCTGGGTCATGTAGCGGCGTGCCAGCGAGATGATCTGCCCCGGCATGGTGGCCGAGAAGAGCATGGTCTGGCGGGTCGCCGGGAGCATCGAGACGATCCGCTCGACGTCGGGCAGGAAGCCCATGTCGAGCATCTCGTCGGCCTCGTCGAGGACCAGGACGCTCACGTCGCCGAGGTTCAGCAGGCGCTGGCGGGCCAGGTCGATCAGGCGTCCGGGTGTCCCGACGACGACGTCAACGCCCTTGGCCAGGGCATCGACCTGCGGCTCGTAGGCGCGCCCGCCGTACACGGCCAGGACGCGGGCACCCAGCTTGGCGCCGGCCTGCGTGAGGTCGGAGGCGACCTGGACGCACAGCTCGCGCGTCGGGACGACGATCAGGGCCTTGGGGGAGCGCTGCTCCGCCGGGGACAGCTCTGCGTACTCGGGCGTGTTCGGCGACGGGATGCTCTGCAGCAGCGGGATGCCGAAGCCGAGCGTCTTGCCGGTGCCGGTCTTGGCCTGCCCGATGAGGTCGCGGCCCTCGAGGGCCTGCGGGATGCACAGCTCCTGGATCTGGAACGCGTCCGTGATCCCGGCTTCGCCCAGGGCAGCAGTGATGGGCTCAACGACGCCCAAGTCAGTGAAGGTTGTCAAATCTCTCCTCAGTAGTGGGTCGATTCTACCTTCTCCACAGGTGCGGATCGGGCTACCGTCCTCTCATGACCACCGAACCCGCCAGGAGCACCGGCACGTCCACCTCTGCGGGAGGGACGGCAGCCGCGGAGCAGCCGGTGCGCCCATCGCTGTCGGATCCCACCTACCGACAGGGCGTGGTCGAGATGCTGGGCCTGCTCGGGGCCGGTGAGTACCTGGCCTTCGAGCGGCTCGTGACCGAATCGGCGCTTGCTCCGACGCTGGCCAAGCGGACCCGGATCGCAGAGATCGCGCAGGGCGAGTTCCAGCACTACCGGCTGCTGCGCGCCCGCCTGGTCGAGCTCGGGGCCGACCCCGACGCAGCGATGTCGGAGTTCCTCGAGCCGCTGGAGGCCTACCACCGCAAGACCGCGCCCAGCGACTGGCTCGAGGGGCTCGTGAAGGCCTACGTCGGCGACTCGATCAGCACCGACTTCTACCGGGAGGTCGGCGCGGTGCTTGACGAGGAGACCGCGGCGCTGGTGCTCGAGGTCTGCCGCGAGCTGGGGCAGACGGAGGTGGTGATCGAGGAGGTCCGGGCGGCGATCGCCGCCGATCCGCGTCTGGCCGGGCGCCTGGCCCTGTGGGGCCGCCGGCTGCTGGGCGAGATGCTGTCGCAGGCGCAGACGGTGGCCGCCGAGCACGATGGGCTCGCCGACCTGATCCTCAACGACTCGGTGTCCTCGCAGCTGGACCTGATCGGTCTGCTGGAACGCCTCACCAACGCGCACGTCGAGCGGATGAACGCCCTGGGCCTGGCGGCGTAGGGGGTTCGAGCTCAGGCCGAGGCGAAGCCGACCTTGCGCACCTCTGCGGCGGCGATCTCGACGTAGGCCAGCTTGGCGGCCGGAACCACCACGCGGTGGCCCTTCTCGTCGACCAGGTCGAGCAGGCCGTCGGCCTTCAGCGCCGCAGCCACCTTCTTGGCCACAGCGTCCGGGGTGTCGGGACTCTCCAGCACGAGCTCGCGGACTGCGTCCTGGATTCCGATTCGAACCTCCACGGTGGATCCTCTCTAGCTCTTCGGCGAGTTGGGGGGTTGGGTGAGCGGGAACCCCGAGATGCCACGCCAGGACAGGGACGACATGGCCTTGGCGGCGTCCTGCTGGGAGATCGGGGCGGGGGAGTGCAGCCAGTGCCGCGCGGCGGTCTGGGCCATGCCGAGCAGGCCGCTGGCCAGCAGCATGGTGGTGTCCTCGTCGAGTTCCGTGTCCTCGCGGATCACCTCGGCGATCAACTGTGCGCACGTCTCGTTGGTGCGCGCGACGCGGCTGGCCGCTTGCGGGACGTTGGTGAGGTCGGACTCGAAGATCAGGCGGAAGGCGCCGGCGTCGTGGGCGACGAAGTCGAAGTAGGCCTCGAACGTGGCGCGGACGCGCTTGCGGTTGTCGTGGGTGGAGTCCAGGGCGACCCGAACCCGGTCGACGAGCGAGTCGCTGCTCTCATCGAGGACCGCGAGGTACAGCTCGAGCTTGCCCGGGAAGTGCTGGTAGAGCACGGGCTTGGAAACCCCGGCGCGCTCGGCGATCGCGTCCATGCCGGCCGCGTGGTAGCCCAGCTGGACGAAGGCGTCTCGGGCAGCGTCCAGCAACTGCGCACGACGCTCCTGGCGCGGCAGGCGCCCGGAGCGATCGGTCATCACTGACATAGGGCCGATCTTAGCGCCGGGGCTGGGGACGGGAGGTCACATGGGCTGCGCTGGTGGCGAACCCGGCCCTGGCCGGGCCCACGGGCAGGCGGTGGTGTGGTGCCCGGTCAGCCGGCTCGATCAGCCGGGGCTTGTCGGGCGCGATCCGCTGTCCGGTCGCCGCTGCTCAGCCGCCCAACCAGCCACGAAGGGGTGGTCGGGGTGTCGGCGGCCAGGTGGCCGGGCGGTGAGGTGCGTCCGTGCCGAGCCCCCCGCCCTGCGGTTGCGGGCGACCCCGCGACGCAGGGTCCCGATGCCGCGTCGCCCCGGGCGCTCGCGGTGGCCGCGGCCTACGGCCCCAGGAACCCCGGTCGCTGGCGCGTACGCACTCGGAAGTGATGTTCCACGGGTGGCGGGTTGCGGGGGCGGCTGGGTTCGCATCCGAATGCGTTGTTGGCCCGGTGCGCCTGAGGCGGGCAACAGCAGCTTGGGGTGCGATGTCGATCAGCCCTCTGCGCGACGGGCCGTGAAACATCAGGATCGAGTGCGCCCTCGGGGGTGCTCGCCCGACGCGGCTGTGGTGCGGATCGGGCGTGGGGCGCGCTGCGCCGCCGACGGGCTCAGGGTTGGAGCAGCCCTCGTACTGAACCGTGGTTGTGATCGCAGCACCCGGGTCGGCCCGGGCCGCCTGCCCCGGCCGCCTGCCCCGGTGATCCGCGCGACCTGGCTCAGCTCCGGCGGGCAGCCGGGGCCGAGCCAGGCCGTCCCGGGCTCCGGAGGCGCTGGACGCCCGACTTCGGACACCCCCGGAGTTGGCGGCGGCCTCATGGGCCGCCGCCAGCCTCGGAGGAAGCCGGTGTGATCGGTGAGGCCGACGGGGCCGTCAAGTACGCATCCCCGAAGGACCTCGGCCCCCCGCAGCATCGCGGCGGTGACGCCCAGGGGCGCAACGTTGGCCAGGGTGAACGGGGACCCAGGCGGGGACCAGTCGATGGTGCGCGGTACCGGGCCACTCTTGCCGCCAGTGGGCTTGGCTGGAAGCCCGCGGACTGCGATCTGTGGATAGGGTCCGTTGGGGGAGGCAACGTGCGGGTTCTGTATGTGTGCACTGCGAACATCTGCCGGTCGGCGTCGGCGCAGGCGCTGCTGCGCGGGGCCGTCGAGGGGTCGCCCGGACTCACGGGGATCGATGTCCGGTCGGCGGGGACCGCGGCCCCGCTGGGGTCACCCGGCTGCTCGGTGGCACCAGCCCTGGTCGGGCACGCCGCGGAGCATCGCTCCCAGCCCGTGACCGCGGAGCTCATCGAGTGGGCGGACCTGATCCTCCCCGCGGCGCGCGACCACCGGGGTGCGATCGCCGAACTGGCGCCAGCCGCGCGCAGCAGGATGTTCACGCTCAGGCAGGCGGGTCGGATCGCCGACTGGCTCGTTGAGGCCGGGATGGTGACGGCTGCTCGTGAGCGTGCCGGCGTCTCCGGGGCCGGCGCTCCGGAGCGCAGGGGTGCCGCGGTACCAGGTGCGCCGGCGTGGGCGGATGGCTTCCCGGAGGGCGACCTACGAGCCGACGTCCAGGCCCTGCCTGTCGAGCCGAGCGCGCGACTGGAGTGGCTGCTCAGCGAGATGGACGCCGCTCGCGGAATGGCCACCGCGTCACCCGACGTGTCCGCCCCGGCGGGCCCCGCCGAGCACCAGGGGCGCCGGTTCGGGCTGAGGCGCCGAGCCAGCCGATCCGCGGCGCGCGGCGATCCGGCGCAAGGCGAAGCGGCACCGGCCGAAGTGCGGGCTCCGGCGAGGCAACAAGGCGGGCGCTCGGCTCCCGATCCCGATGCCACGCACCCGGACGACGTTCCTGACCCGCACGTCCTGGGCATGGGCCTGCACCCATTGGCCTACGAACAGATCAAGGCGTCGACTGACTCGTTTGTCCGGCTGCTCGTGGAGCTGGGGCAGTAGAGCTGGTCACGACGCCACCGCCGACCTTCCCGACCTCGCGCGAGCCGCTTTGCGCGCCCCGTCGCGCAGTTCCAGCTTGGACTCCACCGTGCACCCTGCGTCCCGGAACTCCGCCCGCACCCGGTTGAGGTAGGTGGACGCGCATTTCGTTCCGAAGACCGGGTGAAGGGCAGCCCTCAACAGCTCGTCGAGCCGTCGGCTGGGCACAGGTGCCGACTCGATCGACCGCCGCAGCGGTTACGATGAAGGCCGCTGCCGAGGGCATCGCCCGGCTCCCTCGAACCAGGTATGGGTGACCCATGCGCCCTCCGTCTCGTCGCGCAGGATGGCGATGATGGCCGATGAGTCGGCGATCAACGGGGGAGCCCGTCACCGTGGGAGTGGTCGCCGACGAGATCGCGGAACTGGCCCGTAGCGGGATCCCGGCCCATGCCAGCGGCGCCAAACGGGCTGCTCTCCTACGCCACTGCTGAACACTCGCGAGGCGTTGCTGCGTGGAGCCCACAACAACCGCCTCTTCGGCGGATTGGTGGTCCGCGGATGGCGGCCAGCGGCGTGCGGGTCGTACCCTCGAAGCCATGACTGCCGAACGCGTGGCCATGAGATGCCCGGCCGCGTTCCCGGCTCCAGCGCCCGTCGAGTTTCTGTCGACCTCCGATGTCGGCGAGATCGCCGTACGGCGCACGCCGGTGCGGGGCGCCGGGCCGCACGAGCCTGCTGTGCTCATCCATGGCCTCGGCGGCAACTCCCTGAACTGGGTGGACCTGGCCGAGATGCTGTCCGACCGGCTCGAGTGCGTCTCGCCGGACCTGCCCGGGTTCGGTGCCACCGAGCCGCTGGCCGATGAGGACTTCTCCATCGCCGCACACTCGCGGGCGACGGTCGCCACGATCGAGGCGCTGTTCCCCGGGCCAGGCGGTGCACCTCTTCGGCAACTCGATGGGCGGGGCGGTGGCGGTCCAGGTGGCGGCACTTCGTCCGGATCTGGTGCGCACCCTGACCCTGATCTCACCCGCACTGCCGGACCTGAAGCCGCGGCTGACGAACGTGCACATCCCGGTGATGGCGATGCCGGGGTTGGGCAAGGGCCTGTTCGACCGGTACCAGAAGGTGGGTGCCCACGAGCGGGTGAAGGCCACCTTCGACCTGTGCTTCGCCGACCCGTCGCGGCTGCACCCGCAGCGCCGGGCCGAGGCCGAGGAGGAGGCGCGGCGCCGCGACGAGCTGCCCTGGCTTCGCGAGGTGTTCGTGGGATCGACGCAGAGCCTGCTGGCGACGTATCTGGACCGGGGGCCGGATCGCCCGTGGGCGCTCGCCGGGCGGGTCGAGGCGCCGACGCTGCTGGTCTACGGGCGCCGGGACAAGCTCGTGGACCCGAAGGCGGCGCACCGGGCCACCAAGGAGTTCCGGGAGGCGCACGTGATGGTCATCCCCGACTCCGGGCACGTGGCCCAGATGGAGCACCCGGAGCTGGTCGACCGGTGGTGGCGCGAGTTCCTGGGGTAGCGAGGGCGGGGCGGCCGGGGCTGCCGCCGAGCTGCGAGCCGTCAGGGCCGCGTTGACGGGGCGGCCGAGGCTGACGACTGCGCGCCGCGCCGACAGCGGTCCGTGCCAGCGAGGTCCGTCAGCTTCTGACGGCTGTGAGTTCCATTTCGCGAGCGGGTGCGGCAGCCACCGAACGTCGCCTGAACCGCCATACTGTGCGGCGTGCAGAGCGACGCGATCCGAAGCTTGGGGGAGATCGAGGACCGGCACTGGTGGTTCGCCGAGCGGCGCAACATCATCAGGTCCGAGATCCAGGGGCTGCGACCCGGTGGTTGGGCGATGGACGTCGGGGCGGCCGCGGGCGGCAACACCCGGGTCCTGGTCGACGCTGGCTGGGACTGCCTGGCCCTCGAGTTCTCCGAGACGGGTGCGGACATGGCGCGGCAGCGGGGCCTGACCGTGGTCCGCGGCGACGCGACGAAGTTGCCCCTGGCCGACGATTCGCTGGGCCTGGTGGTCGCCTACGACGTGCTCGAGCACATCGAGGACGACGCGGCGGCGGCGCGGGAGATCTTCAGGTGCCTGCGCCCAGGCGGGACGCTGCTCGTGGCCGTGCCGGCGGACATGCGGCTCTGGTCGGCCCACGACGAGGCCGTGGACCACGTGCGCCGGTACGAGCGGGCCGAGCTGCTCACCCTGATCGCGGACGCCGGATTCAGCGACATCTCCATCCGGTCGTGGAACGTGCTGCTGCGCCCGGTGGTCGCGCTGCGGCGTCGCCGGGCCAACCAGGGCAGCGAGCTCGAGGAGCCGGGGCGGCTCACCAACACGGCTCTGAAGGGGATCATCGCGTTGGAACGGGTGGTCCCGGTCGGGAAACGATCGGGCGTCTCGCTGCTGCTGACGGCGCGGAAGGCGTGAGGGCCTCGGGGTTGTGCATCTGCTGCGGATACTGTGACGCAGGACGACGCCCGACCTAGGAGTTTCGACCGATGGTGACGCAGACCCTCAGCGTGGTGATCCCGGTGTTCCGCGCCGGCCCGGCGCTGGCGACCACCTGCCGCGAGATCCTCGAGGTCTGCGCCGATGTCAGCCCCGTGCCCACGGTGCAGGTTGGCCTCCAGGAGCTGATCCTGGTCTGCGACAACCCTGAGCTCCCTGTCGATGCGCTCAATGCCCTCGCGGGTCTTGCGGATCTCGATGAGCGGGTGCGGGTCGTGTGGTTGTCGCGCAACTTCGGCCAGCACCCTGCGACGATCGCGGGCATCGTCTCGACCAATGGTGACTGGGTCGTGACGATGGACGAGGACGGTCAGCACGATCCGCGGTTCATCCGGGACCTGCTGGCCACTGCGGGGCAGAACCGGACCCCGCTGGTGTACGCGGCTCCGACCAACGCGCGGCCGCACGGTCCGGTACGCAACGCCGGCTCGTGGGCTTCCGGGCGTGTGGCGCGGTCGATCTCAGGGGTCCCAGTCCGGTTCCACAGCTTCCGGCTGATCGAGGGCGGGCTGGCACGTTCAGCCTGCGCCTATGCGGGGGAGAACGTCTTCCTTGATATCGCCCTGTCGTGGACCTGCGGGACCCCCTCGGCATGCCCGGTGCAGTTGCGCGCCGAATCAGTCGAGTCGTCGTACAACTACCGTCGCCTGGTCAGCCACCTGTGGCGTCTGGTCGTCAGCAGCGGGACCCGGCCTCTGCGGTTGATCGCGGGGGCGGGGGTGCTGGTCGCAATCGTGGGGCTGCTGGTGGGCGGGTGGGTGATCATCCAGCGGCTCAGCGGAGAGATCCCCGTGCCGGGTTGGACCTCGGTGTTCGTCGCGATGCTGGTGCTCCTTGGTGGCCTCTTCGTCGCGGTGGCGGTGGTGGCCGAGTACGTGGGGCAAGCTGTGCGGAACACTGTCGGGCGGCCGGTCTACGTTCGGGTGGACCCCCCGTTGGCGCGGGCGCTACACGTGCTTGGCACGCACCTACTGGCGGCGGGCGAGGTGGGTCCGGCCCGATGAGGCTGATCGCGGGTGCCTCCGGGGTGCTGGGCAGCGGCTTCTGCGAGGTGCTGCGAGCGCGGGGTGAGGACTTCGTCGCGGATGGAACTGCCTTGGGGGGACCCCGGTGCAGGTGGCGGATCGAGTCGCTGAGTACTGGCGTGCGGCGGAGGCAGCACGCGCATCGGCCTCGCCGATCACGCTCGTGTGGGCGGCCGGTAGGGGGTCGGTGGGGGCGTCCGAGGAGGCGATGTCGGCCGAGACGGAGGCGCTGGAGGCCGTAGTGGCTGCCCTCGCGCGCGAGGCCAGCCCGGATATGGGCAACTGCTTCCTGTTCGCCTCGTCCGCGGGAGGGCTGTACGGGGGGCATGGGGACGGGTTGATCACGGATGTGACGCCGCCGGCACCGATCACGCCGTACGGGCGGGAGAAGCTGCTCCAGGAGGGGATCGTTGGCCGCCTGCACGAGTCGGGCACGATGCGGACCCTCTCGTGCCGGTTCACCAACATCTACGGCCTCGCCGGTGGGCGGTTGCGCCGGAAGGGGCTGGTCCCGGCTCTGGTGGATTCGGCGATGCTGCGCCAACCCGTGCGGCTGTTCGTGAGCCCGGACACGAGGCGCGACTACCTGCATAACGTGGATGCGGCGCGAATGGCGCTGGCGGAGGCGGACGTCTTGAGGCTGGGGCCGGGAAGGGAGCCGGGGCCGGTGGACCGAGGGTGACGATCGTCCGCGCAGGCTCGACGGTGACCATCGTCGACTCTGGTGGCGTCCGTCTCCCGCGTACTCCGTCGCCGGGTTCCCGTTGTGTATCGCCGAGTCCCCGGAGAGTCTCGTACAGCCGCTGGTCCTGCGGTTCCCGGAGCGGACGGGCGTCCAGGCGTCGGTGCCCACGACATCGTTCGAGGCGGCCATCCGGGAGATGGCGGGGGCGCCGCGGGGTTGACGTGGCTTCAGGGGCGGATAGTCATGAGGCCTGGGGCTGGCCCGTCACGAGGCCCCACTCAGTCTGAGGTCGCATGCAGTGCAAGTCGTCCTGCTGAGCAGCCCGAACGCTGAAACTGCGTGCGGGCTCACAAGAGGAGCGAGTCAAGCAACGGTCGCCAGACGACGAAGGTCAGGGCGAGCCCTACGAGGTCAAGCGCCGAGCTCAGCTGGACCGACGAGAACCGATGGTGGCGCTGGTTCCTGTGGTGCGAGACGTTGGCCGGAGCCCGACACGCATCAGAACATGCGACGGCTGAGGTAGGGACCCACGCCGGGGCGCCGATGCTGCAAGGCCTTTGCCTGCTAGGGGTCTTTCGGCTCAGAAGGGCAGCAGAATCGCTCCTGCTCCATGAAGCACGACTCCGAAGAGGAGCATGAGTGGCACAACCTTGGATCTCGGATGGTCGACTGAGTACTTCTGCACTGTGACCGCCAGGAGCGGAGCCCACAGCACGAGTGGCTCGATCCACAGTCTCGGCCCGAAGAAGGTGCCGCCTCCGCTGTACCGGTTGAGCAGAAGTTGAACGATGATCCCGCACGTTCCGCCGATGGTCGCAGCCTTCTGCCACGCCGACGCTGCTGGGAAGACGCGCGGCAGCATGATGAAGCCGACGAGCACGATCGGGTAGTAGAAGACCAACCCTCGAGTCGGCGAAAGCAGTCCTCCGAGGATATTGAGGGGGAGCGCGGTCCACTCCGCGCTGACACTCCCGCCAAGCTCCTGCCCGTTGGAGGGCCCCCACCGACCGAACAGGATCCCGTTGTAGGCGAAGAGAAGTGCGACTCCAGGCAGCATGCCAAGGGCGATCTTCACTGCTGGCAGGACCGATCGCTGAAACAGGCTCAGTGAGATGCCCAGGACTGCCAGTGCGATCGCCCACTGTGGCCTCGTGAGTACGACGCCCCCGAAGGTCAACCCTGCCCACACGATCCGATCCTTGGCCAGAGCCCACAACCCCAGGGCGAGAAGCAGGAAGTCCAGTGAGTGTGACCACGGGGCATGTGCGCAGACCGACCATGCACCCGTTCCGAAGGCCGTGAAGAGCGTCGCGACATGAACGGCCCGCCGGCTGGCCAGAGTCAGGCCGTACACCTCGTTCATCACCAGCACGGCGCATGCGCTCACAACGGCGGCTGTGATCGCACCCGGTACTCGAGAGAACTCGTCGAACCCCAGCTGTGCGGCCACCCAGTAGGCGGGAGCAATGAAGACAATGGCGCCGGGGAAGCGATCGCTGTACACGCTGCCGTTGTGTTCGAAGAACCAAGGAAGATCCGGGTACGGATTCGACACCAGCTCCAGCTGCCCACTGGTCGCCAAGGACCATGCCGGCACTTCCGCAGCTCCGATGTCAATGCTGGTTGTGCCATAGGTCGCAGTGAGCAGGTAGATAGCGAGGACACCCGGGAACAGGAGCCATCGACGCTCGAGGACAGTCCAAGCCGCACGCTCCAAGCCGCCGGAGAGTCTCGCGCCCTTGGGCGGCAGTGTGGTCGTTTCGGTCTTGTCCCCAGAACCAGATCCTGTCGCTCGTGGCGTGGCCATCTGGGTCTCCTCGATGTCGGCCAGCTCGCCAGCTGTGCCCGGCCGTCACTCGTGCGCGGCTTCTGGGCGGGGGTGTCCGCCGAGCACGGTGTGTGCGCGGCCAGTGTCGTCGCGCATAGGCCACGGGTCAAGAACCGGGGGCAAGGCCCCACCTCACACTGGAGCTCCTCACTCCTTCCAGCAGCCACGCCGCCACCAACCGCATGGCTGGGTGAAGCTAGCGGATGTCAACTGCGGCTGAATGTTGAGCCAGTTTCTGCGGTCGAATATTGAGCCACCTGCCTCGGTTGTTGTTGGTCAGTCTTGGTCAGTGGTGGCGGCTGGTGGTCGGCCGCCGAGGTCTCGGTTGCGGAGTCGGTAGCTGTCGCCTTTGAGGGCGATGACTTCGGCGTGGTGGACGAGTCGGTCGATCATGGCCGCGGCCACGACATCGTCGCCGAACACCTCGCCCCAGCGCCCGAACGGTTTGTTGCTCGTGACGATCAGGGAGGCCCGTTCGTAGCGGGAGGACACGAGTTGGAAGAACAGATTCGCGGCCTCGGGCTCGAAGGGGATGTAGCCAACCTCGTCGACCTATGCGGATGTCCGCATAGGTCGATCTATGCCGAGACCGCGACTATGCCGAGGCATCGGCCTGATGGTCCGCGAACGCGCGAGGCGGGGGCCGGTCTGCAGTGGGCGGGCTGCGCTGGGCTCGGCATAGTTACAGGCTCTCGAGGAACGCCAAGACCTTGTCTGGTGGGCGGTAGCGGCCGGGTTTGGCCGCCGCGGGGGTGGTGAGAGCGAGGGCCTTCTCTTTGATGCTGATGTCGGCGTGGACGTAGGCGTCGGTGGACCGGACACTGGCGTGGCCGAGCCAGAGGGCGATCACGGAGGTGTCGACGCCGGCGTGCAGCAGGGACATGGCGCAGCTGTGGCGCAGGACGTGTGGGTGGATCTTCCTGCCTGCCAGGGATGGGCAGTGTTGCGCGGCTGTTGCTGCGTGGGTGCTGACCCTCAGCGCGACGGCGTCGCGGCTGAGTCGTCGTCCGGTGCGGGTCGGGAACAGTGGGTCGTCCGGTCGACCGGCCCGTTCGCTGAGCCAGGCTTGAAGAAGCCCGGCGACGGGGGTGGTGAGGGGGACTGCTCGTTGCTTGCGTCCCTTGCCCTCGCAGCGGACGTTTGCGCCGGTCCCGAGGGTGACGTCGCTGCAGTTGAGTCCGGTGAGCTCGGAGACCCGCAGCCCGGTCTGGATGGCCAGCAGCATCAGGACTCGATCTCGTCGTCCTTCCCAACGGGACTGGTCAGGGGCTGCGATGAGGGCGTCGACTTCGGGTGCGGTCAGGAACGTCACGATCCGTTTGTCGAACCGCTTCGGTGGGATGGCCAGGACACGCTGGATGAGGAGAGCGTGCTCGGGGTGACGCAACGCGGCGTAGGAGAACAGTGAGCGGATCGCCGTGAGTCGGACGTTGCGGGTCCGGATGCTGTTGTGACGTTCGCTTTCCAGGTAGTTCAGGAACGCGGAGATCACGGTGGCGTCCAGGTCGTCCCAGTCGAGCCGAGCGGGCATCGTCCCGGTCTGGCGGTGCACGAACCCGAGCAGTAGCCGCAGGGTGTCGCGGTAGGCCGCGATGGTGCGGGGGCTGGCTTGGCGCTGCTTGGCGAGCCGGTCGGTGAAGAACGCTTGCAGCGTCGGTGCGATCAGAGTCATGACTGAACCTCCTGCCGGGTTGAAGCCCAGGCAGTGTCCTGCCGGGCAGCGGCCAGCGCGAGCAGCTCAGGGGCGGCCGAGAGATACCAGTAGGTCGAGGCTGGTTCGCGGTGCCCGAGGTAGGTCGACAGTGACGGGAGCTTGGCCTGCACGTCTTCATCGGCGCGATACCAGCCGAGCAGGGTGCGGACCGCGAAGCTGTGACGCAGGTCGTGAAGCCTCGGAGCCGACGGTGCACCGGCTCCGACCCCCGCGTCGTCGACGAGCCTGCGGAAGGTCTGACCCACCACGGCGTAGAGCAGACGCTTGCGAGTCAAAGACACGAAGAAGCTCGGCTCCGTCGGTCTTGGCTGGAGAACATCACGCAGGTGGGCGTAGTCGGTGAGCGCCTGCATGCTGGTGGTGTGCAGGGGAACCAGCCGGGACTTACCGAACTTCGACTCCCGGATCAGCAACACTCCCTCGGCCCAGTCAACGTCGCTGCGGTCGAGCTTGATGGCCTCGCCGATCCGTAGCCCGCTGGCGGCCAGCAGCCCGATCAGGGTCTCGTAGGTCGCCGCCCGCAGCGGTGACGCGATCGAACCGCGGGCCTGGTCCATCACTGCGTCGATGTCGGCCGGGGAATAGATGAACGGCTGGCGCCATCGCGCCCGGTTCGCCATCAACCCGAACGGCGGCACCTCAGTGCCCGGGTCGATGCCCGAGAGGTAGCGGGCGAAGCCACGAGCCGCGGTCATCCGCCTTGGCCCGACGGTCGTCACCGTCCCGGTCGCCGATTGTTGGGACCATTCCAGCGCAGCCTCGATCGTCACGGTCCGCAAGTCGTGGGCGTCGAGGTAGGCCACGAACTTCGGCAGCAGCCAGGCAGCCTCGGCCAGTTCGTGACCGAGCGAATGACGCAGTTGCAGGTAGTCCGCGAGGGCCTGCTCCAACGGGCTCATCGGGCTGTCCCTGGCCAGGGCTGCGCAACCTGGCGCAGTGTGCCCAGGTCGACCTTGGCGTAGAGGGCCGTGGTCGCCAGATCCTGATGACGAAGGACTTGGCTGATCGCGACCAGGCCAGCTCCTTGGCGCAGCAGCTCACCGGCAAGTGCGTGCCGGAGCCGGTGCGGTCCCACGTGTGGCAGGCCGGCTCGAAGACAAGCTCGTTCCACGACGTCACCGACCAGGTCCGGGCGGATGGGTCCGCGGGGAGCTCGACACCTCAGGAACAGCTGCCTGGCATCCTGCGGGTTGCGGCCTGCGGACAAGTAGCCGACCAAGGCTTCACCGACCTCCGCGGGCAGTGGGAGTCGGTCCTGGCGGCCGCCCTTGCCGCGGATTATGAGTTCACCGGCCCGCCAGTTCACATCGCCCAGCTCCAGGCGCGCCACCTCGATCGAGCGCAAGCCCAGACGTGCGACCAGCATCATGATCGCGAAGTCCCGGATCCCGACAGCGCTGCCGCGGTCGCAGCTATCCAGCAGCCGCTGGATGTCCGTGGCGGACATGGCCGGTGGCGGCAGGGTGGCCAACCGCCAGCCACCCACCGGAGGCACCGCCGTCCCAAGCCGTAACGGTGTGATGCCCCGCAAATACAGGAACCGCAGGATCGAACGGAGCTCACCGACCCGTCCCTTGGCCGACCCACTCGACACCCGGCCGCACTCCCGGAGCAGGAACGCGTTGACGTCCACCCCGGTCAGGGCCGAGGGCTCGAAGACATCACCCTTCATTGCTTGTTCCTGCAGGAGACGACGTGCGGTGTTCTCATACCGCAGCACCGTCATAGCCGCCAGGCCCCGTTCCTGGACCATCCACGAGCGGTACTCCACGAGCAGCTGACCCAACGGCGTGACTGCCGGCTCGAGGGGCGCGACGACGTCGGCCCCACGCAGATAGGTCAACAGCGGCACCATCGCACGAGTGCCCGGGACGTGCCGGCAACCAGCCGCCCGCCGGGCGGTCAGAAACGCCGACGCCCGCTCCTCGTTGAACTGCGACACATCCAGACCCTCCGACGAGAGCCACACACCGACCTGGCCCAAGTCCTTGAGCATGTTGGTGACCGTCCCCGGCGTGTAACCCCGATCGGTCAACCACGCCCGATAGTCCTCGACATGCGGCGCCAGCAAACCGGCCTTCCTCCGCGGACTTCCCATCACACTCGCCTCCCTCAAGGGGAGCACGGTGCCCCCACGATTCGAGGCTGCTCTCACCGCGCAACTATGCCGAGACCACCGGAACCCTCAAGCGGGAAAGGGCCTACGAGTTCACACCTCCGCGAACCGCAACGCACGCCCCTCGGCATAGTCGCGGTCTCGGCATAGGTCGACCACGATCAGCGGGTAGCGGCCCAGCCGGCTGAGCTCGGCTTGCAGGCGTCCGTCGTGGTGGGCGTCGGCGAGGAGGGTGACCCATTGGGCGGCGGTGTTGAACAGCACCCGGTGCCCGGCTTGGCAGGCCCGGATCGCCAACCCGGTGGCCAGGTGCGTCTTCCCGGTCCCAGGCGGGCCCAGGAACACGACGTTGTCCTTCGCGGTGACGAAGTCCAGGGTGCCCAGGTGCGCGATCGACTCCCGCTTGAGTCCGCGGGCGTGGTCGTAGTCGAACTCCTCGAGGCTCTTGCGGGCCGGGAACCGGGCCGCACGGATCCGGGTCTCGGACCCCGACGCTTCCCGGCTGGACACCTCAGCGGAGAGGACCGCGGCCAGGTAGTGCTCGTGGGTCCAGCCCTCGGTGCGGGCCTGCTCGGCCAGACAGCCGGTGCAGCCACGCCCGCCCACGCCTCGCCACGGCTGGCGGGGTGCGATTACGTGATGTGAGTGACGCCGATGTTCATCGGGGACCGGGGCATCGGTTGTCGTTGCGCGACCGGTTGCAGATCCATGTCGGGCTCACTGAGGGCCGTTCGATCCGGGCGATCGCCGCGGAGTTGGGTCGGGCTCCCTCGACGATCAGCCGTGAGCTTGCCCGCAACCCGGGCAACCGGCGGCGACGCTACGAGCCGGTCCGGGCCCACGAACGAGCTGCCGGCCAGGCTCGCCGACCAAGCTGACCAAGTTGGCGGCCAACCCGCGGCTACACGCGGAGGTGCAGGCCAGGCTTGCCGACCGCTGCAGCCCGCAGCAGGTCACGGCTCGGCTGCGACTGGACTTCCCCGATGATGAGGGAATGCGGGTCAGCCACGAGACGATCTACCGGGCGATCTACGTGCAGGGCCGCGGTGAGTTGCGCCGGGAACTGCATCGGGCGCTGCGCACCGGGCGGACGGTGCGCAAACAGCACGGTCGGGTGGAACGTCGGGGACGGATGTCAGGGATGGTGATGATCAGCGAACGGCCGGCCGAGGTCGCTGACCGGGCCATCCCGGGGCACTGGGAGGGTGATCTGATCGTCGGCAAGAACAACGCCTCGGCGATCGGCACCCTGGTCGAACGCTCCACCCGGTTCTTGATGCTGCTGCACGTGGGCAGCGATCAGACCGCAGCCAACGTCGCCAACCAGATCATCACCCAGGCTGCCGGGCTTCCCGAGCACCTACGCCGCTCGCTGACCTGGGACCAGGGCGCGAGATGGCCCGCCACGCCCGCATCACCGACGCCACCGACATGGCCGTCTACTTCTGCGATCCCCACAGCCCTGGCAACGAGGATCCAACGAGAACAGCAACGGCCTGCTTCGCCAGTACTTCCCCAAGGGCACCGACCTCGCCATCCACACCCCAGCAGACCTCGAAGCAGTCGCCGCCCAGATGAACCGCCGACCCCGCAAGACCCTCGGCTGGCGAACCCCCGCCGAAGCCCTCAACGAAGTACTCTGACAACCACCCGTTGCACTGACCCCGTAAAACCGCCTTGGTGTTCGTGTTGATGATGTTGGTGTGAAGGGGTGGCCGCCGCGGTCAGCGTCGCCGGGCGCGTCGTTGGCCGCGGCGTCGGCCTCGGCGCCCAACGCCGGCGACCGACACCGGCGACATCGGTCGCCCGATCATGTCGATGAATAGCTCGAGGGTCCTGATGAGGTGGAGAGTTCGCCGTCGGTGACGTCGATGGCGTAGGTGAGGTCGCCCTCGCTGAGGACGGGTTCGCGGAGGACGACGACGACGTCGTTCACCCAGTCCACTTCGAAGATCGACAGCAATGCGTTTGGTGGGTTCTCGGCGAAGTTGTCGTCGCCGACGCCCCACGACGCCACGACTCCTCGGTCGGGACATGTCCCGTGAGGCGGTCGGGTCGATCCGAGAACCACAAGGTGGTGGGCGAGACGCGCGCAGCGTCACGCGGTCCGGTTGACGAGGAGCCCGGTGGATGTTTGGGCGAACATGTATTCGATGTCGGCGGGGTCAGCAGTCTGCATCCCGCTGAGTTCGTCGTCGTTGGTCATGGTCGGGCCCTCCTCGGCTGTCTCGGTTGCCTCGTAGCAACATCCGATCAGCGTCTCCCTCCGACACGATCGTGGAACCTCCAAGATGGGCCTTGAAGGGTGCAGTCCGAACACCGACGATCCGCACGCTCGAGCCGCCTGGCACCCGAGCGCCGCCCTCTTGGTGGTTTCCGGAGACGGCGTCGTGCGGTCAGGATCGAGGAGCGATGGAGTCGGACAAGGTCGACGAGGCGTTACTTCACGCGGCGCGTTCGGCTCGAATGACCGCGATGGCGGGATTCGGCTGGTGCCCAAGCCAATGTATCCAGCTCCGCCGGAGCCATCCATCGAATGCTCGCGTGCTCTACCGGGTCCGGTGTTTCCTGTACCAGCCGGGAGAAGCCAGCCACGTTGTGCGCCCGGAGGTGCCCTGTTTCACGACTTTGTTAACCCCTGTCTCGCGTCATCGTTAACGCTGCGGGGGTGTCGAAGAACCGGGTTAAACGCAGCTACCTGCGCTTCGAAGCCGACCTGCCCAACGAGTGCTGGCAATCCGACTTCACACACTGGCCCCTGACCGACGGCACCGACACCGAGATCCTGACCTGGCTCGATGACCACTCCCGCTACGTGCTCAGCCTCACCGCACACACAACCGTCACCGACGACGACGTCGTCACCACCACCTTCCGCGCCGCCGTCGACATCCACGGCATCCCCGCATCCACGCTCACCGACAACGGCCTGGTGTTCACCACCCGGTTCCTGCGCGGGCCGAACAACTTCGAACGAGAACTGGTCATCCTCGGGATCGAGCAGAAGAACGGCCGACCGAACCACCCACAGACTCAGGGCAAGGTGGAACGCTTCCAGCAGACCCTGAAGAAGTGGCTCCGCGCCCAACCACCGGCCACCACCCCCGAGCGAGCTGCAATCTCAGCTAGACGCATTCCGCGAGGTCTACAACCACCAGCGGCCGCACCGCTCACTGGCCGGCCGGACCCCCGCCCAGATCTATGCCGCACGCTCGAAGGCCACCCCCACTGGCCGGGACGGGCACTGGCGGATCCGCCACGACAGGGTCGACAAGACCGGGCGGGTCACCCTGCGCCACGGCGGACGCCTGCACCACATCGGCCGGGGCTACGAACACAACGCCACCACCGTGCGGATCCTCGTCCACGACCTACACATCACCGTGATCAACTCCGACACCGGCGAGATCATCCGAGACCTGACCCTCGACCCCACCCGCGACTACCAACCCCTGGGCCGACCACCCGGACCACCCAAAGGCAGCCCACAACGCGGCGGGCGCAAGAAGAAGGCACCACCGGCACAAACGAAGTCGCGAGACACCTGTCAACGATGTCCCGCGACTTCACATTGTGCGCCCGTAGGGACTCGAACCCCCAACCGACCGGGTCCAACCGGGGGTCGGATGGGGTTCATTGGGTGCGGCGCTGAGCACGAAATCGGGCGCGGTGGACGGATCGGAACGCCATGGACGGGGGCCAGTTGGTGTACGGGCTGGTGCACGGATCGCTCGCCTCGCGACACGGCGCATCAGGGGAATCCGAAGGTTCGGTCGGCGATGCGCTGGTCTGTCAGTGTGTCCCGGCATCCTCGGCGAGGAAGCCCTCGGCCCATTCGAAGGCTTGGTTCAGGTCCTGTCGCCATCGAGGGAAGCCCCGTGTGAGGGTCGTCCACGTGATCTCGCGGTCGATCTCGTCGTACTGGTGGATGAGCCAGTTCCGGTCGCGATCGCGCCTCCACAAGGACCCTGAAGGACCTGGACAGGCCGCGGGGGCAACAGTCGGTTCGATGCCTCCACGAGCTTCATCATCAGCGAGTCGCCGGCCTCCTGGAGCAGGCCTCGCGGAAGGTAGGCGACCTTGCCGAGGTCCACAATCTCCTGAGTGCTTTGAGCCAGTCGCGGAGGTGGAGCAGCTCCTTGGCGGTCTTGCGATCCATCACAGCAGCACCGCCTGGCGGGGGATGTCGTCATCGAGTCCCGGCTTCAAGCCGCCGTAGGTGAAGAGGTCGACCTCGGGCGGCCGAGCACTTGCTCGAACAGGTCCTCGCACGGTCGAGCAGGTCGTCCGATCGACGTGCTCGGGGGGCGGTGCCACGAGCAGGTCGATGTCGGAGTCCTGGCGAGCGCTGTGGCGGGCGACGGAACCGAAGACGGTCAACCTAGTGAAGCCGCGTCCCTCGGCAATGTGCGTGAGGATCGGCGCAGCAGCCTCGAGGAGGACCTCGGGGTGAACGTCGGTCAGCGCCTCTGAACAAGCATCCGTTGGCTGGACCGCCGGTTGGCTGATGCCCAGAGCATCGGCGATTTGTCGCGGGCGCATGCCGGTGGCGGCCATTGCCCGCAGCGCAAGGAGTCGGCGCACTGCCCAACCGGCATTTGCTGGGGCAGTGCGTTCACGTCCGCTTACGCTGCGACAGCGTCAATCTGGGCGCTTGATGCCTGCCCCTGCGTGCGCGAAACGCGGCTACTAGACGATTTCCTTCAGGGCCGGTGTCTGGCCAGACTCGGTCCAGGTGTTCGGCGGGACGCTCTCCACGCGGCTGCCCACCAGCGTGATCGGTGTGGCTCATTATCGGTCTGCGTTCCCGCCGGGCACCGTGCCGGTGTGTGGCTGAAGAGGGGTCTGCCCAGCTCGTAGTAGCAGTGCCCGCCCGGCGTCAACCAACCAATGACGGCGGAAGGCGAGGTTCATGGCGAGGGTGTTCATCGGGGTCGATCCCCACAAGCTGTCGGCGACTATCGAGGTGGTCGACGACCGGGAGACGGTGTTGGCGACCGGGCGGTTCGCCACGGACAAGGCCGGGTACGCGGCGATGCGCAGGCACGGCGGCCTACCCGGACCGGACCTGGGCGGTGGAGGGCAGCAACGGCGCCGGCCGCCCCCTGGCGCAGCGGCTGCTGGCCGACGGGGAGGCAGTGCTGGACGTGCCGGCGAAGCTGTCGGCCCGGGCACGGATGTTCGACACCGGCCACAACCGCAAGACCGACCCGCACGACGCGCACGCGGTCGCGGTGGTCGCGGTGCGCACCCGGGCCTGCGGGTGCTGGCCTACGACGCCCAACTCGAGGCCCTCAGGTTGCTGGTGGACCGGCGGGCCGAGCTGACCCGGTCCCGGATCCAGTGCGTGAACCGGGTGCACCGGCTGCTGGCGGAACTGGTTCCGGGACGGTCCAAGCGCAACATCAGCTCCGCTCAAGCCAAGCGGATCCTAGCAACGGTCAAGCCACGCGACGTGGCCGGGAAGATCCGCCGCCGGCTCGCCGCGGAACAGATCGCCGAGCTCGTGACGATCGAGAAGAAAGGCCAAGGCCGTCACCCGCGAGCTCAAGACGATGGTCACCGCGACCGGGTCGACCCTGATGGAGCTACCCGGCGTTGGGCCCGTCGTGGCCGCCCGCACCCTGGCTGACACTGGCGACGTCGCCCGGTTCACCGACCGCAACCGGTTCGCGTCCTGGACCGGCACCGCCCCCATCGAAGCCTCGTCCGGAGAGATCGTGCGCCACCGGCTCTCCCGCGCGGGGAACCGGCGGATGAACCACATGATCCACATCGCCGCGACGACCCAACTGCGCCACGACACCGAAGGCCGGGCCTACTACCGGCGCAAGCTCGCGGCCGGCAAGACCAAGGCCGAAGCCATGCGCTGCCTCAAGAGAAGGATCTCCGACGCCCTCTATCGCCGGCTGCGAGCCGACGCCGGGCCGCAGTGACCGCAGACAGGGACGCGGGCCCGGGAGGGCACCACGGGGCGGCACTTCAATCCAGCGCGGCCGGCTCACACCCGCACACCGACACTTCGGATCAGCCACAACCCGGACCCGCATCCACGACGCTACCCGCGACCGCGACGACGCGGAAGACCACGACCCCCAAGATCCTCGAACCAGCACCTTGACAACAGAGGGGTGCCGGAAGGGCTACGGCCCCGGTGTGGTGAGGTTGGACCCGAAGGGGATGGGCCGGCCTGAGCGGACTGGCCCCTCTGCGCGCTCCGGATCATGCGTCTGCCGTGGACAAGCCTCTGCCACACTGGGCCATCACATCCGCGCTCCCCTGGGAGCAGGAAAGCCAATAAAGGAGCGGGAGCGTCATGGCCAACCTGGACACGGACGGGACACCGGACAAGCGCGGCATGGGCGCGGGGGCGATCGCCTCGCTGACAGGCCTGGGCGTCCTGCTCTAGCTTCGTCCTGCAGAACACCCAACAGATCGACTTCACGTTCCTCTTCTGGGGCTTCACGTGGCCCCTGTGGCTCTACTCGATCATCGTGGCCCTTTTCGGCGCCATCGTGCGGGTTCGGCCTCGGCGTCATGCGACGCCATCGCCGGCGCAAGAACCGTCGCGACTGAGTCCTGTCGGGCC
>CAVWAR010000003.1:0-83134 GCA_963753075.1 uncultured Actinomycetes bacterium
AGCATGCAGCGGGGAAGGCCTGCCCGGCCAGCGCCACGGCTACGGCCCCGGCCATCGCAGCGGGGACGACGGCCGCCAGCGCATACCGTGCAGGCAGCTTGGTCGCTGGAGTCAGGCTGATCACGAAACCCAACGCCACCGCAAGGGCTGCCGCCTCGCCGAACAAGGCATACGCCAAAGTCGTGGGCACCAGCATGATGAGGGTTAGGCTGACCGCGACCTTGAGCACTCTTCGCGGGATGGCCCATAGACGGGCAGGTTGCTGGGGTCGGTTCACGGGAACAGCATCCCAGCCGACAGATCCGACAGACCGACGTGATGCATTCCGCCGCCTATCGCGCACCCCGGGGCAGGCAACGCCATCCAGCCCACCTGAACCCTCCCGGCAACGCCATGGCGTTCACGTACGTGGGCCCGCGTCCAGGCCGGCGGGATGGGCGACGCCCTTCGGGCCATGCCAGATCTTGCACTTCGCGATGCGCACCGGGTGTCTCTATGTCTCAATCATTACGCCACGCGGTAGGCTGGAGTCCGAATGATTGGGGCATCGGGACATGGATGAGCTGCGGCTGTTCGTCACGCCTGAGGTCGATCTGGAGGACGCTCAGGTGATCGACGACGTCCGCGGCATGCGGGTCGCGCTGGCCGATGTGCTGCGGGTGCCGCGGCAGTGGTCGGGTGGGTTGCGCCGCACGACGCAGGCGCGGGCGATCCGGGGGTCGAACACGATTGAGGGCTACACGGTGTCGGCGCAGGACGCGGTGGCCGCGGTGGACGAGGAGCCGCCGATGTCGGCAGACGAGCGGACCTGGGCGGAGATCATCGGTTACCGACGGGTACTGACCTACATCCTGCGGATGGCTCCCGAGTCCGGCTTCGGCGTGGACTCCCAGCTGCTGCGGTCGCTGCACTTCATGCTGCTCGAGCACGACCTGGCCAAGGATCCGGGCCGATTCCGGGCCGGGGCGGTGTACGTGCAGGACGAGTCGACCGGTGAGGTGGTCTACGAGGGGCCGGACGCAGCGTTGGTGCCCGGACTGGTAGACCAGTTGGCCCAGGCGTTGAACACCGATCGTGGCGAGCCGATGGTCGATGCCGCGATGGCGCACCTGAACCTGGTGATGATCCACCCGTTCCGGGACGGCAACGGGCGGATGGCCCGCGCCCTGCAGACCCTGGTCATGGCCCGCGACCAGGTCCTGGAACCGACGTTCTCCAGCATCGAGGAGTGGCTGGGTGCCAACACCGAGGACTACTACCGCGTCCTGGCGCTGACTGGCGGTGGGACCTGGAACCCGGGCAACGACACCGGGCCGTGGGTGAAGTTCAACCTGCGGGCCCACCACATGCAGGCCCAAACCCTGCAGCGCAGGTTCCGGGAAGCCGAGGCCACGTGGACGGCGATCGACGCCCTGATCGCCGAGCTTGGCCTGCCTGAACGGGTCGGCGACCCGCTTTTCGACGCGATCCTGGGCTACCGGGTCCGCCGATCTGGCTACGTCAAGCGCGCCGGGATCGAGGAACGCACCGCCACCCGCGACCTCAACCAGCTGGTCACCGCCGGGCTGCTGGACGCTGTTGGGCAGACCCGCGGTCGCTACTACACGGCCAGTCAACGCCTGCGTCGCATCAGCGCAGACGCCCGATCCGACAGGACCGCCCTGATCGACCCCTATCCCTGGCTGCCCGCCCGACTGCGCGCCTGAACCACCGCCCCGCCCGCCGAGGCCAGCGGGTGCCCCACTTCGCCGCCTGTGGACGCACCGCGGCGAGGCTCGGACGGGCGTGGCTGCACCGGCGTCGCTACCGCCCGGATGGACGCTGTCGCAGCGTGGGCGGACATGAAGGACTGCCCCTGGCAAGTGTCGCGGAGGCATTCGTGGTGCCCTGCGTCTGAAATTGATGGACGGCAGGGGCGTGCCGCAGGCGCTCGTCAGTCCTGCTTGACGCCGGCAAGGGAGCCGCTTCGGATGGCCCGCCAAGCAGTGTGTGATGTGCGGGTTGCGTTCCACGCATTGCCGGGTTTCGGCGTGGTCGGTCCCAGGTTGGTCGTTCGCCCCTTGTCCGCGCTTGCCCTGCGGCGGAACGGTGGAGGTGTCTGGATGGACCACTGAGGTGGTGATCGTGCCATGGCGACGGGGCGGCCTGGTTGGCGTTCGGAGTGCTTGCTGGGTGCCCCCCGGGTGACCGTGCGCCGGTATCCGAGCATCAGACCCGATCCTTGGTACGGCGACGTGCCAGTCGCTCCGGCTGGCGGCACACCGGGGCCACATCCAGGCAGATCCACACCGACCACATCGAGTGTGAGCGGTGCGCCCGTGCGCACTCGCTGTGTGCACAAGGAAGGGGAAACTGATCATGAGACGAACGACACACGCGCTGTTGATGGCCATTCTGCTGGTGCTCACCCTAGGGCTTGCCGCACCCGCGCAAGCGGGTTGGGCACATCCGGTCCCAATCAAGGCGACGGTAGCGGGCGAGCACTGGGTTGCCGCGCCGGACTGCGACGGCGCTTTCCAGAAGTGGAGCAGTGCCGGAACAGGACAGATGTCCCATCTTGGCAAAGTCGACTACGTGCTCGAGCAGTGCACATACATGGGTGACCCATTGCCACCCGACTACACCTACGGCGAGGGAACGATCACCTTCACCGCCGCCAACGGGGACACGCTGGTCGTTGCACAGGAGGGTACAGGCGAGATCGTCTTTGACGGCCCAACCATGGTCGGTTTCATGGGCGAGGGAACGTGGACGGTCGTCACAGGTGAAGGGACCGGGCGCTTCGCAAACGCGAAGGGAGAGGGCTCGATGGACTTCCGCGGGGACATCCCCGAGAGCGCCGCCCCCTACGGTATTGGCACGGTGTTCGGCCTGCCGGACGGCATCGCAGTGCTCAACTTCAAAGGCGCGATCACGTACAACGCATCCGATCGGTCCAAGTAGATAGGTAGCGGGCTTCCGAGCCCGACTCGAACCCGGGGCCGGTGCAGCGGCCATCGGCCCCGGGCACGACGCCTCGAACCGGGCTGCCACGTAGCCGCACCCAGGTCAGGTCAGCCCATACCTGTGGCGGCGGTCAGCCCGCACTCACCCCCTGAACCCACCCGGATCACGCAGCCCTACACCACTCCCAGGGACTTGACCGCCGCCACCACTACCCGCGTCAACGCTTGTCCGGTCCCGGATTCTGCAACGACCGAGAACACTTCTCTTGACCTGCCCCCTTTCGCCGCGAGCGGACGCACCATGACGAAAGCGTTCTTGCTACCGGTGCGTTCCGGTGGTGCCGATGAGCGAGCGGGGCCAGTCCAGGCGCGTGCGCGCACCTACTACTGAGAGTGCGCTGGGAGCCCGTCAACTGCTTCGGCGCCGCGGTCGGCCGGGGTGCCAGCCGATGCCGATGAGCAGGGCGCGCGCATGGAGGCGCGGTCCACGACCTCGCTAGAACGAGGGAGTGGGGACGGTCATCATCTGGAAGTACGCCCCGAACGGGTCGGCTACGACCGACATGCGCATCCCGCCAGCGTCCATCGGGCCGGCCTGCACGCGACCACCGAGCTCGACGACCTTGGCGGTGGCGGCGTCGCAGTCGTCGACACCGATGTAGATCATCCAGACCGACGGTGTGTCCTCCGGTACCCCGGGCGGCATCGGCATCGCCCCAGCGACGCTGGTATCGGCTCCCTCAGCGGTCTCACCCTTGGCGTCCAGATGGGCCACGACGTAGTCCGACCCCCCTGCAGGGTCGGCGTTGACCCAGCGCCAGCCGAAGAGCTCCTCGTAGAACGGCAGGGCCGCGGCGAGGTCGTGGCTCTGCAGGTCGGACCACACCCAGGCGTTCGGGACGTTGAAGATGTCGGCGCCCTCGTGCCCGTCCGGCTGCCACAGCCCGATCGCAGCACCGGACGGGTCAGCGACCACCGCCATCCTGCCCTGACCCGTCACGTCGATGGCGGGCATCACGACGCTCCCCCCGGCACCGGGGGCCGCTGTCACCATCTCATCAACGTCGCCCACCAAGACGTAGGTCGCCCACACCGACGGCATGCCTGCCTCGACCTGCTGCGCGGCCATCGGGCCCAGCCCGCAGACGAGGTTTCCCTTCCCGATCCCACCCCTGTACAGCATCGAGTACGGCGGACCACCGTCGGTGGGCACGTCCTCGGCGACCCAGCCGAACATCTCGCCGTAGAACGCCTTGGCGCCGTCGGGGTCGGGAGTCTGCAGGTCGATCCAGCCAGGAAAGCCATTCGGGTAGCGCATACCCCGACGCTACGCCCGAAGGGTCAGGCTTGCCTAGGTCTGCGGTGGCCGCAGGAGCACGACATCGTGGTCACAGACCGATGAGCGTCGTCACTCGGGCCCCAGCACGGGGAGCAACGCCACCAGAGATGCGCCGCGACGCGAGAGACCGCGTCAAGTAGCCACCTGACGACCATCCTGCCGACCGCATGTGTCTGGTCGCAGGCGGCATGAAGGTGCGAAGGATGGCCCGACGGCCGTGAAACCGCTGGGTACCCTGATCGGGATGACCGTCCCGACTGCCAGGCACCTCACGCCCGCCGATGAGCAGCTGCTGCGGATCGCGACGCTCGGCAACGCCAACTGGGCTGAAGAGCGCTTCACCATGCGTGATGTCGTCGATTGTCCAGAGCTCTCCCACTACACACGCCTGGACTCGAGACGCGGAGACTTCGGGTTCGCCGCCGACCAGAATGGCAAGACGGTCGGTGCCGTCTGGGCTGTCTTCCTCCCCGCTGATGACGCTGGCTACGGCTTCGTGGACAACTGGACCCCAGAGCTGAGTCTGTGGATTCATGCCGACGAAAGGGGCCGCGGCGTGGGCCGGTACCTGCTGCGCCTCCTGCAGAGCGAGGCGCGGAGCCGCGGCATGCCCGGCATGAGCCTGTCTGTGGAGGCGGGGAACTTCGCCAGGCGTCTCTACGAGGCCGAGGGCTTCGTTGACGTCCGAGGGCGCGAGCGCGATGGTGTGATGATCTGGGTGGTGAAGGACGACTGAGGCCGACCCGGGCTGGGTTGCTCGCTGATGGCGTGACCTCGCACCACACTGCGGCATACCGCCGCCAGTGGACGCGGGTAGGTCGAGCGGTGCCTACACGTCGTTGAATCGGGCTGGGTGGGCGCCGATCTCTCCCGGAGTTGCGCCGGCGGAATCGGACACCCGGCTCGCACCAATCAGTCAGTCACGCCGATCGGCTCGGCAGTGACTGGTGGACGGCCCTGTGCGATGCTCGCGCTTGTGAGTGATGCTCCCTGGTTATCGCCCGAGGGTGACCTTCGCTGCTTCTGCTGCGAGACCAGGGCTGCTCACCCCGGACGCAACAAGGACCCCGACGCCGTCAACCCCCACCTGCGCGATGCCCACAGGTTGCTCTGGAGCAAGGCACCCCTCGGCGGCCCGGACCACGGCATCTCGGCTGGGAAGTGGTCCGAATACCTCACGGTGGTATCGACCGACTGGACCCTGGGAAGCGACAACTTCGCCACCATCCACAGCAACGCCTTGCATGCCTTCTCGGCAGCGCTGGCCGACGTTGCCGACGGCCACCTGTGCCAGTTCTGCACGATCGGGGGCTACATCGTCTTCCCCAACCAAGTCGCTCAGCAGCTCCCCACCACCACCAATGGCAGCGCACGTCGCTGGTCCATCAACCAGGCCCGGGGCATGGACTCACGGATCTCGGACCGGTTCGACCTCACGCTGGCAGCCATCCGGCTGTACTACGAAGGCATCGTGCACCGCAGCGAGAACCCCATCGGAGATGTCCTCGAGGCATACCGCTGGTGGTTCGACCTGTTCGGGACTGGCGCTGACGGCTTCCAGGGCTACGCCGACTTCTTCTTCCTCACGCCCATGTTGGACGACCAGGGACGGGTGAAGCCGTTCGGGTCCCTGGGCCTGACATTCGACCACGCCCTCCCGAGGGACGACGAAGACGCCTACCGCGGCTACATCGCCGACCAACGAAAGTTCGTCGGAGCACGCAACGAGCTCATCCGTCTATCGATGTGACCCCCGCGGCCGAGATGACCGCTTGGAAGGCACGATAGGCTAGCCTGCCGGGCGCCCCATTGCGCCGCGTAGCGGGCGTGCGTCGCTACGCCCAGCTGGGACGCTGTCGCAGCGTAGGCGGATATGAAGATGACCTAGCAGTCCACTCAAAGACAGGCTCACATCGACGGTGAGCGGACAGCAGGAAGCCCCCGCCGCGGACGGGGGGGAGCGCGCGGCGAGGGCTCCTTCCTGAGGTCCTACTTCTTGGCCTTGATGAACAAGTTGCCCTCCGAACCGGGAGGAGACTGAGGGCCCGTCGGGAGCGTGGACTCGCACGGCGGGCCCTCAGTGGCAGAACCCCCGTCGGGGTCCTCATCAAGCGCGACCTCCACAGCCAACCGCGGGCCGCACCAGTTGGCTGCAAGGTTAGGATCGCCTCATCTGCGTGGTCAATGCGGCCGGGGGTATGCCTTATGAGGCGGCTACACATGCCAACAGGATGGTCCTGCGCGGTGGCGCGCAGGGGCGAGGTAGCTTGCCGCAGTACCGCTCTCCGGCTGATCCCGCAGACGGATCCACGTCCCGAGTAGTTCGGTCGCGAGCAAGGCCGCGTCATATCGCCGCGTATCGCGCACCCTGGGGGCAGAGGTATCACGGCACTCCAAGGCTGACGCGCGAGCGCGTGCGAGTCGCTGGCTGCTGTCAGGCGGGCGGGCCGTCGCCTTCCGCGTCCTGCAGGGCGCCGAGGGCATCCTCGAGTTGACGAATCATCGCAGGGAGATCATCGACAGCCGTCGCCACCAAGGTCTCGACATCGATATCCCAGTAGCCGTGAACGATCCGGTTGCGCAGACGGGTTGCCCCGCGCCAAGTGATCTGAGGGTGGGCTTCCTTGGTTTCGGCAGGGATCTGGCTGGCCGCCTCCCCGAGCACGGTGAAGTGCCACAAGAGCGCTGAACGCCGCAACGCCTCAGCGTCAACCTCCTGCGCGGTTCGATCACCGACCAGGTCCCGGATCGCCACAGCTGCATCACGCATCTCGCGTAGCAGCAGGAGCTCACGCCGCATAGAGCGGCTGCGCGTCGGCGAGCACCTGCTCGCGGATGTACTTGTTGATCGCCGTTCGGGCGATGAGGTCGACCGGTCGACCGAATATGGCTGCGAGCTCGTCCTCAAGGTCAAAGAGTCTGAAGCCCAACCGTGCGTCTGGCTTCAGGACGTAGAGCAAGTCGACATCGCTGCCCTGCCGGTCCTCATTACGAGCGACCGAGCCGAAGACCTCCAAGGACGCGACACCGTAGCGCTCACACACCTCGCGCAGACGCTCGGCGTCCACGTCCACCATCAACACATGTCCAGCGTATCGGAGGAATGACAGAGAAACCCCGAATCCCGGCCCCTGGACGCCATGCAGGGGGAGGGCTTGACGATGGGACCAGAACTCCTGCCCCACACCGCCGCCAGTCGCGCGCGTCCCGCGGCCGCTTCGCACATGACTGTCGAGGACGAGGCCGAAAGGTGTCCGTCCATCAGCACTGTCCTAGCCTTGGCCCCCCCGGGTGACTCCACGCGAGCCATTGACCCGTGGGATCTCGCGGGTCTAGCCTCCAGAGAGTTAGCCCAGCCTTGCCTCACTAGATGGAGGGTCAAATGCGACGAGCATTGATGGCATTGGCGGTGGCGTCGGTCACGATACCGCTCGGCGCGACGTCAGCTCAGGCCGGTGGCGGACCGACACAGCCGCAGGTGAGCAACATGGGATTCTGCTCGGCCCAGTTGGCCCAGTTCCCCGGCCTAATGGGGCTGGCCCCGAACGCGAGGGCCGAAGTGAATCAGATCCTCCGGCGCTATGGGGACAGTATTGGGATTCCCCACCCGGGGGCGCTATACAACGTCCGGGCACGTACCACCGTGTCTGAGGACGGTGTCTGTCATCAGCGATAGGTACACCAATGTGCGCGCTGCGGCTCGCATCATCGAACAAGTCGACCGCGGCGCTGCACTGTATGCACGAAAGGATCGAGATGAAGAAGTCAATGGTCGCGGCAGCTGCGGGCGCCGCCCTGTTCGCATCCGGCGCGGTTATCCCGTCGGCCAGCGCTGAGGAGCCCACGCCGTCGCTGTCCTACACAACCCCCGAGCCGGGCGCCAACCCCGCCCAGGCCTGCGCGAACAGCGCGAATGTGATCATCGCCCAGATCAGTGTGGGTGGGGTCGTGGTCGATTCGTTCCCACTGACCGAGCCAGGTGACATGAGTCGCGGAGGCTGCGTCAGCACGCTGACCAGCGGCGAGCTCACCACGGCGGCCTACGTTGCGAACTGCAAGGTTCTGGAGAAGGACTTCGCGATGGCCAACCCGAGCGGGCGTCCTTACCCCTATGCGTTCTACGGCGACCCTGACCTGACAGCCAAGAACAGGGCCGGATGCGTGGCATTGCTGAGGATGTTCCACACATCGATTGTGTGACCTTCTTGGTCGTGTGGGGCCAGCTCGGGTTGACACACTCGACACCGCCGAGCGAGGAAGACTTCGACAGTCGCGGGCGCGTCATTGCGCCGCCTGCTGGGCGCCCTCGATCACGACGAGTTCGCGGGCAGGGACATCGCGGGATATCCCAGAGGCCCCGATCACCGGTAGCGTCACGTTCCCGACTTCAATGGAGGAGACATGGAACTCGGAGCGTTCTCGGTGTCGCTGACAGTCAAGGACATCCACGCGTCGCGCGCCTTCTACGAGAAGCTCGGCTTCACGTCGACCGGCGGCAACATGGATGAGAACTGGGTCATCCTCACCAACGGATCCACGGTGATCGGCCTGTTCCAGGGGATGTTCGAAGGCAACATCCTCACGTTCAATCCCGGGTGGGACCAGGCGGCCCAGGAGGTCGATCCGTTCACCGACGTGCGCCAGATCCAGCAGCAGCTCAGGGCCGCCGGTATCGCGTTCACGGTCGAGGCGGACGAGGCCACCACCGGCCCGGCCCACATCGTGCTGACCGACCCCGATGGCAACACCATCATGGTCGACCAGCACCGCTGACGCGGTCCATCGGCCACCGAGTGCGGCGAGACTCCTGACCGAAGCTCACGCGTTGCGGGTTCCGCCGGCCGGGCCGCGCTCCTCACGCTCCAGGTGCCCCCTATCGCCGCCTGTGGACGCACCGTGGGCCTTGCGTCACAGCGCTCACGAAGACGCGGCATCAAACTTGGGGCGCTCAAGTCCGCCTAGCTGTTCGCCACCGCGAAGGTGACGTCGTCGGCCTGCGGGTCGAGCCCAGCCAGCACCCCTCGGTGCAGGGACACGTCGGCGAATCCCGCCTCGGCGAGCATCGAGTGGATCGTGTCCTCGGTGAAGCAGTGCTCCCAGACGTCGAAGCGGAGCACCTCCCTTTCGGTCAGCAGCGTGTACCGGATCCGCTGTGCCAGCACCTGCGGCTCGGCCGTTGTCTCGCTGAGCACCAGGTGGGGACCGGGGGCCCAGAACCCGCTGGTTGCCGACGCTTCCCAGCCGCGGCCTGGCCGATGCCGGTCGGCCACGGCCGAGTGCAGGTAGTCGAGCACCAGCTGGCCACCGGGCCGCAACCGCCTTCGGACCTCGCGGAGCAGCGCGCGCTGCACCTGAGGTAGGTGCGTGCCAAAGTCCAAGTAGATGAGCATGGCCAGGTCGAACGGGCCCGTGGGCAGGTCGCGCGTGTAGTCGGCCTCGACGTACTGGAGACGACCCCGGACGTGTTGCCGTGCGTACTCGATGGACGCCTGGTTGAAGTCCACGCCGGTCACGTCGAAGCCGTCGTCGGCCAACTGCTGGGCGTAACGGCCCGGGCCGCACCCCAGGTCCAGCACGGACGCGCCGGGCGCAAGTCCTGCGGTCAGCAGGTCGATCGTGCGTCGCACGGCCTCCGGGCTGCGGGTCGCTGCTGTGGTGGAGTCGTCGAGGTGCACGGCCAGGAGTTGCCGCTGGATGTGCGGATCCCGCCAGATCGAGCCCCCGCTGTGCTCACCCGAGCCGGACGATAGGTCGGCGAGCAGGTGCGGATCGAGGGAAATGGCCATCCGGCCACGGTACGCCGGGGTCCAATCGGCTCAGCGGGTGACGACGCCCTCGCGCCGTCGGCTCCGCGGACCACCACTCCGGCGGCGGCCGTGCGCCACCCACGCCACCGCGGGGGTCCCCGGACGTGTGGGAGAGTCGTGCCGTGGTCGCGGCTGCGTGGTTCGAGAGGATCGGACCCGGCGACGCCCAGCAGCTGGCCACCGACGTTGGCCCCGTCCCGGCCAACGTGGGCGCCGTGCTGCTCCTCGACGACGTCGACCCCGCCACGCTGGCGGCCACGCTCGCGGGGCGAGTGGTCGGGGTCCTCCGGATGCGGCAGCGCCTGCGGCGGGCTCCGCTGGGGGGGCGGGTCCCCGGATGTGATCCGTAGCGGCACAGACTCGTTGTTGCGGGCAGCCACGCCCACCCGGTCGCCGGCAAGGAGACCGCCCGACCCCAGAGGGCGCCCGCTACGCGGCGATGTGACCACCTTGGCCATATCGCGGGTCAGCGATGCCTGTAGATGTCTCGCCGATGGCCGACCGCCACGACGAGGACCAGGAGTACTTCGTCGTGGATTTCGTAGACGATGCGGAAGTCGCCGGTGCGGACCCGCCACTCGCCGTCGCCGCCGACGAGCTTCTTGGCGCCGCTGGGGCGTGGCTGTTCGGCGAGGAGCTCGATCGCTGCCTGTATCCGGCGCCTCGCCGCAGGGTCGAGCTTGCGGAACTGCCGCAACGCGGCGGGGGCTACTTCGACGCGGTGGCTCATGTCAGGCCGAGGTCGGCCTTGACATCCTCCCAGGGGATCGCGGGCTGCCCACCGCCGATCTCTTCGCGGGCCGCTCGCGCGGCTTCGATGTCAGCGAGGTCCTCCGCCGCGGCGATGAGCAGGCCCAGGTCCTCGGCATCGATGACCGCCGCGACCCGCTGCCCACGCCGGGTCAAGTAGACCGGGTCATGCTGTACGCGAGCGGCGTCCACGACCTCGGCCAAGCGGGCGCGCGCATCGCTGACGGTGATCTCACTCATGCAGCAAGAGTACCAGCGTGAGCGCGCTTTTGTACAATACAGCGCAAACCCGTCGGTGACGGCGAGACGCAATCTGCGCGTCCACAGGCGGCGCAATGACGCAGTGGCCTCCGCGATTGGTGGGACAAGCATCGGTGGCAGGCTCCTGGCATGACACGTGACGAGGCCAGGGACGAGAGCCCGGGTCGGATGGGTGGTACGCCCGAGCGGCCAGCACGCTTCTTCGACACCCCTGAGGAGTTCTGTGCCTGGCTGGCGCTGCACCACGACACCGCGACCGAGTTGTGGATGGGCCTGAAGAAGATGCACGTCGCCGATCGCGGCCTGACATGGGAGCAGGCGGTGCCCGAGGCGCTGTGTTGGGGGTGGATCGACTCGGTCGTCCAGCGCATCGACGACGGCATCCGGCGGCAGCGCTGGACCCCTCGCAAGAAGGCCTCCCACTGGAGCAAGATCAACCTCGACCTCGTCGAGAAGCTGCGCGTGGAGGGGCGGATGCAGCCCAGCGGGTTGGCGATCTGGGAGCAGCGTCGTCGCGAGGAGGCGGGCTACAGCCAGAAGGGCCCGGAGGTCGGGCTCCCCGACTCCTACGCCACCCGATTTGGCTGCCTCTCCCGCGGCCACGGCCTTCTGGGGGACATCGACCGGGACCTACCGCAAGTTCTGCACGGTCTGGGTGATCTCGGCCAAGCAGGAGTCCACCCGCGACCGCCGGATGACCCAACTGATCGAGAGCTGCGCCGCCGGCGTTCTCGTGCCGAACCAGCGCTACGGCGACGTGCCGAGTTGGGTGCAGCGGGCCGCGGCGGCCGCCGCAGCAGCGCGGTGAGCGTTGAGACGCACGGCGGGGGTCGCGGCGTTGACCCGTAGCAGGTGAGGCTCGAGCCCACCGGTGACCCGCAGCACGGTCACGGACCCATCCCAATCTCGGCTGAACCCGCGCGCCCGACTGGCGGCCGGAATGGGGCACCCTCAGACTGGGCCCGTTGGGGCGCTCAATGCCGCTCACTGGGTGGGGATTCTGAGGGTCGCACGAATTCCCGTTCACTGGGGTTGGGTTCGTCTCCCTCGGCGAGGATGGGGCGGCGATCCCGCCCAGCGCAGTCATCTCCAACTACACCATCCTGCTGCCCGACTGAGTGAGATTGCGACGGCACATCACGCGGCTCCGCGAGCGGCGCCAGTTTGGCCCCACCCGTCGATCCCAGGGAGCAGCGTCCGGTTCGCCGCGGACAGTTGGGCGAGCGCGCTGCATCTCACCAGCCGGCGAGCAGCTACCACGCGGACATCTCTCCCACGGTGCTGGAACGTCACGGCCACATCCTCGGCCGTAGCGCCGGCGGGCGTGGCGTCGCTTCACGACAGGTGACCCGTGGGTTGGTGCTCGTCCCAATCATCGCTCGCCAAACGTATCGGTGGGTCACGGGATCGTTCGACCCTCCGGAAGCAGACCAGGCCACGGAGGAGATGAGCCATCCTCGGTGGGGCGGGCAAGGGCCGGGTCGGCCGTGCGCTACCGACCGCGATCGTCGTTGCCGACCGTCCGACCGAATCCGTCCAGGTTCTCGGCGCGGTCCTTGATCTTGGGGCTGTCCTGGGTCCACACCGTGGCCGGTCCCGGCTGGCCCGACTTGGTCGCCTGACGGACGGTCACCGCCCCTGCTCCGCCCGGAATCGACTTGTCGTACTTGTTGCCGAACACGAGCCAGAGATGGTCGTTGCCGCTGAGCGGGAGGATGTTCAGTGACTTGGCCGACTGCTTGGACCACTTGACGAGGTCGCCGAGCCCATTGCGCGTGCCCACCACGAGCGCGAACTTCGCGACCTGGTTGGACAGGTGGCCCGCCAGGGCCAGATCGACGTGCCCGTCTCCGGTGACATCCCCCGCTGCGGCCCTGACGTACCCGGGCCACAGCGCATCCGAGCCGGGCTTGCCGGCAGCGCCCAGCACGTGGGGGCGGAACCCGTTGGCGTGCCCGTGCAGCAGCGCGACCGCGCGGTCGGGGTAGTCGGTCCCGATCGCCAAGTCGGCTCGGACGTCGGAATTGACGTCACTGAGCCACAGCGACTCGATGGTTGTCCTCTTGCCGGTGAGCCCCAAGGAGGGCAGGCGGATGAGTTGGCTGTCGGCTGCGGTCAGCCCGCGCTTGCTGCCCCGCAGCACGTGGATGGCGCTGTTCCAGGGTCCCGAGGAGTTCTTGTACTCCACAGAGATGGCCAGGTCGTCGCGCCCGTCGCCGTTCACATCCCCGGCGGCGAGGTTCTTCCCGAAACGTTCGAAGCTGCGTGGCCTGCTGGCGATCCCGGGGGAGGCCTCGCTCCATGACTGCACACCGGAGGCCGTCAGGCCGGAGGCCGAACCACGCAAGACTACAACCCGGCCGGTCCAGAACCCCTTCGCGGTGGTCTCATGGTCGACACCGATCCCTAGGTCAGCGTAGCCATCCCCGTCAAAATCGCCCACCGCCAGCGCGTTGCCGAACCAGTCGTCACCCTCGTTCGTGCCGGGGATCCCTTTCGTGCCCTGGTGCCAGACCTGGTCACCGGCCGCGGTCAGGCCGGTGGGGCTGCCGAAGAGCACCTGCACCTTGCCCGCGTTCGTCTTCCCCACGCCCTCCTCAGGGACCCCAATCGCAAGATCGGCGTACCCGTCGCGGTTGAAGTCACCGGAGTCCAGCACCTGACCGAACCGGTCGGCCTTCTCGACCTTGCCCTTCACACCTGTGCTGCCCTCGTACCAGAACTGATCGTGATCGGTGGCCCCCTCGGCCGACCCGTACAACACCTGCACCGCCCCAGCCTCGAACGCGGCCTTGAAGGCCTCCCCCGGAACGCCAACCGCCATGTCCGCGTAGCCGTCCCCGTCGAAGTCGTACGGCATCGCCGCATCCGTGGCCGCAGCAGCGACATCAACTCCCACCGGTGTCACCGCCGGTGTGACCGCACCACCAACGACAACCAGACCCAAACCCACCAACAGCGCGCACTTCATGACCCGCCACCCCGTCCCATATCCAGTTGACTCCGTCACCACGGTAGACCGGGCGAGCTGGGGCCCGGAAGGGCCGAACGACCTGCCTCCCGGTTGAGGCGACGCACCCGATCAGGCGAGGATGAGGCTGCGCCCCGTAGGTCGCGGGGCGGCGCGAGTTCCCGGCGGTCCAGACTCGCCGGAACGAATCCAGCGGTGGTAGCTGTGGTAACCGACCCGGGAAGACCTCACAGCCAGGGTTGTGTGCACCCGTGTGTGCGGTCACCAAATCCGGGTCAGGAACACGTCGTACTCGCCATTGGTGTCGTTGTCGACCAGGTCCGACGCGTCCGAAGAGTAGGTGATCCACTGGCCGTCCGCGCTGATCGCCGAGGAGTACCACTCGCCGGTTGCCTGCGAGCCGTCGCTGCGGACCGAGACTCGCCGGGTGAGCCCGGTGTTCCAGTCGTAGAGGAAGAGGTCGTAATGGTGGTTGGTGTCGTTCTCGACCAGGTTCGTGGCTGACGACCAGTAGGTTGTCCAGCGGCCGTCGGCGCTGATCGCTTGGACGTAGGAGCCGCCTGGGGCCGCCAAATCGGGAATGGGGCCAATCGCCTGGCCGCCATCGCTGCGGACCGAGATCCGCCGGGTGAGCCCGGCTTGCCGGTCGTAGAGGAAGACGTCGGACAACCCATTGGTGTCGTCGTCGACCAGGTTCGCCGCCTCCGAGCCGTAGGTGATCCAGCGACCGTCGGCGCTGATCGTCGTACCGCCCGTGTAGCCGGTGGCCTGGTCGCCATCGCTGCTCACCGAGACCCTCCGGGTGAGCCCGGTGTCCCGGTCGAACAGGAACACGTCGTACGTGTTGTTGGTGTCGTTGGCGACCAGGTCCGCCGCTTGGGACGTGTAGGTGATCCAGCGACCGTCGGCGCTGATCGCCGGCCCACCGGATCTTCCTGTCGCTTGGACGCCGTCGCTGCGGACCGAGACCCGCCGGGTGAGCCCGGTGTCCCGGTCGTAGAGGAACACGTCCGGAACGCCGTTGGTGTCGTCGTCGACGAGGTTCGTCGCGTACGAGGTGTAGGTGATCCAGCGACCGTCGGCGCTGATCGCCGGCCCACTAGAGGTGCCTCCGGTGGCTTGGTCTCCGTCGCTGCGGACCGAGACCCGCCGGGTGAGCCCGGTGTCCCGGTCGTTGAGGAACACGTCCGGAACGCCGTTGGTGTCGTCGTCAACGAGGTTCGTCGCGTACGAGGTGTAGGTGATCCAGCGACCGTCGGCGCTGATCGCCGGCCCACTAGAGGTGCCTCCGGTGGCTTGGTCTCCGTCGCTGCGGACCGAGACCCGCCGGGTGAGCCCAGTGTTCCGGTCGTAGAGGAACACGTCGGGAACGCCGTTGGTGTCGTCGTCGACCAGGTTGGATTCGGCCGAGATGTAGGCGATCCACCGGCCGTCGGCGCTGATCGCAGGGCTGGAGGAGTGGCCGGTGGCTTGGCTGCCGTCGCTGAGGACAGATACCCGGGTGAGGTCCATGACTGAGGGTCCGAGCGTGCGGGTGGTCAGCGCGGCGCCGGGGCTGGTGTTGCCGGTGGCGTCGCGGGTGAACACCGCGTACGTGAGCGGAGTGTCGACCGGCAGGCCGGCATCGGTGGCCGAGGCCGCCGTCGCCGAGGTCAGGGCTACCGTGGCACCGTCAGTCGGGGTCTCCGGGACGGTTGTGCCGGTCGCGCGGCGCACGATCACCGTGGCCAGGTCCGCGTCTGCCGGGTTCGTCCACACCAGGTTGATGCTCGTCGCGGTCGGGTCCACCACGGCCAGACCGGTCACCACACCCGGTGCCGTCGTATCCGGCAGGATCGGTGGGGGTGGCGTTGTGGGCGGAGGTGTCGACGGGGGCGGCGTCGGCGGCGCAGGTGGCGGGATGGGGGTTGTTGGGGTGGTGGGGGTGAATCGGTAGGCCTTGGTGGTCACCTTCCGGTACCCGGGGCGGGCGTACACCTTCACCCGGTACTTGCCCTTCTTCACCTTGAGCTTGCGGATCTCGGACTTCCCCCGGGTCCGGTAGATCCCGACCTTGCGCCACTTGCCCCTGGACTTGCGCTGCAGCTTGAACTTCCAGTTCTTCTTCCCCCGCAGGTCCGGATCGATGTTCACCACCAGCCTCTTCTTGCTGGCGAACGCCACCCGCGGCCGCTTCTTCTTCTTGGCCATCGGCACCACCACCGTAGGTGGGCCCGCCGGTGCCGCGGCCACGAACTGAGGCACCGATCCCGGCACCCCGGGACTGGTCCCGACCACCGGTGGGGCGCTGACCAAGCCCGCGACCATCACCCCGGCAAGCACCGCCCCGAACCCAGACCGCCGGCCACGCCGCCCGCGGCGGCCACCCGCGCCGTGCGGGTGATTCCCAGGATCCGCTGCACGTGATTGGCCCGACATGGCTCCTCCTCCGGTGACCGAGGAACCGTGGACCCAATACCCGACCCTCCCCGGCCGGCATTTCCAAGCTACGCCCCCCAACACCACCATCGCCCAACCACCAACCACAGACTGTCCCGGAGACGGTGTGACTGGCCCACCACGCTCCGTGGGAGCACTGCGGGGAAGGTCGTGATGAAGACCGTGATCGCAACTGCACTGGAAGAGGAGCCAATGCGGGCTCTGCGTGTCCAGAACCAAAGGCCCAGGCCCAACTTGTGGTCGTAGATGGACCCTGTCGAATCCAGCACTGGGAGCGGCACCGACCCAGCGCCCCTCCCGTCTGACTGCGTCATTGTGGGCGGTATGCCGCACCCGCCCGGCGTCTCCGCGCGGCTGACCCAGGCACGGGCCTTGGCTCCACTGCGACGCTGGGTGCGCAAGCGACTCTCAACTTGGATCCGCGCTGTGGACTCGCAGCTAGGAAGCGTCACGCTCGCACCTGATCACCGCACAGATGACAATCGTTCATCGCGTCCAATGCGTCCAACGCATGTTCGCCGGTGGGGTCGCAGAGCCGGGAATAGCGCGCAAGGAGCCTCCAGGGCCGAAGTTAGGCACCCTGTAGGCACCTGCAGGCAGGTTTCAGGGCAGGTCAGGGCCACCTAACCAGTCTCTGACCTGCGACGATACGGAGCCGACGCCCGGACTCGAACCGGGAACCACCTGTTTACAGGGCGGCTCACAAGGGTCTATGGCGTCATTCCGGGTTCGAACATCGTGCTCCGGGGTGGTCGAAACCGTCCATCGGATCGCGCTGGGTTCAGGCACGTAGTGACAAGTTAGTTACAGGCGACTGGCAGGAATCGGACACCGGGCGCCGGCAGGAAGCCAGGCCCGACAGCGGCCTCGCCGCGCCGAGGTTTGCAGCCTGGCCGTCGCAAGATCGGCAGCCGGTCTGGCTTCCGATTCTGCCGCTACGCCGCTACACGACGAGCGCCCGTCCGGGAATCGTGCTCAGACGGCCCAGATCGCACCGTCCGACGTGTAGCGGGACCTCCTGCTTGTAGCGGGCAGCAGCGCCCACCCGGACAACCACAGCGATAGCGAGACCGCAGGGCGCCCATAGCGCCCACTATGACGCGGCCCAATGCGGGCATCTGGGGGCCCTACTGGGCGAGTCTCAGCGTTGCCCGATCGGGCGCCTCGCCCCCCTGCGACCAGGCAGGACGTTCGGGACTTCTGGTCAGTAGCCATACTCCCGAAGAGACGGGCCGAAGACCAGTGTCATCGGACCCGAAGGCAGGACCATCGACTGCCCTCTTGGCCGATAGGCCGCCTACTAGTGTCGTGCGGCATTAGTTCCTTGACAGTTGCGTGGGGGTGCGGGATGCTGTGGCATGCCGTTGATGACGCAGGTGCTGCAACTGGATGACGACGACCGGGCGACCTTGGAAGCGTGGTCGAGGTCGACCGCGATCCGGGCCGGGTTGGTGACCCGGGCGCGGATCGTGCTGGCCGCAGCCGACGGGCTGGGCACGACGGAGACCGCCCACAGGGTGGGGGTGTCGCGGCCAACGGTGATCCAGTGGCGCGACCGGTACCTGGAGCAAGGCTTGGCCGGGTTGGACGACGCGCCGCGGTCGGGGCGGCCGAAAGAGGTCGACGAGGCCGCGATCCTGGCCGCGACGCTGGACCCGCCGCCGGAGAGGTTGGGGGTGACGCACTGGTCGACCCGGCTGCTGGGCGCCCACCTGGGGATCTCGGATGCCACGGTGGCCCGCTGCTGGCGCAAGTACCTGCTGCAGCCGTGGCGACGGGGTGCGTTCAAGTTCTCCACCGACCCGCAGTTGGAGGCCAAGATCCGCGATGTCGTCGGGCTGTATCTGAACCCGCCGACCAACGCGATCGTGCTGTGCGTGGATGAGAAGTCCCAGATCCAGGCCCTGGACCGGACCGCCCCGATCCTGCCGATCCGCCCCGGGCTGCCGGAGAAGGCCACCCACGACTACAAGCGCAACGGCACCACGACGCTGTTCGCCGCCCTCGAGGTGGCCACCGGGAAGGTGACCGATCAGTGCTATGACCGGCACGGCAAGGCCGAGTTCCTCGATTTCATGAAGAAGGTCGCCCGCGCCTACCCCGACCAGGAACTGCGCGTTGTCGTGGACAACTACCACACCCACAAGCACGCTGAGATCAACGCGTGGCTCGAGAAGAACCCACGGATCACGCTGCACTTCACCCCGACATCGGGGTCGTGGCTGAATCTGGTCGAGGTGTTCTTCGGGATCATCACCCGCCAAGCCATCCGCCGCGGCACCTTCGCCAGCGTCAAGGAACTCGTCACCGCGATCAGCACGTTCATCGACGGCTGGAACGACCGCTGGCGGAGTTCCTGGACTTCGACGGCACGCTCTCCCCGATCGTCGAGCAGCCCGAGGCCGCCGCCCCCGCCACCGGTGCCACCGAGGCCTTGCGTCGGCTGGCCGCCCTGCGCCCAGTCGCGATCATCAGCGGACGCGACCTGCCCGACGTTCGCCGTCGGGTTGGTGTCGACGGGATCTGGTACGCCGGAAGCCACGGGTTCCAGTTGGCCGGCCCAGCTGGGCAGACCCATGAGTACGAGGGCGCTAGCGCAGTCACGGAGGCCCTGGATGAGGCCGAACGCGAGCTCCAGGAGCGCCTCGGCGACATTGCCGGTGCGCAAGTCGAGCGGAGGAAGTACTCCGTGACGTCGCACTGCCGCAGGGTGTCTCCGGATCGCGCCGGCGAGGTGATCGACGTGGTTGCCGAGGTCGCCTCGCTGCACCCCGAGGTTCGTGCGACCAAGGCGCGCAAGGCCGCAGAACTCGTACCGGACCTGACATGGGACAAGGGCCACGCCTTGCGGTGGTTGCTCAGACAGTTGGCACCGCCCGAGGTGCGCCTGACGCCCGTCTACGCCGGCGACGACCTGACCGACGAGGACGTCCTGGAGGCGATCTACGACGTGGGGTTGGGGATCGTCGTCCGCAGCTCAGAGCACGGGGATAGTGAGACGGCCGCCCGCGTGGGTGTGGATGACCCTGACCAGTTGGTCGCGGCGCTGGGGCGGATCGCGGACCTGGTGCAATCCCGCGAGGTAGCGTCCTGATGTCGTCGTGGGAGTTGCGCTACGACTCGTACGACCCGACTGACGAGGGGCTGCGGGAAGCCCTGTGCACCCTCGGGAACGGCTACTTCGCCACTCGCGGGGCGGCACCCGAGACATCGGCCGACGACACCCACTACCCGGGGACCTACGCGGCCGGGCTGTTCAACCGGCTGTCGGAGGAGGTGTCGGGGCGGGTCATCGACAACGAGAGCCTTGTCAATCTGCCGAACTGGCTGCCGCTGACCTTCCGGATCGAGGGGGGGCCGTGGTTCGACATCGACGCCGTGGAACTGCTCGAGTACACCCAGCGCCTCGACCTGCGTTCGGCGGTGCTCGTCCGCCGGCTGCGGTTCCGCGACGGGCAGGGCCGGACCACGTCCGTGGCTCAGCGTCGGATCGTGAGCATGCGCAACCCGCACGTCGGCGCTCTTGAGACCACGATCCTCGCCGAGGACTGGTCCGGGCAACTCGAGATCCGCTCCGCGATCGACGCGGGCGTGAAGAACTCGCTCGTTCCACGCTATCGCGCGTTGGCCAGCGTCCACCTGGACCTGCTCGGGACCTCCTGCGCGCACGGAAACTCCGGCCGTCGACGCCCAGACCACGACGTCACATGTGCGCGTGGCCGTGGCCGCCGGACAACTATCCACAGCAACGGTGACGACGTCGGCCCGAGAGCCAGCGCATCGAGCCGGGGCACCGGGTCGGCCATGACCTCAGCGTCCGCGCCGAGGCGGGCCAACCGCTCACCGTGGAGAAGGTGGTATCCATCTTCACCAGCCGGGACGCCGCCATCGAATCCCCGGCGAGCCAGGCATGCCGCATGATGCCGCGGCTGGGCCGGTTCGAGGACCTTCTTCAAGAGCATGTCGTGGCGTGGCGGCACCTATGGGACAGATTCCACTTCGAAGTGGACGGCAGCGACGACGAATTCGCATCCTTCGGCTGCACGTGCTCCATCTGCTGCAGACGCTCTCGCGGCACACGGCGGAGATCGACGTCGGGGTGCCCGCACGGGGGTTGCACGGCGAGGCCTACCGAGGGCACATCTCTGGGACGAGATCTTCGTGCTCCCACTGCTCAACCTCCGGCTCCCCGAGGTCACGCGCTCGCTGTTGCTGTATCGCTACCGCCGGCTGGGCGAAGCGCGGTACGCGGCCCGGGCCGAGGGGTTCGCCGGGGCGATGTTCCCGTGGCAGTCCGGCAGCGACGGGCGCGAAGAGACCCAACAGGTCCACCTCAATCCCCTGTCGGGACGCTGGAACCTGGATCCCACGCACCGACAGCGGCACGTCGGTATCGCCGTTGCGTACAACGTTTGGGAGTGCAACGAGGCCACCGAGGACCGCGAGTTCCTGATGGACTACGGCGCCGAGATGCTGCTGGAGATCGCCCGGTTCTGGGCCTGCATCGCCAAGTACGACAAGATCCAGGACCGATACGTGATCGAGGGTGTCATCGCCCCGACGAGTTCCACTCCGCCTACCCCGGGTCCGAGGAGGCCGGGCTGCGCAACAACGCGTACACGAACGTCATGGCCGCCTGGGTCGTGGAACGCGCCATCGAGGTCTTGAGCATCCTGCCTGAGCGCCGGGCCCACGAGTTGCGCGAGACGCTGGAACTGGGGCCGACAAGGCTCGAGCGCTGGCGCGACATGACCCGCAAGATGTCTGTGCCGTTCCACGACGGGGAGATCATCAGCCAGTTCGAGGGGTACGAAGACCTCAAGGAGTTGGACTGGGACGCCTACCGGGCCAGGTACGGCGATATCCAGCGGCTCGACCGAATCCTCGAAGCTGAGGGCAAGAGCCCGAACGACTACAAGCTGTCGAAGCAGGCCGACGTCCTCATGCTCTTCTATCTGCTGTCGGTGGGCGAGGTGCAGGAGCTGCTCAGTCGGCTGGGCTACACGCTCTCGGACCAGGCCGTGACACGCACGATCGAGTACTACGAGGAACGCAGCTCGCACGGGTCCACCCTGAACGCGATCGTCCACGCCTGGGCGATGGTGCAGACGCACCCCGAGCTCGCCATCGAGTTCTACGAGAACGCCCTGATCTCCGACGTTGCCGACGTCCAGGGGGGCACGACCCGCGAGGGAATCGACCTGGCCGCGATGAGCGGCAGCGTTGACCTCCTCCAACGCTGCTTCGCCGGCTTGGAGACACGTGCCGGGCGCCTTCTGCTCGACCCGACATGGCCGGAGAGCCTGGGCACGCTGACGTTCTCGATCGTGTATCGCGACCTGCCGTTGACCATCCGAGTGTCATCGGACGTGGTACAGGTCACCGCGGCGTCCGGCATGCGGCGTCCCATCGAGGTCGGGTGCCGGGGCCGAGTCCAGCAACTGGACGCGGGCTCGAGTGTGCAGTTCGCGCTGACCTAGACCGGGACCAGCGCTCCTGTAGATAGGTTTCGATCAGGTGTTCGAGTGCGGGCGGGATGGGGACTGACCGGTGCTTGTCGCCCTTGCTGTGCCGGACCGACAGCTGGCGTTCGCCGGGGGAGCCCTCCACATCGTCCACGGCCAGCGCCAGCAGCTCGGCGTGACGCAGCCCGGTCAGCGCCAGAGTGGTGATGATCGCGAAGCCCCGGGTCGGCCACGCCCGCCGGGCGGGGATGGCACCGGTCTGCAGGGTGGTGATCAGGGCGCCAAGGTCGGTGTCGGTGAACGCCGAGGGGGCACCACTGCGGCCTTCGGTTTGGGCAGCACGCCCATCGGGTTGCCGGTGATCACGCCGCGGCCAGCAGGTGGGCGAAGGTGTCAGCACGTCCGGGCGGCGGAGGCACTGCGCGTGGCGTTGATGTCGTCGGGGCGGTAGGCGATGGGCACGGTCGAGGTCAATGCCCCTGGCCGCGGTGCTCCGCGGCTGCGGCGCGGGCCTCGGACTGGGGCATCAGCTCGCTCTCCAGCCCGTGGCAGTGGCAGAACCACTTCGCGTTCTGCGGACCGAATGAGACGGCCTCGATGTCATGGCCGGGGCACGGGGCATCGGACGGATGCCGGTGGTCGCGGGCGTGGACGGCAGCAGTCGCGGCGACGACGACGAAATGATCGATGGCCATTGGTCCTCCTCAGCGCCAGCCTGTCGTTGATCTCGCCAGTTGCCGGGGGCCAATTCACTGGCTCACCCAAACGGAGTAGTCACGCCGGGACGTCGCGGCTACCCGGCCGAGGCTTCTCCGGGCGATGGCGGCGTTGTTGCCCGTGACGGTCACGAATCCGCACGCCGCTTCGACCTCGGGCCCCATCGAGCCCTTGAGCAGGTCGAAGGTCCGCCAGCTCACCCGGCGACACCGTTCCTGAAGCGCGGTTGCTTGCGCCTGACCCGCTGGCGCAGTCCCAGCTGACGGTCGACTTTCCGGTCACAGGACTCCGTGACCGAGAACCCGGAGCAACCACCTGCGGATCAAGAGCCGGCGCCAGCGTGGTCATGAGCGAGGGTCACCGAAAGCGGATCGACCGGCGGCTGCCTACCCGATGGTGCAGCGGGTCGCCGAGTCTGCACGGATCCCTCAGCACATCGGCCCGGACTCGCTCCGGCGCGCCGCGGTCACCAACGCCCTGGACGCCGGCGTCCCGCTGCGAGACGCGCAGATCCTGGCCCGGCACCACACCGTGCCGGTCGAGGCTGCCGCGGGCGCGGTCGTAGTGCTCGGTGGTGCGTGGGTCGGTCACTTCCTCACCGCACACGTCGCCGGCGCGTGAACGAGGTTGCCCTCGCAAGACTTCGCAAGATGACTACATCGTCCGACAGACGGTATGCTGCTGTCGTGGGCGAAGCGATCCAGTGGGACTCGGCGGCCATCGCGTACATCCGCTCCCGTGGCGAGCGCTACCCCGACGGCGTCGGCATCGAACCGCAGTGGACTCAGGAGGTCATGGCAGATGTGGACCTCCTGGCCCTCGAACCTGATCCGAAGTCCCGAATGGGGGCTTCGCGGTTCATCGGCCGCTCCCGATCCGCCGGACGGGTGCTCGTCGTGATCGCTTATCGCGACATGGACGGTGACCTGCACGGCATCAATGCCTGGCCCGCAACCGGCGGGGACCTGAAGCTGTACCAGCAAGGAGACGATGATGGCCAAGACGATTGATCCAGCACTTGCCGAGCGACTCCGCCGCGAGTCCGAACAGACCAAGGACGACGCCTACCCCGCCGGCACGGCGGGCCGGCGGCCGAACCGCCAGAAGGTCTACTCCGTCCGGCTGAGCGCCGAGGAAGAGGCTGAGGTCCAAAGAGTCGCCGCGGCCAAGCACCTACCCGCGTCAACGCTTGTCCGGTCCTGGATCCTGGAACGACTCGACCGAGAACGCTCCGCCTGACCTGCCCCACGCCGCCGCCTGTCGGCATGCGGGCGACCAACACTGCTGTCTGCTCAGATTCGGGTGAGCGGATCGGCTCGCGCAAGGAACGCGCGTCCTTTCGCCGCCTATCGCGCACCGTGCGGAAGGCATGACAGCGCCCAGATTGACGCGGCACCGAATATGGGCGGCTGGTGATGGCACGGGTGTCGGCCGGACGGTTCCGCCGGCCCGACCCGGTGACCCGGGCCTCGGTTGAGAGCAACTGCTGGTGCGCGCGGCCCGCTGGGTGTGGCCACGCAGGCCGTGCGGTATCACGCGATCTGGTCAGCCGAACGACACGGCTCGAGGGGATGGAGATCCACAGGGCGGCGAGGGACTCGCCGCTGACCTCCCCCCAAGCCTGAAATGCTCGCTCGGCCCTGCCCGAGTTGGGGTGGCCCGGCCTCAGGGCGCGGGGGTGCATGTGGGGTAGGGCTGGGCGTTGCCCCCGACGAGGAGGTTGAAGAGCTCGGTGAGCTCCGCGCAGGTGCGTGGGCCCAGTTTCGGGTTGAGTGACGACTCCACGTCGAGCAGTCCCCAAGCCATCGTGCTGGCAGCGAGCTCGACTCCACGGTCGCCCCAAGCGACGTCCGCGGAGGCCCAGGACTCGAGGCCGGCCAGTTCGAGGAAGGCCTTCCGCGTGTCGGTGCTGACGTGGTCGTCGATCCAGGCGTGTGCCAACTGGTGCAGGGTAGTGGTCCTGGCGGCGTCGGTCCATCGGTCGCAGCCGTCGCCCACGCAGATGGCGGTCTGGAAGCAGAGGGTCACCTCTCGGTCCGCGATCAGTCCGACGAACTCGTCGCACTTGTCAGTACGCCTCTCGAGGAAGGTCACGCTGTTCACCACGGGCGTGGGGAGCCCGGCGGCGGTGAACCTGCCGAAGGCCCATTCGACCAGCCCGCTCAAGCCCTCTGTCCCGTTGAACACCTCCACCGCGTGACCCGCCAGGGCCAGGGTGTCGGTCAGCTCGATCGTGACAGCGGGCGGGAGGGTCACCTCGTCCCACCACCCGGCAGGGAGCACACCGCCGGTGCACCGGACCAGGTCGTCTACACGGTGGTGACGGTGCCCGGCGACGATGAGTCCGTCGGCGTCGAGGTCGAGCACGATCGCCAGGTGACCCGGGCACCCGCGGCCGTCGTCGACGGTCACGAGCAAGACCTGGGTCTCCAGCGGCGGCGGGTCATCCCGCCAGGTCGGGTTCCCGGCCGCGAAGTCGGCCGGTCCGCCGAAGTCGGCCAGCGAGTCCAACGTGACCCCGGGCAGCCCGCCGGCAGCGACACCGGCCTCGGCAAGAGTCCCGATCTGTGAGACTCCCGCCCGCCGCACGTCCGCCATGCTGTCGCGCACGGTGGCGTCCTGGGCATAGAGGACCTGCGCGGCACTGGCATCCGCTGACGCCCATGCGGCGATGTAGTCGCGTGCGCGCTGATGGATCTCGAGGCGGCGGCTATCAGGCGCCCCATTGCCCGTGCGCCAGGACAGCTCCGACCCGGCATACACCTCGGAGGTGATCCCGCGGGTACCGATCTGTTCGATGAACGCCGCGTGGAACGGGCTTCTCTCCTCGGGCGAGATCAGCGCCAACTCGACCGCCCCGCTCTGCGACAGGTAGATCGGTGCCGCTGCTGAGCGCACCAACCTGTAGGGACTCCACTGGGTGGCCACGTACGCGAGGGCGGCCTCCTGGCCCACGACCGTCTCGCGGAGCGTGAGGCCGCCGTGGTCGAGAACCACGTCCGGGTCGAGGAACGGGCGCAGGTTGATCACACCCTGTCGCTGGGCGTCGTGGAAGTTGGTGAACCACTGCTCTGCCACCGTGGGGGTCGGACTGGACCCGGAGGGATCCGACTCGGCGGGCCCGCCACACGCCGCACCCGCGGCGAGCGTCAGGCCGACGAGCACTGTCACCAGGCGCCGGGACCACGACATGCCCATCGGTCACATCCCCTGAGCCTGGGCAGCTTCAGGCTCAGCGCAGGACCTCGGGTCCGGGAACGCACCAGTCAGTTCCTGGAAGTCCGCCGCCAACGACTCACAGGAGGCCGCGCCCAGCCGGGGATCGACGACGTACGGCTCGTCCATCAACCCCCACGTGAGGGTCTCCGCAGCCAGCTCAGTGGCCTGCTCGGCCCACGTCAGGCCCGGGTCGGACCACACCATGCCCCGCTCCTGCGCGAACTCGTCGGCACTCACCTGGGGCAGGTTCTCAGCCAGCCACACGCGCGCCAGCTGGTGCAGCACAGCCGCCTTGACCGGTGTCGGCCATGGCTGGCATTCCTCGTCGGGGCATGCTTGGTCGGTGGTGACGAGTACCGCGATGTCAGTGGCGTCTCCGCCGTGAACGAACCCGTAGCGAGCCTCCGGATCCCCGTCCGGGGCAAGGAAGGTAACCGAGGTGGGGATCGGCGCCGGCAGGACAGCGTCGGCGAAGCGCCCCAAGCCCCAGGACAGCAGCTGCTCGAGCTCGGGCGTGCCGTTCCAGATGGCGACCTGCTCGCCGTGGACGTCCAGCATGCCCGTCCGGTTGATCCCGGTGGGATCGGGTACCGTGACCGCATCCCACCACCCGGTCGGCAGGTCGGCCGGATCGGTGCATCGCCGCAGTGCATCCACCCGGTGGTACCGCTCCTCTCGGACGATCAGCCCGTCCGCGCCGTCGAGCCAGAGGGCAACGGCCATCTCCCCGGGGCACCCGGAGCCGTCATCGACGGTGAGGAGCTGGACACCGCGGTCGCTGTCCCCGTTGCCGTAGAACGCCGACCCCCCCTCGTCGGCGATCGTGTGCCGCACGGCACCGGTCAGCGCCCCACCCGAAACCGGGCCCTCAGCAGCAGCTCCGATCGCCGATGGGCCCTCGAAGCGCAATCCGGCCATCGAGTCCCGTACGACTGCCCCGTCGGCGTAGAACCTCTGGACGGCCGACGGATCACCCGACGACCATGCGCGCAGGTACTCATCCCACCAGCCGCGCTGGTTGGGAACCAGCTCGCCGAAGTACTCGCCCACCAGGCCTGACGCGGCGAACATCTGCGAGGTGATCCCCCGGTCGGAGACCGTGTACACGTAGGCGGTCGAGAAGTGGACCGGATACTCGGGGACGTCCAGCCTCGCCGGATCGACCGCGCCGTCCAGGGACAGGTAGATCGGCTCCTCGGCGGTCACTGCCAGTGAGTCCGGGTCGGCACTGGTGATCCAGGAGTCGCGCATGGCCTGGACCCTCGCGGGCCGCCCGGTGTACCAGCCCGACTCGGAGCGCATGTCAACGTCCACATCGTCGGCGTAGAACAGGGCCGCGTTGGTGACGCCGGTCGCCTGCGCCTCGTGGAACGCAGCGAAGAACTCCTCGGCCGGCGCCGCCCACGGTTGCTCCGGCGGTGAACAGCCCACCATCAAACTGGTCCCCAGCAGTCCCACCGCCAAGGACCTAGGCAACCACGCCCCCGTCCTCACAGCTCCTGTCTACGCTCACAGGGTGCGACGGCAACAGGGCCTTTGTGCCTTTCGATGAAGCTCATGGCCCCCCTCCCCGCCTAGCCGGGTTCAACGCCCGGGCGGCACGCCGAACGTGGAGGACGTTCCGCCGCGCACGATCGACGAGTGGCAGCGCCGGGTCCGGGTCCCCATAGAAGATCAGAGCACCGAACAGCCCGGCCGAGCCCCACAGGGTCTGGGTACCAAGATGGAGGCCGAGCAGCGCCGGGGCCCTCAAGACCCTGCGTGGCAGTAGCGCATTCGGGGGCTGCGTCCTAGCGCCGCCAGTGGACGCACCGCGTCGAGAGCATGGCCGGTCTCGGCTGTGCGGGCGTCGCTACCTAAGACGCAGCCAGACAAGGGGCGCGCTACCTGCGCTGGATTCGGCAGGGTCCATCTACGACCGCAAGTTGGGCCTGGGCCTTTGGTTCTGGACACGCAGAGCCCGCATTGGCTCCTCTTCCAGTGCAGTTGCGATCACGGTCTTCATCACGACCTTCCCCGCCGAGCTCCCGCCAAGTGTGTTGGGCCGCTCACACCGTCTCCGGGACAGTCTGTGGTTGGTGGTTGGGCGATGGTGGTGTTGGGGGCGTAGCGTGGAAGTGCCGACCGGGGAGGGTCGGGTATTGGGTCCACGGTTCCTCGGTCACCGGAGGAGGAGCCATGTCGGGCCAATCACGTGCAGCGGATCCTGGGAATCACCAGCACGGCGCGGGCGACCGCCATGGGCGGCGTGGCCGGCGGTGTGGGTTCGGGGCAGTGCTGGCCGGGGTGATGGTCGCGGGCCTGGTCAGTGCCCCCCCGGTGGTCGGGGCCAGTCCCGGGGTGGTGCCGGGATCGGTGCCTCAGGTCGTGGCCGCAGCACCGGCGGGCCCACCCTCGGTGGTCGTGCCGATGGCCAAGAAGAAGAAGCGGCCGCGGGTGCGGTTCGCCAGCAAGAAGCGGCTGGTGGTGAACATTGATCCGGACCTGCGGCGCAAGAAGAACTGGAAGTTCAAGCTGCAGCGCAAGTCCAAGGGCAAGTGGCGCAAGGTCGGGATCTACCGCACCCGGGGCAAGTCCGAGATCCGCAAGCTCAAAGTGAAGAAGGGCAAGTACCGGGTGAAGGTGTACGCCCGACCCGGGTACCGGAAGGTGACCACCAAGGCCTACCGATTCACCCCCACCACCCCCATCGTCCCAGTTACGCCACCCCCAACCCCGGACACCACGGCACCGGGTGTCGTCGGCGGGTTGGCGGTCACCGGCCGGACCGCGACGAGCATCAGTCTGGCGTGGACGAACCCGGCAGACGCGGACCTGGCCGCAGTGATCGTGCGCCGCGCGGCCGGCAGCACGGCGCCGGCAACCCCAACTGACTGGGGCCGCGGTGGCCCTGGCCTCAGCGACAGCGGCCTCGGTCACCGATGCCGGTCTGCCGGTCGACGCCCGGCAGTCGTACGCGGTGTTCACCCGCGATACCACCGGCAACACCAGCCCCGGCGTCCCACTGACGACTCGGACCCTCGGACCCTCAGTCAAGGACACCACCCGGGTATCAGTCCGCAGCAACGGCGACCAGGCAAACGGCTTCTCCTACGACCCGGCGATCAGCGAAGACGGGCGGTGGATCACCTACCACTCGGATGCGGCGAACCTGGTCGGCGGGGACACCAACACCGCGCACGACGTGTTCCTGTTCGACCGGACGAATGGAGTCACGCAACGCGTGTCCGTCCGCAGCGACGGTGGCCAAGCGACGGGCCACTCCTACGAGCCGGCGATCAGCGCCGATGGGCGGTGGATCACCTACAGTTCGGATGCGACGAACCTGGTCGACGGTGACACCAACGGCGCGGCCGACGTGTTCCTGTTCGACTGCAACACCGGGACTACCCAACGCGTGTCCGTCCGCAGCAACGGCGCGCAGGCCACCGGAGGCTACTCCATGGAGCCGGCGATCAGCGCCGACGGGCGGTGGATCACCTACAGATCCGAGGCGACGAACCTGGTCACCAACGACACCAACGGCGCGGCCGACGTGTTCCTGTTCGACCGCAACACCGGGACCACCCAACGAGTATCGATCCACAGCAACGGCGCGCAGGCAAACGACTACTCCTACCGGCCGGCGATCAGCGCCGACGGCCGGTGGATCACCTACCACTCGCGCGCGACGAACCTCGTCGCCAACGACACCAACAGCGAGTACGACGTGTTCCTGTTCGACCGCAACACCGGGACCACCCAACGAGTATCGATCCACAGCAACGGCGCCCAAGCCACCGGGCCCTCCTTCGCCCCGGTGATCAGCGCCGACGGGCGGTGGATCACCTACTCGTCGGAGGCGACGAACCTGGTCGCCAACGACACCAACGCGGCACCCGACGTGTTCCTGTTCGACCGAGACACCGGGACCACCCAACGGGTGTCGGTCCACAGCAACGGCAGCCAGGCCACCGGAGGCCGTTCATCCGAGCCGGCGATCAGCGCTGACGGCCGCTGGATCACCTACTACTCGTATGCGACGAACCTCGTCGACAACGACACCAACGGCGAGTTCGACGTGTTCCTGTTCGACCTACAGACGGAACTCACCCGACGGGTCTCGGTCCACAGCAACGGCAGCCAAGCCACCCTCAGCTCCACGAATCCGGCCGTCAGCGCGCACGGGCGGTGGATCAGCTACACCTCGGACGCGGCGAACCTGGTCGCGAACGACACGAACAGCCAGACCGACGTGTTCCTGGCCCGGATGTGGTGACCGTGCGCACGCACTACCCTGGCCGCGCCTCGCGGTTCGCTGGGGGCAGGCCGCGGGCCCTCGACACCGACGGCTACGCCGACCTGGTGAGCGGGGCGCCGCTGGAAGCGGCCGGGAGCCTGGACTAGGCCGGACGGGTCGCGTCGGCATGAGCGCCGCCTGGAACCTGCGTCATTGCGCCGCGAAACGTGCGGGGCTGCGACGGGCGACTCGGCACGCCGGATGCCGTGAAAGCCAGGCTGCCTCCCGAGGGCTGGGGCGGCTTTCCGCGGGGGAGGCGACCTCGGCCGGTTCGGCCTAGCGCGCGCTGTGCACGGGCTCGGGGGTCCGGCACGCGGCCGTGGCCCCGGGCAGGTGGTACCGCCGCTGGTACATGTGCGGCCCGATGGCCGCGAGTGCTTGGCGGACCCCGGGGGCTTGCATGAGCGCGCCGGCCAGGCGGAACGGCGGGCGGGACATCCGCAGCAGTTCGGCGACGGACTGTGGGCCGACCACGTGGCTGCCGTCGGGCCGGACGAGCACCGGGCCGCGGAGGACCTCGTCCTGCCCGATGCCGAGGGCGTCGAGATCCGCCGACTGGTAGGGGCGTATGTCGGCTGGCGGGGCCACCCGGGTCCGGATCTTCGCCGCAGCCTGGTCGCAGGGGCCGCAGTCACCGTCGAAGAGCCACAGGGCGGTTCGAATCTCAGTCACTGGAGCAGGATACCCCGGGGAGTATGTATGTGCCATCTCACCGACAGGATTGATCGAGCGTTGAGCGCGGGCCCGGCCGGAGTCCGGTGCGGGTCGGCTGACCCGGATCGACCTGGCCACCGGCGATAAGAGCACATTGGCCGACGGGCTGGCCACGGACGTCCAGGGGCCTGCCGCCCTGGTCGCCGGCGAGATGAACGGCGTGGCCGTGGACCGCACCGGCACCATCCTGGTCAGCGCTGCCGGTTCAGAAGGGAGCGTCGTCTACCGGATCAAGGCGGTCCCCGCTCGCTGAGGACTGCTTGCTCGAGCAAGTACGCCGCCCGAACCCACCGCCGTGGGCTCGGGCAGCCCGGTACCCTCAGAACCGGCCCGGTGTGGATTTCCGCCTTCTGGGTTCAGCGACCGGCTCAGATGGACGACCGCGTCCTTTCGCCGCCTATCGCGCGCTGTCCATGGGGCTTCGGTGCAGCCAATGAGCCATCCAGCGCTGAGGAAGTCGACTTGTGTCCATTCTTCTGACCGCGCCGTCACCCTTGATGGGAGTCCATCGAGGGAGGTTCGGGATGGCGCCACAGCGAATGCCGCTGGGACCTGATGCCGACCCCATGAGCAGTTCAGTCACCCTCTGCATTTGCGGCATAACCTTGTGGCATCGCAGGGGCATATTCCGCCACGTTCTACCGGAATAGCTTCGACATTTCGACGAGAACCTTCCGACTCGCCCGACCCAAGTTCTACGCTGCTCTTGCCAGAGCAACTCCATTTCGCGAGGGGTGCCTCAGATGCGCAAGGTCCAGGTCATCCTGCAGGACGACATCGACGGTAGCGAACCAGCACAGACCGTGTACTTCGCCGTGGACGGCAAGACCTATGAGATCGACCTGAGCGAACAGCACGCCGCAGCACTCCGCGATGCCCTTGCCCCATGGATCGCGGCGGCTCGCCGAACCTCCACAACGCGAAACCCCAAGCCTCGAGCCACGTCGCAGGGGTCATCCGACACCGTCGACATCCGCCGCTGGGCCAAGGAGAACGACATCCCGGTCAGCGAACGCGGCCGCATCTCGATCGACTTGCGCAACCGGTACGAGGCCGCCCACTAGCCCGGGTGTTTCACGGGTGAGTGGTGATCTCGGGGTGTAGATGCGCGAAAGTGCCTGTTCTGTCGGGGAAACTGGGTGTGTCTAAGACTCAGGATCGACCGATAGAAGAGGCACTTCGCAGGTGAAGCGTAGCAACCGGGTTCGGCGGGTCAAGGTCAGTGCGGATGGCCGTGGGGTGGTGTCTCACGCGGGGGTGGGTCTGCTGCGGGAGGTGGCCGAGTCCACCGGCTTGACCGACGGGGTGACCGCAGCGCTGCGGGATACGTACAAGGGCCGCCCGGTGCATGCCCCGGGCAGGGTGTTCACCGATCTGGCGTGCGCGGTCGCCGATGGCGCGGATGCGATCAGCGGGATCGCGGTCCTGGGTGACCGGATGGACTTGTTCGGTCCGGTCGCCTCGATGCCCACGACGTGGCGGCTGCTGGACCGCATCGACGACGACCATCATGGTCGGGTGCGCTCGGCGCGGGCCGCTGCGCGGGAACGGGCGTGGGCCGCCGGCGCGGCACCAGCCCCCGGATCGGAGCTGCGCCTGGACTTCGATGCCACGATCACGATCGCGCACTCGGAGAAGGAGTCCGCGGCTCCGACGTGGAAGCGCACGTTCGGGTTCCACCCGCTGCTGTGTTTCCTGGACCGCCCCGAGGTCGCCGGCGGGGAAGCGCTGGCCGGGGTACTGCGGCCCGGGAACGCCGGGAGCAACACCGCCAAGGATCACATCACGGTGCTGGACCTGGCCCTGGCGCAGCTGCCGCACGCGTGGCGCCCGACTCCCGGGAAACCGGATGGGCCGCGGGTGCTGGCCCGGTCGGACTCCGCGGGGGCGACCCACGCGTTCGCCGACGGCGTGCGTGGCCCGCGGGGTCGAGTTCTCGTTCGGATTCCCGATCGACGCCCGGATCCGCCGAGTCGTGGACCTGATCCCCGAACACTGCTGGGACCCGGCCATCCAAAGCGACGAGCACCTGCGGGACGGGGCATGGGTGTTCGAGGCCACCAGCATGATCACCCTGCGCAGCTGGCCGCCCGGGTCCCGACTGATCCTGCGCAAGGAACGCCCCCACCCCGGCGCGCAGCTGACGTTCACCGACCTCGACGGCATGCGGATCACCGCGGTGCTGACCAACACCGGCCCAGGTGTCATCCCCGGGCAGGCCGCCGGGCTGGAGCTGCGCCACCGCCAACACGCCCGGGTCGAGGACCGGATCCGGGAGGCCAAGGCCACCGGCCTGCGGAACCTGCCCTGCCATGACACCGCGCTGAACGCCACCTGGTTGGAGGTCGTGCTCACCGCCACCGACCTGATCACCTGGACCCAGCTGATCGCCTTCCACGACGCCCCGGTACTGGCCCGCTGCGAGATCCACGCCTTCCGCTACCGGGTCCTGCACGTCGCCGCCCGGATCACCCGAGGCGCCCGACGAACCCACCTACGCCTCGACCAGCGCTGGCGCTGGGCAGTCCAGATCGCCGCCGGGTTCCACCGAATACGCGCCGCGTTCGCCTGACCCACCGCGCCACCGCGCCTGACCCGAGGACCCCGCTAGACCCCACCCGACCGCGGTCGGGCCATCACCATGCCCCGACCACGACCACCCAACAGAAACCGGCAAACCGGACACCCCGCCCAGTCGATCACACCCCACGTGAAAGAGGGAGGCTAGTCCGAAAATGGAGGTGACCACGCGTGTCATGCGGCGGGTTCGAGGGTGACTCGGTAGCCGAGGTGTTGGAGTTCGCGGACGTGGTTGCGCATCTTGCGGTTGAGGTTGACGCGGGAGTCGTAGTAGTCGGGGCCGAGGTCGTGGAACTGGGTGTTCTCCTCGTTGAGGAGGTGCCAGATGATGACCAGGATGGAGCGTCCGACGGCGACGATGGCTCGCTTCTTTCCACGTCGTCGGGCAATCCGCCTGTAGCGCTCGCCGAGGAAGGTGTCGGTGCGACCGGCTGAGACGGCAGCCTCGCCCAGGACTCGGCCCAGGTAGCTGTTGCCGTGGCCGGTGGCACCGTTGCCCTTCTTGCGGCCGGCTGACTCCTTGATCCCGGGCGCGAACTTCGCCCATGAGGACAGGTGCGCGGGGGTCGGGAACTGAGCCATGTCGAGTCCGATCTCGGCGATGATCGCCTGCGCAGCGGTCACGCCGATTCCGGGGATCTCATCGAGGCGGGCGACCGCTGCGGCGGAAGGGGCGATCTGGTCGCTGATGCGTTCTTCGACGTCGGTGATGTCGGCGCCGAGCTGGTCGATGCGGGCGAGCATCTTGGTTAGCAGGAACGCGTGATGGTTGTTGAACCGACCGATGAACGCCTCCCGCAGCTGGGTGGTCTTCTTGCGCATCCGACCGCGGGCCATGTCGGCCAGGACGTCGGGGTCGCGTTCGCCGGCGATGAGCGCGGCCATCATCGCCCGTCCGGAGACCCCGAAGATGTCCGAGGCCACGACCGAGACCTTGATCTGGGCGTCCTCCAACAGCTTCTCGACGCGCTGCTTCTCCGCGGTCCGTGCGCCGATCAGGTCGACCCGGTACCGGGTCAGGTCGCGCAGCATCCGGATCGGCTCCGGCGGCACGAAGCTAGCCCGCAGCATCTGTCGTTCGGCCACCTTGCACAGCCACACCGCGTCGAGTCGATCCGTCTTGGGACGACCCGGCAGGTGCTTGACGTCCTTGGCGTTGACCAGCCACGTCTCGAAGGAGCCCTCCAGCAGGTAGAACGGGGGCTTCCAGTAGTCGCCGGTGGCCTCCATGACCACCCTGCTCACGCCCAGGCCGGTCAGCCAGTTCGACATCGCCAGCAGCGAGCGGGTCATCGTGGAGAAGGTGCGCACCTCCTGCAGCCGTCGCCGGCCCGGGCCGGGCAGCCGCACGCAGCACACCAGTTCGGTCTTGCCGATGTCCAACGCTGCGACCCGTTGGATGATCTCTTGATCGTCATGCTCAACTTCCACCACGGCCACCACCTTCGACGGGAACCACACACAGGCGGCCGCCCGTAGGAGCTGCAGGGAAACGGCGAATCTAGTCGAGGTTCCCGAGACGAAGTGGACATCGTCTAGTAGGTCTTTGTGGCCTGCTGGAAGGATGTCGTCATGTCAGGAGTCGTGCAGGTTCACTGCGGAGTACAAGATCGAGGCCGCTCATCGGGTGATCGATTCCGGGCGCAGCATCGCGGAGGTGGCCCGGGATCTGTCGTTGAACGAGGTCACGTTGGGCAATTGGGTGCGTGAGGAACGCCGCCGCCTGGACGCCTTGGCCGGGACAGCCGCCGAGCCGTTGAGTGCGGTGGAACGCGCGGAGTTGCTGCGGTTGCGCAAGCAGGTCGCCGAGCAGGAGAAGGATCTGGCGTTCCTGGGAAAAGCAGCCGCGTACTTCGCCTCGAATCCACCAAAGCAGAGCGGTTTGCGTTGATGGCAGCGGAGTGCGCGAACTTCGAGATCACCCGGATGGCCCGCCTGCTGGAGGTGTCGCGGGCCGGCTACTACCGGTGGCTCGACGCGAAGGACAGCGACCCGCCGGCTGAGTCAGCCGCGCAGCGCCGGGCCGACCTCGACGCGATGATCCTGACCCACCACCGGGAGTCGAAGGGGACCTACGGGTCCCCGAGGATCACCGCGGACCTGCACGACGATGGTGTCACCGTCAGCGTGAACACCGTCGCCGCCCGGATGCGCGCCCTGGGCTTGGAGGGAATCAGCCCACGCACGTTCAAGGTCGTCACCACCGTGTCCGAGCGGGACGGGGTGTTCCCACCCGACCTGGTGGACCGGCACTTCGACCAGGGCCACCTGGATGCCGTGTGGACCTCGGACCTGACCTACATGACCACCGGAGAGGGTCCGGCGTTCCTGTGCGCGATCCGCGACGAGCACTCCGGGCGGGTCCTGGGCCACGCCAGCGCCAGATCACATGCGCGCCGAGCTGGTCGACCAATCGCTGCACCTGGCCGCGTTCACCCGCCACCACGACTGCGCGGGAGTGATCTTCCACACCGACCGAGGTGGGCAGTTCAACGACCGGGACGTGATCGCGACCTGCGAGAAGTACGGCATCCGCCGCTCCATGGGCCGGACTGGATCGTGCTACGACCACGCCACCGCGGAGTCGTTCTGGTCGATCTTCAAGCACGAGTACTACTACCGCCACACCTTCGCCACCCTCGCCGAACTGCGCGCCGGGATCGACGAGTTCATCGCCTACTACAACACCACCAGGAGGTACTCCAAGATCGGCCAGGTCAGCCCGATCAACTTCGAGCTACGATCAACCCAGGCCGATCAGGCCGCATAACCCCGTGTCTACTTTCCGGGGGAACCTCACTCGTGCTCGTAGCAACATGGAAGGGCCCACAACACAGCTCCTGGCGCCCGACTCTGTTACGGCCTCAACAGGACCAAGGGGTGACGACGTCGACGGGCGACCGGTAGCCCATTTTCAGCCCGGGACGGGCCGCCCCGCCAGGGGCGAAGGATGACTCTGATGTCAAGAGGCGGGTTGCAGCGTTCTTGACCTCGTGGTCTTCCGTGCCGTGGTGGTGGTGGGTAGCGTCTGGTTCGCGGGTCCGGGTTGTGGCTGATCCGAAGTGCCGGTGCGCGGGTGTGAGCCGGCCGCGCTGGATTGAAGTGACGCCCCGCTGTGCCCTCCCGGACCCGCGTCCAGGTCTGCTGCTGCAGCCGTCTTGGCGTCGTTGACGAGCTGGCGGTAGAGGGCGTCGGAGATGCGTCGCTTGAGGCAACGCATGGCTTCGGCCTTGGTCTTGCCCGCGGCGAGCTTGCGCCGGTAGTAGGCCCGGCCTTCGGTGTCGTGGCGCAGTTGGCTGGTCGCGGCGATGTGGATCATGTGGTTCGTCCGCCGGTTCCCCGCCCGGGACAGCCGGTGGCGCACGATCTCTCCGGAGGACGCTTCGATGGGTGCGGTGCCGGTCCACGACGCGTACCGGTTGCGGTCGGTGAACCGGGCGACGTCGCCGGTGTCGGCCAGGGTGCGGGCGGCCACGACGGGGCCGACACCGGGCAAGTCCATCAGGGTCGACCCGGTCGCGGCGACCATCGCCTTGAGCTCGCGGGTGATGGCCTTGGCCTTCTGCTCGATCGTCACGAGCTCGGCGATCTGTTCGGCGGCGAGCCGGCGGCGGGTCTTCCCGGCCAGGTCGCGCAGCTTGACCGTTGCCAGGATCCGCTTGGCCTGGGCGGAGCTGATGTTGCGCTTGGACTGTCCCGGAATGAGTTCGGAGAGCAGCCGGTGGACTCGGTTCACGCACTGGATCCGGGCCCTGGTCAGCTCGGCGCGCCGGTCGACCAGCAACCTGAGGGCCTCGAGCTGGGCGTCGTAGGCCAGCACCCGCAGGCCCGTGGTGCGCACCGCGACCACCGCAACCGCGTGCGCGTCGTGCGGGTCGGTCTTGCGGTTGTGGCCGGTGTCGAACATCCGCGCCCGGGCCGACAGCTTCGCCGTCACATCCACCACCACCTCCCGTCCGCGAGCAACCGCTGCGCCAGCGCGCGGCCGGCGCCGTTGCTGCCCTCCACTGCCCATACCCGGTCCGGATAGGACGCCACGTGCCTTCGCATCGCCGCGTACCCGGCCTTGTCCGTGGCGAACCGGCCGGTCGCCAACACCGTCTCCCGGTCGTCGACCACCTCGATGGTCGCCGACAGCTTGTGGGGATCGACCCCGATGAACACTCTCGACATGAGCTTCGCCTTCCCGCCGTTGTCGGTTGGTGGACGCCGGGTGGGCACTGCTACTACGAGCTGGGCAAACCTCTCTTCAGCCACACACCGGCACGGTGCCCGGCGGGAACGCAGACCGAAGTTGAGCCACACCGGTCACGCTGGTGGGCAGCCGCATGGAGAGCGTCCCGCCGAACACCTGGACCGAGTCTGGCCAGACACCGGCCCTGAAGGAAATCGTCTAGTAGCCGCCTATCGCACACATGGCGGTTGCTCGTCCGGTGGCGCTCAGGGGTGGTCGGAGGGCAGGGCTGATTTGATGTCGATGACTGGCGTGCCATCGATCGCCTCGATGGGACCGACCCGCAGGCGGTCGCCCTCGATGGCCAGGACGGATACTCGATGGATGCCCACAGGGTTGGGGCGGGCAGGTGATCTGGTGCTGAACACGCCCCGCTCGGGCCGGGTCGGAACGCCGCCGGGGTGGGTGACCAACACGTCGCGGCGTGCCTGGTGCAGCCAGGTCAGGATGATGATCTTTGAGCCGACCGCGAGGTCACGGGCCCCTTCGCGGACCGTGGGATTGAGCACCAGCCAGGCATCCGGGGCGCCCGACTCGCCTTGCTTCGGTGCCTCAGCAGTGTTCAAGAGCGGGGATTCGATCCACCCGATGGGGCGGACCTGGTAGGACTCATCCGGCGCGTCGCCGCGCCCGGCTCCCGCGCGCGCGTCGGTGTGCGGCGTGTCGGCGGTTGATTGGAGGTCGTCCACCCCCGGCTCCTCTCTCCGTGTCCGCTGGCTGACTGGCCCGTTGTCGTTGGAAGCGTCATCGCGCTGTGCGTCGAGCCGAAGTCCCCGCAGGACCTACTCGAGGATCCACCCGCGCCCGGGCGACCGCAACTGCCGGCAAATCATCGCGGGCTGGGCCGGCGTTCCCCGCTATGTTCCCCTCATCCCGACAGACTGGCATCGGGGTCCCGATCATCGAGCCCGACGTGCGTCACTGCGCCGCGAAACGCGCGCTGTACAGGGCACTCTCGCGACCGCGGGTGTCGGCGTCTGACCGAGCACGCGACGGGTGCATCGTTTCCCTCCTGGCCCGGATGGAGATCGAGCGCTCAGGACCCCAGGGTTGGAGGTTCGGGTCGTTTGGCTCTGGACGTCGAACCGCAGGTGCCTACGATGAAAGACTGAGAGCAGCGGCAGGAGGGGGAATCGTGGGAACGACTTCGACCACCCTGAGCATTCAGATTGGCGCCCCGGTCGACAGGGTCTTCGCCTTCCTGGCCGACCCGGTGAAGGCGGTGCGGGCCTTCCCGATGGGACGCAAGGTCGCAATCAGCGACATCGTGACGTCCCCGGATGGGGGCCTCACGAGTTACCGGCAGACGATGCCCATGAGGCTCGGCCCCATGCACTGGGACGTGAGCGACACGGTGGTGGTGGAGGAGTACGTCCCGAACCAGCGCATCGCGGACGGGTCATCGGGTGGATCGGTCCATGTCATGAGTGTCGAAGCGTCTGGAAGTGGCACCAGGCTCACGTTCACGGACGGTCAGCTCCCAGATTCCGCTGCTGGACAAGGTGAAGGTGCTCGTCTTCACCCGAGGAAGGGGCCAGGCGCGCAATATGGAGATGGTCCTGGCTGAAGTGAAGAAGTTGGTGGAAGCCGAGGCGGTCGAAGCCGGCGGGTAGGCGTAGCCCGCCCGGGCTGTCACCAGGCCTGAGGTCTTCGTCAGGTCGTCTCTCTGCAGTCTGCCGCCTGCTACTGGTTTCGGTGCGCGAGCAGCCAGTTGAGGACGTACTCCTGATGCATCTGGGCGTCGTCGTTGACCCCGAATCCGAAGTGCGAGCCGTCAGGGATCCAGTGCAGCTCGGATGTCGGGATGCTGGCGTGCGCGTAGGTGGCGTTTGTGGTGGTCACGTCCTTGTCTGCTGTGCCGTGCACGATGAGGGTGGGGCAGGTGATGCCCGCCAGGGGCAGTTGGCCGATGTCGGCGAACTGGGCGTAGTCGTTGCGCAGGCCCGCCTGGCGCTGAGCGGCCTGCCGGCTGTTGGTGGCTGTCAGGGCGCTCATCAGTGCGACTCGGTCAGGGTCGCCGGCGATGCGTTGGGCCTGTCCGGCCCTGGCCGGCGCGCTCAGGGTGCTGGTGCGGGCCAGCAGGGCCTTCATCGTGGCCCCGGGGTAGCGGTCGAACAGGACCTGGCCCAAGCGCAGGCTCGTCGGGCCACTGCCCAGTCTGGTGGCCAGCCACGAGGGCTTGGGAGCGGTGAGACAGATCGAGTCGATCTCGACCAGGCAGCTGACCCGGTCAGGGTGCCGGGCGGCCAGCAGGTAGGTCGATGGGCCACCGCCAGATACTCCGATGACGGGGATCCGTTCGATCCCTAGGGCGTCGAGCAGGGCGGCCAGGGCATCGGCCTGCTGGGCGGGAGTCCGCCCTGTGCTCAGCGGGGTGCCGAGGTAGCCGGGCCGTGATGGTGCGATGAGTCGTAGAGCGGTGCTGGCGAACTCGAGGCCGACCAGGCCCTGGTCATAGCCCCCGGGTGTGCCGTGCACGCTGAGCGCGGCCGGGCCATGGCCACGCTCTGCATACTGAACCGGTCCCACCGGGGTAGCAGCCACATGGGCAGGGGTGGTCAGGCACTCGTTGAGCCTGACAGGACTCGGGGTTGAGATGGTCATGATGCGCCTCCTCAGTTCGACCGTAGCCCCGTACTCCCGAGGAGCGCGAGAGGCAGAAGTACCGCTGCCGAGCCACCTGAGGCCTTGACCAGACCCTCGGTCGCTGAGGCCGGGGCAAGCCGACCCACCGGGGTTCCGCGCTCGGTGCCCCCAGGGGACCTGCCCCACTTCGCCGCGAAACGCGCACCTTGGGCAAAGGCGTTCGGCGGAGCCAGGTGTTCCGTCGATTCGGTCAGTCAGCGCCGGCCACGGCACGATCGATAATGCAAAACGGGTGACCGGCCGGATCGGTGAGCACGCGGAAGCGCGTCCCGCCGGGTTGGAACTCCGGCTGACCCGCGCCAGTCGCGAGCAGTGCAGCCGCCGCCTTGTCGAGGTCATCGACCATGAGCTCAAGGTGGAACTGCTTCGCCCCGCCGATGTCCGGCCATTGCGGCCGCTGGTACCCCTGGACCGCGTTGAACTCAATCGTGATCGAGCCGTCGCTGATGCCGGAGTAGGGGCCCTCACTGAAGGTGATCTCCCAGCCGAGCGCCTCACGGTAAAACTGTGCCTGGGCGTCCGCGTCGTCGCAGTCGATGGTGATCCACCCCAGCGATGCAATCGCCTCCATGTGCTCCATGCACGGCGGTGCTTCAGCACCTCCATGTACGCAGTATTCGGATGGGGCGTTTGGTGGGCGGGTGGTGGGGTGTGCGGGTGCACTGGTCGAGGCGTCCGGCAGCTCGCTCGGGGAGGTGCCGCGGGTCAGGTGGGCGCCGCGGGGATCAGGTTGGCGAGCAGGTCGACCGCTGGCTCAGCGGCACCAGGTCGTGGGTCGGCTCGGCTGCTCAGCGCCGGGCCTTGCGGATGATGTCGATGATGTCGATGGCCACGCCTACGCCGATTACCCAGGCGATCCCCACGCTCAGGGGGGCGCCCGGATCGGCCCACTCCTCGTGGCCGAGCTCGGCGAAGAACGCCGGGTTGAGCACCTGCTGGGTCATGAGCAGGACGATGCCGACCACCCCGAACACCAGGTCCCCGGCGACCCGCAGGCCGGCCAGGGTCGGCGTCCATCGGCCTCGGGCGTAGGCCAGCAGCTGGACCACCACTCCGGCGGACATGAGCACGAGGAGGGCGGGCAGCCAGAAGGTCCACAGGTCGGGGTTGAGCAGTGGGATGCTCCCCGCGGAGTCCGACACCTGGGCGCCGGTGCGCTGCCAGACCAGGGCCGCGATGCCGACCAGCAGGCCCAGGATGGTGCCCACGGTCTCGCCGAGGGTGACCTGTCGGGCGGGCCGTTTCGGGAGGTCTGCGACCGTCCAGGCCCGACGGTCGGGGATCTCGCGGGTGCCGGTGTGCTCGGCTATGACGAACCCGAGGGTGGTCCAGAAGACCACCTGCACGCCGACCAGCACGAACAGCCAGACCCCCTCGAGCAGCACCTCCAGCGGTGGTGTGCCGGTGAAGGCCTGGACCGTGCTCACCGACAGGGCGACCACGCCGGGCACGATCATCAGCAGGGCGCGCAGCACCCGCCGGTAGTCCCAGTACAGACCGGGCCCGATCAGGTACTGCGGGCCGTCGGTCAGCGAGGCGGCCAGCTTCGCCGGGTCGCCCAGCTCGGTGAGCGCCGTGGCCTCGGCGGAGTCCCCGGCATCCTCGGACCCGCCCGGTGCACCCGTGGCCCCCTCGACCGCATCGGCGATCGAGGCCCGCAGCTCCTGCTCCACGTCCGCACGCTGCGATTCCGGCACCCCGCGCACCACCTCGGCGATGTAGCGATCGGTCAGTGTCGACATCATGCACCTCCTTCCAGGGCCCGCAGGGCCCGATCCAGCTGCGCCCAGTCGCCACGCAGGACCCCAACGAGGTCCAGGCCCGACGAGCTGGTCACGTAGTACTTGCGGGGACGCGACTCGTCGGTGTTCCACTGACTGGTCAGAAGGCCCTGGCGTTCGAGGCGGCGCAGCAGCGGGTACAGCGTGTTCGCATCAACGTCGAAGCCAGCCGCACCCAGCTGCTCGAGCAGTGCGTATCCGTATCCCGGCTCACGCAGCAGGCTCAGGCTTGCCAGCACGATCGTCCCCCGCCGCAGCTCCTGCTGATGGGTGGCGGTGACCTCGTCCGTGCTCACCTCTGCACAATAGTGTGTGACTAACAGTATTGTCTATTGGTGCGAGCCAGCGTAAATGGACCGGCTGGTGCACCATGGCGAGGCGCGTCACAGCGCCGCGTGTTGGGCGCCTGGGCAGGAGGGCACAGCGCCCCATCAGATTTTGGCGGGACATCATGACTCGGCGGCGGCCAAACCCAGCGGATGGTCGACCAGGGGTCGCCAGCCCGATATCACTTCATCCATCCACGTCATGGAGTTGGTCAGACTGGCGATGAGGTTGGCGCGTGCCGCGCGGATGCGGTCGTTCGGATGGTCGTTCTTGTCCTTGTTCGACTCGTCCCGGACTTTGTGTGGGGTTCCCGTGTAGTGGTCTTTGAAGTACCAGTACTCGTCTACTCCTCCGCCCATTGGACCACCGCGGAAGACCCTTCGCACGTGTTGGACTTCGTCCACCTGGGCGAGTCGCCGATCTAGCATTTCGCGGTGGTGAGCATTCACGTGTTGGATGTAGTGCCGAGTGTCGCCCGTGATGGTCATCCTGTAGGAGGACTGGTTGGGATCGTCTGTCTCGGGGTCCGCCAGGGCCATCTCTTGAAGGACGATGAGCATCACGTTAGCGGCGGCCACGAACGCAGGCAGCCCTTGCTCCGCGAATTCGGGCCTCTTCAGGATGCCGATTTGGATGCTGAGGTCGTGCTCCATGGGCCGCAGCAGACCCGTGAGATCCTGCTTCGGAGCACCCCCCCTCTTGCGGTCGGCATAGGTACGCCTCAGTTCGTCGAGTATTCCGTTGACCGTTCCGTTCACCTCGTTGACGGTTTGTTCGATGTTGGCAGTCCGGGCGATCCTCTCGATGTCGCGCTCGAGCTGCTGTACGTCAATAGAGTCGCTCTCCCCGAACACCACGCTGACCAGGGCTGCTCCAATCTTGCCGCCGATAGCAGACCCCAGACTCTTCGCGCACGTCGTCATCAGTTCCTTTGCCACGGCAGCGCCGGGGCCTTCCGCTGCAAGAAGGAGGGGCCCTTCCGGCAGGGGCCGGGTCAGCCTGCCGCCCACTACGCACACCTCGGGTGCGAGGAACACGAAACGGCCGTGATTGGTCGTGCGCCGCAGGGCGGCAGTGCCCGCCGGGTAGTCGCCGCAGGCCTCTGCCAGGTAGGTGACCACGTCACTCTCGATCTTTTCGCCGGGCTCGAGCTCGAACTGGGCATCCACCGTCCTCCGGAAGCAGGCGGAGGCATCGGCAACCTCAGCGGCGGTTGCCTCATCCAGCGCGGGATGGCCCGCTACCGCCACCAGGGGGACATGACCCTCCTGAGGAATGCGCAGCACCTCGAAGATGCTCGCTTCCAAGTCCCGATCGGTGCCGAACTGGCGGCGCAGCTTCCGACGCACGTACTCGGGCGGATCGCCCGCACCGGACACCCATTCGATGATCATCGGATAGCTCATCACAACCTCCCGCGCGCCAGCTCCCACCCAGATCCTCCCGGCCGGCTGCACTCGCACTCAAGAGCCGTTCGTCCTCCGCCATGGACAATCGCCTGGACTGTGAGCCAGGGTCGTCCTTCTTGATGTGCGGGATGATGGCCACGACCTCACCGGACAAGCCGTTCAGGAAGGCCTCCAACCGGGACACCCTCCATATCGATGTCGACACGGTGCATCCGGTAGCCCATTCGGTCGTCCTTCCGTTCCTGGGGTCTGACTCTCGACCATGGACCTGCCAACTTGGGACTCGCGGCATTCCGCCGCCTGCGGACGCACGGCGGTGGCGCGGGCGACTCCCCGCTCGTCCGACCTGAGCATTACTCGGTGGAGGGGCTCCGGCTGGCCTGTTCGCGATGGACCGCACGGAAGTTGATTTGATCCTCGGCTGGGTCAGGCAGCTTCGCGAGGGCCTCCAGCAACGGCGTATCGGGATCTTCGAGATGTCCTGCGAACCAACGCAGCGCTTCCGGTAGGAGGTGGTGCACCAACCAGAACACGACTCGAGACGCATCCCTTCGGCCAACGGGTTCGCCGTTTGGGGCGCATAAACGAGGGCGCAACGCCGGCCAGTCTGGGCGCTTGACCATGTGAACGCGCGCCAGGCCGCCGAGGCCTTCCCGGTACGTAAGGCGGCTTCTGCGACGTAGCCCGAATAGGCTTAAGTACTGCCACCTTCCGCGCCAGAGGAGGTCGAGATGGCCGAGACCGAACCTGCCAAGCCCAAACCAGCCAAGAGGCTGGCATGGACCCCCAGGCGGGTCCTGATCCTGGTCCTGGTCCTGCTTGCAGTAGTCCTAATCGTGGCCAACTTCGACTCCGCCGAGGTGAACCTCCTCGTCGCGACCATCAGGATGCCCTTGGCGCTGATGCTTGCCCTCTTGTTCGCCCTCGGTTGGGCAGCAGCGGCGCTCACATCGCGGCTACGCGCCGCAGGCAAACACTGAGCCTGGGGCTGTAGCGCTCACGCCGACTGCCGGAGACTGCCTGCGCTCCGGGGAGTCCACCGGCAGAGTAGGCATCACGGGAGGATCGCGCGGATGCCGCAATCGAATCACGTCAAGGCTCGGCCGCCGTGGCTGCGGAGGTCCCCGACATGTGACGAACCAGATCGCGAACCCCGACGTGGGCATGCGCGTCGCCGACGGCATGGGAAGTCCCGACAACGTAGTGCCGGCTGACGAGGTCGCGGTCCTGGCCGGCACCTCACACGCAACTTGGCGGCTGGCCGCGCGATGCGTCTATTCGCCGCGTATGACTGTCAAGCAGTGGCCGGATCCTCTGCAGCGCGCTCCCTCTCGCAGCGAGTACGGGATCACGACTGCACGGCCGGCCTCGGCCGCTTGAGCTACCGCGATGTCCCCCGACCACCGCTCAATCGAGCAGGCCGCGGCGTGCGACGTCGTGACCACGTCGATCCGCACGAGGTCCCTCACCCCTGGATGTCGGTTCAGTCGCATCTGATCGCGGAACGGGAGCACACTGTTCATTGCGACCCAGAGCGTCCATAGTTGCGTCCGGCATGGTGGTGTACGGGTTGCCCGGTGATCGTGTCGCTACCGGCGTAGTGGCGGTCATCGCGTAGATCCTTCGAGTGATCTCTCACAACCGACTCGAAGAGGACGTTTCACGATGACCGCCACTCCCATTATTGACCCTGAGCAGTTCCTGCACGAGCAGTTGGCCCAGGCTTCCCCGGACCTGATGCGTGAGCTGTTGGCCACGTTCGTCAATGCCCTGGTCTCGGCGCAGGCTGACGTGGTCTGCGGTGCCCCGTACGGCCAGTCCAGCCCGGAGCGGACCAACTCCCGCAACGGCTACCGGCACCGTGACCTGGACACCCGGGTGGGCACGATCGACGTCGCGATCCCGAAGCTGCGCTCGGGGACGTACTTCCCCGAGTGGCTGCTGCAGCGGCGTCGCCGGGCCGAAGCAGCCCTGACCTCGGTGGTGGCCACCTGTTACCTGCTCGGGGTGTCCACCCGGCGGATGGACCGTCTGGTCCAGTCGTTGGGCATCACCGGGCTGTCCAAGTCGCAGGTGTCGGAGATGGCCAAGGACCTCGACGCTCATGTGGAGGACTTCCGGACCCGCCCGTTGGACGCCGGGCCGTACACGTTCGTGGCCGCGGACGCGTTGATGATGAAGGTTCGCGAGGGTGGGCGGGTGATCAACGTCGCCGTGCTCGTCGCGACCGGGGTGAACGCTGACGGGCACCGGGAGATCCTCGGCGTGCAGGTGAACACCGGTGAGACCGGGGCCGGCTGGTTGGCGTTCTTCCGTGACCTGGTGGCCCGCGGGCTGTCCGGGGTCGCCCTGGTCACCTCGGATGCCCACGCCGGCCTCATCGAAGCGATCGCCGCCACGCTGCCCGGGGCCAGCTGGCAGAGGTGCAGAACCCACTACGCGGCCAACCTGAGGTCGGTGACGCCGAAGAGCTCGTGGCCGTGGGTGAAAGCGTTGCTGCACTCGGTCTACGACCAACCCGACAAGGAGTCCGTGCATGAGCAGTTCGACCGGATCCTCGACGCCCTGACCGACAAGCTGCCGGCCGTCGCCGAGCACCTCGACGGAGCCCGGGGTGACGTGTTGGCGTTCACCGTGTTCCCGAAGGAGATCTGGCGACAGATCTGGTCCAACAACCCCATATCCGTTAACCGGCCCTCGGGCGACATCTGTGCTCAGCGGGGCTGGGGTCCCGCCCTGGTCGGGGGTTGCGGGGAAGGCTGGCTGGTGGGAGGTGGTCGCGGTGACGGTGAGCGTGGTCGACGACGGGAACGGGGTCCGGCTGGACGGCGACTGGGAGGGCGTGGCGGACGCGAACCGGTTCCTGGGGCACCTACGGGCGCGGGCGTTCTCCCCGGCCACGGTGCGGGCCTATGCCTTCGATCTGGTGAACCTGGCCCGCTTCACCGAGCAGCGGCGACTGCCGGTGGCCAAGGTCACGGCGATGGACGTGTTCGACTGGATCGACTGGCAGCGCACCGAGGTCCCCAACTCGGGCACGGTGGTGGAGTTGCGCCCGCGGGGCGCTGCGATCGCCACAGTGAACCGGCGGGTCGCCGCCGCTCGGGGCTTCTACGGGTTCTTGGTGATGGCCGGCCAACTTGCGGTCAACCCGGTGCCGACCGGTCGGCGAGGTGCGGGGCTGCGCCCCGCGGCCCGGGGTGTGTTGGGGCATCTGGGTCCGGGTCGGCCCCGTGGTGGGGGCCGGCTGCTGCGTGAACCGAGCCGGCTGCCGGAGTCGCTGCCGCTGACCGAGGTCGGGGCGTTCCTGACCGATCTGCGCTCTCACCGGGACCGGGCGATCGTGCTGCTGATGCTGTTCGGCGGCCTGCGCGCAGCGGAGGTCCGCGGGCTGCGGCTGGCTGATGTCGACCAGGGCCGTCGCCGGGTCCGGGTGCTGGGCAAGGGGTCCCGGGAACGGGTCGTCCCCGTCGACCAGGCGTTCTTCGCCGAGCTCGGTGCCTACCTGCGCCACGAACGTCCGGCCGGGTTGGCCACGCAGCAGTGTTTCGTGGTGCTGCGCGGCCCCACCGCCGGGCAGCCGCTGACCGAGGCGGGGATGCGTTCCCTGTTCCGCCGGCATCGGGACACCTCCGGGGCGGTCCGGGTCCGCCCGCACCGGCTGCGCCACACCTACGGCACCGAGTTGGCCGCCGCGGGGATCGACCTGCTCGCGTTGCGGGCGCTGATGGGGCACGCCAGCCCGGAGACGACCAGCCGCTACGTCCACCTGTCCGTGGAACACCTGGCTGCGGAGTATGCCGCCGCGAGCATCACCCTGCAGGACCGGTCATGAGCCCGGCGTCCGCGGTCGCGGTCACCCGGTCACCGGGCCTGCTCGCCGATTACCTGGCGCACGTCGACGGGCTGGACCTCTCGGGCCGGGCCCGCCGAGACCGGCGGGTTGCCGCGACCCGGTTCCTGGCCACGTTCGGCGATCTCGAGGAGTGGATGGCCCGCCCGGCCCCGGCACGGGTGGTGGACCTCAAGCGCACCGGGGCCTGGCCGTTGGTCGTGTTCGCGATCGCCGGCGGGCACGTCCGTCTGGATCTGGAACTGGCCGGGGTGAAGAACCTGACCGGACTCGGGGCGGCGATCCGGGCCACCGACCCCGACGGGTTCGCCCGCGCCCAGGTCGCCGGACTGCGACTGGGCTGGGGCCAAGCCTGGGTCGACACCGTCCTGGGCGAGTGCCTGGCGGTGATCCTGGCCTGCACCGGGCGGCACCTGGACCAGCTCGACGACGAAGTGATCGACGCGTTCGACACCGACCTGGCCACGATGATGACGATCCCCGCCTCGTCGCGGCGGGCCTACCGGGCCCGGCTGGCCAGCCTGCGCCGGATCCTGTTCGAGCTACGGATCACCGATCAGCCGCCGCGTCGCCGGCCGTGGTCCCGCACGATCGAGCGGCGGTTCGACGACGTGGCCATGCCCGCCGAGATCCGCACCGTGCTGCTGCGCTACGTCCACGTCAGGGCCACCGTCCTGCGACCGAACTCGGTCGAGTCGCTGATCGATGACCTGATGCCGTTCGCCGAGTTCCTGCACGCCCACCACCCGCAGGTGGTCAGCCTGCGCCAGTTGAGCCGGGACCACATCGAAGAGTTCCTGACCTTCAACCGGCACCGGAACTGGCGGGGCCGCAAAGCCCGGCCGGTCCCGGTCAGCGACAGCGTCGCCCAGTCCGCGGTCCTGACCCTGCGCAACATGTTCGAGGACATCACCGCCTGGGGCTGGGCCGAGGCCCCCACCCGCCAACTGGTGTTCACGGCCGACATCCCGAAGCTGGGCCGCCCGCTGCCCCGAGCCCTGCCCCCGACGGTCGACGCCGCCCTGATGGCCGCGGTCGCGGACCTGCCCGACCTGTTCGCCGCCGTCGGCCTGCAGGTCCTCCGCGGTGCTGGGTTGCGCGTCGGGGAACTGCTGGACCTGGAATGCGATGCGATCCTGGACTACGGCCCGGCCGGGACCTGGCTGCGCGTCCCGCTGGGCAAGCTGGCCACCGAACGCGCTGTCCCGTTGAACCCGGGCACCCTGGCCGTGTTGGACTCGTGGGCCACCCAACGCGCTACTCACCGCCCGATCCCGCACCCCCGCACCGGGCGGCCCACCCACTTCCTGTTCACCGAGCACGGCCGCCGCCTCGGCGCGACCCGGCTACGCAACGGGCTGCAGAGCGCGATCCACACCGCCGGTTTGACCGATCCCACCGGAGCGCCGCTGCGGATCACCCCGCACCAGTTGCGCCACACCTACGCCACCGAACTGGCCAACGCCGGCATGTCGCTGCAAGCCCTGATGGCGCTCCTCGGACACGTCACCTCCGAGATGACCATCCGCTACGCCACCCTGGCACCGACGACCCTGAACACCGCCTACGAGAACGCCGTCGCAGGGCTGCGCCCTCAGCTGCCGATCGCCGCACCCGCCCGGCCGATCATCCCGGACCGGATCACCTGGCTGAACGCCGAGATGATCAAGACCCGACTCGGCACCGGGTACTGCGCCCGCCACCACGCCGCCGGGCCCTGCGACTACGCCAACATCTGCGAGACCTGCGACAACTTCACCCCCGCACCCGAGTTCGCCCCGGCCCTGGCCGACCAACTCGCCGACACCCGAGCCCTGCACGCAGACGCCGAGCAGCGAGGCTGGACCAACGAAGCGCAACGCCACCAACGCGTCAGCCACGCCCTCGAAACCCACCTCCGCCTCCTGCAACCCCGCTGACCCGGACAACCCCTCGGGATGACTCCCACCCCCAAGGCCGGTTAAACGAGCGCCTCAACCGGGAGATCCGGCGTCGGACCGACGTCGTCGGGATCTTCCCCGACCGCACCTCGATCATCCGCCTCGTCGGCGCGGTCCTGGCCGAGCAGCACGACGAATGGGTCGAAGCGAGGCGCTACTTCGGCCTCGACGCCCTGGCCAAAGCCCGCCTCATCCTGACCACCGACCCCGAGGAGGAACCCGACACCATCACAGCCCTGTCAGCCTGACCCCAAACGAAGGATCACGCCAACCCCGTACACCACCTCCACGGACTTGACCGCGTCCATCACGTGCTCACGGTTGGGTTCGGCCGGCTCGGGAGTAGCCTCAACAACAACCGAAGGGGCGGTCGTAGGCAAACTCGTAGGCAAATCCAAGCCCGAGCACCGCGCTCGGCCCAGCACAAACCCCCCCTGACCTGCGACGATATGGAGCCGACGCCCGGACTCGAACCGGGAACCACCTGTTTACAAGGCGGCTCACAAGGGTCTATGGCGTCATTCCGGGTTCGAACATCGTGCTCCGGGGTGGTCGAAACCGTCCATCGGATCGCGCTGGGTTCAGGCACGTAGTGACAAGTTAGTTACAGGCGACTGGCAGGAATCGGACACCGGGCGCCGGCAGGAAGCCAGGCCCGACAGCGGCCTCCCCGCGCCGAGGTTTGCAGCCTGGCCGTCGCAAGATCGGCAGCCGGTCTGGCTTCCGATTCTGCCGCTACGCCGCTACACGACGAGCGCCCGTCCGGGAATCGTGCTCAGACGGCCCAGATCGCACCGTCCGACGTGTAGCGGGACCTCCTGCTTGTAGCGGGCAGCAGCGCCCACCCGGACAACCACAGCGATAACGAGACCGCAGGGCGCCCACAGCGCCCAGATAGACGCAGGGCTTGAAGTGGCTGCACGAGTCGTGGTCTGCACGAGTCGGGGATGGTGACCAGACCGATCGCCCTGACGAACACCAACAGCGTGGGCAACGTGCGCGACACCATCATTGTGCGGGAGGCGGCGCTACCGGGCCGGCTTCCGATCATGCTTCCCGTGGTCGGCGAGACCCGAGTTCCGCAGTAGGTGGACATGGGGTCAGCCCGTTGGTGCTGGTCAGAGGGGTTTCGAGCCTTCGGCCGTGAGGGGTCGTGTGTCCACGCCGCAGAAGGGCCCTCTTGGAGAGTGTTGCAGGTCAGCGTGGGGTTAGCGCGGTGGTCCGGGGTGGCGACGGGCACGTTGCAGGCCCCAAGAATGCTCGTTGGAGGTCGGTGGGTTCGGTGGCCTGGACGATGGTCCCGGCGGGCCCGGTGAGGGTGACTGTGGCCAGGCGGTCCATTTCGTAGGCGATCCGGTTCCAGGTGGTGCCGGTGTGCGTTCTCGGCGACCCGGACGAGGAGCAGGGCCAGCCAGCAGATCAGGACATGGGCCTGGATCCGGGGTTCGAGGCGGTGGAACAACCGGGTGCAGCATCAGGGTGGACTTCATGTCGCGGAACCCGCGCTCGGCTTCGAGGAGGTTCTTGTAGCCCAGGGCGACCTGCGCGGGGGTCAGGTGCGGATCGGAGGTGGACAGCAGGTACTTGCCGTCGAGCTTGGCCTTCGCAGCGATCCGGGCCCGGTCGATCACCAACCGCCCGGTGTTGGTCTGGCGCAGCCACCGGCCCAGGGTGACGTGATCCCGCAAGGCGCACTCGGTGCGGGTGTGCCCGGCAAGCTCGGCCTCCAGGCGGGACGCGGGTCTTCGCGGTGCTGGTCGTCTTCAGCGCGGCGCTGGCCTTGGCCCGGGCTTCAGCGATGCGGGCCAGCTCGGCTCTCCAGGCGGGTGACCGCCTCATTGCGGGTGGACTTGTAGTTGACCGCTTCAGCGGTGTTCAGGCAGATGATCCAGCGCACCCCCGGCGTGGAGTCGAGTTGGGCTTCCTTGACGTGCAAATGGTCGTTGACCACGGTGAACCGGCCTTGGCGGGACAGCGCCTGGGCGCCGTCGCCGGCGTGGTCCCGCATCCGTTCCCCAGCGATCCAGTGCCCGCCGCCGCTGAGCGCGGGTAGTCCAGGTTCGCATTCGAGGAGAACCCGCGGTTGGTGGTGTCGAGCGCGTCGACGGTCTCAAGGACGATCCACCCCAGATGATCCGGCGGGAGCCATTCGCGCATGTCGACTGGCAACAGCATCGGTTGCTCACGCAGCACGGGACGATACGACTTGGCCACGATTCATCATCACGGACCCACACAGGATCCCTTGACCCCACCGGACGAGGTCAAGCACGATGGACCCAGCGTTGGGAGCCGGAAGCCCGCTCTCAGCGCCTTCTCCATCACCCTCGCCGACCGATTCCCGGCCGCCGAGCAGTGCTAACCGAAGATGCCGGAAACACCGAAATCGTTACAGTCCCATCAACACGCAGACGGACCACTAGCTCAGCGCGTCAGCGATTGACTGGGCGTTGGTCGTGACCATCCCGGCGTAGGTGTCAGCCCCCGACCCCTCGGGGCCTAGCGAGCCGACGAACAGCTCCACGACTTCCACCTGCGTGCCCGATTCGGCCGCGACGGTATCGACGAGAGCGGACTTGTCGGCGGTGTTGGAGAAGATCGCCGACACGCCTTCGGCCTCGACGACCTCGACCAGCTCGGCCAGCTCAGCCGAGGAGGGCTCGGCCTGAGTCGACCCGCCGGGGACGACCACACCAGCGACCTCGAAGTCGTAGGCATCGGCGAGGTAGCCAAACGCGTCGTGGTCGGTCACCAGCACCCGCCTCTCGGCCGGGATCACGGCGAGGATGTCGCGGACCTGCTCGTCGGTCTCCTGCAGCGTGTCGTGCACCTGGGCGCCGCAGGCAGCGTAGGCGCCGTCGCCAGTGGCCTTGTCGAGCTCGGCGCCGATCAGTTGGGCCGCGCGGGCCATGCGTGCCGTGTCGTGCCAGAAGTGCGGGTCCATCGACCCGTGCTCGTGCGAGTGCTCGTCGCTCTCCGCCTCGTCTTCGTGCGAGTGCTCGTCGCTACCAGCCTCGTCCTCGTCGGGGGAGTGCTCGCCGCCACCAAACTCGATCGGGTCGACCATGGGTGCGATCTCAAGGGCGCTGGCCCCGTCGGCCTGCGCGCCGGCAAGGGCGTCGGTGAGCCCCTCTTCCAGCCCCAGTCCGTTGCTGACCACGAGGTCGGCGTTGACGAGGCTGGCGAGCTGCTCGGAGGATGGAGAGAAGTCGTGCGGGTCTGCCCCGATCGGGATCAAGGCCTCAGCGCTGCCGCCGGCGCACTCCATGATGTCGCTGACAACGTCGCCGAGCATCGTAGTGGTGGCGATGGCCAGGCCAGCAGAGTTGGAGGCGTCCTGGGTGGCGTCGGTCCCCGCATCGCCGCTGCTGGTGCCGCAGCCGGCGACCACGAGGCCGGCCGCGAAGAGGACTCCGAACAAGGATGCGGGACGTGGCATGGGTGGATCCAATCTGAGGCTGTAGTGAGAATTGTTCCCGCTAACGCTAGCAGAGAACGAGAATCGTTGTGAACAAGCGCAGACGCAGGGCGTCGTCTGCTGGTCCACAGTTCAGTCGCCAGCCTCGGCGGCGCCGAGGGAGCACAGTCCGACGATCTGGAGGCGTGGCAGGACCGACAACGCCGTTCTGGGCGCTCGGCTACCGAACGCCGTACGAACTACTCTTCGAGAACGACACCATCACCGCAGCCGGTGGGCCCCGGTGACGAATACCCACAGGGTGGGTCAGGTCGGACTGTCACCAGCCCGGGTCGTGTGGTGTCCCAAGCGGCATTGCTGGCCTGAACAGAGTTCGATTCGAGGAGGTTGACGTGGGTGGACACGAGCATGTCGACGACGAAATTGCCACACCGGTGCGGCGAGCGTCGCCCGCCTCTGTGCCGGCAAGTCGTCCAGCTAGTTCGGCTGTGCTTGCGGGGTCGAGCTGGGATCCGACGGCGTCGACGACGTCCTGCGCGGCTTCCTCGGACATGTCGAACTCGTGGCCCCCGATCACCCATCGGAGTGGCATCTTGCCCACCACCGCGAGCAACGAGGCGATCCCGCCCACGGCGAGCAATGCAACGGTTCCGGCTTGGTTGCCGGAAACGAAGACCGCGACAGCCCCGCCGATCAGCCCGCCCGCGCCTGCGAGAGCGAAGAGTCCTCGCACGCCACCATGCAGATCGCGAACGGTGACGCGCTCGGTCCTCACCGAACAACTCCCGGCGCAACTTGCGAGCCTCAGGCTCCTGGCTTGTCTTGGCATCTTTGGTCACAGTCACAGTCAATCTCCTTCGGTCAACGACCAACCTCCCTTACACAGACCATCTGACACGCTCTGACCCTCTGCCGTCGGGCGCAGTGACGGGCGAGGCGAGCACGGAGTCGGTAGCGTGAGAGAGCCACGACGGCTACCTGCTGTCGACGATGCTGGCCGCAGAGACTCATCCCCGATCCACCACCAGGCGCCGCGTCACGTCTGCTCGGTGCAGTCACGATGAGGGTTGGCCCGGCCGACCCAGTCCTCCAGCGTCCCACCACGCCCGCCACCGAAGTGCGTCGCTTTGGGCGGTAGCGACGCAGCCTCAGGGCGCCGGGGGAGTCCGGCCGTGGCTCTGTCAGACGCCGACGCCATTGGTCGCGATCGAGCCGTGAACCAGCGCGCGTTTCGCGGCGAAGTGGGGCACTCCGAACTCTGTGGCCGCGCTCGCGGGGGGTGAGCCGCCTGACTGCCTCTACTCAGAGCAGGTCGGCGAGCAGGTTGGCCCCAGGCAGCAGGGAGCGTGCCGATGGTCCCGGGGACCAGACCGAGCGGGTGGCGGTGATGAGGTCGAGGGCCTGGAGCTGGTGCGACAGGCTGCGGAGCTCGTCTTCCACGTCGCGGGTGCTGATGGGCTTCCCGGCGCGGCTCCAGCCGTGGCCGAGTAGTGGGTGCACTTCGCCGGCGATCTCTGCGACCTGCAGCGGACCGCGGGCGGCGACCAGGGCGACGGCGCGTTCCGTAGACCATGGTGGAGAACCCCTGCGGGTCGAACCAGGATCGCAGCCGCCGCACGGTCTCGAGCTCGTCTGCCGCTGCCTTGGTCGGGCGCAGCACGCCGCCGGCGAGCCTGACCAGCCGGACGTGGCGCAGCAGGTCGTGCAGGACGGCCAGGGGCAGCAGGTCCTCCTCGATCGAGGCGGGCCGCCCCAGCGGATACCAGCTGGGGCGCTGCTGCTGAACGGCGCGGACCACGGCGCGGGGCAGCCGCCCGCCCGGCGTGAGCGTGACACCGTCGGCGAGCAGGCCCAGCAGCAGGCGCACGCTGCCGGGCACCGCGCCGACAGCATCACGGACCCGTTGGGCGGTGGCTTCCTGGTCGAACGGTCGCAGCCGGTCCCCGACCCAGGTCCGCATCGCCTCGTGCTCGGCGTGCCCCGGGTCGGCCAGCGCGTCGAGCAGGTCGGCGTATCCTGCGGCGCCACCGCAATCCTCGGGTGGGCAGGCCCCCTGGCCGCCGACACAACCCGGTCGGTCGCCGCCGGCGCCCAGCACCTCGACGTCATGCTGCCAGTCGTCGCCCAGGTCGTAGGCGTAGACGAACCGGGTCGGCAACGCGGACAGGCGCACCCCGCGCTCGTCGACCTCGTCATCTTCATCCCATTCCTCGAACGGGACCGCGTAGACCGCGTCGTCGGTGCGGAACTGGTGCAGGTGGGAATCGGTCCAGCCGATCGCCACCTGCAGCACCTCGTGGAGCTCGTCGAGGGTGATCACCTCCGGCACGTCGATCACCCGCTGCACCCGCGGCACGACTTCGCGCATCGTGACCCGCAGCCTGACCGTCTTCACCGCGGCGACTCCTCACGCCGGGCACCCCGCAGCACCTCTTGTACTTGCGGCCCGACCCGCACCAACACGGGTCGTTGCGCCCCGGGGGCCAGGCGATCGTCCGCGACGGGTCCCGCGCCACGTCGGCCGCGTACCGGGCCCGCAACCGCGAGGCATCCAACTCCTCCGGGGCGTTGTCGGCCACCCAGGGGTCGAACTCGGCGGACCGCACCGCCACGACACTCACGCGAGCCACCCCAGCCTCCCGGTGAGCCCGCAGCCGACCCTCCATCCGCCGGCAGTACACCGCGTGGCTGACCGGTTCGCCGACCTCGTCATGGCACAGCGGGCTGTCGAGCCAGATCCGGCCACCGCGCCGGCCAGGCGGCGTACTCGGCCGCCGGAAGCCACGCCACCGCGACCGGAACCTGCCCGGCCGGCTCACCCGCGAGCGTCAACTCCCGGTCGACCGGCGCGCCGGAACCCAAGCTGCTTCGGCCACTGCAACCGGCCGGGACCGGCCGGAGTCGGCACGGCGCTCTGCAGCGCGTCCGGCTCGCGTCCCAACGCGCTCAGTGAGGCCGCACGCAGATCGCGCAGCTGCCCCACCAGCCGCTCAGGGTCACCCGTGCCAACCGCGAGCTCGAGCGCGCGCGTCAACCACGACAGCGCCAGCTCATGCTCCCCGACCGCGCCGTACTCCAGCCCAGCGTTGTTGTACACCCACACGTCCTCAGGGGTATCCGCCGCCACCGTCTCCCAGATCTGTGCGGCCTCGGCAAGCCGGCCATGCCGGGTCAGGATCTCCGCCCGGCGGCACCGCGGATCGGGCTGGCACCGGTACCCATGCTCGACCAGCACGTCCGCGTGTCGCAGCGCCTCCTCGACCCGGCCCAGCCGGTCATAGGTCTCGGCCAGCTCGCTGTGCAGCTCGAGCACGTCGAGGTACGCCGCCGCGTCGGGGTCCTCGTCACACACGCCGATCGCGCGTTCCAGGACATCGGCGTACGCCAGAGCCGGCCCACGACTGGCCCCGCGAATCTGCCGGTCGAGACGATCAAGTTCGTCGCTTCGCACCCCGACATCATCACCCATCCAGCACCCCGACAAGGCCGTGGATGCCTCGCTCACGCGCCGACCCGTCGTCGATTGGCCCCGAGCGGGGCAACAACCGGGCATCGACGAGAACACCCCCGACGAAACCATCCAGCAGATCGAATCCCACTGGAAGAACAAGCTGCTCTCCCGCAGAGTCGCCCCAAATCGCAACTGACCAGGGCGCCCCGAGGGCCCTTGACGGGCACCGGCGGACCCCGGACCAAGGTCAAGCCACCCCAGTCGATGCCACTTCCCTGCTAGCCCTGCGATGCCCGCCTGAACGTGCCCAGCTCGCGGCGCAATGACGCACCGCCGCTGACCGGGACGGTACGCGGCGATGTGACGGGCGTGCCCGGAGTGGTCGCTGGAGTTGCGCAGCAATGCTCCCTCAGCTGGTGGGGGCGCTCTTGACAGGCCCTCGTGATGGGCAAAGCGAGACGGCTGGTGGTCGGGTACGCGCGGGCCGGTTCGGTGGGGCGTTCATCTGAGTCGGTTGGCGACGTTCAGGGCGAGGTCGAGGCCGAAGCGGCAGGTGAGTGCCCGGCGGGCGAGCAGCTGGTCTCGGGCTGTGGGGTCGCGGTCGGGGCGGTAGTCGACGATCAGGGCCGTGAAGACCGACCTGATGGCCAAGGTGATGGCCCACCCGGCCTCGACGAGGTCCGGGTCGACGTCGAGGCCCTCGTCGGCGAGGCCGTCGAGGTAGGCCGGCAGCAAGGTGGTGCCGATGGCGTCGAGGTCGTGCTCGGTGGCGGCGCCGGATTCGAACCGGCCGACCAGCAGCTGGCTGAGGTCGCTGCCGAGGGCGGCGGGGCCGACGTAGCTGAGGTCGATCGCGACGGTGTCGCCCGGTGTGGGTTCGTGCAGGTTGTCCGGGGTGGCGTCGCCGTGGGCGAGTGCGTGGGGCAGGTCCTCGTAGGCCTGGACAAGGGCGGGGGCCACGGCGGCCAGCCGGTCCAGGTCGCCGCGCAGGTCGCCGTGCCGGGCGGTCGCGGCCTGCAGGGCCGGTGTCTGCCACAGCGCGTCGTCGGCGAGTGCGGGCAGGTCGGCATGGGTGATCTTGCTGAACAACGTCTGCACATGTGGCCGGCGGCGCAGTCCGAGCTCGTCGACCACGCGGTGTTCGGGCCAGCGGCCGGCGAGCCGCCCGAGTTGGCGGGCGGTGCGCTGGTAGCGGGCGGGGTCCCAGGCCTGGGTGTCGTCGACGTCCTCCAGCCACAACGTGACGCGCTCCTCGCCGTGGTCGACGGCGAACAGGTGGGGGAACCGCAGGCCCGGCGGCAGGTCGCGAGCGAGCGGGCTGGTGTAGACCCGTGGTTCGTCCTGCCAGTCCAGCGTGTGCCGGACCTGGTCGTGGAACTGCGGTGGGATCTGCGCCCACAGGGGGGCGTGCCAGGCCGGGCGCAGCGTCTTGGCGAACACCCGCCACGGGGTGCCGTCGGTGAGGGTGCCCCACACGTGGGTCAGCGCCTGCGTCGTCATGTTCTCCACCCGATGCGAGGCCGGGCGGGCCCTGACGGTGGCGAGCTCGGCGTCGGGTCGTCCGGTCACGCGGCGTACGACGGCGGTGAGCCGCTCACGGTCCACGGCCACGTCGGTGTCCGGGTCGGCGGTGACCTCGTGCGTCTGGGGCGTGTCGACTCCCATGGGGAGCACCTCCGGGGTGTGGCAGGCGTAGGCAACTCCGTGGAACGTAAACCACATTGACTACTATGGTCAAGTAGATTGACCAGCAGCGCCTGTTCGTCGTCGAGAAGCGAGGTCCCATGTCCCCCCCGCCACAGATGACGTCTGCCAACGTGCTGGCAGCCGTGGAGTGGCTGACCCGTCGCATCGCCGAGGACGTGCGGGCAATGCGGCAGGCCCACAACGTTCCCATCACGCGGGGATCGCAGGGGCTGATCCTGCACCTGCTGCCCGAGGACGGGGCACGCCCGACCGAGCTCGCCGACGGCCGGTGGGTCTCCAAGCAGGCCATCGGCCAACGAGTCCGCGAGCTCATCGAGCTCGGACTCGTGCGCACCGACTCCGACCCGACCGACCGGCGGGCCGTGATCGTGCGCCGCACCCCCGCCGGTGACCGGATCGCCGCCGAGCTCCGCCGCCAGATCGCCGACCTCGAACGATCCTGGGCCCAGCAAGTCGGCGAAGACCGGTACGCGACCTTCCGCGCCGTGCTCGACGAACTAGGCGCCGACCACGCCCCCACACTTCTCCACCGTCACCCGAGACACACCCCCGAGACAGATCCCGACCAGCCATCCACCCCAAACACCTCGACCGTCCACGACAGCCGGCCACGATGAGCACCCATGACCGCGATCAGGACGACCCTGCTGGTGCGGCCCTAGGAGCCTTCGGGTCGCGGCGACAGCGCCAACTCACCCCACGAAACGCCCGCACTTGCCGCTGTGAGGGCCATTCTCAACTGATAGCGAGGTACCGGCTGAGCGCATCTCGAACGACGTCGCTGCCGGCGCCGTCCTGACTTCTGGCGAGGTGCTGCAGCGCGCTCAGAATGTCGTCGTCGGCTCGAATCCACTCATCGACCTGCCCCACAGTGGGCGACAAGGACGCGCCGCCGCCCCCGCTCGACCTGGGTAGCCCGATAGGCGGCGGAAGGCCGTAGGACGCATCGGGGTCACAAGAGACGCGATGCCCGGTGCTGCCGCCAGGTTGTCACGGTGCTTCGTGCCGGCGGAGTGCTTGACGTTATCGATCCAGCCGTCGCGTCAGCTTCTGAGGAGCGCAGAACCGGTAGCTCTCGGTCACCAGTTCTGCCACTTCGTCCCAGTCGGTGTCGTCGTCGAGCACCATGCCGACGACGGTGGGGGACCATGGTGGCTGGTAGAAGGGCGGGCCGGCGTGGGTCAGGGCCAGCAGCTCTTCGCCGGATGACCGGAAGGTCAGCACCGTGGTTGGGTCGGTCACGCCGGTGAGGTCACGGTACGCCGACGTGTAGCCCTCTTGGGCGACCATGACGTGGGCGAAGGTCTTGTTCCGGACTCGCCATCTGACGCCGGTCCAGGCGTCCTCTTCGTATGCGTCCGGGAGGGCCGACGCGATGCACGCCAACCGGGCGACCAGGTCGCCGGGGGGCTCGATGCGCGGCGGCTTCGGCATGCCCCGAGTCTGTCAGCGGATGCCGACAACTGGTCGCTGGTCCTCTGCGTTGTCGGGCACCTCGCCACCCACTTCCGATCAACAAACCCCGGCGCAGCGCCCGTTTCGCGGCGAAAGGGGGCAGGTCCGGTTGGGGCCGCTTGCGTTGCGCGACAACGCAGCTCAAGCAGCCGAGTTGGGGCGTCGTCCGTGGCGTGAGCACGCCCGGGACGATGGTCAACTGGCGAGTCGCTCTCGGGTGTCCCATAAGCGAGCCATGGTCGCGGTTCCGAGGACGTGGGCAGAGCCGATGTTCGTTGGAGGTCTCGACCGCCGCGGCACGTGAGCCGTCCAAGAAGGTGCCGCTGAGGTCGTGGGCACTTCGAGCAGGTGTCTTCGACGTGCCGAGATGCTCAACACGCTCGTGCCGCTTCACGCCGCCAGCACGGCGGGCGCGCCTTCGCCTTCCACGGGAGAATGGCCGGCATGACCACTATCCGTCCTGCCGAAGCGACGATCGAGGACGGCCGGGTCTTTGCCGACTTCGCCGACCAAGCCGCCGACGGGCTCTTTCGCTGGATGCTGGGTCCAGGCTTTGTCGACATCATCGCCCGTGCATTCGTCTCGCCCGGGCACGATCTATCGTTCGAGTACGCGAGCTTCGCTGAGGACGACGGGACGATCGTCGGCATGATCTGCGGCTACTCATCGGAGCAGCATGCTCGGGCCGGTGACGGCGCGCTGCTGTCAGCAGCGGGCTGGCGTGCTCCCCGCCTGGTGTCGAGATGGCTGATCGCCTACCCGGTGATGCGGTTCATGGACCGACTGCCGGCCGGCGACTGGTACGTGCAGATGGTGGCCGTCGACCCGGCTCGCCGCGGACAGGGGGTCGGCACCATGCTGCTGGGCTTCGCCGAGGAGACGGCTCGGGCAGCTGGTGCGTCGCGCCTCGTGCTCGACGTGGTCGTCACCAACGACGGAGCCAGGCGTCTCTACGAGCGCCGCGGGATGGTGGCCGAGGCGCGGTCTCCCTCACTTCTTGGCCTGTCGGGAACAGCGCTCGACCGGATGGTGCTCGCGACGTCGTGACTGCGCCGGGCGTCATTCTGCACGCACGACGCCGTTCTGCCTCGCCCACAGCGCAACCGCCGCGCTCGTGGACACCCCCGTCTTGGTGTGGATGGGCTGGGCTGAAACGACGCTCGTGCGACCCAAGACCGCTCTCCTCGCGATGCGTCCGCAGGCGGCGATGTGGGGCACCGTCCCTGGACGGGTTCGGTGGGCTGTGCGCACGCCGGTTGGGCTGTCTGGCCTGTGCCAGCATGGTTCATGACGACGTTGAACACGCCATGGCCGGTATTGCAGCTATGTGGCGTGGGGCTGCCAGACGCTTGGCTGCAAACGGATCTGGTCGAACTGCGCCTCGAACGAGGAGTCCTCCGGGCTGCAGGCGTACACGCCGATCGCCACGGTCGACCCGTCGGGCAGAACGGCCGCGCTACCCATCGCCTCGGTGGTCTCGCCGAGGCGGTGCAAGTGGAAGATCCGCAGCTGTTCCCAGTGGGTGCCGTCGGGGCTGGCCTCGAAGCGGAAGTCCGGCCCGCGCCGCGAGACTCGGTACCACATCTGTCCGGAGCTGGGGATGTCGCGCGTGGCCCAGTCGGAGTACCCACGGTTGGTCACCACGCTGCCGAGCCGAGAAAGCACGTCGTTCTCGTGTTCGATGGACGCCTTGGCCCAGGTATCGGCGTCGAGGTGCACCAGGACGCCGGCCTGGTCGAAGCGCCGCCGGTACTGGAACGAGACCCGCACCGTCAGCGTCAGGTTGCTGGAAGCAGGCAGCAGCAGCGCGGGGGCGTTGTCATTGCGGAAGCCGTAGTAGGTGCGCTGCCACAGGTCGGTCCCCGGCGAGGTCGTGAACCGCACGCGCTCGTTGTCGACCCTGGCGTGCGCCGGCTCCCGCAGCCACTCACCGGTGCTCAGCGGGTTGGTCATCCGGCAATCCTGCCAGCCGCGCAGGAGCCGCCCCGAAGGTGGTGCCATCCCCGGGCGGGCGCAGCCGGCCTTGGTCACAGTCGGGCGTCAAGGTGCGTCCACAGGCGGCCGAAGTGGGGCAGGTGGACGGACCGGCAGGATATGTGGCCCCTGGATGTGCCGCTGCCGCCGAGGGCCGAGCCCGCCTGCCGCGCCGAGATCCGGCCGGTCTGGTGCAACCCTCGCCCGCTCCAGTTCGCGCTGCGTCCGCCGCTCGCGGGGGCAAGCCGCGGCACGTGCCCCGCCGGTCGCGGGGTGCGCGGATCCTTTGCTCGGTTGAGAATGCTCACGTGACCAGTGAACGGGGTCAGGCGCGGTCGCGTTGGAGGGGCCGCGGCGCCCGTGGGCTCGCGGTTGTGGTCGGCGCCCTAGTCGTCGGAGTTGTTGTCGTGGCTTGGCCACACGCACAGAGCTTCTCGCAGGGCCTGCCGCCGCAGCAGTTCCGCGACGAGCTTGATCCGGACCTGCTCAAGGACTACTCCGGGGTGTTGGGCGTGGCCCACAACGCGGCCAACCGACTCGACACACTTCAGGTCGCCCTGGACCACCGCGCCGACGTCGTCGAGGCCGACCTGATCTCGGTGCGTGGCGAGCTTGTGGCCGGTCGTGACCAGCCCATGTCCTGGCTCACGAACCAGATCTTGCGGGGGCCGACGCTGGTCCAGGTATGGGATGCCGCGGCGCCCGCCGACGTCCTCAAGCTCGACCTCAAGCGCGACGACGACGCGTTCCTCGACGACCTCGTCACGTTCCTGGCCCCGCGGCAGGGCACGCGTGAGGTCATGGTGGCGACCCGAGACCGTGACGCCATTGTTCGGCTGCACCGCGACCTGCCCGAGATCACGTTGCTGTTCAGCATCGGCTTCCCCGAGGGTGTGCAGCAACTGCGGTCCGACGCCGAGTTGCAGACCGCGATCGGCGGGGTGACGGTCTTCCAAGGTCTGGTCGAGGCGAACCTCGTCGGGTGGCTCCACGAGCGCGACCTCCTCGTGCTCGCCTGGCCGGTGAACGATGTCCAGGGGCTCAACGACCTCGTACGCCAACGCGTGGACGGCGTGACCACCGCCAACCTCGCGATCCTCGAGGTGCTGGCCTGACCCCCTCGCCCGTCGCCCGTCAGCGGACCGCCTAACGCCCGACGACGGCGATGTGGCTGTGTGGATCTCCAGACCTGGTTCGTGTTCCTGGCGGCGCTGCGTAGTGGCCGCCAACGGCGCGATGCCGCGCTGATCCCGGGCTTCTGGAGACGGCCCTATCGGGCCCCAGCGGACCGAGAGGTGGGGGTGTTTGGCCCGGCTACTGTGCCCGGTGAGGGCCTACCAGGTCGTGCTACGGCCCTGAGATCGGTGCCTGCCGGCCCGCGGACCGCGTTCGCCGGGCAAACGTCCTCTTCCCGGCGGTGCGAGCAGAGTGCACACTGGAGGCGTGGCGAGTCATGGGCAACCGCGCGTGCACGACCTAGATGAGATGCATCGATTCAGTAGCGTTCTCTGCTTGGTTGAGCAGGGGAAGGACAACAAGCCGGTCCTGGACCGGGCGGTTGCCCTGGCTGAGAACGATCAGGCCCGGCTCACGGTCGCCACGGTGATCCCGAGAGTGTCGACTGTCCGTCCGTTCGCCGAGCACATCCAGGCGGCGATGGTGCGCGAGCGCGAAGCGATGATGGGGTCGTTGGTCGAGCCCTACCGCCAGCGCCTGGATATTGCGCAACACATCCTGATTGGCACACCATTCTTCGAGGCAATCCGCGAGGTGTTGCGAAACCAGCACGACGTAGTGATTAAGTGCCCTGAGGCGCCGAGTTGGCTGGGTCGCCTCTTCGCCGGTGACGACATGCATCTACTGCGCAAATGCCCGTGCCCCGTCTGGTTCGTCAAGTCTTCCTCGCCCAGGTCCTACCAAGTGGTTCTGGCGGCTGTGGACGTGGACGATCTCTATCCGCCGGACGAACTGGACACCCGGAATCTGCTGAATAGTCGAATCCTGGAGTTGGCCGCTGCTCTGGCAGTGTCAGAGTCCGCGGATCTGCATGTCGTTCATGCCTGGGCTTCGATGACAGAGTTGGCTGACGGACTGGTCTTCTCGTCCGAGCTGTCAAGAGCGGAGTTGGCCTCCAGCGTTGAACATGAGCAGCGGCAACAACAACACCTACTCGATCAGCTAGTCCGCGATACCAAGATCCGGGGCCATGCTCGGCGTGATGCCAACGGCCTCGTGAGAGTGCACACCCATCTACTGAAAGGAGCCGCCCGCCGGGAGATCCCGGCCCTGGCGAAGCGCCTGGGGGCCGACTGCATCGTCATGGGGACAGTGGGCCGCACGGACGTCCGCGGTCTCATCATGGGCAATACCGCGGAGACGATCCTCGAGCAGCTCGACTGTGCCGTGCTGGCAATCAAGCCCCAGGGATTCGCAACGCCGGTCGCTTTGGATGAGTGATGGTCAGCCAACGGTCGCGCCTCGGTCGTTGCCGCCAGCTCCGCATCCTGTGGACATCCAGCAAGCTGCATGGGCGGCCGCGTGGCTCCGGAGCACCCATCATGCCTACCTCAAGGGCCTCCTCTGGCGAGGCCTCGACTACTACGATGGGAAGGCTGGCAGATTAGCTTCGCCCGCCTGATGCGCGGGCTGGGAAGCAGGGGAGGCGAGGCGCCATCGAGGAGACCTTCCTACAGATCGCGGCCATCCTGCTGCTGGCCACCGTGGTTGGTGCCGTCTTCTCGCGATTCCGTCAGCCACTGATCGTCGCGTTCATCGCCGTGGGGGTGCTGGTCGGCCCGGTCGGCCTGGGGTGGGTGCGCGCTGGCGGCGAGATCGTCCTGCTGGCTGACCTGGGCATCGCCATCCTGTTGTTCTTGGTGGGCCTGAAACTGGATCTGCACCTGATCCGGACCACGGGAAAGGTGGCACTGGTCACCGGCCTCGGGCAGGTTCTCTTCACGTCCTTGATCGGCTACGCCCTGGCTCGGGCCCTCGGCCTGGCTCACCTGCCAGCGCTGTACGTGGCGGTCGCCCTGACCTTCTCCAGCACGATCATCATCGTCAAGCTGCTGTCGGACAAGCGGGAGCTTGACGAGCCACACGGCCGGATCGCGGTGGGCTTCCTCATCGTGCAGGACATCGTGGTCGTGATCGTCATGGTCGCTCTCAGCGCGGTCGTCGGCCAGGGCCAGGCGCTCGGGCCAGCGCTGGCGCTGGTCCTTCTCAAGGGTCTGGCGGCACTCGTGGTGATCCTCGCCGTGGTCCGCTATGCGTTCCCCCGGCTGCTCCCCGCCCTGGCGAGATCCCCGGAGCTTCTGGTCCTCGCTGCGATCGCATGGGCAGTCATGCTCTCCGCCGGCGCGGAGGAGCTGGGCTTCAGCCGCGAGGTCGGCGCGTTTGTCGCCGGGGTCTCCCTGGCGTCCACCGCGTATCGTGAGGCGATCGGCGCGCGGCTGGTCAGCCTCCGGGACTTCATGCTCGTCTTCTTCTTCATCGACCTCGGGGCCCGAGTCCAGCTCGACGACGCCGGCGGGCAGCTGACTGCCGCGCTGGTGCTGTCCGCGTTCGTGCTGATCGGAAACCCCTTGATCGTGATGATCCTGATGGGGGTGATGGGCTACCGCCGACGGGTGGGGTTCCTCGCCGGACTCACCGTCGCCCAGATCAGCGAGTTCTCCCTGATCTTGGCGGCCCTCGGCCTGAGCTTGGGGCACATCGACAGCGCAACGGTCAGCCTGATCACCGTGGTCGGGCTCATCACGATCGGCCTGTCGACCTACCTGATCCTGTACTCCTACCCCCTCTATGACCGGCTGGCCCCGCACCTGGGCATCTTCGAGCGACGGTCGCTGCGCCCCGATCACATCGAGGTGCCGCCCGAGGTCAACGTCGTGATCTTCGGGGCAGGTCGCTACGGCAGCCGGCTAGCAGGCGGGCTCACCGCCGCCGGCCTGCACGTGCTGGTCGTCGACCACGACCCGCAGGCGCTCGCGCGCCTCCCGCACGCGCATGTGGAGACCCTCTACGGGGACGCTGAGGAACCCGAACTGGCCCTCGCCCTACCCATGACCTCGGCCGGGTGCGTGGTCAGCACCATTCCGAGCCGGGATATCAGTCTCGCTCTGCTGCACGGGATCCGTGAAGCAGGCTTCACCGGGCCCTTCCTAGCCACGGCCCACAACCCGCTGGACACCCGCCTCCTGCTGGCCGCCGGTGTGGAGGCCGTCCTCGACCCGTTCGCTGTCGCCGCCAGCCACAGCACCGAGCTGATCAGGAACCTCGCCGCAGACGGCGCATGAGGTCGCGAACCCGGGTTGGTGGCCGAGCCTGGACAGATCCCCGGGTCCTTGGCCCCAGACCGGCCGGGACCTAGGGCCCTGATGCCCCAACAAGGGGTGAGATATTTTTCATATGTAGGGGGTGGTTCCGGTGACTGGAGCCCGAGGCGAGAACCGACCGGTGGTGGTGCTGGCGGATGACGGTGCGCCGGCGTCAGATGTGGCGTGGGCGTGGCTGATCGGCCACCGATGGCAGGGGTGGGAACTGCAGGTCGTGACCGTCCGCTGGGCGGCCCTGGCTGGCGGTTCGGATCTCAAGCCCTCCCGCGTGGTGCCACGGCGACCCCCGCAGGAGACCGCCCTGTCCGCCTGGGACCACGTCGAGGAGACGGGCGATCCTCGGGTTGTCCTGCTGGGTCGTTCCGATGCCGGGTTGATGGTCCTGGGATGTCACCATCGGGGGCATCTGGCCGGCCTCTGGGCGGGCAGCACGACGGAGTGGTTGCTGGTGCACCCACCCGCGCCGATCCTGATCGCCCGCCACGGGCACCCGACTCGTTCTGTGGCCCTGTGTGTCGACGGCAGCCTCCATGCGCAACGGGCGCTCCAGGCGTTCATTGCGTTGCCGTGGTCACGCGAGGTCGCCCTCAGCCTGGTGTCCGTGGACGATGGGATCACGGACGTCGAACACTGCCTGACGGTGGCGGGCGCGGCCCTGCCCGCGGGCATCCGGCCGGCCACGGTGGTGCGCTTGCGCGGATCGTCGCGGCGAGAGCTGGTGGAGTTCGTTCGGGCCAACCAGTTCGACCTGGTCGTCATGGGCACCCGCGGGCTGTCCGGGTGGACGCGGATGCGGGTCGGGTCGACAGTCTCCGCGCTGGCCAAGGACGGGTCAGCGAATCTGCTGATCGCCCATGTGCCCGGCCCAGGGAGGGACGTGGCCGGATGAGAGCCCCCGACGCCCGACCGGTCCCCGAGCCTGCGCCCCCGCCGGGCAGCGCCAGGTCGTGGACCTTCCTCACCAACCACGGGCACGTTCTGCTCGCCGTGGCGATGGATCCCGACATCCAAGTCAGGGAACTGGCCCGGATCGTCGGCATCACAACCCGCCACGCCCTGCTCATCCTGCGCGCCCTCGAGGACGCAGGCTACGTCCACCGCGAGCGGGTCGGGCGGGCCAATCACTACACCGTGCACAGCAGCCGACCGTTCCGTCACCCCACGGCCGCCTCCCACCAGGTGCACGAGCTGCTCGACATCTTCACCGCCCACCCGGGCGCACGCGGAGCGGGGGCGCAGCGATGACTCCGGGCAACACCACCAAGCGGACGGGCATTGCGGTGCACGGGACCGGCCCGCCCGCGTTGCCGTGGCACGCGAGCTCGGCCGATGCGGTGCTCACCGACCTCGGGGTCGACCCGGAGCGGGGGCTGTCGCAGGACGAGGTCCGGACACGCCTGGACAGGTTCGGGCCCAACCGGCTTCCCGACGAACCTCGTCGCGGTCCGCTGGCGCGCCTGGCCGCGCAGTTCAGCAATCCTCTGATCCTGGTGCTGATCGTGGCGGGCGTGGTCACTGCCCTGTTGGAGCACTACCTGGACGCCGCGGTGATCTTCGGGGTGGTGGTGATCAACGCCGCCATCGGATTCGTCCAGGAGGGCAAGGCGGAGGGGGCCCTCGAGGCGGTCCGGGCGATGCTTGCGACCCGGGCGACGGCACTCCGCGAGGGTCAGCGCCACCAGGTGGATGCCACTGACCTCGTGCCGGGGGACATCGTCCTGCTGGAATCCGGGGATCGGGTTGCAGCCGACCTTCGGCTGTTCCGGGTGCACAACCTGAGGGTTGAGGAGTCGGCGCTGACCGGTGAGTCGGTGGCCGCGGAGAAGTCAGTCGAACGCGTTCCTGCGGAGTCCGGTGTCGGTGACCGTCGCTGTGTCGCCTTCTCGGGCACGCTCGTCGTGTATGGGCAGGGCCGCGGCGTGGTTGTGGCCACTGGGGAGCAGACCGAGGTCGGCCGGATCGGAGCCATGGTCGGCGAAACCCCGACCTTGTCGACGCCACTGACCAAGCGGCTGGACCAGTTCGCCCGCCAGATCACCGCCTTCATCCTCGCCGTGGGACTGGGCGCCTTCCTGTACGCAACCCTGCTGGGCGGCATGGCCGCGCTCGAGGCGTTCCTCGCTGTCGTCGGTCTCGCGGTGGCTGCGATCCCGGAGGGCCTGCCGGCGATCATCACGATCGTCCTGGCGATCGGCACCCGGGCGATGGCCGCCGACCGGGCCATCGTGCGCCGCCTGCCCGCGGTGGAGACCCTGGGCTCGGTCTCGGTGATCTGCTCTGACAAGACCGGAACCCTGACCCGCAACGAGATGACCGCGGTACGGATCATGCTTCCCGATACCGAGCTGACCGTCACCGGGGTCGGCTACGAACCCGACGGCGCGATCATCGAGCCGGGCGGCGATGAGGACGTCGCCCACCGGACCGATGTCCAGCAACTGGCCACCGCCGCCCTGCTCTGCAACGACGCCGCGCTCACCCATAACGACGCCGGGGCCTGGCACCTGGCAGGCGATCCCACCGAGGGCGCCCTGATCACCCTGGCGCTGAAGGCGGGACTGGACCGGGCCGAGGTGGCCACCCAGATGCCCCGCCTGGACGAGATCCCGTTCGAGTCCGACAACCGGTACATGGCGACCCTGCACCACGATCACCACGGCCGCTGCTTCGTCATCGTCAAGGGCGGCCCCGAGCAGGTCCTGGCGATGTGTGGACTGGCCGGCGACGACGGATGGACCGACCGGATCCACGCGGCCGCGGCCGCCGGCGAACGGATCCTGGCCCTGGCGCGCGCCGACGTTCCCGCATCGACTGAGGCCCTGGATGCCGACCACGTGCCCCGACTCAGCCTGCTAGGCATGGTCGGCCTGCTCGATCCCCCACGCGAGGAGGCGATCTCGGCGGTCTCCACCTGCCAGACCGCGGGCATCCGGGTCGTCATGATCACCGGTGACCACGCCGCCACCGCGCTGGCCATCGGCGGGGGCCTGGGACTCGGCGGTGACCAGGCACTGACCGGGGAGGTCATCGAGAAAGCGCCCGACGAGGAGCTGAGGCTGGCTGCCGCCAGCCACGACGTGATCGCCCGGGCCAGCCCGGAGCACAAGCTGCGCCTCGTCACCGCGCTGCAGGCCGACGGCCACTACGTGGCCATGACCGGCGATGGGGTCAACGACGCACCGGCGCTGAAGGCCGCGGACATCGGTGTCGCGATGGGCGACCGCGGCACCGACGCGGCGCGCGAGGCCGCGGACATCGTGCTCACCGACGACAACTTCGCCACGATCGCCGGTGCGGTCCTACGCGGCCGGATGGTCTTCGACAACATCAAGAAGGCACTGCTGTTCATCCTGCCCACCAACGGCGGGGAAGCGGGGCTGATCCTCATCGCCCTGCTGTTCGGGCTGACCATGCCCGTCACCGTGGGGCAGATCCTCTGGGTGAACATGGTCACCGCCGTCACCCTGGCCCTGGCCCTGGCCTTCGAGCCGGCCGAGAAGGGCATCATGGTCCAACCGCCCCGCCCACCCACACAGGCGCTGATCACTCGCCCGTTGGGCATCCGGATCGCCTACGTGAGCCTGCTCATGACGCTGATCACTCTGGTCGCGTTCGAGTGGGAGGTCACCCGCGGCAGCACGGTGGAGATGGCCCGGACCACGGCGGTCAACATGCTGGTCGTCGGTGAGCTGCTGTACCTGTTCAACGTGCGGCACTTCACCCGGTCGGCGCTGAACGTCGAGGCGTTCACCGGCAACCGGGTCGCGATGTGGGTCAGCGCCATCCTGATCGGCCTGCAACTGGCGTTCACCTACGCACCGCCGATGCAGCAGATCTTCCACACCGTCGCCCTGGGATGGGCCTCCTGGGCGGTGATCCTCGGGCTCGGCGTGGCGAAGTTCCTGGCGGTCGAGGCCGAGAAGGCGTTCTGGCGGCACCGCGGGGTCCAGCAACTCTGAGAGCAGGGACAACCACAAGGAAGAGGCAGTGCAGTGGCCATGACACGCAGACTCGTCTTCGGCGACGACCAGTCCCAGGCGGCAGATGTTGCCTGGCTGTGGATCAACTCCCACGCCTGGCCCGGATGGCAGATCGAGGCACTGACCGCGACGCCCATGGGCGGTATCGCCACCGCTCGCCTGAGTGGCCCGATAGGCGGCCGATAGACGCGGGTCCTGAGGGCTGAGTTCGTGTTCTTGGCGGGGTTGGCCTCCCAGGGGTTCGCCGAGGCCCTGCGCGGTGAGCACGATGAGCTGGCCGGTGAGATTCAGTAGGGCCGTCCCGGTCAGAGCATCGCGGGTGATCCGGGCATGGTGGTACGCACCGAGAATCCCGGCAGAATCGTTGCGCTCTCGGGTGGCTGGTCGCGCCGCCGCCGTGGCCTAGATCGGCCTAGGTCCCCTTCCCTGGTCGCGCCTGTCCTGGTTCATCCGAGCAGGACCCGCTCGCCGTCCCGGGGGACGACGGCCAACCAGCCAAGCTCGGCACGGATCCGGGTGGCCAGCGCTTCGGAGGCCCGCAGCTCGCCGTGAACCGCGTAGACCACGTCGGGCGGGTGCGGTGCACCTGCCAGCCATCCGATGATCTCGTCGGCGTCGGCGTGCACCGAGAACCCATCGACCTGGGTGACCTCGGCGCGGACCGGCACATAGCGGCCGTGCATCTTCACCTGGGTGGCTCCCTCGACGAGGTCCCGCCCGCGAGTGCCCTGGGCCTGATAGCCGACCAGGACGATCGCGTTCCTCGGGTCGGGAAGCAGGTGCTTGAGGTGGTGGACCACCCGGCCGCCGGTGGCCATCCCCGACGCGGACACGATGACGCACGGCTCGTCGGGGTCGTTCAGTGCGATCGATTCCTCGGCGGTGTGCGCCTCGTGCAGGTCACCCGGGTCGAACACCAGGGCGTCCGGGCCGAGGTCGGTGCGCACGTCGGGATCGTCGCGTGCCAGCCCCTGCCGGTAGAGGCCCAGCGCCCGGAGGGCCATCGGGCTGTCGACGTGGACCGGGACCCGGGGGATCCGGCCCTGCTGGGTCAGCTGCCGCAGCGCCATGAGGACGACCTCGGTGCGGTCGACCGCGAAGGCGGGGATCACGACCGAGCCACCCCGGGCGACCGTACGCGTGATCAGCTCGGCCAGTTCATCAAGGCCCTGCGGCGAGTGGTCGCGATCACCGTAGGTGGATTCCACGACGATCACCTCGCACCCAGGCGGCGGGGGTGGGGCCGCGAGCAGGGGGTGCGCCGGGCGGCCGAGGTCACCGCTGAACACGACCCGCCGGCCCGACACGTCCAGCAGGGCGGACGCGGAGCCAAGGATGTGCCCAGCGGGCTGGAGCACCACGTTGATGCCCGCTGCTGCGGTGACCCGCTCGTGGAAGTTGACCGGCTGCATCATGGGGATCACCCGGTCGACATCGTCGCTGTCGTAGAGCGGCCTGGGCCTCGCATGCTTGGAGAACCCCTTCTCCGCGGCGTACCGGGCGTCCTCCTCCTGCAGCTTCGCGCTGTCACGCAGCACGAGCAGTGGCCAGCGCGAGGGTGGCCTCCGTTGCCAGCACCGTGCCGGAGAATCCCTGGTCGACCAGCGCCGGCAGGTAGCCGCAGTGGTCGAGATGGGCGTGGGTCAGGACCACGGCATCGATGGCCGACGGGCGCATCGGGAACGGGTCCCAGTTCCGGCGGCGCAGGGCCCGCAACCCCTGGAACAGGCCCGCGTCGACCAACACCTGGCTGGCCCCCGTGTCGATGAGGAACTTGCTGCCGGTGACCGTGCCCGCCGCACCGAGGAAACTCAGCGTGGCATCTCGATCCATGGATCCTCCTTCCCCTGCCCCGGTCCCGACAGCGCCAGGGCCGGTCGGTCCATCTGGTCAGTTCGCCTGCGCCATCAACACCGAACACGGCGCATGGCTGGCCAGCGAGGTGGCGATCGAGCCCGCCCTGACCGCGGCCACGCCGGACAGCCCCCGGGTACCGAGGACGATCAGGTCGGCCTCCCACCGGTCGGCCGCCTCCAGGAGCATCGCGCGTGGGTTGACCGCAAGCTGCAGGGCATCGGGGGTCAGGACCTCCCCCCGGACCGAGAGCGCCGCCTCCCGGAGCACGTCGGCAGCGCTCTGGATGGCCTGCTGCGCATCGAGTCCGGGCTGCGGGACGCTCACCACGAGGACCTGGACCTGCCCGAGCCAGGGCATGAGTCGCAGCGCCTCGACGGCTGCGCCGCAGTCGGCAGAGCCGTCGGCACACACCAGGACCCGCGTGGTCGGGACACCGTGGCGGGCGATCACCAGCGGCATCGCCGAGTTGTTCATGAGCGCGTCACAGGTGCTGCCCACATGCAGGATCTTGCGGAAACCGCGCCCCTTGGGTCCGATGACCAACAGGTCACGGTCCCGCAAGCCCCCGAGGGCCGACGCCGGGTCAGCGATGATCTGCTCGTGATACACGGGCGTCCGCGCACCTGCCCGCAGCACCTCCCTCGGGTGCCGGGGCTCCCAGGCGCGCACCTCCGACTCCTGCACGTCACCCGCGGGCACGGCGGTCAGGGCCTCGATCTGCCACCCGGGCCAATCGTGCGAATTGATCCACAGCCACGCCACGTCAGCCGCCTGGGACTGATCGTCGCCGAACACGAGCCTGCGCGTCATAGTCGCCGCCCTCTTCCCTGATGGATGTCCCAGACAGGACCAGTGATCGCGGCGGTGCTATCGGAGAACACCACCTCCGATACCGAGCGAGCCACCCAGCAAGGCGAGGCGACAGACACTCGCGACATGGGGGACCAACTCCCTGACTGGCTGCCTCGTGGAGATCCCCACGAGGCCCCTGTCACCACCACCATATTCGGCGCTCGAGGCATGGCCGAAGGACCAAGGTCCCGGAGCGACGAGCCTCCAGCGCCTCCTCCAGCCCGGGCTCGCGAGAAGCGCGTCAAGGGCCAGTCGGAACCGCCCGGAGCGGTGGTGGGATCTGCCCCGTGACGGACCATGTGTCCTGCCCAGTGATGGCCACGAGATCCGGCCAGATCCCCCGCCCTCGGTCCCTACCCGGTCGGGACCAAGGACCCTAATCCGGCACGAATAGGTGAGATATGTTTCATACGTAAGGAGGGCGGTTCCGATGACTGAACCTCAAGCCGAGAAGCGACCGGTTGTTGTGTTGGCCGATGATGGGGCGCCGGCATCGGATGTGGCCTGGGCGTGGCTGACCAGCCACCGATGGGTCGGCTGGGACCTGCAGAACGTGACGGCGCGGCGGGCAGCCACCCCGGGTGGGGCCGATCTCAAGCCCTCGCGGTTCGTACGACGCCGGCCGCCGGAGGAGGCATGCCTCGCCTCCTGGGACCGCGTCGAGGTGGAGGGCGACCCGCGCGTCGCGCTGCAAGCCCGGGCCGATGCCTCGCTCCTGGTCGTGGGTCGTCACCACCGGCGGCAGCTGGCCGGCCGGTGGGCTGCGAGCACCACGGACTGGTTGCTGGTGGACCCACCCGCGCCGATTCTTATCGCCCGCCACGGCCACCCGACCCGGTCGGTAGTTCTATGCGCGGACGGCGGCGCACACACCCAACGGGCGCTGCAGGCGTTCTGGGCCCTGCCCTGGGCGGGGGACGTCGCGGTCCACGTGGTGTCGGTGGACGATGGGTTCACCGATGTCGAGCGGTCGCTGAAGGTGGCCTGCGCGACTGTTCCGTCGCGCGGGCGCCCCGCCGCCGTGGCGCGCCTGGCTGGACCAGCCAGGCGGGAGCTAGTCGGCTTCGTCCAGGCCCACCAGATCGACCTGGTCGTGATGGGCACCAGAGGCCTGACCGGCCTGCGCAGGTTGCGGGTCGGGTCCCCGGTCTCCGCTCTACTCAAGGACGGGTCGGCGAACTCGTTGATCGCCCATGTGCCCGATCCCGAGACAGCCCGGCTCGGACGAGCGCACGCCCACCGCGCAACCTCCCCCACGTCCAGATCCGGCCAGGTCCCCCACCCTCAGCCGAGACCCGGTCGGGACCAGGGACGCTAGTCCACGCGAACAAGTGAGACATGTCTATTCAGGGAGTGTGGTTCCGGTGACTGAATCTCACGTCGAGAAGCGACCGGTTGCGGTGTTCGCCGACGATGGGGCGCCGGCATCGGATGTGGCCTGGGCGTGGCTGACCAGCCATCAGTGGGGTGGCTGGGATCTCCAGGCCATGACGGTCCGGTGGACGTCCATTGCCGGCGGGGCCGAGCTGAAGCGCTCACAGTTCGTACCGCGCCGACCGCCGAAGGACGTCGGGCTCGCATCCTGGGAGCACATTGAGGTGGAGGGCGACCCTCGAGTGGTCCTGCTCGGTCGTTCCGATGCCTCGTTGGTGGTCTTGGGTTGCCACCACCGGGGGCACCTGGCTGGCCTCTGGGCCGGAAGCACCACGGAGTGGCTTCTGGTGCACCCACCCACGCAGATTCTGATCGCCCGCCACGGTCACCCGACCCGGTCGGTGGCCATCGCCGTCGACGGCAGCGCCCACGCCCAGCGGGCATTGCAGGCGTTCTGGGCCCTGCCCTGGGCGGGGGACGTCACGGTCCACATGGTGTCCGTGGACGATGGGTCCGCAGATGTGGAACGGTCCCTTCGGGCGGCAGGCGGGCTGTGCCCGGCAGGCATTCGGCCCCCCACGCTGGCAGGCCTGGCTGGCCCGTCGAAGAAGGAGCTGCTCCGCTTCGTTCAGGCGAACCAGATCGACCTGGTCGTCATGGGCACCCGGGGCCTGACCGGCCTGCGGAGGTTGCGTACCGGGTCCACGGTGTCCGCTCTGCTCAAGGAGGGGTCGGCGAACCTGTTGATCGCCCATGTGCCCGACCCTGAGACGGCCGGGGCCACATGAGCGCACAGACGCCCCCGACGCTGGTCGCCGATCCTGGCCAGCAGTGGCAACGGCTCACGGCTGCCGAGGCCGCCGACGAGTTGGCCGTGTCCGTCGCTGTGGGATTGGACGAGGTCCAGGTGCGCCAACGCCTGGCGGTTGCCGGACCCAACACCCTGCCCGAACCGAACCGCCGCAGTCGGGTGATGCTGCTGGCCGACCAGGTTCGCAACCCGCTGGTGCTGCTCCTGCTTGGGGCTGCGGTGATCGCCGGGATGGTGGCCGAAGTCAAGGACGCCGTGGTCATCCTGGCTGTGGTCGTGATCAACTCGGTGCTCGGGTTCGTTCAGGAGTCCCGCGCCGAGAACAGCCTGGAATCGCTGCGCCGGATGCTGGCCCCGACCTGCGTAGTGCGGCGGGGAGGGGTGATCGCCGAGATCCCTGCACGGGCACTCGCATTCATCGTTGTGGTCCAGATCGTCGTGGTCAGCGCCCCAGCGGACCAAGGGGTGTTCGACACCGTATTGCTCACCCCGGTCCTGTGGCTGGTGGCCGCAGCCACCGCATGCCTGCTGCTCCTGGTCGACGAAACGCGCAAAGCAGTCATCCGCCGACAGACGACCCGGGCCGGCGACAAACCGCTGGCCGCGACCCCCAGGAGGAGCAAGGCATGAGTACCACCACCCAACTGGCCATCGTGGCCGCCTGGCTTACCATGGGACTGATCGCGGGGCTGATCATGGCCCGACACGGACACCGACACTGGTACTGGACCCTACTCGCGTGCTTGCTCGGGCCAATGGCCGTGCCCGTCCTCGCCGATCGCCGAGCCGGCGAGACCACACACGTCGAGGAACTGCACCCTGGGCACGTGGAACCTGGGCGACACCTCATCGTCGGCATCGACGGATCGCCCGAGGCCGCACACGCAGCCACCACAGCAGTCGACCTGCTCCGCGGCTGCCTCGGCCAGGTCACCCTGGCCACCGTCCAGGACTACGACACCGCCGCCAACAGCCAGGACCTTGACGACGCAAGCGCACGGCTGGGCACGGTGGCCACCGGGCTGGCGGGCTGGGATCCCGCCCGGGCGATCCTGATCGGACCCCCGGTCGACGCGCTGCTGAAGTTCGCGGCCGAGCAGCACGCGGACCTGATCGCCGTCGGCCCGGTCGGCCATGGACTGAGCCAGCGGCTGATGGGCAGCGTGACCACCGGGCTCCTGGCCCATTCGCCCATCCCCGTGCTGGTGATCGAGAACTCACCCCGCAAGGCCCTGGCAGCCAGCAGGCCGCTGCACCCCGGCCACTGCCGTACCGCGAACGCAGACAGCATCCGCCCCCCGCTCCCCCGCGGCCCCGATCGGAAGGACCCCAGATGAACCGACCCGCCGCACCGACAACCCAGGCACCGTCCACCGAGCTCTCCCCGGGCCAGGTCGTGCTCCTGCAAGCCATCCGTGACTACCCCGCTGTGTCCCTGCTGATGAACACCAAGCCGGGCGCCACGATGATCCCTGATGACGCGGCTGCACTGCGCCAACTGGGCCGCAAAGCCGCCCAACGGCTGCGCGATGAGGACCTGCCCCGTGGGGCCGACGCCCTGATCTCCACCCTCGACAGGTTGACAGACCAGGCAGCGACTGGGCCGACCAGCTCAGCGATCGCCGTCTACGCGAGTCAGGCAACCGCCGAACTGGTTCGACTGCCGGTCACGGTGCGCGACCGAGCGGTGATTGACCCCACGTTCGCCACCCGCGACCTGGTCCGGGCCCTGCACCGCACCCCGCGGCACCTGGTCCTGGTCCTTTCCTCCCGCGAGGCCCGCCTCCTGGACGGCGTGGGCGACACGCTCCGCCCAGTCCAGCGCAGCTCGTTCCCGATGCGTGGCGACCGGGAACGCGGGCCCGACCCGGACCGACCCGGCCTCGACGCCACCCAGTCGTCCGCGTTCCTGCGCACCGTCGACCAGGCCCTCGGAGTGCACCTGCGGATGCACCCCGCTCCGCTGATCCTGGTCGGTCCGGACCGAATCCTGGCCGCCTTCACCAGCCAGTCGGCCAACCTAGGACGGTTGGCCGGGACCATCACAGAAAACCTGATCACGGAATCCTTGACCGACCTGGCCACCCGCACCCGACCCGTCCTGGAGCGCTACCTGCTATCCCGGCAGGCCGATGCGCTGGCCCTGCTGGACCAGCGCACCAGCGCCCGGCGGGTCGTGTCAGGGATGCCCTACGCCTGGCTGGCGGCCCGCCGCGAACGCCCCGAGATGCTGGCAATCGAAGAGGGCCTCTTCTACCCCGCCCGGGTCAGCACCGACGGCGACCTTCTCGTCCCGGCCACCGACGTCGAACATCCCGAGGTCATCGACGACGCCGTCGATGAGTTGATCGAACTCGTCCTGAGCCGAGGGGGATGGGTCGCAATGGTGGCCGACGGCGCCCTCACAGCCCATGACCGGGTCGCCTTGACCCTGCACACAAGCCGGTGAACCCGATGAACACCCCCGGCACCCCACCCGCTGCACAACCCAGGTCGTCGCCCGACATGGGCACCTCCTGGACCTTCCTGACCCACCACGGGCACGTACTGCTCACCGTCGCCACGAACCCCGACATCCGGGTCAAGGAACTGGCCCAGCGGGTGGGCATCACCACCCGCCACACCCTTGGCATCCTGCGCGACCTCGAGGACGCCGGCTATGTCCGCCGAGATCGCGTCGGCCGCACAAGCCACTACACCGTGCACAAACGACGCCCCTTCCGCCACCCGACGAACGCCGCGCACCAGGTGCAGGAACTGATCGCCATCTTCACCGACACCGGAGACTCATCGGCTCACGGTCCGAGCACCCCGTGACCAGAGACCGGGTCTGCCGCGATGCCTGACTACGTGCGGACGGTCGCCGTCAACCTCGACGGGACCCCGGCTTCGGGCAGAACGCCAGTCGACGACGTGCTGCAGCCCATCGTCGCGACCCAGGCCGCCAACCGGCCGATCGTGCCGCCCAACCCCACCGCCCGGCTCACGGTCACCTGCTCAACGCCGATCCGCGAGGCCGGGTGAGTCACGCCCGCCACCGTGCGGGGGCCGGGACCCAGCGGTTCGTCGAGCCGGGTCACCCGGGACCCCGGGACCCCGGGACCCCGAGACCCCGAGACCCTACCCAGACCGGTCATTCGCGAGCATGATGGGTGCATGACGCGGATCATGATCGTGGCCAACCAGACACTCGGCTGCCCAGAGCTCGAGGCCGCCCTCGAGCCCTATCTGGAGACCGGTGCCGGCGAGGTCGTCCTGGTCGCCCCCACAGCGGCGATGGAGGGGGAGCGCCAATGGGACTACCCCGCTACCGACCGCTACATCCCCAGTCCCGAGCAGATCGCGCACGCGCTCGCCGGTGCCCGCCTGGAGCAGGAACTCGATCGCTTCCGGAATCTCGGCATGGTCGCTCAGGGCGAGGTCGTCGACCACGACCCCGTCGCACGCGTGCGCGAACTGCTCGGCAAGTCGGAGTTCGACGCCGTGATCGTCTGCACGCTGCCGACCAGGCTGTCGCACTGGCTCAGAGTCGACCTGCCGGGCCGTCTCGCCCGGGCCACCACAATCCCGGTGCTCCACGTCCCAGGCTCTGCCGGGCCCTCGTTGTAGGGACGCGTCCAGCCGATCCTCCCAACCGTTCGCCCGGCGCAGCGCTCACAAGCCGCCTACTTCGTCAGCGGTGACTGGGCCCTGTGGGAGTCGGGTCCCGACCTCTGTCCGGTGGTGTCAGTTCAGGCCACGAGGTGTTCACGGACTGCAGCCGACCCACTCGGCCTTGGAGACCTCCTCGCCGGCCGACTCAGGGCATGTCCCGAACTGGCCGGATGTCGATGCCATAGGCGGGGAGCACCCCGCACAGCTCAATGACCCTTTCGAGGTCGGGGGCGTGGAGAAGGAAGTAGCCGCCATCTGCTCCGCTTCATGAGCGAAGGGCCCCGCCCTGACGACAATCTCGCCGTCCCGGGTGCGCAGTGTGGTCGCCTCTGAACGTTCCTCCAGCGCGTCACCACCGAGGAGAGACACCGCAGAGCGAACCCTCCACCGAATCTCCGCAGGTCAGCAGGCACACACCCGTTCGAGCGTCTCGCAAGACCAGCTCGGTGGGATCACCGGTAATGGGTGGGCGTCTGGCCACCCATCACCCCCCGGCCGGGGGGAATACGCCAGGCTCCGTCCGCTTCTAGACGGTATGGGGTGACCGCCTGCAACCCTACGATCAGCGAGGATCACCCAATACCGTCAAAGTCTAGCCCTGCGTCACAGTGGGCGGAAGGGGCGCCTAGCCCCCCGGGTGCTTTCGTCCGCATCGCACGCGGGTTACCGACCCGCCCTTGGCGCCGATGAGCCTGGACGGCTCCCATCTCTCACTCCGCAATCGGGGACGCCACCGGGGGCAACATTTGGTACCACGCTCGCGAAGCGTTCACGCCTCCCAGAACAGGGGGACGCGAACCGAAGTGAGGGAGGCCGGCCCGACCTCTGGGACTCGGGATTAATACGTCGGGGGACTCCACCCCGAATCGGGGGACGCGGGATTAATACGTCGGGGGACGACACGCCGCAGCGGGGGACGGGAAACCGACCACGTCCCCGTATGTATATCTTGCCTGCCATTCGGTTATCCACAGGCACGATCGGCCATTTCTGGGCTCGGAAACGGGGGCCTTCAAGGGGCCTGCGCGGCTTATCGGAGTCACGATCTTCGAGCGTCATACCTCCCCAAGAGCCCTGAGGGAACGCCGGGCTCGCCCCCCGTGCTGCGTCGTCCGTCGCGCCTATCGGCCCAAGGACGGCTGCCATCCTGTAGCGGCTGTCGCCCGGGACGGTAGCGGCGATGTAGCGGACCCGTCCCTCGATAGGTCCGGGGCTCCGAGCACGGACAGGGTCCACTTGTAGCGTGTAGCGCCGGTAGCGGCATTTGCGGGTACGGCGGGCACTCGCTGGATTCGCGCTCGACGAACTCAACGGTCCCCACGGCCGGCCGCCACAACCCCCTGACAATCGGTTCCTCGCGGGCGTACATTCGTCGATCACCGGCTGGGGAGTCGGCCGCGAGCAATGCGCCTGAGCCTCCCACCGACGTCGCCACAGGGGGCCACATGAGCAAGCGCGGGAACGGCGAGGGCACGATCTCCCGGCACGCCGCCCGGGAGCTCTGGATGGCGCGCTGGACCGAGGAGGTGGGCGGGAGGAAGGTCCGCCGCACCCTCTACGCGAAGACGAAGGAGGAAGCGGTCGCCAAGCTGCGCGCCGCGACGATCCGCGTCGACGCGGGGCAGCCGGGCATCGATTCGGCCACGCCGTTCAAGGTCGTCGCCGACCAGTGGCAGCGCACCGCCCACATCAGCCAGGGCATCAGCCCGCGCTCGATGGAGACCTACTCCGGCGTGCTGCGGCTGCACGTCCACCCCGCTATCGGGCACGTGCCGCTCAAGGCGGTCAAGCCCTCGCACGTGACGCTGGTCCTGGCCTCGATGGCCGAGAAGGGCCTGTCGCGGGCGTACCAGCACCAGGCGCACAAGGCGATCAGCGGCGTGTTCAAGATGGCCATCGACGACGAGCTGGTGCTGCGCAACCCGACCCTCGCGGTGAAGGCGCCGCGCGGGGGCCACCGGCCCAAGATCGTGCCCACGCGCACCCAGGTGCTGACGATGATCAACCAGGCACCCGACCCGCGGATGCGCGCATTCGTCTGCGTGCTGGCGTACTCGGGGCTGCGGATCTCCGAGGCCCTGGGACTGCGGTGGCAGGACTGGGACGAGGCCGGGACCATGCGCGTGATGACGGCCAAGGGCGGCCGGCCGCGCGCGATCCCCGTACCGGAGAAGCTGCAGGCCGAGCTGAAGGCCTGGCGCAAGGCCCAGCGCGCCGAGCAGCTCGCGTCATGGTGGTGGGACACCGAGCACGACTGGATCCTCTCCACCGAGATCGGTACCGCCTGGGACGCGCACAACGCCCGCACACGGTTCCGGGCGCTGGTGAACGGGAATCCGGACGCCGGCGTCGCCGGCATCTGCCCCGGCGCGACGCCGCACTCGATGCGCCACGCGACCGCCACGATCCTGCTCGAGGAGGGCGTGCCGATGCGAGTGGTCTCCGAGCTGCTCGGGCACTCCTCGACGCGGATCACCGAGGACGTGTACTCCCACGTGACCGCCCGGCTGGCCGAGGAGTCTGCCAAGGCCCTGGACCGGGCGCTGTAGACAACCGTGCCCGCGGTCGGGTGAACTTGGGCGGTTCATCACGGGAGGGTGCCATGGCCGTCAAGAAGTGGTCAGACGTCCGCGACCGCCACATTGAGTCCGTGGGCGCCGACGTGGTCGCCGCTCACTCCTCGGACATGCTGGCGTCGTCAGAGACCGGCGACGCTGATGAGGGACCCCCCTCGGTCGCCGAGTAGAGGAGCGCCTCCGTCACGTCCTGAGGTTCCAGGTCTGGCAGGGCCTGGCAGATCTCCTCGACGGCCATGCCGTCGGTAGCGATGGCGACCACCGTGGCCACCGGGATGCGCATCCCCCGGATCGTCGGCACGCCGGCCATCACTTCGGGGTCGATCGTGATCCGCGTGTAGGTCATTCCAGCAGGGTATGGCGAGGTGCCCCAATCCCCCCTGCGCGGCCAAACCGCTCAACCTCGTATGGGAGGTTGCCTCCCAACCTTCAATGTGAAAGACCGGCACCAGACCTTGGGTGAATGAGCTTGGATAGACACCCTGCCCCGCACGGGTGCCCCAGCAATCCCGCAAGCCTCGGGCTCAGCACTCACGTGGTCCCTACCATCGGACCATGCCCAGCGCTCGCCCCCTCGACCTCGTCCGTGAGCATCGCCACGAGGTTCAGGCCGCGGTGGAGCGGCACAACGGACGCGCCTTCGCCGTCTTCGGGTCTGCTGCTCGTGGCGATGACACGGACGCCAGCGATATCGACATCCTCGTCTGGTTCGCGCCCGGGAGTTCGCTGTTCGACCTTGCCCACTTGAGCGACGAGCTCGAGCAGATTCTTGGGCGGCCGGTCGACGTGGTCTCGGAAGCAGCGCTGAAGCCCAGCGACGCGCACATCCGGGCAGAAGCGGTTCGGGTGTGAGTCGATCTGGCCCCGGAGCCGCGTCGCGCCCTGCCCCGGGTCGTCGATTCGATGACGACGAGCCCTTGAGCCCTTCGGCTGACAGCGATAAGGTGTCCTTATGACGCTCCTCGCCGAGTACCAGGAGGCCCAACGCGAAGCTGAGCTCGCACGGCTGCGTCGGCTGCTGGCGCTGCGCGCCATGGTGGCGACCGGCATGCGCCAGCGCCAGATCGCCGAGGCTCTGGGGATCAGCCAACCGGCGGTCAGCCAACAACTGCACTCGGCCGAGGCCTTGGCTGACGTCCATCCCGAGACGCTCATCGCTGCCGCAGGACCACTTCTGGCTCGGGTCGCGGAGGAGAGGGGCTTCACCAGGCTGGCCGTCTTCGGCTCAGTTGCCCGCCACCGCGCCCGCAAGGACTCCGACATCGACCTGCTCGTGCAGCCGCCCCCGGACACGTCCATCACCGACCTGCTGGCGATGCGCCACACCTTCGAGCAGATCCTCGGGCGTCCCGTCGACCTGGTCACCTACGGGGGGCTGCGGCCGGGCCGCGACGACGACATCCTCCGTGAGGCGGTGGCGCTGTGATTGATCGCAAGGTGGCCAAGGAGCTGCTCCACGTGCGCGAGTGGCTCGACCGCGCCCAGGAGATCGTGGACCGGGGCAAGGAGGACTACCTGCGCGACGACCTGCTCCAGGAAGCCGGCGATTCGCTGATGATGAAGCTCGGCGAGGCCTCCAACCGACTGTCGCGTGCTGGCATCGAGGGCCCTGACGGGGTCTCATGGCAGGACGCGATCGCGAATCGGAACTGGCTGATCCATCAGTACGACGAAATCGACCGAGAGATCACGTGGACGACCCTCGCCCGCGACCTACGCCGCTGGCGAACGGCCCTTGCCCGGGCCTTCGAATCGGCCGAGGACGTCCTCGCAGACGACGCCGGCGGGGACTGATCAGGCGCGGCCTCAGCCGTCCGCGAATCTGGGATCATAGTGGCGCGAGACGGTCCTTCGATACCCGATTCGCGCCTGGGGCGGGGCCCGACAGACCCCGCCCCGTACACCAACCCGTACACCAACTGCCCCCTGTTCATGGCGTCCTGCTGCGTCCATGGCCCCCGATCTCGTGCTCAGCACCGCACTCCATGGACCCCAGAACACCCCTGGGGGGA
>CAVWAR010000004.1:0-8540 GCA_963753075.1 uncultured Actinomycetes bacterium
CGCAGACCGGTGTCACGCGCGTGCGCGCGTCGACCGTGCCGATGGCGCCGACCCAGCCCGATGCGGACGGAAGAAGGGTGGACGTCCGTGCACGTCCCTTGCCCACGGGTGCGTCAGGCGAGCGCAAAGCGACGGTGCGCATGGATGTTCGGGAGGGCGAACGGCAGAGATGGGTTCGGCAGGCCCGTCGGCAGCGACACGCTGGGCAGCGACCGACACACCACTCGTCGTTCTGGTACGTCGCTAGCGGTGCGCTGAGGGACTCGACTCCGAGCACGCCGCACGCTGTCGCACCTCACTGAGCCGCCGCATCAACGGGCGCGGGCTCGTCGAGAACACGTGTGTACTCACCACGCAGATGTTGCTAGAGTGACGCCGCCCGGCACCACGGGCCGCGATGCTTCGAGCGCGCTGCCCGCCCAGATCGACTGCCCAGGGGCGAATGACCGGCCGGCGCTTCGCCTCGTCCTAAGGAGAATGCGACACATGGCAACCGACATCATGGGACAGTTGAAGGGCCTGCTCGACGACCCGCAAGTCGTCGAGCAGCTCAAGGGGCTGCTGCCGGAGGGCACCGACATCGGCGAGCTGCTCCAGGATCCGGGCAAGCTCCTCGACGCTCTCAAGGACAGCCCTGATCTGCTCAACAAGGTCCAGGAGCTCGTACCGGATGTCGACATCGAGGACGCACTGTCCTCGCTGACCGGCGCTGCGGGGGATGCCGCTGGCGCTGCCGCGGGCGCCGCCGGAGCCGCCGCGGGCGCTGCCGGGGCTGCCGCCGGGGATGCCGCTGGCGCTGCCGGCGACGCCGCGGATGCCGCGACCGACACCGCTGGTGGGATCGTGGACAAGGTCAAGGGCCTCTTCGGCAAGAGCTGAGCGAAGACGGCATCCCCGGGCTCGACTCGGTCCGCAAGAACGTGGCCGAGGCCACCGGTCACGTCGAGGTCGAGAGGGACGCCAAGGCCTGACGCCCGCACGTCAGTGACGAGTCCCCGGGCACGACAAGGCTTCCGAGATCGTCCGCGACCCTCAGTCCTGGCTGGGCCGGTCGTCCAGGCCCATGGCCTCGTCGGTGACCGCCGCCGGGTCGAGGCTGGGGTCCAGGTCATCGGCCTTCGCGGCCGCCAGCGCACCCTCGCCGCCGAGCTCGGTGATGCGTGCCTCCACCTTCCGGATGACGAACGAGAGGTGGGTGCGCAGCTGGTAGAGCGTGCCCATCTTGCCGGCCGGCATGCGTCGCTGCCTGGCCAGCTGACCGTCGAGGCCGACGAGGAAGTCCTGCTGGGCCATCAGCTCATCGAGGTCGGACGACTCCAGATTGCGCTCGATGGCGTTGATGCGCGGATACCAGGACACGACCCGGCGGTTGTTGAACCACTCCCAGCCGGCCTTGGCCAGGGTGTAGATCGGGAATGCCAGCACCAGCAACGGCAGCAGGATGAGGTAGATCCGCGACAGGGGTGAGGCGATCTCGAAGGGCAGGAATGACTCGAGCGGCGTCGGTCCCTCCTCGAGGTACTTCCTGGCGTCCTCGTTGACCGGGAACTGCGTGTGGGTCAGCGAGGGAAAGGCATCGAGGTCGCCGACGTAGGGCACCGGCAGGACCCCCGGCAGCTCGCGCACGATGAGCCGGGCCAGGTCCGGGTGCAAGCCGTCGCGACCCATGAGCGTGGCCCGCGCGGCCAGCATCGCCATGTCCTCGGGTGGCACCGGGGACGCGCCCGGGTCATAGGTGCCACGGAAGAGCGTCACCGGCGAGAGGAACGGCAGCCGTCGCGCCAGGCCCTCGACGTTCGGCACGGACAGGATCTCGAGCTCGGGGATGGCCGCCAGCTCCGCGATGAGGGGAGCATTCGCAGACACCACGATGAAGGCGGCGTCGATGGTCCCGGCCGACAGGCCCTCGATGGCCTCGTCGGTGGTCCAGTCCAGGGCGATGGCGGTCGAGCCGGTCTGCTCGATGAGCGCGCGGGCGGTGGCGTTGGTGCCGCTGCCGGGCGGACCGATGGCCAGGCGTTTGCCGGCCAGGATGGGGATGCCATCGACGACCTCGATGGCCCCCTCCCGCGCGAGGATCCAGAAGGGTTCATAGAACACCTCCGCCAATGCGGTCGAGCCGCCGATGTCGGCCAGGCGCTCGGTGCCGCTCTGGATGAGTCCCACGTCGGCCGCTCCCGTGCGCAGGAGCTCCGCGTTCTCGACGGAGCCGGCGCTTTCGATGACCTCGACCGTGATGCCCTCGGCCGCCATGGCATCGTGCAGGGAGCCCGCGAAGCTCGCGTACATGCCGCCCGGTTGGCCGGCCGCGAGCGTGAACGTCTTGGGTGGGCGTCCGAGCAGGAGCACCGCGACCATGCCCACCAGCAGCGCCACGATGACCCCGAGCACGAGCGACGCGAGCAGCTTGCGACCGAGGTCGTCTCTCATGCCTCTCCCTCCGCGATGAGCCTGTCCTGACTGGACAACGCGGCCGCATCGTGGTGCGCGGTTGCGCCACGAGCATACCTCGCCCACGACGACAGGATCCCGGGGCGGGGAGCGCGACGTCGTGGCCTGCTGATCCACGGCCTCCGCGCCAACAAGACCGCCGAGGGTCCTGCGGACACGCCGTCAGACGCTTGGGGTGCTGGTCAGGGCGTGGCCCGGTGTGGTTCGGCCATGGCCTCCGCAGCGCAGCGGTAACGCCGGTGCTTTGTGATCGGAGCGTCGGATGTCGACGATCACGATACTCCGGGTGGCGCGACGCCGTGGCTATGACTCATGCGTCTGCAGGGCCCGTCTCGGCGCCGTCCAGACGCCGCGAGGCACCGATCACCGGCGGTCGCGGCGTCCCGAGCGGGATACCGGACAGGTCTGACGGGGGCCCTTCGGGCTGCGCGTCGCCGTGGCATCGCTTGACCTTGCGTCCACTGCCGCAAGGGCAGCGATCGTTCCGATTCGCTGCGGCCACAGCCGTCGCCAACTCGACGTCGCGCTGTGCCAGGAGCGGCATCACCTCTTCCGCCGTGCGGCCGGTCTTGAGCAGCTGGACGATGACCCGGGCGGGCCGGTCGATGTGGCGGAAGAAGGCCATGAACCCGGCGCACAGGTAGTTGAGCCCCGGCTCGCCGTCGGGCGTCACCAGGAAGCGGTTCTTGGGGCACTCGCCGTGGCAGGCGAAACGAACGTCGCACTCGCGACACATCCGAGGGAGCGTGTCTCGTTTGGCGGCACCGAACGCCCGCTGCTGCTCGGAGCCGACGAGATCGAGCATCGGAAGCTCCCGGATGTTCCCGACCCGGTGCTCCGGTTCCACGAAGTGATCGCACGAGTAGAGGTCGCCGGTGTGCTCGAGGGCCAGGCCCGCGCCACACGTCTCGTCGAACACGCAGATGCCTGACCCGGCTGTCCCGTAGAAGTTGCGCACCGCGGCCTCGAACGTCTGGACGAAGACGCGCCCCACGTCACTCCGGACCCACTCGTCCCAGATCGCGGTCAGGAACCTGCCGAACTGTTCGGGCTCGACCGACCGAGGCGAGACGGTCGTGCCGTGCATCGGGTCAGGCCGGCCGGACGGGTCGAGCCGCTCCACGACGGGGATGAACTGCATCCAGTCCGTCCCCACGTCGTCGCGCAGGAACCGGTACACCTCGAGCGGGTAGTCGCCGTTGAGGCGATTGACGGTCGTCAAGACGTTGTACTCGACCTGGTGCGCCTGAAGCAGGCGCAACCCCCGCATGACCTGGTCGAAGGTCGGCTTGCCGCCTTTGTCCACCCGGTTGCCGTCGTGGAGCTCGCGCGGCCCGTCGAGCGAGATCCCGATGAGGAAACCCTGCTCGGCGAGGAAGTCGGCCCACTCCTCGTCGAGGCGAGTGCCGTTCGTCTGGAGCGTGTTCTCGATCGTCATCCCCGGGCGCTTGTGGAGCTCCTGGAGCTCGACTGCGCGGCGGAAGAAGTCCAGGCCCATGAGGGTCGGCTCGCCTCCCTGCCACGCGAACGTCACCGTGTCCGACCGGTGGGCGGCGATGAGCTGCTTCACGTACCGCTCGAGCACCTCGTCCGACATGCGGAAGGAGGAACCAGGGAAGAGCGCCTCCTTGTCGAGGAAGAAACAGTACGAGCAGCCAAGGTTGCAGACCGCCCCGGTGGGCTTGGCCATGACGTGGAAGCGCGACGGGACGCCCGCCCCCTGCGAGACGGGCGTCCGCTGTACCTGCTCGGTGTCGCTCACGGCTCCACGCTGCTCCCGCAGGCGGCTACGTCGGTCAATGCCCCGATGTGATCGCTGCCTCCAACCTCTCCTGCACCTGGTCGATGGTGAAGCTCGCGGCCTTCATCCGCGGTGGGTAGTCGGCGAAGGTCTGGAGGAATTCGGCGACGAGGCCCTGCGCGGGAACGAGCAGGAAGGCACGGTCCAGGTACCAGTCCCAGTACGTGTTGGACGTGATGTCCGCTCGCTCGTATGGGTCGGTCCGGAGGTTGTAGAGGTAGGGCAGCCGGGTCGCCACGAACGGCTCGCCCCAGATCGCCAGCGTGCCCGGCATACGCTGCTGCATGAAGACGACCTTCCAGTTGTCGTAGCGGAATGCCACGAGGTCGCCGTCGTCGGAGAAGTAGAAGAAGTGGTTCCGCGGGCTCTTCTCCGTCTGACCCGTCAGGTACGGCAGCAGGTCGAAACCGTCGAGGTGCACCTTGAACTCCGCCTCGCCGACCGTATGCCCCTGGAGCAGCTTCTCCTTGATGTCGGGCTCACCGGCGGCGGCGAGGAGCGTCGGCAGCCAGTCGAGATGGCTCACGATCTCGTTCGACACCACCCCCGCGGGGATACTCCCGGGCCAGCGGATGATGAACGGGACGCGGTAGGCGCCCTCCCAGTTCGTGTTCTTCTCCGAACGGAACGGCGTCATGCCCGCGTCGGGCCACGAGTTCATGTGCACACCGTTGTCGGTGGAGTAGATGACGATCGTGTCGTCGGCGATGCCGAGCTCGTCGATCGCGTCGAGCACCTTGCCCACGTGCTTGTCGTGGTCGATCATCGTGTCGTGGTACGGCGACTGCCACTTGCCGGCCTGGCCTACGCTCTCCGGCTTCGGGTGGGTCCGGAAGTGCATGTGGGTCGTATTCACCCAGGTGAAGAACGGGACGCCCTCGGCGTGCTTGCGGCCGATGAAGTCCAGGGCTCCGTCGACGATCTCGTCGTCGATCGTCTCCATCCGCTTCTTCGTGAGCGGGCCGGTGTCCTCGATCTTCTGGGTCCCGTCGGGGTTCGCGCGGCAGTGGAGGACGCCGCGGGGCCCGAAGCGCTCCCGGAAGTTCGGGTAGTCCTCGGGGTCCGGGTAGTCCGGGTGCTCGGGCTCTTCCTCGGCGTTGAGGTGGTAGAGGTTGCCGAAGAACTCGTCGAAGCCGTGGCTCGTGGGCAGATGCTCGTCACGGTCACCGAGGTGGTTCTTGCCGAACTGCCCGGTCGCGTAGCCGAGCGGCTTGAGCAGCTCGGCGATCGTCGGGTCCTCGGCCCGCATCCCCTGCTCCGCTCCCGGCAGCCCGACCTTGCTCAGACCGGTGCGATAGACGCTCTGGCCGGTGATGAACGCCGATCGCCCGGCCGTACAGCTCTGCTCGCCGTAGGAATCCGTGAACCGCATCCCCTCACTCGCGACCCGATCGATGTTCGGGGTCCGATACCCCATGACACCGTCGCCGTAGCAGCTCAGGTTGGTGATCCCGATGTCGTCACCCCAGAAGACGACGATGTTGGGCTTGCCGTCCGGCATGGGGAGTCCTCCTCACAACGATGGCACACGGCGCAAGGGCGCTGGCGGCTCGATGGTACACCGGTGTTCGGCTGGGAATATCACCGCCGGAGTCCGCTCGCAGTGGCGCTACGCCGCTTGAGCCACTGACCTCCCGACACTCGGATGTGAGTCGAGGATCTGCGGTCTACGGATCCTGCGGGCTAGGCGCGACCGAGATCGATCGCAAAGCAACAGGAAGCGAAAGAGGCGGGACATGCTAGCCCGCCTCTTCTTGCGTTCCGGGGGCCGACGGCCCCGCTGGATCTCAGATGCCCAGGAGCTGCTTCTTCTTGGCGTCGAACTCCTCCTGGGTGAGGATGCCCTGGTCGACGAGCCCCTTGAGCTGGGTCAACTGCGCAGCCACGTCGTCCTGAGCGGGCGCAGGCGGTGCCGCGGGGGTAGCTGGCGCCGGCTGGGCAGCCAAGGCATCGAGCTGCGCCTGCTGCTGGGCCAACTGCTGCTCCATCGCTTGCTGGTCAGCGTAGGACTGTTGCTGCTGGGCTTGTGCGGTCGCCTTCTTCTGCTGGCGCCCGGACACGGCCCCCGCTGTTCCGACGACTACTGCCGTCGTGGCGGCGGCCCCGATCAAGCTGGGGCCTCGACGCATGGGTCCACGTCGCCTCATGGTTGGATCCTCCTGTTTGCTGTGGTGCTAGGTCCTGTCCGTTGGCTTGCCTCGCGGGCGAACGGCTAGGCCTCCTCGCTGGCGAGGTACTCGAGCGCGGCCTCGACCGCGGCGGCGGGATCTTCTCGTTGGCCACCAGGATGCCACCTGAGTCCCGAACCGCTTCGGCGAATTTTGCCGACCAGACGTTCTCCCAGACGATCAGGCCCGCTGAACTGTTGGGTTCGAGGCCATCAGCCACATACTGGATGTCCTCCTCGTTGAGCAGGCCCTGTACCTCGTGGTCCGATCCTCGAAGGCCCCCTCGATGGCCCGTGGAAGCTCGGTCAGCTCGACCGCGGTCGCAGAGCCGTCCTCTCCCTTCATCACGAACGCCAGGTCGATGATGTTCACGATGCCATTGTCGACAAGTTCCTTGAGCGCAGGCACGACCTCGCCATTGAACTGGTTGCCTGGGAACGCGATGACCGCGTATTCGACGGATCCGACTCTCATGGTTCCTCCTGCGTGACGTACCGACCGATGAAGACGAGTCGGGCGGCCGCCCAGGGTGCATCGTCTGCCGTGTCCCGGGCCTCGCTGGGCGATGATAGCGCTCAACGGGTTCCGAAGGCTAACGATGGACGCGTGCCCGAATGAGGCCGCACCGTCCACAGCCACGCCATCCGTCGTCAGCGTGTTGGGGTCGGCGCCGCGGGCCAGGGGATGATGACGGCACCGGAGACCAGGCCGAAGAGGTAGCAGGTGGCGCCGAAGAGGATGAGTTCGAGCGGGTTCGTCCGAGCGGACTCCGTACTTGAGGCGCGTCGGCCGGGCCGATTGGTCCGACCCGGCCGGACGTGGGTAGAGGAGGAGAGGACGTCCGCGCACGTCCTTGGTCTACGGGGCGGTCAGGTGGGCGTCAAGCGCGGCACCGTACGGACGTTCGAGGAGCCTTACGGAAGGACTATCGGTGTCCCGGCCAGCCATCCGGTCCCTCGACACTTAGGCCCCGAACCGACCACGCAGGGCTGTCCGAAAACTCCTCGAGATCCCCACCGTGCGATCGGATCGTCTGGCGTGGATCCGATTGACAGCGGACTCACCCTCGCGCCACACTTTGTGGCGAAGGGGAGTAGGCCTTCTCCGGACGATCGACACACTGGCGCGGTGACGCGCCCGGTCGCCGGGTCCGCACTGACGCGGATGGACGAGACCTTCGGCTTGTCGACACCACCACAGCGGGTGTCGGGGTCGAAGGCGTTGCCATCGGGACCCGAGCCCAGCCACCGGAGACACGATGGACGCCTTCCTCATCTCGTTCGGGGTCATCTTCCTCGCGGAGCTCGGCGACAAGAGCCAGTTGATGGCGCTGGCCTTCGCCACCCGCTATCGCGGCTGGATCGTCCTGGTCGCGGTGACTATCGCGACCCTCCTCGTCCACGCCTTCTCCGTGGTGGTCGGCGTGGCTTTCGCCATGGCCCTCCCGACGGCAGCCATCCAGGTCGTCGCGGGCGTGGCCTTCCTGGCCTTCGCCGCGTGGACGATCCGGGGCGATGAGCTGGGTGAAGACGATGAACGGCGCGCGACTCGCACTGGAGGCTGGGCGCTGCTGACCATCGGCACGGCCTTCTTCCTCGCCGAACTCGGCGACAAGACGATGCTGGCCACGATCACCTTGGCCACGACCGAGGAGCCCTGGGGGACGTGGCTGGGCTCGACGTTCGGCATGGTCGCCGCAGATGCCATCGCCATCGCCATCGGCGCATTCTTCGGCACTCGGCTGCCCGAGCGCGCGGTGAAGCTCTTCGCGGCCGGCGCCTTCGTGCTCTTCGGACTGCTGCTGATCGCCGAGGGGATCGGCCTCTATTGATGGGCGCGTGATCGGGTGCACGGCGGATGCCACGAAACGACGCCGGCCCCCCGCCATCGCTTCGAGGGCCGGCGTCAGTGAGGGGCTCCTTACTCGGCGGGAAGGTTGCCGCTCACGTCGGCGACCCACCAGATGTCGTTCACGCCATGCCCGGTGGTCTGACCGGCCTCCGTGTCGCCCTGCCAGTAGTAGAGCGGCCGGCCGTCGTAGGTGACCTGGGTGGAGCCGTCGGTGCCGGTGGTGAGCCCCGGGACGCCCGTCACGCCTTCTCCTGCGGCGACGCTGTTGC
>CAVWAR010000005.1:0-59066 GCA_963753075.1 uncultured Actinomycetes bacterium
ATCTGTACAACGTGGATGCGGCGCGAATGGCACTGGCGGAGGTGGACGTCCCTTGACGCCGGGGTCGGGGCGGGAGGAGGCGTGGCCGCCGGGCCGAGGGTGACGATATCCGGTCGGGGTCGACGGTGACTATCGCCGATCTCGTGGCGTCCGTCTCCGGTGTGCTCCGTCGCCGGGTTCCGGTCGGCTTCGCCGAGTCCCCAGAGGGTCAGTCCAGCCTCGAGCTCTCAGGTTCTCGGAGCGGCGCGGGATCCAGGCGGTGGTCCGCGACGACGTCATTCGAAGCGGCGTATAGGAGATGGCGGGGGCACCGCCGGGGTATGCTTGCACAGGGCGCTGCGGTCCTGATGACTCCCGAATACCCTACTTGTCCGGTTCGCCAATGGTCCCCAGCTTGGGTCGACTACAGACTGTGGGCGAATATGCAATGCGCCGCCACGCCGCGCATCTGGCAGTGCACTATCTTCCGCGCAGTCCCGGTATCCTCAGCAGCAAGTCCGGGGTGAGCGGGTTGAGGGGGCCATGGGAATCTGGCACGTGATCAGTGCCTTCCTGATCGCAGGGTTTGCCCTGTACGGGCTGGGAATCCCCATTGCGTGCGCTTCCGGCGCCCGGCAACGCCCAATGGGCATATCGGATTGCCGTTGCACCACCGTTGGCGATCCTTGTCACCTTCCCCGTTGCTTGGCTGATGGCCTTGGCAGGCGTCCCCTTGAACCCCGTCATGTTGGTCGCCATGAGCGTTGCGGGTTGGTTGCTCGCATGGCGCCGGCGCTCGGACACTTGGCTCGCTGGCTTGCGCCCCGCCCTCTACCTCCCGCCGATGCTGATGACCTTCGCAGCCGGCTACCTCTGGTTCCAGTCCTTGCGCGGGTACGGACTCATGCTCCCCAACCGGGACTTCAAGAACCACGCGTACTGGGTGGCACAGTTCGCCTGGGACCGGTTCATGGATCCACTCAACACGACCCGGTTGACCCCGACATCCCCGCCAGAAGGGTGGGCATACGAGGCAGGATCGGTCTGCAGTCACTCCTCGGGTGGGCGCTTCCAACGTCGGATTGGAACTCTCTCGGAGTGACAGCCGCGGCCCCGCTCTCGGCTGGCATGATCTCGCTACCCTTGGGACTCATCGTGCTCGCGCGGCTGTGGCTCCCCCAGTCGCAGGCTCTGTGGGTTATTGCTGGCGCCGGCGGCGTCCTGCTCCCGATCTTCTCCTCGCCGTTCTCGGTCGGCTCGGTGAGCCTGATGTTCGGTGCAGCGGTCTTCCCGGCGGCGCTGGCTTCGCTTTGGCTGCTGGTTCAACTGCCCAGTTGGGGGCGTCTTGCAGGCTTCCTCGCCGTCGGGCTCGGTATGGCCGTCACCCACCTCCCGGAGGCTGCGAGCTCTCGGGATTCTCGCTGTGTTGGCCATCCCCCGTGTAGTTGCGGAGCTTGCGGGTCCTGCAGGTCTCCGGGAAGCGCATTCTATTCGTCGCGTACTTGCCCTGGCAGTCGTGACTGTGCCCGCCTGGATTGCCTTCACTCGCTTCTTCGGAGGGACGTCACGTCCGACATCCAGGAGAACACGGCTTCGCTGGGGCTCGCCCTGGCATATCCGGCCTTCCTGGCTTCGAGCGGGCCAACCAACGTGAGAATCCTCTTGATTCTGTTGGTCGCGGCCGGTATCTACCTCGCGTTCAGACTCCGAATGAGTGCTCTTCCCGTCCTGGTGCTCGGGATGTGCTCAGTTCTGTCCGTGGGAGCCGTCGCGGCGATTGCCCGGCCCTCTGGCGCACCCTTGCGCTCCCCTGGTACGGAACATCCGGGCGCATCTCATTGCTAGCAGGGGCTCCGGTGGTCCTCCTCGCGTCCCTGCCACTGGAGCGAGCCGGAGTCCTGGTGAGCAGGATGACCCCCCCCGGACGGCGCTCGGCCACGGTTGCCCTGGTCGCGACCGTTCTCGCTGCTACCGCGACCGGAGCGAGCCTGAGCAGATTCTCCCTTGCTGAAAGGCGATTCGATCTTGCGGCGAGCTTGGCAGGAGCAGGAATCCCGGCTGTTGCCCGTGAACTCAGGCGCGCGCTTGGACCCGGCGAGACCGTCCTCAACCTTGAGAATGACGGGACTGCCAACCTCTTCGCTGCCGCGAGGGTGCCAGTCCTCGCAGGCATCTCTTCGATACGGGCGGGCCCAGGTGGACGGATGCCGCGACCGCTTCTCTACGACACGTGGCTGAGGCTCGATCATCCCTACGTCCAGTCCCTCCTGCGGAGACTTCAGGTGCGGTACTTGGCGGTGGGCACGCGCAATGTGTACTGGGGCACGTCAGTTGGCTACACGGTGTCGGACCTGCTGGCGCAACCAGAACTCAGTGTCGCGATTGTCGGCACCGACATGGTGGTGCTTCGGTACGATCCCGCGGGGGGACCACCATGAATCGGACCGCGGTAGCGGTCGGTGCCGGGCTCGTCCTGGGCGCCGTCCTCGTCTCGGTCGGAGGTGAGCCAGTCACCACCTATGGCTACGTTGTCTTCTCCCCGGCCGCGACCCTCAGTTCAATCGAGCCGCCGGGTGACCTGGACCTGGCGATCACCGCGTGCCGAACCGTGGACAGGGGCGTGGAGGTGAGGGGCCGCGTGGATCCTCCAGGGTCAACGCCGGGACAGGTGCTGGTAACGTCTGGACCGGACACAGGCCGTGGGGTCAGCGTGGGAGCCGCCTTGGTGGCACAAGCACGAATCCTGGGAGGAGGTTCTCCCGGGGAGTTCGTCGTGGTAGTTCCCTGGGCGACTCTTGATTCGCGCTTCGCGGCGGTCCGGGATCCAAGCGCTCTTGCAGCCCCGCGAATGGCCGGGGGCGGCGCATCCTCGATTGAGTCTTGCCCGGACGCCTCTGGATCCCCGACCGGAGATCGGTCAACAGCGAACGAGGAGTCCGGAGCGGGGAATCAGTAGCCTCGGACGTCCTCCCGCGGGATCGCCTGCCCACCAGAGCGCGGACCGGAGGCCGTGCACGGTCTTTGGGCAAGCCAGACTGGCTGAGTGTTGGAAGCTGCCACCTAGTGGAAGCAGTGCGAACGGCGCCTCAACGGGTCTAGGGTGACACGACGTTTCTCGAGGGGACGCAACAATGCAACGTCGGGTGGAGCTCCAGGGGATTCAACTGAGGGCAGTAGACGTCCTGGGAGTTCTGGGGTTCGTGACGGTCGCCCTCCTGATGGGGTGGCTCAGCCTCGGCGTGGACCCTGCCGACCTGCGCGTCTACCACTTGGCGGCCGGCAACATCCTGGCTGATGACGTCTTCCACCACACGTTCCCCGATTGGCCGTACGTGTATCCGCCGTCCGCCCTGCTGGTCATGATCATGCTTGGGGCACCGCTGCCGTTCGCCAGGATTCTCACCTTCATTGCCTCTGTCGCTTCGGTATGGGTGACCTGTCCCTCACTGCTAGGGAAGCGCTGAGCACCGACTTCGCGCGGCCGGTCGCGGTGGCGGTCTACTCGACGTTCACGTTGTTCTCCTGGCCCCTCATACAAGGGTCGGGCCTCGGCCAGGAGCCACCAATCGTCAGGGGGCTCACTGCCGTCGGGATGCTCGGCAGGCAGACCGCCTGGAGCGGCGCTGGGGTAGGTACAGCGATTGCGATCAAGCTGACCCCGGCCCTGTTCGTGGTTCATCTCTGGTCCATTGGACGGCGGCGGGGGGCATCGGTCGCGGTGGCGACGACGGCGGCGTGGTTCGCCGTCGCTGCGGTGCTCATGCCCGTGTCCTCGAAGGAGTACCTGACCGGAGGTATCGTCCGCGCGGATGACTGGTATGCGGCAGATGCTGGGAACATCAGCAATCAGGCGCTGACCGGGGTCGTGGCCGGATCGGCCTGGAGCCCGCCGGCGCCCGTCTGGCCGTGGTCGCCATCTCCGCGGCTCTGCTCGTCGCCGCCCTGGTCGTGGCCAGGAGGCTGCATGACGCTGGGTGGGGCGCGGCGGCCGTGGCCATGCTCGGTGTGTGGACAGGTGTCGCAGCACCTGTTGGCTGGATCCACGCCTGCGGTGGTGGGTCCCTCTCGCAGTCGCCGTTGGCCTCACCGGTCGGGGGAGGGGCGATGTCGCGGCGGCCGTCGCGGTAGCCGTTGTCCCGGCTCTGCTTCTGCTCGGTCAGGTGGGTGATCTGGATCTCCAGGGCCCGTGGCGCGCCCTGTGGTTCAGCAACTACGCCGTCGTTGCGGTCGTTGTGACGGCGTGGCTGTGGTGGCGGGTCAGAGATCTCCGGCCGCAGCCGTCAGCCTGAACTGCGCCCGTCAGGGGGCCCGTCGTGCTCGCGTCACGCCCATTGCCAAGACCGAGAGCCCGGCCAGCCGGTTGAGGTGCTGAATCCTGGTCTCAGCGGCACAGGCCGCCGTGAGGATCCTGTTGGTTGCGCGGCCCTGGGCCTTGAGGGATGACTCTGCCTTCTGCGTTGCCCGAGAACGCTCGGCGAGTCGTACGGCAGCAGCGACCGGGAAGACACCACCGAAGTAGTAGTTGCCGCGCAAGACGGCAAGGCCGCTTTCGAGCATCGTCGACTCGAGCGAGGCGAGGGTGTACCTCCGACGATGCTCGAGGAACACGTCGTGGCCACTCCACAAGAACTGGAATGCAGGGACTGTGATTGCGACCAGGCTGCCGGGGCCCAGCACCTCGCCGTAGGTCCGAAGCAACTCGCGGTCGTCGTCGACATGCTCCAGAACATCCATGAAGAGCGCCAGATCCGCCTCGCTGGACTCCACTGATCTCCGGAAGCGAATCGTTCCTCCAGCGACGGACTCATCCCAGTCTGCCGCGTACCCAGGATCGACGCATGTGACATCAGTGCAGGCGCCCCCACTCATCAACTCGCGAGCGAAATAGCCAGAGCCTGCGCCCACATCCAAGACTCCACCAACGGGGGTGTACGGCTGGATCAGGCGCTGAAGGGCCAGAGACTTGCTCCGGTAGTACCAATGCTCTCCGACCCGGTCACCGAGGATCTCCTCCTCCTTCAGGTCCATGGCTCACCTCCTGCTGGCCGACCGCGCCGGTCGGCAGGGCGACGTCATCGATCACGTACACGGGCCGCCGCTTGACCTCCGTCATCATCCGAGCCATGTACTCGCCCATCAGGCCGAGCGAGATCAACTGCACCGAACCGACGAAGAGCACTGCGACGATGAGTGACGCGTACCCACCAAGGGCAATGCCGCCTGCGAGTCGCAGTGCGACGATGAAGGCGCTGAAGAGGAGACAGCCCACCGCGAGGAGGCTTCCCAAGTAGGTCCACATCCGGAGCGGAACGGATGAGAATCCTGTGACCCCATCCAACGCAAAGTTCCAGAGCCGCCACGGGTTCCACGACGATGTTCCATCCCTGCGGGCTTGGCGAACGTAGTCGACCGTGGTGGAGGTGAAGCCGACCCATGCGAACAGGCCCTTCATGAATCGGTTCCGCTCCGGAAGCGCCCTGACCACCTCGACCACCCGGCGGTCCATGAGCCGGAAGTCGCCGACCCCGCTTGGGACCGGGGTATCGGAGATAGTGTTGATCACTCCGTAGAAGGTCGCTGCGGTCCATCTCTTGAACCGGCTGTCAGATGACCGGTCGGTTCGTCGCCCGAGCACGACGTCGTATCCCTTGCGCCACATCGCGACGAATTCGACGACGATCTCGGGTGGATCCTGCAGATCGATGTCGATCGGTACCACCGCGTCCGCGGTGGTACCGACGCGGTCGATAGCCGCGCTCAGCGCGGCTTCCTTGCCGAAGTTGCGGGACAGGTGGATCGCGGTGACGTCGTCTCGTGACTGGCAGACCTCATCCAGGACAGCCCGGGTGGAGTCTGTGCTTCCGTCGTTGATAATCAGGAAGTGGGGAATGAAGTCGGCTGCCGTGAAGGCGCCGTCACACGCCTCGAAGAATGGTCCGACAGCTTGGGCCTCGTTGAACACAGGCACCAGCAGGGCGATCGTCGGGCGGTTCGGCTTCGGCTGCGGACTCGGTGCCTGCACTCCCAGGGAGGCACGGTGCCCGATCGATGGCTGCCTGGGCATCCGAGGTTGGCCCCCTCACGAATCGTGGTGTCGGGGCGACACTACCGGCACACGTCGGCGATTCCGGTAACTCGATCCTCGTACGCTCGCCTGCCTCATCGGCGACCACCCGGGCTGCGGCTACTGTGGCCCACAGGATCGGGGGCCGCCCGGCACCCCGGAGGGTTCGAGGGGGGTGGTCTGATGCTGGGGCGGTCGTCGAGGACCATCCTCTGGGCCGCGGCAGCTGGTGCGACTGTCGCTGCTGGCGGCAGCCGTGTCGCTCAGGCTCACCACCGATGCGCTGGGGCTGCCCTGGGGTCGTGGGCACCTGGTCAACCGGGGACGCGGCGCTGATGTACATGGCCACCAGCACCATGGTCAGGTTCGGGTGGATCAGCTCAGAATCCGGATGTGGGGTTTCCCGGCGGCATGGATCTGGCTCACATCCCCTTCGCCGAGATCCATCAGTGGGCGGTGCTGCGGGGTGTGGCGGTCTTCACCGAAGATCCGATCCTCGCGCTCAACGTGTTCTTCCTCCTTGGGTTCTTCGCTGTCGGCTTCGCCTCCTTCCTGCTCTTCGACGCCACAATTGGCAACCGGTGGCTTGCGATCGCCCTGGCGGTGGCCCTGGCCACCCTCCCGTGGCATTTCTCGAGGTTCCATCACACCCTGCTGGCTGACTACAGTCCCGTTCCGATCATCCTGCTGTTGGCGTATCGGATGTGGACCGGATGGTGGTCTCTTCGCGCCGAAGTTGGCGCTGGCTCTCCTGGGATCGCTGTACGTCGGCACCTCCGGGGTCTACTACTCCTTCTTTGCATGCCTGATCCTGGGGCCCGTGCTGCTCTGGCGGATCGCCGCTAGCCGCAGGCCCGCCAGATGGTGGAGGGACGCCCTGGTCGTAGCCACCGTCCCCCTCGCCATGACCGCGTCCCTTCTCGCGCATCAGTCCCTCGCCTCTCAGGAACTGCCGGGTACGAGCCTGGTGGATCGAATGCCGATCATGTCGCTCGTGGTTCGCGGGAATCGGCCCCGTCCTTGCTCTCGCCATGGCCGTTCTACGACTCCGAGTTGGAGGGGGCCGCCCAGTTCAGCGTGATCGTCGTGTCGGCCTTCGCGATCACGGTTGTGGCGCTCATCGTGTTCTCACTTGCCGCCATTCGGCGGGGCAGGAGGGGGCCCACCTTCCTGCGCCTGCATGGCGCACTGAGGCCGTGGTTCATGCTGCTCATCTGGACCCTCGCATGGTACGTCCCCGGGCTTGGGTGGCTGTTTGCAGTCGCCATCACGCCTGAGATTCGGTCTTGGGGACGTCTGTCCGTCGTCGTCGCGTACATCGCGTCAGTGGTCGCGGGCATGCTGATCGCCGAGTTTGTGCAGGGCTCGCGGAAGCGGACCGGGCTCGTCGCCGCAGCGCTTGCCGTGCTGCTGGGGTGGCAACTAGCACAGGACCACCGTGCCGTGGTGATCCCGGCGAGGTCGAGTGAACTCCACGCAGCCGGATCGTCGTACGCGGAAGGGATCCGCCAGGTCCTCCCCGACGGCTGTCCTGTACTTCAACTGCCCGCTCTCAGGTTCCCTGAGGAGTGGCGGGAGGAGTGGGAGGACGCCGGTATGTCAGCTTATGACCATATGTGGGTCCATCTCTACGCGCCAGAGCTCCAGTGGACCTTCGGAGCGCCCAGAGGATCGCAGGGGGACGCCGAAGCCCAAGTCGAGGTATGCGGAGGTGCCGATCTCGGATCAGCTCGAGAACGCTCGCATGGATGGCTTCTGTGCCGTGCACGTTGATTCACTCGGCCTAAGCATTCGGGAGGAGGCCGAGGTCAGGGGCCTCCTCGGGGAACCAGTCGTGGACGAGGGGCGGTGGGCCCTCTACCTGCCGGATGGCCTCAGTCGCGAGGAGCCCGAAGGATGATCCGCGGCGGTTCAGACCGGGGCTGGGTGTTTGCCTGGCTGGCCTTCCTGCCCATAGCAGTTCTGCGCGCAGGGAATCTGGCTGAGTCCGACACCTTCTGGCAGGTGCGGACAGGTATCGACATGCTGACCAGCCGCGAACTGCCGACGGTGGATCCGTACTCGTGGACTGCGTACGGCGCCCCCTGGACGCTGAACTCGTGGGGCTTCGACCTGCTCCTCGGCGCCCTCTACCGAGCAGGGGGCCTCGACCTCGTGGCCTGGTTCGGAGCCGTGATGGTCATGGCCATCGCCGCGCTGGCCCTCGTGCTTGCCCGACGATCGGGGGCTGCGCCCGGGGCTGCGGCGGTCGTTCTGTTGTTGGCATCGGTCGTGCTTGTCGGGTGGCTGTCAGTACGTCCTCAATTGGTCGACTACGCTGCCGTGCTGCTCCTCGTGATGCTGTTGCAGGACGTCTCCGGCCGACTGCGTTGGGGTTGGTCCGTCCTGGCCGTCGGTGTTCTGATGGCAGCATGGGTCAATCTCCACGCCGCCGTGCTCCTGGGGGTGGCCGTGGTCGCCGTCTTCGCGGCCACGCTCGTCGTCGATCCGAGGCAGCGGGAGAACTGGAATCGCGGACTGATCGCACTGGCAGCCTCCCTCATCGGGGCTGCCATCAACCCATACGGAACGGCGGTCCTTACACAGGCTTCCCAGGTGCAAGAGGCGTCATCGGGAGTCGTGGACGAATGGGCTGGATTCGACTGGACAAGCCCGGGACAGGCCGCGGTCCTTCTTCTCGGGGGGATTGCCCTGACCGCAAGCGTCCGTCGTGGCGATGCCTCGCTCATGTCTGCCCTCGGCGTCGGCGTTGTGGGTGCCGCCCTTGCCCTTCGCATGCAGCCGGTCCTCCTGATCGTCGCGGTGCCCGCACTTGCGGCTCTGGCGTCGAGCACTCGGGTACTGGGGTATGTGACCAGCCGACGCGCGATCCTGTACCCCGGTGCGGCCGTCGGCCTCGTGCTGCTGACGGCCCTTGCCGTACCCAGCCTCACGCATATTGGCCGCCCCGACCCGTTCGTCTACCCTGTCGCCGCCCACGAATCCATCCCATCGGGTTGCCGCATGTTCAACAGCTACCTGCTCGGCGGCTACCTGATCCTGCATAGACCTGATGTGGCCGTTTCGATCGACTCCCGCAACGACGTGTATGGCCCGGAACCGGTTGTGGCCGGGGAGTTGGCGCTCTCGGGCGGAGCTGATCCCACGTCTGCGCTTGCCGGCGCCGATTGTGTCCTTGTCTCGCCGACCAGCGGACTCGCACGGCAACTCGAAAAGGACAGCGACTGGCGAACGGAGGTCTCCGAGCCCGCCGCGGTGCTGTTCCTCCGGAGGGCGGCGGGTGCCTAGCCTGTGGGTGGGATCAGGAGGACGAAGCCGTTCTCCTGACCCAGTTCGCCCATCCCCGTTCGGCGCCAGGACGTGGACCAGGGCATCGTCCTCCTCGAGCAGCGCAGACGTTGGTTCCAGCTCCTGCAGGAGGTCCTGCCAATCGCCTTGCAGGGACATCATGCCCGTGTAGCGGTCGATGTAGTCGCGGCCGTACCGGTCTGTTCGGCCATCGATGCCCACCTGGGTCTGCTCCCCGCCGAACTGGAGGACCATCCCTGCGATGTTGTAGTCATTGAGGACTCGTTGGCCTGTTGGAAGCTCTGACACCTGGTCGATCAGTGCCGAAGGGCCAAGTCCTCGCGTGGGCAGATGCTCCTGGGACGGGATCCACGACGACCCCGAGCACGGTCGCACTCGACGATGCCATCCCGCGCCTTGGCGGACCACGCGGGCTCCACCCGCGCGGCCATCGCCGGGAACCGTTAGAACGATGCGGTGCGCGATCAGCGGGATGAGCATCAGCATCGCAACAACGATGTTCCGCCACGCCATCCAGCCGAAGACAAAGAGGGCGACGGTGGTGACCACCTCGCTGCGGGGAACCCGTCCGGGGCCGGACCAGGCGACCAGGACCACGATCCAGAGCAACAGGCTCAGGACTCCGACGTCGGAGGTCGGAGTGACCGGAGCCCACTCCTGAATGACGTCCGTAGCGTCGGAGATCCGGAAGACGGCGGTGACATTGGCCAATCCGGCTGGGCTCACCAGCCCGGACGAGCGTGGCGACCATGCAAGGCCCAGGGAGGCGCGGCCGTCCGGTCGCGCAGGCCGTGGTCCAGCCAGCGCCCGAGGGCGATGAGGCCGAAGGCAGCCGGCACCAGGATCCAGCCGCCGTGGATGTTGGCCCACACGATGGTCACGGGCACGACGATCCACCACCGCGGCAGGCTGCCTTTGACGAGCCCCGTCACGATGACCCCACCCAGAGCGGCGGCGCCCAGATATGTGAACTGCTGCGTCCGTTCTTGCGAGTAGGCAGCCACAGCCACGACGCCGATGGCGTAGGGGAACGCGGCCAAGATCGGCGGGCGGCCTCGGACGTCGTGTAGGCAAGGACGGCCATGACAGCAGCCGCGGTCACGGTGCGGTAGATGGCGATCCCGGTCCAGCCAGCCACGGTGAAGAGGACGTGAAACAGCCACTCGCCGAGCCACTGGGTCGAGACCCAGTCGAAGGGGTTCGGGGCGAAGGACCAGGTAGTGCCCAGATCTGCCGGCGATCGGCCGTCGGCCAGCTCCGCCCCAGCGATCAGGTGCCAGTAGATGTCGACGTCTCGCAGGCTGCCCTTGGCGACCAGGAGGATGCCGAACGCCGTGACCAGACCCAGAACTGCAGCGAAGGGCAACCCCCGCCGGACCGGTACGGTAGGGTCCGTTGCGGGGGTTGCGGGTGCTGGTGCGGACAAGTCGATCAGCCAGCCGCTGCACTCATGCAGTTGCCGGCCTTGTTGTACAGGGCGTCCTCCAGACCGTCCGAGAAGAACACGATCGCGACGATGAGGACGACGGCGATCAGGGCCACCAGCAGGCCGTACTCGACCATCGTGGCGCCCCCGTCAGCGTCCATCGAGCGGTCGTCGTTCATATGGTGACAGCACAGTTCTCACATCCCTCAGTGAAGCCCGTCGCGGGCGGGGTGTCAGGCACCCCCGCCCGCAACGGGACTGGCCATTGATCAGGCGCGCGCTCAGGCAGTTGCCGGCCTTGTTGAACACGCTGCCGATGCCACCGCTGAGGATGACGATCGCGACGATCAGCACGATGGCGATGAGGGCGACGAGGAGGCCGTACTCCACCATGGTGGCGCCCTCTTCCTTGGACGTGATCTTGCGTCCGAAGTCACGGACGCGGACCTCAAGGTCGGTGTAGGTGCGAGCGAGCATTTTCTGTCCCTTCATTCAGCGGCAGCAATTGCCACCACGCGTTGAACTGGTCCGGAGATTCCCCGCCCCAGCTTTCAGTTTGATCCCAGATCCCGGACCCAAATCTTGCGGTTCGGAATTCTGAGTAACTAGAGAATATATACATGCGGCCGGCGTGTATAGCCGTTTTTGGGGGACTCAAGTGGGGACATTGCGAGGGCGGGTGGCGGTCGAGGCTGGAACCAAGGGGGATCCTTGGGACGCCAGAGTCCAGGTGATGCGATCTGGCGCTCGGGCCGCCCGTTTGGTCCTGCGCATGGTCCCAGGTGTGACGGCCACGGCGCGCGGCGGGCTTGCTGGCACTGGTCGAATGCCCTACTTCGGGGTGAGCGCTTCCACGAATGCTCGGCGCATTCACCCGAATGGGCCAGCGGGGCATGCATTTCGCGCCAAGCGCCCGTTGCGGTAACCCTGGCGCACTAGCCAAGCGCATCCATGATACTCAACACGGCCGGACCCAGAATAACAATGAAGATGGACGGCATGATGCAGAACATGACGGGAAAGACCATCTTGACCGGGAGCTTCATCGCCTGCTCCTCGATCCGTTGCGACCTCTTCAGACGGATCTCACCCGCCTGAACCCTCAGAACGTCTGCGATCGGGATGCCGAGCTTCTCAGCCTGGACCATGGAGTTCAGGAAGACCTGCAAGTCCTCGACGTCTGTGCGCTCCGACAGGGCGCGAAGGGCGTCGGACCGCCCGCTGCCGATCTGGATCTCCTTCAGGACGCGGGTGATCTCCTCTGCAAGTGGTCCGTCCGTGTTCCTCGCCACCTGTGCCAGGGCCGCGTCGAACGCGAGCCCCGACTCGACGGAGATCGTCAGCAGGTCGATGCTGTCCGGCAGTGCCTTGCGAACCGCATCAGACCGGTGCTGGGCCTTGTTGATGACCAGCAGGTCCGGAAGGAAGAAGCCGAACACGCCGAAGACGGCCCCCCAGAGGATGGCGGAGAGCGTGCGGCCCGAGACAAAGAGGATTCCGCCCACGATGCTCGCGAATCCGATCGCGGCAATCGCCTTCCACGCAAGGATGCGCTCCGAGTCCCACCCGGGCGGGTTCCCGGCCATCTCCAGACGTCTGGCCATGTTCCGTGACCAGTTGACCCCGGAGATGGTTCGGGCCAGGTTCGCCAGCCAAGCCTGCGTGGGTTGAGTCACGCGTTCGCTGAACGGCTTGTCATACACCTGGCGCATGTCGTCGGGGACTGGACCGCTGATCGCCTCGATGTTGGCCATCGAGGCGGAGATCTCCGAGCGCTCCTTCATCATTGAACCTGCGACAACGACGGTGACGACCACGCCCGCGAACAACGCAGCGAGTCCGAGTAGCAGAACCAGCGTGGACATCGATCACACCTCCATGTTGACGAGGTTGCGCATCCAGATGATCCCGATGACGTATGAGACCACCCCGGCACCGAGGATCACCCAACCGATCGGCTGCGTGAACAGGGGCGTGATGTACTCGGGCCGGACCACGAACATGTAGACAAGGAGCAGTAGGGGGAGCGCGCCGAGAATCCAGCCGGAGAGCCTGCCCTCTGCCGAAAGCGTCTTGACCTGTCTGCGCAGGCGCTCGCGCTCCCTGAGGGTCTTGCCCACGTTCGTGAGCACCTCAGCGAGGTTGCCGCCGACCTTCCGGTTGATTCGGATCGCCATCACGACCCAGTGGAAGTCCTTGCTGTCCATGCGCTGGGCCGTGGCTTCGAGAGTCTCTTCCAGGGGGAGGCCCAACCGGCTCTCCAGGAGTGACCTGTTGAGCTCCTGTCCCAAGGGGCCCGCCGACTCCTTGGAGACGTTGTCCAGAGCCTGCGGAAGCGAGTATCCGGCACTGAGACTACCGGCGAGCATCTGCATCGCCTCAGGCAACTCGTCGTAGAAGTCGGTCTTCCGCTTGTCAGCTCGGCGCCCGAGGTACATCCACGGGATGAGAAGGCCCAAGACGAACGCAATGACCGTCAGCAGGACATTGAAGCCCGTGAAGAGCGTCGTCAACAATGCGGCCAGTACGGCGATCAGCGCGTGGACCACGACCCATTCCCCTGGGCGCATGGTCACGTTCGCAGCTTCGAGCTTGCTCGCGATGGCTGTTGTGTCGCGACTGGCAGCCACACGATCTGCGAAGGAGACCGCCTTGCGCACCGCCACGCTCTCGCCCAGCCTGGTCTCCGACTGAGCGGCTGCCGTGATCTCTGCGCTCTGCACGCCGCCGATCGAAGACACCTCCTCAAGCCGGCGGGAGACGCGCCCCTCCTTCCGGTTCTTGGAGTCCACGGCTCCGACCGCCAACGACGCGATCGTCGCCAGCGCCACGAAGATCACTGCGATCACGGCGATCAGGACCCAGGTCTGGTCGAACAACCCGGGCTCCTGATTGGGCGCAGCAACCGCACCGAAGGCGTCAGAGGCTGAAGCAGACGGCTGCGGCGCAGACGTGATGATTGTGGCGGTGGTGTCCGTGATGGGCTGTTCGCCCACGAGCGCTGCGGCGCTCAGCTCGACGGTTCCGGCTTCGACTCCCTCAGGGACGCTGGCGCGCACAGCCAACTGGTTCTCGACCGATCGTGCTGCTGACTCGAATGCCGCTGTCAGCGCCGCGAGGCTCGTGGCGGTGACGACGCTTCCATTGCCGGCTCGGGCGAAGGCTGCAAGCGGCTTCTCCTGACTCCCCTCGCCGAGTGACACCGCATCCAGAATCACGCCTGACTCGGCCACCACCGCTCGGGCTTCCTTGCCGGAGGCCTCACTGTCAGCGTCGTTTCCGTCGGAGAGCAGAACCATGTTCCGGCTGCCCTCGGCCCCGAGCTGCTCGGTCGTCACGATCACGGCATCGTTGAGGGCGGTGCCCCCCTTCGCATCCAGCGCATCGACGGCAGTTGCGACAGCCGTCCGATCCAGGGTCGGTGCGACCTCGACCTCGGCCGTGTCGGAGAAGGAGACCAAGCCCACCTTGACGTCTTCGGGGAGAGTGTCCAGGTACGCGTTCGCGGCCGACTTCGCGATCGAGAGCTTGCCGAAGTCCGCCATGGATCCACTCGCATCCAGAGTGAGCATGACGGTTCGCGCTGGGGCCGCGGCAGCATCGGAGATGCTGGTCGCCGTCGATGGAGCCTCGAGGCCAGCGATCGTCACGTCGACACTCTCCGGATTGATGCTCTCGCCCTCGACCAGACCCTCTGCGGAGAAGACGAAGTCGATCACTCCGGGAGAGGACTCGACCTGCTGGATACGCCCCTCGGGGGCTGCCCAGGCAACGCCTGTCGACAGTAGGAACGTGGCCGCTGCGGCGATGCCGGCCGTCAGCGCTGCGCGGCGCCGGGTGGATCCGCTCACGATTACCTCCGGTCGAAGGCGAACACCGAGGTATCCACATGGACACCACTCTGGGCGAGCTTGGACAGGAACTTCGGACGTAGCCCCGTGCTGATCAGGTGACCAAGGGGATGGCCCTCGGGATCGAAGCCGGCTTCGTAGTCGTAGGCGAAGATGTCCTGCATCGTGATGACGTCGCCCTCCATCCCGACCACTTCGGTGACGTGCGTGATGTGGCGAGAGCCATCCTTCAGCCGAGCCTGTTGGACGACGAGGTCGATCGCTGCAGAGACCTGCTCGCGGATTGCCCGAACTGGAAGATCAACACCAGCCATCAGGACCATGGTCTCGATCCGGGCCAGGGTGTCACGTGGCGCGTTGGCGTGGACGGTGCAGATCGAACCATCGTGACCGGTGTTCATCGCCTGGAGCATGTCGAGTGCTGCCGCGTCACGGACCTCACCGACGACGATCCGGTCGGGGCGCATGCGCAGGGAGTTCTTCACGAGATCCCGGATCGTGACCTCACCCTTGCCCTCGATGTTCGGTGGTCGGGACTCGAGGCGGATCACGTGGTCCTGGTGGAGCTGGAGCTCGGCGGCGTCCTCAATGGTGACGATGCGTTCCTCCTCCGGGATGAAGCTGGAGAGGACGTTCAATGTCGTGGTCTTTCCGGCACCCGTTCCGCCGGACACCATGATGTTCGCCTTCCCGCGGACACAGGCGTTGAGGAAGTCGGCGACTTCGCGGCTCAGGGTGCCGAATGCGATCAGGTCGTCCACCATGTACGGATCTGCCGCGAACTTGCGGATGGTGAGAGCCGATCCGTCGACCGAGAGTGGGGGGACGATGGCGTTCACGCGAGAGCCATCGGGGAGCCGCGCATCGACCATCGGGGAGGACTCGTCTACACGGCGCCCCACGCGGCCGACGATCTTGTCGATCGTGCGGCGGAGATGCGCGTCGTCCTGGAAGGCAGCGTCCACCTGCTCGATCTTGCCGAAGCGCTCGACGTACACGGTGTCGTACCCGTTGACCATCACCTCGGTGACCTCCGCATCGCGGAGGAACGGCTCAAGCGGGCCGTAGCCCAAGATCTCATCGGCGATCTGCTGGGCCAGGGCTGCCCGCTCGGGCGCGGGTAGGGGGGTCTGGTCGCGTGCCAGAACGTCGTGGAGCACGACTCGGACACGCTGACCGAGGTCAGATTCGCTCAGCTGGGTCTGGTACAGCTGCGGCCCAAGGGACTCCACGAGGGCGGCGTGAACCGACTTCTTGATGTCCGCGTAGGGGTCCACGGAGCGCTTGCGCGTGACGCGCTGCGGGGCCGCCTCGTCCGCGTCGGGGGTGGCGATCTCGAACTCGCGTCCCTTTCGCGCCTGCGCCAGCCGGTCGGACAGACTCATGATTCCCTCCTCATTCCAAGGAAGCCGCCACGCTTCTCAGGGGCTGGTGCCTCGTTGGTGATCTCTTGGGCGATGAGCCGATTGAACGCGATGGAAACTGCGTGCTTCGGTTGGTCGGTCACGATGGCGACGCCGCGGTTGGTTGCAGCTGGAACAACCCGTGAACTGGGGATGTTGCCGATCACAGGCACTCCGAGGGTCTTCTCCACCTCGCGGGCGTCCAAGCCCACCTTGGAGTCGGCCCGGTTCATGACGACGCGAACCCGGTCAACGGGGAAGTTGACCAGCCTGAGAGTCTCGAGGGCGATCTTGAGGTTCTTCAGCGACGGGAATATCGAGCGTGGTGACGAGGAACACCGTGTCCGAGTTCTCCATGATCGTGATGGAGCGCTCGTCAAGTGAGGGTGCGGTGTCAGCAAGCACGTACTGGTACTCGGCGGTTGCGACTTGGATCAGCCTTCGGAGCATGGGGATCGTGACCCGCTCATGAACCCCTGGATCCGTGGGAGGGGCCAGAACGTGCAGGCCCGACTCGTGGACGGTTACCAAGCGCTTCAGCGCCCCCGCATCAAGGCGTTCACCCATGTTGACGACCTCATGGAAGTCGTGCTCCGGGCGCAGGCCCAAGGAGATGGGTACGTCCCCGAAGGCCAGGTCCAGGTCCAGGAGAAGGGTGGAGTACCCCTTGGAGGCGAGCCCGACCCCGACATTGACAGCGAATGTCGTCTTGCCTGCCCCACCCTTGGGGGAGAAGATCGTCAGCAGGTGGCCGGCGTCTTCGGTGCCCGCCACGGCTATGGACTCGCCTGGATTGCGCAGGGCGAAGGTGAGTTTGCGGCTGCGTTGAACTGCCTCAACAACAGCGGGGAGGTCTCGCTCAGCAACGACCTCCCGCACTCCGGCTCGGATGGCCTGCGTCAGGATTGCGGCATCGATCCTTCGACGCACCAGGATCACGCCGAGGGTCGGGTTTGCCGCTCGCTCCCGCTCAGCGAAATCCAACGCGAGTTCATTGTCAACGCTGGGGCCGAGGATCACCGTGTCGATCTCCGGTTGGGTCCGCATGAGAACAGCGAGCTCATCGAAGGAGCTGACCGTGTCAGTCGCTTCACCCACGGCATCACGGATGTTGTCCCTTGCGAGGACATCCGCTTCCAGGAGGGCAGTCATTTCAGGTAGCCGTCCTCGCGTCAGTTGATGAGATCGTCGGCCGTGGTGCCGGGGAGCTCCGGATCAATCTCCGACTGCGCGTCGAGCAGGCCCATGTAGAGCTGCGTCGTCTGCGAAGCCAGAATCACCTTCTGCGCTTCGTCCTGGGTGAGCGCCAGCGTCATGATCGCGGTCGGGATCTCCTCTGTGTTCCCGGTTGAGTCAGCGGCGGCCTGCGCCACGACAGTGGGCCCGACGGCAGCGATGAGAACGCGGGGGAGGAGAACCGCCGTCTGCTGCTCCGCCTCACCACCAACCCCACTGGCCGTCGTGAAGAGGGCCACCTCCGAGCCGGGGTTCACGAAGCCGGCCACCCTCTGCGGATCGCCAAGTTGAATGGAGACACCGAGCGTGCCCTCAGGGAGCGTCAACCCGCCCCCAGCCTCCTGCTGGGTCCCGAACACCTGCTCGAGGAGGACCTGCCCGCTGAAGACCGGGCCGAGAGTCACGAGGTCGATGACCGTGGTCAGGTCGTCCAGGTATCCCTCTGGGACTGATGCATCCGGCAGCGTCCGGAGCTCGACAGCGGCCGCTTCCGAGATCGCAGCACCGGACGTTCCAGCGCCGATGTCGGCCGTGGCGACCAAGACCTCAATTGGGGTGGCATCGGCCTGCGCCCGTTCGTCGGCGCGGTTGGCGTACATCCAGACCAGTGCGGTTCCCAGGGCCGCGACGACGAGCGCGGCGATCAGCAGTACGGTACGGCGTCCCATTGCGATCCTTCTCCGAGTGTCGATACGGGCGGCTCGCGGAATCCCCCCGCGATGGTCGCAAACTACTGCATTCCGCCTACGTTAAGTAGCCTGAACTAGTGGGCGTCACCCGATTAGACGCACAACGGGCAGGCAAGTGGGATCGCCAAGAGCGCACGTATCGCCGCTGCTGGAGCTCTGGCCCGCGTACAGGCCCGTGAATTCCCTCACGTAGCGCCACTGCAGAACAAGGCTGGCAGCTTCGAGTGTGCCCGCCGCGTCAGCGGCGTCGTAGAGGCTCTGATCCCAGCAGCTGCCCGCGAGTAGTGGCGTCGGGGTTGCGTCGTTGTTGTTCTTGGGGAAGGAGAACCCGCAGACCTGGACCGCCGCGCCGCCCTTGGCGGAGTAGTTGGCATTTGACCCATTCTGACTCCACGTGCCTGCCACTGGAAGAACGATCGTCTTGTCCAGAAGTGCGGTCAGCCGTGGGATGAACTGCGGGTTCGATTGGATCGAGTTGCCCGTGTTCCCTGGGGCTGTGACTTCTGGGGTGCTGGGGTCGTTGTCGCCGAGATCGGTGCCCGTGGGTGTCCCCAGGCAGCCCGGTGCGCCGCCGTATCCGTAGTCGATCAGGCACTTCAGGACCGGCTGGCTCCCGCCGAGGCCGAAACTGGCGTATCCCCAGTTGCCCGGCGATCCGGTCGGCTGGCACGACGCCGCCGGTGTGGAAGGAGCGGAGACGGCATAGACGTCGATAGACCCGCTGTTCGTGAGAGTCTGCGTGGCCCCGCCCAGAGTTGTCGACACCTTGAAGGTCGTGGCGCTGGGCACCTCGGTGACGAAGTAGTAGTCCGAGGTGGCCCCGGTCGCACCCGACCTGATGGCAATCCAGACCTGGTCGTCCACGGCCAGGCCATGTGCCGCAGCCGTGATCGTGCCGTTGGTGGCCCAGTTGCTGCTTCCCCCGCTGATGGGCGTTGGCTGTGCGTAGACGTCGACGACGCCGTTCGAGGTGATGTTGACCGCACTCCCGCCCAAGGTCGTGGATACCGTGATCCACTTGCCGTTTGAGGGGGTGTCCTGCACCCAGTAGTAGCCGGAAGTGGCGGGATCTGCGCCGGAGAGGACATCGAGGCGGACGTAGTCACCGACCGCCAGATTCATCTTCTTGTTCGGGTCGATGCGGTCGTTGGACTCGGTCCACGGGGTATTGCCACCCTCGACCAGGGTCTCGCCGCTTGTGGGAGGGTTGGTCGGCGCGTTGTGCCGGCGGTAGACCGACTGCTGCGTGGCGCTCACGTCCGCGGCGCCGGCAACGGCGTCCTCGACACAGACCGTGAAGGGGCGTAGACCGCCTCCGAAGTTGGAGCCGAACACGTTGGCCGTGGCCGCCGCCGCCGGGCTGATACTCGTGAAGCCGATCGCGCGGGCGAAGAATGTGTCCAGGTCACTTCGCTCGGTGACAGCCACGGTCACCTGGCTGGAGTCGCAGGTGATGGTTGGGGTGGGGGCTCCTGTGGAACCCCAGGGTGCGTTGGCGTCGTGCGTGGCGACAACGGCAGCGTTCACGGCGGCGACCAAGGCGGGATCTGGAACGCCTGAGGGGCACCCATTCGTTGACTTGAACTTCAGCCCAGCTTCCTGGGCGCCGGCCAACGACGCGGCATCCGCGGTGGCCGATAGCTGCCGCTTGACTGCGTAGCCCATGCCGAGGTCCACAGCCAGGGCCGCGATTGCGAAGAAGACCACCATCATGAGGGCCATCCACAGGAGGACCGCTCCGCGTTCCTCGCCCAGACCTTTCGGAGACATCAGATCACCTCGCATCGGAACACAGCTTCCGAGGTCAACAACGGGGCGGACAGCGAGAGCGGCAACGGGACCAGCCAAGCGGACTGGTACGTAGCCGTCACCTCAAGCTGTCCGCCGAGCCCCTGCGCGTCGGTGTAGTCGACGCACGCCTCGCCGTTGCGGGTGAATCCGCCGAAACTCCCGGCCCCGCCCGACTGAAGGGCGGTCGCGACCGCCACATCGGTCGGGTCGCCGATCAGACCCCCGGTCGAGTCTCGTACGAAGGTCTCGACTGCCGACTCGTCGGCAGACGTGCTGACGACGGCATTGCGGGCACCCTCGCGAACGGCCTGATTCAATGCGAGCTTCTGGCCGAAGACATAGCCAAAGTTGATGATTCCGAGCACCAACAGAAGCAGAACGGGGAGAATCAGCGCGAACTCGACCGCTGCCGCACCGCGATCCTCACGTCGTCGCCCCCATCGACCGGGCCCCGCAGGAGTCATTTGCTCAGCCTCTCGCCCGTGTGTGTTCGTCGGCTCTCGCGATAATCTGTGGAAACAAGTCTAGACGGTCACGCTGCGATACGGAACCTCTCGAGCGTGGACCGAACGGGGGACAAAGGCGCAACACAACGTGCCCACGCTTTGCCATTGGCATTCGCAGTGGGATCGATACCTCGGAAGGAACTGGCTGCCGCGGGAATTCTGAGGGCAATCTGAAGACGCCCGGGAATTGACTGGCCATTCCCCCGGCGCGAGCGGGAACCACGCCGAGACACGGGGACCGCCGACGGGGACGGGTACCCTGCCCTGACTGCCAACGCACCTTCCCAAAGGAGCACCCATGCCCCTGCCCCCACTTGTCGAACCTGCCGCGGAGCTCTCCGTCGATGAGGTCCGCCGCTACAGCCGCCACCTGATCATCCCCGACGTCGCCATGGCCGGGCAGAAGCGGCTGAAGGCTGCTCGCGTCCTTTGCGTCGGCGCCGGGGGGCTCGGCTCCCCGGCCCTCATGTACCTCGCCGCAGCGGGCGTCGGAACCCTCGGGATCATCGACTACGACACCGTCGACGAGTCCAACCTGCAGCGCCAGATCATCCACGGGCAGTCCGACGTCGGCCGGCCCAAGGCCGAGTCGGCGCGCGACAGCGTCCGGGAGATCAACCCTCTCATTGACGTGGTCGTGCACAACGAGGCGCTGGACTCGGACAACGTCATGGAGATCTTCGCCCAGTACGACCTGATCGTGGACGGCACCGACAACTTCGCTACCCGATACATGGTGAACGACGCCTGCGTGCTGCTCGGCAAGCCGTACGTGTGGGGATCGATCTACCGCTTCGACGGCCAGGCGTCGGTCTTCTGGGCTGAGCACGGCCCCTGCTACCGCTGCCTCTACCCGGAGCCGCCGCCGCCCGGCATGGTCCCGAGTTGCGCTGAGGGCGGCGTGCTGGGCGTGCTGTGCGCATCGATCGGGTCCATCCAGGTCACCGAGGCGATCAAGCTGCTCACCGGGATCGGCGACCCGCTGCTCGGCCGGCTGATGATCTACGACGCCCTGGACATGAACTACCGCACGGTGAAGGTCCGCAAGGACCCCAACTGCGCCGTCTGCGGGGAGAATCCCACGGTCACCGAACTGATCGACTATGAGGCCTTCTGTGGTGCTGTCTCCGACGAGGCCTCTGAAGCTGTGAAGGGGTCGACGATCACGGTCACGGAGCTTGCGGACATGCTCGAGGAGCGCAAGGCGGGCGACCGCGACTTCCTACTCGTCGACGTGCGCGAGCCGGCCGAGTGGGACATCGTGTCGATCCCGGGCGCCGAGCTGATTCCGAAGGGGCAGTTCCTCTCCGGGGCTGCCCTGTCGGACATGCCGCAGGACAAGTCGATCGTGGTGCACTGCAAGGCAGGTGTGCGCTCGGCCGAGGTTCTCGCTGTCCTGAAGGACGCCGGCTTCGCCGACGCGGTCCACGTTGGCGGCGGCATCGTCGCCTGGGTCAACCAGATCGAACCGGAGAAGCCCAGCTACTGAGCCTTGGACTGTCAGACGCCGCCTGAACATGATCTGACCGACGCCCCACTCATCTGAGGGCGCTGACGATGGACGAGTAGTCGTCGGTCCAAACGGCATCGCCCTGGGCCTGGAGGCTCGTCCAACCCTCCGCGATGAGCGAATCGATGGGCGCGCCTCGTGGTGAAAGTGCTATCCACGTGGACGGCAGCGCCGCTTCTGCGGGGGAGATGTCTGATCGGAATGCTGCGTTGACCCCGGCGTCTTCAGCCAGCGCCGCCACGATTGGAACGAGGTCGAGGTGGCGGTTGGTCACGTGCACGGCCACGACTCCGCCGTCGTCGAGCCGATCCAGATACAGAGCGAGCGCTTCCCTGGTCAGGAGGTGGACCGGGATGGCATCACTGCTGAAGGCGTCGGCTACCAGCACGTCGTATCGGGCGTCGGGCAGCCGATCCTGCAGCACAAGGCGCCCGTCCCCCACATGCACGCGCACCTGGTGCTTGACGTTGTCGAGGTAGGTGAACCAGCGGGTCTCCCCGGCGACGTCCACGATGGCCTGATCGATCTCGACGACATCGGCCCGGTCCTGCGGGGTCAGGTAGGAGAGCGCCGTTCCGACGCCGAGCCCGATGAAGGCCAGCGAGCGGGGCCGTTCGCCAGCGTTGGCCATGATGTCGCCGAGGGGTCCAGCCGTCGAGTAGTACGTCGTCGGCGTCAGGTCGGCTGAGCCCCCTGGCCACTGCTGCGTCCCGTGGACGGTGGTGCCGTGGATGAGCACGTGGCGATCGACAGATGCTTCCACCCTGTACGAGCCGAAGAAGGTGCGGCCGCGCCAGGCCCATTGCTCACCCAGCAGCGGCCATACGGCCAGACAGACGAGGAGGCCACAGGCCGCAGCAACGGCAAACCGCGGAGCGACAATGACCATCATGCCGAAGGTCGCCATCACGAGCCCCACAAGGACGATCACCGGAGCAGCCCAGCCCCCTGCGGGGGTCCTCAGCGCAAGCCCGGCTGCGATGCCGAACACCACTAGCACTTCGAGGACCCAGCCGACGTTCCGTAGCCGCATCGGCAGAAGTCCACGTGGCGCTGGGAGGCGCAGCCCGGTTACGAGAAGCGGAACCAGCACCAACTGGAGCGGGTACTCCCATGGGCCCGGGAACACCATCGGGGCCACGACCCCGTTCAGCAGGCCTCCAAGCAACCCTCCGGTGGAGATCACGAGATAGAAGCCCGTGAGGTGATCGACCGTGGGCCTGTCCGCAGCCAAGCGGGAGTGACCAGCCAGCCCGGTCGTGAAGACCAGGGCAAGCCCAATGAACACACTCACGAGAATCGGTGCCTGCAGGGCGGGCGTCGCCAGAAGAAGCGACGTGAGCGCGAGGACCGATGCCAGCAGCCCCGGCCAGATCGATACGGCACGTGATCGTCGACCGAAGGTCACGATGAAGCTCAGCAAGTAGGCCGTGAGGGGGAGAACCCACAGCAGCGGGATGGCAGCCACGTCCGTGGTCAGGTGAGTCGTGACCGCCAGCGAGACGCCCGCTGGCAGGAAGGCCCAGAAGAGCCAGCGAAGGCGGCGGCGTGCGCCGAGCGACTCCGATGGGACGGGCAGATGATCTTTTGAGACCTCCGACGTGCCCACGTTTGGGGGCAGCGTGCTCTGGGATCGTCTGCGTGATCCGAGCACCGCGACGCCGCAGGCAACCATGAGCCCCACATACGCCACATAGCCCGATGACCACCACAACGCCTGCGCGGACAGCGGCATCATCCACTCCACCAGGAATGGGTAGAGGAGCAGGCCCGCGAGCGAGCCGGCATTGCTGGCTGCGTAGAGGACGTACGGATCCTGGCCGGTCTGGAGGCCCGACCACGAGTACCAGAGCTGCAGCACGGGGCCCGTCATCGCCAACACGACGAAGGGCAGCCCCACCGCAAGCATCAGTGATCTGATCAGCCACCACACCGGCTGCGCGTCAGCCCCTGGCGCGGCATCCTCAGGCAGAGCCAGGGGGAGGGCGAGCAGGGGGAGGAATACCAGCACCAGTTGGACGGGCACCTGTCGACGGCCGAGCACCGTGACGGCCAAGTGCGCCAATCCGTAACCGATGAGAAGCATGAACTGGAAGAGGAAGGTCGCTGTCGCCCACACGGACGGCGATCCGCCATAGCTGGGCAGGATCAACTTGGTGAGCATGGGTTGGCACATGAACAGCAGAGCCGCGCCCCAGGCGATGGCTATGGCGAAGACCCCCGTGACGAGCTTCACCCGGGGAATCGTAGTGGGGATGTGGGTCCTCCCCGTTCCTCAAGCGTCCACCGGCCATCACCAAGGTCAGGGCCGAAGGCGCGGCTGCCCATGCGCCTAGCGATCAGGCGTCCCCCGAGCAGGGGGCAAACCCCCTACAACAGCCCCCGCGCCGTCAGGTTGCGGAACGCGAACCACCCCGGCACCGTCGGCAGCCAGAACGTGACCGTCCGGAACAGCAGCGTCGCCGACACGGCCAGCCCTGCGTCCATCCCCGCCGCAGTGAGGCCCGCCGCCAGCGCCGCCTCGACCACGCCCAACCCGCCCGGGGTGGGCGCCGCCTGCCCCAGGGTCGACCCGGCCAGGTACACGAAGCAGATCGCGGCGATGGTCAGGTCATCGGAGAACGCCCGGACCGAGGCCACCAGGCAGAAGCAGTAGGCCAGGTTCAGCAGCAGGATCCCGCCGAACCCCGCGGCCAGCTTCGCGGGGCGCTGGGCGACGGTGGCCAGCCGGGGGATGACCTGCTCGATCATTGGCCGGATCCGGTTGGTCAGCCAGCGGCGCACGTGTGAGATCGACGCCAGCCCGCCGATGATCATCGCGGTGATCCCGACGCCGATGATGACCGCACGCGGCGGGTTGAACTGCAGGTCGGCCTGGGTGCCGGCGGCGATCGCGGCGACCAGCATCAGGGCGACGTGGATGATGAACGCCGCGACCTGCGAGACCCCGACGGTCGCGGCGGCTGCGGCGGCGGGCAGCCCGGAACGGTTCAGGAAGCGCGCGTTGACGGCAACTGCGCCCAGGGTCGGTGGGGACACCAGGGTCGCGAAGCTGGCGGCGAGCTGGGCCTGCAGCGTGCGCAGGTAGCTCAATCGATCGGGCACGAAGCCCGTGAGGCTCAGCGCAGCCGCCATGTACGTGAGGGCAGAGAGCCCGAGTGCGACTCCCGCCCACCGCCAGTCGGCCTCCTCGAGCACCTGCTGGACGTTCACCTGCGCCAGTTGTGACAGCAGCAGGTAGGCGGCGACCGTGCCGAGGATCAGCGTGAAGACCGTGCGCGGCTTGAGCCGTTCGAGGTCGATCGGCTCGACGTCGACAGTCGGGTTGATCGTCAGCAGTTCGGCCCGCAGCTCGTTGAGCAGCGCCTTGTCCGCGCCCAGGGCCGCCCGCGTGGGCTTGCTCAGGGCGACCCGCTGCAGCACGGGCAGTGCCCGCAGTACGGCCCCGTCCCCGATCACCCGGCGGGCCGAGGCCACGGCCGTCGGCACGTCGGTCTGCAGCGCCTGGGTGACCAGCAGCTCGGCGATGTCCAGCCGCAGGACCACGTCACCGGCCGCGACGGTCCCCGAGTCCAGTCCGGTCACGTAGGTGCCCGCCCCGGCGTAGTGCACGTTCTCGGCGTTCAGGTTCTGGTGGGCCAGGAAGCGACCCTGCATCGCGCCCACGGCCCGCCAGGCCACGTCCAGCTCCTCGTCGGTGGGGCGGTCGCTGAGTGTGCCCGATCCGGGGATCACGACCCGGCCCTCGAGGGTCTGGTGCGCCAGCAGCGCGGAGTCGGCGCTGACCATCACAGCCAGCTCCAGCCGTGGGCTCGGGACGCCTGCGGCCTCGGCTGCGTAGGCCATCATCGACGCGCGATCCACCTCGGCGCGCATCGACAACCCGCTCGCGGACTCGTTGGACTCCCGCAGCCGGATCGATCGCCACAGCGCGCGCGCCAGACCGGACCCCTCCAGGTCGCGGTCGAGCACCGTCACGTCGAGCTGCTCGCCGGTCGTCTTGACGGCCATGTAGTCCCGGCCGCCGACGTTGCCGCCCCGTGCCCGGAGCATCACGAGCGGGACGCCTGCGTTCGTCAGGGCCGTGGCCACGTCCGTCCCCGAGGGCCGGGTGGTCGGGGTACCCATCAGGTAGCGGCCCATGAGGCCGATCGTCAGGCCGACCAGGAAGCTCACGGCCTGCGCGGTTGAGGTGCTCCCCGAACTGACCGCCCCGACCACCGACGCCGAGACCACGATCAGGGCCGAGGCCGCGTTCCAGCGCGGTCGGCTCATCAACCTGGCGACCGTGATGAAGGCCACCAACCCGCCGAGCAGGGGGTTGGTGGGGTAGGCGAGGTCGGCATCCGCCGGCGCCCCGGTGAGGGCCAGGTACAGCGACTCGGTGCCGTACTCACGCACCGCCGTGGAGATCAGGGTGAGCACGATGGCGGCCAGCGTCATCGCCGCGATCGACTCGAGCAGCTGGCGTCCGCGCCGGCGGATGAGCAGTCGAGACCGCCGCCACCAGCGGCAGCATGACCACGCCGAGGGCGGCCAGGGCGCTGAGCATGCCCCAGATGACGTCCGGCAGGGAGCGCTGTGCATCGGTGAGGTCGTCATCGATGGCGATCGCCGTCTGCTGCGCCGTGACCGCCACGACCACGACCAGCAACCCCACCACGATGGCCAGGACCGCCCCGAGCAGGTCGCGCGGGCGTCGCAGCCTCGACGGGAACACGCCCTCCTCGATCACGAGCGTGGTGTGTGGGGTCGTCGGACCGGTTCCCGGCGGCCAGGCGGGGGAGGAGGCGGGGTGGGTGGGGTGGGTCATCGGTGCGGCGATGCCGACCGGGGGTTGCTCGTAGGCGGGCGTCGGGCCGGGTGATGGTTCGGCCGTTGCGGGCGGGTTCTGGCCCGTGAGGTGGGGCGCGGGCGGACCAGCCGTCGGCGAGTCGGGGGTCAGCGAGCTCTGCAAGGGGCTCGGCGCCGGGGTGGCCGCGGCGGGCTGGTTCGACGTGGGAACTGTGGATGCCTCGTGCACGTGCTCATCGGCCGCCGGATCCGGCGGTTGGACCCATTGATCGGGCGCCACCTGGTGCGTGGGGCGCTCGGTCATCCCCCGATGCTGTCACGTTCGGAGCCGACCAGTGGTGATTGCCAGTCCCGTGCCCGGCCATGGGCGTCCGGCGGGAGCTGCTCCTGGCCCGGCGCAAGGCCCCCTCACGAGGGGTTGGCGGCGCACGCGGTGGGTGTCGTGTGCGGCCCGCTGAGGCCGGTAGCCCGTGGTGTGCCCGCGACCAGAGCCGGTGTGGCCCGCGAACCGGGGCGTCGCCCGCCTCGATGTCGGACCCCTGTGGTTGCCTGTCCCCGGAGCGGAGGAGACATGGCGAGCAGACGGGGGCCCACGCAGGGCCGGCGGTGGCGGTCCGGGGACGAGGCTGCCCTGGTGACCGTTCGGCTCGACCGGAGTCCGCCGGTCCCGGTCGCCCCGCTGGCGCTCGATCCCCAGCAGCGGGCTGTTGTCGAGCACCGCGACGGCCACCTGCTTGTCCTGGCCGGCCCAGGGACGGGCAAGACTGCCACGTTGGCCGAGCAGGTCGTCTCGCGGATCAGCGAGGCGGTCGACCCGGTGCCTGCTGATCGGATCCTCGCCCTGACCTTCGGGCGGCGGGCCGCACGTGAGCTGTCCGACCGGATCTCCGGCCGGCTCGGCGGCGGTCCGGTGCCGGTGGTGAGCACGTTCCACTCGTTCGCCTACGGGGTGCTGCGTCAGCACTCCGACCCGGTGGCCTTCGCCAGCCCGCCGCGGCTACTCGTCGCCGCCGAGCAGGACGCCCGCCTACGCGAGCTGCTCACGCACGCGATCGAGGAGGGTCGACTCGAGTGGCCCGAGTCATTGTCCCGGGCAGTGGGCACCCGGGGGATCGCCGAACAGGTGCGCGCGCTCCTGGCGCGGGCCCGCGGCCAGGGGCTCGACGGCAAGGACCTGACCCGGATCGGCCGGCGGGCAGGCATGCCCGTCTGGGCTGCGCTCGGCGGGTTCCTCGAGGAGTACCTGGCCACCCTGGAGTTCGAGGGGAGCCTCGACTACGCCGAGCTCATCCTGCGCGCCGCCGTGCTCGCCAACGACCCCCGCGCGGGGGCTCGGCTGCGGGCGTCCTATGACCTGATCGTGGTCGACGAGTACCAGGACACCGACCCGGCGCAGGTTGCCCTGCTGCGTGGCTTGGCCGATGGCGGCGCCCAGGTGATCGCCGTCGGCGACCCCGACCAGGCGATCTACGGGTTCCGCGGGGCCGACGTGCGCGGCATCCTGCGCTTCCCTGAGATGTTCGCCGGCCCCGACGGCACGCCCGCACCCATCGAGGTGCTGCGCAACACGCGGAGGTTCCCGCGGGTGATTGCCGAGGCCGCATCCGGGGTGCTCGGGCCCGTCTCGCTGGCACCGCTGCCGGCCCAGGTCCAACGCGCGCACCGAACCCCGCAGGCTGCTGACGGCCCCGCCCAGGTTGACGTTCGCACGTACCCCAGCGCCACGGCCGAGGCCGCGGGTGTCGCCGAGACGCTCCTGCGTGCGCACGCCGGTGAAGGCAGCCGCGCGGGCCTGCACTGGTCGCAGATGGCAGTCCTCGTCCGCAACCCCGCTGTTCACGGCCCGGTCCTTGCCCGGGCTCTGCGGGCAGCCGGGATCCCCGTATGGCAGCCGCCGGACGAGACCCCGCTCGCCGACGAGCCCGCCGTCGGAGTCCTGCTGATGGTCGTCGGGCTGGCGCTCGACCCCAGCAGCGCGCCTGAGGGGACGGGCCGCGAGCTGCTGGCGGGTCCGCTGGGCCGGGCTGACGCCGTCGCCATCCGTGCGCTGGCCCGGGCGATCCTGAAGGAGCAGCGGGGTGGGGCTGGGGTCGAGCGTAGGCCGGTTGAGGCGTCGGCGGCCGATCCCGGGCAAGCCACGGGGCCGGGGCAGGCGCCAACTGGCCGTCCGGCGTCCTCCGACGCCCTGCTCACCGCGGCATTGGCCCGCGGCGAGGAGCCGCGGAACGCTAGCGAGATCCCCGCGTCGGCGCTGTCCGCCTTCCGTCGAGTGGCGCGCTCAATCATCCTGGCCCGGGATGCGATGGAGACCGGCCAGATGGTCAGCGAGGTTCTGTGGGCCGTCTGGACTGCCAGCGACTGGCCCGAGCGCCTGCGCACGGCTGCGCTGCGCCCCGGTGGCGGGCAATCTGCTGCTACCGCTGCGCACCGGGACCTCGATGCGGTCGTTGCGCTGTTCGAGATCGCCAACCGGCTGCCACCGCAACGCCGGGGGAGGGTGGGCACCGCTGCCTTCCTCGATGACATCCGCGCCCTGCGCCTGCCCCAGGAGGTGCGCGGGCCCCAGGAATCCGACCGCGACCACGTGCGCCTGCTCAGCGCCCACCGCGCCAAGGGCCTTGAGTGGGAACTGGTCGTCGTCGCTTCGGTACAGGAGGGCCAATGGCCCGACCTCCGGCTGCGCTCGGACCTGCTGCATGTGGCTGAACTGGGTGCCAAGGGGCGTACTGACGGGCGCACGCACGCCGACCTGCTCGCCGAGGAGCGCCGGTTGATGTACGTGGCGTGCACGCGGGCGCGATCGCAACTTCACGTCTCCGCCGTGGCCGAGCGGATCGAGGGCGGGTTGCAGGCCTCGCGCTTCCTCGCCGAGCTTGGGCAGGTGGTCGAGGCGATGCCCGCCCGGTCGACGTCGCCAATGTCCGCCGAGGGGCTGATCGCCGACCTCCGCCGAGCCGCCGAGGCACCGGAGCGGGTGCTCGCCGACGGCCGGCCGGACCAAGGGGTGGAGGCAATGCGTGGCGCCGCCGTGCAACGACTCGCGGCACTGGCGCAGCGGGGGGAATCCGGGGGTTCCCTGGGAGCCCTGGCCGCGGCCGACCCGACACGATGGTGGGCCGCGCAGCCGCTGACCGGAGTCGCGCGGGCATCAGGCCCTACCGACGCCGCAGCCGAGACCCGTGCCGTGATCCTCGTCGATGCCGATGCCGATGCCGATGCCGATGCCGATACCGATGCCGATGCCGACGCCGCGGCCGAGACCACTGCGGGTACCGCGACGGAGACCCCTCCTGAAGTCGAACGACCCCTGCGGTTGTCGCCATCCGCGATCTCATCGCTGCGCGACTGCCCGTTGCGGTGGTTCCTCGACAGGCGCGTCGGCGCGGGAAGCCCGTCCGGTGGTGCGGCCATCGTCGGGCTGGTCGTGCACTCGGTGGCCGAGGCGCTCGCCCGCGGTGACGTCAGCCCGGACCCCGCGCAGATCGGTCCCTTCATCGACGAGATCTGGGCCTCGGTCCCCTTCCCTGCACACTACGAGCGGGTACGGGAGCGCGCCCGCGTCGGCGAGATGATCGACGCACTCCTGCGCTGGGACCGCTCGGGCGGGCGGGTGGTTGAGGCCACCGAGTTGACCTTCAACGTCCCAGTCCCCGGCACCTCCACGCCCGTCAACGTCGCCGGCTCGATCGACCGGGTGGACCGCGATCCGGACGGCCGGATCCACGTCGTCGACTTCAAGACGGGGCGCACCGCCGCCTCCGCCCAGGCCACCAGCACCCATGCACAGCTGGGTGTGTACCAACTCGCGATCCAGCTCGGTGCCCTCACACCGTCGACCGACCGGGCCGGCGGCGCTGCCCACGAGACGGTCGTCCAAGGCGCTGGCCCACGAGACGGTCGTCCAAGGCGTCGCCCACGAGCCGGTCGCCCAACGAGCGGCCGACGAGCAAGTCGCCGAGGGCTCGGTCGCCCAGGGCTCGGCCGACGAGTCCGTGGTCCTCGGCGAGGCCGAGCTGGTCCACCTGTCCGACCGGTTCGCCAACGGCATGCCCAAGGTGCGGTTCCAGGCGCCCCTCGAGGACGGCTGGACGTGGGTCAACGACCTGATCGTCGATGCTGCCCAGCAGGCAGCCGGCCCCGACTACCCGGCGCGGCCCGGTGCGCACTGCAAGTCCTGCACGTTCCGGTTCATGTGCCCGGCGCAGGCCCCTGCCCCGGCCGAGCAACCCGTCGTCGCGGTGGCACCGGGCGAGTCCAGCGAGGGTTCGGCGACCCCACCGGCACCGGCCCCACCCCGCTCCCGCCCGAACGGCCCGAGCCAGCAGGCGGCGGCACCAACCGAAGCCACCCAGCCGGACCGCCCGGTCCAGCAGTCGCTGTTCGGGGATGATCTGTGATGCCGAACCCCACCGATGCGCAGCCACCCGCCCCCGTCCCCACGCCGATGTCGCGCGACGAGCTCGACCTGCTCCTCGGCCTGACCGCCACCGACGAGCAGTGGGAGTGCATCAGCGCACCACTGGAGCCGTTCGTCATCGTGGCCGGCGCCGGCACCGGCAAGACCACCGTCATGGCAGCCCGGGTGCTGTGGCTGGTTGCCTCCGGGTACGTCGCCGAGCACGAGGTCCTCGGCCTGACGTTCACCAACAAGGCGGCCGCCGAGCTGGCGCACAAGGTCACCGCCCTGCTGAACCGCTGGCGCGAGCAGAACCCGGCCGATCGCAGCGAGGTCGTAGGCGAGCCGACGATCGCCACGTACCACTCGTTCGCCCGGCGGCTGATCGACGAGCAGGGCCTGCGCGTCGGAATCGAACCCGGCGCCCGGCTGCTGTCCGGCCCAGCGGTCGCGCAACTGGCCTACCGCGAGGTCTGCCGGTCCACCGACCTCGTCGCGACCTGGCACAACCCGAGCCGGGTGGCCGCCGACGTCGTCCGGCTCGACGCCAACCTCGCCGAGCAGACGATCAGCACCGAGGAGCTGCGCGCCCACGACCGTGCCGTGATCGCCGCCGTCGACGAGCTGCCCAAGGCGACGAAGGCCATCAAGGCCATCAAGGAGACCGCCGAACGCCGCCGCGAACTGTCCACCCTCGTCGACGAGCTGCGCGAGGCCCGCCGCGCAGTCGGGGGCCTGGACTTCGCCGACCACATGCGGCTGTGCGCCGAGCTCGTGGCCAGCTCCGACGAGCTCGTCGAACGGATGCGCGCCGCCTATCGCGTGGTACTCCTCGACGAGTACCAGGACACCTCCATCGCCCAGCGCGTGATCCTGTCGACGCTCTTCGCCGGCGGGGGAGTCACGGCTGTCGGCGACCCCATGCAGGCCATCTACGGCTGGCGCAGCGCCTCAGTGGCCAACATCGACTCGTTCGGCCAGCACTTCGGCCGCGACGGCACAGCGCCAGTCCGGGTCCTGTCGGTCAACCGCCGCTCCGGCACCCCGATCCTCGGCGCCGCCAACCGCATCGCCTTCGCCCTGCGGGCCCAGCATCCCCAGGTGGCCGAGCTCCGCCCGCCCGAGCCGCTTTCCGGGCAGGTGCGCGCAGCGCTGCTCCCCACCGTGGCCGACGAGCAGGAGTGGATCGCCGACCAGATCCGCGCGCTGGTCGATGCGGGCACGCCGCCCGAGGACATCGCGATCCTCGCGCGCGCCAACGACCCACTCGCGCCATTGCAGCGGCTGCTGGTTGCCCGAGGCGTGCCCGCCAGCATCTCCGGCACCGCCGCCCTGACGGCCAGCCCGTACGCGACGGCCGTGCTGGCTACCCTGCGGGTCCTGGCCGATCCGGCGGACAACACCTCGCTGGCCGCGCTGCTATCGGGGCCGCGGTGGCGGATCGGCCCTCGCGACCTCGAGCGGCTCGGTGCGCGGGCGGTGAAGCTCGCCGGTGGTCGCCGGGGTCGCGGGGAGCCCACAGGTGCCGGCCAGGCGCGGCTGCGTGAGCAGCTCCGTGTGGCCAGCGAGTTCACGGACCCGGTCGAGCGGCCGAGCCTGCTCGAGGCCGCCGGTGACCCCGGGGCGGGGGTGTCGCCCGATGCGGCGGCTCGGCTGGCTGAGTTCCTCGGCGAGCTGCGCCTGCTGCAGGGGCAGGTCGGGGCCCCTCTGGCTGATCTCGTCGGGGCCGTCGTCACCGTCACGGGAGCCCGGATCGAGGCGGACCTGGCCGCTGGCGAGCACGGGATCGGCGACGTCGGGCTGGCGGGCCTGCTCCAGCTGGTCGAGGGCTTCAACGACGCCGACGGCCACACCGGGCTCGGCGCGTTCCTGGCCTACCTCGACGCCGGCGAGCAGCTGGGAGCCGGGGAGGACGTCGACCTCCCCAGCGTTCCTGGCGCCGTTCAGCTGATGACCATGCACAAGGCCAAGGGACTGGAGTTCCCCGTCGTCGTGCTGCCGCACGTGTGCCGCGATTCGTTCCCCGGCGGCAAGGGCACCGAGCGCTGGACGGGGTTCGCGCACGTGGTGCCCAGTGAGCTGCGCGATGACCGGCACGTCCTGCCCGAGCTCCCCGGCTTCACGAGCAAGGAGCTCAACGCGTTCAACGAAGCCTGCCGAGCCCATGACCGCACCGGCGACGACCGCCTGGCCTACGTGGGGATCACCCGGGCCAAGCAGGTCCTGATCGCCACCGCCCACTGGTGGGGACCCACCCAGAAGAACGCGCGCGGTCCATCGGAGTACCTCGAAGCTCTGCACGATCAGGCCACAGGCGAGATCGACGACCCGTGGGCGCCGGAGCCGTGCGCCGCGGCCGAGGATGAGGGGGCGGGGGAGCCGACCGACGCGGGTCCATCGACCGCCGCCCCGGATCCGACCAACCCGATGCTCGACCAGGGCGTGGAGGTCGCGTGGCCGACGCCGGACTCCCCCACGGACCACGGCGTCGGCCGGGCCGCCCGCGCCGTCGCCGCGCTCATTGAATCGGGCCAGGTCAGCGAGCCGTGGGTGGGCGCATCCCGGCTGGCCGGTGCGGCGGCAGAGGGCGAGGATTCAGGTGGCGCTGACCCCTTCGCCCGACAAGTCGCCCACTGGGACTCCGCCATCCTCGCCCTGCTGGCCCGCACTGAGCGATCCGTGCAGGACATGACCGTGGCAGCGCTGCCCGGCGTCCTCTCAGCGTCGGCCACCATGGACCTGGCCGCCGACCCAGAATCCTTCGCCGAGACGCTGGTCCGGCCGATGCCGCGCCGACGCAACCCACACGCCGAGCTCGGGACAGCCTTCCACGCCTGGGTCGAGGCCCGGTTGGGGGTTCAGCCCCTGATCGCCGACGACGACCTGCCCGGCGCAGCCGACGAGGAGATCGGATCAACTGACGAGCTGGTGGAGCTGAAGGCGGAGTTCGAGCGGCTCGACTACGCGCAGCGCACCCCCGCCGGGCTCGAGGTCCCGTTCGCGGTCGCCCTCGGCGGGCGGTTGATCCGGGGTCGGATCGACGCAGTCTTCCCTGCCGGCCCCGACGCGCCCCCCGGCCAGCTCTGGGAGGTGGTGGACTGGAAGACCTCGAAGCGCGACGAGGCCGATCCCCTCCAGCTGGCCATCTACCGCCTGGCTTGGGCGCAGCTCGCGGGAGTCCCGACCGAGGCCGTCGGCGCCGCGTTCGCGTTCGTGCGATCGGGGACGATCGTGCGCCCGGAGGGCCTCCCCGACGCCGCCGGGATCGAGACGCTGCTGGCAGGGCCCGAGCCACCTGGAGGCGCGTGAGGCAGGAGACGTGCTGCCCAGTGGCTGACACTCACAGGAACGCGGTCGACCCATCCCTGCCCATCCCTTCCCACCGCCCTACGGTTCGGGGAAGTCGGCGATCAGCGCGCAGTGGTCGCTCACCGGCAGCGGGACCGCCCGGGCCGACGCGCGCGCCTCGTCCATCGCCTGGTCGGTCCAGCCGTCGGCCATGATGTGGTCGAACTGCACCCGCGGGCGCATCACCGGGTAGGTCGGGACCCGCGCGACCTGCTCCCAGCCGGTGACCAGCCCCGGGATCCCGCCCGGGGTGTTGAAGTCGCCCATCAGGACCAGCGGGCGGGGCATCCCGGCGACGAATGCACGCAGGTTGTTGAGCTGCTTGGTGTTCACGCCGGGGACGAACGACAGGTGCGCAGTGGCGAACGTGACATCGGCGTGGGGCAGCTCGACGATCCCCGCCACGGCCGACCGCGGCTCGTCCGGAACTCGAATCGCCTTCGGGCGCCCGTCCTCGGTGGGAGCCAGCAACGGCATCGACACCGGAGCGGGCGGGAAGCGCTTGACCCGCCAACCACGCACCGGGTAGCGGCTGATCAGGGCGATGCCGTACCGCGGTCCGGAAGGGACCGGGGCCTCGGGTTCGCCCTCGTCGGTGGGCAGGTCATCGGCGCCCGTGGCCGGGACCCACGCTGCGCCCTCGGCTGCGATCCCCGGCGTCCCCCGGACGCTGGACACGAACCGCCAGTACTTCGCGCCGATCATCTCGGCGACCAACCCCGCCTGGTCGACGTCGGCCGTCCGTGGTTGCCAGCGATCCACCTCCTGCAGGGCGATCACATCGATCGGCCCGGACTCGAGGAGCTCGGCGACGGCGCGCAGCAGGTCAGCGGGGTCGCTCACCTCCGGCGACCACAGGTGGCGGTCGCTGGGTGACAGGCCGTTGTTCGCGGCCGAGGCCGCGGTGCGCTCCGGATCGTTCGGGTCCACCGGCGGGACGTCGCCGAGCGCGACCTGCGGCGATGCGGCCACGGTCAGGTCCAGTGCCCCGACGCCAGCCTCCAGGCCGGACGGTGCGCCCGGATAGCCGACCGCGGCGCCGCTCGACTTGTCCTCGGACCTGTTGGACCCCACCCGGTCGCGCAACGGGACCCCGTGGAGCAGGTTGAAGGAGGCCACGCGCACGTCGCACAGCCTGTCACATCGCACGCATGTCGTCAGGCTCGCCGCCCGCTACGGTGGCCCCATGTCCGCGGGCCCTCCGATCGAGCCGACGACAGCCGCGAGCGCGGTGCCCGACGCCAGCAGCGCTTCCGACCGAGTCCTCGACCCGATGCGCCTCGCGCTGGGGCACGACCCCCTCGACCGCCGTGCGGACCTGCGCACAGCCGGCTGGTCCGCGGTCCCCGCCGAACGGGTGCTGGTGCTGATCGACCCGAGCGGAGATGCGGCGGTCCTTCGCGACCCGGATCGCTCGGTCCGGTTGCTGACGGTGCCCGCACCAGCCGCCCCGGCAGCGCAGTCAGACCCCGACCCCGCGCCGCACGCCCCGGCAGCGGCGCCCGCGCCGAACCCCGACCCCCGCCCCGCGCCCGGCCCCGCGCCCGACCAGCCCCCCACCCCCAACGCCGGCGACATCCTGCTCGGCGCTGACGCCACCGGACTCATCTGGTGCGGCCGGATCGTCGACCGCGACGACGCCGCGGTTCCGGCGAACACGGAGTGGGCGAACCTCCGAACCGTCGCGCTGCGCATGTCCGAGGACCATCGAGGGATCTTCGCCGAGCTCGTCGCGCTGGCCAACTGGCACCGCACCCATACCCGCTGCCCCCGATGTGGCACCCCCACCGAGATCGCCGGGCTCGGCTGGTGGCGGACCTGCCCCGAGGACGGCTCCGAGCACTACCCGCGCACCGACCCGGCGGTCATCGCCCTGCTCGTCGACGACGAGGACAACGCCCTGCTCGGCCGCCAGACCCGGTGGCCCGAGGGCGCGTTCTCGACCCTCGCCGGCTTCGTGGAGCCGGGGGAGTCCGCTGAGTCTGCGGTGATCCGTGAGATCAGCGAGGAGGTGGGCCTGCGCCCGGCGAGCGCCCGCTACCTGGGCAGCCAGCCGTGGCCCTTCCCGGCGTCGCTGATGCTGGGGTTCCACGCCACGATCCCGGGGGTCCGCCCCGAACCGACGCCCGACGGCGAGGAGATCGCCGAGGCCCGCTGGATCAGCCGTGCGGAGCTGCCTGACCTGTGCGAGTCGCGCGAGGTCCGGTTGCCGGGACGCCTGTCGATCGCCCATCATCTCGTGCGCACCTGGTACGGCCAGGAGCTGCCCGACGAGTGGTGCCGCTGGTAGTCCGGCGCTCGCCGGGGGTGACGGGGACAGCACCCGCACGTCATGGGCGCGGGGCCGCCCCGCCGGCTCTCGCGCCGGTTGGGACCGGCGGCTGGCACCTATACTCCGGGCGTGCCCACTGAGGAGCGGCGCTCGACGGGGCGAGCCGTCCGCGTGCTGCGGGTCCTGCTCGCCATCGGCGCGGTCGCGTTCGGGCTCCTGCTGATAGCCGCGGCCGCGGTCTTCGGAGACTGCGCTGCCTTCGGCGGACGCTGCCCGGCATCACGACCCCCGAGGTTCGACGACGACGTGTTCACGATGGCGGGCCTCGGTGCCGCGCTCGTCGTGGCGGTTCCGATCGTGATGCGTCGCCCGTCGTGGCGCTCGCTGGGGATCGCAGTCGCTGCTGGCCTTGCCGCCGGGGTGATCGTCGGCGAGCTGGTGGCGAGCGCAGCCCACGGGTGATCGGGGCGCCCCGGCGTCCCTCGACGTCGTGGCGTCGGCTTCCGGGGCCCCGACCCGGACCCAGGCAACGCTGTCGGAGCCGGCTGACACAATGCGGCCATGCCCCCCAACGTGCTCGACGGACTTGATCCTGAGCAGCGCCTTGTCGCCGAGGCGCTGACCGGTCCGGTCGTCGTGCTCGCGGGGGCGGGCACCGGCAAGACCCGGGCGATCACGCACCGGATCGCCCACGCCGTGGAGACCGGGACCCACTCGGCCAGCACCGGGCTCGCGGTCACGTTCACCAACCGGGCCGCCGGCGAGATGCGCCAGCGCCTCGCCGAGCTCGGGGTCCCGGCCGTGCCGGTCCGGACCTTCCACGCGGCCGCCCTGAGCCAGCTGCGCTACTTCTGGCCGAACGCCATCGGGGGCAGGTTCCCCGATCTGGCGGCCAGCAAGGCAGCGATGGTCGGCCAGGCCTGCCGGGAGCTCGGCCTGCCCTCGGGTCGCCCGCTGGTCCGGGATCTCGCCGCCGAGATCGAGTGGGCGGGGTCAACGCTCGTCTCCGCTGGCGGGTACGCCGAAGCCGCGGCGGCCGCGTGCCGGACCCCGGTCGGCTCCGGGTCCGACGTGATCGACCTGCCCGGGATCGCCCGTGTGATCGCCGGCTACCAGGATGTCAAGACCCGGTCCAACGCCATCGACTTCGAGGACGTCCTGCTCACCATGATCGCCCTGATCGGCGACCGCCCGGACATCGCCGACGAGATCCGCCGGCACTACCGCTGGTTCACAGTAGACGAGTACCAGGACATCACCCCTGCCCAGGACCTGCTGCTGTCCGGATGGCTCGGTGAGCGCGATGACGTGTGCGTCGTCGGTGACGCGAGCCAGACCATCTACTCCTTCGCCGGCGCCAACCCGGATGCGTTGGCGACCTTCGCCCGCCGCTGGCCGAACGCCACCGAGGTGCGCCTGGACCGCTGCTACCGGTGCACGCCGGAGATCGTCGCGGCCGCCAACGCCGTGATCGCCGACGCGGGCGCCTCCGGTGCCGGGGCGCTCACATCGGCGGTGCAGCTGCGCTCCCAGCGCCCATCGGGCACGGCTCCCGAGATCGTGCCCTGCGCCGATGACTCCGAGGAGGCATCCGCAGTCGCCACCCGGATCGGCGAGCTGATGGCCACCGGGGTCGCGCCCCGGGACGTCTCCGTGCTGATGCGCACCAACGCGGCGTCCGAACCGATCGAGGTCGCGCTGGCCGCCGCGAACATCCCGTACGTCATGCGCGGCGCCGAGCGGTTCTTCGACCGGCCCGAGGTCCGCGAGGCGATCGTGCGGATGCGCGGGCAGGCGGTGGCCGGCACCTCCCAATCCGCTCCGGAGGCCCTCCTCGATGTGGATTCCGGCAACGGGCTGGTGGAGCAGGCGCGCGGGGTCCTGGCCGGGATGGGGTGGCTGCCGACCGGGCCCGCCAGCGGGGGAGCGACCCGCGAGCGCTGGGAGTCCCTGGCCGCGGTCCTGGCCCTCGCCGAGGAGGTGGCCGCCTCGGGCCGAACCACGATGCCCGACCTGGTCGCGGAGTTCGAGCGGCGCGCGGAGATGTCCCACGCCCCCACCGCGGACGGCGTCACCGTCATGACCCTGCACTCGGCCAAGGGCCTGGAGTGGCCGGTGGTGTTCATCGTCGGGGCGGCCGAGGGCACGCTGCCGATCGTGTACGCCGACACCGCCGAGCGGGTCGAGGAGGAACGCCGGCTGTTCTACGTCGGCGCGACCCGCGCCCGCGATCGGCTCGTCGTCACCTGGGCGCTCACCCGCCCCGGGTCCGGGCGGCACCGCGAGCCCAGCAGGTTCCTGGCCCCGCTTCGGTCCCGCGGCGTGAGCGTCGGTCCGTCAGCGCCCTCGGGTCTGGTCCGCCGGGGCCGCTCAGGTGCCACCGAGCAGCGCGGACGCACCGCCCCAAGCCGGTGCCGCGTGTGTGGTGCGTCGCTCGTGACCGGCGAGGAGCGCACCCTCGGGCGGTGCCGCATGTGCCCCAGCAACATCGACGAGCGGCTGTCCGCACGGCTGATCGAGTGGCGGGATGCCACGGCGGCTGAGCGCGGGGTCCCGACGTTCGTGGTGTTCACCGACGTGACCATGCGCGCCGTCGCCGAGCGTCGCCCGGGCACGGAGAAGGACCTGCTCGACATCCCCGGCATCCCCCGGTCCAAGTCGCGGCTGTACGGCGACGAGCTGCTGGCGATCGTCGCCGATGCGAGGGCCTCAGCGGAGCCGGCGCAGTCGCCGGGCGCCGACGCGTCCGTGGACATCACGGACGCCCCGCGCCCCACCACGCCCTGACTCCTGCTTCCCGGGGTTGCCCGCCGGGGTTGCCCGCCGGGCGCACCCAGCGGTTCGCAGTGCCACGCGCGGGCCCCGAAGCGGAGCCGAACCGACGCCGGCCGCAGCCACCGGTCCGACGAGCCATACGCCAGCGGTCCCGAGTGCCGCGCGTCGCCTGATCAGGCTGGCTCGGGGTGCGGCTCCGCGAAGCCGGGCACCCACGTCTCCAGCTCGGCACGCATCGGGACCTCCGCGCCCAGCTGGCACAGGACCCCGATGGCACCGAGCCACACCCGGTGGATCAGCAGGTACTCCGGCGGCAGGTTGATCTTCAGGCCGATGGCGAAGTCCGGGTTGCGCGGGTCGTTGAGGCGCGCGAACTGGCCGCGCAGCCACGCGCGGCTGAACAGGAAGGTCTCGGTCCGGGCGGGATCGACGAAGGGGTCGAGGAAGTCCAGCAGCCCGTTGGCCTCGAGAGCCGTCGTGGTCTTGACGAATCCCTCCTCATGCAGGCCGGCGAGCACGGCATCGGCATCGCCGGCCATGGCGATCCGCATCAGGTTGCCCACCATCGGCGGGAACCCGTCGGGCAGGTGGGCCACTGCCCCGAAGTCGAGCACTCCGAACCGGCCGTCGGGGGTCATCCGGAAGTTCCCGGGGTGCGGGTCGGCGTGCAGCAGCCCGGCGCGCGCGGGCGAGGACACCAGGAACCGCTGGTAGTACAGGCCCGCGGTGTCGCGCTCCTCCTGCGTGCCGTCGGCCACGATCCGCGACAGCGGGGTCCCTTCGAGCCACTCGGAGATGATGACGGTGTGCCCGGCGGCCAGGACGTCGGGGATGACGATCTCGGGGTCATCGCGGAAGGCCTTGGCGAACGCCCGCTGGGAGGCGGACTCCTTCTCGTAGTCCAGCTCCTCGCTGACCCGCGCAGCGAGCTCGTCGAGCAGCGGCTTGATCTCGACCCCGGGGATGCCTGCAGTCATCAACCGTGCCAGTCGTGAGGCGGTGGCCACATCGGCCATCAGCGCCTTGTCCGCTCCGGGGTACTGGATCTTGACGGCGACCGTGCGACCGTCCTTCCAGACCGCACGATGGACCTGGCCGATGCTGGCCGCGGCTGCCGGCTTGTCGTCGAACGACTGGAACTTGCGCCGCCAGCGCGGCCCGAAGTTGTCGGCGAGCACCTCGTGAACGGTCTCGGCGGGCAGGGCCGGGGCCTGCTCCTGGAGCTTGGTCAACGTGGCCCGGTACGGGGCGGCCACATCCTCGGGGAGGGCCGCCTCGAAGATGCTCATCGCCTGGCCGACCTTCATGGCCCCGCCCTTGAGCTCACCGAGCACGCGGAACATCTGCTCAGCCGTGCGCGCCTGCAGCTCTGCGGCGACCGCCTCAGCTGGCGCCCCACCGACCCGTTTGCCGAACCCGAAGGCGGCGCGGCTGGCGTGGCCGATGGGCAGCGCGGCCATCTTGGCGCTGCGGGTCAGGGCGCGGACGGGCAGGTCTGCCATGGGTCCATTGTGGGGGGCCGACGGGCATCCCGCGACCGGCGCCCGCCCCGGAAACGCCGGGAGGGGCGCCCGGAATCCGGGACGCCCCTCCTGCCGGGCCGAGCCCGGTCGACGTGCAGCGCTGGAGTCAGGTCCAGCGTGTGCTTCTCAGCAGGTCACTGGGCCTTGCCGAGGATGCGGGCAACCTTGGTTCCGCACACGGGGCAGATGCCCTTGGCCATGCGGCGGTTGTTGACCTCTTCGATGTGACCGGTGAACTCGCGCTTCTCCTTGCACTTCACGCAGTAGGCCTCGCCTGTGTACGTATCGTCCGACATAACGTCCTCCGTCAGTGGGGGGCCGGGCCCTAATGGCTTCGACCGTGCGTGACGCACCATACGTCAGGCTCCTCACGAAGCCGCACAGGCTCCCCGTTAGCCTGCACGCATGTCCACCGACCTCCCCAGCACGGATCCGGCCCAGAAGCCCGCTGTCGACCCCACACATGGCGCTGCTCCCGCCGTTGAATCCGCCCAGGGCGCTGCTCCCGCCGCCGCCTACGCGAGCCCGGCGGGCGCGCACGTGCGCCTCGACTGCGACGCGTTCGACCCGCAGGCCGACCGGCTGGCCGTCCGGCGCGACGGTGACCTCGTCATCGTCGAGCTCGCCGACCACGAACGGCGCAACATGATGGGCCTGGAGATGACCGCGGCCTGGGGGCGGCTGATGACCGACATCGCCGCTGACACCGACGTTCGGGCAGTTCTCGTGACCGGTCAGGGCACGGCCTTCAGCTCCGGGGGCAACACGTCGTGGATCGGAGCGGACTCCCACGAGCCCGTCCCGGTCCTGCGCGAGCGGATGCTCGCGTACTACCGCACCTGGCTCATGATCCGGGACCTACCGATGCCGACGATCGCCGCCATCAACGGACCGGCGATCGGAGCGGGTGCCGCCCTGGCGCTGGCCTGCGACGTGCGCTGGGCTGGAGCCTCGGCCAGCATGTCCGTGCCCTTCCTGCGGATGGGCATGCACCCCGGGATGCTCTCGACCTACCTGCTCACTGAGGTGGCCGGTGTGGCCGCCGCACGCGACCTGCTCTTCACCGGTCGCCGGGTCGGGGCGCAGGAGATGCTCTCGTTGGGGCTGGCAAGCCGCGTGGTGCCCGATGACGAGCTCGAGGCCGCGGCGCTGGCCGGAGCCCACGGCGTTGCTGCCGGCGCCCCGGTGGCTGTCCGGCTGACAAAGGTTGCGCTGCGTGACGGTGGACCAGCGAGTTGGGCCGACGCCACCCAGTGGGAGGGGTTGGCCCAGGCGGTCACGCTTGCCTCCGACGACCTCGCTGAGGGCCTGGCCGCGGTGCGGGAGAAGCGCCCCGCGCACTTCGCCGGCCGCTGATCAGCCGGAAGCATCGGCCCGTCGCCCGCGGCCTCCAGCCGACGACGCTCTGTGACGATGCTGTGTGTGCGAGTGACGGCGTGGACGTGAAGCGGCTCAGAATCGGGCGATCGGCGTGTTGAAAATCTCTTCGGCGTGTCGCGCAGATTTCTTTTGCTCCACATTATCCCCAGGGGATCACCGCAGGTCAGAGGGTAGTTCATCGGTTGTGCACCGATGTTGTCCACAGGTATCCCACTGTTCGTCCACATCGACACGCGGGCCCGTCCCCAGTTCATCCCCAGGTCATCCACAGACGGGTTACCGGGGGGTATTGACGCGTGAACATCAGGTGAATACGTTCACGTCTCGAAGGACCCCCGGAGATAACGGGTGCACGCGAAGGGTCGACCCCCGTGCATCACGCGCCTCCGGGGGTTCCGTTCGTGACGGGCATGTGTCGCATCAGCATCGAGGGGATGGGAGCCGGGCCGTGGCGCAGGCGCTGAAGGACTCGTTCGGGCCCGAGACGGTGCACTGGGTGGCTCAGCGGCTGGCCAGCACCGTGCCCGGCTTCGACGAGCCGGCCTTCGTCGCCGAGTGCCTGCGTGGCTTCGACGCGCTCGAGCTGATGGACCGTGCACGCCGGATCTCCGACGTGATGGCGCGACATCTCCCCGCGGACCCTGTGGTTGCGGTCCCGATGGTCATGGCGTCGTTGGGCCCCGCGGATCCCGGTCTCACCGGGATGCAGCCGTTCCGGTACATGCCGTTCGTCGTCTTCGTGGGCCAGTACGGGCTGGCGGCCTTCGAGGAGTCGATGGCCGCGCAGTACGAGCTGACCCAGCGCTTCACGGCGGAGTTCAGCATCCGGCCCTTCCTCATCCATGAGCCCGAGCGGACGTTGGCCCGGCTGCGCGCCTGGACCGCTGATCCCAGCGAGCATGTCCGCCGGCTGGTCTCCGAGGGAACCCGGCCCCGGCTCCCGTGGGCGCCGCGGCTGCCGGCGTTCATCGCCGACCCGGCGCCCGTCCTGGAGCTGCTGGAGATCCTGCGCGACGACCCGAGCGAGTACGTCCGGCGCAGCGTCGCGAACAACCTCAACGACATCAGCAAGGACCACCCGGAACTCGTCATCTCCGTGGCGCGGCGATGGTGGGCCGATGCGAGCGCGGAGCGACAGCGGCTGATCCGCCATGCCCTGCGGACGCTGGTGAAGCGTGGCGATCCCGCGGCTCTCGAGCTGTTGGGCCACGCGGGCGCCGACCACCTCGCCGTGGCCGAGGTGACGATCGACCCAGTCGAGGTGTCGGTCGGGGGCACCGTGCGGATCGTCGCCAGCGTCGCTGACACGCGGCCGGCACCGGGAGCGCCGGAGGCATCCGCTTCAGGGCAGGGGCCCGATGAGTCGCAGAAGGAGCCCGGTGAGGAGGTGGCCGTGGACTTCGTCGTGCACTTCGTCAAGGCCAACGGATCGGCGGCGCCCAAGGTGTTCACGGGCGGTCGGCGTGCGTTGGGGCCTGGCGAGCAGGTCCAGTTCACGCGGTCGGTCTCCATCGCACAGATGAGCACCCGGACGCACCACCCAGGGGTGCACCGCGTCGAGGTCCAGGTCAACGGCCGGCGGTTCGACGGTGGCCAGTTCGTCGTGGTCCCGACCTCCGCTTCCTCGGCGCGGTAGTCGTTTCGCCGGACTTGATGGGCCGATTCGATTGCCACGACGGGAGCGGGCGCGGGGCAGGATTACCACGACGGGAGGGTCGCGGAGCTGACGGTCAGGCCATTCCCAGGTCGCGGATGCGCTGGATCAGCGCGCGGACCACGTCGTCGGCACCGTCGGGCAGGGCGTCCAGGGCGAACCACGCGAGGTCCAGGGACTCGTCGCTGCGCAGGTGCGTGGCCCCGATCGGTGCCACCGCCACGTACTCCACGTCGAGGTGGCTGCTGGGCCCGAGCGCGCGGGTGCTGTCGCGGCAGCGGGTCGGATGCCAATCGAGCCCGATGGGGTAGTCGACCAGCGCCAGCCCCTCGATCCCGGACTCCTCGGTCGCCTCGCGCAGGGCGGCGGCACCGATCGACGCGTCATCGGGCTCGAGGTGACCGCCGAGCTGGAACCACCGCTCAGCCAGCGGGTGCAGCGTCAGCAGCACCTGCTCACGAGCGTCGTCGACCACGAGGGTGCTGGCCGTGAGGTGCCCCTCGCGCAGGTCTCGGCTGGCCGCGTCGGGGTGCGTGTCGATGAACCCCAGGTATCGCCCGCGCAGCTTCTCCTGGGCGGCCGAGGGCGGCTGCCACCGGGTGAGTACCCGCCGTGCATCGGCGACCAGCAGAGCGCCGGGGTCCGGGTCGGTCCTGTCGGGACCCGTCATCCGCGCTCGTCGGACTCCCCGCTGGACCCGTCGGCCTCGGTCGTGTCGTGCGCGTCGCCGGCAGCCTCCGACGTCACGTCGTCGACCTCGGCCTCGACGTCGACCTCGCCGACCTCGGCCTCAGCCGCCTCAGGCATCTCGCCGGACGTCAGCGCGGCCAGGTCGGCGTCGGAGATCGAGGAGCCCGACACGAAGCCGGTCGGGTCGTCCAGGTCGGCCGGCCCGGGCAGCAGGTCCGGGTGCTGCCACACGGCATCCCGACCAGCAACGCCGCGGACGCGCTCGAGCTCGCTCCACAGCCAGGCTGCCTCGCGCAGCCGGCGCGGGCGCATCTCCAGGCCCACGAGGGTCTGGAACGTCTTCTCCGCGGGGCCACCCGCGGCGCGACGACGGCGGACCGCCTCCTGCAACTTGCCGGCGGTCGGCAGCCGGTCGTCGATCGCCGCGATCACGACATGGTCGACCCACCCCTCGACCAGGGCCAGCAGGGTCTCGAGCCGGGCCAGCGCGGCCTTCTGCTCGGCGCTGTCCTCGGGGGCCAGCACACCGGAGGACAGCGCCTCCTGGATGTTCGCGGGGTTGGTCATGTCGATGTCGCGCAGCGCCTGCTCCATCGCGCCGGAGTCCAGGCCGATCCCGCGGGCGTACTCCGCCACGGCATCGCGGACGGTCGGGCTCAGCCACGCGACGTGGGTGAACAGCCGCTGGTGGGCGACCTCACGCAGGGCCAGGTAGAGCGCGATCTCACCGGGCTCGACCTCCAGCCCGCCGCCGAACACCGCGACGTTCTCCGGCACGAGTGTGGGCACACCGTCGGAGGTCAGCGGCAGGCCCACATCGCCCGCGCCGAGCACCTCACCGGCGAGCCCCGCCAGGCCCTGACCGGCCTGCGCGGCGAACATGGTTGCGCCCATCTGCTTGAACATGCCCATCATCGGCGCGAGCATCGACGTGAGGTCCACGGGCATGTCGGCGGGGAGCATGGAGCGCAGCTCGTCGGGCAGGCCGCCGGCGAGATCCTCCGCGCTGGGCATCATGGTGCTCATCGAGTTCTGCACCTGCTCGGCGATCGGCGAGATGATCTCCTGCCAGGCGGGCATCGTGCCCTCGAGCCACTGGGAACGGCTCCACGCGCGGGCGCCGGCTCCGGTGGACGGGAACTCGGTGGCCGGGTCGAGCCAGAGGTCGGCGAGGCGGACGGCATCCTCGACGGCGCGCCTCTGGGAGTCGGAGACGACCGGGTCGCCGGCGGTGGCGATCGCCTTGCGGGCGATGTCGGTCGCGGCCGACCAGTTGACCGGACCCTGCTCGGGTGCGTTGGACATCCCCTGCAGCATCGCGCCGAGCTGGGACAGTGCGGAGCCGATGTCGTCCATGTTGAAGGGGTTCTGTGGCTGGCCCTGGTCGTCCGGGTCCGGGGGCGTGAAGCCGAAGGGGACGTTGCTCATGGGCAGTGCCTTCCTGTTGTGGCAGGTCATGGTGACCGTTGATCAAGCGTAGGCGCGCCGCAGCTCATGTGCCCGGTGTCCCACATCACAGCCGCTACTTCCCCCGGTTCGGGTCGGGTAAACCACGCCTCGGACGGCCGCCTGGAACCCGAGAGGGCGGGTAGGCTCGCCTGCACACCTTCCGGCCCTCAGCCCGCTCCAGGCGGTGGCCGACCCACCCGCGAGCGAGAGGAGGCGACATGACCTGGTGGATCATCCCGATTGTCGCCACCCTGGCCGCCTGGGTCTACACGCGTGCCGCCGGCTCCTGGGGGGGTCGCGTGCGCGCCCGGCCCGAACCGGGCTCCCCGGAGGACGCCAAGGACCTCGCCCGCTTCGCCGACGCCCTCAACCGACCGATCCCCGGGGGCCGCAGTGAGTGACCCGGACGCGGGAAGGGTGCCGCACGCGCCCGAGCCGCGGCCCCCAGGGGTAGACCCCGCCAACGCGGCTGTCGTCGACGGGGACGCCTCCGCCGCGGGAGGTGCCGATGCGGCCCTGGTCGATACGGCCGGCGTCGCCGCGGACTCGAGGTTGAGCTGGTGGGACCGGTTCACGATGTGGTGGGGAGGGCAGCCACCGCGCACGCCCCGGCAGCGCGCGCGTTCGCGGGCGATCCGCCGGGGGGTGCTGGCCGGCATCGCCATGATCGTGGTCGGATCGTTGGTCAAGCTTCCACTGCTCATGCTGAGCCCCGGTCCCACGTACAACACGATCGGCGAGGTGGACGGCGCTCCCCTGATCAGCATCTCCGGGACCACCACCTACCCGACCGACGGTGCGCTGGACATGGTCACGGTCTCCGAGCGCGGAGGCTCCACCAAGGGGGTGTACCTCGGCGAGGCGCTGGCCGGATGGGTCGGGCAGAGCACCTCCGTGGTTCCGCGGGAGGCAATCTACGGGCCGGACATCTCGGGTGAGGACGTCGCGCAGCGCAATGACCAGCTGTTCGCCCTGTCGCAGTCGGACTCGATCGCGGCGGCGATGAACGAACTGGGGATCCCGACCGAGCAGGCCGTGGTGGTCACGGTGGTGAGCGGTGGTGCGCCGGCCGACGGGATCGTCGAGGCCGGTGACCAGATCATCTCCGTCAACGGCACGAAGGTCGCGACCTCGGCGGACGTCGGCGAGCTGGTCCGGGCCGGCGAGGTCGGCGACACCGCCGTGCTCGAGGTCCTGCGCGTCGAGGAGCCCGGCGAGGATCCGACGGCGCTGACGCTCGAGGTGGTCACTGAGGCCAACCCGGACCCGATCGACTCCGACGCAGCTGCCCAGCCCTACGTGGGCCTGTCGATCGGGATGTCCTTCCAGGCGCCGTTCGACATCGATTTCGCGGACTCCAACGTCGGCGGACCGAGCGCGGGGATGATGTTCTCGCTGGCGATCATCGACATGCTGACCGAGGACCAGCTGAACGGCGGCAAGCACGTCGCCGGGACCGGGACCATCGACCCGGAGGGCATCGTCGGCCCGATCGGTGGCATCCAGCAGAAGCTGGTCGGCGCCAAGGATGCCGGGGCGGGGCTCTTCCTGGCTCCGGACCTCAACTGCGACGAGGTGATGGGGGCCATCCCCGATGGGCTGACCGTCGTGCCGGTCGAGACGCTCGGCCAGGCCCGCGACGTCGTGGAGACGTGGGCCGCCGACCCGACCACGACGTTCCCACAGTGCGGCGAAGGGCTGGCTGCGGCCGGACGCTGACCAGCGACCGGGAGCCCGCGACCAGCCACTGGGAAGTCCCGACCAGCTACCGGAAGGTCGCGACCAGCTACCGGAAGGTCGCGACCAGCGCCTCGGACAGGCCGGGAACCAGATCGGCCCCGGTCAGGACCTCGTCGTCCGCGGCGTTCGGTCCGTCCTCGGCGCCCCGCAGGCGCAGCACGCTCATCTGCTCGCCGTCCTTCATGACCGCCACGACGATGCGCATGTCCTGAGCGGCAGGATGCGCGCGTGCGGCTGCAGCGGCGTCAGGCCGGTCGGCGATCTCAGCCTCCGCCTCGGGCGGCAGCACGATCCGCTCCACGACCAGCGCCGCACCGGCGATCTGGGGGGGCCACTCGATCCGGGCGAGGAACTCGTCGAGCTCCTCGTTGTCCGGGGGCGTCGGCTGCTCGAACGTGGTCAGCGCCGGACCCTCCTCTGCGACGCCGAGCTGCTCGGCGAGCTCCGGTTGGTCGGCGCGGATCGTCTCGGTCGGCACGAGCGCGAACAGCAGGGCGGGCTGGTCCCACCCGTCGGCGGCCACGTGCCGCTCGATGTCCATCGCGGCGGCAAGCAGTTCCTGATCGTCCATGGCCACAGTGTTCCAGCCCACCGGGGTTCCAGCCCACCGGGCCGAACCGAAACGTGCGTGGTCGGCCGGCAGCGCGCCCGGCGTGTCCGGTACCCACCGCGCCGGGCGCGGCCAGCCCCGCCCTCCCGCCGGCGCACCCCTGCGGACCCTGCGGACTGTCAGGTCCACGTACAGATCGGGCCTTTCGGCTGGTAAGCAGCAGGGGGCTCGTCAGTGGGATGTCCGAAATGCAGGTAGTTTTGGTCTCGTGAGCTTTGATCCCTCCCCGTCGTCCCCGCGCCCGGCCCCGGCCGCACCCTCGAAGCGTCCCAGCGCCCTGGTCCCGACCCTGGTCATCCTCGGGGTGCTCGGGATCCTGCTGATGATCTTCACCACGTTCTACACAGACTTCCTCTGGTACGCGTCGCTGGACAAGGAGTCGGTGTTCACGACGCTGTTGGTCACCCAGCTCGGGCTCTTCGTGGTGTTCGGGCTGCTCATGGCCACCGCCGTGGGCCTGACCATGCTGTTCGCCTTCCGGTCGCGCCCGGAGATGGGGGTCATGTCCGCAGAGCAGATCTCCCTGGAGCGCTACCGGGCAAGCCTGGAGCCGTTCCACAAGGTGATCCTGATCGGGATTCCGGCCCTGTTCGGCGTGATGGCCGGCATGTCGGCGTCGTCGCAGTGGCAGGCGTTCATGACGTTCCGCTACTCCACGCCGTTCGGGCAGACAGATCCGCAGTTCAACACCGACATCAGCTTCTTCGCGCTGCAGTACCCGTTCCTGCGCTTCGTGCTCGGGTTCATGGTCGCGGTGCTGATCCTGTGCCTGTTGATGGCCGCCGCCACGCACTACGTGTACGGCGGGCTGCGCCTGCAGGGACCCACGCCCCGCACGAGCCGGGCTGCCCACATCCAGCTGTCGATCCTCGGTGGGCTGTTCATGCTGCTCAAGGCAGTCGGCTACTGGCTGGACCGCTACGGCCTGGCGATCAAGGCCGAGCCGCTCGTCGAGGGCTTCACCGGGCTGAAGTACCGCGACGTCAACGCCGTCCTGCCGGCCAAGAACATCCTTGTCGTGATCGCCCTGGTCTGCGCGGTCCTGTTCTTCGCCAACGCCTTCCGCCAGGGCTGGACCCTGCCGTTGGTGGGCACCGGCCTGCTGGCCGTCTCCGCGCTTGTGATCGGTGGCATCTACCCCGCGCTGGTCCAGCAGTTCCAGGTCAAGCCCTCCGAACTGGTGCGCGAGCAGGAGTTCATCCAGCGCAACATCGACGCCACCCGGGATGCCTACGGGCTGGCTGATGCCCAGTTCCAGGACTACTCCGGCGAGGGCGAGACCAGTGCCGAGACGCTCGAGGAGGATGCCGGCACGCTGAACAACATCCGCCTGCTCGACCCGGCCGTTGTCTCGCCGACCTTCCGTCAGCTGCAGCAGATCCGTGGGTTCTACGCGTTCCCGGACACCCTCGATGTTGACCGCTACGCCCTGGACGACGGGACCCGCGGCGCGGTGATCGCCGTGCGTGAGGTGGACCTCGACGGCGTCGGCGAGCGCAACTGGGCCAACGACCACGCGGTCTACACACATGGCTACGGCGTGGTGGCCGCCTACGACAACACATCGTTGTCCGACGGCCGCCCGGACTTCTTCGCCTCCAACATCCCGACGGTCGGTGAGCTCGAGATCGACCAGCCGCGGATCTACTACGGCGCTGACTCCCCGGACTACTCCATCGTGGGTGCGCCGGAGGGTGCTGAGCCCCGCGAGCTGGACTTCCCCGACGACCAGTCCGCCAGCGGCCAGAAGAACAACACCTACGACGGCTCCGGCGGCGTGCCCGTCGGCAACATCTTCAACAAGCTGCTCTTCGCGGTCCGCATGCAGGACCCGAACATCGTGCTCAGCTCGCTGGTGAACTCCGAGTCGCGCATCATGTTCGACCGGGAGCCGCAGACCCGTGTGGCGAAGGTGGCCCCGTGGCTGACCACCGACGGTGACCCGTACCCGGTCGTGGTGGGCGGTCGCGTCCTGTGGATCATCGACGGCTACACCACGACCAACGCCTACCCGTACTCCTCGCGCACGACGCTCAACGAGGCCACCACCGACGCCATCACGGCCACCTCGAGCGCCGTGGGCACGCTGCCCAGCGCGCGGATCAACTACCTGCGCAACTCGGTCAAGGCCGTGGTCGACGCCTTCGACGGCACCGTGACCCTCTACGCCTGGGAGCCCGAGGACCCGCTGCTGCAGACCTGGAGCAGGGCGTTCGGCAACACGGTCACGCCGATGTCGGAGGCCTCCGAGGAGCTGGTGGCGCACTTCCGCTACCCGGAGGACCTGTTCAAGGTCCAGCGCACGATCCTCTCGCGCTACCACGTGACCGACCCGGCCAGCTTCTACAACGGCCAGGACTTCTGGAACATCCCGATCGACCCGACGAACCGGGCCGTCAACGCGCTGCAGCCGCCGTACTACCTGACGCTGCGGATGCCCGGCACCACCGAGCCGAAGTTCTCGCTGACGACGACGTTCGCGCCGCTGAACCGCCAGACCCTGGCCGCCTTCATGGCGGTCGACTCCGCCCCCGGCCCGACGTACGGGACCATCCGGGTCCTCCAGCTACCGCGGAACACCACTGTGCCCGGACCGACCCAGGTGCAGAACAACTTCGAGTCCGAACCGGCGATCGCCGAGCAGCTCACCCTGCTGCGACGCGGTGGTGCGGACGTGGAGTTCGGCAACCTGCTGTCGCTGCCGGTCAGTGGAGGCCTGCTCTACGTCGAGCCCGTGTACGTCCGGGCCGCCCAGGGGCAGGGCTACCCGCTGCTGCGCAAGGTGCTGGTCAGCTACGGCGACACCACCGTTCTCGAGGACTCCCTCGGGCAGGCGCTGGCCGAGGTGTTCTCCGAGGACTCCCCGGATCGGCCTCAGCCCGACGAGGGCGACGGCGGGGCTGAGGGCGGATCCGGTGGCGAGCCCACCGATGATGCCCAGGCAGATCTCGTGACGGCCATCGCGGACGCCCAGACGGCCTACACGGCCGGCGAGCAGGCGCTGGCCGACGGCGACTTCGCCGCCTACGGCCGGGCCCAGGACGACCTCAAGTCGGCCCTGGATCGTGCGGCCGCTGCGCAGCGGCGCATCTCGGGGGAGGAGGCGCCCGCGGAGGACGTGCCGGCCGAGGAGGCTCCGGTGGATGAGGCTCCAGTGGATGAGGCTCCGGCGGACGGTGAGGTTCCGACCACCGAGGCTTCACAGCCGGCCGCAGCCTGACCGGGGATCCCATGACTCGATCGCGCAAGCGCCGCAGGTGGCCGTGGGTCATCCTCTTCAGCGCGATCGCGCTGGTGGGCGTGTTCTACGTGGGCGGCGCCTGGTACTTCTCGGGGCTGGTCTACGAGGATGCACTGAAGTCCGAGCCGTACGACCCCACGGACCTGCAGGGCGGGCAGGTGGTTGCCTTCGACGGCACCGGCGAGGACCTCCTCGTGACGATCCGCCCGGACGACGAGTACGTCGAGGAGACGAAGTTCGACGACGCCGTTGTGGGCCTGGTCATGGGTGAGTCCCTGCTCGTCGTGGGCCCGGCGTCGCCCGGCGAGGGCCCTGAGCAGACCCGGCCCGTGATCGACGTGGTGGGGGACTCACCCCGGGTGGGGGACCGCTACGGGCTCTCCCGTGACGTCTGGCTGACACCGGAGCAGGCCGGCCTGGACGCTGAGTACATCGACATCACGACCCTGGACGGCCGGGTGTTCCCCGCGTGGCAGATCCCGGCTGCCAAGGAGTCGGACAAGTGGGCGATCCTCACCCACGGGAAGGGCGCGGCCCGTTCCGAGATGCTGCGGATGGCCCGCTCGCTGCACCAGCGCAAGTACAACGTGCTGGCCATCACGTACACCGGTGACGTCGGGGCGCCGCCCTACGACGACGGGCTTGTCCACTACGGCCGCACGGAATGGCAGGAGCTCGAAGCGGCGGTGGCCCACACCGAGGACCAGGGGGCGAACACGATCATCCTGGGGGGCGCCAGCCATGGGGGTGCCGTGACGCTCGGGTTCCTGGCGCGGGGGAACCTGGCCCGCAAGGTGGACGGGGTCATCCTCGACGCGCCTGCATCGAGCCTGGAGGACGTCATCGACTATGCCGCCGACTACCGGACGCTGCCGATCGGTGACCTGCCGATCCCGGAGTCCCTGGAGGACGCGGCGAAGATGATGGTGTCCTTCCGCTACGGCGTCGACTTCTCGGCGATCAACTACACCGATACTGACGACCTGGTGACAGTGCCCCTGCTGACCTTCCAGGGTACGGAGGATGAGACCGTCCCGAGGGCGGTGAACGACAGGTTCATGCGGCTGGCGGGTGAGGGTGGCACCTACGTGCTGGTCGATGGTGCCGACCACGTGCTGGCGTGGAACGTCGATCCCGAGGGATATCACGACCAGATCAGGGACTTCCTCAAGGACCTTGAGGAGGGCTGAGTCAGCGGCGGGCCCGCTCGGCGACCACGACGCCGGTCAGGATCACGGCACCGCCGAGGAGCTGCAGGGGGGTCAGGACCTCGCCCAGGATCACCCAGGCGACCAGGGCGGCGATGAACGGCTCGCTCAACCCGACGATGCTCGCCCCAGCTGCCCCGATGTGTCGGATGGCCGCCAGCACGAGCCAGAAGGGGGCGATCGTGCCCAGCACGACCATCCACGCTGCCAGGCCCCACAGCGGAACGCTCCCCGTACCCTCGCCGAGGGGGTCGGCCGTGCCGTCCAGGGCGCTCCACGGGAAGCGCCACCACGGCAGCGCGACGGCCCACATGAGGGCCGCGAACGCGAAGCCCCACAGTGTCAGCGAGACCGGGTCGCGGTCCCGGCTGTTGGTCTCGCCCAGCACGTAGTACAGGGCCAGTGCCATCGCAGCCCCGAATGCGGCGGTGATCCCCAGCGCGCTCAACGTCAGGCCCAGCCAGATCTGGGCCACCATCGCCAGGCCCGCCATCGCCAGGGCGAGGCCCAGCCACACGGTGTTGCGGACGGGCCGATGCCAGCCGTAGCGCACCCAGAGCACGACCATGATCGGGGCGGTGAACTCGATCAGCAGGGCGATCCCGACCGGAAGGCGGGTCAGGGCGACGAAGAAGAGCCACTGGGTCATGGCCACGCCCAGGATCCCGTAGGCGGCCACCAGCGGGATCTCCGCGCGGCGCAGCGGCAGCGATCGTGGGTTGGTCGCGGCCACAACGACCAGCAGGATCAGGAACGCGAACGTGACCCGCAGCTGCGACATCCGGGCGGCGTCGCCGACGGACGTGAGCAGCACCTTGCTGACTGTTCCGTTGATCCCGAAGAGGACAGCCCCGCACAGGTAGAGCACGTAGCCCAGGACGGGGCGTCGCAGGGCGGTGGCCGCCCCGGGGGTCGCCGGTCTGGCCCCGTGCTCGGGTGGCGCGGGGACACCTGCCACGACGTCCGGGGGAGCCGCTGCCAGGTCCTGACCGGGACTGGGGAGATCGCGGGTGGGTGTGCGCGGCCCGGCGGTGCTGTCGCAGCTGGGCCCGGGGGAGGGATCCTGATCCTGTGGGTTGCCCGGTGTGGGCTGCGTCACCTGGTCACCGAGCTGATGAGTCCAGCCAGCAGGTCGACGGTGGCGACGGGGGCATCCCGGCGGACGTCATGCCCGGTTGGGAGGCGGTGGATCGTCCAGCCGGGCCGGGAGGCGAGGTCCACGCCGGCCGCGTCGGAGACGAGCCCCCCGAGTTCGGCCTCCCCAGCGACGACGACGACCGGTGCCGGGGCATCGCGCAGCAGCTGATCGGTCGCGGCATGGATGAACACGACCGGCTGGTCGAACGCCGCGAGGTCCACGGCCTGCTTCGCGCACGCCCACGGCTCGTACTCGTCGGGATCCCAGGTGGGATTCTCGACCCGGGCCTCTGCGATGAGCTGATCGAGCGTCACTGCCTGCAGGTCGGCGAACCACTGCCGGAACTCGGTCAGCTCGATGGGTGCCGTCGGGTCGGGGTCACCCCCGGGCTCCACCCCTGACGGGGCTCCGCCGCTCAGGGGCGGGTCCTCGAGGAAGGTGCCCGCGACCAGGTCCGGTCGGGTTGCCGAGACGCCGAGGGCTGTCATCGCGCCCATCGAGTGGCCTGCCGAGACAATCCGACCACCGGTGCGGGCGGCGAGGGCCTCGGCGTGCGCGACGGCCTCGCCGAGCAGGTCCGGCCAGGACAGGGACTGGCCCGGCTCGGCGATCCGGCCACCATGCGCCGGGGCGTCCGGGGTGACGACCTGGAGGTCGGCCAGGCCCTCTCGTCGGCGCAGCTCACGGACGAAGGGGCCCCAGCACGCGCCATCGTCGCCGAGGCCGTGCAGGAGCAGGAGTCCGGGCAGCGTGGTCATCGTGGCTCCTTGCGTCGGTGTCGGGGGCGAGCGTATCGGCCAGGAGCGGTCTCGAGCACCGGCGCAGGCCCTACGCTGGGCCGGTGGATCCGGTGCGCGCGACGCGGTACGTGACCCCGTTGCGCGAGGGCGGCTCGCTGCCCGGGCTGATGGAGGCTGACGACCTCGGCATGTACGTGGTCAAGTTCCGCGGCGCGGGCCAGGGGCCGCGGGCGCTGGTCGCGGAGGTGATCTGCGCGGGGCTGGCAGCCGGGATCGGGCTGCGCGTGCCGCGCTGGGTTCCCATCGACGTGCCCGCCGAGATGGCCCCGGCCGAACCGGACGAGGAGGTCCAGCACCTGCTGCGAGCCTCTGCGGGGACCAACCTGGGCATCGACTACCTGCCCGGTGCGCTCGATGTGGGACCGGGGCCGGTGGTGGACGCGGGGCTGGCCGGGCGGATCATCTGGCTCGACGCGCTGGTCAACAATGTGGATCGCTCCTGGCGCAACCCGAACATGCTGCTCTGGCACCGTGACTTGCAGCTGATCGACCACGGCGCGGCCCTCACGTTCCACCACGCCTGGGCGCCGGGGAGGCCCGATCAGGTGGACCGCTTCGCTGCCCGGCCCTACGACGTGACCGACCATGCCCTGGTCGAGTGCGCCCCCAGGATCGCCGAGGCGGACGCCGCCATCGAGGGGCTGGACATGCGCGTGGTTGTCGCCGATGCCGTTGCTTCGGTGCCCGATGCGTGGCTGGAGCCCGAGGTGCCGGCGTGGGGTGGCGCGCGGCAGGTGCGGGCGGCGTATGCGGAGTTCCTGACCGCCCGCTTGGCCGAACGGGGGAGCTGGGTCCCGGCGCTGGTCTCCGACGTTGCGCGCGGGGCGGCCCGGGATGATCGGGGTCGTCGCGTCTCGGGTCGGGCGAGCCCTGGTCCCCCGGAGTGGATGCCCGAGCTGAAGATGGGGCGGGAGGACTCATGAGCCCGATGCCCTTCGAGTACGCCGTGCTGCGCGTGGTGCCCCGCGTCGATCGGGGGGAGTTCGTCAACGGGGCGGTGCTCCTGTACTGCCAGCAGGCTGCCTTCCTCGGGATGACGGTGCGCGCCGACCTGAGCCCGATCGGTGCCCTGTGGCCGCAGGCGGATCTCGAGGCGATCGCTGATGCGCTCGCGGCGGTGCGGGATGTGGCGCACGGCGCGCAGTCAGCAGGCGGGGCGGGGCAGGCGGACCCGGGGCGCAGGTTCCGGTGGCTGACCGCACCCCGCAGCGTCGCCATCCAACCGGGCCCCGTGCACACCGGCGTGACGGACGACCCCGCCGCGGACCTGGCCCGAATCGCCGCGTCCATGCTCGGCTGAGCACGTGGCAGTGCCTCGCCCGGTGCGCAGAACGCCCCCGCACTGCGCCGCGTGGGCCCGCCGGCTCACATCATCTTGCGCACGACCCCCAGGGGTGCGTACTTCATGGCGGTGCCCATCGGCCACCACGGCCAGCTCGGCACGCGTGCGTTGTCCTTCTCGGCCTCGATGGCGGCCACCATGGCCCGCACGCCGGTCTCGGTGTCGACCATGAACGGGGCGTTCTCGACGTACTCGTTCATCTCCGAGCGGATGTAGCCCGGGTAGATCGTCGACACCGTGATGTCGAGTTCGGGGCTCGCCTGCATCTCGCTGCGCAGCCCCTCGGCCAGGTGAGCCACCCCGGCCTTCGTCGCGGCATAGACGTTGAGGGCCTTGGGCATGCCTCGCATCGCCGACATCGAGGAGATGAACACGAGGTGACCGCGCTTCTGCGCCCGGAAGATCTCCATGGCAGCCTCGGCCTGGCACAGCGCGCCCACGAAGTTGGTCATCGCGGTCTGCTTGTTGGCGTAGTACTTGCCGGTGCCGATCCGGGCGCCCTTGCCCAGACCCGCGTTGATGATGATCCGATCGATGGTGCCGAAGTCCTCGGCGAAGCCACGGAAGGTCGCGAACACGGCGTCGTCGTCGGTGACATCGAGCGCGGCGATCTCGACCCGCCGCTCCGGGTTCTCGAGCAGGATCTCGGCCCGCAGCTCCTCGAGCCGGTCAAGCCTGCGTGCGGACAGGGCCAGGTCGTTGCCACGGGCGGCGAATTGGCGGGCCTTCTCCGCGCCGAGTCCGGAGCTGGCGCCGGTGATCAGGGTGGTGGGCATGGTGGCCTTCCTTGGCGATCGGGGGTGATCCATCTGTTAGCTGTCGTCGATGCCTCACACGGTACTGGGCGTTGGCGGGTCCCGATCCCCCGGCCGATCCTCCGCTCAGGCGGTCATCGCATCCGATGGGCCCGAACCGACCTCACGCGGGTGGCGTTCCTTGGGTGCCAGTCCGTCGCCGCTGGACACGCCTCGCAGGCGGCGGCCGATCCACGGCATGAAGTGGACGCGGACCCACTCCACGTCGGCGGCGATGTCATCGCGGCGCGAGCGCGGCTTGGCCGGGGGAAGCGGCTCGGTCCACCACCCGACCGGGCCGCCCAGGACCTGCGGGTCGGTCACCCCGAGTTCGTCGAGGACCGCGGCGGCGACCCGGGCGTGGCCCCGCTCGTTGAGGTGCAGACGGTCGGGTGCCCAGAACCGCCGATCGGTCAGGACGTCGATCCGTTCGAGGTCCACCAGGTGGACTCCGCGGGCTGCCGCGACCTCACGGACGTTCCGGTTGAAGGCGTGAAAGAGCCGTTCGAGCCGGTCGGCGAAGCGGCCTGAGCCCCCTGCGCGAGCCAGCGAGGTGAACAGGACCACCTGCGCATCGCTCGACGCGAGGCGCTCGACGGCGGAGTCATAGCGGGCGAACAGGTCATCGAGGTCGGTGCCCGGACGCAGGACGTCGTTTGCCCCAGCATGGAAGGTGATGATGTCCGGGGCGAGGGTCAGGGCTGGGCCGATCTGCTCGGCCACGACCTGGTCGAGCAGCTTGCCGCGAATCGCGAAGTTCGCGTAGCTGACCGGCGGGGTGACGACGTCCGACGTGTCGGACGCGAGCCCGGCAGCGAGCCGATCGGACCAGCCCATGTGACGCCCGTCGGGCCGAACGTCGTCGGACATCCCCTCCGTGAACGAGTCTCCGAGACACACCAGGCGAGTCATGGGAAGAACCGTAACCCGGGGCCCGTGGGCCCGCCGAAACGGGCTTCGAGGGCCTACGCTCGCAGTCCCACCGAGTGCAGTGGAGGTCCGATGACCATCAAGAAGCCGCTCAAGGGCAAGGTGGCGCTCGTGATGGGGGTGGCCAGCGAGGAGTCGATCGCCTGGGCGATCGCCAAGGAGCTGACCCGCCAGGGCGCCCGGGTCATCCTCGGCTACCAGTTTCGGTTCCACAGCCGGATCATGCAGCTGGCACCCACCTTGCCGCACCTGATCGCCTACGAGCGGTGCGATGTGACCAAACCCGAGGAGGTCGATGCCTTCTTCGAGAAGGTGACGACCCCGATCGACATCGTGATCCACGCGATCGCGTTCGCGCCGAAGACAGCGTTCGACGGTCGCGTGGTGGAGACCTCCACCGAGGACTTCACCACCGCGCTTGTCACGTCTGCGCACTCCCTCGCCACGCTGATGAACGAGACCCACAAGCACATGCCGAACGGCGGTTCGGTCATCGCGCTGAGCTACATCGGCGGGGTCCGGGTGTCGGCCAAGTACAAGGTGATGGGCGTGGCCAAGGCAGCACTCGAGGCCTACGTCCGTGAACTGGCTGCTGACCTCGGCCCCGAGGGGATCCGCGTCAATGCCATCTCCGCCGGCCCGATCCGCACGATCGCGGCGTCCGGGCTCCCCGAGCTGGACCTCATGCTGGAGTACAACCGCAAGGTGTCGCCGATGCGCCGGGACGTCACGCAGAAGGACGTGGGTGCCTGTGCGGCCTTCCTCGCCTCGGACGGCGCACGGATGATCACCGGGCAGACGATCTACGTGGACGGCGGGTACTCGATCATCGGGGTTCCGGACGTGACCTCGGGATAGGTAATGGGGGAGTGTGGCCCCACGCTGCTCGCTGGGACGGCTTGGCAGTCGCCGGTGAGCCCGCCCATCCGGGATTTGCCGGGTTCGTCGAACCTCACGTACACTGGACGAACCGACGCGGGGTGGAGCAGCTCGGTAGCTCGCTGGGCTCATAACCCAGAGGTCGCAGGTTCAAATCCTGCCCCCGCTACCAGTGTCGTAGCAGGTCAGAGGCCAGTTCCCGGGAAACCGAGGACTGGCCTCTGACGTTGATGTTGGCAGAATGTTGCCAGCATTTGCCAACATCGGACTGGTGCGAACGGCTGCGGACGTTGGTCGACCTCTGGGTTGGTGCCGACATCGAGGGGGTCAAAGCGCGCC
>CAVWAR010000006.1:0-7685 GCA_963753075.1 uncultured Actinomycetes bacterium
GGGCGGAAACGACGCCTGCACAGTCGCGACCAACCATTCTCTCCACTCGGTGCGTCCACAGGCGGCGAAGTGGGGCACGTCGGCGCTCGATGTGCCCCGCACGGTCACCGGCAACCGGGCTCGGGCCGCTGGGGTGAGACTGCCGGCGGGTATGTATCAGTTGTGCCGCACGCGCAGGGCCGACGATGCGAGGATCGCAGGGTGGCCTCCGATGATCCCCGCTACTCCACCGAACCGGACGATCCCCAGGCCTACACGACAGCGAACGATCTGCTGTACACCCGCTTCGCGGGCCTGTACGACATCGTCGTCAAGGCCCTGCCGGTGTGGCGACGGTGGCTCGGGCACGCCCTGCCCGAGATCCGGGGTCCCAGGGTCTTGGAAGTCTCGTTCGGGACGGGCTGGCTGCTCACCAAGTACGCCGGTCGCTACCGCACAGATGGCATCGACCTCAACCCGGCGCTCGTCGCCGTCGCACGCCGGAACCTGGCCCGCGCGGGGCTCCAGGCAGACCTGCGGCAGGGAAGTGTCGAGGCATTGCCGTACCCGGACGCCAGTTTCGACACCGTCGTGAACACCATGGCGTTCACTGGCTATCCCAACGGCGCCACGGCCGCAGCCGAACTGGCCAGAGTGCTCAAGCCGGGTGGCCGCCTCGTTCTGATCGACATCGGCCTTCCGCGCGATGGCAACCGCGTGGGCACCACCTTGGTCCAGCACTTCTGGAAACCCTTGGGCGATCTCATCCGTGACGTCCCCGCCCTGCTGTCCGAAGTCGGGTTGGAAGTCAAGGACGATGAAGTCGGCGGAAGGGGCACCGTCCACCGCTACCTCGCCATCAAGCCGCCGGCCGCTCGACCCAGCACACCTACCTGACCTGATCGAAGCCAGACGAGGCACTCCGATCGGCCAGAGGAAGACGCGCCCGACAGGCGGCGAAATGGGGCACCTCAGAACGGCCACCGACGTACGGCGCGCGACGGGAGACTGAACGTGCTTGCGTTCGTCGACGCCAACACGTACAGTTTTCCGTACAGGAGGTCCGGTGATGAGGACGATGAGCTACACGGAGTCGCGAGCCCGGTATGCCGAGATGCTTGATGGCGTGATCAACGACCGCGAAGAAGTTGTCATCACCCGCGCCGGTCACGAGCCCGTGGTCGTGGTCTCCCTCGAGGACTATGAGTCGCTCAAGGAGACGGCCTACCTGATGCGTTCGCCTGCCAATGCCCGCCGCCTGCTCGACGCGATGGAGCGGTTGGAAGCCGGCCGCGGCATCGCCCACGACCTGGTCGAGACCGACTGACGTGCTGCTCGTCTGGGACGAGAACGCCTGGGAGGACTACCTGTGGTGGCAGGCCCAGGACCGCAGAGTCCTCAAACGCATCAACACCCTCGTGGCTGACATCCAGCGCAACGGCAACGACGGGATCGGCAAGCCTGAGGCGCTCAAGCACGACTTCGCCGGGTACTGGTCGCGACGTATCACCGATGAACACCGCCTCGTGTACAAGATCGCTGGCGACGAGGTACGCATCGCCGCATGCCGCTACCACTACGGATAGCCCCAGGCAGTCGTCCGAGTCAGCGCCGCGAACCGCCCACGCCCGATTCGCGGCGATGTGACTCACGATCTGGTGCGGGTTGGAGCCGTTGGCGTTTGCAGCCGCGACCCGAAGTTGGTGTACCGGGACCGGGGCTTCAGTTCAAGCAACGTGAGCCGCGTTGAGGACCGAGTTGTGGCTCGCCTGGACGCCGGCCTCAGGGCGATCCGGGGCTCACGCTGGCCCGGGTGCGCGAGCGCCGGTGGGTGCTCCGGGATTTCAGAGGGGCCAGGACCCGAAGCGCCCGATCGCCACGAGGACCGCGAGGGCGCCGAGTATGGAGTTGACGATGATCATGGATGGCTCATGTCGCTTCCAGTGCGTCCGGGCAGCTCCGAGCATGAGTAGGACGAGTCCGCTTGCCGCCAGCGGGGTGAGTACCGGGGCGATCCCTGTGAGCCCGGGCAGGATCAGGCCCATCGCGGCGAGCAGCTCTGCGACGCCGATCCCCCGGATCGCTGTGGGGCTGAAGTCCTCGACCCAGCCCATGGACGTGGCCAGTTGGTCCCTGCTGCGCGCGAGCTTCATCAAGCCGGCCATCGCGAAGGCCATGGCCAGCCCGATCTGGATGATCCACAATGCGGTGCTCATCGATCCTCCACGGGTCGTCAGTGCCTGCGGAACCCAAATCGCGACCCAGACATTCCCGGCCTCCGGCTGCGCCGGCGCGAGCGGTCGGGTCGGACGTGGACCGCGATGTTGCGCGAGGTCGGGTTGCTAGTTGCCTGAGGTAAGCCCCTGTCGTGACCCGCACCCCGCGGTCACGGGAGTGTCACCAGATGCCCACCATGTCGGCGAGGCTGAACGGTGCCGGGACGGGCCGGCCGACGATCAGGCCGTCCACCCGTTCGCCGATAGGGATCTGGGAGCGCTGAGGCAGAACCCCGACTCGAGAGGTACTCGCCGGCGCCCCCCCCCCCGACAGCAGGAGACTTGACGTCACAAGCGCTGACTGACCAGGTGACTTCATGCAGGGCCGGCGGGTCGGGCCTGCTGACTGCCAGGCAAGTGCTTGGCCCTAGGAACCTGACCACCCGTCCCGACTCGCAGAATTGCAGTTGGCGCCTGCCGTGCTCACTTACCGGATGGCACAGGCTCATGCCCGCGGGCGGGGATGCTGACCAAGAACGCCGCCCCTACGACCAGCCCGACGACAGTCATCGCTGGCGACGGTTGGGCTCCGATGACCAGGAGGATCGCTGCGGTGAACAGCGTGACTTCGACACCGAGTCGAGCGGGGTCTGGAAGTCTTCTGGAGGCACGCGGGGCAACCCAGCGTCCCCACAACCCCGCCGCCGCGATCGGGAGCACGACGCCGAGCAAGGCAGAACCGAGCAGAGTGCCGCCACGCTGCCATCCCCCCACGCCGAGACAGACCAGCATGCCAAGCTCCGCGAGGAACCGGACTGTCAGGAGCGCCAGCATGGGGTCAGCGTAGGGACCGCGGGGTCCTCCCGCTGCACACGGCGCGGCTGGGCAGGTGCGACCTCTGTCGACGACCATCGGGTCCTACTTGGCCCTCAGTGGGCGGCACCACGGGCGCCCAAGGACCGCTCTCGCCACTATGCGTCCACAGGCGGCGGAAGGTCGCAGCGCCGCTGACCGGGACGGTACGCGGGGCAAGGTCACGCTGACCTGGACGGTACGCGGCGAAGTCGCCCAGCATGATTCGCATTCCCGCGACCGCCCGCGCGAGAGGCGCGAGCCCGGGGCCCGGGGCCCGCCGCCACTCGGGCTGTCCAGACCCGCCCTGGCCTCGACAGCTACCACTGCGCCCCGTGCCGACGGACCGGTCCCGGTCGATCCCCAACTCGTGGCTGCCAGCCCCACGGGCCGGGGACCTGGGTCCCTAGCGGCGCGGTCAGCGCTGGGCCACCATGGAGGGGGGAAGGTGATCGCCATGGTCGGTCGTGGTGCGGTGGCAGTGGTCGCGGCTGGCTTGCTCGTATCGGTGGCTGGCTGCACCGGTTCGGGAAGTGTGTCTGTTGAGTCGTCCCCCGCGGGGGAGCCGCTCGATTTGCTGGTTGTGGCCGACTCGGGCGGGGAGGGCATCGCCGAGAAGTACGCACCCCTGGCGGCTGAGGCGTTGGGCCGTGAGGTCGTGGCCCACAGCCACCTCAACGCCGGCGCGACGATCCGCAAGCTACGGTCGCTGGTCGAGACCGACTGGTGGGCCGAAGACGTGGCCGATGCCGAGATCATCGTGTTCTACGTGAACCCCTGGGGCTTCGAGCCACCGGGCTCTGTGGAGTGCTTCAAGGCGGAGGACGCCGTTACCGGCTCGGAATCGCAGTGGCCCCCTGGGACAACCTGGGAGCCGGTTCCGGAGATGCCGTCCGCGGGGGACTTCCAGGAGTATCAAGACGAGTTGCAGAAGATGTACGACACGTTCTGGACGCTCCGGGAGGATCAGCCCACGATCATGCGGGCCTACGGGTGGCCGGACCTCTGGGTGCCGGTATGGCGGCTGGTGGGAATCGAGGCCGAGTGCATGGCCCAAGTGGAGTCCCTGGAGCAGGCGCGCCGTGAGGTGGTCGAAGCCAACGGTGGGGTGTACGTGTCCATGCTGGATGCCTTCAACGGCCCACAGCACGACGAGGACCCGATCGCCAAGGGCCTCATCCAAGACGACCTGCTCCACCTCAACGAGGACGGCCAACAGCTGCTGGCCGAGACCCTCGCCGAAGCCGGATTCGAAACCAGCGAACCACCCAACTGAAAGCCAAGCACTGGTTCGGGTCGCAGCATCTCAGAATCGGCCAGCAGGAGGTCGGGCAACGACTACGTCCTTCAACTTGTCGACGTGACTGTCGTGCACCCAGGTCCCGTGTGCCCTACTGGGCGGCAAGCGTGCGGGTCCACCGCTCGGCTTGGGTAGCCCAACAGGCGGCGAAATGGGGCACTCGGGAATCGATCCCCGAGGCGTGGATCCGGGCTGAGCAGGTCTTGGCGACCGGGGGTTCAGTTGAGGCTGAAAGGTGGGTACTTGTCGGTGACGAGTAGTCCCGCGTAGGCGTGCACCCGGAGCGCCCACCTGCCCACTCCCACCACGTAGTCGAACAGCCCACGTGGGTACCTGCCGGTGAAGAGGATCGCGAACCAGGCGATGACAACGGCGAAGAATGCCCCGACGAACAGCACGAACAGCACGATGTAGTGCGGGATGGCCAGGAACCACTTGACCAGAGGCAGCCACCTGTTGAGCTCGACGGGTACGTCCGGGTAGTCGAGGTCCAGATGCACCGACTGCTCGTCAACGGTCGAGGGGTACTGATCAGTCAGCAGGGCCAGATACGCCCCGACTCTGGCCCCGAAGCGGTTCAGAGCGAGCGCGAAGTCGAACCACCAACCCGGGTACCTCTGCCGAAACAGGATCATCAGCAGGGTCGCGGCGAACAGGGCGCCGACGATCCCGCCACCGGTCTGGGCCGTGCTTGACACGATCTCGCCCGATTCGGTCACCACGATCACGGTCGAGGTCGCCGAATCCGTCAGCAGCGAGAGGACGATTGCGATTGGAATGATCCAGATCAACCGGAAGAACGTGGTGAGCCGGTCCAGGCGGTCCGGGTAGTCGATCTCCAGACGCGCCGCGTAGACCTCGGAATTCAAAGCCATGAGAACCCCCTATCGACTAACAAGGCTAGAGCGTGCTCCTGACCCGGTGTAGGGCCCAACGTCCCCTACGGGCTCAGCGTCGCGCTCGGCACGCGGCGACCGGCCGCCATCGCTGCTGGGCACCGTGATCGACACGGCCACCGCGTCAAGGCTGGCACTCTCCCGCCGCCTGGGCGACCACCAGTGTCACCGAACAGACGGTCCGGTCTTGTCGTGAGGTCTGCAGCCCCTCGCGGTGATGGCGACCGTCCCCGAGGCGTGGCCCTCCTCGAAGTGCCAAACCTCCTCGGGGACCTCGCTCAACGGATAACTCGGGCTGATGACCGGCGTGACCACCCGGTGGACCTCGGTGTCGCTGGGGCCCCGCCACATGTGCCGGCGCTTGACGATGACGACGTGGAGGACGCCCACGGCGGCCAGCAGACCCGATTGCTCGACCAGGCCGAAATCCCAGCCCAGCCTCCAAATCAGCACGAACAGGATGCCGACAGTCGCGGCCATACGGCACCAACCATGGCCACGATCTGCGTGCGGATCATCGGCTCCTCTCGAAGCTACTGGAGGAGTCGGCCAGGCAGTAGGTCCCGGCGACGATCCCGTATGCGGGGAACATGGCCCAAACAACCCAGTAGTTGGCGGTGCGCTTGCGGAACCCCATATCCCGGTCCCAGATGAAGAGCGGGATGGCCGAGTACCAGAATGGAACCGAGGCCATCAGGGCCAGCAGAAAACCCCAGCGCTGCCCGAGCAGCATTCCGAGGCTCCCGGCCAACTGCAAGGGAGCCCAGAAGAAGGCGTCTGCCCAGGCATAGCCCTGGTTGAACGCGAAGTAGGCGCGTGGGTCGGTGCTCTCAGGCCTCCCGCCGTACACATTGTCGATCGTCCACTCACCGCGCGGGCGCGCGACAGCTACCACCTGCAGCGCCCCGAGCACCGTGATGAGCGCCAGACCTGTCAGGGCGACGATCCACGTGGGGGCGGTGACATCCATCTGGTCTTCCTCCTGGCCTATTGGAGGTCACGACGCGAGCGTGATTGCGGCGGCGATCGCGGTTGCCAGGCCCATCGCGCCCCAAGTGGCCAGCAACAGGTACCCGAGTCTCACGTCCTGATCAGTCCCGATCCGCAGCCCCCGGCGCTGCATGGTGCGCCGTGTCACGAGTCCGCGGCCCGCGAAGTACGCGTACACCGCCCCGCCCGCGAGCCCGAAAAATGGCCAAGCGGGGTCTCCAGCCACGAGCAGAACCCCAGCGACGATCGTGACCCAGAGCGTGAGGGTGTCCCACAGCGCCTCGCCCCGGACGTCTGCGTGGAACGACGGCTCCACGGCTTCCTCGGCCTCGGTCAGCGATAGCCGGACTGCCGTTCGCGGTGCGAACCACGAGATGGCCTGGCCGCCCCACGCCAGCGCGGATAGAACGACGACTACGAGTCCCCAGGCGATTGCCATGTCCGACTCCCGTCGGTTGGTGGTTGAACTGCACCTTCGGATAGGGCCCCGGGCGGCGCCGGACGCCCTCGGGGGGTGCCGGCCATCGCACCCAGGACCACCAGCTGACAGACGCGCAGGGCGCAGCCCGCGACCCACCCGTGCAGGTGATCGGTTCTCCGGCGGGGATGTCGCGAGCTTCAGCATGAGCCGACGCCTCCCCGCGTGGCAGCGTGTGACCGCTAGGGAACGCCGCCCACAGGAACTCATCGAGGCCGACGACGCAGTTGCAGGCGTTCGTGTGCGAGTCCGCCGCACGCCTGACCTGTTCAGCCTCGGTCCTGAACCAGGTCGGGGACCTCCGCCACCGCTGGAGCATCTCGATACATGACGATCCCGACCCACACGAGCCAGACGATCAGGCCAAGCCCGAAGACGATCGCGATGTCCGCGAGCCCCGGGACGCGGGGGAACCACAGCGACTCAGCTTGGGCCTCGTCGGTCCCATGGAGATCGACGACGGTGCCAAACCCAACGTTGAGGACCATGCCCGCCCCAAGCAGCAATCCGGCCCAGATGAGCCCGAATCCTGTGGCCGTCTGAGCCACCGCCGGCGAGCCGACCCGCAACCGCTGATTGAGCGCAAAGGCCAGCGGCACCAGGCAGATGCTGAACGCGATGAGCGTGATCAGGTTCCACACATAGATGCTGGCCTCATTCTCAGCCAGGAAGGCCACCGACCCGGCCGGGTCGAGGTCCCCGGTGGCGTAGTCCGACATCATCGTGGCAAACATGCCGATGCCCACCACAACCGTCGCGGCCCCGACCAACGCAGCGATCCCGCCAGCCTTCTGAAAACTCATCCCAGTCATCGCCACTCCGATCTGCCCCCCACTCACATCACCGTACTGCTGGGGCAGATGCGGGCTCAAGCCGACGGCGCCGTACCCGCGGGAGGACGTCCCTGCGGGCTGTCCCGCCGCCGCACACCAGGGTGAGAGGGGCACGAGGCCGCCGTATGCGAATGCAGATCG
>CAVWAR010000007.1:0-7223 GCA_963753075.1 uncultured Actinomycetes bacterium
TGGAGATACCGCAAGGGCGCGGCGCGATCCTTGGCCCGCTCGTGGGCGACCAGGCCGTTCGCGACGGTGTTCGGCTACCTGCCATGGAGCCGGTTCTCCTCTGCGGAGGACGTCCCCGCCGGAGCTGCCCTGCAGATGGCCGTCTCGATGCGAAGGCCCGGCGGCATCCTCGACGATCCGACGCTTCCGGTGCAGCGGTACGCGGACTTCCAGGCGCCGGTCCTCGCCTACAGCATCTCCGACGACGCCGAGGCAACGATGTGGTTGATCATCGCTGGCGGCGGCCTCATGTTCATCGGCGTCGGAGCGGCCGCAAACAGGACTGGCGAGTGACGCCCGCTGCGGTGACCGCCCGGCCCCGCGCTGGCCGATGGCCTGGCCCCTCCCCTCGTGCGGCGTAGTAACACCCAGTCGGCCGACCTGGTGGCCGCCGTCCGGCATCGCCCACACGCCGGCTACCACCCCCGACAGTCCAAGGGCCGGCACGTCCACCGGCTGTAGCGCCTGCATCGACAGGCGCAGTTGGCGCGCCTGATCGTCGGACCATGTGGCAGTGCGGTCCGCCGCGTGTGACGCGGCGGAGTGTGCGGCGTTTCTGGGTGCTCGTCATGTCGGCAGAATGTCGGCAGCCCCGCCGAATCGCGCCGTATTCCAGCGAACGGACACGAACAAGCAAGTGGTGGCTGACCTGCGACGATGCCTGGGTCTGAGCACGGAGCAACCGGCCCATTTGGGCGCGGTGGATCTCTCATAACCCAGAGGTCGTAGGTTCAAATCCTTCCCCCGCTACTAGTGTCGTAGCAGGTCAGAGGCCAGTTCCCGGGAAGCCGGGGACTGGCCTCTGGCGTTGATGTTGGCAGATTGTTGCCAACATTGGCCAACATCGGACTGGTGCGAACGGCTGCGGACGTTGGTCGACCTCTGGGTTGGTGCCGACATCGAGGGTCCTGGCAGCGCCGTCGAGCTGGGGATGGGCAACTTGCGAGACGGTGCCCGCGGCCACGACGAGTGCGGCGTGATGGCGGCTCGGCGGGGGGTGCGGACCGCGCAGGCATCAGGGCGATCGAGTATCCATTCGGCCGAGGGTGCCCGGCCCTAGGTTGCTGCACACCGCCCACTATGACGCAGGGCTTGAAGCGGACCCAGCCTGGCGAATTCCCCCCGGCCGGGCGGTGATGGGTGGCCAGACGCCCACCGATCACCTGTGATCGCTCCGAGCTGGTGTTGCGGGACGCTCGAACGGGTGTGTGCCTGCTGACCTGCGGAGTCCCGTGGAGGATTCCCCCAGCGGCGATCGCAGCCGATCACTGGCAGGTGATGAGCTGCGCCAATCACACGCGGTCACTCGAGTCCGCCGACGCCGCTCGTGGGACCTTCTGCAATGCCGGGGCAGAGTCGTGGACCCTGCGTGGCGCTACCTGCGGCTGCTGACCTGCAAGCAGGCCAACCTGTACCCGATTTCTGCTGCGCTACTGTGCGTGCCGGGGCCGTGAACGGAGGCGACTGTGCGGGCACGCGATGCCGAGATCGAGGTCGGCACGGGGGAACCCGGGTTGCACAACGCGATCACTGACGTTGCGGGGGTTCGAGTCGGGCACGCGACGCTGGTGTCTGGATCTGGGGAGATGGTCGTGGGTCAGGGCTCAGTGCGCACCGGGATCACAGTCGCCCTGCCCCATGGCGGTCGCGCGTCTACGGAACCCGTCTTCGCCGGCTACCACCGGCTCAACGGGTTCGGCGAGCTCACGGGTTTGGAGTGGCTGCACGAGTCGGGGATGCCGACCAGCCCGATCGCCTTGCCGGTCGAGGCCCTGGCACTGCCCTATGTGGACGCCAAGTTCGCCGCGGTCATCGAGGCGACGGCTGAAGCGATCCTCGACGCCATGCTCCAGGCTGAGACCATGTCCGGGCGCGACGACCTGGTCCTGCGGGCGCTGAACGGTGCGCAGTTGGCTCATATCCTCGACCAGCATGGACAGCGGAGGTACTCGGTCCGATGAGTGTGCGCGCGCGATCCCACGACCCGTTGCGTTCGGCGGCCGCGCTGTCGGCCGGTCGCGCAGCGGCAACCCTCTCGCAGGCACTCGGTCGTGGGTCCGGGACGATGATCGGCGGCCGGTTGGCGCTGCGGCTGGACCCGAGCGTTCTGGCCACGGTCGCCGATGGGCGCCGGCCTGCCATCGTCACGGGGACCAATGGGAAGAGCACGGTGACCGCGCTGACCGCCGCAGCCCTGTCCGTTGGGGGTCCGGTCGTCACGAATTCGACGGGAGCGAACATGCCCGATGGGATCGTGACCGCCCTGACAGCGGATCGCACCAGCTCGCTGGCCGCTCTCGAGGTCGACGAGGTGTACGTACGTTCCGTGGTGGACGCCACCGCACCACGGGTGGTGATCGGGCTCAACATCTCGCGGGAGTACACCCGCGGGGTGTCACTGGCAGCGACGCTGGCGCACTGGCGCCAGGCTGCGGCCCGACTGCCGGGGGACTGCGTCGTGCTCGTCAACGTCGACGACCCGCTGGTGGTCTGGGCCTTCGAACCGGCGACGCGGGTCGTTGGCGTGGCTGGTGGCCTGGGCTGGCGCGAGGACGCCACCCTGTGCCCGGCCTGCGGGTCGGCGCACGACTGGGCCTCTTCGGTGTGGTCCTGCCCCGGATGTGGTCGCTCACGACCGGAGCCCGCCTGGTCGGTCATCGGACCCTCCGCCGGTGGCTGGTCGATCGCCCATCCGGCGGGGAGTCTCAAGGTCCGGGTGGCGGTCCCGGGGCGCACCGGCCCGGTAGGGGCAGCCTTCGCGATCGCCGCAGCGCACGTGATGGGCCTCGACGTGGACCAGGCAGCGTCCGCCGTCACCAGCGTCGTCGACGTGGACGGCCGGTACGTGCCATTCCCCGTCGGGGACCGTCGCGCCCGCCTGCTGATGCTGAAGAACCCGGCCGGATGGGCGGAGGCGATCGACGTCGCGGTCTCCGAGGGGCTTCCGCTCGCGCTCGCAGTCGACCCGTTCGGCCCCAAGGACACCACGACCATGTGGGAGGCGCCCTTTGAGCGCCTGGCCGGGCGGACGATCCCGGTCACCGGCGGCCGATTCGCCGATGCCCTGGCGGTCCTCGACGCGGCAGGCGTGGGCGCAGTCGAGGCGCCAGACGCAGCAAGCGCCGTGGCGTCGGCCGAGGTTCCGGGTGGAGGGCCCGTGGACCAGGTGGTCGTCGCGAGCAACTACCCCGCGTTCAGACGGCTCTCGCGAGAGTTCCGGGCGGGTGACCGATGACACCGTTGACGATTGCCACCCTGTTCCCCCGCGACACCGTCGCTGCCGGGGACGAGGCCAACGCGATGGCTCTCGTCCGCCGGGCCCGCCAGCGCGGGATGCAGGCAACGCACACCGCCGTCAACCGGCCGGAGGCCATGACACCGGCGCAGCTCTACCTCCCAGTCTGAGCCGCGCGCTCGACGGCAAGGGGGCGTTCCGCCGGTTCCGCAACGAGCTGTATCAACACCACCCGGAGCTGATCTCGGTCTGGCAGTCCTTTCGTGATACCCGGGCCAGAGCCCGCGCCGTCAGCTGGCTGGCGGAGCAGGGCCTGGTCGAGGACGAGGCCGCTCGTCAGTTCACGAACGACCATCGGGAGCCGGCCCTGCCGTGATCCGGTGCACGTGACCCCACCAGCCTGCCGGGCGGCCGCTGAGGGTCGCAGCGACGCTGCGCCGACGCGAGGGGCCGGCTTGGTGGGGATGGGTTGGGCTGGTTCACTGGGGCGGTGACCGAGCTGCCGCCTGTGCCCGCGGATCCTGCTGCCCTGAAGGGGTGGGTGGAGAGCCTGGGCAGGGACGATCTGATGGCGTTGGCCCAGGAGATCGCCAGTGGCGCGTCCACTGACGGCTTCGGGCCTATGGGCGAGCTTGATCCGGGCAACCGTGAGATCGCCCTTTCACCGCCTGCTGATGAGCCGAGCCTGCTCACGCTGACCATCGAACTGCGGGGCGCCAAGCCGCTGATCTGGCGGCGCCTTTCGCTGCCCGGTGATCTCACGCTGGATGTGGTGCACACGTTGTTCCAGGCGGCGATGGGCTGGACGGATTCCCATCTGCACCGTTTCCAGCCTGGCAGTGAAGTGGCCTACGACCAGCCGTACTTCGTCACTGAGTTCGACGAAGAGGAGGGAGACGAGGGCACTCGTGAGGACGGCGTCCGCCTGGATCAGGTTCTACGTTCCCCGGGGGATCGGCTGACCTACCTGTATGACTTCGGTGATGGGTGGGAGCATCAGGTCACCCTGGAGTCGGTCGCCCCGCTGACCCCGGACGACCGGGAACCGAGGTGCCTGGGCGGGGCGAAGGCCTGCCCACCCGAGGATGTCGGCGGGATCGGCGGGCACCACGAGATCGCTGAGTGGCTTCGTGCGGGCACCGCAGCCGATGACGTCCCGGAACCGTTCGAGGACGCCGAGCACGCCCTCGGCTGGCTGCCCGAGGGGTATGACCCGGACGCGTTCGACGCGGCTGAGGCGACTGCGGCGATGCGGGTGTGGGCCGCCGGTGAGCACCTGCCCTGGCATGGCCTGCCCGAGCCGCTGGCCGACCTGATTACCGACCTGCGCGGCGACGGCTGGGTCCAGGTGGACGCCTGGCTGCGCGCCCTGGGGCCGCGGCTGCCGGTCGAACTGGGCGACGATGATGTGGACCGGGCGGCGCGGCCGTGGCTCGCGGTGTTGCAGGCCGTCGGGCCGGGGACGAAGCTGACGGCGGCCGGTTACCTGCCACCGGTGGTGGTCGAGCAGATCGCCCAGGAGGCTGGGGTGGCGGACTGGTGGATCGGCAAGGCCAACCGGGAGGACCTCACTCCGCCGGTCGCCGCACTGCGCGAGGCCGCCCAGGACGTGGGCCTGCTGCGCAAGGCCAAGGGGACGCTGACCCCGACCGCTCGCGCGCGCGCCGTCGGCGACGGCCCCCGCAACCTGGTCGCCACGGTGCTCGGGCGACTCCCCGTGGGCAAGGGGTTCCAGGTCGACGCCGGTTGGTTCGAGTTGCTCGGCTTGGCCGCCGGGGCAACGGGTACCGCCCTCGACATCGCGGTGGCGCAGATCCTGACCGACCGCGGCTGGCGCACAGATGGCAACGCGCATATCAGCCCGACACAAGCCCAACGCGGCGCGCGGGCCACGCTCGGCCCGCTGGAGTCGATGGCCGGAGGATTCAAAGAGCTCGACCCCGCCCCGCTCGCACGACTGGCCCGCGCGATCCTCTTCGGAGTCGCCAAGCCTGCATGAGAGCACCACACCTGTCGGCCAGCTCGCCCACCGAGTGGTGCCCCCTTCCGCCGCGAAACGCCGCGTGACCGATCATCCCGCTACGACTGCCCCGCAAGTCGATCCGCATTCGGTGACCGATCCATATCAGGAACTCCGGGTCATCGATTCGGACGGGGTATGTCAACGCGTGTCCGGAGACCACCGCTGCCATGCAGATGGGTGGCCGCCTTGGAATACTGGCGGGGCCGGCTGCGCCCTTGGGTTGCCTATGTCCGCCGCTGTGCGGGCCCGCGGCAGGGTCGGGGGTCTGATGGCTCTGGTGGGGCCCGGTCCTCGCGAGCATCGTGGAGGTGATGGGGAGGTGGTCGCGATGAGGTCGCGGAGTTCGGGAGGTCTGCTCTCTGGGGTGGCGCGGTGGCGGAAGGTGGGCACGGGGTGTGCCCGAGTTAGCCGGACCCGGTCGGCGGTCGTGGTGGGGTCGGTGGCCCTGCTGGTGGCGTTGGTCGGCTGCGCCACGGATTCGACGACGGCTCCTGCGAGTTCCGGCTCCGCTCCCTCGACGCCTGCCACGACGGCCTCGGCGCTGGTGCCGCTGTCGCCGGACGCCCTGCTGACGGCCGGGCAGGTGCCGGCTTGGAATGGGGCGATGGGTTGGGCCGAGCAGCAACTGCCCCCCGGGGTCAGTGCCCTGACGGTGTGCGTGCTCCCGAGCGCAGAATCCCTCGGGGCCCTCCAGGTGCTGACGCGTGACTTCGAGGCAGCCGGCGTCGAAGATCCCGGGACCACGCCCAATCCTGACGAGCCCGCGTCCTACGCCGTGAACGAGGTGGCCCAGTTCCCCGACGAGACCACGGCCGTCGCTGCGGTCGAAGCGTGGGAGGACGCCACGCGGGACTGCGCCCCAGGGCTCTCGTCAACCAACCTCCAAAGTTTCCGGATCAGCGACCTACCGACCGGTTCGACCTGGACCGCTGCCGTCTCCCAACCGGCCGAGTGCCCCGAGTGCATGCGCTTCGACTTCCTCGGCTTCGCCTCGAAAGGTGCTGCAACCACCATGGTGGGGTTCTCCCTGACCGGGCAGGACGCCAACTACGAAGATGATCCGCTCGCCGCATCGATGGATGCCGCGCTGGCACGTCTGCCGTAGGCAGGGCAGGTGGCCAGCCCTCGGGCATCGTTGTCGGCAGCGTGAGGCGCCAGCCCTTCTCGGACCTGTTGGTCGTCATGGGGGCCGGGGCACACGGGCTGAAGTCCGGGCTATCGGACGGTCGAACGCCGCGACAGGACAGACTGCCCCACTTCGCCGCCTAGGACTGGGCGTGGCCGAGCCGTCCCCTGCGAGCGAGTTCGTACTGCTCGAGGCCGCCGAGAGGCCGGGACAAGGCAACCGGGCCGGTCCTCAGCGGTCGGCGCCAGCTTGGTAGCCGGGCCCCTGCCCAGTGGTGAGGCTCAGTCTTCGGCGAGGTTGGTCAGGAGTTCCACCACCGCGGGGGCGACCCCCAGTGCCTCTCCCTCGGTCATGGCTGAACGGGAGTCCAGGGTGGCCCACTTGCCGAACGTCCATGCCCGCTGCGCCGCTGACTCGGGACTCTCGCCGTCCGGGGCGATGCTCACCCCACCAGATCCATCGAGGAACAGGTAGTTCTGGTAGCCCTCCGGGTAGTCCAAGAGCGCAGTCGCGCCCATGGCCTGGGTCATAGCCCTCTCGTCGAGGTCCTTCCACTTCCACACTGTGACGACAACCATGTCGCCCTGCTTGATTGACTTGATACAACGCGTGTGACGTGTGTCACACGCTCCACCGTAGCCCTGGTGGACGGGGCGCGGCAGTTCCCCCTGGGGCATCCGCCTTTGGCTGCCCCCCAGATCCTCGCTGAACTGGGCGGCGTACGCATTCGCCTGCCACACATCGACTGTCGCCCAGTAGCCGTCGGGAACCACAGCCGCCGACTGCTGACCGTTCCCAAT
>CAVWAR010000008.1:0-217703 GCA_963753075.1 uncultured Actinomycetes bacterium
TGGGAGAGCTCTGGACAATCGACGACATCACGCATGGTGAAGCGCTCTTCAGCCCAGTTGGCGTTGCCGAGCGTCGCGATCCGCAGCAGCTGCTCATCGGCGGGCGTGAGGTGCCTGGCAGTCGGGACGGTCATCCCGATCAGGGTACCCAGCGGTTTCACGGCCGTCGGGCCATCCTTCGCACCTTCATGCCGCCTGCGACCAGACACATGCGGTCGGCAGGATGGTCGTCAGGTGGCTACTTGACGCGGTCTCTCGCGTCGCGGCGCATCTCTGGTGGCGTTGCTCCCCGTGCTGGGGCCCGAGTGACGACGCTCATCGGTCTGTGACCACGATGTCGTGCTCCTGCGGCCACCGCAGACCTAGGCAAGCCTGGCCGTTCGGGCGTAGCGTCGGGGTATGCGCTACCCGAATGGCTTTCCTGGCTGGATCGACCTGCAGACTCCCGACCCCGACGGCGCCAAGGCGTTCTACGGCGAGATGTTCGGCTGGGTCGCCGAGGACGTGCCCACCGACGGTGGTCCGCCGTACTCGATGCTGTACAGGGGTGGGATCGGGAAGGGAAACCTCGTCTGCGGGCTGGGCCCGATGGCCGCGCAGCAGGTCGAGGCAGGCACGCCGTCGGTGTGGGCGACCTACGTCTTGGTGGGCGACGTTGATGAGATGGTGACAGCGGCCCCCGGTGCCGGGGGGAGCGTCGTGATGCCCGCCATCGACGTGACGGGTCAGGGCAGGATGGCGGTGGTCGCTGACCCGTCCGGTGCTGCGATCGGGCTGTGGCAGCCGGACGGGCACGAGGGCGCCGACATCTTCAACGTCCCGAACGCCTGGGTGTGGTCCGACCTGCAGAGCCACGACCTCGCCGCGGCCCTGCCGTTCTACGAGGAGCTCTTCGGCTGGCGCTGGGTCAACGCCGACCCTGCAGGGGGGTCGGACTACGTCGTGGCCCATCTGGACGCCAAGGGTGAGACCGCTGAGGGAGGCGATACTAGCGTCGCGGGGGCGATGCCGATGCCGCCCGGGGTACCGGAGGACACACCGTCGGTGTGGATGATCTACATCGGTGTCGGCGACTGCGACGCCGCCACCGCCAAGGTCGTCGAGCTCGGTGGTCGCGTGCAGGCCGGCCCGATGGACGCTGGCGGGATGCGCATGTCGGTGGTAGCCGACCCGTTCGGGGCGTACTTCCAGATGATGACCGTCCCCACTCCCTCGTTGTAGCGAGGTCGTGGACCGCGCCTCCATGCGCACCGCCCTGCTCGTCGGCATCGGCTGGCACCCCGGCCGACCGCGGCGCCGAAGCAGTTGACGGGCTTCCAGCGCACTCTCAGTAGTAGGTGCGCGCACGCGTCTGGACTGGCCCCCGCTCGCTCATCGGCACCACCGGAACGCACCGGTAGCAAGAACGCTTTCGTCATGGTGCGTCCGCTCGCGGCGAAAGGGGGCAGGTCAAGAGAAGTGTTCTCGGTCGTTGCAGAATCCGGGACCGGACAAGCGTTGACGCGGGTAGTGGTGGCGGCGGTCAAGTCCCTGGGAGTGGTGTAGGGCTGCGTGATCCGGGTGGGTTCAGGGGGTGAGTGCGGGCTGACCGCCGCCACAGGTATGGGCTGACCTGACCTGGGTGCGGCTACGTGGCAGCCCGGTTCGAGGCGTCGTGCCCGGGGCCGATGGCCGCTGCACCGGCCCCGGGTTCGAGTCGGGCTCGGAAGCCCGCTACCTATCTACTTGGACCGATCGGATGCGTTGTACGTGATCGCGCCTTTGAAGTTGAGCACTGCGATGCCGTCCGGCAGGCCGAACACCGTGCCAATACCGTAGGGGGCGGCGCTCTCGGGGATGTCCCCGCGGAAGTCCATCGAGCCCTCTCCCTTCGCGTTTGCGAAGCGCCCGGTCCCTTCACCTGTGACGACCGTCCACGTTCCCTCGCCCATGAAACCGACCATGGTTGGGCCGTCAAAGACGATCTCGCCTGTACCCTCCTGTGCAACGACCAGCGTGTCCCCGTTGGCGGCGGTGAAGGTGATCGTTCCTTCGCCGTAGGTGTAGTCGGGTGGCAATGGGTCACCCATGTATGTGCACTGCTCGAGCACGTAGTCGACTTTGCCAAGATGGGACATCTGTCCTGTTCCGGCACTGCTCCACTTCTGGAAAGCGCCGTCGCAGTCCGGCGCGGCAACCCAGTGCTCGCCCGCTACCGTCGCCTTGATTGGGACCGGATGTGCCCAACCCGCTTGCGCGGGTGCGGCAAGCCCTAGGGTGAGCACCAGCAGAATGGCCATCAACAGCGCGTGTGTCGTTCGTCTCATGATCAGTTTCCCCTTCCTTGTGCACACAGCGAGTGCGCACGGGCGCACCGCTCACACTCGATGTGGTCGGTGTGGATCTGCCTGGATGTGGCCCCGGTGTGCCGCCAGCCGGAGCGACTGGCACGTCGCCGTACCAAGGATCGGGTCTGATGCTCGGATACCGGCGCACGGTCACCCGGGGGGCACCCAGCAAGCACTCCGAACGCCAACCAGGCCGCCCCGTCGCCATGGCACGATCACCACCTCAGTGGTCCATCCAGACACCTCCACCGTTCCGCCGCAGGGCAAGCGCGGACAAGGGGCGAACGACCAACCTGGGACCGACCACGCCGAAACCCGGCAATGCGTGGAACGCAACCCGCACATCACACACTGCTTGGCGGGCCATCCGAAGCGGCTCCCTTGCCGGCGTCAAGCAGGACTGACGAGCGCCTGCGGCACGCCCCTGCCGTCCATCAATTTCAGACGCAGGGCACCACGAATGCCTCCGCGACACTTGCCAGGGGCAGTCCTTCATGTCCGCCCACGCTGCGACAGCGTCCATCCGGGCGGTAGCGACGCCGGTGCAGCCACGCCCGTCCGAGCCTCGCCGCGGTGCGTCCACAGGCGGCGAAGTGGGGCACCCGCTGGCCTCGGCGGGCGGGGCGGTGGTTCAGGCGCGCAGTCGGGCGGGCAGCCAGGGATAGGGGTCGATCAGGGCGGTCCTGTCGGATCGGGCGTCTGCGCTGATGCGACGCAGGCGTTGACTGGCCGTGTAGTAGCGACCGCGGGTCTGCCCAACAGCGTCCAGCAGCCCGGCGGTGACCAGCTGGTTGAGGTCGCGGGTGGCGGTGCGTTCCTCGATCCCGGCGCGCTTGACGTAGCCAGATCGGCGGACCCGGTAGCCCAGGATCGCGTCGAAAAGCGGGTCGCCGACCCGTTCAGGCAGGCCAAGCTCGGCGATCAGGGCGTCGATCGCCGTCCACGTGGCCTCGGCTTCCCGGAACCTGCGCTGCAGGGTTTGGGCCTGCATGTGGTGGGCCCGCAGGTTGAACTTCACCCACGGCCCGGTGTCGTTGCCCGGGTTCCAGGTCCCACCGCCAGTCAGCGCCAGGACGCGGTAGTAGTCCTCGGTGTTGGCACCCAGCCACTCCTCGATGCTGGAGAACGTCGGTTCCAGGACCTGGTCGCGGGCCATGACCAGGGTCTGCAGGGCGCGGGCCATCCGCCCGTTGCCGTCCCGGAACGGGTGGATCATCACCAGGTTCAGGTGCGCCATCGCGGCATCGACCATCGGCTCGCCACGATCGGTGTTCAACGCCTGGGCCAACTGGTCTACCAGTCCGGGCACCAACGCTGCGTCCGGCCCCTCGTAGACCACCTCACCGGTCGACTCGTCCTGCACGTCCACCGCCCCGGCCCGGAATCGGCCCGGATCCTTGGCCAGGTCGTGCTCGAGCAGCATGAAGTGCAGCGACCGCAGCAGCTGGGAGTCCACGCCGAAGCCGGACTCGGGAGCCATCCGCAGGATGTAGGTCAGTACCCGTCGGTAACCGATGATCTCCGCCCAGGTCCGCTCGTCTGCCGACATCGGCGGCTCCTCGTCCACCGCGGCCACCGCGTCCTGCGCCGACACCGTGTAGCCCTCAATCGTGTTCGACCCCCGGATCGCCCGCGCCTGCGTCGTGCGGCGCAACCCACCCGACCACTGCCGCGGCACCCGCAGCACATCGGCCAGCGCGACCCGCATGCCGCGGACGTCGTCGATCACCTGAGCGTCCTCCAGATCGACCTCAGGCGTGACGAACAGCCGCAGCTCATCCATGTCCCAATGCCCCAATCATTCGGACTCCAGCCTACCGCGTGGCGTAATGATTGAGACATAGAGACACCCGGTGCGCATCGCGAAGTGCAAGATCTGGCATGGCCCGAAGGGCGTCGCCCATCCCGCCGGCCTGGACGCGGGCCCACGTACGTGAACGCCATGGCGTTGCCGGGAGGGTTCAGGTGGGCTGGATGGCGTTGCCTGCCCCGGGGTGCGCGATAGGCGGCGGAATGCATCACGTCGGTCTGTCGGATCTGTCGGCTGGGATGCTGTTCCCGTGAACCGACCCCAGCAACCTGCCCGTCTATGGGCCATCCCGCGAAGAGTGCTCAAGGTCGCGGTCAGCCTAACCCTCATCATGCTGGTGCCCACGACTTTGGCGTATGCCTTGTTCGGCGAGGCGGCAGCCCTTGCGGTGGCGTTGGGTTTCGTGATCAGCCTGACTCCAGCGACCAAGCTGCCTGCACGGTATGCGCTGGCGGCCGTCGTCCCCGCTGCGATGGCCGGGGCCGTAGCCGTGGCGCTGGCCGGGCAGGCGTTCCCCGCTGCATGCTCCCTACCCAAGGGTGTCGGCAACAGGGCGGGGGCGGATCCCAGTCAACGTAGCAACACGCATCGCTCCACGAGCAGCGGTGCTAGATGGTCGGCTGGGGTGTCCCAGGTGACGACCCCACTACGGGAGAACCGCAGGTCAGCAGGCGCACACCCGCTCGAGCGTGCCGCGAGACCTGCCGGAGCGACGCCCGGGGAGTGGGAGGGGCAACTGGTCATCCCCCGGCCCGGCCGGGGGAATGCGCCAGGCTGGGTCCGCGTCAATCCTTGCGTCCTTCTGGGCGCTATGGGCGCCCTGCGGTCTCGTTATCGCTATGGTTGTCCGGGTGGGCGCTGCTGCCCGCTGTTGGCCGGCGTAGCGCCGGCCTGGCGGTAGGCGGAGAGGTCGCGCCGTCTCCGCCTACCGCCGTGGCCGCCGACCCCCCGGTGAGCACCTCAAGAAGCTTCGCGCTCGGACCGGGGTCGGTGGTCGTTCCAATCCGAACGGCAGGTCAGGGGCTCAGACGACCGTGTCAGGCGGGGCGCCGAACGTTTGGCATGGCGCCCTGTGTCAGTGGGCTGCGAAGACAACCGCGCTCATGGAGGGGAACACACCAGACCGTATGGCGGCCCGGGGTGCGCGGTGCGCGCATCCCGGTGAACAATCGAGGTGAGCACCCGGTGGGCAGCAGTCGCTTTGCCTGGACACCGCCGAGTTCCGCCAGAGAGGAACATCGAATGGCACACGACATGGCAGGTGGCTTGACTGGATGGGATCTTGAGGGGCTCCACAGTGGTGGTGACACGGAGTGCTGGCGGCGCCTTGGGTCGCATGTGGTCACGGTGACCGACGACGAGCGGGGCGAGATCCGGGGCACCCGGTTCGCGGTATGGGCGCCGAACGCCAGGTCGGTTCGGGTAGAATGGTGACTTCAACGGGTGGACCGGGGATGCCATGTCGTTGGTTCCCGGGTCCGGGGTGTGGGCGCTGTTCGTCGAGGGGGTCGGGGAGGGCACGCTGTACAAGTACAACGTCCTGGGTGCCGACGATGTGTGGCAGGAGAAGGTCGACCCGATGGCCCGGTTCGCTGAACGGGCCCCCTCGAACGCGTCGATCGTGTACGAGAGCCGGTACGTCTGGGGCGATGACCAGTGGATGGCCCGTCGTGCCGCGCAGGTGCCGCACGCGTCCCCGGCCTCGATCTACGAGGTACATCTGGGCTCGTGGCGCAAGGGACGCACGTATCTGGACCTGGCTGAGGAACTCGTCGAGTACGTGACGAGGATGGGATTCACGCACGTCGAGCTGATGCCCGTGTCCGAGCACCCCCTCGAGGCCTCGTGGGGCTACCAGGTCACCAACTACTTCGCCCCGACCTCCCGATTGGGTCGCCCGGATGAGTTGCGCTACCTGATTGACCGGCTGCACCAGGCGGGCATCGGGGTGATCCTTGACTGGGTGCCCGGGCACTTCCCCAAGGACAGCTGGGCCTTGGGCCGCTTCGACGGAACGGCGCTCTATGAGCATGCCGATCCACGCCAGGGTGAGCACAAGGAATGGGGCACCTACATCTTCAACTACGGGCGCAACGAGGTGAAGTCGTTCCTGGTCTCCAACGCCCTGTACTGGGTCGAGCAGTTCCACTTCGACGCGCTGCGGGTCGACGCGGTCGCGTCCATGGTGTACCTGGACTACGGCCGCGAGGACGGCGCGTGGGTTCCCAACGAGTACGGCGGCAACCACAACCTGGAGGCCATCGACTTCCTGCGCTACGTCAACCGGCACCTGTACGAGCGGGTGCCCGGGGTGGTCATGATCGCCGAGGAATCCACCAACTTCACCGGCGTCACCAGTCCGGTTGACCACGGCGGGCTGGGCTTCGGCTTCAAGTGGAACATGGGCTGGATGAACGACTCCTTGGGCTACCTGGCCCTGGAGCCGATCCACCGGCAGTACCACCACAGCGAGATGACGTTCGCGATGATCTACCAGTACACGGAGAACTTCATCCTGCCGATCAGCCATGACGAGGTCGTCCACGGCAAGGGTTCGATGATCAACAAGGTCCCCCAGGACCCCTGGCGCCAGTTCGCCACCCTGCGCGCGTTCTACTCCTTCATGTGGGCCTTCCCCGGCAAGCAGCTGGTCTTCATGGGCTGCGAGTTCGGGCAGCGGCCTGAGTGGAACGAGGACGACAGCCTGGAATGGTGGGTCGCCGACCTTGAGGGCCACCACGGCCTGCAGCGGATGTTCCAGGACCTCAACGAGGTCTACCGGACGCACCCCGCCCTGTGGAAGCTCGACACCAGCCCCGAGGGATTCCGGTGGATCAACGCCGACGACGTCAGCTGCAACACGTTCTCCTGGCTGCGCTTCGACGACCAGGGCCAACAGATCGCGGTCGCGGTCAACTTCTCCTCCGAACCGTGGACACAGCACCGCGTCGGCCTGCCCGAGCCCGGCACCTGGACCGAGATATTCAACTCCGACCTCACCATCTACGACGGTACAGGCGCCCACCAGAACAACGGCCAGATCACAGCCCACCCCGACACCCACCACGGCTTCCCAGCCAGCGCCACGATCGTGATCCCACCCCTGGGAGCCGTCTTCCTCCAATACGAACCTGAGAAGACCGAACCGCCAACGAAGAAGAAGAGCAAGAAGGAGAAGAGCAAGAAGGAGAAGATCCCCGGCAAAGCAGGCGACGCCCCGAAGACGAAGGAGAAGTCAAAGGGCAACCGGCGGTAGGACCCGGCCCTTGCTAGGCCGGTACCACTGCGCCGAGACCTTCGGCCTGTACCTCGACTCCGCCCTGAGCGTCGCGCCGGTGAAGGTCTTCCTGTTCCTGGCCGTCTTCCTTCTCGCGATGCCACCCTTGAGCACCCTGTTCATGGGCGTGCAGTTGTTGAGCTGCGGCGTCTTCTTCGCCGCCAGCGTCGCCGGACCCGGTCAACCGACCCGCCCGGTAGGCGTCCGCGCATTCGTGACGTGCTGTGGCCAGAAGCCAGGGCAACGCGTCCACCGGGACCGCGTCCCACCGGTCAGCGGCAGCCCGGAACACGGCGTCCACAACCTCGGCAGCCACGCCCGGCGAACGGGTCCGACGCCGCACGTACAAGCCGATGAGATCACCGTACCGGGCCCGCAAGATCATCACCCGCATCCGATCGGTCGCAGGCATCCGCACACCCATCTGCTCCACCGTGCTGTCCACCTACTCCCGCTCACCTTCGGTCCCGGCCCGGGCGTCTACGCTCCGGCTGCTGCCCTATGTATGCCCCCAACCGCCCACCCGCGAAAGTGATCCCGGTCACCCCACCTCCGCCGAGGCCTGGAACAACTCCTCCCGCAACCGGGCCAGGACCTCCCCGGCGACTGCATGGGTGGGGCCGGACGCCGGCTCAACTCGGTGTCGCGGGGCAGTGATAACCGGGTAGGGCCGTCGGCGCGATCAGCACCCTGCGGTGGTGACCTCCGCAGTGCGCGTGTCGAGTTTCGGGTCCCGGCCCTCCAGGTTCGGATAGGTTGGCGGGGTTTGACCCACCTGCTCCGAGGACTTCGACCCGAAGGGAGTCGCATGCGCGTCTTCGTGACCCCGCGTACCGCCAGCGACTTCGACGCAGTGGCTGCGGCGCTGCGCGACGTGGGGCATACGGTCAGCGGACGTGCGCACGAGGGCGGCCTGCGCGCCGTCCAACAGGAGGACACCCGAACCCTGCTCGGGTCGGACTTGGTAGTCGTCCTCAACGGCTGGAAGGGCTGCCCGGAGTCCGAAACAGACGTCCTGACCGCACACGGCGCTGGCATCCCATGGGGCACCGTCGACGACGCCCTCGCCGCCACCTGACCCCTGCCCGCAGGCCCGCCGACATCCTTCCCACGAGTGAGCAACCGAGCCCACGACCGCACCGTGTCGACGAACGGACCGGCGCCGCCCTCAAGCCCTGGACAGCGCGCGATACGCGGCGCAAAGACGCACCCGAGTCCAACAGGATCGTGGCGCGACAGCGCGCTTCACCCTACGGCGATCGTCTTGGGTTCGGGGCCATGGACGCGTGCAAGTCGGCTAGGCAGGTGCCTGCTGGTCGTGTCGGATGAACTCCCGCGCGTCGGCGGCGAACCGTGGACTGGTGATGGCTCCGAAGTGGTTGGTGTCCGGGTAGAGCCGCAGCGTGCAGTTCGGGATGAGTTTCGCGGCCTGCTCGACCGCCTCGTGCGCGAACCACACGTCCTTGGCGCCGGCGACCAGCAGAACCGGCACACCGATTCTGGGCAGGACCTCCTGCGGGTCGAACGCATGCAGTGCCTCGGCGGTGACCAGAAGATCCTGGGCGCTGGCCGCAGTCAGGCTGGCCCGCGCGACGAGAACGCCGAGCACCGTCACCAAGCCCGGTACCCGAATGCCGGGAGCGAGGAGCCGGACCGCATGGTCGCCCGCCTCGCGCGTGCGGCCGGCGACCAGCAGCCGGGAGAACTCGAGGTTCGCCCGGTCGGACCGCTGGCTCCACACCCCGGCGCCGGCGATCACGACGTGACCAAACCGGTCCGGGTGCCCGGCCGCCAGACAGAACCCGATGATGCCGCCGGTGGAGTGACCAATCACCAGGTCGACCCGGCCGCCGAACTCCTCGGCGATCAGTGTGGCGTAGTCGTCGGCCATGTCGACGAGCGCGTGGCCGGTCGGCATGTTCGGCGTGCCGGACACTAGCCACACGCTATAGCCGTCCGCGACGAATGGGCGAACCGCCCGCGCCATCATCGCCAGCATCGGCCCCTTGGTCGCGGCGCTGAGCCATAGCAGCGTCTTCGGGCCTTCGCCGAATCTGGCGAATGTCATCCCGTTCGCGAAAGCTCCGCGGCCAGGCCGCAGGCCCACCAGGCTCAAGCTGCCCAATCCACTCACCACCCACCGATGGAACGCCACACGGCCCCTCCTACGAACCGCTCACCTCCAGCATGCACCGAGCGCAGCGGCACGACGAGAGTCCGAAGACCCAACATCGCGATGAGCCCCACGCAGGACCCCAGCCGAAATCGACACCCGTGCGGACAAGACCGCTCTCGTCGCGGAGCGCCCGCAGGCGACGCAGGGACCGGGTCTTGAGGGCCGAGTTCGTGGACTCGGCTGGGTTGACTTCGGCTGGACGGAGCGCGGGTCGGCGACTCCGGGACTCGGAGGCAGAATGGAGCCATGGATGACCCGGCTGATGAGCGGCAGCCGTCGAAGGCTTCGCCGAGGATCCGCCCCTCCACGCTCGCGGATGTCCCGGAAGGGGCAGCCGTTCTCTCGCGAGCGTTCCTGGACAAGCAGCCGTTTGTGTGGCTGGTGCCCGACGCCGCGCACAGGGCTCAGTGGCTGCCGGCGTTCTTCGCCACAACCCTGACCCACGTCCATCCACCCAAGGACGGAGGCGAGCTTGCAGTCGAGGGCGACGTCGTGGCGGGGTGGGCGATCTGGTCGCCGCCGGGGGGAGGCACGCAGACGCTCCGGAGCCAGCTCGGCGCGGCAGCGGGCACGATCCGGGCGGTCGGGCTACGCGAACTGCGCGATTTCGGCAGGCGTGGCACAGCGCTCGAGCGCGCGCTCGAGACTGCGCGACCGAAGACACCGCACTGGTATCTCGTGGGACTTGGCGTCGACCCGGACTGGCAAGGCCGCGGCATCGGACGCGCCCTGCTGTCCTCTGGTCTCAGCCGCAGCGACCAACACGCGATGCCCGCGTACCTGGAGTGCCTCGAGGGCCTGGTGCCCTACTACGAGGAGTTCGGCTTCGAACGTACAGGTTGGATCGACATGCCGGAGGGCACCCCGCGGCAGGCGGCGATGTGGAGGGCGCCCTGACCCGTAGGGAGGGCGCTGTCGCGGCGATGTGACACACCCTGCGTTCGACTGGATCGTGGCATTGGGAGGCGTTGAGCGTGAACGGCGTGCCAGACGCATCGCGGTGGTTGCGGGCGTTGGGGCACGGGGCGCTGCTACCCCGTCTGCTGGCTCAGCCTCGACGATGCGGTGGGCAGCAAGGTCGGCGCCCTGTACAGCCGCGGTGAGGTCCGCGACTACCTCGACGTCGACGCGATCCGGAGTTCGGGGCGGTTCAGGGATGAGCAGTTGCTGACCGCCGCCGCCGACCGAGACCCCGGCTTTCGCCTGGACATGTTCCTCTGGCGGCTCGACGGTGCCCAGCGGATCTCGCCCGACGACGTCGAGCGCTACGACGTGACCGCGCCCCAACTTGCCGCCCTGCAGTCGCGGTACGACCGATTGGCCACGGACCTGCGGGCTCAGGTGGCGCATGGATCCTCCAGCGTTGGGCTGTCCGGTGAGGTCCCGCCCAACCAGGTCACCCAGGAGCGAGGGGCCAGTCCCGCCATTGCGGAAGTGGGGCAGCCTTGTCGAGCCGGATGGCCTCTCGCTGCGCGTCGCCGGCGCGGACCGCAGCCAACGTTGGTCTACCGCGGGCCCGATTTACGTTATACGATATTTACATGGTGAGCGAGGAACAAGTCCAGCAGTGGGCGGACGAGGCCCAGGCCGGGTACGACGTCGAGGAGTTGAAGCGCCGCGGGCGTGGACGTCCGGGGCGAGGCGCCGAGCCGATGCAGGTTGTGGCGGTGCGCCTGACGGCAGAGGAAGTGGCTGCCCTGGATGAGGTGGCCGAGCGGGAGCACCTGTCGCGCTCTGAGGCGATCCGACGAGCGCTGGCCAACTTCGCCGCGTGAAGGTTCACCAGAGCGCGCTCAACACGGGGTGTCGAGCGAGGACGCGGTGCAGGCTGCCGACTGGTCGCAGTGGATCGAGCCTCTTGGGGACGACGACTGGCCGGATCGTGAGCTGAGGCTCGGCTTCGACACGCACGCACGGCTACTGGAGACCGTCGTGCTGATCTTCGAGGGCGGTGAGGAGTTGGTGGTCCACGCCATGCCAGCGCGCAAGCAGTACTGGGAGCTCCTACCCTGACCCCCGCGCAAGCCGAGGCAGAACCGCCGCGAGTCGCGGAGGATCGCCAGTAGAGGATCCCCGAGCGGAACACTGTGGGCTGCTGTGATGACTACCCAACGTGCGCGATAGGCGGCGAAGTTGGGCACCGTGCCGGGCGGTGGTTGCGGGCTGACCTTAGGCTGAGGCCCTGATGAGAACGGCCCCGGCTACGCGGGTGGAGGGTGTATCACCGCCCTCCCGCGCCAACGCCAGGACCGGCTCTAGAACGGAGCGAGCTTCGGTGGCACGATCGCCGTCGCAGAGGAGTTCGGCCAGGCCGGTGGCCGCTCGCAGCTGCGGCCCGAGGGCACCGAGCTGCTCATCCAGCGCCATGGCCCGGCGCAGCACCACTTCCGCGGCGGGGTCGTCGCCCCGGGCCCGCAGCAGCGCCGCCTGCGACAGCGGAAGGAACAGTTCGGCTATCGGCTCCTCCGCCACCTGGAGTCGGGACTCCACGGCGGCGATGACTTGAGCAGCCTCCTCGAGCCGCCCCGCGTTGACAAGGCGGAGCGACTGCGAGCACATGAGCCACGGCCGGAACGCCTCACTGCCCAGCTCAGACATCTGCGTGAGTCCTCGAGCCGCGTCCCGCAACCCCTGGTCGTACTGACGAGCCAGCGCCCGTCCTAGGCCACGGTGCAGCAGGGCGGCGGCGCGGTAGAAGGGGAAGTCCTCCTGCTCTGCGATCTCCAGCGCCTCCTGGGCCATGGCAACGATGGTGTCCGCCTCCGCCTGCCTCGCCTCATCCACGGCAGTGGCCATCGATCCGTCCTCGGCAAGGCCCTCGGCCACGGCGCACCCGCCGACCGCCAGCGCGAAGGTCAGGCTGAAGGGGTGCCCGATGCGGCGTGCCTCACTGATCGCAGCCTCGGAGTCGCGCCGGGCCCGGTCGGGCCGGCCGAGGATCACGGCCGTCATCGCCCGCCAGCTGAGCGCCATGCTGCGCAGATGGAAGCCCACGAAGTAGGTCAGGCCGTCGGCCCACTCCTCGTCGCACAGCCGGATCGCTTGGTCCAAGTGCTCCTCAGCCTCCCGCAATCGTGTGGTCATCAGCAGCAACCACCCAAGTTGAGCATGCGCAACGGCCTGGACCGGGGGCGCGTCGAGTTCGGTGGCGATCCGCAGCATCCGATCACACGCGGTCATGGCGTCGCCGTAGCGCGCGCTGAGCCCCTCGGCGACGACCAACGATCCCAGCGCCTCGGCGGACTCGCGGGCAGTCCCGACTGCGTCGACCAGGGCAAGCAGCCGCTCGTAAACGACGTCGTTCTCCGGGGCGGTGTAGCCGTCCCGGGCCTGCAGGGACGCCGCGAGACCTGTGACGAGCCCGATCTCCAGCAGGTCGCGAGCCGGCGAGGGTTCGAGTGTGCTGACCAACTCCACCGCTCGCTGGAAGTGCCCGATCGCCTCGCCCGGGCCCGATAGGCGCATCGCCGTCCGCCCGGCCAGGGCGCGATGCTTGATCGCCTCCCGAACCAGGCCAGCCTCGTCGAAGTGCCTGGCCAACTCGACGGCGACGTCGTCCAGCCGGCCCACGTACAGCGCGGCAAGCGCACGACCGGTCGCTTCGTGCAAGCGAGCGCGATCGTGCGGCGCCAGGCGCTCATAGAGGTGCTGGCGGATGACGGAGTGCCGGAATCGGTACCGGTCGATCCGCCGCCCCCCCACCTGGTCGGTCCCAGCCTGCTCGATGAGGGCATGGGGCACGGCACACAGACCGCCGAGGCGGTCACTGACCTCAGCCTCCGCTGCTCCCCGTACCTCGGCAAGGAGGGGTACTCGGAACACGTCGCCCTGCACGCTGGCGGCCGCGAGGTCGCGACGCACCTCGCCGGGAAGCTGCCTGGTGCGCGCCTCGACTGTGGCCTCCACCCGCGGCGGCAGCGTCCCCCATGCAAGATCCGGGCTCGCGACCCAGCGCCCACGCTCATCAAGGGCAAGGTCGCCTCGACGACGCAGGGCCGCAACCATCTCGACTGTGTACAGGGCGTTGCCGCCCGTGACCTGAAGGAGGCGCTGGCGGAACTGCTCACCCAGCAGGTTCGGTTCCGCGTCCAGCCAGGTGTCGACGAAGTCGCGGGTCCCCACGAGGTCGAGAACACAATCAGCGCGTGACCGCACCTGAGCCTCGCCTACGAGCAGATTGATCGGGTCGGCAACGGTGCCCTCGCGGACACCATCAGAAGGCCGGAAGGCTGCCACGGCCAGGATGGGTACACCGTCGAGCTGGCGGTCCAGGTGGCGAAGCAGGTCGATCGTCGCGGCATCGGCCCAGTGCAGGTCGTCCACGACGAGCAGCATCGGTCGCGTGGCAGCGATGCGGGTGAGAACCTGCACGCATTGGTCGAGGAGCGGGCGCTGTTGGCGCATCGGGTCCTGCGCCTCACGAACGGCCTTCTCGACCGCATCCGCCAGTCTCGGGCCGAGTGGATCGTCGGAGTACCCCCCCTCGAAGCGCTGAAGGAGACCCGGAGCATCGATGAGCGTCCCCAGCAGATACGGCCCCTCGTCCAGCACAGCCTCGACAGCCTCAGGCAACCCGGCCCATAACTGCGCTGCCTGCGTACCGGTGATCGCGCCGTGGAACCAGGCACGCCGGAGATCGCCGCATAGCAGCCCGAAGATCTCACGGAACGGCAGGAACGGGTCGCCCGGACCCGTGTACGCGTTCCCGGCACCGGTGAGGACGCGCAAGCTGGGCATCTGCTCGCCGCACTGCGAGGCGAAGGTGCGCAGCAGCACCGTCTTGCCCGACCCGGCCGCGCCGGTGACGAACACCACACCGCCGCCGCCGGCCAGCGTATCGTCGAGTCGCTGGCGCAGCCACGCTAGCTCCCCGTCGCGGGCCACGCAGGCGGCGGGAAGCACCTGGCCTGCAGGGCGGGTCGGTAGGTCGGGCCCCTCGATGTGCGTCTCGGTCAATCGCCCCTCGCGGACGTCGACGACGAGCCCGCGGATCTCGGCACCCGGCTCGACGCCGAGTGTCTCGGCCAGACGTGTGCCCAGCGCCTGTGCGTGGGCCAGAGCTGCCGCCGGTTGGCCGTCGAGCGCCAGCAGCCGGATGAGCTGGGCGTGGGCTCGCTCGTTCCAGGGGTCGAGCTCAACCCAGTCCCGCGCGAGTCCAAGCGCAGTGGTTGGCTCACCGGTGCGCAGCCGCAGGTCCGTGAGCCGTTCGAGCACGCTCGCAGCCATCTGGTCGATCGTGGTTCGGGCGGTGAGCAGCCACGTGTCCCACTCCTCGCTCAGTGCCAGGTCGAGACCGGAGAGGAAGGGTCCACGCCGCAGCCTGGTGGCCTGCTGCCAAGCCGCCACGGCGCCTGGTTGCGAGGCGGGCGTGTCTGCCAGGCGTCGGAACTCCGCGACGTCGATTACGAGGTCGGCTCCCGAGTCGATCCCTACGGTCTCGCGGTCTGCCACGATCACTGGCCGGTCACGACGCGACTCGCCCAGGGCGCGGCGCAGGACCGCCAACGAGTGCCGAAGGTTGGCAAGTGCGCGACCCGGTGGCCGATCCGGCCACAGCATCTCGGCCAGCCCATGGCGCGCCAGTCGCTGGCCGGGATCGTAGGCCAGTCGCGCCAGCAAGGCCTGGGTCGTGGCTGACTCGAACTCGGTGACGGGGCGACCATCGACGACCACGTCGAAGTCACCCAGCAGGTGCACCCAGGTCCCCGGCATTCCGCTTCACCTCACGATCGAGACTACCCACGGCTGGCTTGGGTGGCTGGCCAGGAGTCCACACGCTGGCCACGCGCACCGGCGGGAGTATGGAAGTGCAGGGGCGAGGGCGCCCCGACCGCGGAGGGCTCGCCTGCAGACGATGGAGGAGGGCACCATGAGACGCATCGGTCACGACAACCACCTTCAACGCTTCCCCACACATCCGAGCCTTCGAGCTGGGGGAGTGGTCGCTGTCGCCTCGCTGGTGCTCGGGTCGTGCACCTTCGTGCCTGGGAGCACAGTCGAGACCAAGGGCACGAGCGAGCAGGGGACCGTGGTCTCGACGGTCGCCTTCCCGGACCTGACCTGGTCCCGAGTGAGCAATCCGGCACTCGCTGGCACCGGTGCGCAGGCGATGAACGATGTGGTCGCTGCCGCCCCGGGCCTCGTTGCCGTCGGCTGGCATGACCTGGATGGGGTGCAGAGTGGCATCGTGTGGACATCCCCTGATGGGCAGGCGTGGACCCGAGAGCAGCACGGAACGCCTCGCCTGGAGGGCGAGGGTTGCCCGGGAAGCGGCTGGTCAGCAGTGACCGCCCGTGGGCCTGGGGCGGTCGTCATGGGCCAGGGCTGGGCCCGCATGGGCGTGGGGGAAGCGTGCGACTCTGTGGTCGTATCGGCCATGAGCGACGGGGTGTCGTGGTCGCAGGTCGTGATGCGGCCGGAGTACTGGTGGGCAAGCATTCTGGATGTCACAACAGGTGGGCCGGGCCTCATAGCGGTCGGGACGGAAGTGCTGACCTCGCCCGATGGCTTGGTGTGGACGCAGGCTCCCGATGGCCAAGGGCTGGCTCAGGGCAGCGGCGGGCAGTTCATGTTCGAGGTGACGCGCGGCGGACCTGGCTTCGTCGCCGTTGGTATCCACGAGCGTGAGGACAAACCCAGTCGGGCTGCGGTGTGGACCTCGCCCGATGGCCTTGCCTGGACCCGAGTCGCTCATGACGAGGAGGTCCTCGGCGGTCCTGGCAATCAGGGCATGGCCGCCGTGGCGGTCGGCGGGCCAGGTCTGGTCGCCGTGGGCGGCGATGAACCCCATCCCGAGCGCCGTATGGGCGGTCAACGGGCGGCGGTTTGGACCTCGCCGGACGGCCTCACGTGGACCCGGGTGCCTCACGACCGGGCGGTCTTCGGGGGTGGCGACGGACGGGAGATGTCGATGGCCGCCGTGACAGCCGTCGGGCCAACCCTGGTAGCAGTTGGTGAGGTGTCGGGCGAGGGATCCAGCCACCCTGTTGCATGGTCCTCCACGGACGGCGGCACCTGGTCGCTGATGGACCTCGGTGCGCTCTCCGCAGACGAGGAGGTGGCCGGTCTGGAAGCCGTGACCTCCGGTGGGCCGGGTCTGGTCGCGGTCGGCGGTGCTGATTCCGACGCACTGGTCCTGACCGCCGAAACCACCGGCCAGTAGAGGACGCCGCGCGTCACAGCCCAGTTGACCCACCCCGCCGTCCACGCGCTGGCCACGCGCGCCAGCGGGAGCATGGAAGTGCAGGGGCACGAGCGCCCCGACCGCGGGGGGCCCGCCTGCAGGCGATGGAGGAGGACGCCATGACCACGTTGGATCAGACAAGCATGGACCGCACAACTCGGTCTGCTCACCGAACCCGGTGGGTCGCTACGGCACTGATCGCCGTGCTGGCCCTCTTGGTTGGCGGGGCCGTCGGGTGGATGGCCAACGGCGATGCCGCAACTGGGAGCATGGTCGCGGCCGGCGAGACAGAACTGTCCCCGCGCCAGGAGCAGATGGCCGCGTTCATGGGCGACTACGAGGAAGCCTGGAAAGCCGGCGACGCCGCGGCGGTCACGGCGATGTTTGTGCCCGAGGGCACGTTCACCGGCCTCGGCTCGACCTATCGGGCTGACGACGGCACGTTGGCCGGCTTCGTGGAGTTCGGCGACTGGGGTGGCCTCACTGAGTTCGACCCGGACTTGGTGCGTGGATCCGTCGTCCTGCGGTTCCACAGTCTCGGCGGCGACACCTACCAGAACGTGATGAAGTTCACGGAGAGCGGCGAACTCCTGCTCATCAACCACACCACCACCCAGTGATCAGACAGCCCGCCCCGGACCCCACGTGCCCATCGACCGCAGCGCTCGCCCAGGAGACTGAACCGCTTGAGGCGCAACAACAAGGGCCACCCGGCCCGTTCCGGGCCGTGGCGGCCCTGGGGGAGGTCGGAGGCAAGGGCTTTGGCGGCGCCGCCACCCCACGCGAACCACCTCCAGGTGCGGCCGGGGCCCGGGTGTGGTTCGGCCCGGCCGGGTGCCCCGGTCGGGCCGAACCGTGGTTGCTAGCGGCGTAGCCAGACGGTGTCGGACATCACCTCGTCGTAGCCGTACCGGGACATCACGATCACCCGGTACTTGCCCCGCCTCAGGTTGAGCCTGCGCGTCTCCCCCCGCCTGTAGGTCTTGTACACCTTGGACAGCGCACGCCACTCGCCCTTGCTGTGCTTCTGCACCGCGAACTGCCAGTAGCCCCGGCCCATGTTCGGGTTGACGTTGACATGCAGCTTCGACCTGCCCGACACCGCACGCACCTTCACCGAGGCAGCAACCCCCCGATCCGGATGCGCCACCGTCGCCGGGGCCGACCTCAACGACACCGCCTCCGAGGTGGCACCGGCGTAGCCGTACCGGGGCAGCACCATCACCCGGTAGGTACCCCTCGACAACCGCAGCCGACGGGTCTCGTACTTGCCCCACGTCTTGTCGACCTTCGACCGGGTACGCCACTTGCCCTTGACCAGCATCTGAACCGTGAACTGCCAATACTCCCGACCCTTGTTCGGGTTCACGTTCACGAACAGCCTCATACCCCCGAACACCGCACGCACCGACACCGTCGGCACCGGAGGCTCCGGCGGGATGACGACCGGGGGAACCGGTGGGACGCAGCCCTCGGTCAGCTGGGCGGCCACCGTGATCATCCAGATGCTCTGCGCGCCGGCCGGCACGTAGTAGCCCGCGGCGGGTGCCGCGGTCACGACATACGAGCCCGGGCCCGTCTGGTCGGCCGGGTCGACGCTCCAGACAACACCCACCTGGGCGACAGGCGGGTTGAACACCCCATCGGCCGCACATGTGGGACCGCTCGGCGCCGGCGGGACAACCGGGACGACTGGCGTGGCCGGCCGGTACACATACGCCGACCCCGAGCGATCGCCGGCGTCGTCGTCGCCGTATGCGCTGACCACGATCGTGTCCCCCGCCACCCCCACTGCTGAGCCGAAGCGGTCGCCGGCGGCGGCGTCGGAGGCAGTCAACTTCGCCTGCTGCGAGTAGCCCCCGGACTCATCGGCACGAATACACCGACCCCGAGGCGGAACCGGCGTCGTCGGCGCCGTAGGCGCCGACCACGATCTGTTCTCCGCCACCGCCACCGAGTTGCCGAAGTAGTCGTCGGCGGCTGCGTCCTCCGCGGTCAGCTTCGCCTGCTGCACCTGGCCCCCGGACTCATTCGGCACGAACACATACACCGACCCCGATTCCGAGCCAGCGTCGTCGCCGTGGGGGGCGCCGACCACGATGCCGTCACCCGTCACCCGCCACCGCCACCGACCAGCCGAAGTCGTCGCCGGCGGCGGCGTCGGAAGCGGTCAGCTTCTGCTCAACCTGAGGGGCCAGGGCCATGGCCGCCGGCGGCGGCGCCACCACAGCTGCGCTCAGCGCCAGCGCACCCGCCGCCACCCAGACCGTCGCCCGCCACCATCGCCCAGCCGATCCCGTCGATCCGCCACCGCCCACCACGTCCAAGTCGCCCGACCGGGCACCGGCCCGCACATCAGGTCGCTGCGTCATGACAATCCACCCCTCAATCGACACACCCACCAAGGACGCCCGCGCCCTTGACTCCACTAGACTCCCCCCCACACCTGCCCCAATAGGGCCGGACGTCACCCAACCCCCTCACGACTGCCAGGCGCGGCGCGTCCGCAGGCGCCGGAAGGACCGCACCCATTCGAGGTTGCCGCGCCTGGGGATTGTGGTGAGCTCCCCGACCCGTCCAGACGTGCTGGCCCACCTCAGCCGACGTGGGATCCGAAGAAGTCCCTGGCCTCGGCGGTTCCCTTGATCCCGGGGCTGTCCTGGTGCCACACCGTGGCGGGTCCGGGCGTCCCGTCGGCGGCGCCCTGGACCACTGTCACGTACCCGGGCCGGTCGAGTCCGTCAACCGCGCCTTGCTGGTACGCGCACAGGAACCACACGTGGCTCCCGCCACTGAGCGGCAAAGCGTTCGACTTCGGGCACCGGCCTGACCACTCCGGCCAGCGCACCGCAGCGGATCCCAGTCCCTTGCTGGTCCCGAGCAGCACATCCCGCCCGAACCGCAGATCGACGTGACCGTCGCCGGTCAGGTCCCCAGAATCGGTAGTGGCGTCCCAGAGCTCCGAGTCTGGACCGAGGTGCCTCCCTGTCGGTGCGCAATCGCCCCGCGGCCTACTCCCGGGGCTGTAGGGTCAACGACCGGTGTGTTCCCCGCGGAACACCAAGACCGGGCACGGCGCGTGGTGCACGCAATAGCCGGCAACGGAGCCCAGGTGCATGCCGGGCAACTCGCCGCGGCCATGGCTTCCGACGACCAGCAGGACTGCTCCTTGGGCGGCGTCGGTCAAGGCGTGCGCCGGGCGGTTCCGCATGAGGCTCTTCTCGACGGGGACGGCCGGCTCGCCGCCGAGGGCCTCCTCGACGGATCGATCCAACGCCTCACGGGCAGCTTCGGCGTAGTCGGCCTCGGTGGCGGTCGGAGCCAGGAAGATGGTCCACGGGATGTCGAAACCGGTGACGACGAGCAATCGCCCATGGATGTGGTGGGCGTGCTCCGCCGCCCACCGAAGCCCCCCGATACTCAGTTCCGACCCATCAACACCCACCACGACCAAGGGAGCATCCTTCATGATCATGATTCCCACCTCCATTAACGAGGATACGCCCACCTCGCGGCGTTGAATAGGGCTGCACGGGTTCGACGACCGCGAGCAGCCCCAAGGCGGCGCTAGAAGAGATGGGTCATCGGCGCTGCGGCCAGGCTGGCGTGCGGACGGTGGCCGGGTGCGGTCGGGTGAATCGGCGCCGAGGGGACCAGCGGCGGGAGACCCGCATCATCCAGGCAGCCTGCTGGCGTTCTCCGCGACCCACGCGAGAATCACGGCGAGGTAGCACAGCCCAGCGGGCGCTGGGTCACCCTTGGCCTGCGAATTCCGCGGCTCGTCGGCCTCCCCCTCCTCCCCCGGTCGGGCCGGGTTGGGTCGGCGGACGGTCTGCCCTCGACGATGATGGTGGAACCCGTTGCCCAGGAGTGCTCGTTCTCGAGCCGGTTCCGGACCTCATCGAGGGCTTCGGTGTCCCCACGAGGGACGGTTACATAGACATGCTCCGCGCTCGTGATGCGGGGATCGTCGAACACGGTTTCCACCACCTCGCGCCGCTGCCCGGGATCGTGGTGACCTGTCGCGCTTGGCACGGCCGCGGCTACCCGCCGGGCTCCGACGGTAGTGATGCTATCCACGGCGGCAGCCTTGAGCTCGTCGTACTCACTTGAGCAGGTGCCGCCGTGGCCATTGGCCCTGCGACCGCGGCCGAACGCTGGACCGCGATCGTGTCCTGACGGGCTCGAGGAGGATTCCGGGGTGATGGACTGATTCATTGAGTGCTCCTGCATCAAGAGATCCTGACTACCAGTATGTCAGGCACTCCTGACAAATCAACAGGTGGGTGAGTATGCTGGTAGGCAATGCGGCTGCCTGCGGAGACGGCCGGCGCTATCGATGTGGGGTCTCGAAGTGGAGCCGAACCTGGAGTTCCGGGCTGCTGTGCAGGCGGTCGCAGACCTCATGGAACAGGTCAGTGAGCGACAGCGCCGCCTCGACGAAGCAGTCGCTGTCGCTCGGGCGGCCGGGGCCACCTGGGGGCAGATCGGTGCTGCTGCTGGGATGACGCGCCAGTCTGCGCACCAGCGATGGGGTCATCTCTCCGAGCCTGGTTGCCCTCGGGCTGGGTGTGGTTGTGCCGAGCACCAGCCCGGACGGGGCTTCTGTGGGTGTGGTCACGGTCCCAGCCGCGGAGCCGGGCGGCGGCGCCGGGCGGTCGCCGGTCCGTGACACACCCGGCTCGACCATGGAGCGAGAGCATGATGAAGGGGTCTCCGATGGAACTGGTTCTGGACTGTTTGCCGTGTATGTTGCGCCAGTCGCTCGAGGCGGCCCGGATGGCCACCGAGGATGAAGCGGTGCAAGGGGCGGTTATGGACAAGGCGATGCAGGTCCTCGTGAGGCATCGGACCTTCGGCTGTGCGCCGGAGTTGGCTGCCGCGATCCATGAGATCGTCAAGCAGGGTACCGGTCTGGCAGATCCCTACGAGGAGGTCAAGGCTCGTGATGTCGCGGCCGCGCTGCGCCTGGAGCCCCTGATCAGACGGTTCGCCGGCGGGGGGCCTGATGTCCTCCTGCGAGCTCTCAAGGTGTCGGCGACGGGCAATGTGATGGATTCTGCGCTGTACAGCGACCTGGACATCGAGGCATGCGTGACAGGCGAATTCGACAGGCCCTTCGCTGTCTGTGACCTGGAGCCCTTCGAGGTGGACCTGCACCACGCGCGCAGTGTTCTCATCATTGGTGACAACTCCGGCGAGACGGTGTTCGACAAGGTCCTGGCCGAGGAGCTTTCCCACCGATGTGACGTCCTGTTCGCGGTCCGGGATCGGCCGATCATCAACGATGTCACGGCCCGGGAGGCCCACGCCGTGGGTATCGATGCTCATGCGACGATCGTCTCGACCGGGTGCGGGGCGCCCGGAGCAATCCTGGACTCGTGCAGCACGGAGTTCCAAGCGCTGTTCGATCAGGCCGACATCGTGATCAGCAAGGGGCAGGGCAACTTCGAAGCCCTGTCCGGCGCCGAGCGCAGGATGTACTTCCTCCTCAAGGCCAAGTGCCCGAAACTCGCGAACGCCCTCGGCGTCGACGTGGGCGACTACGTGCTGAGGTTGAACTCGCTTCTCGCCTGACAGGACGTGCCGGCGAGCTCAGCAGGTTCACGGATGAGTGGTGCCGATACGGTCCAGCGCCCCAGGACAGGTGATCGCCACGGACTCAGTCAACGAGGGCACCAGCGACACCACCCGGCGGCGCTGCCGGATCGCCCAGCGGGCGAGGAGCCTCGCCACGGGGTACAGCGGTAGCGTCAGCAGCAAGGGGTGAGTCCATGGTGGATCTGAGTTGGCGACCGCTCGTGGAGGATGATCACGAGATGGTCCTCGCGACTCTGGCCGCCTGGTCGGGCGGGCAGGATATGCACGCGCTGCTCCCACCTCTGCTCTTCTCGCACTTCTCCGACACCTCAGTCGTGGCCGAGGACCCCGAAGGATCCCTGATCGGCTTCGTGATCGCTTTCGTCTCGCAGACCCGTTCGGGCACCGGCTTCATCCACCTTGTCTGGGTTCGCCCAGATGCTCGCCACCTGGGCATTGCCCGGGGGCTGTACCTGCGCGTCTTCGACCTCCTTCGCCAACGTGGCTGCCACCGGGTTGAGGCTGTGACGATCCCCGAGAACACCGCTTCGTTGGCCTTCCACGACCGGATGGGCTTCACAGCCCTGGGCCACGGCGGCCCGCCCCACGAGGCGCCGGTCGTCAGCCACCATTCCGGTCCCGGCCAGCACAGGGTGATGCTCGAGCGATCACTGTGACGCGTTCGGCGCTGGGCTCAACCGATCGGCTAGTCGAGCTCGGCGGGTGAGCCAGCCCCGGGCACCGATCGTCGTGGGGTGCGTCTATCCGCCGCCTGACGGGCGGGGGCAGAGACCGATTCAGGCGCCGAAGCGCTGCTGGGCTGCTTGGCGTGTGGTGTCCAGGGCAGCGCCGATGATGCTCCAGGAGTCTCCGGCGTCGCGGGCGGCGTGGACGGCGTCGCTCAGTTCCTGTTCGGCGGCGGCGAGGTTGGAGCGGGCGGCGAGGATGCGCTGGAAGTTGGCGGCGTCGCGGGCTGGGGTGGTGGTCGGGTCGAGCTGGTCGAGGCCGGTGGCGTCGTGGTCGGACTTGGTCTTGGTCATCGCGTCTCACCTCATCTCAGGAAGTCGTAGAACGTTGGTCGGAGCCGGTCGGCGTGGATGATGCGGGTCGGCTCGCCAGTCGGGACGGCGACGAGCTAGAGCATCAGCCCGTGTCGATCCGGGCCGATGCCCAAGAGCCGTTCCTCGCCGTCGTGCTCGTACAGCATCCCGCACCTCCCCAGCAACTGTCAGGGAACCCCCAGGCACGTGCCCCACTTCGCCGCGAAACAGCGCGCCGACCCACGGACGTCTTCACGAAGTCCGCGAAGATGGCGTCCGAGAAGTCGAGCACGTAGCCGCCACCCATGCCCAGGATCGACTCGAGCTTGAGCTTGGTCGTGTTGTCGAGATCAGCCATGGTGAGACCAGATCTCACCCGTGAGCAGTTCAGCTCCGACCCGACTTGGCATGCCTCATCCCTCCGACGACTCCGGAAGTGAGGCTATTGGACATGACCGACGCCCCCTACGAGCGGGGACGAGCCGGGGGGCTCGTTGCCGCTCGTGCCCGTGACACCCTCGGTACATGACCATCGGCCTCCGTGTCAGCCTCGGCATCCCTCCAGATGACTCCTACGAGTTGCACGTCAATTCCGAGGCAGCGCGGCGGCATCAGCACCGGCAGCAGCCGGGCCCCCAGCAGAGGAGTTGTCCCTGCTGTTGTCGTGTGGGGCCGGGACCAGCCTCCGGAACAGCGCCTTGCCGAGCTCCACGAGTCCGAAGATCGCCACGGACAGCACCAGTGGAAGTACCCAGCCGATGACCGGCAGAGCTGCGGAACCGAACCAGGAGTGCATGAACGGCGCGTACACGAAGAGAAGCTGAAGCGCGATCATGATGCCTACCACGACCCACACCACCGGGTTGCCGGTGATCATCTCGCGGCGCAGGCTGGACTCGCGCAGGGACCGGGCGTTGAACAGGTAGGCGATCTGCCCGAGGGCCAGCATGGTCACGGCCATCGTCTGGGCCTCGTCCGTGGGCCAGCCCCACGAACGCGCGAGGTAGAACACTGCCATCGTCGCCCCGGCGATCAGCACGGACACATAGGCGATGCGCGCCAGGTACTCCCGCGGCAGGATCGAGCCCCGCGGGTCCCGCGGAGGCCGGCTCATCAGGTCCGGCTCGGCCGGCTCATAGGCCAGCGCCAGGGACAGCGTGATCGCGGTAACCAGGTTGATCCAGAGGATCTGGACCGGGTCCAGCGGCAGAGCCAGACCGAAGAGCACCGCGACCAGGATCACCAGGGACTGCGCGCCGTTGGTCGGCAGCAGGAAGACGATCGACTTCTGCAGGTTGTCGTAGATCCGCCGGCCCTCCTCGACAGCCCGTTCGATCGAGGAGAAGTTGTCATCAGCAAGGACGACGTCGGCGGCTTCCTTGGTGGCCTCGGTGCCCTTGATCCCCATCGCCACGCCGACGTTCGCGCGCTTGAGCGCGGGGGCGTCGTTGACGCCGTCGCCGGTCATGGCCACGATCTCGCCGTTTGCCTGTAGCGCCTTGACCAGGCGCAGCTTGTGCTCCGGGCTGGTCCGGGCGAAGGTGTCGCTGGTCCGCACGATCTGGCGAAGCTGCTCGTTGGTGGCCTTCTCCAGCTCAGGACCGCTGACCGCGCTGGGCGAGCCGTGGTCAGCGATGCCCATCTCGCGCGCGATCGCCGTGGCCGTGCCTGCGTGGTCACCGGTGATCATCTTCACGTCGATCCCCGCCCGGTGACAGGTGGCGATCGCCTCGGTGGCGTCGGGGCGGGGCGGGTCGACGATGCCGGCCAGCCCGACGAAGCGCAGGTTCGTCAGGTCGTCGTCGTCGAGTTCGCCCTGATCGGGATGGGCAGGGCGGGCAGCTGCGGCCAGGACGCGCAGCCCCTGGGCACCCAGCCGATCGATCTCGGCCTCCCAGGCCGCCCGGTCCAGATGCTGGGGGCGGCCTTCTGCGTCGAGCTGCGTCGCGCAGCGGTCCAGGACCCGGTCCGGGGCCCCCTTGACCAGGATCACCAGCTGCCCAGACGGGGTCTCGTTCAGCGTGGCCATGTACTTGTGCTCGGACTCGAAGGGAAGCACGGCCACGCGGGCGTACACGCTGGGGTCGAACTCCGCCTTCATGGCCAGGGTGGCCAGGGCTCCCTCGGTCGGCTCGCCCACCACCCGCCATACCTCGTCGTTCTCGACCACGTGGGAGTCATTGGCCACCGCCATCACGGTCACCAGCGTGCGCAGGTCACCGAACGTGTCCAGGGGAGCAGGGAACTCCCCGAAGGTGATGCCGCCCTGTGGCTCGTAGCCCAGCCCGGCGACGTCGTACGGCCCGCGCGCGGTCACCACGCTGCGCACCGTCATCTCGTTGCGGGTCAAGGTGCCGGTCTTGTCCGAGCAGACGGTCGTCACCGCACCGAGCGTCTCCACAGCCGGCAGGTTGCGCATGATCGCGTTGCGCGCAGCCATCTGCTGCACGCCCAGGGCCAAGGTGATCGTGACCAGTGCCGGGAGTCCCTCGGGGATCGCCGCCACCGCAAAGCCGATGGCAGCCGAGATCAGCTCGGCCGGCTCGAAGTCGTGGATCACCCGGCCGATGACCAGCATCAGTCCGGCCATCCCAAGGATCACGATCGACAGGTTCTTGCCGAACTGGTTCATCTCCCTGGTCAAGGGAGTCTCGAAGTCCTCGATCCCGGAAAGCATCGTCTGGATCCGGCCGATCTCTGCCTCGGCGCCGATGGCCGTGACCACGCCCACCCCCTGGCCGGCGGCCACGAGCGTGCCCGAGAAGACCATGCTCGAACGATCACCCACACCGGAATCGGGCTCGACGGGGGCAATCCCCTTCTCCGCAGGAACCGCCTCACCGGTCAGCGCCGACTCCTCCACCCGCAGATTGACCGCCTCAAGCAGGCGCAGGTCCGCCGGCACCTTGTCCCCGGACCTGACTCGGACCACGTCTCCGGGGACGAGCTGGTCGGCGGGAAGCTTCTGCCACTGCCCGTCGCGGCGCACGTGGGCGTCGAGGGAGAGCATCTTCCTGATCCCCTCCAGGGCGTCCTCCGCCCGGCCCTCCTGGATGAAGCCAATCAGCGCCGAGATGACCGCCACCGCCAGGATGACCCAGAAGTCGATCCAGTCGCCGAGGATCGCCTTGAGGACCGCCGCCGCCAGCAGGATGTAGATCAGCACGTCGTCGAAGTGTTTGAGCATGCGACGCATGAGCGACTGCTTCGCGGCTTCGGGCAGCCGATTCGGCCCCCAACGCTCTGTCCGCCGCTCGACCTCCGCGAGTGACAGCCCCTCAGGCGTGACCCGCAGCCCGGCAAGGACGTCCTCCGCCGGGGCGGCGAACGGCGACCCGATCGGATCCTCGGCGCCGGTCGATGGCGACGGTTCGACCACGGGCTGGCTGTCCACTCATCCTCCAGATTCGGGTGGGGAGCTACCACGCTACTTGGTGACCCGCCGGCAGTCGGCCTTCCCGTAGCAATGGCCGAGAAGTCCACCGGTACGGACTGGGGTTCGGCCACTCTGAGTAGCATTCACGCCCGAATGGTGACGCTCAGGCAGAAGGTGCCGGTCCCGACCCCTCCGGAGGGGCTTCAGCGAGCCACAGTCGTCTCCAGCAGCCCTCAAGAGCCTGTCCCAGCCCCTGATGAGGTCCCTCTCAGCTGGCAAGTGCAGGATGGCCCCCCAACGGGTCGCGTCCCCTTGAGTGGTGTAACTGGGTTTCCTGATCGGTGACCGGTTCGTGTCGGTCCGGCTGATCGGGGGGCCATCGCGTGAGTCTCTGTGAGTACCGACCAAGGACCTCATGGAGAGGAACACACGATGGCCCTGGATCAGTCTTCCCTGGTGGATCTGCTGGAGTCGATGGAGGCCGGCGACGGCGGTGCGTTGATGCGCCGGGTGTTGGCGGCGATGTTGCAGGAGTTGGTCGACGCGGAAGCGACCGCGGCGATCGGCGCCGGGCTACACGAGCGCACGGAGACTCGCACGACGCGCGCAACGGAACCCGCGACAAGACCCTGGTGCCCGGCCGAGAGTCGAACTTCGAGCAGGGCAGGACGATGAACTACGTCTACTTCACCGCAACGCTGGATGCCGCGGTGTGGGGTGCTGAGCTTGCATCGGGTGAGGGCCGGGGGCGGATCTACCTTGTCGAGCCGACGGGCGAGTTCGAGGACGACCCAAACGTCACCGACAGGAAGTACCCCGCAAACCCGACGCAGTCATTCCGCAGCCGCGCGCCCCTCCGTGTCGTGGGCGAGCTCGTCGACTGGGCCGGTCACTCGGCGGCGAAGCCACAGGCGATGAGGGAAGGCATCGAGGCGTTGAAGCGACGAGGCGCGGCGCACTTCGAAGACTGAACCCCCCACGCGCTGCAACGCAGCATCCGCCGAGCGCCGCGTGGGGCGCGCGAATGACCTGCTGCATACCGCCGCGAGCCGATCGCCGTCACCGAGGCATGAGCGCCAGGATTGCTGGCTCGGCCGTGCTCGAGCCGACCAGCCTGGACTCGACAGCCACGTCGCTTCCATGATCGACCGGGCGCTGGCTGGCCGAGGAATCGGTCGAGCCTTGGCCGAGCTCTTCCTCCCGCGGGCCCGCAAGCTGGACACCCCGCGACGCAGTTCAACGCCCTCGTCGCCGACAACCCCACGGTCGCTTGTGGCGGTCGCGGGATTCACGGACGTAGGCCGGGTGCCCGACAGCTCCTGACGCACCGTGGAGCGACAGTGTCAGGTGACTCCGAAGTCCCGCCTTCCGAGGCCAATGAGCCCCGTTGCGACCAGCACGATTGCGACCACGGCGAGAACGACGAGCGGGGTAGTGGCCAACGGCGCCGCGGGAAGTGGCGGTACATGCTGGAGAGGCGAGAGGTTGCGCACCCACTGCGACAGCCCCAGGGCCTCTCCCAACAGGCCGACCGCCACGGCCACCGCCACTCCCACCCAGGCCAGAAGTGACCACCTCGGCGCTGCGCAACAGAGAGCGAAGGCCAGTGCCCCGAGTACCGCCACTGCCGGGGCAACCGCGAGCGCGGCACCGCTCATCTGCGAGATGCGGCCCCAGTCGCCGGTGACGACCGCGGCACCCAGACCAACCCCGGCTCCCCCGACGGCCAGCAGGATGACCGTCCCCACTGCCGCCACCACCAGGTGACTGCTCGCCCATGTGCGTCGGGGGGTGGGGGTCGCCAGCAACGGATCCGCACGAACCGCGACCTCCTCGGAACGGAGCCGCAACACCGCCGACACCATGTACCCGGACGCCAGAAGCCCGATCATCAGTGCCGCCGTGGCGAGGAAGCTGTCCGTGATCGACCCGACGCCTGCCTGAGCGAAGAAGGCCTCGAGTTCCGGGTTGTCGGCCACCATCTGGTCGACCTCGTCGGTGATCACGCCGTAGAACACGCTGATCACCGTCACCCCGGCCAGCCACCCGAACCATGCCCCGCGCTGGAGGCGAACGGCGAGTCCGAAGGTCGAGGACAGCATGGGCCCGGCCTCGGGACGGCCCGACCGTTGGGGAAGCATCCCGGCGCCGAAGTCGCGACGGCCCGAGAGCCACCCGGCGACTGCTACCAGAGCCACGGTGGCGACGAGCTGGACGCCGAGCACCCACCAGCGTTCACCCGCGAAGGCCCGGATCGCCTGACCCCACCCGAGCGGCGAGAACCAGCTGAGAAAACCGTTGCCGACGTCGCCGACAGCTCTCAGGATGAAGGACACCCCGAGAACGATCAGAGCCAACCCGGAGGCAACTCGCGACGAGGTGGCGATCTGACCGGTGACCAGGGACACCGAGGCGAACACCATGCCGGTACCGACGAGCGTGGCTGCGAACGCCAGGGCGCCGGTGCCGTCGTAGCCACTGAGAACCAGGCCCGAGGCCACGACAGCGGCTACAAGACCATTCGCGATGAGCACACCAGCCATCGCTGCCACGGCACCGGCGTACCGACCCAACGGCGTGGCCCGCAGGATCTCTGCCCGATCACTGGCCTCCTCGGCTCTCGTATGGCGGGTCACCATGAGGATGCTCATGAGCGAGACCAGGATGAGCGTCCAGATGGACACCTCGTTCATCAGCACGGAACCGAGCGTCGGGTCGTCCAATCCGAAACCGGGCCCGGCTTGGACGACGACCGCCGCGTTCCCCTCGACCAGCGCCACGTAGCCCGCCAGTGACTCCGCTGTCGCGTAGAGGCCCTCGACACTCGAGGCCGACACGAAGACCAGGGCCCCGATGGCCGCGGCCCAGACGAGCAAGCGGATGCGGTCGAGTCTCAGCACCAACCGCAGCATCTGCGGCCACCCGGCGAGCAAGCGGCGGCGAGGCTCCGCCCGACCTCCCCCATCGACTGGCGAGCCAGGTCGTCCACCGGAGACGGTGGTGCTGGTCACTGGGCGCCTCCGCTGCCGGGCGCCGATTCAGCGGCCCTGCCCGAACCACGTTGGCCATCCTCACGCTCGTCGCCGTAGTGGCGCAGGAACAACTCCTCGAGAGTGGGCGGCGAGGACGCCAGGGACCGCACTCCAAGCCTAGTGAGCGCCGCCAACGCTCCGTCGAGCTGCGCACTGTCGACCTCGAAGGCCACCCGGTTGCCATCGACTGTGAGGGAATGTACCCCCGCCAAGCCATGCAACCCGCTCGGCACCCGCTCGGTGACCGCCTCGACCACAGTGCGGGTCATGTACCGCAACTCGGTCAGGGTGCCCCGCTCCACGGTCCGGCCGTTGCGGATGATCGTGACTCGATCACACAACTTCTCCACCTCGGCGAGAATGTGACTGGAGAGCAGCACCGTCCTCCCCTCGGCTTTGACGTCGAGGATGCACTCCTGGAACACCGCCTCCATGAGCGGGTCCAGTCCGGCGGTCGGTTCGTCCAGCAGGAGGAGTTCGACATCCGAGGCCAAGGCGGCCACCAGCGCCACTTTCTGCCGGTTGCCCTTGGAGTATGTGCGGGACTTCTTGGTCGGATCGAGATCGAGACGCTCGATGAGGCCTGCACGCTTGACGGGATCGACCCCGCCGCGAAGTCGGGCCAGCAGATCGATCACCTCTCCGCCGGAGAGGTTCGGCCACAGGTTCACATCCCCGGGGACGTACGCCAGCCGGGAATGCAGCTCAACCGCATCGTGCCAGGGGTCACCGCCCAGAAGGCTGACCTGGCCCCCATCGGAGCGCAGCAGACCGAGCAGGACCCTGATCGTCACGGACTTCCCGGCACCGTTCGGTCCGAGGAACCCATGAACCTCCCCGGTCGCGACTTCCAGGTCGAGTCCATCCAGGGCCACAGTCGACCCGAAGGACTTCCTCAGACCGGTCGCCGCAATGGCAATAGTCATGTCGTTCTCCCGAAGCCGCTACCTGCTGCCATTCAAGGGTACTGGGCCAACGCCTCGAACTTCGCGGGCTCCTCATCCAGCGCCAGGCGAGCCTGCGACCGGAGACCTCGACCCCAGTGGGGCGGGCCGCCGTGGCCCGTTGAGTGCGAGCCGACGGAGTGGCCGTCACATCCCGCAGGGGACCCGCAGTCTCAGGCAACTGGCGGCGCTCGGGGCGGCGACCTGGAACGCGATGGCGGCCGGGGCTGCACGGCACGGCGGCCATGAAGGTGCGTCTCTCCGCCGCGAAACGCGCGGGGCGGCGACGGACGACTCGGCACGCCTGATGCCGTGAAGGCCAGACTGCCGCCCGAGGGATGAGGCGGCTCTCCGCGGGGAGGGGACCTCGGCCGGCTCGGCTTGGCGCGCGGTGTGGCCGGCGCGCGCATGCAAGAGAACGCACGCCGAGACGCCCTACCCGGCTGGCTCCACACCTTCAATCACCACCGGCACCTCAGCGCCATCGGAGGCACCACCGATCAGCCGACTGAACAACCTGCCTGGGCATCACAGCCAGGCCGACCTGGTGATCGGGGCGCCGTTGGAAGCTGCCGGGAGCCTGGACCAGGCCGGCCGGGTTGCGTCGGCATGAGCGCCGCCTGGAACCTGCCCCGTTCCGCGAACGGGGCGGTCACCATCACGTCGCCCTCGCCGTGGCCCCGTGGCAGTCGACGCGATCGGGAGTTTGCGTTGGAGTGGTCAGATCGGGTGATTCGGGCCCTTTGGCCCTGATTGCCCCGCTGGTGCGGCCGCTACGTTGCACCTGTGACCACGGAGGCCGAGAATGGCCATCCCAAGGGCTGGTATGACAACCCTTGCGGCCCGGCCGACCTGCGGTTCTGGTCCGGCGAGGCATGGACGGCTTGGGTCTCCAACGGAGTTCGGGTCTGGTCGGCTCCGGTAGGGAACAGCCCGGCGGCACCTTGGCGAGTGGGGCCCGCGGACGCGGCCCACATCCAGTTCGTCCGAAGCGTGTTCTTGCCCGCCATGCTCGCGCGGGTGTCGCTGCTGCCTGAGCAAGATGCCGCGATTTCGGCTCTCGTCGATTCTATGCTGGCGCAGTCCGCTGCTCAGCGCGAGGCCGCGCCAGCCGGGGAGCGCAAGCCCGCGACACAGGTGACACGTAGTCGGGGCACGGCGCCACACGTCGGGACCGCCGGTGTCGTGAAGGTACGGTCGTCGCCTTCGCAGGCGATTCCCCCGGCCGCTGCGGTGTCGGTGACCGCCGCGCCCGCCACCTCGGCTGCGGCCCCGGAGTCTGTTGCGCATGTGGGAACCCCGGGTGTGGCAGGAGCTGGCTTCTCGAGGCCGACTGGGTGGATGACGCCTGTGGCTGCGCCGCCACCTGTGACCCCCGCGCTCGAGACATCGGCTGCGTACGACCGAGCCTCGACACGGGAAGGTGGCGGTCACGGTGCCGCGGCCGCCGATGAGGCTCTCCGCCCGCCCAGCGTCTTCTCGCGCTGGTGGTCCAGCGCCATCGCGGCGATCAGTTCGGAACTCGCGCTGCACGGCTTGGCGTACCTCGGGGTCCTGCTGCTGTTCGTCGGGTCCTTCGGGCTGGTCGCCTTCGCCTTCGGCGACGTCTCAGGCAGCCTGCGTCCCGTTGCCGAAGTCGCCCTTGCCGCGGTTCCGTTCGTTGCTGCTCGGATGCTGCTTCGCCGAGGCGCTGTGGTCGTCGGCCGGGCACTGGAACTGGCCGGGGGGCTGATCCTGCCCGTCATGGTCATCACGTCCTTCCTGGACGGATTCGGCGTGCCTCCCGATCTCACCGGAACCCCTCTGGTCGTGGCGCTGACCGCGGCTGTGGCCGGTGTCAGCGCCGGCTATGCCTGGTGGACGTTGCATCACCCCGACAGTGCCTTGCGATTCCTGGTGGCCCCTGTCGCGTGGGTGGCCGTGGCCTTGGCCGGCATGGGAGTGGGCCGGGAGGTTCCTTCCGGCTCTGGCGTGGCAAGTGTGACCGCCGTCCAGGTCGGCCTCATCGCCGGTGCGATGACGCTGTCGGCAGCTGCTGCGCGCTGGCGCCCAGCAGGTCGGCTGGCCGCGCCGACGATGACCGCAGCCATGGTCGGTGCCCCGATCGTCGCGATGGCCGCCGTGCTGACGTGGATGGCCGAGTCGAACCCGGCGCTCTCGATCGCGGTCACCGGGGTGCTGGGACTGGTCCTGCTTGAGTTGATCGCGACCAGACTCAGCGCGAGCCAAGCGCTGCTGGTCCAGACCGCCTGGTGGGGCGTGGTGTGGATCGGGCTCGGGGGGTCGGCGCAGCTGGGCGGGGCGCCGGCCGCCGCTTTCGCCGCCGTCGGTTTCGTGGCGCTGCTCGAGGCGGGCAGTGTGCGCAGGACTTCGCCGATGGTGCTGGCCTTGCCCACCGTTGGCGCCGCAGGGGCGCTGGCGCTCACCTGGCAGGATCCGTGGTGGGCCGTCGCCATGACGGCGGCGGCTGCGCTGTGGGCTGCGTATCGGCGCAGTACGCGGGCGTACATGGTCCAACTCGCACCGCAAGGGTTCGACATCGCGGCGGCGGTGCTTCCCGCAGCGACCGTCGGGGCGATCTGGTGGGCCACCCAGGAGTCCGTAGCAGCGCCGGCTGCGGCGGCCGCCGCGGTGCTCATGGCCACCGTGCCGGCGACCCGGCCGCTGCTGCGACGCTCGGCCGACGACACCTACTGGTCACGCTTCTGGTTCGGGGCGATGGCCCTGGCCGGCACTTCGGCGGCGCTGGTGTCGGCGATGGACTACCCGGCATCCCAGAGCGGCCGTTGGCTCCTGGCCGGCACTGTCGCAGCCCTGACCGTGTCCGCCGGGTGGGGGCCCGTGTCTCCCCAAGTTCGCCCCTGGGTCATGACAGTCCTCGGCACTTGGACCTGGCTGCTCCTCGCCTCCACCGTTGGGTTGTCGGGGGATGTGCGTGGGTTGGTGGTGGCTGGTGTTGGGGTGGTTCTGGTTGTGGGGGGGCATGTTGGTCGGGGTTTGGCGGTGGGGGTGGCTGGGGGGTGGGCGCTGGCCGGGCATGTGTTGGGAGTGGGGGCGTTCGTTCTGCCGGGTAGTGGTTGGGGGTTGACGGGGGTTGCGTTCCTGGCGACTGCTGGGTGGGTGGTGACCAGTTGGTTCGATGTGTTGGATCGGTCGCCGGTGGGGGTGTTGTTGGCGGGGGTGGATCGGTGGTTGAGGTTCGTGCCGTTGGCGGCTGTCGCGGTGGGTGTTCCGGTGACGGTGGCGTTGGCGCTGGACGCGGCGGGGGTGCTGACGTGGGGGGATGCGTGGTGGGTGCTTGTGCCGGGGGTCACGGCGGTGGTGTATGCGGCGGCGTCTCGCCTGCCGCTGCAGGGGCGTGTGGTCAGCGTGCTGGTGTGGTCCGCGGTGGTCTCCGGTCTGGGGGCGCCGGTGGTCGCCTCGCAGACGTGGCCGGCTGCGGCGGCGTTGGTCTGTTTGGTGGCTGGTGTGGTGTTGATGGTGCCGGGCCGGCGTCCGGTGTTCATGGTGTGGGTGGCCTGGGGTGCGTTGGCTCCGTTGGTGGGGTTGGTCGCTGTGGGCAGTTCCGGGGCGTTCGGGGGGCTTGCCGGTGAGCAGTCCGCGGCGGTGACGCTGATCGCCGTGGGGTCGGCGATGGTGCTGGTGGCTGTGGCTGTCGGGGTGCGTGGTCGGGGGTGGCGCCCGGGTCGTGGTGGTCTGGATCCGGGGGTCCTGCCGCCCGTGGTGGTCGGTGGCTTGGAGGTTGTGGCTGGGCTCGTGGTGGCTTGGGTGGCAGTGCCGACTCCGTTGGCCGGCTGGCTGACCCTGGGCGCGGCGGGGGCCGTGCTGGGGGTCGCAGTGCTCTCTGGTGTCGGGGCCCTGGCCGGGGCCAGCGCGGGTCTGGTGTGGGTGGCGGTGCTGATGCTGTGGCCCGAGGGGGTCGCGGACCGCCCGTGGATCGGTGTGCTGGCCGCTGCCGGGCTGCTGCTGCTGGGCGAGGCTTCGGGTCGGCTGCCGGCGCACGGGCGCTGGTGGCTGCGATGGGATCTCGGCCTGTTCGTGGTGGCACATCTGTGTGCGCTGACCGCCCTGAGCATCACCCTCGCCGACGGGCAGACCGGGGTCACCTGGGCCGCTGCCGGGCTCCTGGCCCTGGCCATCGCCGTCCGGCGGCGCGACCACACGCAACTGGCCACCACATACGCAGCAGCAGGCACCACCCTCATCCTCGCCTCCACCGTTGGGTTGTCGGGGGATGTGCGTGGGTTGGTGGTGGCTGGTGTTGGGGTGGTTCTGGTTGTGGGGGGGCATGTTGGTCGGGGTTTGGCGGTGGGGGTGGCTGGGGGGTGGGCGCTGGCCGGGCATGTGTTGGGAGTGGGGGCGTTCGTTCTGCCGGGTAGTGGTTGGGGGTTGACGGGGGTTGCGTTCCTGGCGACTGCTGGGTGGGTGGTGACCAGTTGGTTCGATGTGTTGGATCGGTCGCCGGTGGGGGTGTTGTTGGCGGGGGTGGATCGGTGGTTGAGGTTCGTGCCGTTGGCGGCTGTCGCGGTGGGTGTTCCGGTGACGGTGGCGTTGGCGCTGGACGCGGCGGGGGTGCTGACGTGGGGGGATGCGTGGTGGGTGCTTGTGCCGGGGGTCACGGCGGTGGTGTATGCGGCGGCGTCTCGCCTGCCGCTGCAGGGGCGTGTGGTCAGCGTGCTGGTGTGGTCCGCGGTGGTCTCCGGTCTGGGGGCGCCGGTGGTCGCCTCGCAGACGTGGCCGGCTGCGGCGGCGTTGGTCTGTTTGGTGGCTGGTGTGGTGTTGATGGTGCCGGGCCGGCGTCCGGTGTTCATGGTGTGGGTGGCCTGGGGTGCGTTGGCTCCGTTGGTGGGGTTGGTCGCTGTGGGCAGTTCCGGGGCGTTCGGGGGGCTTGCCGGTGAGCAGTCCGCGGCGGTGACGCTGATCGCCGTGGGGTCGGCGATGGTGCTGGTGGCTGTGGCTGTCGGGGTGCGTGGTCGGGGGTGGCGCCCGGGTCGTGGTGGTCTGGATCCGGGGGTCCTGCCGCCCGTGGTGGTCGGTGGCTTGGAGGTTGTGGCTGGGCTCGTGGTGGCTTGGGTGGCAGTGCCGACTCCGTTGGCCGGCTGGCTGACCCTGGGCGCGGCGGGGGCCGTGCTGGGGGTCGCAGTGCTCTCTGGTGTCGGGGCCCTGGCCGGGGCCAGCGCGGGTCTGGTGTGGGTGGCGGTGCTGATGCTGTGGCCCGAGGGGGTCGCGGACCGCCCGTGGATCGGTGTGCTGGCCGCTGCCGGGCTGCTGCTGCTGGGCGAGGCTTCGGGTCGGCTGCCGGCGCACGGGCGCTGGTGGCTGCGATGGGATCTCGGCCTGTTCGTGGTGGCACATCTGTGTGCGCTGACCGCCCTGAGCATCACCCTCGCCGACGGGCAGACCGGGGTCACCTGGGCCGCTGCCGGGCTCCTGGCCCTGGCCATCGCCGTCCGGCGGCGCGACCACACGCAACTGGCCACCACATACGCAGCAGCAGGCACCACCCTCATCCTCGCCTCCACCGCAACCGAGGGCTCCGGATGGTTGGCCCTGGCGCTGGCGGCATTGTCGATCGCGTTGACAGCGCTGGCCGGGCGGACCGGGGCAATGGAACGGGTCGCCTGCCAGGTCGGTGGGGCGCTCTCGGCCTCGGGGGCGTGGGTGGCCATGGCCGACTGGCAGTCCTGGACCCTAGCGCGCACGATCGATGCGACCAGCTTGGCTGCCGCAGCCATCACGCTGGGCCTGGCCGGTGCCCTGCGCAGCGGCAGGCTCGATCGATCGTGGTTCGTCTCCTGGGGGTCGGTCTTCGGGCTCACCACGGCACTGGTCACGACCTTTGCCCTGGTGGCAGATGTGAGCGACGTGGATCCCAGCGCGGCTACCTTCGCCGCCTTGATGGGCCTGGCGGTCGCCGCCCAGGTCGTCGCAACACCTCTGTCCGCAGAGTGGCTGCGGGTGCTGAGTGCGATCATCCTGCTGGATGCGGAACTTCATGCGCTCGCGTTGTGGGGTGCCGATCCCGGTGGCCAGGTGGCCGTGTTGACCGCGACCTCCCTTCTGTCTTCGTTGGCCTTGGTCGTCACCCGCCGTCGTTCCTCCGTGACCGGGCAGCGATCCATCGTGCTGCTCGGTGGCGTCGCCAACGTCGCAGCCGTGGCCGTCGCCTTTGGTCAGCTGCCGGATTCGGCGCTGCTGGTTCCCAGCCTGCTGGTCGGGGCTGTCCTGGCGGCCGTGATCGGGCTGGTGCTCGACTCCGCACCGGCGATGACGGTATCGCCGGTGCTCGGCTGCGCCGCGTGGCTCGCGTTCGCAAACGACGCCCTGAGCGGCAACCCGCAGTGGTACACCATCCCGATCGGGCTGGCCCTGCTGGCCGTCGTGGCGTTGGTCCGCCAGGATCGCCGGACGCGCGGACTCGAACCGGCTGCGCCCAGCATCGTGGTCCTCGAACTGGTCGGAATCGGCGTCATCGTCGGCCCGAGCCTGGTGCAATCGATTACCGAGTCCCTGGGCTACGCGCTCCTGGCCGCCATGCTCGGGTTGTGCCTCATTGGCTGGGCTGTGCTGACGCGGGTACGGCGTCGGGTCGCCGCCGGGGCCGCAGTCGTGGTGGTGGCGATCATCGAGTTGGTGGTGGTTCCCCTGGCCCAGCTGCTCCCTGCATGGGGTGGGGTGGGGACCTGGGTCTTGATCATCGTGGTCGGGATGACGGCGATCTCCGCCGCCACGCTCCTGGAGTGGGGGCGTGCGACCGTCCGTCGAGCAACCACCAATTTCGCCGAGCTGACGACCGGCTGGGAGTAGCACGCCCGATCGCGGTGCATGAGTGGGTGACATCTTGACCTGCCGCACCAGCACTCAGAGCTGGAACCCAAACGGTGGGGCAGGTCATTCGACCTGTGGGTTGGAGGCGCCGACATGCTGTTGGCCGGCGTCATCCCGGCAAGTGCGTGACGTTCAGACCCGACTCGGAGCTGGCAGGGTGACCTGCCCCACTTAGCCGCCTATCGGGCGTGAGTCGTTTCTGGGCCTCTCGTAGCGATTCCTCCGGGGTCCGGGTCACAGGGTCACCGCTTCGGCGAGGACCCGGTCACGCAGGTCCGGGCGCAGGGCAGCCGCGGGGATCAGGTCGACGGAGGCGCCGAGCAGTTCCGACAGACGTCGCTCCAGCGCCCCGAGCTCCATCAGGCCAATCGGCGTGCCCATGTCGAACAGCAGGTCGATGTCGGACCCGGTCTGCTCGGTGCCCGTGGCGAACGAGCCGAACACCCGCACGTTGCTGCCTCCGGCCTGGCCGATCAGGTCACGGACCTCGCGGGCGTGCTGACGCAGCCGCAGTGCCAGTGGACCGCGGCCGTGGAAGCGCATCACTTGGGCGCATCCCAACCCCGGGCGGTGGGCGACGCCGAGAACTGGGTGGAGTCAAGAAGGGCGACGAGGTCTGACGTGCGGTTGACGCGGGTCGAAACGGAGCGGGCAGTTGGCGCCGCCCGTGTGGTGGCCGATGGGCGCGCCGGTCAGCCGTAGTCCTCGGCCTCGGAGCGGGTGCTGGGTCGGCTCCGCAAGAGGGTGATCAGCGCGAAGTAGAGCAGGGGTAGCGCCAGGTAGAGGGCAACACTGACGCTCGGGGCGGTTGTCGCGACGGCCATGGCGAGGAGGTAGATGGCGATCGGTGCTGTGGCGAGCAGGCCGCCGATTCGGCGTTGCCGATCGCTGGGGGGTTCGAAGAGTAGCTCCGGGCGCCGCGTCACGTAGGCGTACAGCACCCAGCGCAGCACGGAGGCGGCGATGAGGACCACCCCGTAGGCGTGCAGCGCGAGGGGGACGTCGGGGTACTCCCCGAGCACGGAGGCCGCGAACGGGATGAGGGCGGCCGGCAGCAGGAAGAGCAGGTTCAGCCACACCACGTCCCGGTTGACTGCCCGGACCTGGTTGAACAGGTCGCGGTGCCACACCCAGTACATCCCGGTGATCAGGAAGCTGATGACCCAGGCGGTCATCTCGGGACGGAGTTCGTCGATGGCCTCGGCGAGTGACTGTTCGCTCAGGTTCGGCGGGACACTGATCTCGAGCACCAGGATGGTGATGATGATGGCGAACACCCCGTCGGTGAACGCCTTCACCCGCTCGGGGTCACCACGACGCTGCGCGGCCGCGGAACGCAACTCGTCCGTCATTCGACTCCCTCGCCTAGTCGATCGTCACGCTCGAGGATAGCCGCACGACTCGTGCTGGCCCGTGCTCTGCGGGCTCTCGGCCGGGCTCGCGGCCTTGCTGTCGGTGACGTGGAGGGCCCGGGACCTCGGTGATACTTGTCGACGCAGTTCATGGTCACGAAGTGAGGTCACGAGCTTGTTCAGGAGTACGCATGCGCAGCGAGACCTGAGCCAGGTCGAGCAAGGTACCACAAGGTTGCTCGGGCTCGACGGGCGGACGGTCGTGCAGGTCGTGGTCGATGATGCCGGCGGGCGGATCGCCAACACGGTGGGCGGTCTCGGCTGTGCAAGCGTCGCTTCCGCCCAGATCGACGCACCTAGCGAGACCGCTGCTGGGCATTCAGTGTCTGCGGCGGTCCGCGACGACGACGAGGGCTACGGCCACTTGACGTACACCCGAGGGCCTTACGCAACGCCAGACGGATCAATGGTCAAAGCGCTCGTGAGCGGTCTTGGGTGACCGGCCTCGACGGCGCTCGCGAGACGACCAGGCGCAGCCCGGCGGGAGCCCGTGGCCGATCACCGTCCGGCCTTGGGCGATTCCAGTGACGCCCATGTGTTCACCGCACTGCTGCGCGAAGTCCTCGCCGAGGTCGATGCGGCGGTGGTCAGCTTCCCCAGCCCGTACACGGGGGGCACCTCGTCAAGCACCGTCTACGTCTGCGTGAATGGGGATGAGCTGCGGCGGCCAGTGGGGCCGACTTCGTCGCGCAGCGTCAGATCCGCCGGTAGATCTCGCGTCGGTGGGCGATCCGCAGCGCGAGGACGATCAGTTCGGTGTCCTTGTTGGTGTAGATACGCGGTAGTCGCCCACCCGGATTCGCCACAGCGCGTCGTCTCCGACCAGTCGCCGACACCCTGCTGGTCGTGGTTCGGTGCCGAGAGCGGCGATTGCTCGTGCGATCCGTCGGGCCGCCTGCCGGTCGAGTTTGTCCAGCTCCTTGCGGGCTGTGGGGTCGGATCCGACTGTGTGGCGGGTCGGGCCATTCACAAGCCGAGGTCCCGCTAGACCTCGTCAGCGGAGATGACCTGACTGCGACCAGCGTCGATGTCGGCGAGGCGCTGCGCTGCGACCGCGCCGTCCTGCTGGTCGATCAGCGACTCGTAGGCCTCGACCAGGTCGGCTGGGACGATCGCGGCTGCTCGCGCGTGACCACGTCCGCGAGTCACGTAGGTGATCTCCCCACCGAACGCGGCGCGATTGACCGCGTCGGAGAAGCGATCCCGCGCCTGGCTCACCGACCACTCAACTGGTTCAACGCTCATGGGACCAGTTATGCCCAACTAGCCAACTTTGCCAACTTAGCCACCAATCATCACCGGGCACAGGTCCGCTCCGACACTCACCTCACCACACCGGGCCCCTAGCCCTTTCGCCGCGTGGCGGGCGAGCTCCGTCCTCTGCGACGACCCGGGGCCGAAGGGCTCCGGCTGTCGGAGGCGCCCCCAAGCTGGAGTATCACGGCCTGCCGACCGAGGTCCAGGTCCGGCCCGGGCTTCAGCATGCGTGAGCGGTTCCTCGAGTTCTCGCTGCCGTTCCGGGCAAGTCTCAGCCTTGCCCGATCGGGCGCTTCGCCCCGCCCGCGACGCAGGACGTTCGGCACTTCAGGTCCCAGCCGTCCCAAGTAGCATGGAAACTGGGTCAACTGGATATGGGACGGGGTGGCGTCATGCAGCGTGCGTTGTTGGTGGGGATGGGTTTGGTTCTCGTTGGTGGTGTGGTCACGCCGGCGGTGACGCCGATGGGCGTGGATACTGCTTCGGCAGCCACGCGAGCGGCGATGCCATTCGACTTCGACGGTGATGGTTTCGCCGACATGGCGATCGGGATCAAGGGTGAGGACCTGCGGGGCAAGTCCAACGCCGGCGCTGTGCAGGTGATCTACGGATCGGCGTCCGGGCTGACGGCTCATGACCAGTTGTGGCACCAGGGCCGCAAGGGAGTCAAGGGCGCTCTTGAGCGTGGGGACAGCTTCGGCCAGCGGCTCACCTCCGGGGACTTCGACCGGGACGGGTACGCCGACCTCGCCGTCGGCATCCCCTCTGAGGACATCGGGGGCAAGAAGAACGCGGGCGCGGTGCAGGTGCTGTACGGCAGCCCGGCGGGGCTGACCGCTGCCGGTGACCAGGTGTGGCATCAGGGCAAGGCGGGCGTGCCCGGCGGGAACCAGGCCGGCGACTACTTCGGGTACTCCCTTGAGGTGGGTGACTTCCAGGGCGACGGGTACGCCGACCTGGTCATCGGTATCGGTCAAGAGGAAGTCCGGGGGAAGAAGTACGCAGGCCGTGTCGTGGTCCTGCGTGGCTCGGCCTCGGGCCTGACATCGGCCGGCGCGCAGTCTTGGAACCAGGGGTCGCCCGGCCTTGACAGCCAGTTGACCCGCTACGTCCAGTTCGGGACACATCTGGCCACTGGGGATGTCAACGGCGATAGCCGTGACGACTTGGTCGTCAGAGGCGAATGGGAGAGCGGCGAGTTGCACGTGATCCTCGGCGGCACCAAGGGGCTGACCGCGTCCGGAAGCCAGCTGTTCGACCTGGCCGATCTGGGCATGCCCCGGCACTTCCTCGGGGAGCGCAGGATCACCCTCGATGACTTCGACGGTGACGGCCGCGACGACCTGGCCCTGGCCACCTACGACTCAGGGCTGACCAGCGGATTCACGGTTGCGCTGCTTCACGGGCGGGCCGGCGGCCTTCGTCCGCGTCCGCTGGGCCCGGTGGGCCAACCCGGCTCCGACGGGACCATGGAGCTCGGTCCGGACTCGGAGCTCTGGGACGCCACTACCGATTCCGGGGACCTGACCGGCGACGGCCATGTCGATCTGCGGGTCGGGCGGGATGTGCTGCTCGGGGCCAGCAAGGGGCTGGGTCCCACCGCCGTGCGGTGGCCTGAGTGGTCTGGCCGCTGCCCGAAGTCGAACGCGCTGCCCCTCGGCGGCGGGAGCCACGTGTGGTTCCTGTGCGCGTACCAGCAAGGCGCGGTTGACGGACTCGACCGGCCCGGGTACGTGACAGTGGCCCAGGGCACCGCCGACGGGACGCCCGGACCCGCCACGGTGTGGCACCAGGACAGCCCCGGGATCAAGGGAACCGCCGAGGCCAGGGACTTCTTCGGATCCCACGTCGGCTGAGGTGGGCCAGCACGTCTGGACGGGTCGGGGAGCTCACCACAATCCCCAGGCGCGGCAACCTCGAATGGGTGCGGTCCTTCCGCCGCGAAGGCGGCCAGGTCACGCCGCCGCCAGTCGGGCGCGCGGGTTCAGCCGAGATTGGGATGGGTCCGTGACCGTGCTGCGGGTCACCGGTGGGCTCGGGCCTCACCTGCTACGGGTCAACGCCGCGACCCCCGCCGTGCGTCTCAACGCTCACCGCGCTGCTGCGGCGGCCGCCGCGGCCCGCTGCACCCAACTCGGCACGTCGCCGTAGCGCTGGTTCGGCACGAGCTCGCCGGCGGCGCAGCTCTCGATCAGTTGGGTCATCCGGCGGTCGCGGGTGGACTCCTGCTTGGCCGAGATCACCCAGACCGTGCAGAACTTGCGGTAGGTCCCGGTCGATGTCCCCCAGAAGGCCGTGGCCGCGGGAGAGGCAGCCAATCGGGTGGCGTAGGAGTCGGGGAGCCCGACCTCCGGGCCCTTCTGGCTGTAGCCCGCCTCCTCGCGACGACGCTGCTCCCAGATCGCCAACCCGCTGGGCTGCATCCGCCCCTCCACGCGCAGCTTCTCGACGAGGTCGAGGTTGATCTTGCTCCAGTGGGAGGCCTTCTTGCGAGGGGTCCAGCGCTGCCGCCGGATGCCGTCGTCGATGCGCTGGACGACCGAGTCGATCCACCCCCAACACAGCGCCTCGGGCACCGCCTGCTCCCATGTCAGGCCGCGATCGGCGACGTGCTTCTTCTTCAGGCCCATCCACAACTCGGTCGCGGTGTCGTGGTGCAGCGCCAGCCAGGCACCGAACTCCTCAGGGGTGTCGAAGAAGCGTGCTGGCCGCTCGGGCGTACCGCCCATCCGACCCGGGCTCTCGTCCCTGGCCTCGTCACGTGTCATGCCAGAAGCCTGCCACCGATGCTTGTCCCACCAATCGCCGAGGCGACCGCGTCATTGCGCCGCCCATCGTGTCGGGCGAGGAGCCGCAGGCCGATCCAGCGGGGCGGAGGTCGAAGGACTCTTGTGCCCAGGTCGCACGGGGTGGAGCGTGCGAGTAGGTCGTCGTGCGGGGGGCCGGGGAGGGTTTGGTGATGAGGCGCGTGGTTGCGGTGGGTGCCGCACTCGTTGTGGTGGGGGGCTTGGCCCCGGCGGTGTCACCGGTCGGTGTTGGTGCGGCGGTGGCCGCCGACGGTGCGGCGATGCTGTTCGACTTCGATGGGGATGGGTTCGCGGATCTGGCGGTCGGGGTCATCGGTGAGGATCTGCGGGGCAAGCGGAACCCGGGGGCGGTGCAGGTGCTGTACGGGTCGGCGAAGGGAGCCACTGCGCGTGATCAGTTGTGGCATCAGGGGCGCAAGGGCGTGAAGGGCGCGCTCGAGAACGGCGACCGCTTCGGTACGACGCTTGCCTCGGCTGATTTCGACGGTGATGGGTACGCCGATCTGGCCGTGGGGATCCCGTGGGAGAACGTGGGGGGTCACCGGGATGCGGGTGCGGTGCAGGTCCTCTACGGGGGGCCGAAGGGGTTGACTGCGCGGGACCAGGTCTGGCATCAGGGTAAGAAGGGCGTGCCGGGGAGCAACGAGGCGGATGACCTCTTCGGTTGGGCGTTGGCTGCCGGTGATTTTGATGGTGACGGATTCGCCGACCTGGCGGTCGGCGCACCGAGTGAGGATGTTGGACATGCCCGGGGCGCCGGGGATGTGGTGGTCCTGCGCGGATCACGTGCTGGGCTGACCTCTGCGGGCGCCGAGAAGATCCGGCAGGGCCGGGCAGGGTTGCCCAGCCAGCCGAGTCAGGCGGAGGGGTTCGGGTGGCGCCTGGTGGCCGGTGACGTGAACGGCGACGGTCCCGATGACCTGGTGATCCAGGTGCATGATGAGACGGACATTGTCCCGTCGTCTGATGCCCTGATCGGTCGGGCGGTGCACCTGCTGCTGGGAAGCCGCAGCGGACTGGTCCTGTCCGGTAGTCAGTTCTTCGGGCCGACCGAGCTGGGGCTGGATCCCGCGTTCTTCGGTCACATGGCGTTGTCGGACTTCAACAGTGATGGGCGGGCCGACCTGGCCGTGTCTGCTCAGGACAGGTGGCCGGGTCAGGTTGCCGTGCTCCATGGTCAGGTCGATGGCCTGCACCCCGCACCGCTGCCTGCCGCGGGCAAGCCGGGCGTGGATGCCGTGTGGTCACTGCCTGACGTTGTCGACGAGGCGCACGAGCGCAGTGGGGCTCTGGCCTGCGGAGACTTCACCGGTGACGGGCATACCGAACTGGCCGTCGCGGTCACGGAGGGCATGGCGCTCATCCGCGGGACCAGTTCGGGCCTCGGCACAGAGATCGTGCGCTGGCCAGTGGGCAACGTGGACGCCGTGGCCGGGCTGGCGCTCAGCGGCGGAACCCACGACTGGCTGGTCGTGGCCGACAGCTCGGCGAAGGTCTCCTCCGACAGGGCCGCCGGGAAGGTTTCGGTGCTCCAGGGAACCAGGTCAGGCAAGCCCGCGCAGATCACGATCTGGCATCAGGACAGCCGAGGCATCAAGGGCGCAACCCAACGCGACGACCACTTCGGGTATGCCGTTGCCGGGTCCTCCGCCTTGGGATGATCCCGCCCCCATTCCGCGGTCAAGGGTGCGACGTGCACACCATCTGCGTGGCCGTGCAGCACCACCTCCGGTGAGTCCGCCGATGCCAGCACCAGATCGGCTCGGCCGTCCCGGTTGAAGTCACCGAACGTCGCCGTGAGCCGGGCATAGATCTCCTGTCCGCTGAGGAGGTCGGTGGTCATTGCCGAGGTCAGACCGGTCGGACCGCCGAACAGCAGGTGCACCGCCGAACCGTTCTGCCCATCATCCGGCGGAATGTCCGACTCCGTCTTGACGACGATGGCCACGTCGTCGTGTCCGTCGCCGTTGACGTCCCCAACCGCCAGGTCATGGCCGAACATCTCCGCCACCGCAGGCTGACCGGCAATGCCCGCCAGCCCCTGCCGCCACGTCTGCGCCCCGGAAGAGATCAGCCCACCCGGGCCCCCGCGCAAGAGCACCACTCGACCCGCGACAATGACGTCTCCGACAGCCTCAGCGACCCCAACGACGAGGTCCGCGTACCCGTCGGCGTCGACATCCCCGGCAGCCACGCTGGACCCGAAGCGGTCCCCGCCCTCGTTGTTGCCAGGCACCCCCGGCTTGCTCTGGTGCCAGATCTGGTCTTGGGCGGTCAACCACCGGAGCCCCCCGTACAGCACCTGCACCACCCCGGCGGCGCGCTTCGGCTGAGCCGCGTTCTCGGCGGCTCAGGCCCGGTCAGGGACGACGAACAGCAGGCCCAGGGCCAGGAGCGCGACGACTCTGACGTGAGCTATCCCGCTCTCTCGCCGGCCAGCGACGTTTCTCCCACCTGGACCGTTGTCTCAGCAGTTGCAACGGGGATCAGGGCGTCCTTGCGCTTGTCGTAGGCGTAGAGGGCGGCTGCCGCCGCGTACAGCGCGGCGATCAGCAGGGAGGAGCGAGGCCACATGAGGACCGCAGAGACCCATCGGTCGATGCCCAGGTCGACGCCGAGGGCCCGATCAAGAACCCACGCACTGGCGATCGCGATGAGCGTGACGGAGCCCACGTACATGGCGGGCAGGTAGGCGCGCGTCCTCCGGGCGATGTACAACGCCGGGAAGATCATCAGGATGATCGTCGCCTGGCCCAGTTCGATGCCGAGGTTGAACCCGAGCAGGGAGACGAACTGTCGGCTCTGCGTCAGGCCGAGGTCCGCCAGGAGACCAGCGAACCCGAATCCGTGGAACAGCCCGAAGACGAACGCGATGATCCATTCCTTGTTCGCGAAGACCGGTCTGATGTTGTGGAGGGCCGCAAGGATGATCGAGACGGCGATGACCGTCTCCACGAGGGCCGGCGGGAACACAATGATTCCCAAGCCACCGAGCGTGAGCGTGATGGTGTGGGCGATGGTGAACATGGTGACGATCTTGAGCACGCGCCACAGGCTGGATCCGAAACTCGCCGCCGGCTGCCATCCGGCGAGCTTGGAGAACACCAAGACTGAGGGCAGCAGCAGGGCCAAGATGAACAGGATGTGGTCCGAGCCGATCTCGATGTGCTCAGCGCCGAGGAGGATGACCCCGGTGAAGCCACTCCAGAACGACGTGGCGCCGAGGTCGACCGTCTGGACGCTCTGGTCGGGGGTGAATCGGAGCAGTTCACTGGCCTCGTTGTTGAACGTCCCCGAGCCCCAGTCCGTGCCGATGATCAGCAGGGCATCACGGTCAGGCTTGGCGTGGATGATCCCGTCGTAGGCGACCGTGAACGACCTCGGGACTTCCGTGAATTCCCGATCAACCTCGAAGTTCACGATGATGTAGGCACCGCCGGGGGCGCCAAGGGTCTCGAGGTCACCGAAGACGAGGGGCCATTCGGCGCCACCCTGACCGGACATGGCGAGGTGCTCTTCGGAGTATTCGTGCAGCAGATCGCGGTTCTCCTCGGCAGCCTCAAGGGCACCGGCGGGGTCCTTCGGGAACTCTGTTCCCAGCACCTCGTTCAGGTCGTTGACCGGGTACTCGACGCGACCCTCGACGGTGTTGTCGTAGACGTCCAGGTACACGTAGCTCTCGCTTGCGTTGTGCCCGAAGGCCGCGCTCACCTGACTGAGGACCAGGAGCAGTGTCGTCACCGCCAGCAGGCCGACACGCACGCCCACCCGTGTCACCAGGTTGTTGCTCACCATCACGCCCTCCGATGCCGCAGCCCTCGCGATGCCGCTGCTCTCGCGATGCGGCCAGATCCTAGGCCATGTGCCGCGCTCGCATCAACGCGTGCCTCACGTCAGCCGGATTCACGCCGCGAGCACCAGCCAGTTCCGGACCATGTCGCCGAACCAGGCCGAGTTGACCCGGAAGGGCCCCAACCCAACGCAGCGCGTAGGACACGAATACAGGCAATGAGCGGGGATCTCAACGACAGGTCCCTTGTGAACGTTGCCGGGGTCGGCGGGAGACCCGATGTCTATCACGCCACCGGAGACCTCGTATCCCCGACCGAGGAGGGGGATCTGGCCTTCCTGGGCAGGCGGGACCGCCAGATCAAGGCGCGTGGCAACCGGGTCGAGCTGGACGAGGTCGAGGCAGTCCTGCTCGAGCACCCGTCCATCCACGAGGCAGCTGTCTATGCGCTCGCGGATGCCGAGGGCAGCCTCCAGCCACACGCCGAGGTGATCCTGATCCCGGGATCGGAGGCCAGCGTGAAGGACATCAGGGCCCATGCCGCCTGCGCGCTTCCGACGTATGCTGTCCCCGCGTCGATCGCCGTGCGGGACGGGTTCCCACGCACGTCCACGGGGAAGATCGATCGACTCAGACTTCAGACCGATGCCCAAGCAGGACATGCCACCATGGCTGGAGCCCACCCATGAGCACACAGCAGTCGATTGCCCAGTTCATCAGCGCCCACCTGCTCGACGGGGCCAGGGAGGTGGGGATCGACGATGAGGTCGTCCTGGACGGAACCATCGATTCGCTCGGTGTGACGAGGCTGATCGACTACCTCGAGAAGGAGTTCCGGGTCACGATCGCCCCGCACGACGTGACGATCGAGAACTTCCGCTCCGCGACGACGATGGCGGCGCTCGTCGAGTCCCGCCAGATGACGGAGTCAGCATGAGCCTGGTAGACCGGGGCGCCGGGTCGGCGCTGACCCGCGCCCAGGAGGCGCTGTGGGCGAGCCAGCAGATCCACCCGGACGTGTCGCTGCGTGAGTCGCTCGCACTGGACTCGGGGATCCATGGGGTGGTGAACTACCTCGGTCGTGTGGCTGCCCCGCGCGTTGATGGCTCGATGCAGCGGGAAGGAGTGATTCGCCTTGCCCGACCCGCCGACGCAGTCGCCGGGTTCGGCGCCGAGATCACGGCCTACATCGACGATGACGTGCTGGTGCTCGACTGGACGGGCAACGACGGGGCCGTGCTCGCCTCGGCCGCCTCGACCATGGCAGCCCACATCACTGACCTCGTCGAGGCGTTCAGCGCCCCGGGGCGAGGCGGTGCTTCGGAGGGGATCGGGGACCTGGACGCTTCGACGATGCGTAGGCTCGCAGCCGCGCTGGGCACGGCACGGGGTGCCTCGTGAGCGAGGCGGGCCTGGCCGGCGCTGTCGACGCGTACGGGCTCACGGCCATGCAGGAGGGCATGCTCTACCACAGCGTGGCTGATCCCGGTGTTGGGGTGTACGTCAATCAGATCGTGACACCGGTCTGTGGAGACCTCGACCCCGAGGTGCTGCGAACATCGTGGGCATCGGTGGTGGCGCGTCATGACACGTTGCGGACGGCCTTCGTCTGGGACGGCCTCGACGACCCGTTGCAGGTTGTCCGTGCGGAGGTCGAGCACCCGTGGGAGCACATCGACCTGACCGGTGTCCCGGAGGCGGATCGGGATGGGGAGATGGCGCGCATTCTCGCCTTGGACCGGGATCAGGGGTTCGATCTTGCCGCGGCGCCGCTGTCGCGGATGCTGCTGATCCGGACGGGGGACCGGCAGTGGGAGTGGGTGTGGTCCTTCCACCATCTGATCGCGGATGGCTGGTCGGCCCAGATCCTGCTTGACGAGCTGTTCGGGACGTATCGGGCATCGGTCGACGGTCGACCGGTCATGCTCCCGGACCCGCCGCGGTACCGCGACTTCGTCGCGTACTACGTCGACCGGGACACCGAGGCCGAGCGGGACTACTGGACCCGCAGGCTCGCTGGGTATGCAGAGCCCCTCGACCTGACCGTGCCCGGGCTCCCTTCTTCGGAGGGGTCGACGGGGTACCGAACCGAGTACCGGAGCCTGGATCAGGCGATGTCCGACGACCTGGCTGCATTGGCACGCAGTCATCAGGTCACGTTGAACACGGTCTTCGTCGCAGTCTGGGCGCTGGTTGTGGGGCGTTGGGCCAGGACGAGGGATGTGGTCTTCGGGACCACGGTCGCGGGACGCCCGCCGGGCCTGGACAGCTCCGAGCGGGCGACCGGGCTGTTCATCAACACCCTCCCCACCCGGGTCTCGTTGCCGCCAGCGCAGCGGCTCGGCGCATTGCTGAGCGACATCCAGAGGGGGCAGCTCGACGACCGGCGCCATGAGTTGGCTTCACTGGCTGACGTGCAGCGGTGGAGTGACGTGCCGGGTGGCGAGTCCCTGTTCGAGAGCATCGTCGTGTTCGAGAACTACCCACCTGGCGGTGGTCGACGGCTCGGCGATTCGATCACGCTGGGACCGGCGCGCCACATCGAGCAGAGCAACTACCCCTTGGCGGTCCTGGTGATCCCCGGCGACGAGATCAGGCTGGGAGTCGTCCACGACAGGTCGAGGTTCTCCGAGGCTGCGGTGGACGCGTTGTTCGCACAGGTCGTCGCTGTCGCTCGTGGGTTCATCGCCGACCCGGATGGGATGCTGTCGGGGTTCAGCCTCGTCGGCCCTTCCGACGATGCCCGGATCGCGGCCTTCTCCCGGGGGCCGGATCTCACGGTGGATCCTCGGACGGTCGTGGAGATGATCGACGATGTTGCTGCGCGCGACCCCGGCCGGCAGGCCGTGGCGTCTTCGGGCCGCAGTGTCACGTACTCCGAGCTGGACGCGGAATCGTCGCGGCTGGCCAGGCGCCTGGTCCGGGCAGGTGTCACCGGCGGCGCCCCGGTCGGGCTGCACCTGCCTCGCGGCGCGGATCTTGTGATCGCGATCCTCGGGATCCTCAAGGCTGGAGCGGCCTACGTTCCGCTTGACCCGACGTATCCGCGCGCACATGTGATGGGGCTGGTCGAGGGCACCGGCATCGGCACCATCGTGACGAACTCCCCATTGGCCGACTCGCTGGCCGAGGCGCTGGGGGACGCTGCCGATCTTGTCCTGGTCGATCGTGATGAGGCCGACGATCCGGCCGTGGCGCTGCCCTCGGTCTCCCTGGACGGTGTCGCGTACGTGATCCACACGTCCGGGTCAACCGGACGTCCGAAGGGGGTGATGGTGTCGCATGGCTCCCTGGCAGCCTCCACGAGGGCACGCTCCCCGCACTACGGGGAGCCTGTGGGTCGCTTCCTGCTGCTGTCCTCCTACGCCTTCGACAGCTCCGTCGCCGGCATCTTCTGGACGTTGACGACAGGTGGGGCCCTGGTCCTTCCTGATCCGGGTCTCGAGCAGGATGTCGATGCGCTTCTCGCGCTGGCCGCGCACGAGCAGGTCACTCACACGCTGTGCCTTCCCACGCTCTACCAGGTGCTCCTCGACCACGCGGTGGGCGGCGAGCTTGCCTCGCTCCGAGTGGCGATCGTCGCCGGGGAGGCGTGTCCGGCCGGGGTACTGGCCTCTCATCTCGACAAGGGAGGTCGCGCCGAGCTGCACAATGAGTACGGACCCACGGAAGCCACGGTCTGGTGCACGGCGCACCGGGCCCACGCGCGCGACGTCGGTCGCGCCCTGCCGATCGGGCGGCCGATCGCCGGGGCCGAGATCCACCTCCTCGACGCCTACGGCAATCGAGTCCCGCTCGGCTTCGCGGGGGAGCTGTGCGTCAGCGGTGCCGGGGTCGCGCTCGGGTACTTCGGTCGCCCGGACCTCACGGCTGAACGCTTCCTGACGATCAGCATCGGTGGTCAGCCGAAGCGCATCTACCGCACCGGAGACCTGGCGGCGTTCTCGCCCGAGGGGACCCTGAGCTTCCTGGGCCGGACCGATCAGCAGTTGAAGATCCGCGGTCACCGCATCGAGGCGGCCGCGATCGAAGCGGAACTGCGTGCGCACCCCGAGGTGAAGCAGGCCGCGGTGATCGCGCGGCCACTGGCTGGACGGGCCGGCGCGCAGCTTGTGGCCTACGCCGTGCCGAGCGGGCCAGCGTTCGACGCGCGTGCGGTCACCGAGACACTTCGCGGGGCGCTGCCTGACTACATGGTCCCGGACGTCCTCATCGCACTCGATGCGATTCCGCAGCTGCCCAACGGCAAGCTGGACACGGCCTCGCTACCAGACCCGCGCACCCAGGGCGGAGCACCGGACACCGGGCACGTCAAGCCGCGCACCCCCGAGGAAGCACTGCTTGCCGACATCTGGCGCGACCTGCTGGGAGTGGCAACCGTGGGGATCCACGACGACTTCTTCTCCCTCGGTGGAGACTCCATCGTGAGCATTCGAATGGTCTCAAGAGCTCGCCAGGCCGGCCTCCACATCGAACCCGGCAGGATCGCGACCGACTCGACGATCAAGCAGCTTGCGGCGAACGCTCGCCAGACTACCCACGCGCCGACCGGCAACTCCCGAGTCACGGGTCCTGCACCTCTGTCACCGATCCAGGCGTGGTTCTTCGACCAGGATCTGGCGGTGCCCCAGCACTGGAACCAAGCGATGCTCTTCGCCCTGCCCGAGGGATTCGAAGAGACTTCGCTGCGTGCGGCGTTCTCAGCAGTCCTCGACCACCATGACATGCTGCGGGCGCGATTCCTCAGCCGCGATGGCCAATGGCACCAGTCGATCGGCGACGAGGCGGGAACCCAACTGGAGCGCATCTCGTCGCCGTCGGGTGACCTCGACCCGATCGTCGCCGGACTCCAGGGCCAACTGGACCTCGGCAGTGGACCAGTGGTGCGCGCCGCGATCATCGATGTGACGCCACCGGGAAGGTCCGTGCTGTGCATCGTGGCCCACCACCTCGTGGTCGACGCCGTTTCGTGGTCCATCCTGATCGAGGACCTCACCGCCGCCTACGCAATGGCGCTCTCCGGTGCCCCCGTCAGCCTGCCCGCCCGGACGACGTCGTTTCCAGCCTGGACCGAGCAGCACCTCACGGCCAGTACCGACGCGGGCCTCGCGAGGTGGTGCTCGCAACTTCCTTCAGGAGCGCAGCAGCCACCTGAGCCCGGGCTCGAGGCAGAGCGCAGGTCCGTCCTGGGCCAGCTCGACAGGAAGACGACCTCCCACCTCATGACGGACGCGAACGATGCCTACGGCACCAGGCCGGAGGAGCTGATCCTCACGGCGCTCGCCGCCGTCCTGGCCGACGGTGCCGGGACGCTGCACCTCATGCTCGAGGGGCACGGCCGCGTTCCGACCGGGGGACTGGATGTCTCCAGGACCGTCGGCTGGTTCACCGTGCAGTACCCGCTAGCACTGGAGCGGGGGCCGGACAGGGCCTCGGAGCTCAAGCGGACCAAGGAGGCGCTCAGGGCCGCTGCGCCCGATGCGATGGACTACGCGGTGCAGCGCTATGCCAGGCATCACCCCGAGCTGACGACGATGAACGAGCCGTCGTTGCTGTTCAACTACCTCGGACGCAGCGATGTCGAGGCCGGCGGCCTGCTCGAGCCGTTGCCGTCCCCTGATGCCTCGTCGCGTCACCCGGAGAACCGCATGACCCATGAGCTCGAGCTCGTCGCGTTCGTCGACGAAGCGGGTCTGACGGTTCGCTGGTACCACTCTGATCCGCTGCGTGATGGGCAGATCCAGCGACTGGCTGATGCCCACATGTCAGAGCTCCGGACCCTGATCGACCAGTGCCTCAGCGGCGAGGCGGGGGGCTTCACCCCCTCGGACTTCCCGGTGGCCGGCCTCGGGCAGGATGAGCTCGATGACTTCCTGGATGGGCTGACATGACCAGCGACCCGCGCAGTGCTCCCGCGGATGCGGGCTCGGCACGCAAGAACGTCGAGGATGTGCTGCCCCTGCTGGCCAACCAGCATGTGCTCGTGCTCTTCTCGGGGCTGCCCGGTGATGAGGATCCGGGCTTCCTGCAGGTGCGCTTCACCCTGACCGGCTCGCTGGACGAGCAGCGCTTCGAGCAGGCCTGGGGGCGCGTGGTCGCGGCGCATCCGGCGCTGCGTGCTTCGATCCACGAGCGGGACGGCCGGCCCCCGCTGGCCGTGGTCCGTCGCGCGGTGGCCGTGCCCGTGGATGTCCGTGACTGGCGCTCGCTCGACCTGCAGGACCAGGCCACGGCGCTGGAGTCGCTGCTTGACGAGGATCGGCAGCGGGGCCTGGACTTCTCCGTGGCTCCGGCGATGCGGGTGTCCGTGGCCCGCATGACCGACTCCCGGGCGGAGGTCGTCTGGACCTGCCACCACATCCTGCTCGATGGGTGGTCGTCGGCCATCGTGCTCGAGGACCTGATGCAGGCCTACCACCAGCTCGGGGCTGGATCCGCGGCACCGGCGCGACCGGAGCCGCAGGGTGCCCTGCGTTCCTTCGTCCAATGGGCCACGAGTCGAGACGAAGCGGCGGCCGCGGAGTACTGGCGCGGTCGGCTGGAGGGCTTCGGGGGAGCCGAGCCCCTGGTGATCGACGTGGCAGAGCCGCACTCGGCTCCGGAGTACACGTCGGAGTCGATGGACCTGCCGGATGCCCTGACCGAACGGCTGCGGGCGTCCGCTTCGGCGGCCCAGGTCACCGCCAACACGGTGTTCCTGGCTGCGTGGTCCGTGGTGGCATCCATGCTTACGGGCCAGGGCGCGCCGGTCTTCGGCACAACGGTCTCGGGTCGGACGGCTCCGGTGGACGGGCTGGAGCGCCTCGTGGGGTACTTGTCGAACGCGGTGCCCGTGCGCATCGAGGTGCAACCTGAGCGCACAGTTGCCGCGTGGTTGCAGGGGATCCGGGATCAGCAGTTCGAGATGCAGTCCCATGAGCACGCAACCCTCGACGACATCGCTCGCTGGTGCTCCGTGCCGGGTCATCGCCGGCTCTTCGAGACATTCCTGGTCGTTGAGAACTTCCCCCTCGCGGACCCACAGGGCACCGACCTGACCCTTTCGGGCTTCCAGAGCGGGCTGACGACCGCGTCCCCGGTCACGATCGCCGTCGGCATGGGTGACCCGTGGTCGGTCCACCTCCGGTATGACACCCGGCGCGTGTCTGCCCGTGGCGCCCGGGCGATCCTGGACCAGTTCGTCGCCACCCTCGAGGCCGTGGCCCGGGGGGCCGACCGAACCGTCGCCGAGGTTCGCCATGCCGCGGGCGACCGCGTGGGTGCCCTGGTCACCCGGGTCGTCGAGGACCGCACCGATGTCGTCGCACCGCGAACCAAGACCGAACGGGCCCTGACCGAGATCTGGGCCTCGTTGCTCGACCGACCCGACATCGGGGTCACGGATGACTGGTTCGCCATCGGTGGTTCCTCGCTGGCGGCCGTCGGCCTGTTCGGCGCGATCTCCGAGAGGTTCGAGGTCGACCTGCCGCTCAACACCCTGCTGGTGCACCCAACCATCGAGGCCCTCGCAGGTGTGCTGGACGGTCCCAGCAGCGCGGATGTCCCGCGGCGTTGCCTCATCCCCCTCCACACCGAGGGCACCCGGGTTCCGCTCATCGGCATCCACGGCGGGCGAGGAGGGGTGCTGTTCTACCACAAGCTGTGGGAGCGGCTCGGTGCGGATCAACCGATGTACGTCCTCGAACCAGTCGGTCTCGACGGCGTCACGAAGCCCCTCAAGTCGGTCCCCGCGATGGCAAAGCGGTACGTCCGCGAGCTGCGCGAGGTACAACCCTCGGGCCCCTACCAGCTCATCGGGTACTGCTTCGGCGGTGCCGTCGCCCTGGAGATGGCCGGCCTGCTCGAGGCGGCCGGCGAGCAGGTGGACATCGTCGCCGTGATCGACGGTGGCCTGCCCCTCGACCCGGGGCAGGCGAAGTCCACCGTCTGGCGTGCGGCGAATGTCTTCCGGAGGCGAGGGGCCGTGGGCGCGGTGCGCACCGCGCAAGCCCGGATCATCAAGCGCCGCCAGGTCGGGTGGGATGGAGACGTCGGCGGGCAGGGCGAGGGCGCGGGCGGGAAGAGCGTGTACGGCACAGTCGCCAAGGCATGCCGCCGCGCCTTCCGCACGTATGAGCCCAAGCCGGTCTCGGCGCCCATCCTCCTCATCCGGTCGTCGTGGGACCAGGGCGGCGAGGGCCGTGACTGGCACCTGGGATGGGGCGCGTACACGCCCAGCTTCGAGGTGGCGACGGTCGACGGCAAGCACAAGGGCATCTTCGAGATGCCCGCCGTGGAGTCGCTGGCTGCGATCTTCCGAGCCCATACCGGCACCAGGGACGAGGACTGAGCATGGAACGCACGATCTTCGGCAAGGACCACGATCTGTTCCGCTCGTCGGTACGGGACTTCGTCGTCAGCGAGATCGCCCCGTTGCACGCACAGTGGGCCAGCGATGGGGTGGTGCCTCGCGCGATCTGGACGAGGGCGGGGGCGCTGGGGTATCTGTGTATGGCGGCGCCGGAGGAGTTCGGGGGTGCTGGGGTCAGTGACTTCCGCTACGACGCGATCCTCGGTGAGGAGCTCACCGCCCAGAACTGCACCGGACCGGGGTTCGGAGTCCACGGGACGATCGTCGCGCCCTACATCCTGAACTACGGGACCCCGGACCAGTTGCGGCGGTGGGTGCCCGGAATGGTGACGGGGGAGACCATCCTTGCGGTGGGCATGACCGAGTCCACGTCGGGCAGTGATCTGGGCTCGCTGCGCACGACGGCCATCGATGACGGGGATGCTTATGTTGTCAACGGCCACAAGGCCTTCGTCTCGAACGGTGTGCTCGCCGACCTGCTCATCGTGTCCTGTGTGACCAACCCCGAGTTCAAGCAGTGGGGGGTGAGCCTGCTCGCGATCGAGGTCCCGACCGACGGGGTCACCATCAGCAGGCCGCTGAAGAAGATCGGCTGGCATGCCCAGGACACCGTCGAGGTGTTCTTGGACGACGTGCGGGTGCCGAAGGCCAACCTGATCGGTCAGCCCGGCCAAGGTCTGTACCTCATGGGCAGGGAGCTCGATCAGGAGCGCATGATCATCGCGGTCAACGCGATCGCTGCCGCGCGTGCCGCGCTCACCTGGACCCTGGCGTACTGCAAGGATCGTGAGGCGTTCGGCAAGCCGATCGGGTCGCTGCAGAACTCACGCTTCCGGTTGGCGGAGATGCAGACCGAGCTGACGATCGGTCAGGTGTTCATCGACCGGTGCATCGCCGAATGGTCCGATCGCTCGCTGTCCTCGGCCGAGGTCGCCATGGCGAAGTGGTGGGCCACGGATCTGCAGCAACGCGTCATCGATGGGTGCCTGCAGCTCCATGGTGGATACGGATACCTGACCGAGTACCCGATCGCCCAGGCCTGGGTGGATATGCGATGGACCCCGATCGGGGGCGGGACGAACGAGATCATGAAGGACCTGATCGGGCGCACCATGGGCCTGTGACGCCGGCAGGCTGATGACCCTTGGGGCCTGACCCGCGCAATCCGGTCTTGTGGACCAGGAGTGGGCGTCGGCTCCGTCCGCGTCGTCAGCAGGGTCTGCTGGATATCGGCGGCGGAGGGCGACAGCGTACGGTCGATCCCGGGACGAGAGGGGCTCCGATGCTGGCCACAACGCTGACCATGAGCCTGCCGCCCTGGGTTCGTGACGTGGATGGCCCTGCCCCGCTGGCCCATCTGACCGATCGGATGGAGTTCGTCCTGGCCTTGGCGATGCGCAACGTGGAACGGGGCACGGGTGGGCCCTTTGCCGCGGCGGTGTTCGAGAAGGACTCGGGGCGCCTGGTCTCGGTGGGCGTCAACCGCGTCGTAGCGGAGAACACGAGCCTGGCCCACGCCGAAGTGCTTGCGATTGGGCTGGCCCAGTCGTCGCTGAGGACCTACGACCTCGGGGCCCCATCACGGCCGCCACTCCAGTTGGTCAGCAGTAGCCAGATGTGCGCGATGTGCTTGGGGGCCGTCGTATGGTCCGGGGTGGGTGAGGTGGTCTACTCCACGACATCCGGCGACGTCATCGCCGCGGTGGGATTCGATGAGGGTCCGACTCCGCCGGACTACTCCCACCAGTTGGCCCTGCGCGGCATCTCCGTGGTCGCGGGCGTCATGCGCGACGAGGGGCTTGAGGTGCTGCGCCGCTATGTGGCTTCCGGCGGCCTCGTCTACAACGCCCACCACTGAGCGGATACCCCAGTCGGGCGCCCACGGGTCGAGGCCGCGAGTCGCAGCACCGCCTCGCCGATGCGCGGTTGGCCCATGCGCTGCGTCCTTCCGGTACGGCTCGGGGACCCTGCCCTGCTAGTCAGGCCTAGACCCGCGATGCGAGTACCTCTCGGATGGCGGCCACGCACGCCTCGGGGTCATCCTCCTGGATGTAGTGCCCCGCGCCGGGCAGCTCCACGTAGCCGGCGTCTGGGAACTCCGTGCGCCAGCGGGCGATGGTGGCGTCGCTGGCGAGGGCCGGGTCCTTCCTGCCGAACACGAGCGAGACCGGCTTCCCGCGCAGCGTCTGGGCGACGCGCGTCTCGAGCCCGCCGAGCCAGGGGCGGGAGCTGAGGATCTCCCGGGGGAACACGGCGATACCTTCCCGTGACTCGGGGGTCGGCACGACGTCCGTGTAGTGGGCGAACTCCTTGTCGGACAGCTTCGCCTGCAGCGTTCGCCGCATGAGGCCCGTGACGAAGAAGTTGCGCCTCCTGATCAGCCACTGCAGGGGCCAGCTTCCCATCGTTCGGCTGAACGCCGTTGTCGTGCGGTCGTTGGTCGGCCAGAACCACGTGTTGCCCATGACGAGTCCCGCGACCCGCTCGGGCGACCGCGAGGCGACGTCCATGCCGATCGGTCCACCCCAGTCCTGGCCCATCACCACGATGCCCGTGAGGTCCAGGTGTTCGACGAGCTCAAGCACGATGTCGGCGTGTTCTGCGGGTGTGTAGCCGTAGCCGTCGGGATGAACCGAAAGGCCGAACCCGGGATAGTCGGGTGCGACGCAACGAACTTCGGGCCCGAGAAGCCGGATGATCTTGCGGTACAGGAAGCTCCAGTCGGGATTGCCGTGCAGAAGGAGCACGGTCGGCCCCGCACCTTCATCGACGTAGTGGACCGGGCCCACCGTGGACTCGTACCACCGTGACTCGAACGGGAACTCGGTCGGGTCGGGGGTGAAGTCCACGACTCCGTCGGGGCGATCCATGGCGACTCTCTTCAGCTCGTGAGCGGCGGCGCTGACTCAGCACAGGGGTCCGCGACTGATTCGGTGGCGTCAACCTACCCGAGCGTCGCGGGTTGGGGTCGGCGATGGCAGAGCGGCTGAGTCGGACGCTCCCGCGGGGGTAGCCGCTGGCCATTGCCGTTCACCTCGCCCGTGGCCGAGGGTGCGCATGGCATCTCAGCGGTTGCCACCGCCAGCCCCGGCAAGCCGGGGCTGGCGGACATCTCGGTGGTCGTGGCCAACGATGCGCCGGAGATGCACGTGGTCGACCTCGACGGCGTGGCGACCAGCAGCGCTGAGTCTGGAAGGCAGGTGACCATCGAGGTGCAGGACAGCGGGAGCAACCCGGTGCCGGGCGCTGCCGTGACCGGCCGCGTGGACGGCGACGGCGCCGACCAGCCCGGGCCTCGACACCCGGGGATCGGCGGGTGCCGCGCCAGCACTGTCGCCACCGGCGGCGGTCAGCCCTGGGCTGACTCGCGGGGCGGGTCAGGTGCGAGGGACTTCCGGCGATCGGCCAACCGAGTCTCGTCGGCCAGCCAGCCCCGGGCCCCGGCTGCGGTGCACGAGTCCGCGGCCACTAGCGCCGCCCAGGCCAGCCCGTCCTTGAGGTCGTCGGTCCCGCGCACGGCCAACCAGGCCGACAGGGCCCCGTGCAGGACGTCGCCGGCGCCCAGGGTGTCGACGACGTCGACCTGTGGCACCGGGACCTCGGCGCGCGCGGCGCCGGTGAGCACGTCGATCGGCAGCGGACCACGTGACCGCGCGACCACTGGCGGACCCAGGGCGGAGACCGTGGCCAGCACGTCGTCCCCCGGGCGTCCGGTGCTGTCACCGAGGCCGGCGGGCACCTGCAGGACCGCCGAGATCAGGGCGATGTCGACCAGGCCGAGCAGCCGCTCGAGGCCTGGCTTCCACGACCCGCCGTCGAGCAGCACCGGGATGCCAGAAGCCCTGGCTGCTGCGGCCAGCGGGAGGGCGAGGTCCAGGTGGTGGCCGTCGACGAGCACCACATCGATGCCATCCACGAGGGCTCGCGCCCAGTCCGCTGCGTCCGGGCCACTGTCGGGAAGCTCAGGACCGTGCCGCGACGCATTGATCGAGACCACGGCGCGTTGCCCGGTGCCGCGCGTCACCAGCACCGTCGAGACGGCGGGCTGCTCCAGCGGACCGGCGCGATCAACCACGTCGACTCCCCGGGTGGCCAGGTCGGCGCCGATCAGCGTGCCCAGCGCCGAGTCGCCGATCCTGGTGACCAGCCGCGCCCCGACCCCGAACGCCGCAGCGGTCACCGCGGCGTTGGCAGCCGGGCCGCCCGAGCCGACCACCAGGTCGCTCGCCACCAGCTTCTCGTCGGGTTCCGGGAGGCGATCGACAGTCTGCTGCACGTCGAGCACCGCAACACCACACGCCAGCATCGAGGACACGTCGTGGAGGCTAGCGGAGCAAGCATGGGCGGGGCGCGGAGTCATGCGCGCGGAGTACAGCCCGGTGTGCTCACTGGTGACCTTGGGCCCTGTCGCATTCTTGCGCTGCGGCCCTAGCCTTCAGGCATGGGGGTTGACCCAGCCGGTCGCGACCGTTTCGTGGATCTGCTGCGTGGCGGGAGCATCGCTGCTGTGGTGGTCGGCCATTGGCTGGTCGCGGATCTGACGTGGCAGGACGGGCGGATCGAGCAGGTCAGCGCGCTGCTCGAGGTGCCGCAGATGTGGCCGCTGACGTGGGTGCTCGTGGTGATCCCGCTGTTCTTCTTCATCGGGGGGTTCTCGAACCGACACAGCTGGGAGGGGGTGCAGCGTCGGGGGCAGGGCTATGCCGCCTTCTTGGACCGCCGTGTCCACCGGGTCCTGATCCCCACGGGGCTCTACCTCATCGTCGTGTGCACGGCGGGTCTTCTGGTGGACCAGCTCGGGGGGCTCGGGATCCGAGCCATCGGGGGCCTCTTCCTCCAGCCGCTGTGGTTCCTCGGCGTGTACCTCTGGATTGCGGCCCTTGTCCCGCTGACCCTGTGGGCCCACCTGCGCTACCGGTGGTGGGTGGTGGGCGCCCTGGTCCTCCTCGTCGCCCTGGGGGACCTTGGCCGGATCGTCTTCGATGTGCCAGCTGTCGGGTACGTGAACGTGCTCACCGTCTGGCTGCTGATGCATCAGCTCGGCTACTTCTACTCCGATGGCGCTCTCACGCGGCCCTGGCTCATGGCCGTGGGCGGTTTCGCAGCGACGGCGGCGCTCGTGACCCTGCCGGCCTATCCGGCCACCATGGTCGGTGTTCCCGGCGGCGAGGCCGGCAACATGCATCCACCCACCTTGGCGATCACCGCGCTGGGGATCGCCAGCATCGGCACGGCGCTGCTTGTGCGTGCGCCCCTTACCGCGTGGCTCCGGCGCCCCAACGTGTGGCGCGGGGTGGTGGTCGTGAACCTGTTCATGGTCACCATCTACCTGTGGCACCAGCCCGCGCTGGCACTCGCCGCTCGGATCGCTCTGCCAGTTGGCTACCCGCACCCGGACCCCGGAACCGTCGGCTGGTGGCTGGCTCACGTCGTATGGCTGGCGCTGCCCGCAGCGGTGCTCGTGATGATCGTGGCGCTGGTGGGTCGCGCCGAACAGGTCCGGCCGCCGGCGCCGGCACCCCCGGGGAGCGTGACGGCGCGGGCGGCTGCGGTCGCCGTCGGCCTGCTTGGCTTCGGGCTGCTCGCCCTCGCCGGTTCCTCGGCCACTGAACCCTTCGCCCGCGGGCAGTCGCTCGGCCCGATCGTCGCCTCGCCCCTGATCGGGCTCGCAGCGGTCGCGGTCTCCGCGGGGGTGTTCCGCGGCCTGCGGGCAGGCCCAGCTGGGGCTCGGTCCGCCCTCGCAGCGGGCGCGGCCATGCTGGGCGCTCTTGGCCTTGCGTCGTCCTCTCCCGTGCTGGTCGCGGTCGCCGCTGCGCTGCTCCTGGCCGCGGCGCCGTCCGAGCGTGGCCAACCCCCGGCCCCGGATCGCTGGGAGGCCTCGGCCCGGCCCGGATCAGCGCGCGGACACGATGGGGATGGCCCTTTGGCTGGCCGCCCATGACCAGCGCGGATATCGCCTGATCCCTTGAGCCAGCCCCTCCGCAGCGCACTCCTCAGGGGGCGGGCGGGGCGTTGTCCGGTGTGGGGACGCTCGCGCGGCCGGCTACATCGACCTGATCGAAGGGATCTGCGCGCAGTTGTGGGCCACGCCGGCCGAGACCTTCGGGGTGCTCGCCGAGGGTGACTTCGTCGGCGGGGCTGATTGCCTGCAGCCGAACCTGTCGGGGCACACCAAGATCGCAGCGCCTTCCACGGGGTGTTCGTCGCCGGATGACCTGGAGTCCAGGGAGGGGTGGTTCGCAGACCGCAGCCGCCTGCGTAGCGGTCAACTCGCGCCGGCCCGAGGGATCAGCGTGCGTACCCCGATGTCAGGCGGACCCGGACTCGTCGTCGGTGTCGCGTTGCTCGCGGTCGCTTCGTGTGGCGTCCGCGGCGCGCTTCGACTCGGCTCGGCTCTCGGCGGCGCTGATCCGGTCAAGGACGAAGAACAGCAGGCCCCAGGCCAGGAGCACGACGACCGGGATGAGGATGGAAAGGAACAGGGTCCTCATCGGGCTCCTGGAAGAATCGGGGGCGGCACGCGCGTCGCCCGGAGTGCCCTCATTGATACCACGCACACGCCGTGCGGCGTCCCATTGTTGTCGCATCACGAGTGGCGCCAGGGGATTCCGCCCGACTGGCAGCGACCACACCAGATCGGGGATTCCCGACGGGGGCTCCCGAAGTAGCCCCTGCTCTTTGGTCGGTTCTTGACCCGGGGGCTGCCCGGGTCAAGAACCGCCGAGCCCGTCCAGATGTACTACCCAGCCGGCTCCAGTTCCACGCTCCCCACGTCGCAGCTAGCTCCCTGGGGCCGAGCAACGCCGCGCTGGTCAGTGGCCGGGCACGTCCCGACGGCGCTGTCGATCGCCGGGCTGTCGGACCCCAGCAGGTGCGTCAGAGTCGGGCCACCGTTGTCGGCCAGCGCATCCACGCCGACGGAGTCGGGCTCGACGATTTGGTCGTCACCGATTGCCGCACAGCTGGGATCGGTCACCACATTGCCGCCAAGCGAGGTGAGAACGGCCGCGCCCCCGCCTTCGACCTGGCAGTTGTACGTGCCGTTGTCGGCGATGATGCTGTCCGCGATCGTCACGGCTACCGGCGCTCCGAACGTCGCCACCATCAGGCCTCCAGCCGTACCGGCGGGGGCGTTGTTGTCCACGATCGTGCTGTTGGTGATGGCGACAGCGCCGTCGGTGGCGAAGAGCGCGCCGCCATGCCAATTGGTCGACGTGTTGCCGCTGATCGTGCTGTTGACAATCGTTGCGACGCCCAGGGTCCGCAGACCCCCGGCCACGTCACCTCCGACGTTGCCACTGATCGTGCTCCGGGTCACGTTGATGGTGCTGTTGAAGAACCCATAGATGCCGCCGCCGGGCTGTGCGACGGTGCTGTTGTCGCTCACCGTGCTGTCGGTCAGGTTCAGAGTCGCGCCGTCACCGTTGTAGATCCCGCCGCCTCCGAGGTCGAAACTCGTCCCAGTGCTGTTCTCCAGGTTGTCGGTCACGACGACCCGGTCGAGGCTCAGGTCCCCGAGGTTGAGGATCCCTCCACCCTGAGGAGCGGCCACGCCGTCACGGAGGACCAGATCGTTCATCGCGACCTCGGCACCCGCAGCGATCTGCACGACGCGCGACGATCCGTCGGCGCTGATCGTCACTGGTGCCGCGTCAGCTGCATCGATCGTGACCTTGCTGTCGATCGCCAGCTGCGACGAGAGCGTCATTGTGCCACCGGCGAGCCCCGGGTCGAAGGTGATCGTCCCGTCCTCGGCGATGCGGGCCAGTGCGTCACGCAGCGAGCCCGTACCGCTGTCGTCCAGGTTCGTCACCACGAGCTCCGCGGGTGGCGGGACGAGTGTCCGCCGGACGAGGTCGACCTGGTAGCCGCCACCTGGCGTATAGGGGATGTCAAGGCCGTAGCCCCAGACCTCGTTCAGGCCGAGCCCGTCGTCCGGAGCGCCGGGGGGCTGGTCGTCACTGCGGACGAACTCCGTCAACGGGATCGACACCTGCTGCCAATCTGTGGAGGCATCGGTGAAGGTGGTCTCGAAGCGCTCGGCACTGTCTGGGCCCTGGTACACGCGGACGTAGTCGACAAGGTACTCCTGCGGATACGTGTTCGCTGGGTCGATCGCGCCACCGAAGTTGCCGCCGATCGCGAAGTTGAGAAGCAGGAAGAACGGCTTCTCAAAAACCCAGGGACCAGGTACGTCGGCCGGCTCTGCCTGGTGGTACTGGATGCCGTCGACATACCAGGTGATGAGGTTCGGCTCCCACTCGACGGTGAAGGTGTGGTACCCGAGGTCCACCCGCTCACCGAAGTCGTAGATGTCGCCGAAAGCGCCGCCACCGTTGTAGCCGGGGCCGTGGATCGTGCCGAAGATCTCGTTCGGGACACGGCTCACGTACTCCATGACGTCGATCTCGCCGGCACCGGGCCACGGGTTGTACGTGATGTCGGTTCCCAGGCTCCAGAAGGCCGGCCACAGTCCGTCGCCGCCAGTCGGCACCTGGATCCGCGACTCGATCCTGCCGTAGGCGAACTCCGCCTTGTTCTGGCTGATCAGTCGAGCCGACTCGAACTCACAGGGGCCGTAGTAGCACTCTTGGGACCCGTTGGCCTCGTCGAGGGTGATGACGAGGTTCCCGTCGCCATCGGTCTGCGCATTGTCCGGGTCGTCGGTGTAGTACTGCAGCTCCTCGTTGCCCCAGCCGTTCTTGCCGTCCGGAGTGGTGTCCCCGAGCTCATACGCCCAGTTGGCCGGGTTGGGCGTGGTTCCTGCCGACTCGTTGAACTCGTCGGACCATGCCAGTTCCCAGCCCTTCGGACCGGGATCCGGGGAGCGGTTGTCCTTCAGGTTGACGGTGACGGTCTCTCCGCTGCCGGTGCCCTTGAACCAGAAGTCGAGGCTCTCGGTGCCGGTCCAGTCCTGGCCGATGGGGAAGTCCCGCACGATCGAACCGGCGGAGACTGAATCACCCTCCTTGACGAGCGCGTCGAGCGCCTTGGTCGCCTCCTGCCACGCCTTGCGGTAGTTCTGCACGGCCTTGCTGTCTCGGCCAGCAGCAGCGGCCTTCTCGGCCTGCTCGATCCGGCGCTGGGCCCTCTTGATCCGCTTCGCATCCCCGCCGTTTCGCTCGGCAACCTCGACCGCCTCGGTCGCCACTTCGGCGCTCGCTGCCACGATCTGGTCGATCTCCGCCTGAGCGTTGCCGGCCTTCTCCAGCTTGCGCACCCTGCGCTCTGCACGGTCGAAGGACTTCTTGCCGTCCGCCGGGGCCGCGGCAGCGTCGATCACGCCAATGTTCTCGACCTGGTCCTGCTCGGGTCGCTCATCTGCGCCACCCGCCTCGACGCGCTGCGAGTCCAGCGTGACCGGGCCCTCGGTGTCCCACAGGTACGCACCCTGCTCGAAATCGTCCAGGAGCTTCGGGTCGAAGTCATCGTTGTCATCGATCAGCACAGACCCCTGGAACAAGGCTCCGCGCTCGACGTCGACCGGGTTGGTCAAGCGGATGACGACCTGCTTGTCACCGGTGAACTTGGTGTTGTCGAACGTCTCGACCGGGAACGAGAGCTCGTTGGCTCCGCCGTTGGTGAAGGTAAGCGTCCCCGAAGTGGGTGTGAAGTCCTCGCCCGGGATCGCGTTCGAGCGCTCGGTGGCGAAGTCGATGCTCACCTCAGCGGGGTCGTCGGGACCCATCGGGCGGTTGAGCTTGACCCCGACGTCACCAGTCGTGCCCTCCTCGATGGATGTGTTCTGCTTCGAGAAGTTGACGGCCAGCGCAGGCGGCTCGGCGACGCCGTAGACACTCACGTCGTCGACGTAGTAGATCTGGGGGCCGCCAGTGCCCAGCGTGCCGAACGCGTAGCCGTGCATCTCGAACAGGCCCAGACCGTCGTTGGGGGCGCCGTTGCCGATCTCCTTGCGCACGAAGTCGGCGAACGGGAACTCCAGCAGCTGCCAGCCGGTGAAGTCGTCAGTGAACGGCACTGTGAACCGCTCGGCGTCGTCTGTGGTCGACCCGGGGTTCCGGTTGTCGAGGATGTCGATGAACATCTGCGTTCCCGAGTTGGACCCGAACATCCAGAACGAGATGCCCTCGCGGGTCGACCAGTCCTGGGTGACCCAGGTGTCGACTGCCTCGTTCTCGAAGGCGTGGATGTAGCCGGCAAACGAGGCCACGTCGACGTCCATCTGCAGGACGTTGTTGGGCGACTCAGCGGCCGGCGGCTGGGCCGAGGGCGCGTCGGTGGTGGCGATGGCGACGCTGCCGTCGCCCTGGAAGGTGTAGAAGCCGATGGGTTCCCCGTTGGGCACCGCGGAACCAAAGGGCAGGCCGCTCTCAAAGTCGTCGATGACTGAGCTGGAATCGTCAGGATCCGTCGCCCCGCTGGCACTCGTGGGCGCCACCACCATCAACCCTGTGACCAAGACCGCCGAAACCACCGCACCGAACCACTGACGAGTTGAACGTCGCACGCTGTTCCCTTCCGAATGCTGGGTGCCGGCGTGGCATCCAGATCTGAGAGCGCTTTCCCCCGGAGAGATTCAATTACCCTCACGGCATCCGAGGTCTGTGTCAAGGGCACAGAGGAGTACATCTCAGAAAGGCGCCCCGGATGCCCGGATTGCCGAGAAAGTCGCTCGTCAGAACATGGCATTGCCGGGTCGAGCCCGGGCGGCGGCTCCAGCCCAGTGCATTGGGGGCGGGGCGCGAGCCGATTGCACATCCACGCGACCGTCAGCTCTGACACCGCTCAGCCGCGCGAATGGAGATGGACCTGCCGGGCGACGCAGCTGCAGCCCCGGCAGGTCGATCAGGTGCGGATGAGGATCGGTGCCTTCCTCAGGACGAGCCTCTTGCCAGGCTTGGCGCGGTGCACAACTCCGTCAAGGGACTCCCATGATCTCGTGCCCTTGGGTAGTCGGATCACCTTGCGGCTGGATGCGTACTTGATCACGGAGCGTTTTGAGTCTCTCTTGAGAACGCAACGGGTCACCTTGCCCGAGCGCTTGCATCCATGCCATTTCGCGCCTGACATCCACCTCGACACGGTGAGGAATGCATCCCCAGCCCGAGTTCGTCGTCCATCCACCGTGAGGTCGATGCCGAGGATGTCGACCTCCCAGCCGTACCAGAACACCCGCTTGACGCCGCGACGCATGGAGTCGATGTAGGTACGTGCGACATACCTGGCGGCTTTCTTGCCCTTGTACTCCTTGAAGACTGTGCCGGGTCGCCGATCTCCGTAGTTCGTCTCAGTGTCCCAGATCGGTCCCCGCCAGCCGAAGTCTGCATACCAGCGCTTCAACGCACGCAGGTACCTGGCCCGTGTCTTGGGCCCCCTGGTCGAGGGCACATACACGTTGGCCGACACGGCGTCGACGGGCCACCCGCGTGCCTGCATCTCGCGCGCGAACTTAGTGAAGAAGTCGTCGCGCGTGTCCGCGGGACCGTATTCGCGAACCACGGAACTTGGCGCCACGACCTTGGCCTGGGGGTCGACCGCCCGGATGGTGCGCGATCCCCGCTCGACCAGAGTGGCGAGTTGACCCGCACTCCCGCTGTAGAAGAGCGTCAGATTCGCCTCGTTCCACAGGTGGTAGGAGGTGATCCGTCCCCGGTAGCGGGTCGCCAAAGCAGTCAGGAATTCGAGGTAGTCGGCGTCGTCACGCGGATGGGCGGCGGTTCCGGGTCCGTAGAGCGCAGGTCCCAGGTTCGAAGCCGCCCATGTTGGCACTACTCCCATGGAGTAGAGGATCTCCCGCGCACCGATTGCCTCCGCATTGGACACAGCCTCGTCCAAGGCATCCCAGACGTAGGTATCCCTCGTCGGCTGGACCCGTCGCCACGAGACCTTTGCGTCCCACAACCGGATGGCTCCGGCTCGGAGGTTGGTGGGAGTCGCGTCACCGATGGAACGCACCTGCATGCCGAACAGGGCGTGCGGCACCGTCCGATGCTTCGTCGGAGGCGAGGTCGCAGCGTAGGTCGCGGGGACTGCTGCACCTTGGAGCCCAGCGATCAGGGCGATCACGAGAAGCCCAAGCCCCAGGCGAATCTGCCGCGTGCTCAACCAATGTCTTGTGGCCACGCCCAATACTCTCATTCCTGCACAACTGATCGCGGGCGGACTCGGCTCACAAGTGAGGGGACGCAGCGCCCGTGATCTCGGGCATCCCGGCGCGCCGGCGCTCCCACTCACCAGATTCCGTGGACTGCGTGCGCCTGAAGCGGGCCACTTTCGCCATGGTGCACCGGGGCCCGGGAAGAAGAAGCTGTCGATAGGCCCGTCATGGATTGAGCGATCACTGAGGGAACCCGCAACGATCGCCTGCTCGGTGTGACCGCTGGGTGGTCCCGGTCGGATCCTCACGTCGGAGCCGGACGTGGCACCGACCTACCGGACGATGTATCCGATCCACGGGGCAAGGGAGATCAGCCCCGTGATCACGTAGAGCCAGATGAGGCGGCGGCGGTGTGGGGGCTGGGTGTTCCAGCGCAGTGCGAATGAGAACGGCAGCAGCGCCAGCCACGCGATTGCGGGAAAGAGGATCAGGATCAGGAACGGCGCTGCGTACATGATCGCCAGCAGGTAGAAGCTGGGGTGGTACGTGTCGTCCCCGTCCGCCTCGACGGGCCACTCGTAACCGGTCGGCTCCGCAGTGGTGGGTTCCTTCTCCTGGCCGGTGCTCACGAGACTTCACGCTACCCTGCTTCGTTCCAGATCGCGTCAGCCCTCGTCGACCAGCGCCGCCTCAGTGAACACCGACAGCCCGAGGTCGGGGTCGTACCCGTGGATCTCGCTGACGTCCAGGTGTGTCATGAAGTCCAGGATCTCGTCGCTGACGACCTGGCCGGGGACGAGCACCGGGAACCCCGGGGGATAGGGCACGACCAGGGTCGTGGAGACCAGCTCCCGACCGCCGGCCACCTGCTCACGGGCCTCATCGAGCGTCACGTAGTCGACGCACTCCGGGTCGTAGGCGAGGAAGTACGCACTGCGCATGTCTCCCTCCGGGCTGCCCGGGAAGGGGCTGAAGCGGTCATGGAAGCGGCTGAAGTCAGGCAGTGGCGGGAGGTTGGTTGACAGGGCCGACACACGACGCTCGAGCACCCGCGCGTGTGCCGGGCTGGACTCCTCCTGGGCCTGGTCGAGCTCGTTGGCGATGTCCGTGAGCGCCTCGAGGAGGTAGGTCAACGCCCCCCACGAAGCGCCGATGGTCACGATGAACAGCACGCTGTTGATGGAGGTCTTGTTGACCTGCAGGCCGAAGCGGTCCATCAGGACGTTGTTCTTGAAGGTGTCGCCGTTCATCCCGGTGGCCGCGATGTACAAAGTGGCGCGCGTGGGCTCGAGGACGAACTCATCGCCGCTCCAGGCGGCGCGCGTCGTCGCCATGCCCTGCACATCACCGGCCGTCGATCCGGAGACGCGCTGCATGCCCGAGGGTCGGTACTGGTCCGGGATGAGGTCGGCCGGGTCGAGGACGAAGAAGTACTTGTTCAGCAGCGGGTCTGCGGCGACCTTGCGCCGGAACTCGAGCGCGATCTCCCAGGCCCGCTCGACCAGGCCGTACCCCTCAAGGTCGACTTGTCGTCGGGCCAGGTCCAGCGAGGCGAGGATCTGGTAGTTCGGCGACGTGCTGGTGTGGGTCAGGAAGGCCTCGTGGAACTCGGCCATCGCATCGCGGGCGAAATCCTGGTCGCGGACGTGGATCATCGAGGCCTGCCGCAGCGCGGACAGTGACTTGTGCGTCGACTGGGTCGCGTACACCCGCACCCGTGCCGCCGACGGGTCAGGCATCAGCCTGTGGTCCAGCCAGGTCGCCTCGTCCTCGGGATCGAGGGTGGCCCGGTCGGCGACGTACTTGTCGTACTTCTCCTGGTACTCATCGGACGCGAGATCGGACTGGAGGTCCTGCGCGGCGACCATGGCCGTGCGCTGCCGGGTGAAGATCCCGGCCACGGCGAAGGCGAACCAGGCCTCGTCCCAGAGGAAGACCATGTCCGGCTTGATCGCGAGCACCTCGGACATGACCTGGTAGGGGTCGTAGGTGATGCCGTCAAACGTGCAGTTGGTCAGCAGCAGCATGCGGACGGAGTCGAGTCGCCCGGCTGCTTTGAGGTCGAGCAGCGTCTTCTTGATGGTCCGCAGCGGCACCGCCCCGTACATCGCGAACTCGGGCAGCTTGTACGCGTCGAGGTACACCGGGTGCGCGCCTCCCAGCACGAGCCCATAGTGGTGGGACTTGTGGCAGTTGCGGTCGATCAGAACCACGTCACCTGGCTTGGTCAGGGCCTGCACGACGATCTTGTTCGACGTGGAGGTGCCGTTGGTGACGAAGTAGGTGTGCGCCGATCCGAACGTCCTGGCCGCCTTGTCCTGGGCCTGCTTCAGCGAGCCCGTGGGTGCCAGCAGGGAGTCCAGCCCACCGGAGGTCGTCGAGGTCTCCGCGAGGAAGATGTTCCGCCCGTAGAAGGTGACCATGTCACCCATCCACCGCGAGTTGAACAGGGAGTTCCCGCGCGCGATCGGCAGCGCGTGGAAGTTGCCGATCGGCCGGTCCGCGTAGCTCTTGAGGGCGTCGAAGAACGGCGTGGACAGCCGACGGCGGACCCCGTCGAGCAGGGTCATGTGCAACTCGCTGCGCGACTCGTAGCGGTAGAAGGCGCGGTCGAAGGCCAGGATGGTCGGATCCTGGGCATCGGGGAGTGCCTCATCAGTCGTGAGGTACAGGTCCAGGTGCGGACGTACCCGGCGGATCACCGTCGCCAGGACCCGCGCTCGGCGGTACTCGGTCGCGCCGGTCAGCCCGTACTCGGCATCGAACTCGTCGATCAATCCATCGAAGAGGCCGAACGCGGCCTCGGAGCGCAGCGGAACGTCGGGGCGCATCACCACCGCTTGGACGTCGTTGTTGAGCAGGACGCAGGCCAGCGCCGCGTCGAAGGAGCGCACGAGCACGGCCTCGTAGACGAGCGTGTCGTCCGGCCGCCGGAACGAGTGCATCTCGTCGACGGCCGGTACCCAGACGCCGGCATCGACGTCCGAGACGAAGAGCACGGTGAAGTAGTGCCGGTCAGGTCTCGACGGATCGGTGCGTGAGACGAGGTCCGGATCGGCCAGGGCGGCGGCGTCGCCATACCTTCCCTGGAGCCACGCCAGGGATCGGACCTCCTTGGCCAGCTCCTCCATCCGGCCCATGCCGGCCAGCTCCTCCATCCGGTCGATGGCGGGCAGCCCGGGGAAGACCCAGAAGCCCTCGACGCCACGAAGGAATGCGAAGGCGCCGCCGAGCTTCGCCTCCAGGGACTCGTCTGGCGACTCCTGCTCAGCCAGCCGAGCGGCGATCTCTGCGACGTGGTTCCACGCGTCCCGTCGGGACTGGCCCACGTTCGCGGCGTTGCGCATGAAGTCGGGATCTGGGCCCGAGGCGGGTAGGTAAGCCATGGCTTGGACACTAGCCACTTGCGGCGGACCGATCCTGCTGAGCGCGGTCGCCTGCGCCGCACGAGCCCATTGGGCAGCGTGCGACGGCCCCGGGCACGTGCCCGGGGCCGTCCCTCATGCACACCTCAACGCGCTACCTGATGCCGCGTTGGGACGGGATCGCTGCGACGGTCAGCGCAGGTCGAACCGGTCGAGGTTCATCACCTTGTCCCACGCAGCCACGAAGTCGGCGACGAACTTGCCCGCCGCGTCGTCGGTGGCGTAGGCCTCGGCGAGGGCACGCAGCTGGGAGTTCGAGCCGAACACGAGGTCAACACGGCTGCCGGTCCACTTGGGTTCGCCCGTGGCGCGATCGCGACCCTCGAACGTCTCCTCGGACTCACCTGTCGGCGCCCACACCGTGCCGATGTCGAGCAGGTTCACGAAGAAGTCCGTGGTCAGCTGCTCGGGGCGCTCGGTGAGCACGCCGAGGGCCGACCCGTCGTAGTTCGTGTTCAGGGCCCGCATGCCGCCCACGAGGACGGTCAGCTCGGGCGCGGTCAGCGTGAGCATCTGGGCGCGATCCACCAGGAGCGCCTCCGCCGACAGCAGGGCGCCCTTCCCGAGGTAGTTGCGGAACCCGTCGGCCGCCGGCTCCAGAACGGCGAACGCCTCCTCGTCGGTCTGCTCCTGCGTGGCGTCCGTCCGGCCGGGCGTGAACGGGACCTGGATGTCGTGCCCCGCGTCCCTGGCCGCCTGCTCCACTGCCGCGCACCCCCCGAGCACGATGAGGTCTGCGAGCGACACCGCAGTGCCCCCGGTCTGGGCGGCGTTGAAGTCCGCCTGGATCCCCTCCAGGGTTCGCAGCACGGCAGCCAACCCGGCAGGGTCGTTCACTGCCCAGTCGTTCTGGGGGGCGAGCCGGAGCCGGGCCCCGTTGGCGCCACCGCGCTTGTCGGTGTTGCGGAAGGTCGAGGCTGACGCCCACGCAGTCGAGACCAGCTGCGAGATGGACAGCCCCGAGGCGAGGAGGGTGGCCTTGAGCGCGGCGACGTCCTGCGCTCCGATGAGGTCGTGGGTGACCGCGGGGACCGGGTCCTGCCACAGCAGCTCCTCGGCGGGAACCTCCGGGCCCAGGTAGCGAGTGATCGGTCCCATGTCGCGGTGGGTCAGCTTGAACCACGCTCGGGCGAACGCATCGGCGAACTCCTGCGGGTTCTCGTAGAAGCGCCGTGAGATCGGCTCGTAGATCGGGTCCATCCGCAGCGCGAGGTCGGTCGTGAGCATGACCGGGGCCTGCGTCTTGCCCGGATCGTGCGGGTCGGGGACGGTGCTCGCCGCGGCCGGATCGGTCGGGACCCACTGCCAGGCACCCGCCGGGCTCTTCGCGAGATCCCAGTCGTACTCGAACAGGGTCTCGAAGTAGCTGTTGTCCCACGTGATCGGGGTGGGCGTCCAGGCGCCCTCGAGCCCGCTGGTGATGGTGTCATTGCCGCTGCCGCTGCCGTAGCTGCTCATCCAGCCCAGGCCCATCTCCTGCAACGGTGCATCCTCGGGCTCGGGGCCGACGTACTCATCGGGCATGGCGGCGCCGTGGGTCTTGCCGAACGTGTGCCCGCCAGCGATCAGGGCAACGGTCTCCTCGTCGTTCATCGCCATACGCGCGAACGTCTCCCGGATGTCGCGTGCAGCGGCCAGCGCGCTCGGCTCGTCCGTTCGGGCCCTCTGGGTTCACGTAGATGAGGCCCATCTGCACCGCCGCCAGCGGGTTGTGCAGCTCGCGGTCGCCGCTGTAGCGCTCGTCATCGAGCCATGAGGTCTCGGTTCCCCAGTTGATCTGCTCGGGCTCCCAGACGTCCTCGCGCCCGCCGCCGAACCCGAATGTCTGGAATCCCATGGACTCCAGCGCGCAGTTGCCGGCCAGGACGAACAGGTCGGCCCAGGAGATCTTCCGGCCGTACTTCTTCTTGATCGGCCAGAGCAGCCGACGGGCCTTGTCGAGGTTCGCGTTGTCCGGCCAGCTGTTCAGGGGCGCGAAGCGCTGCTCCCCGGAGCCGGCGCCCCCGCGTCCGTCGCTGGTGCGGTAGGTGCCCGCGCTGTGCCACGCCATCCTGATGAACAGCGGGCCGTAGTGCCCGTAGTCGGCCGGCCACCAGTCCTGCGACGTCGTCATCAGCGTGAAGATGTCCTGCTTCACCGCCCCGAGGTCGAGGCTCGTGAACTCCTCCGCGTAGTCGAAGTCCGGGCCCATGGGGTCGGCTGTTGGCGGATCCTGATGCAGGACGTTGACGTTGAGCTGGTTCGGCCACCAGTCCCGGTTGGACATGCCTCCGGCTGTGTGCGCGACCGGGCACTTGCTCTCGTTGTCCACGATGTTCTCTCCTTCAGATGCAGGGCGGTTGTCAGGCACGGTAGTCCTCTCAGGACCAGGGTTGTCGGCAGGGGTTCATCAGCGCTGAGGTCTCCCGGCACAGTCCGGGCACTGGCCCCAGTAGGTGACCTCGGCCTCATCGATCGTGTAGCCGTGGTCGTTGGATGGGTCCAGGCAGGGAGCATGGCCGACAGCGCAATCGACATCGGCGATCGCACCGCACGACCGACACACGACATGGTGATGGTTGTCTGCGACCCGGGCCTCGAATCGAGCGGTCGAGCCTGCCGGCTGGATGCGCCGAACCAGGCCCGCGCCGGTGAGGGCACGGAGCACGTCGTAGACGGCCTGCGTCGACACCTCACCCAGTTCCGCACGGACCACGGCGATGATCGAGTCGGTGTCGGCATGCGGATGCTCGTGGACGGCGCCCAGAACAGCGACCCGAGGGCGTGTCACCCGCAGATCAGCCGCACGCACGATCTGCGCGAGGTCCGTGGTCTCCGGCACCTCAGCAGTCTCTCGCCATTTCTGGAATGAGTCAAGATCTCGGGTCTGGGTCCACACACCAGAGCGAATCGCGCGCGATGGGCACCGTTGGGCCCCGGCTCAGGCAAGGCCGACCTGGAACGCGCAGGTCGGACACCGATGGCCGTCCCAAGCGGAGGCCTATCGGTGCCTTTCGAGCGCGTCTCAGCCCGGCGCCCGGGCCACCTGCCTCAGACGGTGCCTACCGTGCGCATTGGGCGCTGACCTGGTCCGCCGTGCTGGAGCGGAACACTCGGCGGAGCCGTCCGGGGTCGGATACGGTCGTGCCGTGCCGAATCTCGCGTGGATCGTCAGCCTGCAGTCACCGGAACTGGCCGCGGAGGTGGCGCAGCTGCGCGGGCTCCTGGTCGGGTCAGGGTTGGTCGACGCCGGTGAGCCGACGACGGAGGCCGACCTCGACGTGGCCGACCTGGTCGTCGTGTGGACCGATCATCGACTGCCCCAGTCGCTGGCCGATTCCCTCGCCCGTCCTGAGGTCGTGGTCCTGCTCGCGGGCCCCAGCCTCGCGCTGGGCGACCCGGACGGGGTCCTGTCGGAGGCTGCGGGACTCGGGTTGGGAGCGAGCTCGCCACGGCATGACGTCCGGCTGCGCACAGGCGCCGCGGGCAGCCACCTCAGCTCGGCGCGCCACGTCCACGGCGACCATGCCCACCACGATGAGCACGAGCACCTCACGGACCGGGTGGCGCAGGTGGAGTGGATCGCCGATGACGTGCGCGTCCTGCGCACTGCCAGGCTCGGGTTGACCGATCATGCCGTCCTGACGTGGCGCCCAGCGACGTCGACCGGGGTCTGGACCATGGGCACCTCGCCGGGTGCGGTGGTCGACCGCGACGCGACGCGACTGCTCGTCCAGGTCGCGCGGGAGCTGGTCGGGCAACCGGCACCGGAGCCGATCCGCGTCGGCCTGCTCGGCTACGGCGCCATCGGTCACGAGCACAGCCGCGCCGTGCGCGCCGTCGACGGGCTCGTGCTCACGGCCGTGTGTGACACCTCACCTGAGCGGCTCAGTGTCGCCAAGGATGCAGCTCCTGGGGTCATGACCACCGCCTCCGCCGACGAGCTCCTCGATCGCGACGACGTGGACCTCGTCGTGGTCTCCACGCCCCCGAGCACGCACGCCGACTGGGCCCTTCGGGCGATCGACGCCGGGAAGCACGTCGTCGTGGAGAAGCCGTTCGCGATCAGGGCTGCCGAAGCTGACGCCGTCCTGTCAGCAGCCCGGGACGCCGGCCGGCTCGCGGTGGTGTACCAGAACCGGCGATTCGACCCGGACCATCTGGCTGTGCGCCGGCTGGTCCAGTCCGGTGGACTCGGCGAGGTGTTCCACGTCGAGACGTTCGTCGGCGGGTACGGCCACCCCTGCAACCTGTGGCACTCCGACGAGGGAGTGTCTGGGGGCGCGTTCTACGACTGGGGGTCACACGTGCTCGACCAGGTGCTCGACCTGATCGACACCGACATCGAGTACGTCACCGCGGCGGCGCACAAGCGACGGTGGTTCGACGTCACCAACGCCGACCACTCGCGGGTCACCATGCGGTTCACCGACGGGACGGAGGCGGAGTTCATCCACTCGGACCTGGCCGCTGCGCTCAAGCCCCGCTGGTACGTGCTGGGCACGCACGGAGCCATCCTCGGTACCTGGCGTTCGGAGAAGGTCGTGGCCCGCAGCGACATCGGGACCCTGGTGGAGGACGAATTGGCACCGGCTGACTCCCCGCCCGCGATCGCGCTGCATTCCAGCGACGGGAGCGTCACCCAGGTCGCGACCCCGCCGGGCAGCCAGTACGCGTTCCACCGGGAGCTGGCTGACCAACTTCGGTTCGACATCCCCATGACAGTCACCGGAGAGCAGTCGCGCCGGGTCGTGGCAGTCATGGAGGCGGCAACCGCCTCGGCCGCGGACGGTGGACGGCCGGTGGTCCCGCAGTGAGCGTCCAGCGACCCGTGCGCTGGGGCTTCCTCGGGGCCGGCTTCATCGCCTCCCACGCCCTTGGCCCCGCGGTCCATGCGGCTGATGGTGCCGTGCTGCACGCGGTTGGGGCCCGCGACCCCGGCCGGGCCCAGGCGCTGGAACCGGCGGGACCTGTCGGCTCCTACGCGGACGTGTGCGCCAATCAGGACGTCGACGCGGTCTACATCGCCCTGGCCAACGACGATCACATGCGCTGGGTCCGGTTCGCCCTCGAGTGCGGCAAGCACGTCCTGTGCGAGAAGCCGCTGGGCCTCGACGCGCAGGAGGTCGCGATCATGACCGCCGACGCGCAGGATCGGGGGCTGCTGCTGGTGGAGGCATCGTGGAACCGCTGGCACCCCCGGACCAGGAGGTTCGAGGAGCTGATCGCGGACGTCACCGGTCCACGGGATGTGCGCGCCTGGTTCACGTTCCCCACCGTCCCAGCGGACAACTACCGGCTGGATCCGACTCGCGGCGGCGGGGCGCTGCTCGACATCGGCTGCTACACGACGTCTGCCGTGCTCTCGGCCCTGGACGCCGACGAGGTCTCGGTGGCACGGGTCGACCGGCATGTCGGCCTGACCGGAGTGGACCTGACCACCACCGCGGTGCTCACCCATGCCAACGGCTCGGGGACGATCACGGTCTCATTCGAGCAGCCCGAGGCCCAGGGCGTGGTCTTCACAGCGCCCGGGTTGTCCGTCGAGTTCAGCGGTGAGGCCTTCACGACCTGGCACCAGCCGTGCGCCCTTCGCATCGCTGAGAACGGGGAGTGGCGAGAGGAGACCTTCGCAGCCTGCGACCCATACCGGTTGATGGTCGAGGCCGTGTCGGCCCGCATCCGCGGCGAGGCCGCCTGGGTCCTGCCCCTGTCGACCTCGGCGCTGGTGGCCACGGCCCTGGACCAGATCGCTGCGACGCCGACGTCGGACGCGTGAACGCCCAGCTCCTCGCCGTGATCGCGCTGGGGGGAGTGGCCCTGCTCGCCGGGTGTGCGGGCGGTGAATCGGCATCGACCGGCCCCGGTTCAGCGGGGATCTCAGCGGGCATCGAGGGCACCGGAACCCGCGCGGAGTCCGGCGTGGTCTCCAACGTGGTGGACGGCGACACCGTGGACGTTGACGGGGTCGGCCGGATCCGGGTCATCGGCATCGACACCCCGGAGCGGGGCGCCTGCGGATACGAGTCGGCAACGCAGGCCATGTCCGTGCTCGTGCTGGACAAGGACGTCACGCTCGTCCCGGGCGCTGCGGACGACGAGGACCGCTATGGGCGGTTGCTGCGCTACGTCGATGTGGGTGCCGTGGATGCCGGCCTGTCGCTGATCGAGAACGGCTGGGCGATCGCCCGCTACGACAGCCGTGACGGATACGGCGCGCACCCCCGCCAGGAGCAGTACGTCACTGCTGACCTGGCAGCCCCGGACCTTGGCTGCTATCCCGACAACGAGCCCTGACCGGTCGCCAGCGAGGGCGCCCGTCGCCAGGCCGCGCGAGGCAGAGGGCGTGAGGCTGGCGTCATCCGGTGATGTCGATCCGGTGCACGAGCTCGATCGGTCCCGGCCACCGGACCCGGCTGGACTCGACGCCGGCGAAGCCGCCTGCTTCGGCCGATTGCACCAGCCGTGGGGCTCGGGTCTCGAATCGGCCCCACCAATCGGGGACGTCGTAGATGATCGCCCGACCTCCGGGGCGCAGCACCCGGTTGACCTCGGCGAAGCCGGCGGCGGCATCGGGCCAGTGGTGGACGGAGAACGAGCTGGTCACGAGGTCCACCGACTGATCCGGGACCGGCAGCTTCGTGACATCACCGACGATGACCCGAACACGATCATGAAGGTCCTCGCGGGCGATGCGTGCGGTCGCGAGCTCAGCCATCCTGACGTTCACATCGAGTGCGGTGACCGCGCTGTCGGGGAATGCCCGCGCGATGGCCACCGCCAACCCTCCGGGACCGGCCCCGATGTCGAGGATGTCAAGCCCCCCCTGCCCGTCCATCCGGGCGCGCAGGTCGATCGCAAGCTCGTTGTAGAGGCCGGCGAGGCCTCGGCCGAAGGTCGCGGCGTAGACGTGGGCGGTGGGCGCTGAGCAGCTGGCCCAGCCGGGTTGGGGTTCGCCGGAGCCACCCGCCTCGCCCACGGATCCGGATCTGGCCCATCGCGTCCCGGCCGCGGCAGCACCAGCAACGGCGGCGGCGGCCCCGGCAATGATCATGGTCGGGCGCATGGCTCCATCATCCACCCCCGCCCGTGTCGATTCTGAACCCCCTGGACCGTAGCGACGGATCATCCTCATCGGGTGATGACGTGCGGTGCCCCGGATGGGCAGAGTCCTACTGATGGGCCACACGCGCCCGTCGGACCGGTTCGCGCACAACGGGTCCAACCGGGCCCGGTGCACACCCCACGAAGCTAGGAGCACGCATGTCAGACAAGCACCTGATCCTCTCGGTCTTCGCCGATGAGGTTGCCGCCGCCGACGCCGCTGATGCGCTGAAGGAGTCGGGGCTCACCAGCGGTGACGCGATGGGCATCCTTGCGGTCGACAACGAGGGCAAGCTCAAGGTCGACAAGGTCGGCGGGCGCAGCTGGGGTGCCGGCGCACTCATCGGGACCGGTGCGCTGCTCCTCGGCCCCGGGGCGGTCATTGCGGCGCCCCTGGTCGGTGGCGGAATGGCCATCGCAGGTGGCACTGCTCTCGGTGGCCTGCACCACAAGAGCCTCGGCATGAGCGACGAGGACAAGATTCGGCTGTCCGGTGAGCTGCAGGGTGGCAAGGCCGCGGTGGGGGTCATGGCTCACCCGGAGGACTCGGGTGCGGTCGTGGCCAGGCTGACCGAGCTCGGCGGGGTCCCGGAGCACTTCGTGGTGGCCGAGGAGGCCGTCACGGCCGCCAACGACGCGGTTGCCGCCGCCCAGGCTGAGGGCTGATCGACGCCGAGCAGCGGCTGCCTGTGCCCCGACGTGGGGCGTGGGCAGCCGCTGCTCGGCCTCCTGCTGATCCCGCTGCTCCCGGTGCTCGCGGTCGGCGTGCCGATGCCTCCCGCGCTCCCTCCCAGTTCCCGTGTTTCGCACCCCCGGTGTCTCGACTTGATCCGCGACCGAGCGGATTCGGGCTGGTGAACCCGCCGGGTCTCGGCACGCCCGACGTGACATGATCGTGTCCCGGAGAGATTCGCGAGTCCTGGTGGTGGCATGGTCGAGGCACGGATCGAGGCATCGGCCCCGCACGCGCTTCGCAGGGAACCATCGTGGATGGTCCGGCGGGGTCGGCTGCTCGAGGAGCTGAGCGGGACTGATGCCCGCTTCATCTGCCTGTCGGCTCCCAGCGGCTACGGCAAGACCTCGTTCCTGGCCCAGTGGGCTGCGCAGGACCCACGCCCGCACATCGTCGTCCGGGTCGATCCCAGCCGCGCGGACCCCATGGGCGTGGCCCGCGGCGTGCTCGAGGCTCTAGCGGCGGGCGGGCTCCTCGCCGAGGCTGTCGACCTGCCGGAGGCGGCAGACGCGATCGCCTGGCACCAGGGTGTGCTCCCCATCCTCGGCGGGGCCGTGGCCCAGGTCCCAGCCGACGTCGTGATCGGCGTCGACGGGGTGAGCGGGACTGGGGGACCGGAGTGGAACTCCCTGCTCGACACCATCTGCTCCGCCCTGCCGGAAGGCTCCGCGTTCGTGCTGGGTACCCGCTCCAAGCCGCCCGCGTGCCTGAGGTCGAGGCGCAACGAGGGCAGTCTCCTCGAGATCGGCCCGGAGCGGTTGGCCCTCGATGCGCTGGAGGGTGCCGAGCTCGTGGGGGCACTCGGCCTCGACCTGCCTGACGACCAGATCCTGCAACTGCTCGAGGCGACGGAGGGCTGGCCCGCGGCCGTGTACCTCTCAGCGTTGGCTGTCAGGTCCGGGCATGGCACGGCCAGCCTGCCTCCGGCCACGTTCGGTGTGCTCGCCGACTTCATGCGGGATCAGATCCTCGACCAGCTCGATCCGGCGGATGCGGACTTCATCATCCGGGGCTCGGTCCTCGACGAGCTCGACGGCCCCACCTGCGAGGCCGTCAGCGGCCGGCCGGACGCGCTGGCGAGACTGCGGGCGCTGTCCGCCACCAACCACCTGCTGATCCAGTTGGACCCGAGCGGGCAGCGCTTCAGCATGCACCCGCTGCTCGCCACGTTCCTGACCTCCGAGCTGCAGGCCCGGTCGTCGTCCGAGTGGCATGCCGTGCACGCCGCCGCGAGCCGGGCCCAGGAGGAGGCGGGGGACCTCAACTCCGCAGTTCACCACGCCAAGCTCGCCGCGGACGACGAGCGACTGGGTCGACTGATCTGGCTGCACACCGGCGAACTCCTGGGCTCCGGTCGCATGGCTGTGGTTCGCAGGTGGCTCGCTGACCTCGACAGTGACCGTCTCGGGTCCACTGCCGGCCTGGCGCTCGCAGCGGCACAGGTCGCCCAACTGACGGGTGACATGGCCATGATGCGGCACTACCAGGTGGCCGCGGCAGCAGCGTGCCGGGACTCCGGGGCGGAGGACCTGCGTGCGGACCTCCTCGTGCTCTCGGCGCTCGTCGGGGCCGACGGACTGGCGCAGATGCGCCAGGACTGCACCGAGTACCTCCGCTTTGCGCCGATCGAGTCCCCGTGGCGCTCCGTCGCCCATTTCCTCAATGGGGTCGGGCTTGTGCTCCAGGGAGACTTCGCCACCGGAATCGCCGAGATGCTCGTGGGCGAGCAGGCCGCCCTGGCCCTGCAGGTGCCTCACGTGCGGGGCCAATGCCTGGCCGCAGCCTCGTTTGCGCTGACCTTGGCTGGTGACGAACGACGAGGCCGGGCCCTTCTCGGGGACCTCCGGGCGCTCGTGGCGCGCTACCCGATGGATCACGAAGCGACCGCAGCGCCGGTGCACATCGTCCTGGCCCAGGGGTACCTGGCCGACGGTCGGACCCACGAGGCGTGGGCCTCGGCCGACAAGGCACTTCGGCTGACGAGCCTGATCGTGGGCATGGCGCCCTGGTACGCGGTGCAGGGCAGGGCGCTGCTCAGCCAGCTGTACGTCGGACTCGGCCAGCTGGACCGGGCCGCGTCCCTGCTGGACGAGGCCGAGCTCCTGCACGGACCGAGCAGCCAGAGCCCGGTGATTGACGCCCTGCTCGACCGGGCGCGGCAGGGAGTCGATGCCGCCGAGCACGTCGACGTGGGCCCTGAACCGCTCTCGACGGCTGAGATCCGGGTGCTGCAGTACCTGCCCACCCACCTGACCTTCCCGGAGATCGCTGCCGAGCTGTTCGTGTCGCGCTACACGGTGAAGACCCAGGCGATGTCGGCCTACCGCAAGCTCCTCGTCCACAGTCGGGGCGAGGCGATCGAGAAGGCCCGAAGCCTGGGGATCCTGCTGGACGCCAGCCCAGGCAGGCGCTGACCGGCCGCCTCGGCCCCGGTGTCAGCGTTGGGCCGCACCCCAGTCAAGGATGACCTTGCCGGAGTTCCCGCTGGCCGTGACGGTGAACGCCGCCGCGAACTCCTCGATGTCGAACTGGTGGGTGATCACCGGGGAGAGGTCGAGGCCCGCCTGCAGCAGCGAGGCCATCTTGTACCAGGTCTCGAACATCTCCCGGCCGTAGACGCCCTTGATCCGCAGCCCCTTGAAGATCACCTGCGACCAATCGATGGACACCTCGTCGCCGAAGATGCCCAGCATGGCGATCCGGCCCCCGTGGGCCATCGCGTCGAGCATCGTGCGGAAGGCCGGCGGGCTGCCACTCATCTCCAGGCCAACGTCGAACCCCTCAGCCATGCCCTGCTCGCGCATCACCACGTGGACGTCCTCATGCGTGACGTCCACGACCCGGGTGGCGCCCATGGCCCGGGCCAGGTCGAGCCGGTACGGGTTCACGTCGGTGACGATCACGTTGCGCACCCCGACATGGCTGGCGACCGCGACGGCCATCGCACCGATCGGGCCGGCGCCGGTGATGAGCACGTCCTCGCCGACCAGGTCGAAGCTCAGGGCCGTGTGCGTCGCGTTGCCGAACGGATCAAAGATCGTGGCCACCTCATCGGACACGGCCTCGGGGACCCGGAACACGTTGGCGGCCGGCAGGGCGAGGTAGTCGGCGAAAGATCCCGCTCGGTCGATGCCCACTCCGACGGTCTGCGAGCACAGGTGCCGCTGGCCCGCGCGGCAGTGCCGGCAGTGGCCGCACACGATGTGGCCCTCGCCGGTGACCCGCTCGCCGATCTCGTACTCGGTCACCGCCGAGCCCAGGGCGGCGATCCGACCGACGTACTCGTGGCCGACGGGCATGCCGAGCGCGATGCGCCGCTGGCTCCAGTGGTCCCAGTTCCAGATGTGCACATCCGTGCCGCAGATGGAGGACTTGACCACGTGGATCAGGACGTCGTTGGGACCGATCTGCGGGACAGGCACCTCCACCATCTGGAGCCCGACCTCAGGGCGGGCCTTGACCAGTGCGCGCATCGTGGCCGGCACCCCGGGCTCGGTCGCGGTCACGAGATCACCCCGAGCGCGCGGCCGACGCGCGCGAACGCATCGACCGCGACGTCAAGATCCTCGGTCGAGTGGGCTGCCGACATCTGGGTGCGGATCCGCGCCTGGCCGCGTGGGACCACGGGGAACGAGAAGGCCGTCACGTACACGCCCTGGTCGAGCAGCCCAGCGGCCAGGTCGGCGGCCAGCCGGGCGTCGCCCAGCATGACCGGGATGATCGGGTGCTCGCCGGGGACCAGGTCGAAGCCGACCGCCTGCATGCTGGCCCGGAAGTGCGCGGCGTTGGCCCGCAGCTGCGCGCGCAGCTCGTGGCCGTCGGCGAGCATGTCGAGCACCCGCAGGCTGGCGGTCACGACGGCCGGCGAGACCGAGTTGGAGAACAGGTATGGTCGCGAGCGCTGCCGCAGCAGGTCGATGACCTCCTGGCGCGCCGACACGTAGCCGCCGCTCGCCCCGCCGAGGGCCTTGCCCAGGGTCCCGGTGAGGATGTCGACCCGGTCGGTCACCCCGAAGTGCTCCGGGGTGCCCCGACCATGCTCGCCCACGAAGCCGACGGCATGGCTGTCGTCCACCATCACCATCGCCGAGTACGTGTCGGCGAGGTCGCAGATCGCCGGCAGGTCAGCCATGTGACCGTCCATGCTGAACACGCCGTCGGTCACGATCAGCACGAACCGGGCGCCGCTGTCGCGGGCGGCGACGAGTTGGCGCTCGAGGTCGGCCATGTCGCTGTTGGTGTATCGGAAGCGGCGGGCCTTGGACAACCGGATTCCGTCGATGATCGAGGCATGGTTCAGGGCATCGGAGATGATCGCGTCCTGCGCGCCGAGCAACGGCTCGAACACCCCTCCGTTCGCGTCGAAGCAGCTCGAGTACAGCTGGGTGGCCTCGGTGCCCAGGAAGGCGCTGATCCCTGACTCGAGCTCGGTATGGATGTCCTGGGTCCCGCAGATGAACCGGACGCTGGACAGCCCGAAGCCGTGGGTGCGCAGGCCCTCCTCGGCGGCCGCAACGATCTCCGGGTGGTTCGACAGCCCCAGGTAGTTGTTGGCGCACAGGTTGATCACCCGCAGTCCGTCGGCGTCGACCCAGGAGCCCTGTGGCGTGGTGATCACCCGCTCGCGCTTGTAGAGGCCCTGGTCGGTGATCTCGGCGAGCTCGGCACGCACATGGTCGAGGAAGGTGGCATCCACGAGGCCATGATGCGCCCTTGCCCGGTCCGGCCGCCGCCCGGGCGCCGCAGCATGGACAATCGTCGGCGTGACGCATCGAGCAGTCGTCGGCTGGGTGGTCGCGGCGACCGTGCTCCTGGTCGCCGGGGCGGCGGTGCTGCTCGGCTCGACCAGCGACGTGTCGCGGTCCGTGGCTCGGGCGGGGTCAACTCCACTCCGGGTTGTCGCCCCAGAGGGCTCGGCCCGGGCCCCGACGATCGTGCTCGCCCACGGGTTCTCGGGCAGCGCGGCCATGATGGACCCGATGGCCAGCGCCCTGGCGCGGGCTGGGCATGTGGTCGTCCTGCCCGACCTGCCCGGGCACGGGAGCAACGCCACGCCCCTGGAGGACGGGGCCCTCGAGCCGGCGGTCTCCGACGCCGTGGACTTCGCCGCCGCGGCGACAGGGTTGCCTGTGGCCGTCGTGGGGCACTCGATGGGGGCGGGAGCGGTGACGTCCTGGGCTGTGGACAATCCGGCCGCCGCCACTGCTGCCATCAGCGTGCCGAGCGCCGAGGACCTGCCTGCCGATGCGTCCCGGCCGGGGAACATGCTGATCCTCTGGGGAGCGCTGGAGTCGGATCGTTTCGTGGACGCCGCCGGAGCTGCCCTCCGCGCCGGCTACCCCGATGCCGTGCCCGGCCGGACCTACGGGGAGTTCGCCGCTGGCACTGCGCGCCGGGCGGTCCAGATCCTCGGTGCTGAGCACATCTCGGTCATCTACCGGCAGCAGACGTTCGATGAGGTCGCCGCGTGGGTGGCCGAAGCGGTGGAGGCCGCGGGTGCGGGGGCCGACGGTGCGGGGGCCGACGATGCGGCGGCCGACGATGCGGCGGCCGACGATGCGACGATCGGTGCCGCGGGATCGGACGCCTTTGGAGCGGCCAGTGACCAGCCGCGGGGTGACCAGCGGCCGCTCGGAGCTCTGCTCGTGCTGGTCGGCGGGGTGTTGGCGACCCGCCCCATCCTGGCGATCGCAGATCCACCCCTGCCGGCGGGCTGGGCGGCCCATGACCGCCCGCAGGTCCCTGGCGGTTCTGCCGGCGGCGGCGGCGGTGGCGAGCCTCGGTGCGGCACTGCTCCAGGGCGGCATCGACATCATCCCGGTGGCCGTCGTGGGCTACCTGCTGGGCTGGTTCGTGGTCGGGGCCGTTCTGCTCAGCCTGGCCGTTAGGGGCCGCTACCTGTCCGTCGGTAGCGTGCCGGGCGCAGGCTGGGGCGTGATCGCAGGTGGCGTCCTGGCGCTCGCGATGGCTCTGCCCGCCCGGCTGACCTGGGCGGCCTACGAACCTGTGGGACCGCGCTGGTGGGTCGTGGTGGCGCTCATCGTCGGCACCGGTGCCTGGTTCTGGGCGGAGTCCCGGATCGTTGCGGGGAGCATGGGCTGGCGGCGCGGGGGGCTGCTGGTGGCCAGTCGGCTGATCATCGTCATCGCCTTGCTGGGTGCGGTTGCGCTGCTCGGGGCCCCAGGGTTCCTGACGTTGACGGTCCCGTTGGTCGTGCCGATCCTGTTGCTGCTGGCGATCCCCGGCTTCTGGGCCCGGGACCCGGCCGCCGCTGCGGCAGCGCAGGCCGTCCCCTTGGCGCTGGTGATGGCCACGACGTTCCCCCTCGTCGGGTGACCCGGGGAACCGAGCGCGGGCCAGGCCGGCCCTCCACGGGGCACCGGATGCCCGACACGCCCGCCCCGACGTTTCGGTCGATGTCAGGGGGCTCGCCTACACTCGAGGAAGTTCGTTGGTTCGTGCTCGGGGATGCCCTGAGGGCATGGAGGGGTGGGTCATGGAGTCTGGCGTCGACGCTGCGGCGGTCTCGTCACTGCCCATCGGCGAAGGTTCTGGCCTCAGCGAGCGCGACCTGCGGATCCTCGAGTTCGAGCGCCAGTGGTGGCGCTACGCCGGGGCCAAGGAGCAGGCGATCCGCGAGTTGTTCGAATGCTCGACGACCCGCTACTACCAGATGCTCAACACGCTGATCGACGATCCGGCGGCGTTGAAGGCCGACCCGATGCTGGTCAAGCGGCTGCGCCGCATGCGGTCCAGCCGTCAGCGGGCCCGCTCGGCGCGCCGGCTCGGCATCGAGCTCTAGGCTCAGCCGCCCGCGACAGCCGGGATGATCGACACCGAGGCGCCGTCCGGGGTGGAGGCCTCAAGGCCACCCTCGAAGCGCACGTCCTCATCGTCGACGTAGACGTTGACGAACCGGCGCAGGGCCCCCTGGTCGTCGAGCACGCGGGCTGACAGCCCTGGGTAGGCGGACTCGAGGGCGGTGATCGTCGCCGAGAGCGTGGGGGCGTCGGGCTGGACGCTCACCTCCGCGACGCCATCGGTGTAGGTGCGCAGGATTGTGGGGATACGGACTGCGACGGACATCTGGACTCCTGGTGGTCGGGCGGCGTGAACGCGGAGGTGGGCTGCGGGGGAATGCCTCAGCCGCCGAGGGCGGTGCGGAACTCATCGATGCTGGGCGCAATGGTAGCCGTTGGGCCGACCACGGGGGCCACAGCGTCGAGGGTCTTCAACCCATCTCCGGTGTTGTAGACCACGGTCTCGGCGTCAGGATCCAGCTGTCCCGAGGCGAGCAGCTGGCGCAGGGTCGCCACCGTGACCCCGCCAGCGGTCTCGGCGAAGATGCCCTCGGTGCGGGCCAGCAGGCGGATCCCGGCCACCACCTCCTCGTCGGAGACGTCGGCGATCGCCCCACCTGTGCGGCGGGCGACATCCAGCGCGTAGGGGCCGTCAGCGGGGTTGCCGATGGCCAGCGACTTGGCGATGGTGTCGGGCTTCACCGGGCGGATGACGTCGATCCCGGCCCGGAAGGCCTGCGAGACCGGAGAGCAGCCCGTGGCCTGGGCGCCGAACACCCGGTAGGGCGTCGGTTCGATCAGCCCGAGCTTCGCCAGCTCGCCGAAGGCCTTGTCGACCTTCGTCAGCAGCGATCCGGATGCCACGGGGATCACCACCTGCTCGGGCAGGCGCCAACCGAGCTGCTCGGCGACCTCGTAGCCCAGTGACTTCGAGCCCTCGGCGTAGTAGGGGCGCAGGTTCACATTCACGAAGCCCCAGGTGTCCGTCAGGGGGTCGCCGACGAGCTCCGAGCACAGCCGGTTGACGTCGTCGTAGTTGCCCTCGACAGCGATCAGAGTGCCGTCGTAGACAGCGGTCGTGATCACCTTGCCGGCCTCGAGGTTCGCCGGGATGACCACCACGTGGCCCATGCCCGCGCGGGCGGCCGCTGCCGCCACGGCGTTCGCCAGGTTCCCGGTGGAGGCGCACGACAGCGTCTGCAGGCCGAGCTGGCGGGCGGCCGAGAGCGCCACCGCGACGACTCGGTCCTTGAAGGAGTGGGTCGGGTTGCCGGTGTCGTCCTTGACCCAGAGGCGGCGCATGCCCAGCTCGCGGGCCAGGTTGTCGGCCCGGACCAGCTTGGTGAAGCCCGGGTTCAGCCCGGGCAGTTCCGCGATGTTGTCCGGGACCGGCAGCATCGCCTTGTAGCGCCACAGGCTCGGCGGCCCGGCGGCGATCTCCTCCCGGGTCGGTGCAGAGATCTCGTAGCCCACCTCGAGAGGACCGAAGCACTCCATGCACGCGTAGGCCGCGCCGAGCGGGTAGGTCTCACCGCAGGCGCGGCACCTCAGGTGGGTCGCTGGACCGAAGTCCAGGGCCGCATCGATCGTCACGAACCACTCCCTAAGTCTCGGTCGGCCGGCGATCCGGGGCAGGACTCCAGCGTCCCGCGGGGTTCCGGCGGGCCAACCCGCGATTGCAGCGTTACTGTAACCGGCCCATGAGGTGTGCCGGAGAGGGGTCGCCGTGACGGACCGACCGGCGCGCACCAAGCGGCCCTGATGCGCGCCCGGCACAGGCTGCGGTCGGCGGTGAACTGGGTGAACCTGTCGACTCCCGCCGGGCTCCTTGTGGCGCTCCTCGGCGCGGGTCGGCCGCGCCGGGCACGTGCGGGTCTGTGGCTCGTCCACGACTACCGCCTGCGTGTCCCGCCGGCCCCGGCGTTCGCGCTCGGCAGTGTCGTCCTCCTGCGCGCGCCTCTCCCCGGGCCTGGGCGCGATCCGGTCGGCTCGGTGTCACGTCGCCTTCTCGACCACGAGGAACGGCACGCGACCCAGTACGCCTGGTGCGGCGGGATCCTGATGCCCGCGGCCTACCTCGCGGCTGCCGGCTGGTCGTGGGTGTGCACGGGCGACTTCGCCTCCCGGAACGTCTTCGAGCAGCGGGCCGGGCTGGCCGACGGCGGATACACAGAGCGATCCGCGCGCTGGACGTGGGCCGATCATCGCCGGGTGACGTGATCGCGGGGTCACCGATGTGCACGACACGCCTGCCGGGCTGAGGTTCGTTCTCCTCTGGCTCGCATAGCCTTGGAATGGTCGGCCGGGTGCGCCGCCCATGTCCTCGGACATCGAACGAAAGGTTTCGACATGGACGACTCAGGCGGCTTGTTCTCAGCGGGCTTTCTCATCTTGTACTTCGGTTGGATCATCCTGCTGCTGGTCGGCGGGTGGCAGCTGTATGTCAAAGCGGGCCAGAAGGGCTGGGTCGCGATCATTCCCTTCCTGAACTTCTTCGGCCTGATGAAGATCGTGCACCGCCCGTGGTGGTGGTTCCTCCTGCTGCTCATCCCGTTCGTGAACATCGTCATCTGGATCATCGTGATGCTCGATCTGGCCAAGGCATTCGGCCACGGCGTCGGGATGGGCCTGCTGCTGATCTTCCTGACCGGTATCGGCTACCTGGTGCTTGCCTTCGGCAGCTCGACGTACCAGCTCGAGGAGGATCCGCTGTTCTGAGCGGGCGTCCACAGTTGTCCCGAGGGGGGCGGTCCCGGCGGACCGCCCCCCTCGGCGCATGCCGGGGCGGTTCGCACTCCGGGAGCGCTGGTCGGCGGCGCGGGGCCGGCGCCGCGAAGCGCAGCGCGCGGGCAGCAGGTCAATGCGGGCCGCCGCGTGGCAGACGGCATGGAGTCGGGATGAAGTCCGCAGCGCCCCTGGCCTCCGCAAGCGCGCTCGATGGGCACCGGCTGGGCGACGTGGTCTGGGTGGTGGCCCGGTACCCCGCGCGGTGGATACCGATGCGCGTCCGCGGAGGGCGGCCTTGGGTGCCCACCGAGCGCGCTAGGAGCGGGCCGAGGTTGAGATCGATGCCAATCGGTGCCCATCGTGCGCGGAACACAGAGAGGGCGGCCCCGGATGGGACCGCCCTCTCTGTGCGCTTCTTCGCTGTGGTGCTCGGCAGGTGCCGGCCCTGGCGGCCCGGCCCCTACCTGCGCTCCTCGCTCAGAAGGTGGTGCGTGTTGGCTTCTTCGCTGTGGTGCTCGGCAGGTGCCGGCCCTGGCGGGCCGGCCCCTACCTGCGCTCCTCGCTCAGAAGTCCATACCCCCGCCGTCCGGCATCGCCGGCGCCGCGCCCGCAGGCTCGGGCTTGTCGGCGACGACAGCCTCGGTGGTCAGGAACAGCGCCGCGATCGAGGCTGCGTTCTGCAGCGCTGAGCGGGTGACCTTGGCCGGGTCGATGATGCCGGCCGCGACCAGGTCGACGTAGTCACCGGTGGCGGCGTTCAGGCCCCAGCCCGGCTCCAGGTGGCGAACCTTCTCCACCACAACGCCGCCCTCGAGACCCGCGTTGACCGCGATCTGCTTCAAGGGTGCCTCGACGGCCACCTTGACGATGTTGGCGCCAGTGGCCTCGTCACCCTCGAGCGTCAGGCCCTTGAATGCCTCGTCGGCCGCGTGGATCAGCGCGACGCCGCCACCGGCGACGATGCCCTCCTCCACAGCAGCCTTCGCGTTGCGCACGGCATCCTCGATGCGGTGCTTGCGCTCCTTGAGCTCGACCTCAGTCGCCGCTCCGGCCTTGATGACCGCAACACCGCCGGCCAGCTTGGCCAGGCGCTCCTGCAGCTTCTCGCGGTCGTAGTCGGAGTCCGACTTGTCGATCTCGGCGCGGATCTGCGCAACCCGACCGGCGATCTGGTCGGCGTCGCCACCACCGTCAACGAGGGTCGTCTCGTCCTTGGTGACGACCAGCTTGCGGGCGGTGCCCAGCAGGTCGAGGGTGGCGGTCTCCAGCTTCAGGCCGACCTCCTCGGAGATGACCTGGCCACCGGTGAGGATCGCGATGTCCTGCAGCATGGCCTTGCGGCGGTCGCCGAACCCGGGGGCCTTGACGGCCACCGAGCGGAACGTCCCGCGGATCTTGTTCACCACCAGGGTGGACAGGGCCTCGCCGTCGACATCCTCGGCGATGATGACCAGCGGCTTGCCGGACTGCATGACCTTCTCCAGGATCGGCAGCAGGTCCTTCACGGCCGAGATCTTGGAGTTGGCGATCAGGATGTAGGCGTCCTCGTAGACGGCCTCCATGCGCTCGGGGTCGGTCACGAAGTAGCCTGAGATGTAGCCCTTGTCGAAGCGCATTCCCTCGGTGAGCTCGAGCTCGAGGCCGAAGGTGTTGGACTCCTCGACCGTGATCACGCCCTCCTTGCCGACCTTGTCCATCGCCTCGGCGATGACGGAGCCGATCTGCTCGTCGGCGGCCGAGATGGACGCCGTGGAAGCGATCTCCTCGGTGGTCTCCACCTCCTTGGACATCTCCAGCAGCTGAGCCACGATGGACTCGACTGCCTGCTCGATGCCGCGCTTGAGTGCCATCGGGTTCGATCCGGCCGCGACGTTGCGCAGGCCCTCACGGACCAGAGCTTGGGCCAGGACGGTCGCCGTGGTGGTGCCGTCGCCCGCGACGTCGTCGGTCTTCTTGGCGACCTCCTTGACGAGCTCGGCGCCGATCTTCTCGTACGGCTCGTCGAGGTCGATCTCCTTGGCGATCGAGACCCCGTCGTTGGTGATGGTGGGGGCGCCCCACTTCTTCTCGAGGACGACATTGCGCCCGCGCGGCCCCAGTGTGACCTTGACCGCATCGGCCAGGGTGTTCATGCCACGTTCGAGAGCCCTGCGAGCTTCCTCGTCGAAAGCAATCATCTTCGCCATAAGTGTGTGGTTTCCTTCGCACGTTGTGCTGGGATGTCGGCACGCCTGCCCGCGACGGACGGCCCGTCGAGCAGGTTCACATCTCCCACTGCGAGCGGACCTCAGCCGCACCGACCTGTCAGTGCCTCAGCGGGGCGCGTGATCCCGGTGTCCGGGTTGTCACTCGACCCCTCCGAGTGCTAAGCCAAGTCTGGCACTCTCCCCCCACGAGTGCAAGTGAGCCCGCCGTTGTCCACCTGCCGGCGGTGCGGCGCCGGCAACACAGGTCTTCTGGCCCCGGCATGTCTGAACCCACTGATCTAGGCTACGGACAAGAGGTATCCACCGGGCCGGAGCCAGTGGCCCTGATCGCGGAAGGAGCGAGGCGATGACTGACTACGAACGGTCGCCGGGCCAGCAGTGGAAGGACGATCCTGCCGCCGATCTGATAACCGCCTACCACAACGACGTCTCCGAGGAGCTCGGGACCGACGGGCCGGAGGAGACCTTCGGCCACCCCGATGAGGCACAGGTCGGCCACCTGGTCGGTGACGACGAGGGGGTTCGCGCGGACGAGACGCCGGAGTCGATCGCCCATGACTCCCACGACGTGGAGGACCTAGCCGCCGAGGAACTGGCCATGCACTACGTCGAGAACGAGGACGCAGTCGAGACCACCCAGGACGACGACCTTCCCGAGGAACTGCGCGCCGCACTCGCCGAGTAACCGCCCAGCCCCAACGCGACCCAACACGCACGGCCCCCCGCCGTGCCGGCCCCCGACCCGTTCACCCTCCGCGTTTCCGTTCTTCCTCCGGGAATTCGCGGAGGAAGGAGCGAGTCCGGGAGGGCGAACGGATGGGACGAGCGAGATGCGCGGCGCCCGGCCGCCGCGCGTCAGCGGCTCGGGTTCTGGTGGGGGACAATCGTTGGATGACTGACGGGCCCCTGATCGTCCAGAGCGACAAGACCGTGCTGCTGGAGGTCGACCATCCGGCCGCCGAGCAGGCCCGCCGCGATATCGCCGCCTTCGCCGAGCTGGAGCGGGCCCCGGAGCACATCCATACCTACCGGATCACTCCGCTGGGGCTGTGGAACGCGCGCGCCGCCGGCCATGACGCTGAGAGCGTCGTCGATGCCCTGATCCGCTACTCCCGGTTCCCGGTCCCGCACGCCCTGCTCGTGGATGTGGCCGACACCATGGATCGGTACGGCCGGCTGCGCCTGCTCAAGCATCCGGTGCATGGGCTGGTGCTCGAGGCCAGCGACCGAGCCGTCCTGACCGAGGTGCTGCGCAGCCGCAAGGTGATCCCGATGGTGGGCGCGAGGATCGATGAGGACACCGTCGCGATCCACCCCAGTGAGCGGGGGGCGCTCAAGCAGGTCCTGCTGCGGCTGGGCTGGCCGGCCGAGGACCTCGCCGGCTACGTGGACGGTGAGGCCCACCCGATCGACCTGGTTCAGGAGACCTGGGAGCTGCGCGACTACCAGCGCCAGGCGGCCGAGGGCTTCTGGCACGGGGGGTCCGGCGTGGTGGTGCTGCCCTGCGGGGCCGGCAAGACGCTCGTCGGGGCGGCCGCGATGGACCTGGCGAAGGCGACCACGCTGATCCTGGTCACCAACACCGTGTCCGCCCGCCAGTGGCGCGACGAACTGCTGCGGCGCACCAACCTGACCGAGGACGAGATCGGCGAGTACTCCGGCGCCCGCAAGGAGGTCCGGCCGGTCACGATCGCGACCTACCAGGTGATGACGACCAAGCGGAAGGGCACCTATGCCCACCTCGACCTCTTCGATGCCCGGGACTGGGGACTGATCATCTACGACGAGGTGCACCTGCTCCCGGCCCCGATCTTCCGGTTCACCGCCGACATCCAGGCCCGCCGCCGGCTCGGGCTGACCGCCACGTTGGTCCGCGAGGACGGCCGGGAGGGTGATGTCTTCTCCCTGATCGGCCCGAAGCGCTACGACGCCCCGTGGCGGGAGATCGAGGCGCAGGGCTGGATCGCACCCGCGGACTGCGTCGAGGTCAGGGTCACGCTCCCCGATGCCCAGCGGATGGCCTACGCCATGGCCGAGCCGGAGGAGCGCTACCGGATGGCGGCCACCGCCCGCGAGAAGCAGGCGATCGTCTCGACCCTGGTCGCGCGGCACCCCGACGACCAGGTGCTGGTGATCGGCCAGTACCTGGATCAGCTCCATGAGCTCGGTGACCTGCTCGGGGTCCCGGTCATCACCGGTGAGATGCCGGTGAAGGAGCGCCAGGAGCTCTTCGCGCTGTTCCGGACCGGCGAGGTGTCCACCCTGGTGGTGTCCAAGGTGGCGAACTTCAGCCTGGACCTGCCCGAGGCCTCGGTGGCCATCCAGGTGTCGGGCTCCTTCGGATCCCGCCAGGAGGAGGCCCAGCGGCTCGGGCGCATCCTGCGGCCCAAGGCCGACGGGCGCGGGGCGCGGTTCTACACGGTCGTCACCCGCGACACCGTGGATGCGGACTTCGCCGCGCACCGGCAGCGGTTCCTCGCCGAACAGGGGTACGCCTACCGGATCGTGGACGCCGCCGACGTGCTCGAGGGTATGGCTGACTGAAAACCGGCTCAGGTCGGTTGCACGCCCGTGATCCGGGCCAGGGCGAACGACGTGATCGCCTCCGATCGCAGGTCCAGCGCGGTGAGGTAGCCGCCGACCAGACGCAGCGGCTCGACCCGCCGGTCGCCGGCCACGCCGGCCGGGTCGGCGTACCCGATCCACACGGGCGACTCGTCGGCGATCGCTGACCGCAGGGCCGCGACCACATCAACGGGGGCCATCGTGGCGACGGGCTGCGCCGGGGTGCGCGCCCCCAACGTGGCCGAGTCGTCCGGGCCGGGGCGATCGGATCTGTCGTTGGCGCGGATCGCGCGGACCGCCGCCGCGGCCAGGGCGGGCGTGATGGCCGCCGAGCCAGCGTCCGGCACGGGGCTGCGGCCGTGCGCCCGACGGGGGCCCTCGGCGGCCGGCCCGCGGCCCGGCTCGGCGAGCAGGGAGTGCCCGAGCTGGCGCACTCGGTCCAGCACGTGCTCGGGGGACTGCTCGGAGGCCAGCACAGTGTCGGACAGCGCGAACAGCCCGAGCGGTGCGGCGCCGGGGTCGGCCAAAATGCCGGCGAGGACGACCGGGTCGTCGCAGCGCAGGAATGTGGCCGCTGCCCCGATTCGCAGCACCGCGTGCCGGCGTGCGACGTCCTCGATCAGGTACGTGAGCGACTGGGGGACCGTCCCCCGTCTGCTCAGCTCCGCGAGCACGTCGGCGGCGGTCCGTCCCCCGTCAAGGGCGCGGCGGACGCTGTGGGTGGAGAACCGGTAGACGCTGGCCGCTCCGGTCGACTCGGGATCGGCGACCGAGCGCATCAGGTCCGAGAGCGCTGGGGTCGGCAGACCGGGCACGATCGCGGTCAGGTCGGCCTGCATGATGAGCTGGTCGACCTGCCCCGGCAGCGATGCCGCCAGAGCGGTCGCCACCGAGTCGTTGCCGGCCAGCAGCGCCCGGCCGGCGCTGGTGAGGGTCCCGTCCACGACGAGCCCGAGCCCCCGGCACTGGCCGAGGATCGCGCGGACCCGAGCCTCGCGAGTGGCGTCGTGCCGCCGTGGCGCCCACCAGTCGACCGCGGCAACCACCTCGTCGTCCTGCCACCCGCCCTCGGCCGAAGCGAGCACGCGCAGCACATCGCGCCGCAGCTCGGGCAGCGCCGGGGCGCTGAGCTCGGGGGACAGTGGACGGTGGTCGGCATCGGCCACTGATCGCGGCATCGCGACCCAGGCCGACAGCAGTGCGGCGTGCTGCTCGCTGGGCGGCAGCTGCAGCCAGGTGTCGAACGCGCGGGTCGGCAGGACGCTGCCCGGGTCGCGGGAGTCGGTGGCCACCAGGTCAGCGGTGGCTGCCACCTCGATCACCAGCGCGGCGGCCGCCTCAGGTGCGGTCATGGCACGGGCGGTCCGGGTCAGGTCCCGTGCGGAGATCCCGCCCGCCCGCAGCCGCGTGGGCGGTGCGATTGCCCAGTGCCGTCCGAGCTCGCCGGTTCGGTGCAGCGCGTCCAGGACGGCGCCGACCGCCCCGGGGTCGACCCGGGCCGGGTCCGGCGCCGGGCGCTGGGGAGCAGGAGCGGCCAGGTCGATCAACTGCCGGGCGGGGTCGGTGACCTCCGTCCGGCGCAGGATTGCCACGACCTCGGCCGGGAGGACAACGCGGTCCGCACCCAGGGGGACGAGCAGGTGGTGGGCGAGCAGCCAGTCCACGGGACTGCGTTCTGGGTCCGGCTCCCGTCGGGCATCGGAGACCGTGCCGATCACCGGACCGGCCAGCAGCCGTTCCAGCGCGGCCGAGGCACCGGGCGGGGCGCCGGCGAGCAGGGACCCGACGGCATCGGGGTCGGCGAGGTAGCCCGCGACCACCGGATCGAGGGCACCCATCCGGGGACCCCGGTCGGAGGGGATCATGAGATCCCGGGCCGGCCCGACCAGGTGCAGCGAGCGGTCCGTGCCCCACAGGAGCCCCTCGGACCGCATCCGGTCGATGACGGGGCGGACCCGGGCGGCCGATCGCCCGCGCCCCGACTGGCTGCCGCTGAACCTGGCGGCCACGGAGGTGATCCGGACGGGGTCCGGCTCGAGCGCCGCGGCCAGGACCACGTGCAGGGCGAACTGGTCGTACCCGCGCAGGTTGGCGGCGATGCTGCCGGGCGCTCCAGCCCGCTGGGCCAGCGCGGTGATGTCTGCCGGGACCGGGTGCAGGAGGTCAGGGCGGGCCACCACCAGGGTGGCCAGCTGCTCGTCGGACCGGGCGCGCAGGTCGTCGGCAAGGCTGCGCATCATTGACCCGATCAGTTGAGCGTGGCGCGCGCGGCAATCTGCGAGCGCGAGCGGCGCCGGGCGTTGCGGGCCAGGCCCACGATCACCATGGCCAGGCCGAGGCCCGTGAGCATCGCCAGCCACCAGAACGCACTCGGCAGCTCGACATCGAACGCGAGCGGGAGCATGGCGATCAGGGTCAGCGCCATACCGGCGGCGGTGATGATCAGCCCGGCGCGGAGCAGCCGATCACCCGCGCCCGCGGTTGACTCAGGCATCGAGGTCGTCGGCCACCGCACGCAGGACCGCGGCGACCTTGGTGCCCTTGGCATCGGCCGGGTAGCGCCCGCGGCGCAGGTCGTTGCCCACGTCGTCGAGCAGCTTGATCAGCGTCTCGACGATGATCGACATCTCTTCGGCCGGCTTGCGCTTGGCCTTGACGACTGAGGCGGTCGGCTCGAGGACGGTCAGTGACAGGGCGGTCTTCCCCTTCTTGCCGTCGACCACGCCGAACTCAACCCGGGTACCGCCCTTGAGGGTCGTCACACCGGAGGGCAGGGAGTTCCCGTGGACGAAGACGTCCTCGCCGTCGTCGGAGGTCAGGAAGCCGAAGCCCTTCTCCGCGTCGTACCACTTGACCTTGCCGGTGGGCACTGTGAACTCCTGTGATCGTGGGGGACGTGCAACGCTCCAGAGTAACCCCGGGGGCCTGAGGCCCCCAATCCGTGCTGACGGGTCAGCGGGGGAGGAGTTGGAAGAACCAGTAGCCGCGGGCGCCGTTGGGCTGGGCCGCGGCGATGACCTGCAGGGTGTACCCGCCTGGCTCGACTGCCCCCTGCTCGGGGAAGGTGAAACGGTAGTAGGTCTCGGTCAGGCCGGTCGCGAGGGTCTGGCCGGCGATCTGGACCGACCATCCGCCCTCGGCGACCTTCGGGTCCACGGAGATCCCCACGGTGGCACCGGGGGCCACCTCGAGGGTGGCCACACCCTGACCGCTGCCGGCAGTCTCCAGCACGTCCTGGGCACACTCGGTCGGGGTCAACCCGCCGACCTCGGCGTCCTGCCAGCAGAGTGCCTCGCTGTGCTGGCTCGAGGTCCCCGACCACGCGGTGACGCCCGGATAGGGCTTCTCGCATCCGGCGAGCACGAGGGGGGACAGGGCGACGAGGGCGATCGCCAGGGAACGGCGCGGCGACTTCATGGGGGTAGCCTATCTGCGTGGAGGCGGACCGCCCCACCCGGCCGTGGCCGGACCGCACGACCCGGGAAGCCCCATGACCGAGACCCTGACCACGCGTTCGCGCCGGAGCACTCCGATCGACGCCGTCTGCCGCGACGCCGTTGAGCCCGCCCGCGCCGCGATCCTCGAGGTCGTGCCTGCCGACCATGTTGGGGAGCACCTGGGCGTCGTCGCGGAGGCCGACCGAGTCGTCACGCATCGCTTCGCCTCGAACGCCCCCGGCTACCGCGGCTGGACCTGGGCGGTGACGGTCGCCCGGGCCCCGCGCGCCCGGTCAGTCACCATCGATGAGATCGCGATGCTGCCCGGTCCCGATGCCCTGGTGGCCCCCGAGTGGGTGCCCTGGAGCGAGCGGGTCGAGCCCGGTGACCTCGGCGTGGGTGATGTCCTTCCCACAACCGACGACGACCCCCGTCTTGCCCCCGGATGGTCGGGCCTGGATGACCTGGCCGCTGCCTCGGATGAGCCTGGGCTGCGCCCGTCCGGGTGGGAGATCGGAATCGGCCGCCGTCGTGTCCTGTCGACCGAGGGGCGCGACGACGCCACGAGCCGCTGGCTGGCCGGCGACACCGGTCCGCAGACGCCGATGGCCCGCTCGGCGCCCAACCCGTGCAGCACCTGCGGCTTCCTGTTGCCGATCGGTGGACCGACCGGGTCCGCATTCGGCGTGTGCGCCAACGGGATGGCCCCGGCCGATGGTCGGGTGGTGGCTCTCACCTACGGGTGCGGAGCCCATTCCGAGGCTGCTCCGGACCAGCCCCGACCCTGATCCATGGACCCGCGGGCTCGCCGGTTCCTCACCCTTGCGGTCCTGCTCGGGCTCATCGCGGTCACGGCCCTGGCTGCACTTCGATGACCCTGGTCTCCTGACGATCGGGTTAGGGTTGCGTCCATGTCCGAACCCGAGGCGCCGGAGCTGCAACCGGTGGCCGATGACGGGATCGGTGCACTGTGGGTCGGCATGGCTCTGTGGGTGATCGCCGGGGTGATCCTGCTGGCGCTCAGTGATGCGCTGGCCGATCGCGGAGCCGAGTGGTGGCTGATGGTCTGTGGCGCCGGGTTGATCATCGGCCTCGTGGAGTTGGGCATCTTCCGCGCACGGATCTCGCAGGAGGACGCGCGCGGCCAGGACCCGACGGCCGGGCGGACACAGCCCGACGACGACGCTGTCGGCGACTCGAGTGCGGCTGCAGCCGCCCGCACCGATGACGAGCACCGCGCTGGCAGCCACGATGCATTTGATCCGAACAGCTGAGTCCACCGGCATCGTCAGGCGCGCCGTTCGGTTCTCCGGTGCCGCGGCTCTCGCCGGCCTCGTGATGTCCGGGGTCGCGGTCGGACCCGCGGTGGCGGTGCCGACAGCTGTGCCAACCGTGCTCGGGTCCGCTGACGAGCTGTTGTGCACCTTCGACTCCCGAGAGCTCGGCGAGGTCAGCGGGATCGCCCTGTCCCGCCAGCATGAGGACACGCTGTGGGTCACCAACGACTCCGGCGGCGGCCCGTACCTCTACGCGTTGGACACCAACGATTGCTCGATCCAGGCTCAGCTGACGCTGCTGGACACCCCGGCCCGCGACCACGAGGCACTGGCCATCGGTCGCGATGCGCAGGGCAACGACGTGATCTGGGTCGGCGACATCGGGGACAACCGTGAGTCGTGGCCCTACGCGCGGATCCACAAGGTGATCGAGCCGGCCGAGCTCGTCGACGCCGATGTCCCGGTCACGACCTACCGCTACACCTACCCGGAGGGCCCGCTCAACGCGGAGGCGCTGCTGGCCGACCCGAAGCGCGAGCGGCTCTGGGTGATCACCAAGGAGGCCGGCGTCGGCGGCGTCTACGCGCTGCCCCGTTCGCTGAGCGACTCGACCACCCCGATGCTGGCGAAGAAGGTCGGCACAGCGCGCTCGCAGGTGACCGACGCGGCGATGGCCCCGGGCGGCAAGCGCTACGTCGTGCGCGACTACCTGTCCGCCGAGGTCTTCACCGGCAGGCCACCGGGGCAGGCCGAGTCTCGCTTCGGCCTGCCGCTGCAGCTCCAGGGCGAGGCCATCACCTGGACGGCCGACGGCAAGGGCCTGCTCGTGGCCTCGGAGCGGTCCGGGGACCTGATCCAGGTCGAGGTGCCGGCCACGGCCCTGGGGACCGATGGTGGGATCGCCGGGGCGCTTCCGCGGGTCGCCGGGTTCGACATCTACCCGTATGTGCGGATCGTGGGCATGGTGCTGGTCGCGCTCGTCGCGCTGATCCTCCTGCGCCGGTCGGTGCGGCGCAGCCGACGTCGGCGCCGCACGGGTCGCTAGCGCGCTGGGCGCCTCACGCCAGCTCGGCCACGACCAGGTCGATGCAGCGTGTCAGCGCGGCCACATCCGCCGGGTCGATGGAGGGGAACATGGCAATGCGCAGCTGGTTGCGCCCCAGCTTGCGGTAGGGCTCGGTGTCCACGACGCCGTTGGCCCGCAGCGTTGCCGCGACGGCGGCGGCGTCGATGGAGTCGGCGAAGTCGATCGTTGCGACGACGTTGCTGCGCAGCGCCGGGTCCGTGACGTAGGGCGTCGCGTACTCGCTGGCCTCAGCCCACCCGTACAGGGTTGCCGCCGACTGCGCGGTACGGGCAGTCGTCCACGCCATGCCGCCCTGTTCGTTGAACCAGTCGACCTGGTCGGCCATCATCAGCAGGGTTGCCAGGGCGGGCGTGTTGTAGGTCTGGTCGAGCCGGGAGTTGTCCAGCGCGATCTTGAGGTCGAGGAATGCCGGCACCCACCGACCCGACGCGGCGATCGTCTCGATGCGCTCGATGGCCGCCGGGCTGAGTAGGGCGAACCACAGCCCGCCGTCGGAGCCGAAGGACTTCTGCGGTGCGAAGTAGTAGACGTCGAACTGGGTCGGGTCGACGGCGAGTCCACCGGCGGCGGAGGTGGCGTCGAAGGCCATCAGGGCACCGGCATCGGCGCCGGCGACCCGGGTCGGGGTGATGGCAACGCCCGTGGAGGTCTCGTTGTGCGGCGAGCCGTACAGGTCGATCCCGGCCTCGGGCGCGAAGTGCGGTGCGCTGCCCGGGTCCGAGCTGATCACAGTGGGGTCGCCCAGCTGGGGAGCGATCCGGGCGGCCTTGGCGAACTTGGAGCCGAACTCGCCGAACGTCAGGAACTGCGCGCGGTCGGTGATGAGGCCGAACGTGGCGGCGTCCCAGAAGGCGGTCGAGCCGCCGTTGCCGAGGATCACCTCGTAGCCCTCGGGAAGCGCGAAGAGCTCGGCCAGCCCCGAGCGGACCCGACCCACCTGTTGCTTCACGGGCTTCTTGCGGTGCGAGGTTCCCAGCACGGAGGTCGCAAGCCCACGCAGGGAGTCGACCTGCTCGAGGCGGACCTTGGACGGGCCGCAGCCGAAGCGGCCATCCGAGGGGAGCAGCTCGGCGGGGATCGTGAGGGTGGTCGGGTCGGGGGTGGTGCTCACCGTGGTGTCCTTCGTGTGTCGTGGTGTCGTTGTGATGGCCCCCAACCCGCCGGGCAGGAGGGGCCAGGATCAGGCCGGGTAGCCCGGGTACTGCAGGCGCTGGGCGAGCGGCGGCAGGGAGCCGTCGTAGGGGTTGAGCATCCAGTCCTGCCACCCGGTGACCGCCTCGGGATGCCGTGGGCCCGGGCCCATGTAGAGGGCCGAGGGCCGCACGAGTCGCCCGGTGCGCTTCTGCTCGAGGATATGGGCGCTCCAGCCTGCCAACCGGGCACTGGTGAACATCGCCGGGAACATGCTTGCGGGGACCTCGGCGAAGTCCAGGATGATGGCGGCCCAGAACTCGACGTTGGTCTCCAGGACCCGGTCGGGGCGGCGCTCGCGCAGCTCGGCCAGGGCTGCCTGCTCAAGCGCCTCGGCGACCTCGTAGCGAGGTGCGTCGAGCTCCTTGGCGGTGCGGCGCAGGACCTTCGCGCGTGGGTCCTCGGCGCGGTACACGCGGTGCCCGAACCCCATCAGCCGCTCGTTGCGGTCCAGCACACCCTTGACGTAGGCCTGCGCGTCGCCGCCGCGCTCGATCTCCTCGATCATGTGCAGCACCCGGCTCGGCGCACCTCCGTGCAGCGGACCCGACATCGCGCCCACGGCTCCCGAGATCGCGGCCGCGACGTCGGCTCCGGTCGACGCGATCACTCGCGCCGTGAAGGTCGAGGCGTTCATGCCGTGCTCGGCCGCGGAGACGAAGTAGGCGTCGACGGCGCGCACGTGGGCCGGGTCGGGCTCCCCGCGCCAGCGGATCATCATCCGCTCGACGACCGTGCGGCCCTTGTCGATCTCCTTCTGGGGGGTCATCGGCTGGCCGACCCCGCGGGCAGCCTGCGCCACGAAGGACATGGCCATGACCGAGACCCGGGCCAGGTCGTCACGCGCCTGCTCGTCGTCGATGTCGAGCAGCGGCTGGAGGCCCCAGGCAGGGGCGAGCATGGCGATGGCGGACTGCACGTCCACGCGCACGTCCCCGGAGTGCACGGGGATCGGGTACGACTCAGCCGGCGGCAGGCCCGGGTTGAACTCGGCATCAACCAGCAGGCCCCACACCTGGCCGAACGTCACACGACCGACGAGGTCCTCGATATCGACGCCCCGGTAGCGCAGGGCCGAGCCCTCCTTGTCCGGTTCGGCGATCTCGGTCTCGAAAGCGATGACCCCTTCGAGGCCGGGTACGAAATCGGACATGCAGCACTCCTGGGCGGATCCGGGAACGGGACGAGTTCCATTGTCCCCGATGCCCGCGATCCTGCTTCCCGCGCCCCCGGCCGTTCCCCGCGGGAGCCCTCGGGGTGGGGATACTGGTGGCATGGTCGATGAAGTGCCCGTCCCGAGGATCGAGTACCTGCGCGCCCCGATCGAGGGCTTTGAGGTTGACGACGTTCCCGATGCCCCACTGGGGCTGTTCCGCACGTGGCTGTCCGAGGCAGTGGACTTCGGCGTGCCCGAGCCGAACGCGGCGACGTTGGCCACCGTCAACGGGCGGGGTGAGCCCTCAACCCGGCTGATGCTCGTGAAGGTGGTCGACGAGCGCGGGTTCTGCTTCTTCACCAACCACGGATCCCGCAAGGGCCAGGACCTCACCGAGACCGGGAACGCCGCCCTGCTGTTCCCCTGGATCAGCATGCACCGGCAGGTCGCGGTCCGTGGGCGCGCCGAGCGGCTGGCCCGTCAGGAGTCCGAGTCGTACTTCGCCTCCCGACCCCGTGCGGCGCAGGTGGGAGCGTGGGCCAGCCAGCAGAGCCAGCCGGTGCAGCGCGCGGAGCTGGACGCGCGGGTGACCGCACTCACGGAGCACTTCGGGGACGACGAGCCGATCCCGATGCCCGACAACTGGGGTGGCTACGTCCTGGTGCCCGAGGCGATCGAGTTCTGGGTCGGTCGGTTCTCGCGGCTGCACGACCGCATCGAGTACCGACGCCGCGCACCGGGAGGGCTTGACGACGGGGCGGCGTGGACCCGGCGACGACTGTCCCCGTAGCGCGACCAGCCCCGGGGACGCGGGGCTACATCCGGTCGAGCAGCTCAGCCTTCTTGGCCTCGTACTCCCCGACCGTGATGGCGCCACTGTCACGAAGCTCGGCGAGCCGCTGGATCGAGTCGGCGATGTCATCGGCGGACTGGCCAGCGGTGGCCGGGGCAGTGGCGGCCGGGGCAGCGGAGATGGCCGCGTCGCGCACGGCGTCGGCGATGGTCTCGGAGTCCTTGCGCTCGAAGACCAGCTTCTGGTCCAGGATCGTCTTGCGGAACTCGGCAGGCTCACGCATGACCGTGTAGTGCAGGTTCGACTCGTCGGCAGCGGTCAGGACCGTGACGGTCCCGAAGCCCAGCCACCGGCCGATCAGCGGGATCTCCATGGTGATGTCGTTGATCTTCTCCAGGGCCGACCCGCTGGTGTGCTTCTTCAGGATCCCCTCGACCTTCATCACCTTCTGGTTGGTGACGAAGTACCACTGGGCCCACCACTCGATGAAGGCCTTTGCCAGCAGGGCGATGCCGGCCAACAGCGCCAGCAGCCCTCCCCACAGCATCACGTTGTTGAGGAAATCGCCCTCGACGAACAGCTTGCCGACGAGGGCGGCGAGTCCACCCAGGGTGAGCAGGGTGCCCGCAACGGTGGCGAACAGTGGCGCGATCCAGTGCTTCTTCGTCGTGTAGACGATCGACTCGCCGTTTGCGAGCAAGGAATCGACGTAACTCACGCAAGCCTCCTGCGCATGGATCGGACCACTGATGACGACGGCAGCCTAGCGCGAACCTGGCTGGCTCGTGGTTGCCCGACTCGAGCCAGAGGACGGGCCGGCGTGACGCCACGGTGCCAGACTGTGCGGGTGGCGGCGATGGAGCTCGAGGTCGACGGACTGGAGAAGTCCTTCGGCGACCTCGTCGTGCTGCGTGGGCTGAACCTGCGGGTGCAGCCCGGGCGCATCCTGGGCTTCCTCGGGCGCAATGGTGCGGGCAAGACGACGACCATGCGCTGCATCTTCGGGCTGCTGGATCCCGACGCCGGCACCGTCCGCTACGGCGGTCAGCAGCTGACCCGGCCGATCCGGCGCCAGTTCGGCTACATGCCCGAGGAGCGCGGCCTCTACCCCAAGATGGCGGTCGTCACGCAACTGGTCCACTTCGGTCGCCTCGCCGGTATGGGCCGGAGACCGGCGCGGGACGCATCGATGGCGTGGCTGGACCAGCTGGGCCTGGCCGACCGGGCCAACGATCGGCTGGAGACCCTGTCCCACGGCAACCAGCAACGGGTGCAGCTGGCAGCTGCGCTGGTGCACGGCCCGCAGGTGCTCATCCTCGACGAGCCGTTCTCCGGGCTCGACCCGGTGGGCGTCGGGGAGATGGGCTCAGTGCTGCGCGAGGCTGCCGCGCGGGGTGCCACCATCCTGTTCTCATCCCACCAGCTGGACCTGGTCGAGGACCTGTGCGTCGATGTCGCGATCATCAACGCCGGACGGACCGTCGCCCATGGTGACCTTGCCGACATCCGGTCGCGAGCTGATTCCCGACGGGTCGAGGTGGCCGTGGCCGGGGTGCCCTGGGTGCCCGAGGGGGTCGGAGCCGTGCCTGTGGGTGGGGAGCGACCGCACGTCCTCGTCCCAGCCAGCGTGACCGCTGAGCAGCTGCTTGCTGCGGCGGGAGCCGATGGGCCGGTCACCTCCTTCCGCTACGAGGCACCCTCCTTGGCCGACCTGTTCCACGGGGCGGTGGCTGACCTTCCCGAGCCACCTCACGGGCAGGCCCAGGCGGCGGCCGCCGACGGGGTGGCCCGTGTCTAGCGGGGTCGGGTTGATCGCGCGCCGGGAGTTCGTCGAGCGTGGACGCAGCCGGGTGTTCATCGGCGTCCTGATCGGTTCGATGGTGCTGATCCTGGGGGGCATGTTCGCCGTGTCCCTGCTGGGTCGGGCGGTGCCGCCCCCGTCGGTCACGGTTGCCGGGGGCGCGCCCGACCTGGCCGCTGAGGTCCAGAGTGTTGCCGCCGAGCTCGGGGTCGACATCGTGGTCGTGTCCAGCGGCTCGGCCGAGGAGGCCCGCCAGGCGGTTGCGTCCGGGATGCTCGACGCTGCGCTCGTCAATGGCGACACCATCCTGGCGGTCGGGGCGCCCTCGTCCTCGGTGGAGGCGGTGCTGCGCGGTGCAGCGACCGCGTCGGCCCGGGTGGAGGTGGCCCAGGGCCTGGGGTTGTCTGAGGACGCCGTCGACACGGTGATCGTTCCCGTGGACATCGTGGTGACGGACGTGAGCACCTCGGGCCCTGCCGATGAGCTGGAGGTGGCCCGCGGGCTGGCTGCGTTCATGAGCGTCGTGATCCTGTTCATCCTGGTCATGGCCTTCGGGCAGTTCGTGGGCTCGGCCGTGGTCGAGGAGAAGCAGTCGCGGGTCGCCGAGCTGGTGCTGGCCAAGGTGTCGACTGCCTCCATGCTGGTGGGCAAGGTCCTGGGTGTGGGCGGGCTGGGGCTGGTCCAGCTGATCGTCCTGGGCCTGACGTACATGGTCGGGCTCTGGGCGTTCGGCGACGACTCCCGGGGGCTCGACCTGTTCCGGCTGGGCCTCGGATCGTTGGCCTGGATGGCGCTGTGGTTCGTGATCGGCTACGTGATGTACAGCTTCGTGTTCGCCACGATGGGGGCGACGGTCTCTCGACTCGAGGACCTCCAGTCGCTGACCTACGTCCCTTCCGTGCTGCTGCTGCCGGCGTACGCCATCGCAGCGGCCTCCCTGGCTGGGGCGCCCGCGCCGCTGCTGGCCCCGATGTCGATGATCCCGATCTGGTCGCCGCTGCTCATGCCGTTCCGGATCGTCACCGGCGACGCGGTGTGGTGGGAGGTGGCGGTCGCGCTGCTCGGCTCGGCGGCCTTCATCGCCCTGCTCGTGTGGTTCGGGGCCCGCGTGTACCGCGGGGCAGCCCTGCGGATGGGGGGCCGGGTCAGCCTCCGCGAGGCGTACCGGGCAGGGTGACGCGCCCACCGTCCGTCGCTCGCGACGTTGGGATGCGGCGTCGCGTGGATGCGTGCGAGAGGATCGGGGCGCGCCGCCGCCGAGGTGCTGATCCGTCCCGGATCCACCCGATGGCCGACGGCTGCACCGAGGAGGACCCCATGACGAACGACGTGCAGGACCAGGGCTCGGATCCGGCGCCGGCCATGACCGAGGTCGTGGACCTCGCCGACCTGGTCCAGGTATCCGAGGCGTCCATCGTCTCCCGGGTCGTCATGCGTGCCGAGGGGGTGCGGATCGTGCTGTTCGCCTTCGACACCGATCAGGAGCTCACCGAGCACACGGCGGCGGTCCCGATCCTGCTGCAGGCCCTCGATGGCCGACTGCGGGTCGGGGCCGGGGGTGCGAGTGTCGAACTGGCTCCCGGTGGTGTGGTCCACATCGGCGCACGCGTCCCCCACGAGGTGCTGGCGCTCGAGCCGGCACGGATGGCGCTGGCCATGCTCGACCCGAGGGAGTCAGGCGCCTGATCGCGGTGCTCCTAGACTGGTGTGCATGGGCAACTCCGCCACTGGGTCGATCCACATCCAGGCCGACCCGCTGGTCGTCTACGACCTGATCGCCGATGTCTCAGCCGTCGGTGAGTTCTCACCAGAGGCCACGGGTGCGCTGCGCGCCCGATCACACCTCCGCGTCGGCGACACCTTCTGGGGGACCAATCGTCGTGGTCCGTGGATCTGGGCGACGCACTGTCGGGTGACCCGGGCGGATCCGGGCAGGGGGTTCGCCTTCGACGTCGACTTCGGCGTGTTCCCCATCTCGTCGTGGTCCTACCGGATCGAGTCGGACGACACCGGCTGCCGGGTCACCGAGACCTGGGTCGATCGTCGTGAGGGCAAGCGCGGCGAGCTCATCCGCCGGGGCGGGGCGCTGGTCATCCCCGGGCCTCGTGACGAGCACAACCTCCGGGGGATCCAGCAGACGCTGGCCGCGCTCAAGGCCGCTGCGGAGTCCGACGGCGCCTGAGTGACCGGCCCGGGCGTGGCAGGATCGGGCCGTGCTGCGATACGCCGTGGTTGGGTCCGGGGCCGTCGGCGGGTTCTACGGGATCCGGCTGGCGCATGCGGGGGCCGACGTCCAGTTCCTGTTCCGCACCGATGCCGATGCAGACGCTGTGCGCACCCATGGGCTGGACCTCCGGTCGCCGGACGGTGACCTGCACCTCGAGGACGTCCACGTCGCGCGTGACTGGACCCAGCTGGATCCGTGCGACGTGCTGGTTGTGGCCGTGAAGGCCACCTCGAACTCCGACGTGCTGGCGCACCTCGCCGAGCACGCCGACCGGCTCCTCGCCCCCGACGGTGGGATCCTGCTCGTCCAGAACGGGATCGGCGTGGAACCCGGCCTCGCGGCCGTGGTGCCGGGCCGGGAGGTCCTGGGTGGGCTTGCCTTCCTGTGCTCGCACCGGGTCGGCCCCCGCCAGATCGAGCACCTCGACTACGGCACCCTCACGATCGCCGCGCACGCGGCCGAGGAGGCGCCGGCCGGGGTCACACCGCTGATGCGGGCCATCGCTGCGGACCTCGACGCCGCCGGCACCCAGGCCGTTCTCGATGAGGACCTCGTCCGGGCCAGGTGGCGGAAGCTGATGTGGAACATCCCGTTCAACCCCCTGTCGGTCATCCTCGACGCCACCACCGACGCGCTCGTGGCCGACCCGGCCACCCTCGACCTGATTGGGACGCTCATGGCCGAGGTTGCGGCCGCCGCTGCCGCCGAGGGCCGGGAACTGCCGCCCACGCTGATCGACGACCTGGTCGCGGCCACCGCGCGCATGGCTCCCTACGCCACCTCGATGAAGCTCGATGCCGATGCCGGGCGGCCGATGGAGGTGGACGTGATGCTTGCCGAGCCGCTGCGCCGGGCGGCCCGGGCCGGGGTGGCCATGCCCAGCGTTGCGGTGCTGCACAGCCAGTTGGCGTTCCTCGACCGCGCCCGGGAGCGCAGCACGTGACCGCAGCCGCGGCAGTCCGCTTGGTCGCGATCGACGTCGACGGGACACTGCTCACCAGCGACCATCGGATCACCCCGCCGGTCGCTGCGGCGCTGGGGCGGGTGCGGGGTCGCGGTGTGGCGGTCGTGCTGACCACGTCGCGGCCACCGCGCGCCGTGTGGCCGGTCCTGGCCGAGCTCGGCCTGGTCGATCCCGAGGTGTTCATCGCCTCCCAGGGAGCACTGACCGGCAGCTACACCGAGGGCCGCGGGTTGCAGGTGATCGACCGCCAGCCCATGCCGGTGCAACCCGCGCGTGCCGTGTGCGCTGCGGGTGCGGCAGCCGGGCTTGCCGTGAGCTGGTTCGCCGGCGAGCGCTGGCTGGTCGCGCACATCGACGACCGGATCCGGCAGGAGGCAGCCATCGTCGGGTTCGCCCCGGAGGTGGCCGACCTGGCCCTGGTGTCCGAGGCCCCCGACAAGATCCTGCTGCTGGGACCGCCGACTGTGCCCGGGGTGGACACGGCCGCCGCCGTGGAGGTTCCCGATGGCCTGGTCGGGCTCACCTCGACGCCGACCCATCTGGAGATCACCCGTGCTGACGTGGACAAGGCCCGGGCGTTGCTGCGCCTGTGCACCCAGCGTGGCGTCGGTGCCGCCGAGGTGGTGGCGATCGGCGATGGCCGCAACGACCTGGGCATGCTGTCCATCGCTGGCGTCAGCGTGGCTCCGGCCAACGCCCACCCCGACGTGCTCTCAGCCGCGGACCTCGTCACGGGCAGCAACGACGAGGACGGCGTCGCCCAGGCCCTCGACGAGCTGGTGCCCTGAGCGCGTCGCTGCCGTCGCCCACGCCCACGTTTGCTGACGTCACCAGGTGGAGGTCGCGGGGCTGTCGGTGGCCACGAGGTGGTCTGTGATGCTTGTCGAGCCACGCAGGAGCGCCACACCGCCGGGGATCAGCTGGGTGATGCACAGCGACACCATGACCCCGGCGACGAAGCTCAGCAGGCCCGCCGCGCCGCTCGGGCTCAGGCTCCGGCCGACAGCCAGGAGCAGCACCGCGCCCCCGATCTCCCCGATCACCGAGAACCCGGTGTACACGAACGCACGCCTGCGGCTGCCGCCCATGGCCAGGACCGCGGTGGACACGGCCATCCCTTCGGGGATGTTGTGCAGGGCGATCGCGACAGCCGTGATGACCCCGGCGCTCAGGCTGACCATCGTAGCCGCGAGGGGGACCGCACCCTCGGGGATGTTGTGCAGGGCGATCGCGAGCATCACGAGCACGGCGGTGCTCTGAGCACTGCCCAGGGACGGCAGGAGCCGGGACAGTGCGATGCCCAGGATCGGCACTGCGACGAACCCGGCAGCGAACAGCCACATGGTGGCTGTTCGCGTGTCGGGGTCCCGCAGCCCGGGGGGCAGGAGTTCGATAGCGCTGATTGCCAGCATGGCGATCGCGGAGAAGAGCAACGCCCTGCCCACGCTCCGGTCGGTCCAGGTCCGCTTGGCGGCGACGAGGGCCCAGCCCAGCATGGCGGCGGATGCAGCAGCCGCCGACAGCAGGAACCCCGTCACCTCGGGCGTCACCCTCACCAGTCTAGGCAGGTGGAATCCCCGATGGCGTGGGGGTTCAGCGTGCGAGGCGGTGGGCCAACCACTCGAGGGCCAGTGGATACCGGTGGTCGATCCCGCCGTGCCCTCCCTCGATGAGCTCGAAGTGGATCCGGTCGTCGGGAACCCCGGCGCGCGCGAGTTCGGCCCGGAAGGCCTGGGCGCCGATGTCGAGGTGGTACTCGTCCGAGGTCCCGGCGTCGATCCACACGGCCCGCAACGAGCGCAGCGCGTCGGCGTGCCCCGGGGCCATGCGCACCGGGTCGAGGTCCAGCCAGCGCTGCCAGACCTCCGGCCGGATCACGCCTGTCGTGGGGTCGAACGGCAGCACCGGCGTTCCGTCCGGATCAGCGGAGAAGCAGGCCGCGACCCCGTAGATCCCGAGCAGGAGGCCGTCCTCGGGCTTGGTGAAGGCAGTTCGTGATGTGAAGTCCGCCCACCAGCGATGCGGGTCGCCCTCGTAGGAGCGCAGTGCGCGGACCACGGCGCCGAACTCGAGCACGTAGCACAGATCGTAGAGGGCGTCGCCGGCGTGCGTGGCAAGCGCCCCGAAGACATCTGGGCGCAGCATCGGGGTGATCATCGCGCCGAACCCGCCGCTCGACTTGCCGGTGATGGCCCGTGACTCCCGGTCGGCGATGGTCCGGTACCGGGCGTCGACGAACGCGACGACGTCCTCGCACAGGTAGGTGTGGTACTGCCCGGTGCCCGGCGAGTTGACGTACTGGGAGCCGCCGTAGGCGGTCCATGCGTCGACGTAGACCACGATGCACGCCGGCGCCCCGGCCGCGAATACGGCGTCGGCGGTCTCCGGGAAGGGCTGGCGGAACGCACTGCGGTTTGCCCACATCCCCACATGGCCGGTGTAGCCCTGGATCACGTAGATGCTCGGGAAGCGTTTCGCGGGGTCCTCGTCGTAGCCCGGCGGCGTGTAGACCCACAGCGGACGCTCATGCGGATCACCGAGCGGGTTGCCCCGCAGTGCCACGGAGTCGATGACCAGTTCGTCGAGGCGACCTGCGAGGTCTGCCGACCATGGGAGCATGCCCGCGATGCTAGCCGGACGGGTCACCGGGGGCTCAGCGTCGCTCACCGCGTCTGCGTGGCTACCCCCCTGCCAGCCTCCGCTGCCTGCGCTCCAGAGTGCGGATGCGATGTGGGTTGCGCTCGTCCGGGACGGCTCGATTTGCCTTGAAGTAGGCCTCGGGGGTCACGAGCAGCAGCTCGTCGTCGAGCATGCGCACCGTGTCGACGGTGGCGCGCCCCTCGACGAGGGTGAGGATCCGTTCGTCGGGGACAGCGGGCAGCTGCGCCGTGAGGGCGCTGGCTGAATCCAGGCGCATCTCGCGCAGCAGCTCGAGCATCCAGCCGACCCGTCGCGGGGTGCTCGGCACAGCCGGGTAGCGGTGGGTCAGGAACTCCGCGAGGCCAGACTCGTCCATGGCAGCCGCTTCCTGCCGGGTCGCCGCCGCCGGAGCCTGTGCCGGCGGCTGCTGGGTGTCGACCTGCCAGGCCCGTAGGTCCTCCAGCTCCCGCTCGGCCAGCTCCAGCAGACTCGCGGCGAGCACGAACTGGCGGCTGCGGGCCGCGGGCAGCTCGTCGCCACCCTTGTACCGCAGCTCGTGCTCGAGCGAGGCCCAGAGGTCGGCAGCACGGGTCCGGACCTGGATCTCGGCCCGTTGGACGGTGAGCAGCTCAGGGAGATCGCTGTCGGGGCGGGCCCGCACGTCGAAGTGCCGGCCGCGGTAGCCGGGGGTCTCCTCACGCGATCGTTCATCGCGGGCGTCGACGTCCTTGTCCACGATCAGGAGCCGGTGCAGCTCCTCGGCCACGATGGCAATCTCACTCTCGAGCCGCACGACGACGCGCAGGCCGATCAGGTCGGGCAGGTCGGCGTAGCCGCTGTCGCGGCCGGGCCTCAGGCGGTCCCGGGTGCGCAGCTTGTGCTCGACGGACCGGACCTCCTTGGGCCGTCCGGAGACGGAGGCCTCGATCTCGTCGACATCCTCAAGCCGGTCCTGCAACCACGCCACGAACGCGTGGGTGGCAGCCACGTAGTCCCGACGGCGACGTCGGTACGCCTGGGCCTCCCGATGTGCCCAGCTGCGCGGCCTGGGGGCCGGCTGGTCGGAGTCCACGGCAGGTGTCGGCGCTGTGGACGGACCCGAGGGACGTGGCATGTTCGGCAGTCTACGGAGCCGAGCGGACCTCGACCGGTATACAGCCCACGAGGTCCCGTCCGACGTGGCGGCCCGACAGCAGCCGGCGCGGAACCGCCCGACCCCGACAGCAGCCGGCCCTGAACCGCTGCGGGCGGTGGCCGTCAGCCGATGGTGACTGTGACGACCTCGTCGTCATCGATGTCAGCGTTGATCCGGTCCTCGCGGTAGTCGGAGGTGGCCGCCCCGGGCTTGCCGTCGATCGAGACCACCCGGAACTCGTAGCCCGCGTCCGCGGCGGCAGCTTCGGCCTCCTCGACCGGCATGCCGACGAGGGTCGCTGCGAACGATGTGATGTCGGTCGTCCCGGTGGTGCCCTCGACGTCGGACGAGGACCCGGCCTGGTTGGCCGGAACGAACCCGAGGACCTCAGCGCCGTCCGCCAGGAGAGTCAGCTTGTCCGTAGCGAACTCGAAGGAAGTCACGCTCTCCAGCAGCTCGAAGTAGGCCGATTCCGAAGCCATCATCGCGGTCGAGCCGGCCATCCGGGTGGCACCGATCTCGCCGATCTCCAGGCTCTCGCCCTCGACGACGTACTCGGTGAAGTAGCTGTTGACGGGCGCCTGGCCCGACATCTGCTCGTCGAAGAAGTCGGCGGTGATCCCAGCCTCGCCGAGTTCCTCCTCGCCCGGGCCGGCCTCGGTGAGCACCCAGGCCGTGCCCGACAGCGGGTTGCCCTCGGCCGACTCCTCGGCCGCCTCGTCCTCGGCAGGCACCCCCGTGGTCGTGTAGTCGGCGCATGCGCCCAGGGATCCCACCATCAGCAATGCGGCCAGCGCGGTGGTCGTCCTGCGAAGTGTCATCGTGTCTCCTTGGTCCGAGCGCGGGCGGCGCGTGCCGGGTTGCGCACCTCTGCCGAGATTGTGTCAGGTGCCCAACCACGTCCTGATCAGGGCCGTGACAATGACATCCGGATCCTTCTTGTCGGCCTTGGCCGCGGCGCGCAGGTCCTTGCGCAGCGACTTGGGCACCTTGACCCCGAGGTCCACCTGCTTCTCGGCGGACTTGCCCGTCGGGCGGCGCCGGGCCTTCTTGGCCGCCGACCGCAGGCTGTCGCTCGTGGTACCGCGCAGTGGCCCGGACAGTCGGTGCTGGCTGGGGTCGCCGGACCCGGAGCCCGGCGTGTCGGGGATCGCCTCGGCGTCCTGCCGCGGGGTCGGGACGGGTAGGTCATCGTCCGTGGCCGGACGCAGCGAGCGCGCGGAATGGCCGGGGGCCGCGGGGTGGATGTGTGCGTCGGCGGCCTTCTTCAGCGCCGGGCGTGGTGCGGGTGTGCTCATGACAGGCCCTCCTCGATGTTCGCGGCGAGCTCGGTGAACAGCGCTGCGAGATCCTTGGCCCCGGCCGAGCGGAGCGCGGTGATGGGAGCAGCCGACCCCTGGGCGGCACCCATCGCAGTCCGGTCGGGCATGGGTGGCTCGAGGACCAGCTCCGGGTAGACGCGGCGCAACTCGTCGAGTCGGTAGGCGTGCTCGGTGCTGCGGCGCACGCGGTTCACGACGATCCCCGCGGGGCGCAGGCCGAGGTTCGTGGCATCCCGGGCGACGTCGACGGCCTCGAGGGCCTGCTCGGCGCCCTGCAGGGCGAAGTACGAGGGCTCAGTAACGATGAGGGCTGCCGGAGCTGCGGCCAGCGCGTTGCGGGTCAGCTCGCCCAGGGAGGGCGGGCAGTCGATGAGCACGGTGTGGTACCGATCCAGTGCCCCGGCCAGCGTCGTGCGCAGTCGCAGCGCTGAGTCAGGACCCTCGGCGTGCGCACGGTGCTCCAGGGCCCGCTCGCCGGCGATCAGGTCGATCCCGGGCCCCCAACCACTGGCGACGATCGCATCAGCGGCGATCCCATCGCGGCCGTCGGCCAGGATGTCGTTCGTCGTGAACTCGTACGGCTGCGGATCCAGTGCGGCGGTGGCGTTCGCCTGCGGATCGAGGTCGATCACGAGGGTCCTGTGCCCGGCAGCCCACGCCGTCGCGGCCAGCCCAAGGCAGATCGACGTCTTGCCGACGCCGCCCTTGAGGGAGATCGCTGCGAGCATGGCCACATGGCCAGTCTGCCATGTCGGACCCCGTCGACTCAGGGGCCGCACCGTGCACGCGGCGGCCGGATCTGGGTACCGACGCCGGGGTGGTCCCGATCGCCCCGCGGGTCGGGGTGAGCAGGTTCAGCGGATCGCCGCGTACCTTCGCAGCGCCTCGTCGCGCTCCTCGAAGTGGTCGACGATCTGCTCCGGATAGCCGTGGGTGTACCCGTCCAGGACCTTCCACGGCTCATGCGCTGCTGCGCCGGCGAGGTGCGCGAGCTCCGGCACGTAGCGACGCACGTAGGCGCCGTCGGGGTCGAACTTCAGGCCCTGCAGGACCGGGTTGAAGACGCGGAAGTAGGGGGCTGCGTCGGTGCCGGAGCCGGCCACCCACTGCCAGCCGTGGGCGTTGGACGCCGGGTCGCCGTCGACCAGCCAGCGCATGAACTCGCGCTCCCCGCGCCACCACGGCAGGTGCAGGTCCTTGACGAGGAAGGAGGCGGTGACCATCCGGACGCGGTTGTGCATCCATCCCTCCGCGCGCAGCTGGCGCATCCCCGCGTCGACGAGGGGGAAGCCCGTGCGGCCCTCCGCCCAGGCGGCGAACGCTGCGTCCGCCTCGGGACCGGAGTCGTGGGTCATCCGGTCGAAGTTCGGGTTGAGGTTGTCGGTGCGGGTCTGCGGGTTGTGGAACAGGACATCGGCGTAGAACTCGCGCCAGCCGAGCTCTGCGACGAACCGGCGGTCCCGGTCGGGATCCAGGGCAGACAGGAGGGTGCGCGGGTGCAGCTCCCCCCAGCGCAGCGCCAGCGACAGCCGGCTGGTGCCGGGCACGTCCGCCCGATCCCGGTCGGATCCGTAGTCGGCGAGGTGCTCGTCGACGAACTGCGCCCATCGCCCCATCGCGGCCTGCTCGCCGGCTGGGGGAAGGGACGTGCCCTCGGGTGGTGCGGCGAGTGGCAGCGGGTCGCCGGCGAGGTCGAGCATGGTGCCCGGACGTGCTGGGCCACCGGGGGGTGGCCGCCCCGCCTCCAGCCATGCGCGGTGGAAGGGGGTGAAGACCCGGTACGGGCTGCCGTCGGGCTTGCGGACGGTTCCGGGGGGGACGGCGTAGTTGCTGCCCCGTGCGATGAGTCGGGAACCCGTTGCGGCCAGCGCCGCGGCCACCTCGGCATCGCGTTGACGTCCACGCGGGGTGTGCGCCTCGGTGATGTGGACCGTCAGCGGACCGAGCTCGCGTGCCAGGCCGGCGAGCACATCGGCCGGGTCCCCGGTGCGCACGTGCAGGGAGCCGAGCTCGTCGCGCAGTGCGGCCAAGGAGTCCGCCACGTAGGCGCGGGCAGGCAGGCCCAGGTGCTGCCATGGACCGGGGATGACGATGAACAGGGGCAGCACCGGCGCGCCTGCGGCACCAGTGATGGCGCCGGTGAGGGCTGGGTGATCGTGGGTACGAAGGTCCCGTCGGAACCACATGACGTGCTGCACGACCATGACCGTAGGCCGCCCGGCTCCGGAGCGCATCCGGGCTCGGCCCGAGGCATGACCCGGACCGGCTCCGCGCGGGGGCCGGGGTGCAACCCCAGGTAGGGCGTGCCCTGGCAACGGGTTGCGGTCCGGTGGGGGACAATGGTCCAGTGAGCGACCTGATCGACACCACCGAGATGTACCTGCGCACCATCTTCGAGCTGACCGAGGAGGGCATCCTGCCAATGCGCGCCCGGATCACCGAGCGCCTCGGGCAGAGTGGCCCCACGGTCTCGCAGACGGTTGCCCGTATGCAGCGAGACGGCCTGGTCGAGCTCGACGAGTCCGACCGGCACCTCGTGCTGACCGAGTCCGGCGCTGAGCTGGCGACCCGGGTGATGCGCAAGCATCGCCTGGCCGAGTGCCTCCTGGTCGAGGTCATCGGCCTTCCCTGGGATGAGGTCCACGCCGAGGCCTGTCGCTGGGAGCACGTCATGAGCGAGGCTGTCGAGCGCCGTCTGATCGAGATCCTCGACCACCCCACGGAGTCGCCCTTCGGCAACCCCATCCCGGGCCTGGTCCAACTGGTCGGGACCGATCCGGTGGCGCCTGGCACCCCGCTGGCCCTGGAGCCCCTGGCTGTCGTGGCCGGGGCCGATCCGCGGGTGGTGACCATCGTTCGCATCGCCGAGACCCTCCAGGTCGACGAGGCCATGATGGGGGCCCTGCTGACCATCGGCGCGATACCCGGCAACGAGGTCGATGTTCGTGAGGAGGCCGGCACCGTTGTGGTCAGCCGTCCGGATGGGGCTGTGGAGCTCTCCCGAGCCCAGGCCAAGCAGGTCTTCGTCCGGGCCGGATAGCGGCTGACCTCGGACGAGGGATTCCGTGCAGGTGCGCCAAGCGGTACCCTACGGGGTACTTGAGAAGGGGAGGCGTCATGGCGATCGATGAGATGTGCCGCAGGGATGTCGTGAACCGGCTGCGCCGGATCCAGGGCCAGGTCGCGGGGATCGTCACGATGATCGACGAGGGGCGCGAGTGCAGCGACGTCATGGTCCAGGTGGCGGCGGTCTCCCGGGCGATCGACCGGGCGGGGTTCAAGATCATCTCCGCCGAGCTGCAGGCCTGCGCCACAGCCAATGAGAACGGCGAGGAGCCCTCCATGTCGATGGAGAAGATCGAGAAGCTCTTCCTGACCCTCGCCTGAGGCCCGACTGTGACATTGGGGTGGTCGGAGTCGGTCTGAGCCGGTTGAGGACGTTCGCAGTACGTAGTATTTTCGTCACTCTGTGCGCCCAACTGCCCTGATATCGCCCGATTATGCGGTATTTGGGCCGGCAAACGAGAGATAAGTCACATGAGACGAGTTTGTGACATTCCTGCGACATTGGCTACGGTATAGACGTCTCGCCAACCGGTGAGAAGGGGCGGACGGCGCCGAATCCCGTTCACGTCACGTCCCTCAGTGCCTGGCCACTGGCCAGCGACACAGAGAGAACGGGAGCGGGGGACCCAATCTTGTGGTCCCGCGTCACGAAGGCGTGGGTCCTTGGGGTCAAGCCGCGAGAACGCGGCCGGGTGCTCTCCACCCGAACCCGACAGCTCACTTCGCAGGCGCCCTGAGGAGACAACACCTATGGCTCTGCTTTCGCGCGCCCGAGGAATGGCCCTGGCTGGTGCGACCGCCTTCGCGGTGGCAATCCCGGTCTCACCGATGGTCGCAGCACCTGCTGCTTCAGCGGTCCCCGCTGGCGGGATCTCCGCCCCGACGAGCGCCGTCGCGGCTGTCGCCGCGGCGGATCGCAAGAAGAAGTCATCCCGGTCGTCGCGGTCCTTCGCCGTTCGCTCGGCCAAGGTGATGCGTTCGGGCAAATCGTTGAGGGGCGTGCCCTACCGGTACGGCGGCTCGACGCCGCGCGGATTCGACTGCTCGGGCTTCACGTCCTACGTGTACCGCAAGGCCGGCGTTCGTCTGCCGCACTCGGCCACGGGCCAGATGTACAAGTCCAAGCGCATCTCGCGCCAGAACGCCAAGAAGGGCGACCTGGTGTTCTTCCGCAGCGGCAGCCGCGCCTACCACGTCGGCATCTACGCAGGGAAGAACCGCGTTCTGCACTCCCCGCGCCCCGGCCAGCGGGTGCACACCACCCGGATCTGGACCCGGAACGTGACGTTCGGCCGCGTCCTCTGACCACAGCGGGCTGGGGACCCCGCATCTGTGCCCGAGCCTCCGTCGGCTCGGGCACAGCCACGTTCGGGGTCAGCCGGTGCGTGGATGGCCAGTCCGGAGGCTGCTCCAGCGGGTATCAGGCGTCGACCTCCGCGAACAGGTCGGCCATCTCGTCGGTGAAGGCCGTGACCAGGTTCCCGATGTCGGGGATCACTGTGGCATCTGCCTTGAACCCGACTCGGATCATCCCGTTGTAGCTGAAGATGCACGCACCGAGCGCCTGGTGTGAGGCGCCGGGCACCCATCCGAGGATTCCGACCATCTCCCGGCCGGCGAAGTAGCGGACGTCGGTGGGACCGGGCACGTTGGTGGTGACGCCGATCGCCTTGTTGCTGAAGAACTCGGTCATCCGGCGCGATGCCGTGTCGGTCACCGAGCCCAGGGCGCCGATCGCGTGCGACAGGCCGAAGGTCAGCAGGGCCTCGGGGCCGGTCTTGATCACGTTCATCCTGGCCTTGGACGTGGCCAGCCGGGCCATCGGGGTCGGCGAGGACAGGGGCAGTTCGAAGGCCACCAGGGCGAACTTGTTCCCCAGGTGCTCCGGCAGCGGCTCATCGACTGCCCGCAGGTTGACCGGGATCATCGTCACGACATCGCGAGGGACCTCACCGCGGGAGATCACATAGCGGCGCAGCGCCCCGGCCAGGGCGGAGATCATGACGTCGTTGACGGTTGCATCACGGGACCGCGCGACCTTCTTCACGTCGGCCAGGTCGTAGGCGGGCGACCAGTCCGCCCGCTTGCCGATGCCTGGCCGGCCGAAGAGCGCAACGTCGGGGTGGGTCCCGACGATCAGCTTGTCCACGGCGTCGGCGGTGCCCGCCAGCTGGTCGGCGACCTTCCAGGTCAGGCTGCCCTCGTGGTCCGGGTCGAGCATGTGGATCAGGCCGGCCGCGGAGTTCGTGGCCGAAACGCCCGCCGCCAACGGGAAGGTGGCCAGCTGGAACAGCGTGCGACCCGCGCGGTCGCGCCTGCCCGGATGCGGGCGATCGGCGGGGACCGGTTCAGGGGACCGGGAGGACTCAGCCAGCCGGGACCTTGGGCTCGCACCGCTCAGCGAACGCACGGCATCCGCCGGCGTGACGTCACCGCTCGGGGTGTCGGTGGTGAGGTCGAGCAGGACGCGGACCAGCGCCGTGCCGTCGGCGATTGCGTGGTGGAACCGCATCATCACTGCGCCGAAGTCGGTGCCTGAGATGACATGGGCGTGCCACAGTGGCCGGTCCCGCGGCAGCGGCTCGGACATCCGGGACTCCAGGTAGTCCTGCAGCGCAGCCCGGGCGTCCTCCCCATCGAGACGGTGGTGGGTGATGTGCCGGGTGATGTCGAAGTCGGGGTCCTCGACCCAGTGATCCAGGCCCACGCTGGAGCGCTGCGGGCGCCAGGTGAAGACCGGATAGGGCTCGACCATCCGCTCGCGCAGTGCCCGCGTCACGGCCTCGGGCTCCAGCGGCTCGTCGAACCACATCACCCCCTCGATCACCATGAGGTTCTCGGGGCTGTCCATGTTCAGCCACAGGGAGTCGTTCGGGGAGAGGGTGACGCGCGCAGACATGAGGACATCGTCCTCCCGGCGGAGCGCGGAGTCCCGCCCACCCCTGACTGGCGGTCTCGAGGTGCTACTCGTCTGCCAGCGCGAGGAGCTCCTCCATCTCCGCGGTGTAGGCGGCCACCAGGTTGCCGATGTCCGGAACGACGTTGACGTCGGTCTTGAAGCCGACCCGGATCTGGCCGTTGTAGCTGAAGATGCACACCCCGAGGGACTGGTTCGCCGCACCGGGGACCCAGCCGAGGATCCCCACGAGCTCCTGGCCTGCGAAGTAGCGCTTGTGCTGTGGTCCCGGGACATTGGTCGTGACGCCGATTGCCTTGTTGGCGAAGTACTCCTGAACGGTCCTCGAGACCCGCGACGTGAAGGAGCCGACCATGCCCAGCGCGCTGGAGATGCCGAACGTGAGCAGCACCTCGGGGCCGGCCTTGATGACCTCCATCCGGTCGTGAGCCGTGTCGAGGCGCTCTACCGGTGTCGCCGCTTCCAGAGGCAGGTCCAGGGCGACCAGGGCGAACCGGTTGCCCAGGTAGGGCGGCAGTGGCTCGTCAACGGGGCGCAGGTTGACCGGGATCATGGTCATCGCATCCGAGATGGGCTCCCCGCGACCCTCGAGATACCGGCGAAGGCCACCTGCCACACCCGCGAGCATCAGGTCGTTGACCGTTGCGCCCCGGGTCTTCGCTGCGCGCTTCACCACTGCGAGATCGTGGGCAGGCGCCCAGCCAGCCCGCTTGGCCACCCCGACGCGGCCGAAGATGGCGAGGTCCGGCGCCGTTCCAACCAGGAGCTTGTCCAGGGTCCCGGCGGTCCCGACCGTGTGGTCCGACGCCTTGGCAACCAGGCTCCCCTCGCGATCCAGATCCAGCATCTCCAGGAGCCGGGCGGCACCACTGGTCGCCTTGACCCCGGCCGCCACCGGAAGGGTCGCGACCTGGGTGGCGGCGTTGAGGGCCTTGTCCCGCTTGCGCCGGGCCGTGCGGTCCTCGGGAGACTCCTCGGCGGCGGACGGCTCGTCAGCGGGGTGCACCTGACCTTCGGGCACGTCCGGGAAGTCGAAGCCCTCCTCGGGGGTGTCCGTGGTCATCTCGATCAGCACCCGGGCCAGCGCGGTGCCGTCGGCGATCGCGTGGTGGAACCGGATCATCACGGCGCCGAAGTCGTTGCCCTCAAGGACGTAGGTGCGCCACAGTGGGTGCGCCGGGTCGAGCGGCTCAGAGAAGCGCGCCTCCAGGAACTCCTGTAGCTCCGCTCGTCCACCAGCACCACCGAGCTCGTGGACGGTGACGTGCCGGTGCACGTCGAAGTCCTCGTCCTCGACCCACTCATCGCGGCCTCCCACCGCCTCCGAGAGCTGGGGACGACAGCGGAAGACCGGGTACCGGACGACGACGCGCTCCTGGACCGCACGGATGACCGCTTCGGGGTCCAGACGATGGTGGAACCACATGACGGTCTCGATCACCATGAGGTTCTCGGGGGTGTCCATGTTGAGCCACAACGAGTCGTTGACGGACAGTTCGAAGACGTCTGGGGTGTCCGAGTTGGTGGTCATGGTGCCATCGTGCCCGCTGGTACCTCGGCGAAGCCTGACGAGCGGGCGCGGGTCCGTGAGGTGCGATCCGCGTCAGCGGTGATGGTCCATCGCGCGCCGGACCGTCTGGAGTTGATGCCGCGGGCGGCGCGACGTCGACTCAGCTGCGTCGCAGGAGCTCCTCGGCCTTGGTCACGTCGAGGCGCCCCGCGGCAAGGTCGGCCAGGACCGCCCCGCGGTCGGGGCGCGTGGCTTCGGGCGTGCCGTGATCCGGCGCCGTGACGGGCTCCCCGGGGGGTGCTGGGTCCGCCAGCCCGAGTCGGTCGAGCACCTCGATGAGTCGTGCCCGAGCCGTCGGGTAGGACACCTCGAGGTGGGCCTGCACATCGCGGATGTTGCCCCGGCTGTGCAGGAACACCTCGAGGGTCTCCAGGTCCGCCGGGCTCAGCCGGCAGAACCGGCACGTGTCGAAGTGCCCGGACAGCTCCGTGGCGCAGGATGGGCACCCGAGCCGCAGCGTGATCAGCGAGTCGGAGCACACCGGGCAGGTGGTTGGCGGCCGATGGGTCCGCATCCGGGGTCAGTAGACCGAGACGACGAGTGATCCCAGGCGCGTCGAGGCGGTCAGTCGACCGGTTCCGGCGCCGGCGCGCACTGGCGGGTGGCCTTCAGCCGTGGCCTTGATGGTGGTGCCGTCCGCGAGCCTGATTGTGGCCAGTCCGAGGGTGGCCTCTGCGGTGATCAGGACGTCCGAGCCGGGTAGCGCCGCGAGCCGTGCCGAGCCGAGGTCCGTGGTCACGCTGGACTCGCCGAGGAACTGCCACTCGACGTCAGCGCTGCCACTGGCCACCGACAGCGTGAGCTGGCCGGCGCCGTCGTGGAGCTTGGCCGATCCCGCCTCGACGCCGACGGACGTCGGCGCCTGCATCCCGGCGAGCTCGAGTGATCCGGCAACGTTGAGCACGTCGAGGGGCAGGTGTGGGTTGACACGAACGCGCAGCGTCGACCCAGCGCGATTGACGTTGCTCAGCCAGCTGGCGAAGGTCGACTTGGGTGCCTCTGCCTCGTACTCGCCGACGCGCAGGTCTGAGTGCACTGTGAGCCGGTCGCCGACGTGCGAGACGCGATGGGGCCCCTCGGCGATGGCTGTGTCCACCTCCGGGTCAGCGACCACCACCAGGCGTACTGCACTTCCGCGCACGGTGATCCGGCGCACTGGCTCCGGTGCGAGCTCCTCCTCAGCAGGTTCGGTGGACGGACTCGCCTTCTGCAGGGCGCTCTCGGCGTCCTCGGGGCTGATCTGGCCGGCGGCAACTTGATTCAGTAGGTCACGCAACTCATCGCTCATGGCGCCAATACTAGTAGTGGGCTTACCACTATTTCAAGACACCCTTGCCATTTCTTGCACCCAAACGGGTTGCGGTGGTGCCGGCGCGCCTGACCATGAGCCCGCCCCCGAGCATCAGCACGATCGCCACCACAGCGTTGAGAGGGACACCAGCGAAATGGGCCACGCGGGTCGGGAATCCAGCCAGCCCGGTGGCCGCCAGCGCCAGCGTCCCGACGCCCACCAGCGCAGCGCCGATGGCTGCCAGCCACGCGGCCCGGTGATCGATGGCGGCCGTTCCGCCGTGGCCCGTCCTGGCCGGCCGATCCCAGCCCGGCAGGGTTCCCAGCTCGACGGGCCACATGAGCCGGACAGCTCCGGCCACACACACCAGGTACACAACGAAGTACGGCACGGTCCACAACCAGAAGCCCGGGCCGGGAACAGCCAGGTCGGGGCTGAGCCAGCGCACGGGGCGGTCCAGGCCCACCAGGTGCTCGATGGCCACCACTGCGATCAGCACGGGCAGGTGCCACAGGTACAGCGTCATCGCGGTGAGGTTGATCGCCGTGGTGGCCCTCCACACCCGAGCATGGGCAGCCAGGCGGCCCAGAGCCGGCCGCGCCGCACCGACGACGCCGGCCAGGGTCAGGGCGTGCAGAGCCAGCACCAGGCTCGGCGGTGCCATGTTGCTGAAGTCCTCTCCGGTCAGCCCCACCATGGATGTGGGGTACGGACCGGCACTGACCAGCACGAGATTGGTCACGACGGCGGCGGTGGCCAGCAGGGCGCCCCGCAGGCCCCGCAGGTACCCGTCATCGAAGAGCAGTCCGAGCTGCGCGGCGAACGCCCACACGGCGACGAAGTTGAGCAGGCCCAGCATGCTCGGCAGGTTCAGGCCGAGGCGGGCCACGTCCACCACGAGAACGGAGCCGAGCAGCGTCACGGGACCGAGCAGCGGGCTGCGCCGGTGTGCAGCCACTGCGAGGGGCGTCAGCGCCACGACCATCACGTACACGCCGATGAACCACAGCAGCTGCGTGGCCAGTCCGAGCAGGGGTGCCGACCAGCCCTCGGGGGCCACCCGGGACACCAGGGCGCTCAGCGGGGCCATGATCAGCAGGTAGACCCAGACGGGCCGCAGCAGCCGCGCAACCCGGCCCCAGAGCCACGGGGCGTAGGGCGCGCGCCCTGCGCGCCATGACCGGGCGTTGACCGCACCCCCGGCGACGAAGAACAGGGGCATGATCTGCAGCCCCCAGGTGGCCCACGCGGCCCACGGGTACACGGTGAGGGTGTTGCTGACCACCGGGCCGTCGGATCGCCATCCGACCAGACCCATCGTGGCGTGACCGAGCACCACCAGGGCGAGGGCTGCGGCCCGCATGAGGTCCAGCACGCGGTCCCGGTCGGGCGGCGTGGCCGCGACAGCCCGGGCGACCGGCGGCGGTGGCGGGAGCCTCACATCTGGACGGTACGCCAGCGGCGGGGCCTGATGCGTGTGCCGCCGTCTTCGTGGCTGACGTGCCCGGGCGCGCACGTGCAGCGGCCCCCACACTCGTCGAGGGGAGAGTGGGGGCCGCAGCGGGCTGAGTGGCTCGATCAGATGAACAGCAGCTGCGCGCCGTCGGTCATCTCGATGAAGTCGGAGGCGTTGATGATGTCCTCGACGCCCTCGTACATGTCGTCCATGTCCACCTTGTTCATGTCCGCGCTCATCTGGCATCCCCACAGGTGGCCACCGGAGGCGACGATCTGGTCGAGGAAGTCGCGAACGGGCGGGATGTCCATGGCCTCGAGCTGCTCCTTGAGCATCTTGGTCGCCATGCCGGTCATGCCGGGCAGCGGCATCACAGCCTGCGGGATCCGGATCGACTTGTCCTTCACCGGGAAGTGCATCGCGGTGTTGCCGGCCGGTGAGAACTGCAGGTCGTCCATGCGGCTGTCGATGATCATGTCGAAGCCCCAGAACGTGAAGAACAGGTGGGTCTCGATGCCTTCGCCGAGGGCGGCGTTGGCCAGGACGAGGGCCGGGTAGGCCATGTCCAGGTTGCCCTTCGAGCAGATGATGACGAACTTGCGGTCGGTCTCTGCATCGTCGAAGTTGGGGATGACGGTCATGTGGTTCTCCTTATGGGTGTCGCGCGGGGGAGGTTAGACGCAGCCCTTGGGCTTGGGCAGCCCGGCGACGTAGGACATCTTCTTGGCAGGCTTCTTCGGGAACAGCACGAACTGCTGCTTGGTGGGGACGCCGCCGGCGGTGTTCACGCGCCGGGTCGTGGCAGTCTCGCCGTTCTCCTTGTAGTCCTCGCGGAGCCACTTGATCAGTGCCCAGTGGTCGTCAGTCATCTCGACGTCGATGTTCTTCGCGAGCTCGGCGCCGATCTCCTCATTCCACTCGTCGTACTCGGTGAGGAAGCCCTCCTCGTTGACTGTGACTTCGTTGCCGGCGATGGTGGCCTTGGCCATGGTGATCGTTCCTCTCTGGTTCTACTTGGTGGGTGAGGTCGGTTGGGACTCCTCGCCGACCGTGTGGAGCATGGACAGGACGCGGGCAAGCCCACGCCTGGTCTGGGGGTCGCGCATTGACTTCAGCATGGCCAGGGCCGAGGGCGGTTCGATGGGTGTGTCCTCGACCTCCTGGATCGTCAGCGCCGTCCGGTTGAGCAGCGCCATGACCTCGGGCTGGGTCAGTTCCTTGACCGCGTTCAGGATGGTGACCACGTTGTCGCCGAGCGCGCGGACGTCGTCCTCGTCGAAGGACGACACCACCTTGTCTGCGATCGAGGCACCCTCGCGGGCGAACATGAAGTAGCCCTTGTCCTCAGCCGTCTGGAGCACCTCGGTCAGCCTGGCCAGGCCCGCCCCGCTGATGGAGTTCACCTCGTGCCCGAGCTCGGTCAGGCTGCCGAGCTGGGCCACCAGGACCTCCATGGTGGGGACCGCCCGGGCTGTGGTCCTGGCGAACCGGGTGACGTCGTCGATGGTCACGTCAGCCTCGAGCTCGCCGAGCTCGCGGGTGGCCACATCCATGGCCCCACGCGTGACCGGGACCAGCGTCTCGATCAGCTCGCTCCACTGCTCGCGTGCGGCCCGGGTGGTCGCCAGCTCCTGGCTGATCGAGTCCATCTGGGCGCTCATGGCGTCGAGGCGGGCCAGGATCGCGGCGTTCGCATCCTCGGAGGCCCCCGCCGAGCTCAGGGCACCGACCGTCGCCGGCTCAGTGTGGGTGGTCTCAGTCATCAGAGGTCCTTCGTGTCCTTGCCGGCCATCGACATGAGCGCGGGCAGCGGGAGCTCCTTGCCGGGCAGCAGGATGTTCCAGTACATCCACCGGAACATGACCTTGCCCCAGTGGTTCATCTCGGTCTCCTTCAGCAGGGAGAACGGGCCCACGCCGGGCAGCGGGTACTTGCCGGTCAACGGCTCGGTGTCGTAGTTGAAGTCGATGAGCAGGCCCTTGCCGTGGCCGGTCTCGATGAAGCAGTTGGCGTGGCCATCGAAGAGCTCAGTCATCTTCAGCCCCTGGATGTGGCGCATGAAGTTCGCCGGGAACAGGTCCATCGCGAAGTGTGCGACGGATCCCGCCTTCGAGGCTGGGATGTTCGAGGCGTCGCCGACGACGAAGATGTTGTCGTACTCGTCGGAGAGCAGGGTCTCCTTGTCGACCGGGACGTAGTTCAGGTCGTCGCCGAGCCCCGAGCGGGCGATGAAGTCCGCACCCATGTTCAGGGGGATCGTCACCAGCAGGTCATACGGGACCTCGCGCTCATCGAAGCTGATGAGCTTCTTCTCCTCGGCGTCGATGCTCTCGATCATGAAGTCGCCCTCGAGGGCGATGCTGCGGGTCTCGAGCATGTCGCCCAGGTGCTTGCTCGCAACGGGCTTGGTGAACGCGCCCTCCAACGGCGTGACGTAGGTGATGTCCACCTTGTCGCGCAACCCCTGCTCCTCGAAGAAGGCGTCGGCGAGGAACGTGAACTCCAGCGGGGCGACCGGGCACTTGATCGGCATCTCGGTGATGTGGACGACCAGCTTGCCGCCCTCCCAGGTGCGCAGCTTCTCGCCGAGGGCCGTCGCGCCCTCGAAGGTGTAGAACTCGTGCACGTTGCCGCCCATGTCGTCGGCCATGCCCGGGGTCTCGTCGGGCCGTGGGGTCGTGCCGGAGGCGATGATCAGGTAGTCGTAGGGCAGCTCCGTGCCATCGACCAGCTGGACCTTGTTCTCCTTGGGTAGGACCTTGTCGATCTCGGCCATCACGAGGTCGACGCCGGTCGGCATGAACCGCGCCTTCGGCTTGACGATCTCGTCGGGCCGGTAGATGCCGAACGGCACGAACAGGTACCCAGGCTGGTAGTAGTGCGTGTCGTTGGAGTCGACCACCGTGATGCTCCACTCGTCGCGGGGCAGCTGCGGGCGCAGCTTGTTCACGGCCATGGTCCCAGCGGTGCCGGCTCCCAGGACGAGCAACCTCTTCATCAGTTCTCCTTCGTGTCGGCCGCGGGATCCGGGGCCGGTGTGGTGGTCGCCGCAGGTCGCGGCGCTTGCGTCGAGATCGCCGCCGCGACCCGGGGCAGTGCGGTCAGGACGCGATCGCGATCCGCGGCGTCGAGGTGGTACAGGTCGGGGTCCACGGCGGCGTCGGCTGCCGGACTCACCCCTCCGGCGAGGACCATGCCGACAAGGGTGGAACCGCTGCGGATGAAGGCCCGGGCGCACTGGAAGCCGAGCGCGCCGATCTGGAACCGGGGCGTGAGGTCCGGGTGGTCGGCAAGGTCGCGCCACTCGGCCACGCAGGCGTCGAGGACATCCGGCTCATCCGCGTGCGCCGAGTACCAGGCGCTCGGGTTGGCAACGTCGGTGACCGGGCGGCCATGCATGTCCGTGACGACCATCATGACCCCCAGCAGGTCGGAGGCGACCGTGACCACGGCTGCCGCGGTGGCGGTGTTCAGCGTGAGCTCGCCGTCCCCGGGTGCGTTCAGGTCGTTCGTCTCTGGGCCGGTGCCGGGGTGCTGCGGGGCACCGGTCACGAGGTCGGGGAGGTCGAGGTCGTCCTGTCGCGGAGTCGAGTCCGCAGCCAGTGGTCCCGCCGGAGCCGTAGGAATGGAAGCCCCGGCATCGAGCAGGGACTCGATCCGGTCGGCGGGGAAGCGCCAGGACCGGCCGACTCGGATGGCCGGCAGTCGACCGTCCTCGGCCATGCGGTACACGGTGGAGCGGTCGATGTGCAGGAGTTCCTGGACCTCCAGGGCAGTGAGCAGCGGCCGCGCGTGGCCCTGCGACGTCTGCATGTCCTGCACACTATGCCGAGCCTGCATATGCATCCGTGGGCCAAAGGTCCCAAACCGCCGGGCCCTCAGGCCCGTCCTACCGCTCATCGCCGCTCAGCTCCCGGCCCGGCGCCGCCCCCCGTCACACCACAACCCTCCGCCCGGGGTCAGAATCTCCCGATCGGCGCGGAGATCTGACCCCTGGTGGAGGGTTTGCGGAAGGGGTGGGCCTCAGCCGGCCAGGCGGGTGGCGACGACCTCCCAGACGTCCGGGTCGATGCCCATGCCGGCGTGAGTGGACCTGACCTCCACATGCTCGACGTCCGCGGAGGTCCGGTCGATGCTCGCCGGCCAGTCCACGATGCGGTCCCGGCGGGTGAAGATCGCGGTGATCGGAACCTGGATGGGATTGGTCCGGTCCAGCTCGTCGACGAGTGCCCGGATACGGGCGTTCTCCGCGTCGCCGGCAGCCCGCGCCCCGATGGTGTAGCTCGGCCCGCCGATCACGGGGGTTCCGTACGTGATGACGCGGGACACGGCGTGCGGCGCGATCCTCGCGGTCTCGCGTGCGACGGTGCCTCCCAGGCTCCATCCGACCAGCGCCACGGGCCGGCCGGCCCGCTCAGCCAGCTCCTCGACCATGGGCGCCAGGAGCTCGACATCGCGTTCCGGGTTCCCGGCGTTGACGCCGAGCCCCCATCCGCGGGCGTCGTGGCCCTGCCGGCGCAGGTAGTGTCGAAGCGGCGCCATCGCGGCCTCGGGGGACTTCCACCCCGGGATGTCGATCACGGGGCCGCCGTCCCCGCGCGGGGCCCGGGCCAGCTTCGGTGCGCGCGCCAGCAGGCGGGGCGGCAGCAGCAGCGTGCGCCACTCCGCGGCGAGCCCCTCGACGCCGGTCGGCGCCACCGGCCGCGGGGCCTGCGGTGGCTGTGGGTAGGTCTGGGCGGTGGTCCTGGTTAGATATGACAGTGTCATGACTCTAGTATGACACTGTCATGAGAAACCTGCAGCACAGCCGGGACGACGTCCTGCGCGTCGCCGAGGACCTGTTCATCGCGCAGGGGCCGCATGGCCTGAGCGTGCGCCGGATCGCCGAGTCGCTCGGCGTCTCGCGGCAGATCGTCTACAGCCGCTTCCGCGGCAAGCCGGACCTCGTGCGGGCCCTGCATGCCGAGGGGTTCCACCGGCTCTCGGAGCAGCAGGCAGCGGTGCAGGCTGAGCCGGGCAGCACCGCGCACGTGCTCGCACTGGGCCATGCGTACCGGAACGCTGCACTGGCCAGCCCGGCGCTGTTCGACCTGATGTTCGGCCGGCCCGTCGCGGACTTCGAGCCCGACGAGTCAGCGCGGTCGGTGGCCATGGGCACGTTCACGCCCGTCGTGGCCGCGGCCGAGTCCTGGCTCGCCGCCCACAGCAGGCGCACGAGTGACGCGACGGATGGCTGGCCCGGGCGGGAGGCTGCCGACGCTGACGCAGAGGCCCTTCGGTTGGCCCGCGAGGTCTGGGCCGTGACCCATGGCGTGGTGTCCCTCGAGACGGCGGGGCTCCTCGGGCCGGATGTCGCGCCGACCATGCTCGACGATCTGCTGACCGCCGTGCTCGCAGCCGAGCAGTCCCACCCGCGTAACACGCCGGAAACCTGATGTCATGAGACGGCTACAGGGTTATGGCCATGATTCGCCCATGCAGCCGTGGGACGAGATGCACGACGCCCACGGCCAGGTCCGCCCCGGCCGCGAGCGGCTCGCCGCGGCCCTGGCGCGGCTCGGACCCGAGGAGCTGCATGACCGGGCCCGGCTGCGTGATGCGCACCTGAGCGCCCAGGGCATCACCTTCACCCTGTCCGGCCGGGAGCGCCCGCTTCCGATGGACCTCGTCCCGCGGATCGTCGATGCGGCTGAGTGGCAGGTGATCGAAGCGGGGGTGGCCCAACGGATCCGGGCCCTGGAGATGTTCCTCGCTGACATCTATGGGGCAGGCGAGATCCTGCGTGACCAGGTGATCCCGCGCCGGCTGATCACCAGCTCGGCGCACTTCCACCGGCAGGCCCATGGGGTGCACCCGCCCAACGGGGTTCGGATCCACGTCGCCGGAGTGGACCTCATCCGCGATGACCAGGGCACGTTCCGGGTGCTCGAGGACAACCTGCGCAGCCCGTCGGGGGTCTCCTACGTGCTGGAGAACCGGCGCACGCTGTCGCACGTGGTCCCCGAGATCTTCACCGGCCACCGGCTGCGCAGCGTTGAGGAGTACCCGGCCAGGCTGATGGCCGCGCTGCTGGCTGGGGCCCCGCTCGGGGTCGCCGACCCCACGGTCGTCGTGCTCACGCCGGGCGTGCACAACGCAGCCCACTTCGAGCATGCGTTCCTCGCCCGGCGGATGGGCGTGGAGCTGGTCGAGGGACGTGACCTCTTCTGCCGCGATGGCGTGGTGCGGATGCGGACCATCCGCGGCAGCGAGCCGGTGCACGTGATCTACCGGCGAATCGACGACGACTTCCTGGACCCCGTGCACTTCCGGCCCGACTCGGTCCTCGGTGTGCCGGGGATCCTCAACGCCGCCCGGGCTGGGGCGGTCACCATCGCCAACGGGGTCGGCAACGGTGTGGCTGACGACAAGGCGGTCTACCCCTACGTGCCCACGATCGTGCGCTACTACCTGGGCGAGGAGCCGCTCCTGCCGAACGTGCACACCTACGACCTGGGTCAGCCGGACCAGCGCGAGTACGTGCTGCCGCGGCTGGACCGGATGGTCGTCAAGCCGGTGGACGGTTCCGGTGGGTACGGCATCGTGGTCGGGTCGCAGGCCTCCGACGCCGAGCTGGGCGCAGCAGCAGCGGCCATCCAGGCCGAACCCCGCAGCTGGATCGCCCAGCCCATCGTCTCGCTGTCGACCAGCCCGACCGTCGTCGGTGGCGGCGACCTGGCCCCGCGGCACCTCGACCTGAGGCCGTTCGCGGTCAACGACGGGGAGAAGGTGTGGGTGCTGCCCGGGGGACTGACCCGGGTGGCGCTGGTCGAGGGGAGCCTGGTGGTGAACTCCAGCCAGGGAGGTGGCTCGAAGGACACCTGGGTGCTCGGGGAGGATGCGCCCCTGCCGCCCCTGGAGCCCGAGCTCGTCGTCGAGTCCGACGAGCCGACGTTCTCGGCAGCGCAGCGCCGTGCGGCCATGGAGGCCCGTGCCCGCGTCGACCAGCCGACTGTGCACTCCGAGCGACTGCGCCAGCAGGAGATGCAGCAGCAGCAGAGTCAGCAGCTGGCGTCCACCGACTTCCCCGATGAGGTGGGCACATGCTGAGCCGGATCGCCGAGGCGATGTTCTGGATCGGTCGCTACGTCGAGCGCGCCGAGGCCACGACGCGGCTGCTCGTCGAGCACCACCAGCTGCTGGTCGAGGACACCCGCCTGGACACCACGATCGGGGTCCAGGCCATGCTCGAGCCCCTGTCGCTGATGCCGGGGGATCCCGAGACCGAGCTGACTGCCGCTGCGCTCGTGCGGATCGTGGTGGGGGAGTCGGAGAACCCCAAGACGATCCTGGGCAGCGCGGCGGCGGCACGGGAGAACGCCCGCACCATCCGCGAGGCGCTGCCCGGTGACATGTTCGAGCGGATGAACACCACCCACCTGCGGCTGCAGGCCGGGGTCTCCGCGGTGGTGCCCGGGATCCCCTTGCGGGGCCTGCTCGACGAACTGTCGGTCGTGGCCGGGATCATCGACTGGCAGATGCCCCGCGACGAGGGGCTGGTGTTCCTCCGGCTCGGCGGAGCGCTGGAGCGCCTAGACATGACCTCCCGGCTGCTGGCCATCAACCACGAGCACCTGTGGCCGCAGGTGGGGGCCGCGACCGCGTTGCGGGCCGCCGGTGGCTTCAACCCGTTCCTGCGCACGCAGCGGGCGATGACCGGTGAGCAGGTCCGGGCCTTCCTGCTGCTGGATCCGACCTACCCGCGGTCCACGTTGCAGGCGGCGATCCGGGCCGAGCGCTCGGTGCGCCAGATGGGCACCTATGTGAGCCAGCAGCAGACGTCCGTGCTGCTGCGCACCGTCGGCATCCTGCGCGCCGAGCTGGAGTTCGCGTCGGTCAACCCGACACCCGCGGACCTGGACGTGCTCGCCGAGCGGGCAAGTGAGGCCGCATTCGTGGCCAGCGACGCCGTCGCCTCCGCGTTCTTCCGGCAGGCCGGCACGATCCAGTGGAGCCACTGATGACCCAACGACTGTCCGTGATGCACTCCACGAGCCTGGCGTACGCCGGCGAGGTGCAGGCCTCGTTCAACCAGGCCCGGATGACCCCGCTGAGCACGTCCGGTCAGCTGATGCTCCGACATGAGCTCAGCGTCGCGCCGCTGGCCAGGATCCAGCGCTACACCGACTACTGGGGGACGGCCGTCGAGGCCTTCGACGTCCACCTCCCGCACCACTCCCTGTCGGTGGTGAGCACCTCGGTGGTCGACACCGTGGAGCGGTGGCGTGAGGCCCCCGGGGTCTCGTGGGCCGAGATGGACTCCCCGGAGGTCACCGACAGGTGGTGCGAGTTCCTGGAGATCGGATCGTTCGTCGACGACCCGGCGGCGGACCCGGCCCGTGCCGAGCTGCTGTCCACCCTGCGCCGGCAGCCGACGCCGAAGGACGCGATCGTCCTGGCCATCGAGATGGTCCGTGACCGCATCGCATACTCGCCAGGGGTCACGCACGTGCACACGTCGGCCGGCGAGGCCTGGGCGGAGGGCCTCGGGGTGTGCCAGGACTTCAGTCACGCCTCGCTCTCGCTGCTGCGCGGCCTGGGTATCCCCGGCCGGTACGTCAGCGGGTACGTGCACACCGAGGACGCCGAGATCGGGGTACCCGTGATCGGCGAGAGCCACGCGTGGATCGAGGCCTGGAACGGAGGTTGGGAGGCGCACGACCCCACCAACGGCCGTGACGTTGCTGCCGCGCACGTGCTGGTGGCCCGGGGCCGGGACTACCGGGATGTCTCACCGCTGACGGGTATCTACGCGGGGCCGCTGAGCCAGGACCCGGCGGTGGTCGTCGAGATGACCCGGCTGGTGCGCTAGGTGGTTCCCACGGAATGGCCGGATCAACCTACGGCGGCGTAAGGTCCTGCCATGAGTCTGCAGGGCATCTCCCGGTTTCTGCTGGACCGGGCCGGGTGGGAGATCGACGGTGACCCGCCGCCGGACCGCGTGATCATGATGATCGCCGCACCGCACACGTCGAACTGGGACTTCCCGCTCATGCTGTTGCTGACCTGGGCCACCGGCGTGGAGCCGCACTTCCTGATGAAGAAGGAAGCGTTCCGCGGACCAACCGGGCGGCTCATGCGCCGTCTCGGTGGGGTCGCCGTGGACCGCAAGGCCCCGCAGGGCATGGTCGACGACCTCGTGGCCAAGGCTGGGACGTCCAAGCACCTGAGCCTGGTGATCGCCCCCGAGGGAACCCGCAGCCGCAAGGAGTACTGGAAGTCCGGCTTCTACCGGATCGCCGAGCAGGGCGACCTCGACATCTGTCTGGGCTACTGCGACGCGCAGAACAAGCGCATGGGGTTCGGCCCGGTCATCCAGCTCACCGGCGACGTGGCCGCCGACATGGACATCATCCGGGACTTCTACGCCGACGTCCGCGGCGTGAACCCCGACCGGGCGACCCCCCCGCGCCTGCGCGAGGAGGACGAGCCCGCGCCCAACGAGCCCGCGCAGGACGAGTCCGCGCAGGACGGGCCCGAGGCGAACAGAACCGAGGCGAACAGAACCGAGGCGAACAGAACCGAGGCAACTTGACCCGAGCCGCTCCGCCTGGCGCTCCCCCCTTGCCCTCCCGATCTCCGCTCGACCTCCCCGAATTCGGGGAGGAAGGACGCAGACGCGAAGGGTGAGCCGAGGTGGCGGGGGGTGCGGGCCGGGCGGGACGCGGGTCAGTCGTTGCGGGGTTCGGCGCGGGACTCGTTGCGCTCGGCCTTGGGCTCCGGTAGCGGCAGCGTGGGCTGGTCGCTGAGGAAGCCGCCGCCGCGGCGCACGTGGATCCCCGGGCTCGGCAGGAACCTGGTGGAGAGCTCCCGCGCCTTCTCCGTCAGGCCCGCGGCGAGGTACAGGGCCACAGCATGGGCGAGGTCGCGCTCGGCGGCCGCGACCCGGGGTCCGCTGCGGGAGGCGACCCGCGACAACCCGCGCATCTCGTAGAGCTCGGCCCGTTCGGCGACCATCTCGGCCTCGGCAGCCAGGCGCAGGCCGTCCTCGGCCGCGCGGGCAGCCATCGCGCGTCGGCCCGTGGCCAGCAGGGCCTTCGCGCGCAGGGCCGCCGACTGGACTGCCGCAGCCTTCTCGATCGTCTCCGGGTCCTGCGCGTCAAGGGCCTCGAGCGCCTGAGCCGGGCGGTCCAGCTCGATGAGATTCCGGGCGAGGTGGTTGCTGATGTCGCCGATCAGCCATGTGACGTCTGCCTGCGTGGCCTTCGCGACCAGGTTGGCGTTGAGTTCGGCAGCCTCAGCGAGCTGGCCGGTCCGGGCCAGCAGGACCGCTCGGTTGGCATCGCTGAGGATCACCTGGGCGTCGTGCCCGAGTGCGTCGAATACTGCGCGTACGCGTCGGTAGAGCTCGTCGGCGTCCTCGAACTGGCTCAGGGAGGTCAGCGCATTGGCCGCCTCCAGGTCGCACCGGGCGCGGCCCTCCAGCTCCTCGAGCTCGTCGAAGAGCTCCGCGGCGATGCTCAGGTGAGACAGCGCCTCCTCGAACTGCCCGACCAGCCGAAGGGTCCATCCGAGTCGATAGTTGGCGTAGGCGATCCGGGGCACATCGCGTTGCGCCTCACGGACGTTCAGCGCCGCCCGCAGCCGCTCGAGCGCCTCCTCGGCGCGGCCCAGGTCGATCAGCGCTGCGGCGGCTCGATCGTCGGCCCACGGGACGGCCCCCGGCTCCTCGCCGGTCCGGAACAGCGCCCGGGCATGGTCGAAGGTCTCCAGGGACTCCTCGCTGCGGTTGAGCCGGCCCAGCGCCTCACCCAGCGACATCCACATACGTCCCGCCTCGTCGGGGGCCTCCTCGCTCTCGAAGAGTCGGGCGGCACTGGACCAGTGCTCCAGCGAGGTGGTGTCATCACCGAGGTCGGAGAACGCTGCGGCGACCATGCCGTGGCACTCGGCGATCTCCGCCGGTTCCCCGTTCGCGCGGAGCAGGTCAGCGGCCTCCATGGCGACCTCGATGAGTTCCTTGGTCCGGCCGAGCCTCCTCAGCCCGGCAGCCTGCCCGAAGAGGCTTCGGGCAGTGAGGAGTTCGTCGCCCACCTCTCGTGCCTGGACGGCGGCGGACTCCGCCAACGCCACCGACTGCTCGTACTCCCGGTCCGAGAATGCGCGCCCGCCCAGTTCGTGCAGGATGCGCGCTCGGTCGACCCCGGAGGCCTCGTTCAGCATCTCCCAGAGCTCGTCCTCGGTGGCCTCATCGGGCGTCAGGTCGTCGTCATCCATCGGGCCTAGCATCCCCCACGCGCGACGATGATGCCGCCACGGGGCAGAATCGGGGCGTGAGCGAGCAGGCGACCCCGCACGCAGGAACGAGCCAGCGCCCGGCCTCCACGCGCGGCCCCAGCGGTGCTCGATCGCCGGCCGCGGCGCTGAGCCCCGAGGAGCGGATGGCCCGGATCCAGTCCCTGATGCGCGACGTCCCGGACTTCCCCAAGCCGGGCATCCTGTTCCGCGACGTCACCACTGTGCTGCGCGACCCTGTGGCCTGGCGGGCCACGGTCGACCAGCTCTGCGATGCTGTGGATGGCTGGGACTTCGACGTGGTCGTCGGCATCGAGTCCCGCGGGTTCATCCTCGGTTCCGCGATGGCCTACCAGCTGGGAGTGGGCTTCGTCCCCGTGCGAAAGCCCGGCAAGCTACCGGCAGCCGTGCACGCGGTGGACTACGAGTTGGAGTACGGGCTGGACTCGTTGGAGATCCACCAGGACGCCCTCGACCGGGATCATCGGGCGCTCGTGGTGGACGACCTGCTGGCCACGGGCGGGACTGCGGCAGCCACGATCGCCCTGGTGCAGGCCGCGGGTGGGACCGTCGCCGGCACCTGCGTGCTCGTCGAACTGGCAGAGCTGGGTGGACGCGCCGCCCTTGCGGCTGCGGCCGACGGTGCCGAGTTCGCAGCACTCCTGCAGTACTGACCCCCGGCCCGATGCGGCTCCCCCTGGGAGACGGCAACCCTGATCCCTCGCCCCCCGCAGCACCCAACACTCATCCGACCGCGCGCGGTCCCCGATTCCGAGGAGCCCCGATGGACCCGCTGCTCAGCGACTGGTGCACGCGCCACCTGGGTAGCCCCGCTGTGGAGCAGTTCTTCGGGATGCAGAGGCTGTCCGCGGTCCATGGAGTCCGGCTGGCCGACGGCCGGGACGTAGCCCTGAAGGTGCGCGGCGCCCAGGACCGGCAGCAGGCGTGCACGATCGTGCACGAGGCGGTGTGGCGGGCGGGGATCCCGTGTCCGCGGCCGCTGGCGGGCCCGGCTGCCCTCGTTGTGGCCAACACCGCCGTGGGTATTCACGGCGGTCCGGGCAACGACGGTGTGGACGCCCGGATGCTGGTTGTGAACGCCGAGAGCTGGGAGGGCGAGGGAGTGGCTGCGGTCGGGGCGATCGGAGCCGCGGGCTACGCGCGACTCCTGGCTGAGATGGTCGCGGTTGCTCCGGCCGTCACGGACCTGCCGACCCTCGCACCGGCGACGCCGTGGCTCAACTGGGCGCACGGCGAACCCGGCCGGGTGTGGCCGCCGCCGGCCTCCGATCGTTGGGACCCACATCGCGTGGAGGACAGGATCGATCCGCTCGTGCCCGACGTGGCGGTCCGTGCCCGGGCCCGGCTCATGCGCCCGGATGTCGCCACCCTGCCTGTGGTCGCCGCGCACGGTGACTTCGAGGCGCAGAACTGCCGTTGGGTCCCAGGCGTCGACGGGATTGACCGGCTGGTGATCCACGACTGGGACTCGGTGGTGGCGATGCCCGAGGCGGTCCTGGCCGGGAACTCGGCCTTCACCTACGTGTCGGTCGACGACTGTGAGATCTCCACCCGGGCCCAGAACGACGAGTTCCTCGACATGTACGCGCGAGTCCGTGGGCGTCCATGGAGCGACCTCGAGTGGCAGGTGGCGCATGCTGCGGGCGCGTGGGTGGGGGCGTACAACGCGGCCTTTGAGTACCTGAAGGGGGCCCCGGGACCCGTGACGGCTGGCCTGCGGGAACAGACAGGCTGGCGGCTCGGACGTGCGCACGCATAGCGATCAGCGCCGGGCAGGGTGACGCGGATGGGCAGGCCCGCATCCCGCAGTCGTCGCGATGACCACCAGAGGTTCGCTGGCCGTCAGCGCTCCGAGCTGCGGTCAGTGGCGATCGATGGCGGGCGCCGGCCGTTTCGGTTCGTGTTTGATCAATCACCGTGAGTAGCATGGCCGAGCCGGCCGAGGGGGCTTGCTACCGATTGATGCTGCGTCGAGGGGTGCCCACGTATGTTCCATGTCACGAGTGCTCCGGCGCGTGTGTTGTCGGTGCTGTTGTCCGTGGTGCTCTCGCTGCCGGCGATGCTGACGCTGGGTGTTCTCACGGCCGCACCGGCGGCGGCCGTCGACCCGACGATCCAGATCGCGAAGGATGGGCCTTCCCAGGTCCTGGTCGGTGACACGGCGACCTACACGCTCACGGCAACGAACCCCACGGGGGTCGACCAGGTCACGCAGTACAACCTGTCGTTCCGCGACGTCCTGCCCCCCGGTGTCGTGTACGAGGGCCCGACAACCCCGTCCAGTGCCGGTGACCCCACCGTCTACACCAACCGCCTGGATCCCGGTGATCCCGCTACCGAGTACCAGACGATGGTCTGGTCGAACGTCGCCGATCTGCAGATCAACTCGTCGGCGGACATCAGCTTCATCGTCCGTGCGGAGAAGGACCCCCTGCCGGTCGCCTCCGACTTCGCCAATCAGGCTGACGCCTACACGAACTCCGACCCGCGGTATGTCCCTAAGGTCGACCCCACCACCGGCGTGGTGGTGCCCGGTCCGACCAGCTACACGGCTTCCGCCACGGCGACCACGTCCAGCACGGGCGTCACCGCCTTCACGATCGACAAGGGGAGCACGCCGAACCCCGAGGGCGAGCTGCAGCGGGGCGTCCACGACCACGTGGCCACCTACACGCTCACCGTGACGAACAACCCGTCGTTCGCGACAGAGGCGATCGAGATCCGCGACTACCTGCCCGCCGGACTGGAGTTCCTGGGCTGCGGCGCCGTGGACAACTCGACCAACACCACCCTCTACCCGAACAGCCGCGAGTACCCCAGCGCGCCGTCGCTGGCTGACACCCCTGCCGTGGGTGGCTGCAACGTGCCAGTCTCGGTGGAGACCGTGACCGATCCCGCGCCCGACGCTGGCCGCACGTTCCCGCCCGGGGTGTACACGAAGGTCGCGTGGCAGCTCGGCGACCTGACCACCAGCCAGGTGCAGGAGATCAGCTACCGGGCCGGCATCCCGCAACGGGCCAACACAGCCGGCTGGCAGGGCGCAGCCGCCCCGCCGGTCGCCGGGACCGGGGGCGCTCAACCGCCGCAGACTGCGAATCTGGACAACAACACGGGTCCGTCCACCCGGGAGACCAGCACCGAGCAGTCGCTGCGGAACGTGGCTGTCGGCGACGGCCTCTACACCGGTCCGGTGAAGGACCAGCCCGGGCCTGGCCCGTTCGCCGTACAGAGCAGCACGGATCACACAGTCACGGCTGAGGATCTCGCCCTGCAGAAGTCGGTCGCGCCGGGCACGTTCGATGCTGGCCAGCTCGCGACCTATACGCTGAAGCTGCAGACCAGCGAGTACGTGACTGCGTCAGGCATCGTGATCACCGACGTGTTGCCGAACGGGGTCTGTCCGGTGTGGAGCACCCAGACGCCGACCGTGACGGGAACGCTCCCGGCCGAATGCGGCACCGGCGGCACCCCGTCGGGTGCGGATCCGACGGGCGCGACGCTGGACTCCGTCACCCGCAACGCCAGCGGCACTTTCACGCTCATCTTCGAGCCGGTGACCGCTGGATCGAATGCGACCCCGACGATCACCTACCAGGGCCGGATGCGCACGGTGTACACCGGCGGCAGCCTCGCGGGCCTGCCGACCAGCTCCGGGGACACCTACACCAACCGGGTGTCGCTGACGGGCACCACGGATATCCGCACCGACATCGACGTCAACGCCCCCGCGCCGTCGGGACCGGAGGGCGTGCAGGACAGCTCCTCGGCCACCCAATCCTCGACCCAGCCCGTGATCGACAAGCGGATCAAGCCGAATGTCTCCGGAGCGGACGGCTACCGGTGCGAGCAGGGCACCGGGGTCTACGTCCCGGGGACAGCCGTGGCGACGGCAGGAGCCGCAGAGTACGTGGACCCGTCCACGGCCGCCCCGCCCCTGACCCCTGACCAGATCGCGTTCCGGAAGGGCTCGGACGCCTGCTTCCTGCTGCGTGTGGAGTTCCCGAGCCAGTCCCAGACCCGCAACCCAGTCGTGACGGACTTCGTGCCAGCGGGCACCAGCTACGTGACCGGCAGCGCGGTCATCACCGACAACTCGACCCTCACCGGCGGTGACGTGGCCTTCAGCCTCGACTCGGCCGGGAATCCCGTCTGGGCGGTCGGTGTCCCCTCGGCCGGGAACCGGTTCGCCCCCAAGTCAGCCGTGTTCGAGGCTGTCCTCGCCGTGTCGATCGATGAGGCTGCCGAGGGCGACACCCCGGACATCGTCGGCAACCTGATGAAGTTCCGTTCCGAGAACAGCGTCGGGCAGGCCATCTCACTGCGCGACGAGCTGGACTTCGAGATCGCACCGCTGCCCCCGGTGTCGCTGGTCAAGGGGATCTCCCGCATCACTCCAGCGGTCCCGTCCGGGGCACCCGCCCAGGACATCAACGTGCCGCCCGCGGACCCGACCGATGTCGACGGCCGGACTGTGCGCGACGGCGACGTCGTGCAGTTCCGCATCGACGTGGCGAACACCAGCGACACGCTCGGGCCGGACTTCGAGTCCTCCGTGCGCACCCTCGAGGTCTGGGACACGCTGCCGACCGGGGCGCTGTGTGCGCAGGTGAGCAACGCAGTGCCGGCGGACAACCCGCCAGCCGTCACCACAACCTGCCTCGACCCGGGGGACGCCGGCTACCCCGCGTCACTGGCCGGAACCGACCGCTCGCTGCTGACGTGGCAGTTCGACATCTCCGACGACGAGGCGATCCCGGCGGGCGGGTCGACGACCCTGACCTACGACTTCGCCGTCCCCGACGAGGTCTCGGTCGCCACCGTCCTGACCGACGACGCGGGGATCCGCAGCTACCAGGCGTACACGAACCTGGTGGACCAGGCAGCCACCTACTATCCGATCGAGAACATCGACCCCTCCGTCCCCCTCCTGGATCGTGACGCACCCAAGGCCGATGACCCGTCGAACGTCGTCGTGGCGAATGTCGCACTGACCAAGACCGGGACCACGTCGATCACTGAGGACAGCAACAACACGACAACCGAGGCCACGATCGGCGAGGTGGCGACCTACGCGGTGACCGCCACCGTCCCGTACGGCACGTCGGTCTACCGGGGCGTCCTCACCGACACACTGCCGAACGGACTCACGTATGTCTCCGCCGCCGCCGAGTACTCCACGGACGACGGGTCGACCTGGAGCCCCACCCTTCCGGCGGGCACCCTCCTGGCCAACTCCGGGCGGGATGTGACCCTGACTCTGCCCCCCTCCTACACCGCGGCCGCCGACGCCACACAGGACCACGTCTTCCGCGTCGTGATCAGTGCTCGGGTGACGACAACAAGCAGCAATGCCCAGGACCGCCGGCGCAACAACGTCGTCAGCTTCCAGAGCAAGGCGTCGACGGCGCTCGACGCGCCGGAGGTGACGGCGCCGCCCAGTCGCAGCTACCGGATCACGATCGTCGAGCCGGCACCCGCGTTGGGCAAGGTGGCAGACAAGGCTGAGGTCGGCGCGGGTGAGACCGTCACCTACACGCTCACCGCCAGCAATGCCGCGGGCCGGCCGCCGCTGCACGACACGTGGGTGATCGACTGCCTGCCCGAGGGCCTCACGTTCGGCGACTACGTGCCCGCCAGTCGTTCCGACGTGCTCCCGCCCGAGCCGGGCACGGGAATCAACGGGTGCACCGTCGGCCAGACCCGTCTCGCGTGGAGTCCCACATCCCCCAACCCGCCGGCGCCGGCCCCGCCACTGGCCTCCGGCACGCTGCTGGCGGGTCCCGCCAACGAGGCGACGCTGGAGTACGTCGCCGTCGTGTCCAGCACGTCGGCCGGCCTCGAGTCCTACGTCAACAACGCCACCCTCACCGGCGGGACCCTGGCCGATGGTGGGACCGGACCCCAGACACCCCCGAACCCGCTCGAGCGTGTGTACAGCGTCCCCGCGTCGGAGAGCATCACCGTGCGCGGTGCCGGGACCGTCAAGCAGGTCACGCCGTCCGCGGCAACCATTGGCGAGACGGCGACCTGGACCATCCGAGTCGTCTATCCCGCCAACGTGAACTTCTACCGTGCAGCCGTCATCGACGACGTGCGTCAGGGCATCGACATGTCCTCGATCTCGACCACGTCGGTCGAGTGCGTGACCCTGCCGGGCGACCCGTCGTGCGCGGTCGGGTCCGGTCCGCTGACCCCCGCTCCGGGTTCGGTGGCCGGCAGCACGTTGATCGGCTGGTACCTGGGGGACCTGCCTGCGGTTCCCTACGTCCGCGAGGTGGTGGTCACCTACACCGGCCAGATCGCCGACATCCCGGCAAACAGCCGTGGCGATAGCCTCCTGGACCACGCCTCCGGCAACTGGTTCACCAGCCCCACCGCTGACGTCCCGACGTCGGCGGACACGGTCTTCGATCGGGAGACCAACCTCGCCACGGCCACCGTCGTCGTGGAGGAACCCCTCGTCGCGATCGACAAGGCTGTTGCGCCCAGTGCCACGCCCGCACCTGGGGACGACTTCACCTACACCGTCACCGCCCGCAACCTCGCGGGCACCGACGTCTCGGACGCCTACGGGGTGGTCGTGAGCGACGCGGTCCCCGTCGGCGTGGTCGTCGACACCTCGACCGTCTCGGGCTCCGGGATCTTCACCCCGCCCCCGGCACCGGCGGATCCGGCGCTGGGCGGGGGCACCATCGTGTGGCCAGCAATCACCTCCCTTGCTCCGGGGGAGTCCCAGCCCTTCACCTACGAGGCCACTCTGGCCCCCTCGGCCTCGTTGACGGCCGCCGCGAAGGTCAACACCGCCACCGTGGTCGGGTACAACAGCCTCCCCGCCGACGCGGGGCGGGCATACACCGGCCCCTCGACCACCGAGTCCGTCACGCCGGCACTGCCACGGGTGACCCCGACGAAGGTGACCCCCAACGGCCCGATCGCCTACGTCGACACGCCCTTCACCTGGCAGGTCACGCTGGAGAACACCGGTTCCGCGCGCGCCTACGAGGTTGAGGCGGTCGACACCCTGCCCCCGAACTGGGAGTACACCGCGACCTCAAGCGTGATCGTGGCCGGCTCGGCTGTGGCGCCCGTGCCCGTGCCCACGCTGGGCAGCAGTGGGCTCGGCAACCAAACCCTGACCTGGACCGGCCTCGGGGCCATCGACCCGGCCCAGACCATCGTCGTGACGTTCACCGCAACCCCCCAGCCCGCGGCACTGGTCGATCCCGGAGTGGGGTCGTCGGTGGCGCACACCAACACCATCGCGACGACGGCCGAGGACGCCACCGGCGCCCCGGGCAGCGCCGCTGGCCCATACAACGACCCCCCCGCGGCTGCCGACGCCCGGATCGACTCCGCCGACCTCGTGCTCGACAAGGACCATGTCGGAACACCCGTGGCTGGGCAGAACTTCGACTGGACCATCGCGGTGACCAACGACGGCCCCGACCCGTCGGTCGGACCGTTCACTGTCACCGACACGGTTGAGGCGCCGATGACCCTGGTCAGCGCGACCGGTACCGGGTGGGACTGCTCGGCAACCGGGGCCGACGTGACCTGCACCCGCACCAACGCCGCCGACCTGCTCGCCGCAGGTGATTCGTTCCCGCCCATCACCATGCGAGTGGCGATCCCGAGCGACGCAGCGGCACCGTCGACGCTGAGCAACACCGCTGAGGTCAGCGCCGCCACCCATGACCCAACCCCGGCCAACAACATCGATACGGACACGGCCGAACTGACAGCCGAGGCTGATCTGGCGATCACGAAGGCACGTTCGGGTCCACTGGAGGCCGGGCGTCCGGTCACCTACACCCTCGACGTGTCCAACCTGGGCCCGTCCTCCTCACGCGGCCCGATCACCGTGACGGACGCCGTCCCGGCGGGCACGACCTTCGCCTCGGCCTCGGGGACGGGGTGGGCCTGCCCCGCGGACGGTGCGGTGGTCGCCACGATCACCTGCATCCGGGCCAGCGACCTGCTCGCCGGCCAGGCCGCCGCGCAGATCACGGTCGCCCTGGAGGTCGCCAGCTCCTTCGCCGGGGACCTGACGAACACCGCTGAGGTCAGCGGGACCACGCCGGACCCGGTCGACGCGAACAACACCTCCTCGGTCACGGGGACGGTGGCCACGAATGCCGACATCGCGATCGAGAAGACCCACGGCGGGGACTTCACCCCGGGCACGGACACCGGGAACTCCTACACATTCACCGTGACCAACTTCGGGCCTGCCGATGCCGCGGCGCCCGTACGGGTCGTGGACATCCTGCCGGAGCATCTGTCCTACACGGGAGCGAAGACCGACGTGGACGGGTCCTGGACCTGCGTGGCCAGCCCGGCCGCAGCTCCTACCGCGCCGGATCGCCAGACCGTCACCTGCACGCTCACCGGCGACCTCGCCCTGGGTGAGACGGTCGAGGTCCAGATCGAGATCGCCGTCGAGGTGACGGCACCTGCCGATGGGGAGTTCGTCAACACCGCCACCGTGAGCAGTGCGACCACAGATCCGAACCTCGCGAACAACGAGAGCACCGACCGGACCGACTTCGACTCCGAGGCGGACCTGGCTATCGCCAAGACGCCCGCGACGCAGAGGGTCGTGGCCGGAGAGCCGGCGACGTGGAGCCTGGCGGTGACGAACAACGGCCCCTCGAACTCGGTTGGCCCGACAGAGGTCACCGATGTGCTGCCCGCGGGCATGACACTGGTGTCGGCGCAGGGCAGCGGGTGGGACTCCTGCACCACGGTGGACCAGACGGTCACCTGCAGCCATCCGGCCGGGGTTGCTGCCGGCGGCGATCTGCCTCCCATCACGGTCATTGCCACGGTCCTGCCCTCGGCTGGACCGGCGACCCTGGTGAACTCCGCCAGCGTCGACGGGCCGACTTCCGACCCGGACCTGACGAACAACACCGATGAGGCGGAGGTCACGGTCGTTGACGAGGTTGACCTGGCGATCGTCAAGACGTTCACCGGGTCCAACCCGGTGGCCGCCGGTGCGACCACCACGTTCTCCCTCGCGGTGGACAACAGCGGGCCGAGCGACGCCGACGGGGTGATCGTCGGCGACGCGCTGCCGGCCGGGCTCACACTGGTCAGCGCAACAGGCGACGGCTGGACGTGCACGGATGTCGGCCAGGTCGTCTCCTGCGCCCGGCCGTCCCTGGCCGCCGGGTCCTCGGCAGCGGCGATCACCCTGACGGCCGAGGTCGACTCCGGCTTCCCCGTCGGCGTCATCGAGAACACGGCGACGGTCACCTCGGCGACCACAGATGTGGATCCGTCCAACAACAGCTCCACCGATCGGTTCGCCGTCGCGGTGAGTGCTGACCTGGTCCTGGCCAAGTCCCACGACAAGGACGTCGAAGCTGTCGCGGGGCAGGAGTTCACGTTCGACATCGCGGTGCGCAACGCAGGACCGTCGGATGCACAACCGGACATCGTGGTGACGGACTCGCTGCCCGCTGGCCTGTCCTACGTGTCCAACGGGTCCGGCTGGACGTGCACGACCAGCGGCACACCGGCGGTTGACGAGGTGGTCGAGTGCACCCTCGACGGCGGCGAGGCGCTGATCGCGGGGGCCGCTGCCCCGGTGCTGACGCTCACGACGCTGATCGGCGCGGACACAGACCCCGGGGAAGTGACCAACACAGCTGAGGTGTCGTCATCCACGCCGGATCCCGCGCCGGGCAACAACTCCGACAACGACGCGATCAACGTGACCACGCTGGCCGACCTGGTCGTGGCCAAGTCGCACACTGGTGCGGCGATGATCGGCAGCGACCTCGAGTTCACGCTCGCGGTGTCCAACCTCGGGCCGTCGGAGGCGCGGTCGGTGACGATGGTCGACACACTTCCCGCTGGGTTGACGTACGTCTCGGCGGTGGGGGCTGACTGGACGTGTGCTGCGGTCGATCAGGTGGTCACCTGTGAGCTGGGCGCGCCGTTGGCGCCGCTGGCCGACGCGGCGCCCATCGCGCTGACCGTGGCGGTCGGACCAGAGTCCTACCCCGAGGCTCAGAACGTGGTTGTCGGCTCGACCGCAACGCCCGAGGTGACCACCGACAACAACACCGCCAAGGACGCGGTGGACGTCCCGCCGCTGGTCGACCTGGCCCTCGACAAGTCACACACCGGCGACTTCACGGTCGGCCAGGAGGGCACGTACACCCTCACCCTCACCAACAAGGGGCCGACATCGGACCCCGGACCGCAGACGATCACCGACACACTGCCCACGGGCCTGACCTACGTCGAGGCAGCCGGCACGGACTGGGCGTGCACGGTGGCCGGGCAGGACGTCACATGCACGCGCGGCGTGGAACTGGAGGTGGGCGCGACAACTTCGGTCGCACTCGCAGTGCTCGCCGGGCCCGCTGCTGCACCCTCCGTGGTCAACACCGCCTCGGTCGTCACGCCCTCGACGGAGACGACGACGGAGAACAACACGGACACCGACGCCACGGCCGTGATGCCCGTGTCGATCCTCACGATCACCAAGGAGGTGCTCGACATCGACGGTGATGTGGTCACCTACGAGATCGCGGTGAGCAACACCGGACCCAACGCGACAACCACGCCGATCATCGTGACCGACTCGCTGCCCAACGGCCTCGAGCTCGTCGCCGTGTCGGGTGATGGATGGACATGCACCGAGGCCCAGGTCGTGACATGCACGTACGCCGCCTCCCTTCCCGTGGGGGAGTCGGCGGCTTTCGAGCTGACAGCACGGCTCACGGCGGATCCCGGTACCGAGGTCGTCAACGTGGCTTCGGTCATCAGCGGAGGGCCGGACGGTGTGGTCGTCAGTGACGACGCCGCCGTTGTCTCGCCGGACGCGACCGGTGGCTCCAGTGGTTCGGGCGGCGGATCCTCGAGCGGTGGGCTCGCCGAGACCGGCGCGGACGTGAGCCTCGTGGCCTGGGGGCTTCTGATGGTGGGCGTGGGATGGTCGGCCGTGGGCCTGTCCCGCCGCCGTCGGGTGCGGTGAGCCCGGGGCGCCCCGCTCTTCGGGCGCCGGCCACTGGAGGCACCGCTGGTCAGCCGCCGAACATGCCTCGGATCCGCTCCCAGAAGGACCGCGGCGCCGGCACCTCGGCGAGGCTGAACACGTAGGCGGCATTGCCCTCGGCACCGACCGGGGGACCGTAGGGCAGCGCCTCGGCGGCCCGCTCCGCGGTGGCCTCGAGCCAGGCCTGGGCAAGGGCGGGGCTGATGGAGGCGTCCAGGACCCCCTCAGCCGCCGGCCCGGTCTCGTCCTGCAGGGCCTCGGCCCCCTCGGCCAGGTAGCCGCCCGCCACCGCGGTGCCGTCGGTCCCGGTCGCAAGCCCGGTCAGCCCCCCGGACAGCTGGTCGGCACCCCGAACTGCTTCCTGCGCACCTTGGGCCAGCTGTTCGGACCCCTCGGCCAGGTCGCCGGCACCGCTGGCCGCGTCCTTGGCCCCCTGCGCCAACTGGTCGGAGCCATCGGCCAGGTCGCCGGCACCGCTGGCCGCGTCCTTGGCCCCCTGCGCCAGCAGTTCCGAGCCGCCGGAGAGGTCGTCGGCCCCCGTTGCGGCACCGTCGATGCCCGTGGCCAGTTCGGCAGATCCGGCGGCGACGGCCGACACAGCTGTGGTGAGCTCCTGCTGGCTACGTGCGAGTTCAGCCGCGAGTTCGCCAAGGCCGGCGTTCAGCGCCGACATGGCAGTCGCAAGACCTGGTTGGTTCGGGGTTCCCGTGCCCACGGCGAGCCCGACCGCCTCGACGCCGAGAAGCAGTCGCTCGGTGGAGGCCAGGGCGACATCGAGTGCGGCCGAAAGGGCCGCGGCCTGCTTCTCGAGGATGGCCAGCGCTGCAACGAGGTCCTTGATGTCCGGCACCGTCTCACCGGCTGTGGCGAGGGCGGACTCGGCTGCCTCGGCAACCGCCAGGAGCTGGGCGCACGAGTCGGCATCGAGCGTCGGATCGGGGGCAAGGCACACCGATGCGTACAGCTCGGCGGCTCCGTTCGCCGCGGCGCTCACGTCATCGGAGATCGACCCCAGGCCCTCGAGGGTGGCGGCAATGGCCTCCCGGGCAGCATCCACCCGCCCCTCGAGCGCCGCGGCGACGGCGTCGACCGCCGCGAGCCCGTCGCGCAGCGCCCGCACGCCCTGATAGATGGTCACGCAGTCGTCGTCCGGCGGCGCCGTCCCCCCGGGCGGGCAGGTGTTGTCACCGTCCGGCGGAAGCGGTGTGATGAGGTCCAGGACGGGGTCGCTCGGCGAACCGATCCGCGCGGCCGCCTCGAGCAGGCCGGCCTCGATCTGCGCGCCACCGGTGATCAGCGGCTCGAGCTGGTCCTCCGGGTTGCCGGAGGTCGCGCGGGCCAGTTCGGCGGTCGCGCGGGCGAGGTCCTGCGCTCCGGCGGCGGCCTGCCCGAGGGCCCAGGCGAGCTCCGCGGACCCTGCGGCGACGTCGTCGGCGCCCGCCGCCAGGCCGCCCACTCCCTGGGCGAGCGTGTCGGAGGCATCAGCGGCGGCCTCGGCGCCATCGGCCAGGCCGCCGACTCCCTGGGCGAGCGTGTCGGAGGCATCAGCGGCGGCCTCGGCGCCATCGGCCAGGCCGCCTACCCCCTGCGCCAACGTCTCCGAGGCCCCTGCTGCGGCACTTGCGCCCTCCGCGATGGCGGCGAGTCCCGTGGCCAGCTCGTCGGTGCCCTGGGCGATCTCGCCGGCGGCGGCATCAAGGGTGATCAGTCCCTCGTACAACTCCCCGCTGCCCGAGTTGCTCCCGTCGAGCAGTTCGTCGGCGAACCCGGTGGCGGGATCCTGACCGGTTCCGGCGGGAGTCAGCAGCACCTCGGCGCCGGGGACGGCGGCCCGCTCGGTTCGCATGGTCAGCTCAAGGGTCTGGATCGGTGTGCTGATCGGCGGGAACAGCGAGACGTTCCACCGGGCGACGGTTCGCCCCTGCTCGTCGGTCGCCAGCATCGCGTCCGCGGCTTCGACGAGCTCGGCGTCCTCGGGAAGCGTCGCTGTCAGGCTTCCCTGGAATGGGACGAAGACCGGCTCGACTGAAACCTGCTCCTGCCCAGAAGCGTCCGGGTAGGTCAACTCGGCCTGCTCTGCGGTGGTGTTGGTCAGGGTGTAGGTCACCGTGATCTCCCCGGTGGCGCCGGGGACGTCGGCCGCGGCGACCACGTCGCCGTCCACCGCGTACTCGGCGTGCAGCGCCACCGGCAGCGGCTTGTCGAACCGTGCCTCGGTGAGGGCCATGGTTCGATCTCCGCCGACCACCAGCACCACGCCGTCTGGTGTGGTGCTGGGGCGGCCCAGTCGATCGAGGTACCGGACGTTGGTGGCGCTGGCCGGATCGATCACCTCGCGCTCGGCGCCCTCCACCGTGATGCGGCTGACGAGGATGGCGCGCTCCGGCAGACCGGTCGCGTCCAGCTCGGCCAGGACGACCTCGTCGTTGACCACCTCCGGGCGCGGCTCGTCCGACGCTGCCGCGGAGGCCTGGACCTGAGCGCTGGGGGCATGGGCGGCCGCGGGCCCAGCCGAGGTGGCGGCCGGGCCGGCCGCCGCCAGCATGATCAGTCCTGCGCCGCCGAGGGTCATGGTGCGGATCATGGCGACCCCGATCGCATGACCGAGACTGTGTCATCGGCCGCGTCGGTCGCCGGCTCGGCGCTGACCTGCGCGGCGCCCTCGCCCGCACTGCGGCCCAGAAGTCGACCCAAGGCCCCGGCCAGTCGGGTCACCACGGCTGCGAGCAGCGCGGTCAGGATCACGTCCGGCACTGCCGCCGCGCCCCCGAAGCTCATCGCGCTCACAGCCACGATCGACCCGAGCAGCAGCGGGATCGCACCACGTCGCAGCGGCGTCACCGCCGTCAGCAGCGCCGGGACCAGGAGCGCAACGGCGGCCTGCACGACCGTGTTGCTGCGGGTGGCGGGGGTCAGCCCGCCGACGAGACTGAACGCCGCCGCGCTCATGGCCGCTCCAGTCAGCAGCAGCAGCAGCCGGACTCCGAGTGTCCCGCCGCCGCCCCTGGTCGCGCGGGGCAGGTAGGCCATCGCCGCCCCGCCGGCCGCGGCCACCGCGAGGGCGACGCCCGGGGCGACGGCGGGTCGTTCGACGAGCGCGGCCCCGACGATCCAGGCGACCAGGACGCCGACGAACAGCGCAACCGCACCGGTCCCGGTCCGCTGGTCGGCGGGCTGTGGGGCCCGGACCGTGCCCACGCTGTCGAGCTGGGCCGGGTCGCCCTCCACGTGCAGCTGGGGAAGTGCCCGGTCCAACCACCCGGGCAGCCACCACGTCCACTTGGCAGCGAGGACCATCAGGCTCGGGACGAGGATGCAGCGCACGATCGTGGCGTCCACGAGCACGGCGGTGGCAAGCCCCACGCCGAACATCTTCACCACGGAGTTGTCCGGGATCACGAAGGACGTGAAGACGGCCACCATGATCAGCGCGGCCGCCGTGATCAGCTGCCCCGTGTCGGCCAGGCCGCGACGGACCGCGGTGACGATGCTCCCGGTCCGCTGGTAGTGCTCGTTGAACGCGGTGAGCAGGAACACCTCATAGTCCATCGACAGCCCGAACAGGATGGCGAACATCATCATCGGCACGTACGACTCGATGGGTACAGGTCCGTCGAGGCCGATGAGCTGGGCCCCCCACCCCCACTGGAATACCGCGACGACCACCCCGTAGGCCGCCGAGATCGACAGCAGGTTCATCGCGGCCGCCTTGGCCGGGATCACCAGGGACCGATAGGCGACCATCAGCAGCAGGAAGCTGAGGGTGGCCACGCCGAGGATGAACGGCAGCAGCCGGTCGGCGATCCGCAGCGACAGGTCGGTGCGGGCGGCGGTCACCCCGCCCACGTAGGCCGTCATGTCCGCGTCCTGGGTGACGGCCGGCAGGATCTCCGCACGCATCCGGGTCACGAGCGCCTCGGTTGACTTGTCCGAGGGCCCGGTCGCGGGAACCGCTCGCCAGATCACCACGCCGCCGTCCGGGCTGACCACGGGCGACGACACCTCGGTGATCTCCTCAGTGGCCTCGAGCTCATCCGTGATGGTCACGAGACGCGGATCCTGGGCACGCGGATCAGCCGCGGCGTCTTCGTCTGCGTCGGCCTGATCAGAGTCGGTGGGCAGTTCTGCAGCCCGGTGCAGCTGGGCGACGATGGCCAGCGGGCCGGAGTAGCCCGGTCCGAAGGACTCGCGGATTATGTCGCCGGCCTGGTGCGCGGTGGTCTCTTCGGGCAGGGCCGAGGAGTCCACCTGCTGGAACTCCATCGACAGCATCGGCGTGGCCAGCGCCAGCAGCAGGGCAGTTGCGGTGATCGCGAACGGCCACGGATGGCCGGTGACCACAGTGGCCAGCCGCGCCCAGCCACCACGGTCAAGGTCGGCGTCGGTGGGCTCCGCGCCCAGGTCGCCGGACGCGACGTTGCGCTGCTCAGCGGCTGGGAGCACGCGCAGGGCCATCAGGCCCATCAGGGCGGGGACGAGGGTCAGGGCGGCCATCAGCGCCAGGGCAACCACGATGGCCGCCGTGTAGCCCAGCCAGGCAAGGAAGGAGATGCCGGTCAGCGCCAGGCCCGAGACGGCGGCGAGCAGTGTGGCGCCGGCGAACACCATCCCAGCCCCGGCCGTTCCCGCCGTGCGTCCCACCGCGTCGGGGACGGCGAAGCCGCGTCGCAGCAGGTTCCGGTGCCGCATCACCAGGAAGAGGGCGTAGTCGATCCCCACACCCAGGCCGAGCATCGTGCCGAGGGTGGGCGCCTCATCCGGGATGTACACGAGCCGGCCGAGCAGCCCGATCACTGCAAGGCCGATGCCCACGGCGACCAGCGCAGTGGCCAGTGGGATGGCAACGGGCCAGCCTCGCCGCAGGGTGTAGAGCAGGACGAGGACGGCGAGGAACAGGCCCAGTCCCTCGGAGGTCCGGGTGTCGGTGCGCGATATCTGGGAGCCCAGGTAGCCGCCGAGCGCCACGCGGGCGGTGGCCGAGGCCTGCTCGGCTGCCCGTTGCGCCTCGGCCAGCAACTCGTTGCCGGCGGCCTGGTCGCCGGCCGCCTGCTCGGCCATCGTCAGCTGCAGGATGGCAGCGCTGCCATCGTCGGCGAGGAGCTCGGGGTCGTCGTCCGGACCGCGGACCTCGTTGACGTCGGCAAGTGCCGCCACTGCCGAGGTCACGGCCTCCAGCGTGGCAGCGCCGGCGCCCGAGCCCAGGTCGGCCTGGTCGGCGATGACGAGGGGTACCGGCTCGGAGGCGGCTCCTGGGAAGGCGCGGTTGAGCAGGGTCTGGGCTGAGGCGCTGTCGGTGCCGGCCAGGACGAAGGGGTCCAGCGCCGGGGGCGGCAGCGCTCGGTCAGCGAGCCGGACGCCACCGAGCAGTGCCAGCCACAGTACGAGCACCAGCACGCTGTGCTCGGCGCACCAGCGCCCGAGCGCATACAACGTCCTGGTCATGTCTGAAGTGTCCCCCTCTGCCCCATGCTCAGGCGACGTGAGACGCGGGCCCTGGCCTCGTTTGGGTGCCGAACGGGACCGATGGTTCAATGACGCCCCCATGAGTACGACACCCGCACCCGCTGATGGTGACCACGCGGCATCCGGCGCGGTGAGTCAGCCGGCCTTCGCGCGAACGTCGGGGCACTACGCGACCGTGGTGGCCATCTTCGTCGGGCTGTTGATCATCTCGAACATCGGTGCGGTCAAGCTGATCGCCGTCGGGCCGCTGATCACCGATGGTGGGGCGTTCCTCTTCCCGCTGGTCTACGTCACCGGTGACGTGCTCTCCGAGGTCTACGGCTGGCGAGCCACTCGGCGCGCGATCCTGTTGGCCTTCGGGATGTCCGCCCTGGCGGCGGGCACGTTCTGGCTGGTGCAGCAGGCCCCACCGGCGGATGACTGGGGGAACCAGGATGCCTTCGAGGCAGTGCTGGGATTCGTGCCGCGGATCGTGCTGGCCAGCCTGTGCGGGTTCCTCGTCGGCCAGCTGCTGAACGCCTGGGTCCTGGTGCGTATCAAGGCCCGGACGTTGGAGTCGAGGTTGTGGATCCGGTTGCTCGGGTCCACCGCTGTGGGGGAGTTCGCCGACACGCTGGTCTTCTGCACGATTGCGTTCTACGGGGTCATCACTGGGTGGACGTTCATCAACTACGTCATCACCGGCTTCGTGTACAAGGTTGCCGTGGAGGTCCTGGTCATGCCGATCACCTACCGCGTGATTGCCGCGATCAAGCGGCGCGAGCCGACCTACGGGGTGCCGGCCGACCCCGAACCGACTGCGGCCCTGCGGGCGTAGTACCGGCCGAGGAACTCCACCCGGAAGGCATCGAAGTCGCCGCCCTCGAGGGCCGCGCGCATCCGGTCGACCAGCGCCACCACGAAGTGCACGTTGTGGATCGTGGCGAGGGTGTGCCCGACCATCTCATCTGCCTTGGTCAGGTGGTGCAGGTAGGCCCGGGTGTAGTTGCGGCAGGTGTAGCAGGAGCACTGCGGATCGAGCGGCTCGAAGGAGCGCCGGTTGGCGGCCGTGACGATGTTGTAGCGCCCGTCATTGGCAAGGATCGCGGAGTTGCGGGCAACACGTGAGGGCATCACACAGTCGAAGGTGTCCGCCCCGGCGGCGACCCCCGCGAACAGGTCGTCGGGCTCGCCGATCCCGAGCAGGTGTCGGGGCCGGTCCTCGGGCAGCTCCTCGCTGACCCATCCGACGATCTGCTCCAGCCGGGACTTCTCCAGCGCCCCGCCGATACCGAAGCCGTCGACGGCCAGGGTGGCCAGATCGCGGGCGGCGGCCCGTCGCAGGTCCTCGAACTGCGCGCCCTGCACCACGGCGAACAGCGCCTGGTGGGGGCGGTGCGTGCGCTCCTGGGTGAGCTGCTCGTGGGCCGCCACGCACCGGCGGGCCCAGGCGGCCGTCCGCGCCACGGAGCGCTCCTGGTAGGCGCGGGTGTTCATCAGGGTCGTGCACTCGTCGAAGGCGAAGATGATGTCGGCACCGAGCTGGTGCTGGACGGCCATGCTCGACTCGGGCGTGAAGCGGTGCCGATCGCCGTTGAGGTGGGACACGAACGACACCCCGTCGTCATCGACGTGAGCCAATCGGTCCTTGCCCTCGGCGATCACGTCGTCGGAGGTCACCGAGTCGGCCTGCATCGCCAGCACCTTGCGGAACCCCACCCCCAGGCTCATCACCTGGAAGCCGCCGGAGTCGGTGAACGTCGGACCGGGCCAGTTCATGAACGCCCCGAGCCCGCCCGCCTGGTCGATGAGGTCGGCTCCGGGCTGCAGGAACAGGTGGTACGCGTTGGCCAGGACCGCCTGTGCACCCAGGCCGTCGGCTGATTCCGGGAGGATGCCCTTCACGGTTGCCTTGGTCCCGACCGGGATGAAGGCCGGCGTCCGGATGGGCCCGTGCGGCGTGGTGATCACGCCGGTACGCGCCATTCCGTGCCGGGTGTCCACACGGAAGTCGAAGGGGGACCCAAGCATGGGGGCCATTCAACACCGCGTGCCCGCCAGAGCCGTAGGGTGAGGGCAGTCCAGCACGGGAGGTCACATGAGCAACCCCTATGCGCAGTACCCGCAGCAGCCCCCGATTCCACCGGACGTCAACTCCACGAAGGTCCTGTGCGGGATCATGGGAATCCTGCTCGGCGGGCTGGGAGTCCACAGGTTCATCCTCGGCGACGTGTCCGGCGGGATCATCCGGATCGTGATCACCCTGGTGACCTGCGGGGCCGGATCGCTCGTCGGCTTCATCGAGGGGATCATCTACCTCACGAAGACCGACCCCGACTTCTACTGGACGTACATGGTCGGGAAGAAGGCCTGGTTCTGACGGCTGGCTGGTTCGGGGGCGCTCCGAGTGCCGGCCAGGCTGCCCGACCGGTGATTCCGGCCAGCGCATTCGGGGCACGGGGTGCCACGATGTCGTCCATGGCCATCACATCCCAGAACCCGGCAACCGGCGAGACCCTCATGACCTTCGGCGCGCTGACCGGCGCCCAGGTCCAGGACGCCATCGGCACCGCTCATGCAACCTTCCAGACCTGGCGCACCACCTCTTTCGACCACCGGGCCGCGCTGATGCGCGGTGCCGCCGACCTGCTCGCCGAGGACAGCGAGTCGATCGCGACGACCATGACCCTGGAGATGGGCAAGACACTGAAGTCGGCTCGAGCCGAGGTGGCCAAGTGTGTCAAGGGGATGCGCTGGTATGCCGAGAATGCTGAGCAGCTGCTGGCCGACGAGCCGGTCGACCCGGCTGCGGTCGGTGCCTCGAGGGCATTCGCCCGGTACGCACCCCTGGGCATCGTCCTGGCGGTCATGCCGTGGAACTTCCCGCTGTGGCAGGTCATGCGCTTCGCCGCGCCGGCGCTGATGGCCGGCAACGTCGGGCTGCTCAAGCATGCGTCGAATGTGCCGCAGTGCGCGCTGTACATGGAGGACCTGTTCCGGCGCGCCGGGTTCCCTGACGGCTGCTTCACGACGTTGCTGATCGGTGCCCGCGAGGTCGAGCCGGTGCTCCGGGACCCGCGCGTGCGGGCCGCGACGCTCACGGGCTCAGAGCTGGCCGGCCAGTCTGTCGCTTCGATCTGCGGTGACGAGATCAAGAAGACCGTGTTGGAGCTCGGTGGCTCCGACCCGTTCATCGTGATGCCGTCGGCGGATGTCCAGCGGGCCGCCGAGGTGGCCGTCACCGCCCGGTGCCAGAACAACGGGCAGTCGTGCATCGCCGCGAAGCGCTTCATCGTGCACACCGATGTCTACGATGAGTTCGCGCAGTCGTTCGTCGCGCGCATGGCTGCGCTCGTCGTCGGGGATCCGATGGATGCGGCCACGGACGTCGGCCCGCTGGCCACGGAGTCGGGCCGGACCGATGTCGAGGTGATGGTCTCGGATGCGCGCGCGAAGGGGGCCGCGATCCTGTGCGGCGGGCAGGCGATCGAGGGGCCGGGGTGGTTCTACGAGCCCACCGTCGTGGCCGACATGACCCCGGACATGGAGATGTACGCCGAGGAGGTGTTCGGCCCGGTCGCCGGCCTGTACCGGATCGACTCGATGGACGAGGCGATCGAGCTCGGCAACGGCACGAACTACGGCCTGGGCTCCAACGCGTGGACAACGGATCCGCAGGAGCAGGACCGGTTCATCCGCGACCTCGACTCCGGGGTCGTGACGGTGAATGGGATGACGGTCTCGTACAACGACATGCCGTTCGGTGGGACGAAGCGGTCGGGATACGGCCGGGAGCTCAGCGGGCATGGGATTCGGGAGTTCTGCAACGTCAAGGCGGTCTGGATCGGTTGATACCGGGGCATACGGGAGGCGGCATCAGCGATTCTCAGAACTTCTTCAGAGCGGTGATGGTGAAGACCGCTGGCGCGGGGGGTGAGCAGATCCGGTTGCAGGACAGGGACCGCAACTCGCGCAACGCGCGGGTGAACGCGACCAACGTCAACAAGGGCAACATGCAGATCGCCCACGGCGTCGACCGCGTCCTGCGCCCGCTGGACCTCCCGCCGACCGTCAACCACTGAGCGCGGCAGGTGGACTGAGCATCGCCGAATCGTGGCCCCCGGAGCAATCCGGGGCCCACAGGCATGTCCGGACCACTCCCGTTGCGTGGCGCCTGCGGCTGGCCGACGCCGCGGGTCCCTGCAGCCTGTCCACAGGGCCGCTGGCCGCCTACAGCCCGGGACCGAACCTCGTCTGGTGGGCGAGGAACTCGCGGATCGCGTCCCGACCTGTCCCCTTGATGTCGGGGCCGTGGGTGAAGGCCGCAGTCGTGTACTCGAGGTCCGCCAGGGTGGTGGCGGTCTGCTGGGTCAGGGCAGCGTTCGTGCAGAAGGCGAGCACCGGCCAGGTGCGTCGGGAGCGCATGTTCCAGATGCTGTCACCGGTGATCAGGGTCCCCGAGGCCTCGTGCAGCAGCGAGCAGTGCCCGGGGGTGTGCCCCGGGGTGTGGTGCACGCGAAGCCCGCTGCCGGACAGGAGCTCGCCATCGGCCATCGTCCGTTCCACCGGGGCGGCAGGTACGTCCCGGGGCGCCCGGCTCATGAGGCGACCGAGGCGCATCGATCCGTCCGTGGGGGCGCTCTTGCCGGTGCGGACGAACTCGGCGTCGTCCTCGTGGACGGTGATCCCGTTGTGGGTGCGCTGCGCGAGCTCAGCGGCACCGCCAGCGTGGTCAACGTGGGCGTGGGTGAGCACGATGGTGGTCACGTCCACGGGCCCGGAACCGATCTCCGACAGGGCCGCCAGAATGCGCGCGGGTGCTGACTTCAGCCCCGTGTCGACCAGCGTCACCCCGCCGTCCTCGGCCCGTACCAGGAACGAGTTGACCAAGTCCCACTTGACCGTGGGGACCCTCCAGAGGCCGGGTGCGAGCATCAGGGCTGCGGGCATGCCCTCCAGCGTAGGGCTCCGCTCAGGCCGACGCCTCCGGGTCTGGCGTGTGTGCAACAGCAACATGGCCGACAGGACGTACCTGTCGGCCACCCGTGCTGGCGAGGCTCAGGCCTCGAGGACGCCTCGCATGAGCGAGTTCTTCGAGTGACTGGGATCGCCGTCGTAGCTCTCCAACGAGATATCGATGACGGGGAAGTCCGCGATCGCCAGGCCAGGGGGCACCGTGAACGTGCCAACCGAACCGGCCGGCAGGGCGCCCAGGGCCACCAGCTTCGTGGCGTCCGCGTCGAGCAGCCACACCTCGTAGAAGCCGTCATTGTCCGGCAACGAACGGGCATCGACCCGGACCACCTCGCCGTCCGGGCTGTCCATGACGGAGGCTTCACCGGGAGAGGGGACGTCGTCGGTCAAGGGATCAAGCACCGCCTGGGCGAGGAAGGTCTCCGAACCCGGGGAATCACCACCCGTGCCGCGATCGATCGCCGAGGAGACAACGGCGCCGCCAACCACAGCGCCGGCCATCGCGGCCATCGCGGCGACAGCCCACATCGACTTGCTGCGTCGACGCGACTCGAGCGGGACGACGTTGCTGGCATTCTCCGAGACGGGGACGGGAGCGGGGCTCGGCACCGCTGCCAGCGATGGGGCAGCCTGTTCGGCGCCGTCAGGGGCGTTGGCGAGGAACAGCTCGCGCTGTATCCCTGCCCATACGTGGTCGGGCACCTCGGGCAGCACCTCGGGAGCCTCGCGCCCCAGGGTCACGATTTCAGCCAGCTCGGCAGCCTCGGACGTGCACTGCTCGCAGCCGGACAGATGGGCAGCTTCGTCGGATTGGATGTCCTCGCCCAGGGCAGCCAGCGCAAGGGTCGTGGGGTCACAGTGCGACATCTTCGACCTCCATCCTCGAACGCAGCCGTTCCAAGGATCGGCGTATATGGCTCTTCACGGTGCCGATCGGCATGTCCAGCCGTTCGGCGATCTGGGCATGGGTCAGGTCGTCGTAGAACGCCATGCGCACGATCCGACCTGCGGGATCGCCCAACCGCTCCAACTCATCGGCGACGAACATCTGCGCGGCGACCCGATCGGTGTCGGCAGGCGCTGAGTCGCTCACCGGTTCCACGGCCTCAACTGCTGACCGGACCTTCGCGTCACGTGTGCGCGACTCCCAGTGATCGGCGATCCGACGACGGGTGATGGTCATCAGCCAGCCGGGCAGGGATCCTGCCTCGGGTCGATAGGTCTCCCGGCCCTTCCAGGCGTTGACGAACACCATCTGGGTGATGTCAGCCGCGTCCTCGGAGTTGCCGGTTGAGCGGGCCGCCGTCGCATGCACCATCCGCGACCAGCGGTGGTACGCCTCGGCGAGCGCATCGTCGTGGCCGGAGCGGAAGCCGATCGCGACCTCCATGTCGGTCATCTCGGACTGCATAGTGGCGATACTGCCAAAGTCCGCGAACCGATGTCGGGACCCACTCGCCACAATTGCCGGATTAAGAGCCATCACGCCCATGGCTTCGTAGCCTCCTTGGTCAAGTCTGCGTGCGGTTCGAGCTCCGGCGTTGCTCGTCTTATCCATCCATTCGGCCGGACGGGCCCAGTTGGATGCACCCCGGGGCCCCTTATCCGCACTCACGGGGTCCTGGTCAGGCAGCGTTGCTCGCCCAGTCGAGCGGGCCCCGGGGCGAGCGGGCAGGATTCCGATCATGTCGCAGAACATCACCCGCGCCGAGGCCCAGGAACGAGCCGAGCTCGTGTCCGTGGACTCCTACACGATCGCGCTGGACCTGGGCAGCGCGGCGTCGGAGGCTGCTGCGACGTTCGGCTCGACGACGTCGGTGCGGTTCACCTCCCCATCCCCTGGCGAATCGACGTGGATCGACCTGATCGCTGACGAGGTGGTCTCCGCGGAGCTGAACGGGGTACCTCTCGATGTCGAGCGGTATGACGGCGCCCGACTGCGCCTACCCGTCCTGGCCATGAGCAACAAGCTCGTCGTGCGGGCTCGGTGCCGGTACATGAACACTGGTGAGGGCCTGCACCGCTCGGTGGACCCGGCCGACGGGGGCATCTACCTGTACACCCAGTTCGCCACCGCCGATGCCCGGCGGGTGTTCGCCTGCTTCGAGCAGCCCGACCTGAAGGCGCTCATCAGCTGGCAACTGACCGCCCCCCGTGGCTGGAAGGTGCGGGCCAACACCGCGGCGCCGGAGCCTGTGGAGCTCGGCGACGACCTCGCCCTGTGGACGTTTCCCTCGACGGGGCCGCTGTCGACCTACCTCGCCGCGGTCTGTGCCGGGCCCTTCGCAGTCGTCGAGTCCCAGTACGAGGGGCCGCACGGGACCTACCCGCTGGGGATCCTCGTGCGGGCGTCGGTGGCCGAGCACCTCGACGCCGACGAGGTCCTGGGAATCACCCGGGCGGGGCTGGCGCACTACGAGCGCACCTTCGACGTGCCCTACCCGTTCGGCAAGTACGACCAGGTGGCGATCCCGGAGTTCAATCTCGGTGCGATGGAGAACCCCGGCCTGGTCACCTTCCGGGAGGACCTGCTCGTGTTCCGGTCCCGGGTGACCGATTCCGCTCGTGAGTCGCGGGCCATGATCATCCTGCACGAGATGGCACACATGTGGTTCGGAGACCTGGTCACGATGCGGTGGTGGGACGACCTGTGGCTCAACGAGTCCTTCGCGGAGTGGGCAGGCTTCGGCACGGCGGCCGACGCGACCCGGTTCAGCGGAGCCTGGACTGCGTTCGTGCAGGGCCGCAAGGCGTGGGCCTACGGTCAGGATCAGCAGCCGTCGACGCACCCGGTCGCGGCCGACATGGTCGACCTCGAGGCGGTCTACCTGAACTTCGACGGGATCACCTACGCGAAGGGTGCGTCGGTGATCAAGCAGTTGGTCGCCTACGTCGGGACCGAGGCCTTCCTGTCGGGGCTGACACGGTACTTCACCGCCCATGCGTGGGGCAGTGCCACGCTCGCGGACCTGCTCGTCGAGCTCAGGGCGACCAGCGGCCGGGACCTCCAGCAGTGGGCGCAGGCGTGGCTGCAGGCCCCCGGCGTGACCAGCCTTCAGGCGAGCGTCGAGGTGGATGCGCGCGGCCACTACACCCGGGTGACCATCGAGCAGGCGCCAGCCAGCCGTCCGGAGGGGATCATCGACCTGCTGCGCCCGCACCGGGTGGCAGTCGGCGTGTACCGGTGGGGCAGCGATGCCGCCGGCGTGCCGGAACGACTCGTGCGCGACCAGCGCATCGAGGTGGATGTGCTGGGGGCGTCGGCCGAGGTCCCGCAGCTCGTCGGCGTGCAGACCGCGGACCTCCTGCTGGTCAACGACGACGACCTCACGTACGCCAAGGTGCGCCTTGACCCGGCCAGCCTCCGCACGGCGACGCGGTCGGTCGGCGACCTGGCCGAATCGCTGCCACGGTCCCTGGTCTGGGCCTCGCTGTGGGAGCTGGTCCGCGATGGCCTGCTGCCCGCGCAGGACTTCGTGCGCGTCGCCCTCAACGGACTTGACCATGAGGACCGGGCGCAGACGATCGAGACGGTGCTGCGACAGGCGCGCACCGCCACGGAGCGCTTCGTCGACCCCGACCTGCGCGCGACGTGCGCCGGCGACCTCTGCGCGGGAACAGCGAAGCTCCTGGCGGCCGCGCAGCCGGGATCGGACCGACAGCTGGCCCTGGCCCGGGCCCACATCGCCACGGCTGTCGATCCGGTCCGGCTGGAACGGTTGGCCGACGTGCTCTCGGGACGCGCATCCCTTCCGGGTCTGCCCCTGGACGCCGACCTGCGCTGGGCGATCGTGACCCGGCTGGTGGGGCGTGGTGCGGCGGGGGAGGACCTCGTCGACGAGGTGCTTCGGGTCGACCGCACGAGCAAGGGCGAGGCGTGGGCAGCGCGAGCGCGCGCCAACCAGCCCTCGGCAGCGGCGAAGGCTGCTGCCTGGCACGCGGCGGTCGAGGTCGGCGGCCTTCCCAACGACATCCTCGAGGCGACCGTCGCGGGGTTCGCCGACCCGGACGGCCCCCTCGAGCTGATCGAGCCCTACGGCGCGCGGTACGTCCGGCGGATCGTGGACCTGTGGGACACCCGGCCGCCGGCTGAGGCCCGGAAGCTCGCACGTGGACTGTTCCCGGGCACCGTCGACGCGGCGACCGTCGCCCTTGCCGACTCGCTGCTGGGGTCAGTGGAGGTCCCATCCGGGCTGCGTCGGATCCTCGCCGAGGAGCGAGCAGAGACCGTCCTTGCGCTGGGAGCCCGGGCCGTCTCGCGGGCTGCGCGGTAGCACCAGCCCCGAGCTCGCCCGGGCCCGGTGGGCCAACTCGGGTGCACGAGCAGGTCGTCAGAGGTCATCCATGATCGAGCGCGCCTCATCGACGCCTGCGCGGACAGCGTCCAGGGAGTCGGTGAGGTCGCCGACGATCCGCGTTGCCTCGTCGGTGTCCGCTCCGGCTGGGCCGAGCGCGACCAGCTCCCCGGTGCGCGCGGCCAACCCCTCGAGTCCCACGGCGGAGGCCTGCATCTGGGCCATTGCCGAGTCCCGGCGGCGCAGCAGTCGGTCGATCGACTCCGCCTGGGCGTCCAGCGCGGCCAGGGCACCTTCCTGGTCACGTCGGACGTGCCGATCGGTGGTGTGCCGCAGCTGTTCCTGGAGGCGGGCGATCTCATGGGCCACGCGGTTGGGACGGGCGGTCGCGATGCTCGTGTCGAGCACGGTGATCCGACCGGCCATCTCATCGATTGCCTCCACCACGGGCCGGCTCTCGGTGAGTACACGCCGGACCTCGCCAGCGATCCACTGGTCGGACGGGCGTTCGACCAGGTCGCCCATCCGCGCGACTGCGGCATGCGACCGGGCCAGCAGATCAGCCTGGACGCTGCCGGCCGGGGGCTCCGGAAGCCGGTCCCGGGGTCGTTCCAGTGCGGGTGGTTCGGCCCGGTGACCGCGGGCGGAGCCCACCACGACCTTGGTGCCCAGGACCGCGGCGCCGATGCCGACCCCAGCAGCAACGGCTCCGACCGGGGTCAGCGTGGCCCCCAGGACAGCCCAGCCCAGGCCGCCACAGACCGCAGCGACCAGCCAGCCCCACGGGTCACGGATCTCGTCTCGGGCGCGCACAGGTCCCAGTCTGCCCCGGTCGGGGCTCAGAAGTTCGACAGCACGCTGGCCAGGACCTTCTCGATGCTGGCCGGGTCGTTGGCCTCGTAGTACTTGCCGCGGGATGCCTCGGCGATCGCGCCGAGCGCTGCGGGGTCGGCACCCTCGCCGTACCCGATCGGGAAGACCCGCACGCTGGTGTCGGTGCTCTCGCCCTGCAACTGCTCGAGCAGGCTGTCCAGGTTGGCGTCCGGCGGATACTCGTTCTGCCCGTCGGACAGCAGCACGATCGCATTGATCCGCGTCGGGTCCAGCTCGGCCAGCATCTGCTCCTGGGCCTCGCGCAGCGTCGCATAGAGCGCAGTGCCGCCGCCGGCGACCATCGAGCGCACGTCCTGCTGCATCGGCGCGATGGAGCTCGCGGCGGGTGCCACCGGCTGCATCTCGAGCCATGGCTGGAGGTTCGGGCCGAGCTCGGTGGAGAAGGCCCACAGCCCCACCTCGTCATCGGGGGCGAATCCTTCGAAGGCGGAGGCCGCTGCCTCCTGGGCCAGCTCCAGCTTCGTCCGGCCGGCGGAGGTCACCAGCTCACCCATCGAGCCGGACACATCCATGACGAAGAGCACGTGGGCGCGCTTGCGCAGCTCATCCCAGGACTGCTGCACGTCCGCGAGCACGGCAGGCGCCGGCGGGGTGAGGATGCTGGTCGGGCCTGCGGGCAGCATCCCGTTCTCCTGCGTGATCGGGGCCCCGGGCTCGCCGGTGTGGGTCCGGAAGCCGGCATCGGTGAAGACCGCCTGCTGGGCGGGTTCGTGCAGCCAGGTCAGGAAATCGTCTGCGGCACGCGCCTTGGACTCGTCGACCCACTCGGCATCGAGCGTGATCCACGGGTTGTCCGACAGCAGTGTCCCGTCCGATGGGTAGACGGCGGCCAGCTGCTGGTCCGGCGGCGGTGCGGCACCGAGGGTCTGCGGATCGCCGGTCGGGTTGCCCTGGTTGTAGTCCAGGACCGACTTCTCCTCGACAGTGACCGCCGAGACGTAGGTCAGGCCCTGGCCCGCGGCCGCCTCCTGGCTCATGTTCTCCAGGAACGTCAGCGTGGTGTCCCCGTAGTGCACGACCGCCGACTCGAGCTGGCCCACGAAGTCGCGGGTCTCCTGATCCGCGACCTGGTCCGACGTCAGGTCGCTGGAGACCCCGGTGGCCGCGAAGTAGGAGGCGATCGTGGCGTTGAGCCCGGAGGTGGAGAAGTGCGGATTGGTCTTGCCCAGCTTGAAGCGGCCCCACTCCGGGTGGTCCTTGCTGGCCCACCCCTTCGGGGACTTGGCCAGCGCGGCGAGGTCCTTCCAGCCGATCTGCGCGTCCGGCCAGCCCAGGGCCTGGGCCATCGGCAGCGGCATGGCGATCACCAGGGGGGTCTGCACCAACGAGGGGCGCTCAGAGGGCATCGGGCTGGGTCGGTCCAGGTCGGTGGAGTCCTGGTCGACCAGCACCGCCCACGAGCTCGAGGCGGGGCTCCACACATCGGGCCGGGGGCCGTCGAGCTCCTCGTCCCATCCGCGAGCCAGCGCTGTCGCCGCCGCACCGCTGGACTTCGTGGCCACCGCCATCCACATGCACGTGCCCTCGACCTCGGGAGCCGACGAGTTGTACTTGTCGGCGAGCTCGCCGAGCAGCGCGGCCTTCTCGCTCGAGGCGACCACTGTGACCGTCGTGCAGTCCTCGGGCGCCGTCACGGTCCCGGTGCTGGGGTCGGTGCCGGCCTGCTCGTCGCTGCCGCTGCCACCGAACCACTGGCGGACCGCGATCACGAGGACGACGCCCATCAGCGCCGCGATGATCAGTGGGACGGCTGATCTGCGTCGACCTGACATGGGCGCCTCCTGTTCGTGCCAATCGCACCATCATCGGTCACAAGGGTCATCGAGCGACAGGGGGTCATCCTGAAGTGCTCGCGACCAGGCGTGCCGACCACAGGTCCTCGGCCGGCCACTGCCGGGCCCACGCCAGGTCGGCGATCTCGTAGAAGCCAGCGGCGGACTGGTCCGGGTCGTGGTCGGCAGGGGCGTGCAGCTCCTGCAGCCCCTCGATCGCGAAGCCGTGGCCGACCAGCACCCGGATCCAGTCCCCGTGGCTGGGATGGTGCTCCACCCCGCCGCCCGGCCAGCGGACGGTGCGCAGATCGGCCGGGCCGCGCAGCAGCTGGTTGCTTGCGGGGCCTCCCTCGGCGGGCACGCACATCGCCGACACCGGGCTGTTGGTCAGGAAGACGAGTCGGCCTCCGGGCCGCAGGACCCGGGCAGCCTCGCCGACCCAGGCCTGCGGTTCGCACCAGGCCGGCGCGCCGTGCTCGCTGACGACGAGGTCGGCGCATGCGTCGGCCAGGGGCAGGTGCTCGGCATCGGCCTGCACGAGGGCGAACGGCAGGCCGTGCTCGGCCTGGCCGGCCCGGGCCGTCGCCAGCTGGGCGCCGGAGAGGTCCAGTGCGACGACTCGGGCCCCCCGCCTGGCCAGCCAGGATGAGAAGTGCGCCGTCCCGCAGCCGACCTCGACCACATCGAGCCCGGCGACGTCGCCGAGTGCCGCCACTTCGGCCTCCGGGGCGGCGAACAGCCCCCACACGATGTCCGAGCGCCGCCAGAGAGCCAGGCCGTCGGCGCCGGAGAACTGCTCGTTGACGATGTCCCACAGCTCACGGTTGCCGATTGTGTCCTCTGGACGGCTCATGGGCGCCATCCTGCCAACCCCGACGCGGATCGGGTGCCGTCGACGCCGATGTGGGCCGGGCCCCTGGCGCCGAGGCCTCGCCAGCCAGCGCTGGGCCGTAGGGCGCCCTACGCTCGGGCAATGGACTCCACCCAGGTCATCCGTGGGCTGCGGACGGCGCGCGGGGTCCCGTTGTCCGAGGTCGTCGACCACTTCGAGCTCGAGGTGGTGACCGCTTCCGGCGTTGACCTGTCCAGGCGGATGGTGACCACCTCCGACCTCAACCGTCCGGGGCTGCAATGGGCGGGCTACTCCGAGCAGTTCCCGGGCTCGCAGATCCAGATCATCGGCGAGGCCGAAGTCGGCTACCTGCTGACGCTGCCACCGCACGAGCGTTGGGAACGCCTGGCCCAATTCGCCGACCTCGGAGTACCCGCGGGCATCCTCACCCACGGGCTGCAGATCTCATCGTGGGCGGTGGGGCTGGCCGAGGAGTACGGGACCCCCCTGCTGCGCACCACCCAGCCCACCACCGAGTTCGCGGCCCAGTTGTCATGGTTCCTGGCCCTGGGTCTCGCCCCCCGGGAGGTCCTGCACGGAGGCCTGCTCGACGTGGCCGGGGAGGGTGTGCTGATCCTCGGGCACAGCGGGGTCGGTAAGTCCGAGACCGCCCTGGAGCTGATCCGGCGCGGGCACCGCCTGGTCGCCGACGACACGGTGGAGGTCCGCCGCCCCTCTGACCGGGACCTCGTGGGGCGCGCGCCGGGGCGCGTTCGGCACTTCATGGAGGTCAAGGGGATCGGGATCGTCAATCTCCGGTTGATGTACGGGATCGGCTCGGTGAAGGCAACCAGTGAGCTCAGCCTCGTTGTGGCCCTCGAGATGCTGGACCCGGAGCGTGACTACTCCCTGGCGCCCGACCGGATGGAGCTGCTCGGCGTTGAGCTGCCGATGGTCACGATCCCGGTTCGGCCAGGTCGCAACACCGCGATCCTGATCGAGACGGCGGCCATGGACCAGCGCGCCCGGAGGTTGCTGCGCCCGGACCGCGATGACCCGCGTGGGCCGACCTCCGAGGTGTTCGGGAGGTTGGCGTGAGTGGGCGGCTGGACGTCGAGGGGACCCAGAACCTGCGTGAGGTCGGCGGCTACCCGGCGACCGGCGGCGTCACCCGGCACGGCCAGCTCTACCGGGCAGACGCATTGAGCAACGTCACCGCCGCCGGTGCCGAGGAACTCGCTGCCCTGGGCATCGGTGTCGTGATCGATCTTCGGTCCGCATTGGAGCGATCGCAGGACCACGCCCAACCGCTGCTGCCCGACGCGGCGCACATCTGGTTGCCGATTCACGGTGGCTCGCGCTCGTCCCTGGTCGACGAAGGACCGGTCACGCTCGGCGGCCTGTACCGGCAGGTCCTGAGTGACGCGGGGTGGACGATCGCCGCAGCGATCTCGGTGATCGCGGACAGCGGCTCGACTCCCGTGCTCGTGCACTGCACAGCGGGCAAGGATCGTACCGGCCTGGTCACGGCGCTGGCTCTGGAGACTGCCGGGGTCGAGCGATCGGCGGTGGTCGCCGACTACACCCAGAGCGCGCTGAACCTGGACGGAGCGTGGGTCAACGAGGCCATGTCGGCGCTGGTGTCGCGCGGCGTACCGATCTCACCGGCCCTCTTCGAGGCGTTGGGGGGATCCCCGGACCACGCCATGACCGGTGTGCTGGGGTGGCTGGACCAGGAGTACGGCTCGGTGATCGGCTACCTGATGGCCCACGGGCTGCTCGAGCAGTCCGTGGCGGCCCTTCGCGAGAAGTTGGTGGTGTAGGTGGCTGGCGATATGCAGTCCGTTGACCCGGGTTCGGCGATCAGCGGCGCGGGCGGATCCGGTGGTGCTCCCCCCCGAGCTAGCGGTGCTGGCGGCTCCGGGGAGGGAACCCCGCAAGCCTCGGTTCCGCTGTCCGTGCTCGTCCAACGACTCAGCCTCATGCAGGTTGCCGGCGGGCATCTGGACCTCACGCAGATCCCGATCACGACGTCGGACGTCAACCGGCCGGGCCTGCAGCTCAGCGGGTACTTGGAGGCGTTCAGCGAAGACCGGCTGCAGATCATCGGGTGGATCGAGACAGCCTTCCTGTCGGGTCTGTCCCCGGATGTGCGGGCCACGCGCTTGGACGACTACTTCGCGCTCGGGTTCCCGGCCCTGGTCGTGTCGCGGGGACTGCACGTGATGCCCGACATGGTGGCCGCGGCTGATCGCCACAACGTGCCCGTGTTCGTCTCGGAGCTGGAGACCAGCCGATTCGCCAGTTCGCTGACCTGGCTGCTCATCCATGCGCTCGCGCCCCGCCTGGAGATCCCTGCGGGGCTGGTCGACGTGCATGGCGAGGGGGTGCTGATCCTCGATGCCGAGGGACTCGGCAGCTCAGAGACCGCTCTGGAGCTGGTCCGGCGGGGTCACCGGCTGATCGCCTCCGAGGTGGTGGAGGTGCGCCGGATCGGTGACGATCACCTCCGGGGGGAGGCGCGGCAGGGGGCTGGGCACGTGATCGACATTCCCGGCGTCGGGAAGGTCGACGTGGAGGAGTTGTTCGGGATCGGCGCGATCCGCACCGATGGGCGGATCACAGTGGTCGTCGTGCTGGAGTCCCGCGACCCGAACAAGGAGTACGAGCGGGTCGGAATGCGCGAGCGGGTCGAGGATGTCTTCGGGGTGCCCGTGGCCAGGGTGCTGATCCCAGTCCAGCCGGGGCGCAACCTCGCAATCGTCATCGAGGCAGTGGCCCTGAACCACCGGCAGCGCACCTTGGGCTATGTCGCAGCAGCCGAGCTGACCACGGGCCCGTGACGGCAGTCGGCACCCCGGAGGGTGGGGGCGAGGCCAGGGCTTCGCGTGGGGGTGCTGAGCCTGGTGGCGCCGGCGCCGCCGGAACTGCGGACCAGAAGTACCTGGCGACGGTGATCGCGATGCTGGAAGCGGCAGCGCGCGACGAGGCCGAGCCGATCACGGCGGCAGCCGACGCAGTGGCCAGCGCGCTCGGTGCCGGTCGGTGGGTGCACACGTTCGGCACAGGGCACGGGCACATGCTCGCCGAGGAGCTGTTCTACCGGGCCGGCGGGACCGCGCGCGTGAACCCGATCCTGGTCGAGGAGCTCATGCTGCACGCCGGGGCTGCCCGGTCATCGCTGGTCGAGCGGGAACCAGGCCTCGCGGCCACGATCCTTGCCGATCATCCGATCGAGGCCGGTGATGTCCTGATCGTTGCCAGCAACTCGGGCGGCAACCGGGTCGTTGTGGAACTCGCGGGGCTGGCGCGTGCTGCCGGGGCAACAGTCATCGCCCTGACGAGCCTGGCCCACGCCCGGTCCCCGGCGGCACGGCACGTGGACGGTCCCCGGTTGCACGAGATGGCCGACATCGTCCTGGACAACCATGGGGTGCTAGGCGACGCCGTGCTCGAGGTGCCGGGCCTGGGCGCGTCTGTGGCCCCCACCTCGACGGTTGTGGGGGCGGGCCTGTTGCAGGCGGTGATGGCCCGGGCGGTGACCACCCTGGCCGAGCGCGGCATCGATCCGGAGGTGTTCGTCTCCAGCAACACCCGTGCTGGGGACAGCGCGAACGCCGTGCTCATCGATCGCTACGCCGACCGGGTCCGCGCACTCTGATGGACCTCCGCGAACGTCCAGTCTGGCGCCGTCGGGTGCGGTCTCGGGGTCCCACCAGTTGGTAGAGAGCAGCCACGGCGGGTGAGCCTGTTCGCGTCGGACCTGGTGTGGGCCGGGATGTGCCCGGCCCTAGTCTGGCGCCATGGCGGATCCCGGGCACGAGGATGGCGGCTTCCAGCAGCTGTGGCTCGACCCGGCCGAGCACTTCGTCGTATCCCCCCCGCCGACCTCGCACGAGGGGGTCGCCGGCGACGTCGAGAAGCAGGTCCTGGGCGCGAGCCGGGGCGTGGACCGGATCCAGGCGCGCGTCTCGCTCTTCGGATACCTCTACGCGACGTTCAAGAAGTACGCCGACGACGAGGGCAGCCGGTTGGCCGCCCTGCTTGCCTACTACACGTTCCTGAGCCTGTTCCCGCTCGCGATCGCCGGCTTCGCCGTGCTCAACACCATCCTGGGCGACAATCCGCAGATCGTCCTGGACCTCGTTGACGAGATCGTGCCCGAGGAGTACGAGCAGCAGGTGATCGATGCCTACCAGTCGCTGCCCTCGGGCGGGGCAGCGCTGGCCGTCGCCCTCATCGGCCTGCTCCTGTCCGGTACTGCCGGGGTGTTCTCCCTGTACGCGATGGTCAATCAGGTCTATTGCGTGCCCTATCGGTTCCGGTTCGGGTTCGGCCCGCGCTATGCGCGGGTGCTGCTGCTGGTGGTCCTGATGGGCGTCGGCGTGCTGGTGGTGGCGATCGGTTCCACCCTCGTGGTGAACGCCACAGGCATCGCCGTCATTGAACGGGTGAGCGCGAGCTTCCTTGTCTGGCTCGTAGCCGCTGGGCTTCTGTTCTTCTCGGCCAACATCCTCGCCCGGCGCCCCCTGGCGTTCCGGGAGGTGGGACCCGGGGCGGCCCTCGGGGCCCTGGCCATGACCGTCATAATCGGTTTCGGCAGCGCCCTCGTCGGGCAGTTAGTCAGCAGTTCCTCGGCGGTCTATGGGGCGTTCGGGACCGTCGTGGGCATCTTCTCGGTGCTCTTCCTGGTCTCGAACGCCATCGTCTTCTCGTTCGAGCTCTCAGTGGTGTGGGCCTGGCAGCTCTGGCCGCGCGGCGTTGACATCAACCTGCTCTTCCCCGCAGACCAACGCGCCTACGCCCTGCTGGCGCTGATGGACGAGCGGATGCCGTCCCAGCGCAACGGCGTCACCTTCGACGGAACCGGCCACGATGATCCGCGCCGCCCGGACCTGAGGTCGCTGATGCGCCGCGCCCCCGGAGTGCCGCGAAGTCCCTATGACGCAGCCCCGGCCGGGGAGCGGCCGGATCCATCGGACCCGTCGGACCAGCCGGACCCGTCTGACCAACCGGACCAGCCGGACACCGGGCGCAGTTGAACGAGGCCAACAGACCTGACGCTCGCTCGGGGGCTGGGAGGGCGACTTGGCTAGAGTCGCCGGTGCCTGCGGGCCCCGGCTGGCGGGGTCATCGCCTGGGAGCGCGACCAAGGAGGTCGGCACATGTCGGCACTGGACATCTTCGGCTGGGTCAGCTCCGGGCTGATCATCTTCTCCCTCATGCAGGCCCGGGTGCTGCGCTTCCGGGTGCTCAATCTCACGGGAGCTGCCCTTGCCACTGTGGTCAACGCCCTGCTCGGCGTGTGGCCATTCGCCGCGATGAATCTCGCCATCACCGTGATCGACATCTACTGGATCTGGCGGCTGGGCCGCGAGCGCCACGACGAGGAGGTGTACGACGTCGTCGAGGTGGGTGTCGGTGACGCCTACCTGCGGCACGCCCTGCGGGTTCACTCAGAGGACGTCAGCGCGACCTATCCGGGGTTCCCGCTGGCCGAGATCGCAGGTACCGCTGACAGCTCGCCCGCCGAGGGCGCTGCGGCAGTCGACGCCGACCGGTCGGCGTTCCTCGTCCTGCGCGGCGACGAGACCGTCGGCATGGTCGTGGTCCGTGATGCGGGGGCCGGTGTGGGAGAGGTGGAGCTTGATTACGTCACGGAGCGGTTCCGTGACTTCACCCCGGGCGAGTTCGTCTACCGGCGGTCGGGCGTCTTCGCTGACAGGGGCTTCTCGCGGCTTGTCGTCGACGCGTCGCCCAACTCCTCGGACTACTTCGAACGTGTCGGATTCGAGCGGGTCGGTGAACGTTGGGAGCGTCCGATCGACGCCGCGGCGTAGCGCGCCCGGGGGCAAGCCGGCTCCTAGCTGTACCCGGCCAGCAGCGCCCGGGTGAGCCGGCCGACGACGAGGGTTGCGACCCGAAGGCCTCGCGTCCCGTCCACCGGACCACCTCGAATCCGAGGTCGCGCAAGGTGCCCTCGCGGGTCTTCTCGCGGGTGAAGGCGGACTCATCCGGGTACTTGCCCTCGCCGTCCGCTTCGCCGATCGGTCCAGCGCCTCCTGGAGGGGTCGCTCTGCAGCCCGGCACAGGCGGGCGTCGCGGTAGTGCCTCCGGTCTGCGGATCCAGCCAGCGCTGCGAGCTCGTGGCGGAGTGCGGCGCCCAGGACCATCAGTGCCTCGGGTAGGTCGACAGTGGCGGCGAGGTCGGGGGCGGTCCGCGCCGGGGTGGTGACGACCAGCCCCGCTGCAGTTGCATGGCTGGCCACGCGAGCTGGCGCGGCAACCTGCTCTGCCGGCGCGCGGAGCAGGTGCAGGGCGACCGGGTCATCTGGAAGTGCTTCGTTGGCGATGTACACCCCCCGGCGCAGCCGGGTGATGCGCCCGGAACGCCCGCCCCGGCACCGACGACCCGACCGACCCGCCATCGACTGCCCGGGCGCTACCCGCGGCTCACCAGCGAATCGGCGACCTCGTCTCCAGCGACCCTGCGGATCACGGCGAGGTCCCCGCACACGACGAGCTGGTCGCGGGCTCGTGACAGTCCGACGTAGAGGGTGTCCCGGGCGGTGACCGGATCCCGGAAGCCGTCAATGGCCAGGACGATGGCCGGGCGCTCCAGGCCCTTGAACGCGGCCACGGTGGAGAAGAACATGTCGGTGCCGTCCCAGAAGGAGTCCCAGTAGCCGTCGCGGCCGTCCAGAGCGACCCGGTTGGCCTGCTCGGGGTGCCGGTGATGGGTGGTGAGCACCGCGACATCCTCGGCGTCCCAGCCCTCGTCGAGCAGCTCGAGAGCGGCGTCATCGGCGGTGTCCATCGCGTCCGCCGCGCTGCACTGGATGAACCTCACCGGGGGGCCCTCGCCACCGAGCAGAGCGGGGGTGTCGGCGGCCAGCGAGGAGAACACGGCTCCGATCTGGCGACTGTTGCGCAGGTTCTCATCGAGTGTGAGCGGGACCAGCCCCAGGTCGGGGCGCTCGTCGCGGTCGAAGATCCGCTGCTGCTCGTCGGCGAATACCGCCAGTCGGGCGGTGTCCGGGTCGCGCAGGGCGGCGAGCAGGGAGGGCCACCAGGCGTCGGGGCAGTCCTGGGCCTCGTCGACGATGAGGGCGTCGAAGCGCCGCTCGTCGGGAAGCGCCCGGGCCAGGCCGGTCATCTGGGCGGGAAGGGTCTGCTCCCAGTACTCCTGGCCCTGCCCGTCGCGGATCTCCAGACCCCACTCCACCCCGAGCGCGTGGTAGGTGTGGACCCGCACGTTGCGTCGCAGCGCCTTCGGCCACGCCGCCACCCGGCGGGCGATCCATGTGGACAGCCCGCGCGAGTAGCAGACCAGGGCGACCCGCTTGCCGTCGGCGGCCCATCGCCTTGCCTGCTCGATGGCCAGCCACGTCTTGCCGGTGCCGGGACCGCCGATCACCTCGATGCGGGGGAGGCGGCGGGCGAGGTCGAGCACCGTGTACTGGGCCGCCGTGAGCCGGTCCACGTGGTCACCGCGGACCGCCAGCATCCCGGCGAGCTCGGCCTGCCGGTCACCCCGGCCGCCGAGGATCTCCGCCGCATCGTCGACCGCATCGACCCCGGGCATCCGGTGCGGTTCGTTCTTCAGCGGGCCGGTGAGCAGGTCGAAGATCAGGCCGGCAGCATCGGGCAGCTGGTCCTTGTCGATGATCCACTGCCGCGGCAGGCCGGGCGATGGGTCCTCGGGGCCGAGTGTGGTGTCCGGCAGGATCACCATGTGGATCATGCGCGGCTTGCCGTGCGACCAGTGCGGGTGGCGCTCCAGGTAGCGACGCAGCAGGTACTTGCCCGAGGTCGCCTGGTCCTCGAGGTCGATGGCCCGCCGCCCCTGCGGGGTCTGCTGCCACCAGGTGCCGTCGGCCCGCCAGACGTTGCCGCCCTTGACCTCGATGGCCGCGAAACCCGCGTCGGGCATGCCGATCACCAGATCGACCTCCCAGTCGCCGTCCAGCCCGGTGAAGCGGACGTTCGCCAGGAGCACGTCGACGTCGCGCAACTTGCTGGCCAGGGCGTGGAACGCCACTTTCTCGGCGCGGGAGCGGAATCTCGGGCGCTCGGGAAGGCACCGGGCGGACATCGACGACCTCCTGGACGAGATGTGGGACCTGCGGTGAGTGGGCCGTGGCGGACGGGCCCCGGCGGGAACCGGCGGCCCCGACGGTCGGGCGAGCATCGGTGGTGGTGCCGCTGCCCCGAGCAGGCTATCGCCGCACCGCCCGTGGGAGGGCTGCGAACATGCCGATCTGGTGCGGGTGCCGGTTGGTCGCGGCCGCGATCAGGGCGGACACGCCGCCGCCGGGAGGCACCCAAGAGGACACGCACCCCCGGGGGGAAGGCACAATCGCCCCCATGGCTAGCCCCAACCCCTCTTCGGATCCGACCCCCGACCGGGCGCTGGACCCACCGACCAGGGCCTACGGCGACCTACTGGCGGAGGCGGGCGCGCTGTATCCCGGCGTGCGGGTCGGCCGCCCGGGCCGGTCCCGGGCGTACTGGCCCACCATCGCCGCGATGCGCGCCCTGCGGCTGCGCTATGCGGTGGACATGGACGGAGCTGACCGTGTTGCGCCCGGGCCGGCGATCCTGATCGGCAACCACATCCAGTTCATCGATCCGGTATGCGTCGTGATGACCGAGTGGTGGCGGGTCAGTGCCTTCACGAAGCTCGAGTGGTTCCAGCACCGTGGCTCGCTGTTCTTCCGGCTGATGGGCCAGATCCCGTTGCGCCGCGGTGATGAGGCCTCGACCGAGTGGGCCATGCAGGTGTCGCGGTACGCCCTGGCCGAGGGAGGTCGTATTGGCCTCTACCCGGAGGGAACCCGTTCACCGGACCCCCGGACGCTGCACAAGCTCCACAAGCGGGTCATGATCCCGCTGATCCAGGCCAACCCGGACGTCCCGGTCCATGTGGTCACGACCGAGTACACGAAGCGCGCGGTGCCTCGGCGTATCGGCGTCCGGATCCGGGTCTCGGAGCCGCTGCGGCTCAACGCTCGGACGATGAGCTCGGACGAGGTGACCGACGTGGTCCGCGAGGCGCTGCTGGCCCTGGGCGGGCAGACCTACGTGGACCGGTACGCCCAGGACGTGAAGTCCGAGCTGCGGGAGGCGTAGCCCGCACGTGATCCGGGCCCGACCCGGCGCCTGCTCGGGCGTAGCCGGGAGCCGGGGCTTGCCTACTCCCCGCGCCTGACCTGCGCGGATACCTCTTCGACCTTCGCCCAGATCCGCGAGCGCACCTCCGGGGAGCTCATCTCGCCCAGGTGCGTCACCCGTCCGGAGATCAGGTCCTCCACCTCGAGCTCGGGGAAGGCGCGCAGGTGCCGGTGGTACTCGTCATCGGTGGCGATCAGGAGGTTCGTGACCCCGGGGACTTCCATGTGGGCGTTGATGTAGGGCTGGATGAACAGCTCATGGGTGCTGTAGATGTTGGTGACCCGGTCGGCGATGGACGGCACATCGGCGTGCAGGGCGGTGAGGAACGGCGAGCCCTCGGCCATGTCGCTCAGCGCCGGGGTCAGGTTGCGGCCGGTCCACGAGAAGAGCGAGGAGATCCGCTGCGCGCTGACCGATCCGCGCCACGGCGCCCCGACGCTGACCACGTGCCGGACCTGGTCCTGATGGTCCACGGCGTAGCGCAGCGCCGCCAACCCGCCCTGCGAGTGCCCGACGATGACGATGGGGGCGTCCGGCTCCCGGTCCTGCCGCGCCAGCCCCGCCTGCACGTCCTTGTGGATGTGCTCTTGGGAGCTGTTCAGCGGCATGGCCACACCGAAGTGGGCGAGCGTGACCAGGAAGGCGTTCGGGTGCCGTTCGAGGACTGAGCGCATCATCACACTGGCGGCCAGGCCGCGGATTGCCGTCCCGGCGAGGATGGGGACGGCGACGGGCACGCCCAGAAACTACCGCACGGTGCCGGGCCCGGCGCGGCTGCGACCCGGAGCCATGTCGGTGGGATGCTGGAACTGGCTTCGGTGCCGTCCCTGCGCGCCGCCGCCCGAGTCGAGGAGGCCCGTGATGACATCCACCCAGGACGACCGATCTCCGCAGACCGTGGCGGTGGTGCTGACCGGTGCCGCGGCCCGGGGAGCCTTCCAGGCCGGGGTCCTCGCCGAGCTGATCCCGGCCCTCGAGCGGCAGGGCATGCTTCCCTCGATCTGGTTGGGCACCAGCGCCGGGAGCATCAACGCGTCCCTGTGGGGCGCCGCCCTGCACCGGGGTGCCGATGTGGCGGCCGAGGAGGTCGTCGACGTGTGGCGGCACATGAGCGACGACAACGTGTACCGGTCGCTGCTCCCGTTCGCCCTGGCCCGTACCGGGCTCCAGTACGCGATGGGTGCTGTTCTTGACCGTGGGCCGGGGACCACGAGCCTGCTGGACACCGCACCCCTGCGGCGCACTGCGCATGAGGCGCTGTCGACCACCCAGCTGGCAGCCAACGTGGCCGCCGACGTTCTCGGCGCCGTGGGTGTGGCGACGACTCGGATGCCGATGGACTCCGACACCGACATGGTGGGGGCAGGCAGCGGGCGCAGCGTGCTGTTCCTCGATGAGGCAGAGCCGGGCGACTACGAAGGTGATCCCTCCCGGGCACTGGATGTCGTGCGCGGTCCGATCGTCGCAGAGCACGTGCTCGCCTCGTCGGCGATCCCGGTGGCGTTCCCACCCATCATGATCGAGGCGCCGCCCACCGCCGCTGGCTGGTACGTGGACGGCGGGGTCAGGCTGAACGCACCGCTGCAGCCGGCTGTCGCCATGGGTGCGGACCGGATCCTGCTGGTCTCGGCGACCCCGACCACGTACGGGCCCCCGCCGGCCCCGCGCCCCCCGGCACGGACTCCGGACGTCGACGATGCGGCCGCGCAGGTCCTCAACGCCGTCATGGCCGATCGGATGGTGGAGGACCTGGCCAACCTGCGCCGGATCAACCGGCTCGTGGCCCAGGCCGCGGAGGTGGGCCAGCACGACCTGTTGTGCAGCGGCGGCGGGCATCCGTATCGCCCGGTCAGGGTCCTGGACGTCGCGCCGCCCGATGGTGCGATGGGTCAGCTCGCAGCCGAGGTGTTCGCCCGACGCACGGACGGCCTGGGCTGGCTCACCGAGAACGACAACTGGCTGCTGGGACGGCTGATCCGCGGCGGTGGAGACGCTGTCGGCAGGCGCGAGCTGCTCAGCTACCTGTTCTTCGACGAGGAGTACTTCGCGGCCAGCATCGACCTGGGCAGGGCCGCTGCCCAGCAGGCCCTTGCCCGGGGCTGGGGCTGGTAGGCGAAAGTCCGCTGCCGGGTCGATCCCTGCCGGGAAACGAGGGGGCTGAGGCTACTAGGGTCGACATGTAGACGCGATTGCGACCGCGTGGACGACGCGGTGGGCGTGTATGGACAGGAGCCTGAGATGAGCAACGAGTACCTGCTGCTGGTGGCGGCGTATCAGGACCCGGAGACGGCCGATGCGGAGTTCGACGCGCTGGCTGAGAAGGTCCGCGCCAAGGAGATCAGCGCCCAGGGGATGATCCTGGTCGCCAAGGACCCGGACGGCACCGTCAACGTGAAGGACACCGGCGACAAGGCCGGGCGCAAGGGGGCCACATGGGGTAGCGGCGTTGGCCTTCTCGTCGGCCTCGCGAGCCCGATGCTCCTGGGCTCGGTTGTCGTGGGTGCCGCGGGTGGCGCCGCGGTGGGCAAGGTCGCCGGCAGCAAGGTGCGCGCCGAGGTGGAGGGCAAGGTCGGCGAGGGCCTCAAGGACGGTACTGCGGTGATCCTGGCGATGTTCCCGCCCTCTGAGCGCCTCGCCATTGAGCAGTCGCTGCCCGGCTCCCCCATGAAGTCGGTCGCAGAGATGGACAACAACACCGTCGGGGAGCTCAAGGATGCCCTCGCCGAGGCGTCGGGCAAGTTCAACCCCGACCGGACGGTCTTGCCGATCCCGGATCGCACGTTCGGCGGCACCAGTGGCCGCACCCTGCGTGACTCCGTGTCCGACTGGTCAATGGTCCCGGGCCCGCAGGCACCGGAGGATGCTCCGAACGTCCTGATCGTCCTGATCGACGATGCCGGGTTCGGCAACCCCAGCACATTCGGTGGTCCGGTGCAGACCCCGACCATGACCCGTGTGCGCGACATGGGTCTGACCTACAACCGGTTCCACGTCACCGCGGTCTGCTCACCGACGCGTGCGGCGCTGCTCACGGGCCGCAACCAGCACCGGGTCGGGTTCGGATCGATCGCCGAGTACCCGGGGCCCTACCCGGGCTACACGGCCGCCAAGCCCCGCAGCTGCGCGGGACTGCCCCGGATCCTGTCAGACAACGGCTACGTCACAGGCGGCTTCGGGAAGTGGCACCTGACCCCCGACAACGTCCAGGGGCCGGCCGGCCCGTTCGACCACTGGCCGCAGGCATGGGGATTCGACCACTGGTGGGGCTTCCTGTCGGGCGCCGCCGGCCAGTACGACCCGATCATCACCCAGGACAACTCGACCCTCGGGGTACTCGAGGGCACCGACGGCGAGCAGTACTACTTCCCCGACGACCTCACGGACAAGGCCGTCGAGTGGCTGCACGGCGTCCGGGCACAGGATCCGCAGAAGCCGTGGATGATGTACTACTCCACCGGCTGCTCGCACGCCCCGCACCATGTCGACACCGAGTGGGCGGACAAGTACAAGGGCACGTTCGAGCAGGGCTGGGACGCCCTGCGCGAGGAGATCTTCGCCCGCCAGAAGGAGCTCGGGGTCGTCCCGGAGGACGCCGAGCTGACTGAGCGGCCCGACGTCTTCCCAGCGTGGGACAGCCTGACGGACTCGCAGAAGGCGCTGTACGTGCGGCAGATGGAGGTCTACTGCGGGTACTCCGAGAACGCCGACTGGAACGTGGGTCGGCTTCTGGATGCCATCGAGGACATGGGCGACTTGGACAACACCCTGATCTTCTACATCTGGGGTGACAACGGGGCGAGCATGGAGGGCACGACCACCGGCTCGTTCAACGAGTTGACCTTCCTCAACGGACTGGTCCTCGACGCCGACGAGCAGCTTGCGCTCATCGAGCAGTACGGCGGGATCGAGGGCCTCGGGGGCGTGCACAGCGCGCCGCACTACGCTGCCGCATGGGCGCACGCGATGAACACCCCGTTCAAGTGGGGCAAGCAGACCGCCAGCCACCTGGGCGGCACCCGCAACCCCATGGTCGTCTCCTGGCCGGAGCGCCTGCGCGGAGGTGGCGAGGTGCGCAGCCAGTTCACCCACTGCATCGACGTCGCCCCGACCGTCCTCGAGGCGGCCGGGCTGCCCGAGCCGACCCACGTCGACGGCATCGAGCAGGAGCCCATGGATGGCACGAGCTTCCTGTACTCCTTGCCTGACGCCGATGCCCCGGAGCAGCACACCGTCCAGTACTTCGAGATGTTCGGCGGGCGAGCCATCTACAAGGACGGCTGGTGGGCTGCGTCGCGTCCCGACCGGATCCCGTGGGACATGTCACCCGCGACCCTGGCGCAGTTCGGCCCGGATTCCGACTGGGACCCGGACAAGGATGTGGGCTGGGAGCTCTACCACCTGCCCGATGACTTCTCCCAAGCCCACGATGTCGCCGCGGAGCACCCCGAGAAGGTCCAGGAGCTCCAGGAGCTGTGGTGGTCCGAGGCCGAGCGCAACCGCGTCCTGCCGCTGATGGGTGGCCTGGCCATCTTCTACGGCGACCTGCCGCCGCTGCCCACGGTCACCCGGTTCTCGTTCGCCGGGGATGTGCAGAACGTCCAGCGCGGGATGGTCCCGCGGATCATGGGTCGCTCGTACGCGATCGAGGCTGACGTCACTGTGCCCGAGTCCGGTGCCGAGGGGGTGCTCGTCGCCAACGCCGACTTCATCGGCGGGTACGCCCTGTGGATCGATCCCGATGGGCTGCTGACCCACACCTACTCGTTCCTCGGCGTGGAGGTCTACAAGCAGGTGTCCACCGAGCCGATCCCGACCGGCGACGTCACGCTCAAGATGCTGTTCGAGGCAGACGCCGCCCAGCCGGGATCCGGGGGAGCGGTCACGCTCTGGGCCGACGACCGCCAGATCGGCGCCGGCAGGTTGGACCACACCGTCCCGATTGCCTTCTCGTCCTACGCGGGGATGGACGTCGGGCGTGACAACGGCCTCGTGGTGGACCTCGCCTACGAGGACAGCGCGCCCTACGCGTTCACCGGGACACTGCGCAACGTCGTGTTCGACCTGAAGCCGGCGTCGCACGCCGAGCAGATGGCACTGCACGCCCACAACGCGGTCCAGGACACGGCCGGCGGGGTCGCCGGCTGACGGCGGGGACGATCAGGATCCAGCGTCGGTGACCAGGGCAGTCCGCCTGACCGCGGGCTGCTCCGGTGCTCCGGCGCTCCGGCTGTGCCGTATTGGGCATCTTGAGCGCGACCGTCATGGCCTCCGGGCCTCCGGGCCTCCGGGCCGCCGGGCCGCCGGGACGTGTGGCCGGGCATCTTGAGCCGTTTGGCCCGAGCCTGCCCCGGCTGACCTCGGCGATCATGTCGACAAGTCTGTGATCACGTAGTTGCATGACGACTAGACCCGGGAGACCGGCATTGCCTGCGCACCAGGGAGAGGGATATGGACAAGGCGCTCTCGATGGGTCTCGATGTGGGATCGACCACCGTGAAGGCGGTTGTCCTGGACGGCCGACGGATCGTGTTCAGCGACTACCGCCGGCACAACGCCGACGTGCGCGGCGAACTCCGCAGCCTCCTGCTCGACATCCGCGACGAGTTCCCCGACGACACCCTGCGCGTGGCCATGACCGGTTCCGGCGGCCTGGGGGTCGCGCGGATGATGGGCGTGCAGTTCATCCAGGAGGTCGTGGCCTCCACCGCCGCCATCGAACGCCTGAACCCCGATGCGGATGTCGTGATCGAGCTTGGCGGGGAGGACGCCAAGATCACCTACCTCCGCCCGGTCCCCGAGCAGCGGATGAACGGCACCTGCGCGGGCGGGACCGGTGCGTTCATCGACCAGATGGCCACACTGCTGCAGACCGACGCTGCGGGGCTCGACGAACTGGCCAGCCGGTATGACCACCTGCACCCGATCGCGTCGCGCTGCGGGGTGTTCGCCAAGACCGACGTGCAGCCGTTGCTCAACCAGGGGGCTGCGCACGAGGACATCGCCGCCTCGGTGTTCCAGGCGGTGGCCACCCAGACGATCGCGGGGCTCGCCTGCGGCCACCCGATCCGCGGCCGGGTGATCTTCCTCGGTGGCCCCCTGCACTTCCTGCCCGAGCTGCGCGCGGCCTACGTGCGGGCGCTGGGCGAGCAGGTCGAGGAGTTCATCAGCCCCAACAACGGCCAGCTCTACGTCGCGATGGGGGCAGCGTTCCTGGCCGAGGGGCCGGACCTGTCGCTGCCGCACCTGGCCGCCGAGCTGGAGAGCGCCAACGCCCTGTCGGTCGTCACCCGGACGATGCGCCCGCTCTTCCGCGACGAGACCGAGCGCGCGGAGTTCGACGACCGGCACGCGGCGGCGGCCGTGCCGCAGGGCGATTTCGCAGGTGTGCGGGGTCCGGTGTTCCTCGGCGTGGACGCCGGCTCGACGACCATCAAGTCCGTGGTCCTCGACCATGCACGGTCGCATCATCTTCTCGACCTATGGCTCCAACCAGGGCGACCCAGTGGCGGCTGCCGTCCGGATCGCCGGCCGAGGTGCGCGGTGCGCTGCCTGAGGGCACCTGGATCGGCCGCGCGTGCGTCACCGGCTACGGGGAGGAGCTGGTCAAGACCGCGTTGCACGCCGACGAGGGCGAGATCGAGACGATGGCGCACTTCCGCGCGGCCAAGAGGGTCAGCCCGGGCGTGACGTCCGTGATCGACATCGGCGGCCAGGACATGAAGTTCCTGAGGATCCGCAACGGGGCGGTCGACTCGATCGCGGTCAATGAGGCGTGCTCGTCGGGCTGCGGCTCGTTCCTGCAGACGTTCGCCGAGACGATGGGCACCGACGTGCGCACGTTCGCGGCGGCCGGCCTGGTGGCCGAGGCGCCGGTGGACCTGGGCAGTCGATGCACGGTGTTCATGAACTCCTCGGTCAAGCAGGCCCAGAAGGAGGGTGCCGGCATCGGGGACATCTCCGCGGGGCTGTCCTACTCCGTGGTGCGCAACGCGCTCTACAAGGTGATCAAGCTGCGCGATGCCGGCGAGCTCGGCGACCATGTGGTCGCCCAGGGGGGCACGTTCCTCAACGATGCGGTTCTGCGTGCCTTCGAGCTGCTCACGGGCGTGACGGTCGTGCGGCCCACGATCGCCGGGCTGATGGGCGCCTACGGGGCAGCACTCACGGCGCAGATGCATCACGAATCGGGGGCGGTGAGCCCGATGATGGCCCGCGACCTCGAGGCGTTCACCATCGAGTCCACGCAGCGCTCCTGCCAGCTCTGCCAGAACCACTGCCGGCTGACCATCAGCACCTTCGACGACGGCAGCCGGCATGTATCGGGCAACCGGTGCGAGCGGGGTGCGAGCCTCGACAGGCGACCGAAGAAGTCCGAGATCCCGAACCTCTACGCGTACAAGTACCAGCGGGTCTTCGGCTACCGGCGGCTCGTGGACGCGAAGGCCCCACGCGGTGAGATCGGCATCCCGCGCGCACTGGGCATCTACGAGGACTACCCGCTGTGGTTCACGATCCTGACCCAGCTCGGGTTCAAGGTGATGCTCTCCGGGCGCAGCAGCCACGACCTGTTCGAGTCGGGCATGGAGTCGATCCCCTCGGAGAACGTCTGCTACCCCGCCAAGCTGGCGCACGGCCACGTCGAGTGGCTGCTCGACCACGGCGTGACCACGATCTTCTTCCCCTGCGTCCCGCTGGAGCGCCGGGAGTTCGCCGACGCCGACAACAACTACACGTGCCCGATCGTCGCGTTCTACCCGCAAGTGCTGGAGAAGAACATCGACCGGCTCCGGGAGCCTGGGATCCGCTACCTCGACCCGTTCCTGAACCTCGACGACCCGGTCAAGCTCGCCGAGCGCCTCGTCGAGGTGTTCGCCGACTGGGACGTCACCCCGGCCGAGGCTGCCGCCGCCGTCAGGGCCGGGTTCGCCGAGCTCGACGCGGTGCACGCCGACATCCGAGCCGAGGGCGACCGTGCGCTTCAGTACATGCGTGAGAACGGCATCCGGGGGATTGTGCTTGCCGGTCGCCCCTACCACGCCGACCCGGAGATCAACCACGGAATCCCCGAGGTGGTCACCAGTCTGGGCATGGCGGTCCTCAGCGAGGACTCGCTGACCCACGGGATGGCCACGAGCCGGCTGCAGCGGCCGCTGCGGGTGCGTGACCAGTGGACCTACCACTCACGGCTCTATGAGGCGGCCGCCCAGGTGCGCACCGAGCCGGACCTCAACCTGGTGCAGCTCAACAGCTTCGGGTGTGGCGTCGACGCCGTGACCACGGACCAGGTCCAGGAGATCCTCGAGGCCGCCGACGACGTCCACACGGTCCTGAAGATCGACGAGGTCAGCAATCTCGGAGCCGCCCGGATCCGACTGCGATCCCTGAAGGCCGCCACCGCCGAGCGCCCCGCTGCCGTGCCGGTCGGCACCGAGGAGATCGACACCGCTGGCATGAGTGGCGGCCCGCTGCTGGTCCCGACGCAGGGCCCGGCGCCGGTCCCGCAGTTCACGAAGGAGTCGCGGCGGACGCACACGGTCTACGTGCCGCAGATGGCCCCGATCCACTTCCGCATGATCAGCCCGATCTTCAGGCGCGCCGGGTACAACGTGGAGGTGCTCGAGTCGGCGAGCAACGACGACGTGGAGTGTGGCCTGAAGTACGTGCACAACGATGCCTGCTTCCCGGCGATCATGGTGATCGGCCAGCTGATCAACAACTTCCAGACCGGCGGTGCCGATCCGGACCACACCACCATCGCGATCACCCAGACCGGGGGGATGTGCCGGGCAACCAACTACGCGGGGATGCTGCGCAAGGGACTCAAGGACGCCGGGTACCCACAGGTCCCGGTGGCCGCGCTGAGCACCCAGGGCATCGAGGCCATCCCCGGATTCCGGATGACGCCGGGGATTGCCCACCGTGCGATCCAGGCGCTCGTCCTCGGCGACCTGTTGCAGAACGTGCTGCTTCGCGTGCGGCCGTACGAGCGCGAGGAGGGTAGCGCGAACGAGCTCTACCGCCGTTGGGACGCGCTCTGCCAGGAGTTCTTCGCCAATGGCGGCTACTCGCCGACGATGCACCGGCGGATCGGCTACAACTGGCTCATCGAGAGCATCGTCCGTGAGTTCGACGCCCTGCCGCTGCTGGACATCCCCCGTAAGCCACGGGTCGGGATCGTCGGCGAGATCCTGGTGAAGTTCCACCCCGATGCCAACAACGACGTGGTGAAGGTCATCGAGGACGAGGGCTGCGAGGCGTCCCTCCCGCCGCTGCTCGGGTTCTTCCTCCAGTCCATGGAGACCCGGGACTGGAAGTGGGAGAACCTCGGGATCGGCAGGAAGGGCCGGTTCGCCAAGCGCACCGGGCTGTGGGTGGTCGAGCTCTACGAGCGGCCCGCCAAGGCGGCGTTGGCGCGGACGAACGGCAAGTTCAGCGTCCCGGAGGACATCCACTCGTTGGCCACCAGGGCGCAGGACATGATCGAGCTGGGCACCCAGGCCGGCGAGGGCTGGTTGCTCGTGGCCGAGATGATGGAGCTCATCGAGCACGGGACGCCCAACATCATCTGTGCCCAGCCGTTCGCCTGCCTGCCCAACCATGTGGTGGGCCGCGGCATGTTCAAGGAGCTGCGCCGGCGATACCCGCAGGCCAACCTGGTGTCGATCGACTACGACCCCGGGGCCAGCGAGGTCAACCAGCTCAACCGGATCAAGCTCATGGTGGCCACCGCGCACAAGGCCAGCCGTGGGTCGCAGCAGCTCGGCCGCTGGGACCTCGAGGACTACGACGAGATGAGTGGTGCCCAGGTGTGAGGCCACGCACAGCGCGGCCGTATGGCCCGTGGCTGACCGCTCGGGGGAAGTCCGGCGGTGCCTGCATGAGGTCCATTTCAGTCCTGCGGCCTGCTGTGCCTAGGCTCCTGCCCATGAGTCCGCTGACATACCTCATCACGCTTGCCCTGCCCACTGCCGACGAGCCGTCGGACGCCCCCAGCCCCTCGCCTTCGGATGTGGTTGTCCCCCCGGACCTCAAGGGAGACATCACCGAAGCCTCGTGGTGGATCGACCTCATCGAAGGCCCCGTCCTGCGGACAATCATCATCCTGGTCGGGGCTGTGGTGGTTCGGGTCATCATGGCCAAGCTGGTCGACGGCTTCACCAGGGGCATGACCATGGCAGCCGAGACCGATCTGCCGGGTACCCGTGCAACCGACCATGCCCGTGAGGTGATCGGCGATGATCACTTCGTGGTCGAGCGTAAGGTGAACCGCGCTGCAACGCTCGGACGGCTGATGAAGAACGTCGGATCGGCCCTCATCCTCGGGATCTCCTTCCTGATGATCCTCGGCGAATGGGGCTTCAACCTGGCGCCACTCGTAGCCGGTGCGGGTGTCCTCGGCATCGCCTTCGGGTTCGGTGCCCAGACCCTTGTCTCGGACTTCCTGTCGGGGGTCTTCATGCTGCTTGAGGACCAGTACGGCGTCGGCGACATCATCGACATCGACGGTACGTCGGGCACCGTGGAGGACGTCCAGCTGCGGGTGACCCGCCTGCGCTCCGTGGACGGCGTCGTGTGGTGGGTGCGCAACGGTGAGGTCACCAAGGTGGGCAACATGAGCCAGAACTGGTCGCGCACGGTCCTGGACATCGGCGTTGCCTACAGCGCGGATGTCCCCGAGGTCCGTCGCCTGATGACCGAGGAGGCCCTCGCCCTGCACGCCGACGAGGAGTGGGGCGAACTGCTGCTCGAGGAGCCCGAGGTCTGGGGTGTGGAGGCACTTGGTGACGACGCCGTGGTCATCCGCGCCGTGCTCAAGACCCTGCCGGGGCAGCAGTGGGGTGTGGCCCGCGAGCTGCGGGAGCGGATCAAGAACCGCTTCGACGCCGAGGGTGTGGAGATCCCCTTCCCACAGCGCACCGTGTGGATCCGCCAGGAGGAGGGGTCCGCCGCGCCGGCTGTCTGAGCAGCGTCCTCGTCGCGAAGCGGCACGCAAGGCCCCGCATGAGGGGGTCCGCCCAGGGGCCTGCTCAACCGCGCAAGCCTGCCCGGGACAAGCGGAGACCCCACCGCGACGGGGGAGCAACGGCGGGGCCTCCACAAGATAGTCTACGCCGAGTTTGCCCCGCGCGCGTGCTCCGGTCCCGCGGCATGGCGCTGGACCGCGGGGGACGCACTCACGGTTCAGGGGCCGAGGGTCAACCCAGCCCGTGCGACGCGCGGCTCGCCGCCTCCTGGGCACGGAACTGCCCGAACCTGGGCAGGAACTTGTCCCAGTCGATGATGTGCGAGTCGATCTCGGGGCCGTCGATGCACGCGTGCTTGCGGATCATCCTGCCCTCGATGACGACGGGCACCATGCACGCTCCGCACATCCCGGTGGCGTCGACCATGATCGAGTTCAGGCTCGCCACGCACGGGGTGCCGAAGCGGCCGCACAGGTCGCTGACGGCGCGCATCATCATCGGTGGGCCGATGGTGACGACCTCGGCCACCCGGCGATCCGCACCCCGGGAGTTGGCCGCCAGCATCTCCTCGAGCGGCCCGGTCACGAACCCCTCGACGCCGTAGGAGCCGTCGTTGGTCGTGTAGATGACATCCAGCTGGTCGCCGAACTCGGATTGGAGCAGCCCGACCCGCTCGTCGGGCTCGGTCCAGAACATCAGATCCGCGCTGCGGAAGCCGGAGATGAGCGTGACGTGGTTCCCGCGGCGCAGGTGCTCGCGCATGATCGGGTAGACGGGCGGCAGTCCCAGGCCGCCCGCGGTGAACACGACCGTCTCGTCAGGTTCGTAGGTGTGGATCTCACTGGGCCGCCCCAGCGGCCCGGCGATCCCGGTGAAGGCCTCGCCGACCTCCATCGCGTTGATCTCCACGCTGCTGGTGCCGACCCCCTGGACGACCAGGCAGATCGTGCCGGCGTCGGCGTCCCAATCGGCCAGCGTCAGCGGGATCAGCTCGCCGTCGGAGCGGGGGAGCAGGCGGACGAACTGCCCGGCCTGCGCCGCAGCGGCGATCAGCGGTGAGTGGACCGTGAACTCCTCGATCCCGTCGGACAGGTGCGCCCGGGCGAGGATCCGTTGCGCGGTCGTGCCCACCTCGGTGTACGCCAACGCGCGGGCGACCATGTCGCGGACCATGTCGGGCGCCAGGGCGGCCTCGCCGAGGATCTCGTTGGCGGCCGCCCGCCCGTCGCCCGCGGCTGCGATCGCTGTCGAGCCGCCGCGGGCCGCGTCACCGCCGGTGTAGACACCCTCCAGGGTGGTCTCCTGGGAGCCGCTGTGGTCGAGGACGATCGTGCCCCACTTCGACGTGTTCAGCCGCGGCTCGGAGTCCTTGATGATCGGATTGGCGGCATTGCCCAGGGCCATGATCACCAGGTCGGCGTGGATCGTCTCGGTGCGCCCGGTTGCGATCGGTCGGCGTCGCCCGGAGTCGTCGGGCTCGCCGAGCTCCATGACGTCCAGGGTCGCGGTCGTGACGAAGCCGGTCTTCTCGTCGCCGACGAACTCCGAGGGGGCGCACAGCTCGCGCAGGCCGATGCCCTCCTCGAGGGCATGGTGCAGCTCCTCGACGCGCGCGGGCATCTCCGACTTGGTGCGCCGGTAGACGATGGTCACGTTGCCGCCGAGGCGCTGCGCGGTGCGGGCGGCATCCATGGCGGTGTTGCCCCCGCCGATGACCAGCACCTCCTTGCCCTTCGTCTCGGGCAGCGGGGTCTCGTAGTCGGCGCGCAGACCCTGCATGAGGTTCACGCGCGTCAGGAACTCGTTGGCGCTCATCACGTTGAGCAGGTGCTCGCCGGGCACGTTCATGAAGCGCGGCAGGCCCGCTCCGGTGCCGACGAAGATCTTGTGGAAGCCGGCGTCGCGCAGGTCCTGGAGGGTCGCGGTCTTGCCGACCACGAAGTTCTGCACGAACCGCCCACCGAGCAGTCGGATCTTGCCGACCACGTCGTCGATGAGCTCATTCGGCAGGCGGAACTCGGGGATGCCGTAGCGGAGCACGCCGCCGAGCGCATGGAACGCCTCGAATACCGTGACCGGGAACCCCTCGGAGGCCAGCAGGTAGGCGTTGATGAGCCCGGACGGGCCGGACCCGACGATTGCCACCGGCGGCTTCGTCGCTGCCACCCACGGGTCGACGCGCGCAGCGAGCCGGGCAGCGTCGCCTCCGGGGTTCACGAGCTTCTCGCGCTGGGGCAGGAACCACTCGAGCTGGCCGATGGCGATCGGCAGCTTGTTCTGCACGCACACGCCCTGGCACTGCAACTCCTGCGGGCAGACCCGCCCGGTCACGTCGGGCAGCGGGTTGCAGGACTCGATCAGTGCCAGCGCCTCACGGAACCGGCCGTTGCCGACCAGCTCGATCATCTCCGGGATGTGGATCTGGACGGGGCAGCCGCCTGTCGGTTCGGTGTCCTTGCACTCGTTGAGGAAGATTCCCAACTCACAGGGCTTGTCGGAGCACTGCTTGTCGCGCATGGCCTCCAGCCACACGAGCAGGTCGATGTCCCGGGCCGTGTAGCCGAGGCTCATGTAGCCGAGGAAGCCCTGATTGACCAGGTCGAAGTCGTGGGCGCGGTCATCCGCGCCGCGCACGTACGGCGGGATGCTGTTGCCCGCGGGCCAGTCCTTCGCGAGACCGTCGAACATCGGGTACTTGTCCGACAGGTGCGCGTCGATCGCCCGGATGAACATCCGCTTCTTGCCCAGGGGCAGGTTCCACAGGAAGCGCATGAGCACTGTGCTGCTGTCGTCCTCACGCAGCAGCGTGGACCAGAGGGCCTTGGTGAAGTCAGCCCCGAGTTCGGGCTGGCCGAACTCCCAGGCCACGGCCGCCATGCCCTCGGAGATGAACAGCTCACGGAAGGCGCGCGGTTCACTGAGCAGCCGGCGCTTGAGCAGGTCCAACTGGTGGTTGAACGACTCCACCGACTCGGTGTGCTCCAGCCCTTCGACCTGAACACGGCTGTCAGCCAGCGTGGTGCTGGCCTCGACGTAGCGATGCAGGTCGTCTGGCCCACCGGGCTGCGCGGTGGACTGGTCGGTGGTCATCGGATGATCTCCGCGTCGCAGGTGGCCTTCACCCGCTCGATCCGCCTTGCGATCTCCGGAGTCACCTCGACCTTATCCGCTGCCCCGGGGATCATCCGGGCGATCTGTTGGGCCTTCCCGTCGACGACGATGGTTGCCTTCTCGAAGAACTGAGGGAGTTCCTGGTAGCAGGTGCCGCAGTCGTTGCACAGGGGCTCGTCGGCCGGGTCGAGGTGGATCGGACCGGCCAACGTGTCGACCGCTCCGGCGGGCGCCGGGGTCGCGGACGCCGCCGTCTGTCCGCCGCCAGTCCCGGGGCCGCCTGACAGCGCTGCGCCGAGTCCACCGCCCGCAGGTGCGCGGCTCGAGGTGGCCAGGTCGGACATGGCCCGCGCGATGTCGTCCATTGAGGACTCGCGGGCTGCTGTGGCCTGCTCGTAGGAGGCCCTGAGCTCCTCGAAGTCCGCGCGGTGCAGCGCTGTGAGCTGCCCCTCGTGAACCCCGGACAGGTACTGCAGCGTCTGCCAGTAGCGCCGCCGGTCCTCGACGAGGGCCACGACCGAGTCCGAGCACGCCACCTTGATCAGTCGCCGGTCCGAGTCAGTGGCGTGGATGAACGGCATGCGGTTGCCGCGCTGCGCCACAGTCATCTCGACGTACTCGTCGATCGGGACTGCTTCAGCCTCCAGCTCAGGATCGAGCCGGGTGAACTGCTTGGAGAACCGCACCTCCCCGAGGGCGAAGACCGCCGGGGTCAGGGGCGTGGTCAGCAGCTGGACCTGACCGGAGTCGTCGACGTACTCCAGCGTGCTGGTGGTCCACGTCTTGCCGATGTCCGGGTTGCCCTCGAGCGAGAACCAGTCGTGCAGCGTGGAGCCGCGGCGCGGGTCGTGGACGAACAGCGGGTGCATCCGGCTCTCGACCGCCAGCCGAGCCCGAGCGTTCGAGGAGGCCTCGGGGATCCCATGCTCGGAGCCACATGGCGTGTAGACGTCCATGACGGCGGCGGCTGGGTAGTCGAGCATCTCCATGGTCGCGGACATGAAGTGCCCGTGCATGGCTGTGGAGGTGGCACACGCGAACACGTTCGGGTGGAACGAGGCCAGCAGGCCGAGCTCCTTGCGCGACTCGTGCTTGCCGTGGTGGGCGCCGCCGAATCGGGACAGGTCGGAGTCCTGTCCGGTGAAGCTCGACGTCGAGGCCTGGCCACCGGTGTTCGAGTACGCCCCGGAGTTCAGGACCAGCGCCTTGATCGGGGTGTCACTGGCGAGCACCCGCGACAGGGCGCCGAAGCCGATGTCGTAGGTCGCGCCGTCGCCGCCGATGGTCATGACGGTCGGCAGCAGGTGCATCTCCTCGGGCGTGAAGCTCTCCCAGGACAGCATCCGCAACTCGAGCTCGTGGGCGTCATCGACGTAGGCGTCGGCCAGCTCCAGCTCGGCCAGGCGCATGGCCCGCACGTCCGGGACGGTCTGGGCCGAGATCCCCTCGAAGAGGCCCTTGGCCAGGGGGGAGGAGTCCTGGAACAGGCTGTTCACCCACGGGTCGAGGTAGGAGTTGTACGGCATCGTCGAGGCGTACACGCTGCTGCAGCCGGTGGCGTTGGCGATGACGATCGGGGCCGGGCCGTTGCCGGTGGGACCACCCTCGTAGAGATACAGCCGCCGCTCCAGGACCGAGATGAGCGACTCGATCCGGGTGCACCGCTCGGCATCGGCGGCGTCGTCGGAGGCGCGAAGTTCCTCGAGCTTGTCCTGAAGGCGCCCGGACAGGGCCTCGAGCTCGCGCATGTGGGTCCTGCGGCGCTCATCACCGACCGCGTGACTGGTCGCCATGACCAGCCTGATCGCCGTGACCTCGCCGCACCCGCGGCAGGCGCCATGGCCGCCCGCGGTCGAGTAGAAGTTGGGGCGCTCGAGCATGAGTCGCTTGAGTTCGCCGTCCTCGCCGATCGCCCCCTGGGAGAAGCGCTTCGGCGTGGCCGGCAGGGCGGTGGAGAACTCGAAGCGCTCCTGCAGGGTGTCGAGCACCTGCGCGTCCTGATCCAGGGGGGTCAGCGCGCTCGGCCCGCACACCTCGATGCACTCGAGGCAGCCGGTGCACTTCCACGGGTCGACCGTGGCGGAGAACAGCCCACCGGTGCCCGGCGTTGCCTTCTCCATGGCGTCGAAGAACGGCCGCGTCCGGGCCACGGGGTAGGTCGCCAACCGGCCCACCATCTGGTCGAGGTTGCGCCGCAGCGTGGGCTGGTCAAGGTCCAGCGTGGCCACTGCCTGCGCCACCACGTCCGGGAACGCGCGGTCGGACTTGTCCGCGCGGTAGGACTCGCGGACCCGTTCGGCGACCGGGTAGACCTGCGCCCGGAGCGCCTCGCGCTGCGGCTCGGTCACGTCGAGGTCCTTGATTGCGGCCAGGAGCAGGTCGTGGATCTCGTGAACCGTGTTGGGGATCGCCGCGTCCGGGCAGACGAGTGCGCATTCCATGCACCCGGTGCACAGGCCGGCGTGGAACTCGGGAACGGTCCGGCGGAACAGGCCCTTGTCCTTCGCCGAGGATGTGCCGGCCGGCATGAACATCCCGACGCCGGGCAGGACCGGCGCCTCGCCGATCGTGCCCTCACGGAACGGCCGGGCCACCAGGTCCTCGTAGTAGGCGGGGTCGAAGAGGGCGCTGGCGCCCGACGAGCTGCCGCACAGCTCCGACGAGGTCGCGATGTTGTGCAGGGCCAGGACCGGTGGGGCGTCGTCGATGGCCAGGAACTCGGGGGAGTCGTAGTCGACGACCCGGGCGGCGTCGATGCCCTCCCGGATGACGGCCATGTTGCCCTCGACCACCTTGGCGCCCTTGCTGCCGAACTTCTTGGTGATCTGCGCCTGGACCTTCTCCAGGATCACTTCCTGGGAGGCGCCCTTGGACACGCGATCCACGTGGGCGGCGACCGCGCCCACGAAGGCGATGCCCATCATCCGGGTCTCGAGATCGGGTGTCGGGGCATGCCGCTCAGCGACGCTGAATGCGTCGATGACCCAGAAGTTGATGTGCCGCTCGCGAATGGTGCGCCGGGCGTACCGCGGCAGCTCGCGCCAGACCTCCTCGGGGGCCAGGTCGGACTGCAGCATGAAGGTGCCGCCCTCGACCAGGCCCTTGAGCGGGTTGGTGTGGATGAACGCCTTGTGGTCCGGCGAGATGACGACCTCGACGTCCTCGAGCTCGGCGTTGGTGATCAGGACCGGGTCGGGGCTCAGCGTGATGTAGTAGTTGGTCGGGGCGCCGCTCTTCTCCGAGCCGTACTTCGGCGCCGACTTCGAGTGCATGCCCAGCACGCCGGCGAGGATGTCGGTGAGCAGCTTGCCCGTCGCGATCGTGCCGTACCCGCCCACGGAGTGGAAGCGGATCCGCATCGCCGACTCGGGCAGCAGGCGCGGGTTGGGCTGGGTCTCCAGGGCCATCATCTCGGTCTCGGGGTAGGCCGCACGCATCCGGTCCTGCAGCCCAGCCATCGTCGCTGACGCGTCGGAGCTGAAGAACTGCGAGCCCAGGTAGATCAGCGGTGCGGTGCCGCCGTCGGCCATGTTCCGGAATGCGGCGATCAGGTGGCGCGGCTGCACGTCGTGGCCGCCCAGCCCGAAGATGGCGGTGGTCAGCCGCGGGGTGGCCGGAAGTGGGGGGATCCCGTCGTACTGGGGCGCGCCCTCGGCGCCCGGCTCCGCGTTGGCGCGCGCCTTGAACAGAGCCGACGTCACCAGGCTGGTCAGGGCCGTTTGGTCGGAGCGCTCCAGCACCGTGACCGCCTTGGCCCCATCAAGGGCTGCGACCAGCTCGGCCTCCGGGAAGGGCTGGAGCAACTTCACCGACACGACGCCGACCTTGAGGCCCTGGGCGCGCAGGTGGGGCAGCACTGCCTGCACATCGTCGGTGATCGAGCCGAGCCCGACCATGATCAGGTCCGCGTCGTCGCAGTCGTAGCTCAGGACCGGCGAGTAGGTGCGCCCGGTCAGCTCCGCGTACTCGGCCATCGCCTGCCGGGTCAGCTCGGGGACGGCGTTGGCGAAGTGCGTGCGGTGGTCGACCGCACCGGCCTGGAAGTCGGGCTGGTTCTGGACCGCGCCGGTGAGTCCGGGGTTGTTGACGTCGACCAGCGCGGGCACCATCTGGCGGGTGCCCTTCTCCAGGGCGTTCAGCCACTGCCGGCGCCACTGGCCGTGCAGCTCCTCGGGGACCCAGCTGAGCGTCTCGGCAATGAGGTCCCCGGTGTTGTCGCCCTCGACCTTCTCGGCGTTCTCGGCCAGATGGGCCGTGAGCTCGGTGAGGTCATTCGGACGGAAGTCGTCGCGGTGCCGCTCCAGGTACTTGTCCAGCTGGAAGACCCGGCCCTTGGCGCCGAAGAGCAGCTCCTGGGCAACCGTGGGTGACTTGATCCGCCCGGCCGGGTCGCCGAGATACTCGCGCAGCAGCTCCGGTTCGGGCATGAGACCCTCGCTGAGCATGTGGCTGGTGGAGAAGCCATCCATGGAATTCGCGACCGGGATCAGCGACAGCGCCGCGGTCCGGTAGGCGATGGCCGCGAGGTCGGCGGCCTCCTGGGGGTTCGAGCCGAAGAGGATCGTGTACCCGGCCGACAGCAGCGCATAGACGTCGTCGTGGCCCGCCATCACGTTCAGGGAGTGCTTGGAGACCACCCGCGCGGCGACCTGCAGGACGAAGCCGCCGGCCTTCTTTCCGACCGTGACGTAGTGCGACTCCATCGCGTACAGGATCCCCTGGCTGGAGGACGCGTTGGAGATGAACTGCCCGCCGGTCAGCGCAGCGCCCAGCGCCCCGCTCTGGGCGGAGTGCTCCCCCTCGGGCTCGAAGAAGAAGGGGTGCTTGCCCCACACGTTCACGCCACCCTCGGCGCGGGCCGCCTCGAACAGCTCGGAGATCTCGGTCGAGGGAGTGATGGGGTACCCGATGACACCACCGCACACGTGGCTCATCACGTGGGCCACGGCGCCGTTGCCGTTGATGACGCTGGGGATGCCGGGGAAGCGGGGCTGCTGGTCAGTCATGAGGCCATTCCGTGGATACGAGGGAGGGATGGGGCCGAGCAGTGCGACGGGCGGGTCGTCGGTCGACCCAGATCGGCGCGCGGGGAGATCCTCGACAAGGACGTCGAACTCGCGCGGAGCGGGCAGCAGCACACGTCCTTGCACATGGCGCACCTCACTTCCTGCGGGTGCGGACAGAGTAACCCGCGGTCGGCAGTTGATCGTGTGACGATCGTCCCGACCTCGATGATCGAAGGACCCCCCTGGGTATCCGCGTCGTGCCTCGTAGGTGGTTTCGTGTGAGTCGGACGCGCAGCCGTCGTCGGATCGGACAGGATCAGCACATGGTTGCCGTCACCGAAGGCTGGCTCGGCTGGGTTCTCGTCCGCGCGCGGTTCCTCTTCGTGCGCCGGTCCAGGTGGGCGTGATCATCCTGGTCACCCGGCCGCGCGAACCCGCCCGGGACTCCGACGCCGCGCATCGGGTTCGCTGGTCAGCGGCAGCGCTCCGCCCGTGGTCGGTGGCCGAGCTCTTCACCCGGAGCCTGCTGACCGGCGGCCAGGTCCGTCGCCGGCACCGGTGTACCTCGACGGCGCGCGAGTTGACTTCGGGCGATCCCGGCCGAGCGTCGTGGGCAGGAGCCGCCAACCGCCTCAGGCGGCCGCGGCACACGAGCGCGATGTGAGGTGGGTCTTTGACAGGACCCTGCCCAGGCCAAAGACTGGGTCCGCTGGGCCACCCCGTCCGGCGTGCGGGTGTTTCCGGAGGTGGCTGCTGTGGAGAATCAAGGGCCGGTCGGCTACCGCCCGCCGCTGAGTTCGGTACTGCCCGTGGTCGGCGTATTGGCGCTGTTGGCGCTCATCGTCCCCTCTGAGTCGGGTGTGATCATCGCCCTGGGCATCGCCACGGCCTTCGCGATACTCCGGCTGCGTCAGCTGATGGTGCTGCACGAGGACCACATCTCGGTGACGGTCCTCCGGACGCGCCGCATCCCCTGGACGGACATCGAGGGGTTCGGCGCTGGATCGTCGATGCGCGGCGGCACCGTGATCCAGACCACCGATGGCGAGGTTCACTCGGTCGCGCCCTGCTCATGGTGGGGTGGACCTGCCAATCCTGCCGACCTCGAGACGCTCCAGCGGATCCATGCGTCCAGGATTCGGTGAGCGCGGCGGCGGCGGTCACGGCTCCCGGATCAGAGCCTCGGCCCAACGCTCGACCATGGCTGGGGTCGAGCCCGCGATGACCACGTCCTGCACCGTGGTCGGTGTGGACTTCAGGACTGTCAGGGCGACCCGGGTCAGCTGTTCGAGGGGCCACGGCCCGCGCGCGAGGACCGCGGGCATGGCCATGGTCCGGGCCTGCCGGACGTTCGCCGCGGCGACCGCGTCCCGGTAGGCCTCGGCCAGCAGACGCTCAGGTCCATCAGGCTGATGCCATCGCGGAGCTGTGACCGTGATCAGGCGACCCTTCTCACTGGGGCGCGATCCCGCCCGGATAACCACGTCAGCGACGCACTCCTCTGGGCTGCCCAGGACGACCCGGATCCGCGGCGTGCGCATGACCCAACGGTCGCACCCTGCGCAGTTCGGCGCAAGGACGGGTGCGAACCGGGACGTAACGGTTGTGTGCGCGCGGGACCGAGCCGGGACGGGCCCAAAGGCCTCTGGCGAAGCGGGCACGACGCACCTACCGTCGAGCACTATGGGAACGCATCACATGTCAGCGGTGGACAGTGCCTGGCTCCGGATGGATCGGCCCGGCAACCTGCTCGTCGTCAACGCGGTGTTCTGGACTTCCGAGCCCGCTGATCTCGACGTCCTTCGGGCCGTCATCGAGGAGCGGATGGTCAACCGGTTCCCGCGGTTCCGGCAGTACCCGGGTCCCTCATCGGTCCCCCTTGGCCGCGCGGACTGGGTCGACGACGAGGACTTCGATGCCGACCGGCACTATCAATTCGTGGCCCTGCCCGAGCCCGGCGGGGACGCCGAGCTGCAGGCCTACGTCAGCAGCCACTCAGGGATCCCGCTGGACCCGACACGGCCGCTGTGGGAGGTGCACCTGATCACCGGGTTCCGGGATGGATCTGCCCTGTTCTTCCGCATCCACCACGCGATCGCCGACGGCATCTCGCTGACCCGGGTGATGCTCTCGCTGACAGATGATGGCCCCCAGGATGTGTTCACCGAGGTGACCGATCCGAGCGCCACCAGGAGCCTCATGGGCGCCACGGGGTGGGCGCTCTCCGCAGGTGTGGGGCTCGCGCGGCACCCTAGCCGGCTGGTCGGCCTGACCCGGATCACCCTGCGCGACTCCGCCCGGTTGATCCATCTGGCCACCCTGCCGACCAAGCCGAAGTCCGTACTCAGCGGCGCGGTCCAGGAGACGAAGCTGGTCACGTGGACCCCGCCGATCCCACTGCCGGACATCAAGGCGATCGGGCGACATACCGCCACCACGGTCAACGACGTCCTGTTGGCGGCCCTGGCCGGAGCGCTCGGGGACTACCTGATCGAGAGGGGCACCCCGTTGCCCGACGTCCGCGTCCTGGTCCCCGTGAACCTGCGGCCCCTCGATGGGCCCCTTCGCCCGGAGCTCGGCAACGAGTTCGGCTTCTACTTCGTCGACCTGCCGACAGCGCCGATGGAGCCCGATGAGCGGCTTCAGGAGATGCACCGCCGGGTCGAGTCCATCAAGGGATCACCTGAGGCGCTCGTGGCCTACGGGATCCTCGCCGGGCTGGGGGCCTCGCCGAAGCCGATCGAGGACCTTGGGGTGGCGTTCTTCGGCAGCAAGGGTGCGGGTGTGGTGACGAACGTGCCGGGTCCCAAGGAGCCGGTCTACCTCGCCGGGGCGCGGGTCGATGGGATGGTCGGCTGGGTTCCCCGTGCCGGCGACATGGGCTTCGGCGTGTCGATCTTCTCCTACGCGGGTCAGGTCACGATCGGGTTCTCGACCGATGCGCACCTGATGCCCGACCCGGAACGGCTGCAGGCGCTCGTCCTCGACCAGGTGGCTGCGATGCGGGTGCTGACGCCGAGCGCGTAGGTCAGGTTCCGCCGCCGCTCGCCCGAGCGCGCACGTTGGGCACCGTCTGGATGGGGTGTCCCACGGGCGCTTGGCCGACCGCGCATGATCGCCACCGTTTGACCTGCTGGGCGGCGGGCTATCGGTGGAGACCGTGCGCGGTTCAGCCCGGGCTGGGTTCGCACCCGTCCCGAACGGTGCCCATCGTGCGCGTTTCGGCTCGTTGTGCGGCTCGCCGCGGACGGGTCGGCGCCGACCGCCGGCTGCCCGCTGCCCGGCTCGGCGATCAGGGCGTGATGCGGATCCGCAGTCGGCGGAACCCCTTGCCCTTGTTCTCCACCTTGACCACCTCGATGCCGCCGATCTGCCGGGTTGACGCGACGTGCGTTCCGCCGTCGGCCTGGGTGTCCAGGCCGACGATGTCGACGATGCGCACCACCTCGAGGTTGGGCGGCAACAGGTTCGTCGCGGTCCGGATGATGTCGGGGATCGCGAATGCGTCCTCCCTGGGCAGGACGCTGACCTCGATCGCCCGATCGGCAGCCACCTCGAGCGCGCACGCCTGCGCAATGGCGTCCTTGAAGCCGGGCGGGACCTCAGGCAGGTTGAAGTCCATGCGGGCCGTGAACGGTTCCATGTTGCCCCCGGTGACGAGGGCTCCGAAGTCACGGAACACCACCCCGCTGAGCAGGTGCAGCCCTGAGTGGGTGCGCATGAGGGCGGTTCGGCGGTCGTCCTCGACCGCCCCTCGCACGGCGGTGCCGACTGGCGGGATCGGGTCGCCCTCCTCGGGGATCAGTCGCAGGTCCTCGCCCCGGTGCGTCCCGACGATCCGGGTCTGGACGCCGCCCCACAGCAGCACCCCATGGTCCGGCGGCTGCCCGCCGCCGCCGGGGTAGAACGCCGATCGGTCCAGGACCAGCCCCTCGGCGTCGACATCAAGGACCACCGCCTCCCACTCGCGCAGCGTGGCGTCGCCCAGGTCCAGTCGTTCGGTGCGTCCAGCGTGATCGGTTCCCATGGCCGCCGACCCTAGCTGGGGCGGGGCGCCCGCCACCGGCGCGCCCGCTGCACCCTCCGCCGGAGGCGCATCCGTACCGCACCGTCGCGGCGCACGCATGGGCCAAAGTCGTTGTGGTTCGCGGCAGGCTGCAGGTCAGAGCGGATGGTGCGGGTGTTCTCCCGACCGGCCCTGGAAGGACAGGATCTTGGGGTTGGCCACGACTCCCTCGCGGATCTCGATCGCTGGGCGGATGGTCGGATCGGCGTCCCAGCCCTCGGGACCAGCCATGACCGGGCCGAGGAAGGGGATGAGTGCCTCACTGATCCCCCAGGTGGCGCTGTTCCACAGGTAGCTCGGGCTGTGGTCGACGCCGTAGTAGCCCACCCCGTCGCCGACGGTGAACATGGGGTCCTCGAAGGAGGTCGGCCGAGCGAACTCGAACCCCATCCCCTCGTCGCATGAGACATCCACGATCAACTGGCCCGGGGAGAACGACTCCAGGTCTTGCCCCGTGATGAACATCAGGGGCGCATCGGTGTCCTGGAAGACACAGTTGACGATGACGTCGTGCTGGGCGAGGAACTGCGACGTCGGCATCGGGCCGTCCGCGGTCATCACCTCGGTACGACTCGGATCGTCGGTCAGCCGCACCAGGTGTTCGAGTTGCACTGATGGGATCGGTGAGGCGACGGCGGTGACGTCGCGCATCGTCACGACCGTGGTGTCGTGGATGCCCAGGGCCTGCAGCGCGGTGATCGCGCCGCGAGCGGTGTTGCCGAAGCCGATCACCACCGCACTCAGCGGCCGACCGTAGTGGCCCGTGGACCCCATCAGGGTCAGGGCGTGCAGCACGGAACTGTAGCCCGCGAGCTCGTTGTTCTGGTGGAAGACGTGCACCATGAAATCCCCGGAGGCGGTCCAGTGGTTCATGGCCTCCCACGCGATCAGGGTCAGGTGCTTGTCGATCGCGATCTGGGTCAGGTCGGGGTCCTGGACCGCGTGCGGCCAGCCCCACAGGACCTGCCCGTCGTGCAGTGCGTGCAGATCATCCAGGGTCGGCTTGGGAAGCAGCACGACGTCGCTGTTGGCGATCACCTCACGGCGCGGCAGGAGCGCCCCGACATGCTCGGACAAGTGCTCGTCGGAGACCCCGTAGCGCTCTCCGTAGCCCTTCTCGAGCACGATTCGTGCCAGCAGGTCGGGGTCAATCCGGTCGAGGTGTTGGGGGTGCAGCGGCAGCCGGTACTCATTCTCCTTGCTCGACGTGGACAACACCCCGAGTCTGAGCTGGTTCATGTGCGCCCCATCCGTCCATGGATCCCCGATGACCCGACAATGCCACTGACCGAGCACCCATCGCCATCCGCACCGGGGCCTGCGCCGGACCCTTCCCGTTCCACCAGCATGCGGGGTGCCCGCAGCGGTACCTCGTGTGGCCATGGCGAATGAACATCCTTGGGTGCCTGAGCGGACTGTTGGCCCAGCAGCTGGATCCGGACCCGGATGCCGCCAACGTGCTGGCGCGGTGGGATCGGTCGGGACCCGACCTCCTTGCCGCCCCGCGGAGGTGTACCCGCAACCGGGCGTGGCCGATCGGATCGTCGGCCTCATCGCCGCAGGCCACGCGCAACGCTCACCTGCCCTGCCCAACCGCCGGCAGGCTAGCAACGGATCTCGACGGGATCCGACCAGAGATCCGCGGTACTGTCGGTATGGTCGTAGAGCGCCCTGGTGACAGCGACCGACTGCCTGTGCCCCTTCCCGGGGTGCCGGCCGCTCGGCACTCGACTGACCTGCGACACGTTGTACGTCTTGCCGCCCGAGATGGCCTCGGGCGTGAGGAATGGAAGGGTCACGCGGTGACTGAAGTTGAGGTTGATGAGGTCGAGCTGGCTCCGTTGGGGCCGGTCGACTATGTGGTGATCGAGTTCCCGGAGGCCAACTTCACAGGGGCGGGCCTGCCGGCCCTGCTGGACGTGGTGGCCAAGGGAGTGATCCGGGTTCTTGATGCTGTCGTCATCAAGCAGAACGACGACGGCAGCTGGATCAGCCTGTCCGTGACCGACCTCGATACCGAGGGCGGCGTCTGGGACCTGATCTCCGGATGGGGCGGTGACGTTCTCAGCCAGGACGACTTCGATGAGGTCGGCGCGATCCTGAAGCCGGGGGCCGCAGCGGCAATCATCGTGTACGAGAACACATGGGCGGGGCCGTTCGCGCAGGCGATGCTGGAGGCCGGCGGCGAGGTTGTGGCCTTCGAGCGGGTCGGAGTCGCTGATGTGATGGCGGCCCTGGATGCCGTCGCCGACGAATCCATCGATGAGGACTGAGAGGAACTGACATGCCAGGTTTGGTACGCGGGGTTGCCCGCACAGCTGCCGTCGTGGGGACCGCAGGTGCGGTGAACCACCGCCAGCAGAAGAGGTGGGCTGCCAAGGATCAGCAGGCTGCCCAGGCGCAGGCCTATCAGGAGCAGCAGTACGCGCCGCCGCCGCAGCAGTATGCCCCGCCGCCCCAGCAGTACGCGGCCCCCGCCCCCGCTCCGGTGGAGGAGGACCCGACGGTGGCCAAGATCAACCAGTTGGCCGAGCTGCACTCGCAGGGGATCCTCAGTGACGAGGAGTTCGCCTCGGCAAAGGCGAAGGCGTTGGGCATCTAGCACCGACAGAACGAAATGGCGGGCGGCGGCCACAGGTGCACCGCCCGCTATCGTCGCCCATGCCTAGCGGCGATAGGCTCCACATGCGACGTCCAGGCGGTTACCGCCGGTTGACATAGAGAGGCATTGCCATGGGACGCGGTTGGGACATGTTCATGCAGACGCGCGAGGGGCTCGGAATGCCCGAGCGCGCGGGGATCCTCGCGGGGTCGACCAATGTCGGTCACTCGTTCAGCCGAGGCCTGATGCCGCGGAGTACGTCGGACCAGGCGCTCATCACCGGTGTCTCGGCTGCCCTGAACTACGGCCTGACCGCCACCTCCCAGTCGCTCATCCAATCGGTTGCGATGAAGGTCGCCGGTCGTCGCGCCGACTCGGCCGACCAGCGGATGGCCGAGCGTTGGGTCCTGCTCGCCGGCGACGTGGCGGCGATGGGCGTCGGCGTGGGCGTCCAGCGGTTGTTCGCGCACCGCAAGGACGAGCCGATCGCCCGCGCCTGGGCGCGCACCTTCAGCTGGCGACTTGCCGCCGGTGGCCTGGCGGGCGCGATCGTCGTGACCGGTGACATCGCCGCCGAGCGCCTGGCGGGCGGCAACGACCGTTGGTGGGCCCGCTCGGCACCGGTGGCGCTGCCGGTTGGGGCGGGCCTGGCGGCATGGCAGTACCACCGGATGCGCAAGCAGATGTTGGCCGAAGGGGTCACGCACGATGCCAGCGGGGACGAGCTGTCCGATGCCCAGAGCATCGCCGTCGGCAAGGCCGTCGGGATCGGTGCCGCCGTCTCGGTGGCTCTCTACGTTGCCGCCCGCGGGGAGAAGCTGTTCGCCGGGGGGGTCGGTGCGGCCATCACCGCGATGAACCCCCAGCTGGAGTTGATCGGTCGACCGATCGGGCATGCCACGGCCTTCGGCCTGCTCGGACTCGCCGGCTACAAGGGCCTCGAGTACGTCTACCACTCGGCTGAGACCTCCGGGGACGCCGTCGAGGCGGCCTACGCCGAAGCGCCGACCTCCGAGTACGTCAGCGCGGGCCCACGCAGCGAGGTGCCCAACGACACGATCGGTCGCGAGGGGCGACGGTTCGTCAACATGGCGCTGACCACTGACGAGATCGAAGCGGTGATGGGTGGGACCGCCAAGTCGCCGATCCGTGCCTTCGTCGGGCTCGAGACCAGGCCGACGACGAGTGGCCGGGCCGACATGGCGATGCGTGAGCTTGAGGCGCTGGGAGCCTTCGAGCGCTCCCACATCGTGTTCATGTCGCCCACCGGAACCGGGTACCTGAACTACGTGACCGCGGAGTCCCTCGAGTACCTGACCCGCGGGGACGTCGCACTCGTGGCGATGCAGTACTCGCTGCGGCCATCTCCGTTGTCCCTGGGCCGCGTGGGCATCGGGATCGACCAGAACAACTCCTTCCTCCATGCCCTCAAGTGGCGACTCGCGTCGATCCCGGAGGATCAGCGCCCCACGTTGCACATCTTCGGTGAGAGCCTGGGTGCGCAGACCTCGGAGGACGTCTTCGCCGAGGAGGGAACGCGAGGGCTGCATCGGGTCGGGATCGAGCGGGGCCTGTTCCTGGGCACCCCGGCGGCCACCAAGTTCCGGCAGAAGTGGTTGTCAGACCCGCAGGCGATGGACCCTGACGGTGAGATCGTCGAGGTGAACGACTACCAGGAGTACCTGGCCCTGCCCGACGATGTCCGAGCTCGGGCGCGGTACTTCTTCCTGACCCACCACAACGACGCAATGCCGAAGTTCTGGTTCCCGCTCGCTGTCCAGGCCCCCACGTGGATGGGCCCGGCAGAGACGCGCGAGCCGGGCGTGCCCAAGGAGGCTGCATGGCGGCCCTACACCACCTTCCTGATCACGCTGGTTGACGTGAAGAACGCTATGAACGTCATCCCCGGGCAGTTCGTCGCCAACGGCCACGACTACCGCGCTGACCTCGCCCGGTTCACCTCGGTGGCCTATGGGCTTCCGGCTGATGACCAGACGATCGAGACGCTGGACCGGGTCCTCGCCGAGCGCGAGCTCAAGTGGGCCGAGTTGCGGGTCATCGACCAGCACTACGCCGATGCCAAGGCCGAGGTCGCCGACCAGCTGTCGAAGTGGGGAGTTCAGGACGGCGCCGCGGTGGCCGCAGGGGTGTCCGCGAAGTCGTAGCCTGTTGCGATGAACCCCACGGAACCGGGCCCGGCATCGGCACGCACCGAATCGGCGGGGGCTGGCTCGGGTGCGCCGTCCTCCCCGTGGTGGAGGTCGGCCGTCGTCTACCAGGTCTATCCGCGATCGTTCGCTGACTCCGACGGTGACGGGACCGGTGACGTTCGCGGGATTCTGGGCAAGTTGGACTACCTGGCCGGTCTGGGCGTGGACGTGATCTGGCTGTCGCCCATCTACACCTCGCCGCAGGACGACAACGGCTACGACATCAGCGACTACGAGGACATCGATCCCGTGTTCGGGACCATGGCCGACGTCGAGGAGTTGATCGACGGTGTCCACGCCCGAGGTATGCGGATCGTGATGGACCTGGTCGTCAACCACACAAGCGATGAGCACCCCTGGTTCGTGGAGAGCCGGTCGAGCCGGGACAACCCGAAGCGTGACTGGTACTGGTGGCGGCCGGCCCGACCCGGCCACGAGCCGGGCACTCCTGGAGCGGAGCCGACCAACTGGACGTCGTTCTTCTCGGGTCCTGCCTGGGAGTACGACCCCGTCACGGACGAGTACTTCCTGCACATCTTCACCCGCAAGCAGCCCGACCTGAACTGGGAGAACCCGAAGGTCCGCGAGGCCGTGTACGCAATGATGCGTCGCTGGCTGGAGCGGGGTGTTGACGGGTTCCGGATGGACGTCATCAACTTCATCTCCAAGGAGGTCGGTCCGGACGGCTCCCTGCCCGACGACAGCACCGATGACCTGACCGTCTACACCCTGGGTGGTCGCTTCTTCCTCAACGGACCGCGGATCCACGAGTTCCTCAACGAGATGAACCGCGAGGTGCTGGCCGGGCGGGACCTGATCACGGTGGGTGAGACCCCGGGCGTGTCGGTCGCCGATGCGCGGGCCTACACCGACCCGGCGCGTTCCGAAGTGGACATGGTGTTCACCTTCGCCCACGTCGACATCGACCAAGCACCGGGTGGCACCAAGTGGGACATCATCCCGTTGCGCCTGACCGACCTGAAGTCGACCCTGTCCGAATGGCAGGAGGGGCTGGCTGACGTGGGCTGGAACTCCCTGTATTGGAACAACCACGACCAACCCCGTGTGGTGTCCCGGTTCGGCGACGACGGTGCGCATCGCGTGGCCAGCGCCAAGGCCCTCGGAACCGTGCTGCACCTGATGCGGGGGACGCCCTACATCTACCAGGGCGAGGAGTTCGGGATGACGAACACCCCGTTCGAATCGTTGGGCCAGTACCGCGACGTCGAGTCACTGAACTGGGCGGCGCAGGCCACGGCCCGAGGGATGCCGGAGGAGCAGATCCTGGCCAAGCTGGCGTTCAAGTCCCGCGACAATGCGCGGACCCCGGTCGCCTGGGACGCTGGTCCGAACGCGGGGTTCTCGACGGGAACGCCCTGGATCGGGGTGAACCCCAACCATGTCGAGATCAACGCCGAGGCCGCGATGGCCGACGCTGATTCGGTGTTCCACCACTACCGGCGGCTCATCGAGCTGCGCCACACACTCCCGGTGGTGGTGGACGGCGACTACCGCCCGCTCATGTCAGACGACGAGCAGGTGTTCGCCTACGTGCGCTCGCTGGAGGGGGACCACCTGCTGGTGCTTGCCAACCTCTCGGGCGAGCCGGCGGAGGTCGAGCTCGGAGCTGACTCCCCGCTGCTGTCCGGCGAGGTGCTCCTGGCCGGTGGTGCCGCCGACACGCCGAACAACGGGGGCGGCGACGCGGACCCGGCGGTCCTCGGCCCGTGGGAGTCCCGCGTGATCCTCTCGCGCTGACCTGGTGTGGCTCCGGGGCGGAGCTATCGCCAGGAGCCGCACGGTCCAGCCCACCCGTGGGGTGGGCCAGCGTGGCGCCGGGGGCCCGAGTGATGGCGCGGCCGGGTGAGCAGGAACAGGATGGGCAACAGGATCCAGGCGTGCGTCGAGATCGCGAGGATGATGGCCAGGATCCAGGGGACGATCAGCAGTGGGCGCCACACGGGGAGCCGGTGCGCCGGAGCTGGTCGGGATCGCGGCTGAGCCTGAGCCGGGGCCCGGTTGGTGCGTGGCTGTCGGGGCAGGTCGACGAACAGCGGGTCGAGGTCGGTGGCGAAGCGCGCCGCGGCCGCGGCAGCCATCCGATCCTCGAACTCCTGGGCATCCAGGCGACCTTGTGCGTAGGCCTCGCCGAGCGTGCTGATGGCCTCGTCGCGCTCGCCGTCGCTGAGCCGGTAGGCGTTGGTCGGGCCGGCATCAGTGGGCGGCAGAGCGACCGGCGCTGAGGCTGAGGCGGACCGTCGTGCGGGGTGCCAGTCGTCGATCATGCGTCGTCCCCGTCCCCGTCCTCGTCCGTGTCCTCGGCCAGGATCCGATACAGATCCCGTCGGGTCCGGTTGAGAATCTCGCGGGCCTGATCACGCTGCTCGGGCGTTCCCGAGCCGATCACCGTCAGCGCGGCCCCGCCGACGCCCCAGATCAGCTCGCGCAGGTCGGCGACGTCCTCGCGCTCGGGAGATGCGGCGTTGTCGGCGAACACCCGCCGCAGGTCCTCGGCGCGCTCCACCACATAGACCGAGCCCGCATCAGTCAGCGAGAACACCCGCTTGCCGTCGACCTTCTCGTCATCGATGAGGCCCTCGTCCTGAAGGGCCGACAGGGCCGGGTAGATCGAGCCCGGGCTGGGGTTCCACGCTCCGTCACTGCGCTCGCGGATGTCCTGGATCAGCTGATAGCCGTGGCGAGGGCCCTCCTCGAGCAGCGCGAGGATCGCGAGCCGGGCATCACCGCGCGCCGCCCGGGCACGACCCTTGTCGAAGGGCCAGCCGTGACCGCCGGACCGACCGCCGCCCCACGGGAAGCCGGCTCCGAATGGGCTGTCCGGGCCCCACGGGCCACCGGGGCGACCAGGTCCGCCGGGCGGACCCCACCCACGTCCGGAGGACTTCCCTCGGGAGCCCATCTCCAGCCAGGAGTCGCGCAGCTGCCGCAGCGCGTCGAGGGCATCGTCCATGGATGGGCTCGGGCGCTCACCCATCGCGAATGGGCCGGGGGCACAAGCGCTCATTTCTCCTCCTCGCGATTAGATCTGTCGAAGCACTGTCACGATATATCGCTCACTGTCCACTGGCAAGAGGTCGTGTGGACCGGCAGGATCCGGCAGGACTGTCAGCTGGGGCGACGAGCGGCGCTCCGTGTCGCGGTCCACGACGCGCGAGCAGGCCGCGGGTAACGGCGCTGCCGCTGCCCGTTCGGACGCCTTCGCAGCGGGACCGCTCGCCCGGCGACGGGCTGCCCGCAGGCTGGGGGTCCGATGTCTTCGCAGCGGATCCGCTCGCCCGGCGCCTAGGATTGGCCGGTGCCGCAGTTCCCGGGAGCCATCCTCAGCTGGAGAAAGGACGTCACCGATGCCTGACGACTACGTCGGTGGCGAGATGGCGAAGAGCCAACGCGCCAGCGACATGGACCGGGACCAGGTCGCCGCCATCCTTCGCGACGCGCTTGCCGACGGGCGGCTGGACAACGACGAGTTCGCAGAGCGGTTGGATGCCGCCTACCGCGCCAAGACATTCGGCGAGCTCGACACCTTGACCGCGGACCTGCCGACCAGCGCCGTGGTCCCGGCGGCGACTGATCGGGCACCGGCAGCCCAGCAGCCGACCTCCGTTGCCGATGCCCGTGCCGACCGTGGCCTGCGCGCAGCCTGGGTGACCTGGGCAGGAGCTGTGTCCATCAACCTGATCATCTGGCTGCTGGTGTCCCTGAGCAACGGCGAACCGGTCTACTTCTGGCCGATGTGGGTGGCCGGACCCTGGGGAGCGGTGCTGGTCGTGGGGACCTTGGCGCGTGGCTTCAACGGCCCATCAGACTGAGCTGCGCTGCTTGCCCGTCCCACGCAGGTCGCCGGGTCGTGCTGTTCTCCCCGGTGGGCCGCCGACCTTGGGGTTCACGTGGGAGTTCTCGATCTGCTGACAACTCAGCGCTCAGGCCACGCCGCCGGTCCTGCGAACCGCGCTCGAAAGGCACGGTTAGGGCGGAGGGTGCTCGGGCCGGTCCTGCGAACCGCGCTCGAAAGGCACCGATAGCGGCCCGTGGAGGTCTGCTTTCGGTGGACAACGCGCGCGGTTCGGCTCGAGGAGTGGTCGCACCTATCCCAACCGGTGTCCATCGTGCGCGTTCGTCAGGTGCTGCGGGTGCAGCGGGTGCAGCGGGTGCAGCGGGTGCAGCGAAAGCCGGAAGCCCGTTCTCCTCGCTCGCTGTGGCTGCCCCGAGTCTCGGTTGTGCCATGTGCGCCACATCCGTCGATCGACTTCACGATGGCCGGACAACGCCGCTGGCAGCGCCCCCGATGCCAGCGCTCCGGAGGGTGCGCGCCGCGCGTCCCTGACCCTCTCGTGCTGCTCGACGCTGCGGTCAGGTGCTGGTCGCCGGATCGGTGGTGATCTCAGCCTGCTCCGTTGGCTTGTCCTCCGCGGCTGCGGAGTACACGGAGTCGTAGACCACCACATTGCCCTTGCGGAAGTTGGTGATGAACGCGAAGATCATCGCCGCCACGGGCAGGGCCATGAATGCCCCCATCGCTCCGAAGAGCGAGCCGCCGACCAGCGCGGAGCCGAACGCGAGCCCGCCGTTGATCTCCATGGTCTGGGCGCTGATCTTGGGGCTGAGGAAGTAGTTCTCGATCTGCTGGTAGATCACCACATAGGCCAGCACGATCAGGGCCGGCGTGAAGCCCTGGACGAGCAGGGTCAGGATGACCGGGATGGCGCCACCGATGTAGGTGCCGATCTGGGGGATGAACTCCGAGACGAAGCCACCGAAGACAGACAGGGGGAGCGCCAGGCCGACCGGAACACCGACGGCGACCATGGTCAGGAAGAAGCCGGCGCCGTTGATCACGGTCAGCAGCAACCGGGAGTACAGGTAGCCGCCGACCTGGACGACGGACTGGTCGATGGTCCATCCCAGGCGCTCCTGGACGTTCGGCTTGAACCAGGAGAGCAGGCCGCGCTGCAGCGTCGGGAAGGCGACGGTGAGGTAGAAGGTGAACGTGGCGATGGTCAGCATGCTGAAGGTGAGCCCGATCCCTGAGCTGACGAGCCCGGTGGCCGCTCCGGTCACGTTGTCCGAGTACTGGGAAAGGAACTCCTCGACGGTGACTGTGGCGTCCTGGGCGGCCTGATCGCTGACGATGTGCACGTTGAACGTGCTGAACACGAAGTCGTCGAGGTTGGTCAGCCACTTGGTGCCGTTGGCGCCGATCTCCTTGGCGATCGCTGCGATGGCCGGGATCAGGATGACGACAAGGACAACAACAGCGACCAGGCCGGCGATGTAGATGAAGCCCACGGCGGCCCCGCGCTTCCAGCCCCGCTTGCGGTGGAAGTAGTCCACCCCAGGGACGAGTGCGAGGGAGAAGAACCAGGAGATGATCAGCATGGAGGCCACACTGCGGGCCTGATCCACAGCCCAGATCGCCGCCAGGGTGAGCAGGACGATCCCCACGAACTGCCACATCGTGCGGGTTGAGACTGAGATCCTCGTGGACGGCGGCCGCAGGCTCGCAGCGCGATCCGGCGGGGCGGTCACGGCCTGAGCAAGGGTGATCGCCTGATCCGGCGTGCTGCCTGGACTCATGTCGTCCGGTGACGCCTGATCTGAATCTGTTGGCATGGGGTCCGCCTTTCCACGCAGGTATCGCCAACTCTAGGCCCGCACCGGAGTCCGACTGTGAGGCCCCTTCGTGGACCGGGCCGCGCGTTCACCGAAGGGATCGTCCTGGGCGTGGCCGCGGACTGGTCAGCTCAGGGCGTCCAGCGGGTCGCGGATGATCGGGCAGGTCATGCAGTGGCCGCCCCCGCGTCCGCGCCCGAGCTCTGCCCCGCGAATCTCAAGCACCTCGACGCCCTGCGCCCGCAGCAGGCTGTTGGTGTACGTGTTCCGGTCGTAGGCGAAGACCACCCCCGGGGAGGCAGCGACCAGATTCGCCCCGCTGTCCCACTGGGTACGTTCACGGACGTATGCGTTACCGCCGGTCTCCACGACTCGCAGCTCTTGCAGGCCGAGGGCACCCGCGACAACGTCAACGAATGACCTGTCCTCCTTGCGCAACTCGACCCCGGCGGCGTTGTCCGCGGGGTAGTAGGAGAACGTGTCAATCCCGTAGACGACGTCGGGGTACAGCAGGGCCAGGTCGCGGTCGGCGAAGGTGAACACTGTGTCCAGGTGCATCGCCGCGCGTGTCTTTGGCAGTGCGGCAACGATCACGCGGTCCGCTGCCCCGTCCGCGAAGAGGGCGCGCGCCACCTGGCTGATGCCCTGGCGGGAGGTGCGCTCGCCCATCCCGATGAGGACGGTGCGGTTGCCGATCGGCATGACGTCGCCGCCCTCGACGGTGGCCATCCCCCAGTCATGGGTGGGGTCGCCCCACCAGACATTGACCTGCCCGGCGAAGTCCGGGTGGTACTTGTAGATCGCCGTGGCCAGGATCGTCTCCTCGCGGCGGGCAGGCCAGTACAGGGGGTTCAGGGTCACCCCGCCGTAGATCCAGCAGGTCGTGTCCCGGGTGTACAGCGTGTTCGGCAGGGGTGGAAGCAGGTACTCATTGACCCCAGCCGCGTCGCGCACGAGGCGGATCATGTCCCCACCGTGCGTCTCCGGGAACTCCTCGGTCGAGAGGCCGCCGAGCAGCGTCTCAGCCAGCGCATGCCCGGACAGTCCGTCGAGGTAGGACCGAACCTCATCGACTAGTCCGACGCCCACTTGGTTCGGGATGATGTGGTGGTCGAGGATCCACGCCCTCGCCGCCGGATCAGCGACCGTCTCGGCGAGGAGGTTGTGCATCTCCACGACGTCGATACCGAGATCGCGCATGGTGGCGACGAACTCGAGGTGGTCGCGCTGGGCGCTCTGCACCCACAGCACGTCGTCGAAGAGCAGGTCGTGGCAGTTCGTTGGGGTGAGCCGGGTGTGGGCGAGGCCGGGCGCACACACCATCACCTTGCGCAGCCTGCCGACCTCGGAATGGACCCCGTACTGGACTGCGGCACCTGAAGTCGTCGTCACTCTGGTCAACCTAGGGCAGCCAGGTGGCGAGGGCAACGCTCACCCGGCACCCGGGGAGCGGGGCGGGCATCGGGGCGAGGGGGCAACCGATCCGGGGGAACGGCCGCATCGGGAACGGCCACGAAACGGTGGCTATCGCGCGCGGTTCCGATCCCGACACCCGCCCGCCGGACACCCGCCCGGGACCTGAAGTGCCCCCCGGCAGCATCATGGGGATAGGGCCTGCTGTCCGATCGTTGTGCCCCACGTGTGGGCGCGGTCCTCCTCGCCCGGCTCAAGTGGGCCCTTCATGTCGGCGACCCGGAAGTGCTCGGCCTTCACCAATGGGGTGCCACCCCGCCGGGTCAGTGCCTTCTCGATGCTCGTCGAGGCGTGGTCCATGGCGACGACCGCCTTGGGGCGCGAGCCTCGGGTGTCGTAGGCGACAATCATGATCCCGGTTGGAAGGGTGGCCTTGCCCAGCCACTCCCGAATGCCGATCCCCTGGCTGACCAGCGGCCCGTCGGCTTGCTCAAGGGCGCTCTGCCGGGTGCTTTCCCTGGGCATGCTCCACGCATGGTTGGGCGATCCGACGACCAGCAGGTCGATGTCGGTGCCGATGTCGGTCGGCGCGACGCCCACCTCGACGGCTTCGGCGGTCACCCCAGCCTCCTGCAGGCCCGTCGCGATGGCGCGCGCCACCTGCTGGTTGTCGCCGAACATGGATTCGTAGATGACGACCGCCCTCATACGCTCGACCGTAGTCCTGTCGAGCCAGGCCCCGCCCGCTGGAGGTGGGACTCTCGGCGTGCCCGCCCTCGGATCAGTCCCAGTACCCGGTGGCTGCCCGCGCAATCCCGTGGCGGCACCTGGCGTGGCCTCGATGAAGATGCCTGGTTCGCCCGAAGGCGGCTGGGCGCCATCTGTATGGTTGCCGGGTGTCTGCGCCGGTGTACTCGTTCGGCTCCGAGCTCTGGGCGTGGGAGAGCCAAGCGTCGTGGTACTTCGTCAGCGTGCCAGAAGAGGCGGCCGACGACATCGAGGAACGGTTCGGGGGTCGGGCCGGCGGCTTCGGATCGATACGTGTGGAGGTCACGATCGGGACGACGACCTGGCGCACGTCGCTGTTCCCGGACAAGACGCGCGAAACCTATGTGCTGCCCGTGAAGAAGGCCGTTCGCAGGGCCGAGGGCCTCGAGGCTGGATCTCTCGCGGCCGTTGAACTCAGGGTGATCGAGTAGCGCGCTGGGGGCGCTGAGGGGATAGATCGGTCAGCGCCCCCCGACGCTGGCGTCAGCCGTCGGGTGCGGACCGGCGTGGCCCGCTCCTGAACCCGATGCGGGTCGCGCGGGTGGTTGGTTGGTCGTGACCCTGACGTGGGAAGCCCACCCATGGACAGGCCCCGCGGGCCTGGTCTTCTGAGGCGAGCGGGGCTGCGCGATCGATGCTAGTGCTTGCCGAGTCGGCATTGCATGTCGGGATGGTCAACAACGTGTTACGAGGTTCATCGGCTCACGGGTACCGCGTGGCAGCGCTTCCACTTGCGGCCGCTGCCGCAGGGGCATGGGTCGTTCCGCTCCCGCTTGGCGTCCTCGGAGGCGTAGAGCTCCATCAGTTCCCCGGGGGCCCGGCCGGCTCGCAGCAGCCTGCTCATGAGGTCCATGGGGCGCGCCACGTGATGGAAGAAGTCCTTGTAGCTCGGGCAGAGGTGGTGCTGACCGGATTCCCCGCTCGGTGCGACAGCGAAGCGATCCTTGGGGCAGCCGCCATTGCAGGCGAACCGCACGTCGCAGTCCAGGCAGAACTGGGTGAGGGTGTCGTACTTGTCCTGACCGAACTTCTTCTGCTGCGGCGAGGCGATCAGCTCGAGCATCGTCTTGTCCTGGATGTTGCCGAGCAGGTAGTCGGGCTCGACGAAGTGATCACAGGAGTACAGGTCCCCGGTGTGCTCGATGGCCAGCTGGGACCCACACGTCTTGGCGTGCACACACATGCCACCGGGCTCCCCGTGGAAGTTCGCCAGCGCTGTGTCGAACATCTGGACGTACACCGTCCCGATGTCCCGGCGCACCCACTCCTCGAAGACCTCGATCATGAACCGCCCGTACTGCTGCGACCCGACCGAGCGATGGGTCACCAGGCTGCCCTCCTGCTTGTACAGGGGCCGGCCCCTCACGCCGTCGCCCCAACCCGAGTCGGCAATCGCGAACGACTCCTCGGTGGCCCGTTCGATGATGGGGATGAACTGGATGAACTCGGCGCCGAGCTCATCTCGGAAGAACGTGTAGACCTCGCGCCCGTGATCGGCATTCCGGGCGTGGATCGTGGTCAGGACGTTCCAGTCGATCTTGTGGCGCTTGAGGACATCCAGCCCCGCCATCACCCGGTCGAAGGTGGGCTTGCCACCCTTGTCGACCCGGTAGGCATCATGCATCTCCTGTGGGCCATCGATCGAGATCCCTACGAGGAACTCGTGCTCCTTGAGGAACTGACCCCACTCGTCGTTGAGCAGCGTCGCGTTGGTCTGGATCGTGTTGAGGATCCGCTGCCCCGGGGCCGCGTACTTCCGCTCCAGCTCGATGGACCTCCGGAAGAAGTCCAGGCCCATCATCGTCGGCTCACCGCCCTGCCAGGCCACGACGACCTCCGGCGCGCCCACGTGGGCCTGCAGCAGTTGGCGGATGTAGGAGTCGTGGATCTCCTCGGCCATCCGGAACCGGCTACCCGGATAGAGCATCTCCTTGGACAGGAAGAAGCAGTACTCGCAGTCGAGGTTGCAGACAGCGCCCGTCGGTTTGGCCATCAGGTGGAAGGCCGCAGGTGCACCGGCCACCGTCAGCACCGGACTCGCGGCCTCCGGATCCCCCTGGGCAATCGGCTCCGGCATGCGCTCAACCACGTCCACACTCACTTCCAGAGGATTCGACCGATCGGCACCACCGCACCGCCCCGATCGTAGGTCACCTCCCCGCCTACAGGGTGGTGGGCCGGGACGGGCGGACGGCGGCGGGCATCTACAAGGCCCAACGACGACCGATCGGCAGTCTGGGCAACTACCCCGCTCTCTCGTCCTCGTCCAGATCGCGTTCCTGATCATCATCGGGGCCTATGCCGTGGTCTGGGACCGTGTCAGCCGTGGGCTCGACGGGGTCTTGAATGGATCAGGGCGAACCAGAACAGTGCATGGTGCGGTCAGGTGCTGATCCACCGAGGCCTGTCAGCGTTGAGGCGCGTATGGTGAGAATGAGGAGGTGGCCGCTATGACTGGGTCGCCAAGCATCGATCCGAAGATGGTCCGCGACCACGATGGTGACGCGGAGGTCCTGGGCCAAGCGATCCGCGATATCCAGTTGGAAGCGCTCAAGCAACAGGCCAAGCTCGCACACGCACGCCCGATGGCGAAGGAGCGACCGCACCGCTGGCGGCGGCGCAGCGCTTGACGGCCCCGGCGTCCAGCGGGTTGACCGTGGTCGCGTTCCGGGGGGCTCGTGCCGCTCCCTGCGCGGTTGTGCGCCAACGCTGAGTGCCGGCCCGAGCTTCTTGAGTATCTAGGGCTTCAGGTGCGCCACGAGGGGGAGGACGTCGGTTGCCCCGGCCTCGCGGAACAACGCTGACGCGACCGTCTGGGTCCACCGTGTGCGTGCCGACGCGCTGACCAGGAGGATCCCTTGTTCGGGGATGCCGACGTCGCGGGTCCACCGGAGCCGGGCTTCGAGTTCGGCGACGTGGGCACCGGACGCGAGCCTGTCCGGCACAGCGGGGCCGACCCACGTCAGTGCGGCAATCACGGGCAGCCGCAGTCGCGTGGAGAGAGCCGTGACAATGCCTGCGACTCGCTGTGGATTGTGAGGGTCGGGGACGGCTGCAATGGCAGCAGGTTTGGGTGGCCGCCAGTCGTGCAGGACCCCGAGCAGGGCGTCGATGAGCTCAGGGCTCGGAGGGGAGTCTGGACCATCGAGCTCGGCGACCAACTCAGGCCAGCCCGGATCATCGGCGTAGACGAGCGCCCTGCCCTCGGAACAGGCGACGATCCTTCCCGACCGCGACACCCCTCGGGGCCACAGCTTCCGCGGGGCGACCACCCAGGTCTGGCTGCGCAGGAACGCGGTCGCCGCACGCACGGCCACGGGGTCGGGCCGGGCTCCTGGCAGGGGTAGTTGGCCGGTGCAGGCCGAGCAGCGGCCACATGGCTGTGCAGCCGGGTCGTCGAGGGCTTCGATGAGGACCTGCATGAGGCAGCGGGTCCCGGATGCGTACTGACGCATCAGGCCAGCCTCGGCCCGCCGTTCCGCGATCACCGCGTCGTACTTGGCCTGGTCGTAGACCCAGCCCTGCCCGGTGGCACACCACTGGCTGCCGTCGCGGCGCACAGCCCCGTCGACGTGCAGCTGCTTGAGCAGCGCCTCAAGTCGGGTCCGCCTGCCACCGGTCTCGCTCTCCAGATCCACAAGTGTCCTCGGCCCGTCGGCGAGCGATTCAAGGACGGTGCGAGCGAGCTGGGGGTCGGGCAGGCTGGCGGTGGCGAAGTATGCCCACAGCTGCTCATCGGTGTCCCCGGCCGGTAGCAGGACCCCGAGGGCGTGGTCGAGCTGCCTCCCGGCGCGACCGACCTGCTGGTAGTAGGCCACCGGGGAGCTGGGGCTGCCCAGGTGCACACAGAACGCCAGGTCCGGCTTGTCGTAGCCCATTCCCAGCGCTGATGTGGCGACCACAGCCTTCAGGGCGTTGTCGCGTAGGGCATCCTCGATGCGTTCCCGGGCCTCCGGGGCGGTCTTGCCGTTGTAGGCGGCAACAGTGTGGCCCTGGCGGGACAGGAACTCGGCCAGCGATTCGCACATCGCAACGGTCGGGCAGTACACGATTCCCGAACCCTGTACCCGGCGCAGGGCCTCGTCGACCCAGGCGAACCGCTCGACCGCGGAGAGTCCAGGGACGACCGACAACGCAAGGGAGGTCCGGGCCAGGTCGCCGCGCAGCACCCGGGTCGACGGGCCCAGCTGGGCCGCGACATCCGCGGTGACCCGGGCGTTCGCGGTCGCGGTTGTCGCCAGGACCGGGGTCCGCGGGCCCAGGTGGAGCAGCAGGCTGGTCAACCGCTGGTAGTCGGGGCGGAAGTCGAAACCCCAGTCCGAGATGCAGTGCGCCTCATCGATGACCAACAGCCCTGACCGGGCCAGCAGGGGCAGTGCCAAGTCAGCGAACCTGGGGTTGGCGAGCCTTTCGGGGGACACCAGCAGCACGTCGACCTGATCGTCTCGGAGCGCCTGGAACACGCCCTCCCAGTCATCGAAGTTCGCGGAGTTCACTGACACGGCAACAAGCCCGACCCGGGCCGCCGCCGCGATCTGATCCCGCATGAGTGCCAGCAGGGGCGAGATCACCACCGTCGGGCCGGACCCCGCCGCACGCAGCAGACGGGTGGCCGTCCAGTACACCAGGGACTTGCCCCATCCCGTGGCCTGCACCACCAGCACCCGCTCGCGACCCTCGACCAGGGCGGCCACCGCCTCAAGTTGACCGGGTCGGGGGAGCGACCCAGGGCCCGCCAGCGCGGCCAACGATTGGGCGAACAACTGGGCGGTACGGTCGGAAGCCACACCATCCCCCTCAGCAGTCGTCAAGCCGGCCCAGGGCCGTTGACCCGGCCCAGTCTAGGTCGGGCCGCCGGCCGTGGCGTTGGGGCGAATCAACCGCTGGCGGCTGCGGCTGCGTGACCCGATGGCGCGTCAGGCCCCTTCAGAGGAACTCGAGCGGGTCGAACTCGTCGATCGGGATGATCCGGACACGCGGGAGTCGCACGTTGAATGCGTCGACGTCGTGCTCAATGTCCAGCAGCTGAAGGCCTCGCTCGGCAAGTCCGAGGAAGCCGCGGTGACGGAACTCCGGGAAGCCGACGACCGCCACCCGTCGACCGTCGCAGACCTGCTCCAGCTGAGGCAGGAAGTCTCCGTCATGACTGGCCAGTGCGACGTCGTCTGGTCGGTCGACGAGCGCCTCCAACGTGCGCTGGATCGCGATGTCAACCACCTTCTCCTGGGCCGACCCGGACAGGGCAATCGGACGGAAGCCGAGGGCGAGCAGCGCCTGGACGAAGGCGTGCGGGAGTTCCGCGCTCGCCGCGAGGAAGAACAGGCCCGTGACGGGCTGGTCCCAGCGCTGCTCGAAGAAGGTGAGCAGGCGGTCCCACCGCGGCCGCTCGTCTGGACTGGGCCGGTGACCCAGGAGGTTACCCAGCGTCGCGTCGATGTTCTCCCCGTCGACGAGCAGGTAGGTCCTCTGAGTACCCCTCATGGACCCGACACTAGACCCTGCGCTCGGCGCATCCGCGGGGCATGCCGGGCCTGTGAGCAGGGATCGATGCCCGCACCGGGCGGCTGCGTGGACGCCCGCCATGGTCAGTCCTGCGACACCGCCGCGCCGATGCCGCCCACACCTGCCACACTCGGCATCACCTCAACAAGGAGCCCAGATGTCTCAGGTCTATCCGCGGAGCTTCTCCCATATCGGCCTTTCGGTCACCGATCTGGACGCGGCTGTGGAGTTCTACACCGAGGTCATGGGCTGGTACCTGATCATGGCGCCCACCACCATCACCGAGGATGAGTCACCCATCGGCGTGATGTGTACCGATGTGTTCGGCCCCAACTGGGGGTCATTGCGCATCGCCCACCTGTCCACCGGTGATCGTATCGGTGTGGAGATCTTCGAGTTCCCCAACGCGGTGACGCCGGAGAACAACTTCGAGTACTGGAAGACGAGCATCTTCCACTTCTGCGTGCAGGATCCGGATGTGGAAGGCCTCGCCGCGAAGATCGTCGCGGCCGGCGGTAAGCAACGCATGCCGGTCCGCGAGTACTTCCCGGGCGAGAAGCCCTACCGGATGGTCTACATGGAAGATCCGTTCGGCAACATCCTGGAGATCTACAGCCATAGCTACGAGCTGATCTACGCCGCAGGCGCGTACTCGTAGGCCATCCGGCGTGGATGGGGATGGCAACGGCTGGGGGCGATGTTCCCGCGGTCATCGGCATTGGGGCCGGCACGGCGCGGCCGGGCTGCTGCTGCACGCAGTCGACGACTCCGGCGTCGTCCGGGTCCTGCTGCAGCACCGTGCGGCCTGGAGTCACCACGGCGACACCTGGGGCTTGCCCGGCGGTGCTCGCGACAGCCATGAGGACGTGGTCACCGCCGCGCTGCGCGAGGCCGCCGAGGAGGCGGGGCTCGATCCGGCCTTGATCGGCGTGCGTCACCTTTTCGTCGACGATCACCGCGGGTGGTCCTACACCACGGTCTACGCCGACGTCCCCCGACCCGTGACCACCGTGGCCAACCGTGAGAGCGCCGCACTGCGGTGGGTGCCCATCGACGAGGTCGATGCGCTCCCGCTGCACCCGGGGTTCGCGCTGACGTGGCCACAGGTCCGGGTGCGTCGGACTGTCCTGGTCGTGGACGCAGCCAACGTTGTCGGTTCTCGGCCGGACGGATGGTGGCGTGACCGAGTGGGCGCCGCGTCCCGACTGCTCGAGGCGCTGGCCACCCTGCGGGCCGGGACTGTGCACGGGCCGGACGGTGATGTCCGGGTGATCGGGGCCGTGTCGGCGGTGCTGGAGGGCGCTGCTGTGTCGGCCGCTGACCCGGGCTGGGTCGTCGTGCACAGGGCCCAGCATGGAACCAGCGGTGACGATGCCCTGGTGGATGTCGCTCGCCAATTCCTGGCCGACGGGCACGAGGTGATCGCGGTCTCGGCCGACCGCGGCCTGCGGGCCCGGTGGGACTCTCTGCCCAGTTCGGGTGCGGCGCTGCCCGCCCAGGTGGTGGGTCCGCGCTGGCTGCTCGACGTGCTCGACGGGACCGCCGCATCGGGGCGCAGCGTCCGACGTGGTTCGATGCGGCCATGAACGAGTCCGTTGCGGATCCTGCCCCCTCCCCATTCGACGAGAGCGTTGCCGCCGCGCTCGGCGATGCTGCTGACCACCTGACGGTCAGCGTCGACGACGGGGTGGCCGCTGTGGGACTGCGCCGACCGGACAAGCACAACGCCATCTCGTACGCGATGTGGCAGGCGTTCGGCCGCCTGATGCCCGTGCTCGCCGCCGCCGACGCTGTCGAGGTCGTGCTGCTGCGCGGCACACCCGGCGGGCCGTTCAGCGCGGGGGCGGACATCGCCGAGTTCCGCACGCTGCGTGCCGACCCCGAGGGCGCCCGCCGCTACGGAGAGGCGGTCGAGGCTGGCGAGCAGGCGATCATCGCGTTCCCCAAGCCGACCATCGCGCTCATCGAGGGCTTCGCGATCGGCGGGGGCACTCAGATCGCGGTGGCCTGCGACCTGCGGGTCTGCGGCGAGGGATCCCGGTTCGGTGTCACGCCGGCCAAGCTCGGGATCGTCTATGCGCTGCCGTCGACCGAGCGGCTGGTCGAGACGGTCGGCGCGGCGTGGGCACGCTGGATCCTGCTCACCGGCGACCTGCTCGACGCGGCCACGGCGCTGCGGATAGGCCTGGTGCACGAGGTGGTTCCCGATGACCAGGTTGCCGAGCGCGCCCAGGCGGTCGCGCGCACGGTCGCGTCGCGGGCGCAAGTGTCGTTGCGTGGCGGGAAGGCGATGGTGCACCGGGTCGTCACAGGCCAGCTCGACGAGGACGACGAGGTGCGCGCGATCTACGAGCACTCATGGGCCAGTGCGGAGTACGCCGAGGGTGTTGCCGGGTTCCTGGCCAAGCGTGCACCTGACTTCCCGGCGGCGCGGGGTCGGTGAGCCGCAGGTCGGCCGGCCGGTCGGTCTTCGCCACACACCGCCCCTGACCAGCCACGTTGAACGCCCAGAGGGACTCGAACCGCCAACCGACAGGGTCCATTCACGCGGTTCCGGGGTGGTCGCCGGCGGTTGCGCTGAGCACGAATCGGGGGTTGCCGGGTACTCGCGCACGGCACCGTATGCGCGTTCTGGGCCGTCGGCCGCTACGGCACCCCGCAATGGGCAAGGCCTGCTGAGGTGACGTGAACCGCGCCGGATTCCGACCAGCGCTCAGGACCACGCGACCCCGCCGACGGTGGTGCCGAAGTAGTCGTTGGCCTGGGCGGCTCCTTTGATGCCGGGGCTGTCCTGGTGCCACACGGTGGCCGGCCCGGGTGTCCCGGCGGAGGTTCCATGCAGCACCGTGACGCTTCCACCGCGTCGGGAGTCCCCGCCCAGATCGCCGAGAGCCAGCCACATGTCCGTTCCGCCGCTGAACGGAAGGACGTTGAGCGCATACGGCAGGCCCAGGTTGGGCCACAGGGTGACCTCGGAGCCGAGTCCATTGCTGGCCCCAATCACGATCCCGATCTTATGAGCCGGTTCGGACACCGGCGCTACCCCCCCGGGGGCGGGGTCGGGCCTGAGGATCAGGTCTGCGTAGCCGTCGCCGGTGACATCACCGGACATGGCTGGGGACTCGTACCCGGACCAGATCGTGTCCGTGCCCGGTTGGCCCGGCGCGGCCAGCGGACCGGGGTGCAACCCGTCGGGATGCCCGTGAAGCACCGCGACCCCGCCGCGGAACCTACCCAGGGTGAGGTCGTCGTGACCGTCGGCGTTCACATCGCCCAGCCACAGCGACGCCACCGCGCCCGTCGCCCCGTACTCGCCGAGCCCGAGGTCACCGAGGCTGAAGAACTGAGCGCCCGACGCGGTAAACCCAGTCGGGCTGCCCAGCAGCAGGTGGACGCTACTGTCCCCGACCTGCCCCACCGAGATGGCCAGGTCGTCCCGGCCGTCGGCGTTCACGTCGCCGGCGGCGATCACTCGCCCGAAGTGCTCGTAGCGCCGTGGCTTGCTGGCCACGCCCGCAGACCCTTCGCCCCACGATTGCGCGCGGGCGGAGGTCAGGCCCGAGGCTGAGCCACGCAGCATGACAACCCGCCCCGCGCCGACGGCGTCGCCGACGTCCTCCCCGGGCACTCCGACAGCGAGGTCGGCGTACCCGTTGCCGTCGAAGTCCCCGACAGCCAAGGACGAACCGAACCGGTCCTCCTTGCCATTGCTGCCGGGCACCCCCTTGCTGCCCTGATGCCACACCTGGTCACCGGCAGCGGTCAGCCCGGCGCGACTGCCGTAGAGCACCTGTACCGCGCCGGTGTCCTTCCTGGTCTTGATGTTCTCCTCGGGGATGGCGATCGCCAGGTCGGCGTAGCCGTCGGCGTCGAAGTCGCCGGAGGCCAGCACCGCACCGAACCGGTCGCCCTTCTCCAGCGCGCCCTTCACACCCTTGCGCCCCTGATGCCACAACTGGTCATGCGCGGTGACCCCCGACGCCGATCCGTACAGCACCTGCACCGCCCCCGGGTTGCGCTTGCCCCGCAGGTTCTCCCCGGGAACCCCAGCCGCGAGGTCGGCGTACCCGTCCCCGTCGAAGTCGAACGGCATCGCCGCGCGAGGAACCGCCGAGGCGCTGTCCGCGCCCGTCGGTGCCACCACCGGTGTGACCACACCACCCACGAGAACCAGACCCATCCCCACCAACAGTGCCCGCTTCATGACCCGCCACCCCGTCCCGTATCCAGTTGACTCGGTCCCCACGCTAGCCCCCACGAGCTGGGGCCAGGAAGAGCCGAACGACCTGCCTCTACCGAGGTGCCGAGGTGGGCGCGTGGCGGATCCATCACACCGCCCAGCCTGCGTGCCACCCACCCGGTGTGGGATCCGCCGCCTGCGACGTGGAACGACGACCGATCGCCGTACGAATCAGCCGCACGGCGAGGCCAGTCGGTTGGGACGCCGACGTAGACGGTGCTGGTCGTTGGCATCGGACCGGTGGTGGGTCTACGGCTGAACCCAGAAGTCCAAGCAAGGCCTCGTTGATGTGCGGAGCCCGAATCCGACAGCTAGCGGAACCAATACGGCCTCCTGACCTGCCACGTTGTGCGCCCGGAGGGACTCGAACCCCCAACCGACCGG
>CAVWAR010000009.1:0-19857 GCA_963753075.1 uncultured Actinomycetes bacterium
GCGAGCGTGCGCACGGTGAGCAGGGGACGCTGACCTCAACACGGGGTGCTTCCGATCCGCGCAGGCCGGTCGCCAAGGGGTTCCAGGCCGTCCCGGAGTGGCTCATCTGCCCCGATGTCTGAACGAGGCCCACGGCGACTGAGGGTTCGCGCGCGGACCCGGTCGGCCGCACCGCCGCGGTCGCCTGTTGGGCCCCGCCGGCCCGGGGCAACCGTAGACATCGCGCAGCACCGATCGGACCCACGCGGCGGCGCAGGCGGTGCCTTGCGGTGCTCGACCAGTACCGAGCGTTTGCAGGCGATGCGGGTGGGAGAAGGAGGAGTCGGCTGGGACAATAGCCTCATGGAGGTCCCGAACCACTTCGCGATGTCGTCCGAAGAGGTCCACGAGCTGCTGTCCGGGATCGGCGCGGCTGACCTCGTCACAGCCCACGCGAATGGCTTGGTAGCCACCTACCTGCCGTTCCTGTTGGACCCGAGGATCGGCGAACACGGCGCGCTGATAACCCACGTCGCCCGGAACAACCGCCAGTGCTCCGACCCGGTCCTCGGGGATGCGATGGTCATCGTCCACGGTGCCGATCACTACATCTCCCCTCGCTGGCTCCCGTCGCAGGCCGGGCACGGCCAGGTGGTGCCGACCTGGAACTACCTGACCGTCCATGCCTACGGGAACCTGGTCGTCCACGACGACCCCCAGTGGACCGGGGACGCGGTACGCCGACTCACTGCGGCCCATGAGACCCAGTACTCCGTCGACGACGTGCCGGGGGACTACGTCGACCGGATGCTTCGGGCGATCGTCGGCCTCGAGATCAGGCTCACCCGGGTCGAGGCCAAGGCGAAGATGAGCCAGAACAAGGCACCGGATGACGTCCGCGGGATCATCGGCGGCCTCGGGCGCCGGGTCGAAGACCACGCTGCCGCAATGACCGCGTCATGGATGGCCGACCACTCGGTCCCGGCCGCTGAGCGCCGTCATGCGCTGATCGAGCAGGTGGCCCTCACGAGGCGTGGACCAGCCCCGCCGAGTGCCACCGCGTAGCGCATCGGTCCGACCCCGTTCCGCGGATAGTCATGACCTGCGCCTCTGGCCCCCGACGGCCGCCCGTGCTCTGCTGGGAGTAGGGGATTGGGGCTCCCCGCTCGGGAGATGCCATGGCACATCTGGTGGCACGGATGACGGGGTTGGTCACCGCGTGGGCGCTGGTGGTTGCCTGCAGTCCAGGCGCCGTGGACCCCGGTGCCGAGGGAGCCTCGGCAAACTCAGATTCGCGGTCCAGAGCCTGGCCGGGGAACTCAGCGGTGGTCGTCGGCGAACGGCCCTGCGTCTGGTGGGACAGGCCGACGCCCCGCGACCTCAGCCCGACCGGGATCGAGCTTCTGGTGGCCCCGGGATCGGACACCCGCAAGCGGAGGTCGAACCTGGCGGTCGAGGGAATGGCCGTGGATGGCACCGGGGCGGTGTGGATCCACTCACCGTGGCGGCTGTTCCGGATCGATCCGGACACCGGCGACGCCAGCACCTGGGACATCGGTGACGACCTGGCGTTCGGGACGGTGTCGTCGATTCGGCCGTCGGTCTCGGCCGGGGTCTGGTTGCTGTACGAGGATCGCGTGGCGCTCTTCGATGGACTCCGTTTCGTCCGCGAGCTCATCGTCCCCGGGGCCTACCGCCTCGACAAGCCCATTCGGAGCTTCGTCGAGTTCGGCTCCGAAGCATGGGTCGCCAGCCCGGCGGGGGTCGCACGCTATGACTCTGGGCTGTGGTCGATGGTGGGCGATGATCGACTGCGGTCGGCCGCATCCCTCACCATCGGTCCACCTGGGCAGGTCTGGGCGTCAGGTCGCCTTGGCGTCGTGAACGGCACGCCAAGGGGCGTCGTGCGCTTCGACGGGCAGACGTGGCAGCAGGTGGGCGGGCCCGTACCCATGGTTCCGCAGGAAGAAGTCATCGCCAACGTGGGAGAGGACCTCATCTACGTCATTGGCAACGGCGTCTATCGGTCCGCCGGCACCGAGTGGCAGACCCTCGGGTGGGACAACACCGGCTGGGGAGCCGTCCGGTCCCTTGCGGTCACCGAGGACGGACACGTGTGGCTTCAGCGCGAGGGGGGAGTGGCCCGGTGGGAGGCGTCCTCCGGGTGGACGGCCGTCGGCCCTGCGTCTGCCGGGTGGGATGACCTGACGATCCAGGCTCTGGCCGCCGACGGCAACGAGGTCTTCGTGGCCGGGGGTCGGGGGTTGTTCCGTGTGGATGGCGACGAGTTGACGCACGTGTGGGCACCAGTCCGAATCGGACCCCGGACGGACTGGCATCCCCAGGTGGATGAGGGGATCAACTCGGACGCCCGCCGGGAGCCGTCCTTCGGCCTCCTGAGAGCTGTGTCCTCGGACGAGGTGTGGCTCGCGTCAGGGTCATCGTTGTTCCGCTACCACCGAGGTCGCTGGGAGTCCGAATGGCGCATGGGTCCCGCTTGGAACTCCATCCCCTGGTCGCTTCCCCTTGAGGCAAGGTCCGCGAAGATGACCGTAGCGACGGACGGCTCGGTCTGGACCTCGACGCAGAGGGGAATGGTCAGGTTCGTCGAGGGCCAGCGCCAGATCGTTGACGAGGGTCCTGCGCACGGGTTGACCTCAGCAGGCCCTGATGGCGCCGTATGGGTGGTGGAACCTGGGACGGCCGTGCGGGGGGCCACAATCCGCGAACCCGGGGACGACATCACATTGGTCGGGCCGGAGGGCCGGAGAGGATCGGTGCCGCTGCCCAACGGTGCGAACGCGGTCACATCGGTGCACTCCAGCGCCGCCGGCCGCCTGTTCCTGACGATGCGGCCCCTCAGCGATCACGACGAGCCGTCGCCGTACCGGGAGCTCCTGCGATGGGACGGCGGGTGGACGCATCTGCCGTATCCGGGTGAGGACCTCGTGTACCTCGCCGCCGACCCCGGCGGAGGCCTCTGGGCCGCGGTCACCCCGGTCGGTGCGCCGGAGGCAGACCCCATCGTCGCCCGCTACGCGCAGGGAGACTGGTCGCTGTTCCCAGAGGCAACAGGGCTGTCATCCCTGACGCTGGGGCCCGGCGGCTCCGTGTGCGGGATGGCCGAAGTGGGCCTGTGCCTGGTCTGCGTCGACCCCGCAGGGCACGTCTCCCGCGAACCGCTCGGGGTGTCCGGAGGGCTCTCCATCGGAACGGACCGATCGGTGTGGCTGACCTACGAGGGAATGCTGGCCCGGCTGCCCGTCACCGCTCCGTTCTGAAGCGGTGAAGCTGTGAAGTCACTCTGATGTGCCGACCGCGCCGGAGCCAGCGCGGCCGGCAACAGTTGAGCGCCGTCACGCGCACATCGAGCAAGTGGCCCTCACGAGGCGTCGGCCAACCGCAGAAGACCTCCGAGCAGCACGGTGTCCAGCCGCCTCGAGTCCACCGAGCAGCAGGCCGTGGCCGCACCTCGCCTGGAACTCAGGACCTGCGCCTCTGACCCACGGCCCGCTGCCCGTGCTGTGCTGGCGGTGAGGGGAGTGGGGCGTCCCGCACGGGAGGTGCCATGGCACACCTGGTGGCACGGATCATGGGAATGCTTGGCGCGTGGGCGCTCGTCGTCGGGTGCAGTTCAGGAGTCGCAGGCCCCGACGTGGCGAGATTCTCGGGAGGATCAGAGCCTCGCGCCGGTGCTTGGCCCTGGGATGCAGAGCTGGTCGTCGAGGGACATCGCTCAGTCTGGTGGGACATGTCAACGACGAGCGCGCTCGCCCCGACCGGGATCGAGATTCTCGTGGCCCCCGGCGCGGACACCCGCGCGTCGGCGTCGAACCTCGCCGCCGAGGGCATGGTCGTGGACGGCACGGGGGCTGTGTGGATCCACTCACCGTGGCGTCTGTTCCGCGTCGACCCACGCACTGGAGAGGCCAGCACCTGGGACATCGGTGACGATCTGGCGTTCGGGACGGTAGCTACCCTTCGGCCGTCGGCCTCAACGGGCGTCTGGTTGCTGTACGAGGATCGCGTGGCGCTGTTCGATGGATATCGTTTCGTGCGCGAGCTCGTCGTGCCCGAGGCCTACCGCGGCGATGACCCCATCCGGGACCTCGTCGAGGTTGACTCCGGCGTGTGGGTCAGCAGCCCGGCGGGAGTCGCGAAGTACACGTCAGGCGGGTGGTCGATGGTGGGTGCCGATCGACTGATCTCAGCCGATTCGCTCGCGATCGGCCCGGATGGGCAGGTGTGGGCGTTCGGTTGCCTTCGTTCCGGAGTGGGCGCGAAGGCAGGCTTGGTCCGCTTCGACGGCCTGGCGTGGCAGAGGACGAACGCGCCGGTGTCCTCGAGCCGCAAGAGCAGGATCGTCTCCGATGCGACAGGGGGAGTCGCCTATTCCAGCGGGAACAGGGTGTTCGTATTCCGTGACTCGTCCTGGCAGACTCTCGCGCTCCCCATGCCCGCTCGCGCGTTCGCCAACGCGACCTTCCGGTTGCTCACGCTCACCCCGGACGGACGCCTGTGGCTACAGGGCGACGCGGGCTTGGCCCGCTGGGAGGCCTCCCTCGGGTGGGAGGCCATCGGTCCTCAGCACGGCGCTGGCTCGGATCACGAGTCGATCCAGGCGATGGCCGCATCCGGCAATCACGTGTTCGCTGCCGGGGCACGGGGGCTCCTCCGCGTGGATGACGACGAGTTGACGCCGGTGTGGGCGCCTGCCCGAATCGGTCCTCGGACCGATTGGCATCCCCAGGTGGATGAGGAGATCATCGGGGATTCCGGCCATCAGCCGTCGTTCGGCCACGTCAGAGCCGTGTCCTCCGACGAGTTGTGGCTCGGTTCCGGATCATCGTTGTTCCACTACCACGAAGGCCGTTGGGAGTCCGAATGGCGCATGGGCCCCTACTGGGACTCCATCGGCTGGCGGCTCCGCCCGGAGGCAAGGCCAGCGAAGCTGACCATGGCGACGGACGGTTCGGTCTGGACCTCGACGCACAAGGGAATGGTCAGGTTCGTCGAGGGCCAGCGCCGGATCGTCGAGCAGGGTCCTGCGAACGGTTTGACCACCGCGGGCCCAGATGGCGCCGTGTGGGTGCTGGAGCCGGGGATGGTCGCGTGGGGGACCACGTTCATCGAGCCCGGGGACGCCATCAAGCTGGTTGGGCCGGAGGGCCCAAGGATGTCGGTGCCGCTGCCCGCAGGCGTCGAGACCGTTGCATCGGTACACGCCGACGCAGGTGAGGCGCTCTACGTGACGATTCGGCCAGACAGCGATGTCGATCACCCGTCCCCGTACACCGAGCTGCTCAGGTGGGATGGCCGATGGACGCCACTGCCGTATCCGGGCGAGGACCTTCTCGACCTCGCCGCCGACGCCGCGGGGAACCTCTGGGCCTTGGTCACCCCGGTCGGCGCGCCGGATGCAGACCCCGTCGTCGCCCGTCATGCACAGGTCGGGTGGACACTGTTCACAGAGGCTGCAGGGCTGTCATCGCTGACACTTGCCCCGGGCGGATCCGTATGTGGGATGGCCGAGGCCGGGCTGACGCTGGTCTGCGTCGACCCTGCAGGGCACGTCTCCCGCCAACCGCTCGGGGTGTTCGGAGGGCTCTCCATCGGGGCGGACGGATCCGTGTGGCTGACGTACGACGGCATGCTTGCCCGACTGCCCATCACCGCGCCGTGCTGACGTGCTGACGTGCTGACGTCAGCTGGCTTCACCCGAACCGGATCCGGAGCCAGCGGCTGGGGAGTCCCCGTGAGCCCTCTCGCTGGCTGTTTCCGCAGAGGAGGCCGCTGCTTGCCGCTTCTCGATCGCCAGGCGCACCGTGAAGGCGGTCACGGCTGCGATCGCAACCTCGGGGAACACCTCGGATGCGTTGGATCCGAAGAGCAGGATGGTCAACGCCACCGAGCTCAGCGGCATCTTCATGCCCGCCGAGGTGAAGGCAGCCATTCCCACGGCCACCCCACCGGACACGCCCAAGCCGGGCAGCGGAGCCAGCAGCATCCCCAGGGCGCCGCCCAGCATGATGGACGGGAAGATCGCACCGCCCCGGAACGAACCCAGGGACAGGGCGTAGGCCAGGCCCTTGAAGAGGATCAGGGCGATCAGGGCAGCGGAACTCCAGGACGCCGGGTCGGTGGTGAGGGCCACCAGGGTGTCGGTACCCGATGAGGCCACATCGAAGGGGCTCCTGCCCGTGAGCAGCGAGTAGGCCGATGCACACAGGGCGACCGCCAGGCCGACCAGCATCGTGGCACCGATGAGGCGGGGTCGCGTCATGGGATGCAGCACAGCTTCGACCCGCAACCCCGCAGCAAAGACCGCCGTCATGGCAAAGGCGGCTCCGACCCCGAAGGGAACGGCCCAGAGGAGGTCGCCCACCCCGGGCACCGGAACCGAGGCGAGCTCCACGAGCTGCAATGACTGGGCCTGAACCCCCTCAAGCTCTCCGAGGCCGGTGAAGAGGACGGCTCCCACGCCGACGCCCAGCAGGGCGGCGATGGTCGCAGCGATCACCGGGCCGCCCACGAGCGCCACCGCCTCCGCCATGAAGATCACAGCGGTCAGGGGATTGCCGAGGATGATCGAGATGGCAGCGGCTGACCCGGCCGTACCGATGAGCGCCTCGATCCGGCCCCCGGGCGAGAGCCGGATCACCCGCGACAGCCAGATGGCCAGCCCCATCCCCAGGGCGATCAAGGGCGCCTCAGGGCCGAGCACGGCCCCGAAGGGCAAACTGGCCATGGCTGCCAGGAACACACCGGGCACGTAGTTGGGCGGCGTGGGTCCACCCCCGGTGCCGTGAGCGGGGATGTGCCCTCCGCGGCCCGGGAACGAGGCGATCGCGGCGGCCACGAGCGCGCCTGCGAGCATGAGCCACGGGATCGGCCACCACCACGGAGGCATGTCGTAGCCGAGATCGGCAGGCGCGGTCTGCCACACCCAGGTCTGCGCAAGGTTGACCAGCTCAAGGAATCCCATCGCTACCAGGGAGACCGGGATCGCGACGACCACGGACGCGCCGATGACGCGCAGCAGGTCCCCGCGACTGACCTCCGCTGCAGCCGCCGGTGCCGCCGCGCTCATGCCAGCGCCCCACTACCGCGCCCGGTTGCCCTGGTGACCCGGCTCGCGCTCTCCACGAGATTCCCTCTCTGCCTGGTCTGCACACTCACCGAACGGTTGGCGAGGACCCAACGCACCAGTCGCGACGTGGCTGGCCCCAGCATCCCTATCCCGCCGGACCATACTGCAGCGCCGCACCGCACGGTGCGCCTGGACCACCCGACGCGCTCCCGCCAGCCACGACCCGGGGTGCACACCCTCGGAAGAGTGTCCGTCCCGCTCAGGCCGGGCTCATGCGTGCTCGCGCACCTCGGCCCGGTCGAATGCCGGGAACGCCAGCACGATCAGCACAACGGTCAGCAATGTCAGCACGGCTGCGCCCCCCCAGTCCATCCCGTTGTTGAGCGGATCGTTGCCCAAGTAGTAGTGGAACGGCGAGAGCGCGCCCCACCAGGCATCACTCAGCGAAGCCAGGGCATTCATGGTGTGCAAGAGCAGGGCCGCGCCGACCGGGATGAAGATCGCCAGGGCCACCCGCCCGGTCGCCGCGCTGATCACCAGCGACAACGCACCGAAGAGCAGGCCGATCAGGGTGACCAGCACACACGTCGCCGCGAGGTTCACGAGGTTCAGATCGACCCCGCCGATCAGGACCCCGAGGGCCGTGCCCGCGAAGATCGCGAACCCGACGATGCCGCCGAAGACCACCATGGTGATTGCCTTCTGGGCCACGACGGTCCTACGACTGACCGGATTGGCCAGGAGCAGCCCCATCGTGCGGTTCTCCTCCTCGCCGGCCAGTGCCTTGGCGGCGATGGTGATGGTGACCACCATCAGCGCGATCGGGGCGACCATGCCGAAGGTCTCGATCTGGTAGAAGCCCGCTGCGGTGGACAGGTCTCCGCCGCCGAACAGTGCGAGCAGCTGCTCGGGAAGCGCGTCACCGAAGTCGGCCATCGACCCCTCGATGGACGTGTAGATCGGTCCCATCATCAGCCCCATCACCAGGAACATCAGCGCCGAGACGACGAACAGCAGGCCCTGGTGCTCGGAGGCTGTCTTCATCGCGATGCTCGACACCCGGGCTGAGCCCGCGAGGCGCTCGCCGAGCTTGGCCGTCACCGGATGCGAGCGCAATTGGTCAAGGAGGCTGACACCGGTCGACCGGCTTCGCAGGTCGCGTCGGTTGTAGCCGACCAGCGCCACGACGAACAGCAGGGCGCTGGCACCGATGAGGATCGCGATGTGGCCCCATTCGATCCCGTTGAGCAGCGGGTCGCTGCCGGAGAAGTAGTACCAGGGGAACAGCTTCGCGAGGCCCTCCCAGCCCTCGATCAGCTCCACGAGTCCCACGGCGAAGAACGACAGCGCCAGGACACCGGCACCCACCCCCGCCGCGACCCCCGACTTGCCCGACCAGGAGCCGACTGCCAGCGCCAGGAAGCCGAAGAACACGGTGAGCACCGTGAGGTGCACCAGGAACGCCGTGACGTCCATCCCGCTGATGCTCACGTCGAGCACGGCCGGGGTGGCCACCCCAGCGGCCCAGAGCCCCAGGCCGCCGAGGACGAGCAGCGTGACCATCGCGGCGGCCTTCGCCACCAGCACCTGCGTGCGGCTGCGCGGGTTGGCCAGCAGGACCCCCACGGTGCCCTTGCGCTCCTCGCCGGCGATGTACCCCGCCCCCATTGCGATGGCCAATCCGGCCATTATGAGGGCGCCGTAGCTGCCGTAGATCGCGTTGTAGGCCAGCGACGCTGCGTCCGCATCCGCGCCGATCCCGATCAGGGCCTCGAACGTTGGCCCCAGGTCGGTGTAGATGCTCAGGTCGATGTCCTGGTAGACCACCATTCCGAAGTAGAACAGCGCGGCCAGGCTGACGACACCGATCGTGACACCGCGCCAACGGTCCCGGACGCTCTTCGTGAACACCGAGGTGAGCATCAGGGTGCCCCGCCCGAGGTCACGGAGTCGCTCCCGCCATTTCGGCCGTTCACCACGTCATCGTGGTAGTAGGTGAGGAAGACCTCCTCGAGGTCAGCGTCCTGGGTCGAGATGTCCACCAGCTCGTAGGTCCCCGCCACGGCCTTGAGCAGCGTCTCCATCGAGCCCTCGAAGGACAGCTGGACCCGGGTGTCCTCGACGACCACATCACGCGCCCCCGGAACCGCCTCGAAGAGCGCCGCGTCGGCGGTGGACCCCACTTCGAGTTCCACCTTGCGCATGCCCTTCGATCGCAGGCTGGAGACCGTCTCCAGGGCGATGAGCCTCCCGTGCCGGATGATCCCCACCCGGTCGGCGACCCGCTGGACCTCGGAGAGCGTGTGGCTGGACAGGAAGACACTGGCTCCTGCGCCCACCACCTCGCGCATCATGGTCTGGAACTCCCGTTGCACCAGTGGGTCAAGGCCATTGCTGGGCTCATCCATGATCAGCAGCTCGGGGCGGTTCATGAAGGCGGCGATCACACCCACCTTCTGCCGGTTGCCCGAGGACAGGTCACCGACCTTCCTGTCGAGCTGGGCGCCGAGGCGGTCAGCCAACTCGCCGACGTAGGCCCAGTCCACCCCGCCGCGCAGGTTCGCGAAGTAGGTCAGTGTGTCCTTGCCGGTGAGGTTCGGGTAGAGCGCCAGGTCGGAGGGCAGGTACCCGATGCGCCGGCGGATCTCCACCGACTGTTCGTGGCAGTCCATCCCGAGGATCGACGCACGCCCCGATGTTGGCCGGATCTCGTCCATCACGGTGCGGATCGTGGTCGTCTTGCCCGCTCCGTTGGGCCCCAGGAAGCCGAACACCTCACCCGGTCGCACATCAAGGTTGAGGTCGACCAGCGCCTTGACCTCCCCATAGTGCTTGGTCAGGCCCTCGGTGTGCAGGGCGATCTGTTCAGTCACTGTTCCCTCCCGGGCCGGCCTCGCCGGCGTCTGAGTCCGATTCTTCGGTGCTGTCAGGGCTGATCTCGCTGGAGCCCTGGCTCGGAATTCCACCGGGACTGGCGGTTCGGCCCGGTGGCGCGCCAGGCTGGGCACGGGCGAGGTCGCCCAGCGTGGCCGTCGCGCGGGCGCTGAACTCCTCGGTGAAGAGGCCGCCCGCGTAGAACTCGTAGAGGGGTCGGATGTACGCGGCCAGCGACTCGGGGCCGGCGCCACTGGCGGTCAGGTCAACGCCGAGCAGACGTGACAAGTGGCGGTGCATCACGAGTGTCCCGAGCCCGGAAAGGGTCAGGATGACCGCTCGTCCCCTGGGGTCGTCAGTCGGCCGGAGCATGCCGGTCTGCACGCCGGTGGCGCTGTAGGCCACGGCGTCGGCCACCATCTCGTCGACCAGCTGCGCCACGGCGGGGGAGTCCTCGGCCATGACGGCTGCGAGATAGGCACTGAGAGGGCCCATGTCGGCCTCCCTGAGCGCCCCGACCAGATCGAAGGACGTGCCCGCTGCCATCGCGGCTGCCTTCCGCTGCCGGATCATGGCCACCACATGCTCGTCGCACGCGCGGCGCAAGCCCTCCATGGAGCCGTAGTTGTTGATGACCGAACCAGGCGAGACACCGGCGCGCTCAGCCACAGCTCGGGCCGTCAACGCCTCGACACCACCAGCAGCAACCAGTTCGATCGCCGCATCCCGCACCCGCGCACGAACCGTCCGGTCATCTGGGGGCACGGACCCGGCTGAATGCACGTTCACCATCCTACACGTTCGTTCACTGAGCCACACAACCGTTCAACGCGACGCGCGGAGTGCCCCGGCCCGTCCCGGGGCGAGTGACATGACCGCGCCATGGGCGCCCCATCCACACCAAGCGCTGAGTACCGTCGGGGGATGACCCGTGGATTCGACGTTGCCGGGGCCGCGCTCCTCTTCGACATGGACGGCACACTTGTCGACTCCACGGCAGTCGTGGAGCAGGTCTGGGCCGAGTTCGCCGATCGATACGACGCGGACCCGCAGGAGGTCCTGCTCCACGCCCACGGTCGGTTGACCATCGACACGGTGCGGCACTTCCTGCCGCCTGGGGTGGACGCCCACGTGGCCGCCACAGAGCTGGACGCCGATGAGCTGGAGCGCCTGGAAGGGATCGTCGAGGTGCCCGGCGCGGCGGACCTGCTGCGCGCGCTGCAGGGCGCTCCGTTGGCGGTGGTCACCTCGGCCTCCCGGGAGCTGGCTCGCCGCAGGATGGCCGCTGCAGGTGTTGCCTCTCCCACCGTGATCATCACAGCTGAGGATGTGACGAGCGGCAAGCCGTCGCCGGAGGGCTACCTGCGGGCAGCCACGATCCTGGGGGTCCCGCCCGAGGACTGCGTCGTCTTCGAGGATGCCGAGGCCGGTCTGCACGCCGCCCTCGCCTCCGGTGGCCGCCCCGTCGTCGTCGGCGGTCACACCTCAGCAACGACCGATGGCCTGCCTCGGCTTGCCGACTTCTCAGGGCTTGAGGTGATCCGTGCTGACGGGCTGATCCGGCTCGTACGCCCCTGAACCTTGCCCGGCCTCAGGCCTACTCGGTTCGGCCTGCCTGGACGTCGAGCGCCTCCATCACCTCGGGGTTCCCGCGCACGAACGCGCGAACATGGCGGGTCAAGGGGCCCTCGTCAAGGACCCGCCCCGTTGTCCGCAGCGCCCGGGTCATCGCCGATCGGACCTCGACCATGCGCTCCTCGGTCACGACGGCCAGCAGGGCCGTTCCACCGACCGGGATCGCATCATCGAGCAGGGCGACGAGCCCATCCACCTCTTCGCGGCCGATGCGCCGACCGATCGCACCGCCGACGACGGCGCCAGCGGCCGCACCCAGCAGCGGCATGCCGAGGAAGACCCCGGCAACGATTCCCGCCGCTGCCCCGGTCCCGATCCCGTATGCGAACGTGCCGCCGCTGCCCTGCTGAAGCGCTGCCTGCCGCCAGTCACGATGCAGGATCCCCGCGCCGCCCACAGCCGCACCGAAGGCATCGGGAGCGGTGATGGAATGCAGGTCGGCGACGGCCTCACCGGAGTCGGCATAGATGGCCACGATGAGCACGTACTCCTCAACCGCCATGTCAGCCTCCTCTGTCCCTGCTGCAGTCGCACGCTACCCGCCCGAGCAGTCGCGCGCGTCCCGAGACAGGCACCGTGCGTCCGCAGACCTGCACCGCTGGCCGGACCGGCGAGATTCAGGGACCGTCAGGTGAGAGGCTGCATTGGTGACCAGCAACGAGCGCTACCTGGACTCCTCCCTGTCGACCGAGGAGCGCCTTGACGACCTCATGGGGAGGATGACCCTGCCCGAGAAGGTGGGCCAGATGCTCCAGCTGGACGCCCAGGAGGACCTGGCTGAGGCAGTCGAGCGGATGCACGCCGGGTCGATCCTGCACACCTCACCCGAGCGACTGGTCCGCGCAATGGAACTGGCGCGCGGAACTCGGCTGCGGATCCCGCTGCTCACGGCCGACGACGCGATTCACGGCCACTCGTTCTGGCCCGGTGCGACCATCCTGCCCACGCAACTGGCGATGGCCTGCACCTGGGACCCGGACCTCGTCTCGAGGGGCGCACGACTGACCGCCGTGGAGGTTGCTGCCACCGGCCTGCACTGGACCTTCTCGCCGGTGCTGTGCATCGCGCGCGACCTGCGCTGGGGCCGCGTGGGGGAGACGTTCGGCGAGGATCCGTTCCTCATCGGGGAGCTTGCCTCGGCGATGGTGCGCGGATACCAGGGCGACGGGCTCAGCGACCCGACAGCGGTGCTGGCGTGCGCCAAGCACTTCGCCGGCTACTCCGAGACGCAGGGTGGCCGCGACGCCAGCGAGGCCGACATCAGCCGGCGCAAGCTGCGGTCGTGGTTCCTGCCGCCGTTCGAGCGGGTGGCGCGCGCGGGATGCCGGACGTTCATGCTGGGCTACCAGTCGATCGAGGGCGTGCCTATCACAGCGAACTCCTGGCTGATCAACGAGGTCCTCAAGGGTGAGTGGGGGTTCTCCGGCACACTGGTGACCGACTGGGACAACGTGGGCCGGATGGTCTGGGAGCAACGGGTCTGCGCAGATGCGGTCGAGGCAGCCACCGTCGCCATCCGTGCGGGAAACGATCTCGTGATGTGCACACCCGCCTTCTTCGAGGGTGCCCTCGAAGCGCTGGACCAGGGCCTCGTGTCGGAGACCGACATCGATGCCGCCGTGCGCCGGATCCTGACGCTCAAGTTCGAGCTCGGGCTGTTCGAGGACCCGCGCGGTCCGGACCCAGCCCAGCAGGCGGTGGTGATCGGTAGCTCCGCCCATGCGGCGACGAACCTCGACCTGGCCCGACGCAGCCTGGTCCTGCTGCGCAATGACGGCGTCCTTCCCCTCGCCGGCGGGCTGGCCCCGGGGCCGGCCGGGCGGGCACTGCCCGGGTCGGGGCGTCCGCTGACGATCGCCGTGGTGGGGCCAAACGCCGACAACCCCGATACGACCCTGGGCGACTGGGCCGGAGCCTCAGGACAGGTCGACTGGATGTCCGAGGGCCATCCGCGCGGCACCATCGAGACCGTGGTCGATGGGCTGCGGACGGTCTCCCCGGAAGGCTGGCAGGTGCACCATGCCCGCGGTGCGGACATCATCACCGAGGGCCCCGATGACTTCGAGATCCTCCGGATGACGCAGCCCCCGGTGTCAGTGGCTGCACCTGTCGACCAGGACCAGCTCGACGAGGCCGTCGCCGCGGCGCGGGCCGCCGACGTGGTCGTCGCGGTCGTGGGCGACCACAAGCACCTCGTCGGTGAGGTCCGTTCGACGGCGACGCTGGAGCTGTTCGGGTCCCAGGTGGCCCTGCTCGATGCGCTGGCGGACACGGGGACGCCCATGGTGGTGGTCCTGATGTCGTCCAAGCCGATGGTCCTGCCCGAGTCAGCCCTGTCGGCCGCGGCGCTGGTCGTCTCGTTCAACCCGGGGATGCGGGGCGGGCGGGCGATCGCCGAGCTGCTCCTCGGCCTGATCGAGCCGACCGGCCGGCTGCCCATCTCATTCGCCCGGCATGTGGGCCAGCAGCCGACCTACTACAACTCCATCCGCGGCCAGCACGGCGACACCTACGCCGACCTCACCCAGGATCCACTCTTCACGTTCGGCCAGGGCCTGTCGTACAGCACCGTGACGTACTCCGACCTCCGGGTCGGTACCGCCGACGTTGCCCCGGGCGGCTCGATCGACGCACAGGTCACGGTGGCGAACACAGGGTCGCGCCCGGTGATCGAGACGGTGCAGGCCTACATCAGCGACCGCGTGACGTCCGTGACGTGGGCGGATCGCGAGCTGAAGGCGTACCGACAGGTAACGCTCGCGCCCGGCCAGTCCGCGGTCGTCGAGATCGCCATTCCCGCCCATTCATGCACGATCGTCACGGCTGACGGCCGCCGAGTCGTCGAACCTGGATCCTTCGAGCTCCTGGTCGGCTCGAGTGCTCGGGACGCGGATCTGCTGCGGGCCGAGTTCCGGATCACCGGTTGACCGTCCAGGCCGCTATCCCCGAGGCGACCTTGGTTGAATGCTGGGATGCCTGATCCCGCGATTCTCGCCAAGCACGCCGGTGCGCTGGCCGTCGAGTTCCGACCCGCGGAAGGCGGCCGGCTTGCCCGCCTGCGCTACGAGGGGGTGGACCTCGTCCTGCCGCACGGCCGGGTGCGCGGGTACTACGGCGACACGTTCTGGCCCAGCCCCCAGGCGCGGTTCGAGTGGCCACCGCCGCCGGTGCTGGACTCGGACCCCTACGAGATCGTCGCCGAGAGCCCGCTCACGCTGACCATGCTCAGCGCCACGGACCGTGACCAGGGCCTACAGGTGCGCAAGAGCTTCGCGTTGTCCGAGCGTGGCGTGACGATGGGGTTCACCCTCACCAATACGTCGGCAGGGCCGCAGGCTGTCGCGCCCTGGCAGGTGACCCGCGCACCCCGCGAGGGGCTCATCGTCTGGGCCGCCGGGGATCCGTTCGACGATGCCGACCGTTTGGCGAAGCAGGCCGAGGACCCGGGCTGCTTCTACCTGCACTCAGCCTCCGCGGACCCCTTCGAGGGTCTGGCCGCCGGCCACGAGTACGCGAGCATCGCCGTGCCGTCGGTCACCCGCACGTCGAAGTTCTTCACCGACGCCCGCGGCTGGGTGGCCCACGTGCACCACTCAATCCTGTTCCTACGGCTCTTCCCCGACCTGACACCGGCGCAGGCCGCGCCACGACAGGCAGAACTGGAGCTGTTCTTCGGCATCGAACGCGACTACATCGAGCTGGAGAACCAGGGCGCCTACCAGACGCTTGACCCGGGGCACAGCCTGACCTACCCGGTGGAATGGCGGATCAGCGCGCTAGACCCCGCTGTGCCCGACGACCGGGTCACGCCCGAGCTGCTTGCCGTGATCGCGATCCAGCTGGCGCCGAGCATCTCCTGACCCAGCTGCGGTCCGCCTAGGAGCAGCCCACCTCGGATTCGATCGTCTCGATCGAGGCGTTCAACGCATCAATGGCCGCTGTGTAGCTGGGGGCGGTCTCGGTAAGCGGCGCATCTTCGTCGATGGCCCCGACGGCCTCTGTGAAGGCCTCATTCGCCGCCTCGACGTCCTCCTGGACCGATGACTGCAGCTGCGACAGCGGCACTGAGTTCGCCTGGATCGCGCTCTGCACGAAGTCCCGCTGCGCCTTGACCTCCTCGGTGGGAGCCCCGCTGACGATCAGGGCCTCCAGCCCGTCCAACTCCTGCTGCACGTTGGCTGAGCCCTCGCAGTAGGCAGCATTGGCGTCGGCCGTGTCGGTCGACGACGACGAGCACGCCGACATGGAAAGGGCCAGGCCGAGCCCGGCTACGGCGGCGGCGGTGCGCGTGAGGTTCATGGTGGCTCCTGGATCTGGGCCCGGTCGTGATTCGCCCGAACGCTCAACCCATCCTAACGGCCGCACGCTGCAGCGAGCGGCCCACTGCGGGCCCGCATGAAGAGTGCGCAGCACAGGCCGAAGGGAGGGCGTCTGCCCTACGCTGCCACCAGCACCCGGGGAGGAGGCAACGTGATCTGCGCGCAATGTGGCACAGCCAATGACGACGACCGCAAGTACTGCATGGAGTGCGGCAGCGGGCTTGCCTCAACCTGCCCGGCCTGTGGCTCCGCGAACCCCCCTCGGAGCAAGTTCTGCGGCGAGTGCGGCGCTTCACTGAGCACAGCGGGAAGGCCGGCCGCCCCGCCCGCCGAGGCGCCTGCGCACTCGACCGAGCGCCGGCTGGTCTCGGTACTGTTCGTGGACCTCGTGTCCTTCACGACCCTGTCCGAACAACGTGACGCCGAGGACATGCGCTCGGTCATGGATGCGTACTTCGCAACCGCCCGCACGGTGATCGAGCGGCACGGCGGCACGGTCGAGAAGTTCATCGGCGATGCGGTGATGGCCCTGTGGGGCGCTCCCGTGACGCACGAGGACGACGCTGAGCGGGCGGTCCGCGCAGCGCTGGAACTGCTCGACGCCGTGGAAGGCCTCGGCGCCTCCCTGGAGCTACCCCTGCAGGCTCGCGCGGGGGTGCTGACGGGCGAGGCCGCGACAGCACCGGACGCCGGCGACCAGGCGATGGTCACCGGAGACATGGTGAACACTGCCGCCCGGCTCCAGTCGGCCGCACCGGCCGGCGCCACCCTCGTGGGTCAGGCCACTGTCCGGGCAGCCTCGGGGGCCATCGTCTTCGAAGCGGTCGGGGAGGTCGATCTGAAGGGCAAGGCCGAGCCGGTCTCGACCTGGCGTGCGCTGCGGGTCATCGCCGAGCGCCAGGGCCAGGGCCGGAGCCAGAACCGGATCGCCATCGAGTCGCCCTTCGTGGGCCGAGCCGAGGAGCTCCGGCTGATGAAGGACCTCCTGCACGCCACGGGTCGCGAGGGCCGGGCTCGACTCGTGTCGGTGATGGGGGTCGGCGGGATCGGCAAGTCCCGGCTGGCCTGGGAGCTGCTGAAGTACGTCGACGGCCTGTCGGAGGACATCTACTGGCACCACGGGCGCTGCCCGTCCTACGGCGACGGCGTGACGTTCTGGGCACTGGGCGAGATGGTGCGGATGCGCGCGGGGATCGCCGAGACCGACTCGGCCAGCGACTCCCGCGCCAAGCTCGACGTCTCAGTCGCCGAGTTCGTCAGCGACGACGAGGAGCAGCGCTGGCTGCAACCCCGGCTGGCCTTCCTGCTCGGCCTTGCTGACCGTCCTGCGGGTGGACGCGAGGAGCTGTTCGCCGCCTGGCGGACGTTCTTCGAGCGGGTCAGCGAGCGGGGCACCGTCGCGATGATCTTCGAGGACCTGCACTGGGCCGACTCCGGGCTCCTGGACTTCATCGAGTCGCTGCTCGAGTGGTCCCGTGGCAAGCCGATCTACATCGTCGCGCTCACGCGGCCGGATCTGCTCGAGCGGCGCACGACCTGGGGCGTGGGCCAGCGCAGCCTCGTGTCCCTGCACCTGGAGCCGCTGTCGGATGCCGTGATGACCGCGCTGGTCCGGGCCATGGTGCCCGCTGCCGACGACGACGCCGTCGGGCGGATCGTCGTGCGGGCTGAGGGCATGCCGTTGTACGCCGTGGAGATGATCCGGATGCTCGTCGACAAGGGGGTCCTCGTGGCCTCCGGCACGGCCTACGAGATAGCCGGTGACCTCGGCCACATCCAGGTCCCGGAGACCCTGCACGCCCTGATCGCCTCACGGCTCGACGCGCTCGGACCCAGGCATCGAGCCCTGGTGCAGGATGCCGCGGTCCTGGGCAAGAGCTTCACGGTCGAGGCTCTTGCGGCGGTGGCCGATGAGCCCCGTCGTGAGCTCGAACAGAGTCTGCCTGACCTTGTCCGCAAGGAGTTCGTGGAGCTCGAGGTGGATCCACGCTCCCCCGAGCGGGGCCAGTACTCATTCGTGCAGAGCATCATCCGCGAGGTCGCCTACGGCATGCTGTCCAAGGCCGACCGTCGTAGTCGACACCTGGCCGCCGCGCACCACTTCGAGGCGGCTGGCGATGACGAGCTGGCCGCAGTGGTCGCCACGCACTACCTGGAGGCGCTCGAGGCCACGCCACCGGGCCCCGATGCCGAGGCGCTGGCCGCCCGCGCGCGCGACGGGCTCGGCCGGGCTGCGGAACGGGCCACGGCTCTTGGCGCACCCGCTCAGGCACTCGGCTACCTGGAGCAGGCGCTCGACTTCACACCCATCGGTCACGAACGGGTGACGCTGCTCGAGCAGGCGGCAGATGCCGCGACCGATGCACTGCGTCGAGATGAGCGGCTCCAGTACCTACGTGAGGCGGTCGGCATCCTGCACGGACTCGGTGACCGCAACGCCGAGCTGGCCGCGATGGGCGCGCTGGGCTCGGCGCTCGGCAGCACCGTGCAGGTCGAGGAGCTGCGCTCCCTGGTGCCTCGGATGCGGCGGATGCTCGGTGCAGACGCCGACCCGCTGGCACGTGCGGGTCTGGATCACGCCACCGGCTGGCTGCAGTACTACGACGGGGAGATGTCCGACTGCCTCGTGTCGATCGACCGGGCGATGGGCGGCTATGAACGTGCCGGTCAGTGGCGGCAGTTCTCCCTGGTCCTGGGCTCCAAGGTGAATCTCCTCGCGATGGCTGGACGACATCGGGAGGCGCGCCTCCTGCTGCGCGGGGAGCTGGCGGTCGCGACCGATGCCAACGACCTGCGCAAGATGGCCGGCGCCCTCGGATCGCTCGCGCTCTACTGCGAAGAGGCGACCGCGTCATTCGACTACTCGATGCAGGCTGCGGCCGTCGCGCGTCGCGGGGGCTACGGGGAGGTGGAGGTCTCTGCGCTCACCAATGGTCTCGAGGCGGCCATCGAGACCGGGGAATGGCCCAGAGCGGCGGAGATGATCGACACGCTTCGCGAGCGTGATGGCCTTCCCGAGCTGGAGAGGGACACAGCCCTTCTCGGCGCTGCGCTGCTGGCTGCCTACCAGGGCGACGATGCCCTGGCCCGGGCGAGTCTGTCCCAGGTGAGCTCCGACTCGCGCGATGGGGCGAAGCACGACCTCCGCGCCTGGTACCGACGGGTCTCGGCGGTAGTGGCTCTCATGAACGGCGAGCTCGAATCGGCCTTCGAGCAGGCGCTGACCGCGATCACCACTGACCCTTCCGGGATCAACGCTCCCCTCGCGGGCCGGACCGCTGGCCAGGCCGCGGTCTGGATGCGCGATCCGGAACGAGCCCGGCGGATCCTTGCCGAGGCGGGCGAGTTCGAGGGCAGTTGGAACCAGTCGATCCAGCGCACCATCGAGGCCGGAATCGCGGCACTCCAAGGGCGTCACGAGGAGGCCGCGGCGACCTACGTGTCCGTGCTGGCCGGTCGGCGATCGGCAGGGGACCCGTACGCGCACGCACTGGTCGCCGTCGAGGCGGCCACGGTGCTGCCGGCTCATCTGGTCCCCGAGGACGCCATCGACTCGACCCGCGCCTACTTGGAGAGCATCGGCGCCACCCCGCTGCTGGCCCAGCTCGACTCGGTCGTCGCCGTCACCGCGGCACCGTCATCCTGACCCGCCCTGATCGATCGCTGCAGTCACCCACTCAGGCGGCTATGGACTCGTCCGACCGGCAGGGCCGGCGCCTGCTGCTAGCCTCAGGTCACTCCAGTGAGGCGGATGCCATCCGACTCACACGGCCGAGGATGAGGAGACCCCCGATGACGCTGCGCGAGGCACTGACCCAGGTGGATCTGTTCCGCGCTCTTCCGGACTCCGCGATCGACAGGCTCATCCAGGGCGGCACGACGCTCAAGATGCATCCGGGGCATGTTCTGGTCACCCAGGGGAGCACAGAAGCCGGGTTCCAGCTGGTCCGCGACGGATCC
>CAVWAR010000010.1:0-295907 GCA_963753075.1 uncultured Actinomycetes bacterium
GCCGCGAATCGCGTACCCGGGGCAAGCGGTGGAACCGCGTCCTTGCCGCCCAATAGCACGCAGGTGAAGCCGGCCATGAGGAGCCGGATCGGCAGCCTGGCCTGACGGTTGGGTGGTGGGTGCCGTCAACCGCCAGTGACGGGACGGGCCGGCGCCTCGGAGGGACTGCGGCAACGACCGGTTCTCAGCCGATTCACAGGTTCAGGTGCTTGAGTAGATCCCGTGTTTGGGCTGTGGCCGGAGTCTGCTCATGGGTGGTGAGCGACTTCTCGTGGTCGACGACGATGAGAACCTGCGGTCGATGCTGTGCGCCGCGTTGCGGCACCACGGCTTCGTTGTGGAAGCGGCGAATGATGGAGTGCAGGGCCTCGCCGCGCTGGAGGAGTCGAACCTGGACTTGGTCGTGCTCGATGTGATGATGCCTCGCATCGACGGATTCGAGGTATGTCGACGGATGCGATCCGACGGTGACGACACGCCGGTTCTGTTCCTGACCGCTCGTGATGCAGGCCGTGACAAGGTCCACGGCTTGCGGTTGGGGGCCGATGACTACCTTGAGAAGCCCTTCAGTCTTGATGAGCTCGTCGCTCGCATCCAGGCCATCCTTCGAAGGGCCGGGGCTGGTTCGTCGGGCGGCGACCTGCTGGTGTGCGGGGATATCTCGCTTGATGACGACGCCCACATCGTGTCGAAGGCTGGTCGGCATGTGCATCTGTCACCGACCGAGCACAACCTGCTCCGCTACCTGTTGCTGAATCAGGGACGTGTCGTGTCGAAGCTGCAGATCCTCCAGAACGTGTGGGGGTACGGCTTCGAAACGGATGGGGGGGTCGTTGAGACCTACGTCGGATACCTTCGTCGCAAGATCGACACGACTGAACCGCGCCTCATCCACACGATCAGAGGTGTGGGATACACGCTGCGAGTCCAACCGTGAGGCTGGCTGGCATCCGGCTGGAGCCCGAGTGTCCAGTCATCCGCTGAAGGGGCTCACACTCCGCTCGCGGCTACTGGTGGCAGTCGGGGTCGTCGCCGTCGTCCAGGTTGCGGCCGTCTTCCTGACCCTCTCCTACGTCAGCGACGAGCTGCTCGACCGGGTCGACGAGCGGCTGGTGGCGACGGCTGATGCCCTGGCCTCTAGCGAGCCTGGCCTGGGCGGGGTGAGTGACGTCTATAGGGGCGTCCTGACGCCCGAGGGTGCACTGGTCACGTCGACGACGGTGAGGGATCGAGGCGAGGAGCTTCCGCCGCCCGCCGTCACCGCTGAGCTGGTGATGGCGCCTGAGGGTGATCCGGTGACCGTCGCGGCCGAAGAAGGCCGGCTCGAGTACCGCGCGGTCGTCGTCGATACCGAGTCTGGCGCACGAGTCGTGTACGCAAGTCCGCTCGACGGATACGAGTGGACGAGGAACCGCATGATGCGGCTCATGACGACGACCTCCCTAGCGGTGCTGGTGACGCTGGGGCTGGTCTCCTGGTGGATCGCTCGGCTGGGCATCGCACCGATAAACCGGATGACGAGGGCGGCGGAGCGGATCGCGGCAGGAGAAGGCCTGTCGGTGCGGATCGACTCCGCCCCGGCAGGCACGGAGGCCGGAGAGCTCGGCCGTGCCCTGAACACGATGATGACCCGGATCGAGGACACGTTCCGGCAACGAGCCCTCACCGAGCAGTTGCTGCGCCAGTTCATCGCGGACGCCTCGCACGAACTGCGGACGCCGGTGGCGACGATCCGCGGCTACGCCGACCTGTACCGTTCCGGTGGGCTCGCGGACCGAGCGGACCTCGACGACGCGATGCGGCGCGTCCTGCACGAGAGCGAACGGATGTCGCGGCTCATCGCCGACCTGGTGAATCTCGCGAAACTGGACCAGCAGCCGGATCTGCACGTCGACGCTGTCGACCTGTCCGGCATCGCCGCCGATGTGGTCGCCGACGCGACGGTCACGCAGCAGGACCCGTCGATCCGCGCGGAGATGGACGCCGAACCCGTCATCGTCACCGGTGACGAGGACCTGCTGCGGCAGGCCGTCGGCAACCTCGTCACCAACGCCATCGTCCACAACCCGCCGGGCACGGTCGTCGTGGTGAGAGTGCGGGGCGGGGCCGATCGCGGCACCATCACCGTCAGCGACGACGGCGTCGGCATGGCGGAAGCGGTGGCCGGCCGCGTCACGGAGCGGTTCTTCCGTGGCGACCCGGCTCGCGGCCGAGACACCGGCGGCAGCGGCCTGGGCCTGTCGATCGTGGCGAGCATCGTCGCTGTTCACCGCGGCGAGCTGCACATCGACAGCGCCGAGAACGTCGGCACGAGCGTTGCGGTGAGCATTCCGCGCTTCTTCGACGGGCTCAGTTCCCAGCGAACTCCCAGCGAAGTCATTAGGCCCTCTGAGATCCACTCCGCAGACTCGTCTCGTGGAGACGACGAGTAGGCCGACCCGGGACCGACGCCGACGGAGGACCGGGAGCAGCATCATCCTCGGGCTTGCGGCAGCCCTCGTGCTGGCGGGGTGCGGTGGGGAACGCAACCGGGACAGCCGCGACGTCAAGGTCGACCGGGTACCCGCCTCGGCCCCGGGCACCAACGCACTGGCCATTCCGCCACTGCTCGAACCGGCCGTCGACGACGGTGTCGACCGGTTCGCGTTGTCGATCGGCCCGTCCACCCACGACTTCGGCGCAGGAGCGCAGACCACGACGCTGTCTTACAACGGCGAGCCCATCCTCGGCCCCACGCTGCGGTGGACCAGCGGCAACAACGTCGAGGTTCGCGTCACGAACGCCCTCGCCGAGGCCACCACGACCCACTGGCACGGCGCTGATGTGCCCGCCGAGGCTGATGGCGGGCCCCACAGCCGCATCGAGCCGGGACAGACCTGGACGGCTGACTTCCCCATCATCCAGCCAGCAGCCACCCTCTGGTACCACCCCCACCTGATGGGGACCTCGGCCGAGCAGGTCTACGCGGGCGCCGCCGGGCTGATCATCGTCGAGGACGACAACCCGCAGGCCGCCGATCTGCCGCGCGCCTACGGCATCGACGACATCCCCGTGATCCTGCAGGACCGCGAGTTCACCGACGACAACCAGTTGCGCTTCCAGATCGACGACGACGGTGACGGCGATCTGAACCCGGATCTGACCGTCAACGGCACGCTCGACCCGTTCGCGACCGTCCCGGCCGGCCCCGTGCGCCTGCGCCTGCTCAACGGCAGCCAGGCACGCGTCTACGAGTTGAGCGCCAGCAACGGCGCGATGGTGAAGATCGCCTCGGACGGCGGCTACCTGGCCTCTTCGGTGCCGCTGGAGACCCTCACGCTCGGTCCGGGCGACCGGGCCGAGGTCGTCATCGACACCACCGATGGTCCGGCGGCGCTCCTCGATGCCGACTTCGGGCGCGTGCTCGAGCTGCGCACCGATCCCGATCTGCCCAGCGCGGGCAGCCTGCCCGATGAGTTGGCGTCCATCGACCCCATCATCGCTGAGGAGATCGACCGCGACCGGACGTTCCTCATGGGCAGGGCCGACGGTGGCTGGGGGATCAACGGGATGCGGATGGACATGACCCGGATCGATCACACCATCGCCTTCGGCGACACCGAGCGCTGGACCATCACCGTCCGCGACGGCATCCACACGTTCCACCCCCACCAGACCCAGTTCCAGATCCTCTCGATCAACGGCGAACCGCCGCCCCCCGAGGACGCCGGCTGGGAGGACACCGTGCTGGTGACCGAGGAACGCGAGGTCATCATCGCCGCCCGCTTCGACAGCTACACGAACCCGGATGTCCCCTACATGTTCCACTGCCACGTGCTGGACCACGAGGAGATGGGGATGATGGGGCAGTTCCAAGTCATCCAGGAATGACGCTGTCCTAGTCACAGGCCCCCGCGCGCCGGGCCATGGATCCACCACCGTCGCCGCGTCGGACCAGCAGGTCGAACCTGTACGTCGAACAGGAGCGAAAGCCACATCGTGATGCCGATGCCCCGAGGCGCGCCGTCGGGACTCCCACCTCACCTGCTGGAGCCTCGAGGCGGGGGCCGTTCCCTGCACCGCCCCACCTCGCCCGGCCCACTCGGCACAGCCCCACCCGGACAGCGTCCTTTCGCCGCGAAACGCGCGTTGCGGTCGGTCGACTGCTACCGCTTCGGTGGGCTCTCTCTTGGGTTCCCTTCCGCCTAGGCTCCCACCGTGGGCACCATCGATGGGTACCTCGCCGGCCTTGACGAGCCCGACCGGGTGGCCCTGGCGCGAGTGCTTGCCGTCGCCATGGAGGAGGTTCCCGAGGCCGAGCAGGGCACCAGCTACGGCATCCCTGCTCTGTGGTTCGGGGGCAAGCCGCTGCTCGGGTTCCGCGCCTCCGCGAAGCACCTGGCGGTCTACCCCTTCAGCCCGGCGGCGGTCGATGCGGTGCGCGACCAGCTCTTGGGCGCCGGCTTGTCGAAGGGCACGGTGCGCTTCACTGTGAAGGCGCCGCTACCGGAGCAGGCGATCCGCGATCTTGTGCGGGCTCGCCGGGACGAGAGCACCGGTCCCTGAACCCGCACCCCAGGTACGTCTATCCGCCGCCTGTGGACGCAGTTGGGGTGACCGGACTTGGGTCCATCGGACTGATGAGCCTCGCCAGCTAGGGCCGCACGGTGTCCACGGGGGGGATGCCCGTCATTGCGGGCTTGCGGGGGTGGGTGGTCGGTGAAGGCTGGGGGCGCTCACCGTTGGGTGGTGCCGGCCCCCACTGCCATCCGCAGGGCGCCACAGGCCTCGAGCATCGCCTCGCGGCTTCCGTGGCTGAAGCCTGTCGAGTTCGCGAACCCGTGGATCAGCTGGTCGTGGCGGCGCAGGGCCACGGGCACGCCGGCTGCAGCCAGCTTGCGTGCGTAGGCCTCACCTTCGTCGCGGAGCACGTCGAACCCGGCAACGCCCACGTAGGCCGCGGGCAGGCGGGCCAGGTCCTCGGCCAGCAGTGGTGACACCCGCGGGTCGGTGGCCGGGTGCGGCCCCAGGTAGTGCTCGATGAACCACTGCACCATCTCCGGCGTGATGAAGAACCCGTGGGCGAACTCGGCGTAGGACGGGCGCCTCGTCGACACGTCGGTGCCTGGGTAGAGCAGCAACTGGAACGCCGGCCGCGTCTCCGCGGTGGTGCGCAGGTCCTAGCACAGCACCGCGGCGAGGTTACCGCCAGCCGAGTCCCCACCCACGGCGATCAACTCAGGGTCGTGTCCCCAGTCCTCGGCCCGCGCCACCGCGAACCGGAACGCGGCCAGCGCATCGTCGGGTGCGGCCGGGAACGGGAACTCGGGGGCCAGGCGGTAGTCGACCGACAGCACCGACACACCCGCGTGCCGGGCCAGGAACCGGCAGACCGAGTCGGCGCTGGTCAGGCTGCCGAGCACCCAGCCCCCGCCGTGGAAGTAGACGACAAGGCGGTCACGATCGCGGGCGTCCGCCCGGTACAGCCGGGCCCCGATGCCGCCCTGCTCGGTGCCGATGCGCAGGTCCCTCACCTCATGCATCGGGATGGGTGCACCCCCGAGCAGGCAAGTGTCATGGTCCATCTGCGCCCGGGCCTGATCCACCGGCATCTCCTCGTATCCCGGAAGCCGGGCGCCCAGTCGCAGCAGGGCCCATGCCGCCGCGTCCATCGACACGCCGCCGGACGTCGCGGGACGACCCCCAATCAGACGCGCAACACCGGCCGGGGCCCTGCCCAGCGCGGTCACCGTGGCCCGCTCGAAACGCGCCCCCACCTCGACTGAACCTGACACGGTGCACCCTGTTCCGCCCCGCAGGACGACGCCACCGTGATGCCGACCCCGAGGGCCCACCACCAGACTGCACCACCCGGTGCCCGGATCGTCAGAGCCGAAGGACCCCCTCCGCAGGGCGTCCGAAAGCAGATCCACCTGCACGCGGCCAGCGCCCGGCCCGGCAGGCGACGGATCCCCTCCGGCCAGCATCGAACTGATCGACGGTGTCGGCCGGTGACGCGGTCCTTCGCTGCGATCAGGCAAGCGGCTGCAGCGCGCTGCCGCGTCGACCGTGACGTTCCTCAGCAGGTGAGTCCTACCGCCGCGAAGCGCGCGCTGTTCGAGGCCGATTGACATGAAGGTGACGACGTCCGACGGCGCCTCTGCCGGACGCCCGCCCCGCTAGCAGTGCTCGGCGAGGCCACATCCATCGGCCGCACAATCGTGGCGCAACGAGCTAGCGCCGACGCCAGGCAGCACGCGCCTTTCGACTGCGCCTACGGCGACCGTCTCAGCGTCTACGTGAACTCACACGCACAAGCCCCGTGAGGAACCCCGCGAGCACAGCACGGTCTGCTCCACACTCTTGAGGACGATGGCGCCCTCGTCGGGCGTTCCGAAGACATGCAGGCGATAGCCCCCGATTGAGTCATCGCCCAGGCCCACGACGTCGTAGGTGACCTCGCCGAGGTCTCCCTCCGAGGCCGGCGCCGTCATCGTGATCTCCGACGGCGGGTCAGTCGAGGCGAACTCCTCAGCCACAATCAGCCCCAACTCCGGCATCGTCCCGGCAGACGGAGTCGACCCGATCTGGTCGACCATCGTCGAGGTGACATCTTCGACCCGGCCCAGGTACATCACGTCGGAGCTGTTCACCCAACCGCTGACCCCGTCCACCGTGACCAAGTACCAGATCGAGCCGTCGTCCAGCATCCGGCTCTGCCCCTGGGCGACCAGACCGTCCGCGAGCGGGTCGAGGGTGGCCACGACGTCCTGGTCTGCCCCGGGTGCGCCGAACTGGTCGAGCCCTTCGTCGTGCTGGACACCCACAACGGCCACGACATCGCCCTCGCTCGGGCCGAAGTCGATCTGCTCACCGGGCAGCGCAGTGGCGGTGGCCGACACCATCGGCGTCGGCTCGGCCGAGGCAGCGGGCGTGCTGGTCGCATCCGAATCCGAGCCGCACGCAGCAGCCCCCAGTGCCACAACCACGACCACCACCGATGAGCGCATTGCGGAACGAATCACCTCGAACGACACCACGAACCTCCGTCATGGCGGTGGTCGGTAGCAGGACCTCTCCGCATGCAATCGCACGACCTGCGGGACCGACTCCCGTCAACAAACCCATTTCAAGCTACTCGCCCACCGCCGCACGCCGCAACGGCCTGGATGTCCCGAACTGGATCGTGCGCAGCGGCCCTTGTGCGGGATCCGCTGGCGATTCGGTGCCTACCGTCAGCGGGCGACAAAGATGCCCCCAACACCGCGTTTCCCAGTGGGCGGGCATTCCGCCGCCTGTGGACGCGGTTGAATCGTGATCTAGCGTCGCCCTTGGTGCCCGGGTGGCTGGCCCGTGGTGGCGGCGTTCGGAGTCTTGTCAGTTGAGATGTTGCCGTGTGGGGTGACGCCACGTCCGGGATGGAAGGGACCGGACCCTTCGCCGGCCTCAGGGCCCTGCGATGATCACCCCGAAACCGTCGTGAGGTTCAGCGGCTCCCTTGATGCCGGGGCTGTCCTGGCTCCACATGGTGACCGGTCCGGGGTTCCCGTCAGCGGTGCCCTGAAGCACCGTCACAGCTCCTGTGTACGCCGAATCGGGCGCGTGACTGTGGGTGGCGACCAGCCACGCATGACTGCCACCGCTGAGCGGCAGCACCTGCAGGTCCGCGTACTCGGCCCGAGGGTAGCGGAACGACGTGGGACTGGATGACAGACCCGCGGCCGTGCCGAGCACAATGCCGGGACCTCCCTCGCACATCAGATCCGGGTACCCGTCACCGGTGATGTCCCCGGCGGCGGCGTTGATGGCGGTCTCCTCCTCGCCGCCGCCGCACCACAGGAGCCCGTCCTGACCCGGGGAAGGATCTCGGGGCAGGGGTGCGACGTGCACACCATCGGCGTGGCCGTGCAGCACCACCTCCGGTGAGTCGGCCGATGCCAGCACCAGATCGGCTCGACCGTCCCGGTTGAAGTCACCGAACGTCGCCGTGAACCGGGCATAGATCTCCTGTCCGCTGAGGAGGTCGGTGGTCAAGATGTATTGGCTGCCCGCAGAGGTCAGGCCGGTCGGACCGCCGAACAGCAGGTGCACCGCCGAACCGTGCCAGTTGCTGTCTGCGCTCGGGGGGTTCACCGCGAGGATGTCATCGGGCGGGATGTCCGACTCCGCCGCGACGACGATGGCCACGTCGTCGTGTCCGTCGCCATTGACGTCCCCGACCGCCAGGTCGTCGCCGAACATCTCCGCCACAGCCGGCTGACCGGCAATGCCCGCCAGCCCCTGCCGCCACGTCTGCGCCCCAGACGAGCTCAGCCCACCCGCGCCCCCGCGCAAGAGCACCACTCGACCCGCGACAATGACGTCTCCGACAGCCTCAGCAACTCCAACGACGAGGTCCGCGTACCCGTCGGCGTCGACATCCCCGGCAGCCACGCTGTACCCGAACCGGTCACCGCCCTCGTTGCGGCCAAGCACCCCCGGCTTGCCCTGGTGCCAGATCTGGTCCCGGGCGGTCAACCCCCGCGACCCCCCGTACAGCACCTGCACCACCCCGGCATTCCGCCTGCTGCCGATGTCCTCGTAGGGGATGCCGATCGCGAGGTCGGCGTACCCGTCGGCGTCGAAGTCCCCGCAGACCAGCGCATCGCCGAACTGGTCCCCCTTCTCCAACGCGCCCTTCACACCCCGTCGCCCTTGGTGCCACAACTGGTCCCGCGCCGTCACCCCCGAGGCCGACCCGTACATCACCTGCACGGCCCCAGCGTTCTTCACCCCACGCAGATCCTCGAATGGCACCCCGACGGCCAGATCGGCGTACCCGTCCCCGTCGAAGTCGCACGGAATAGCCGCACCACTGACCGCGACGGCTGTGTCGGCTCCTATTGGAGTCACCGCCGGGGTGACCACACCACCAACAAGAACCAGACCCATCCCCACCAACAGTCCACGCTTCACGACCCGCCACCCCGTCCCTCGCCACCCTGCCCCTATGCCTCGCGTCTCCACGCTAGCCGGGCGACCCAGGCACCCAGAAGGGCCGAACGACCCGCCCGGTGGCCAGCGCCAGCCCCGCAGCGCCGCTCCACCCGATGGCCGAGCCTCGTACCCAAACCAGAAGTCGCCTCAAGCGCGTGCGGAATCAGATGGCCACGACGAGGACGAGCTCTTCCATGCACACGAAGCCCTCGCCGTTGCGTGTGCAGAGGTCGACGTTGTTGGCATGCCCGGACGCGACGATCAGCAGGTCCGCCAACCGGCTACGCGGCTCGCGCCCTTCCCCGATCACAGCCGCTACCACGAGCGGATAGCAGCGAAACCGGACCGCACCCTCGCCGTGCCAGCGCTGCAGGACCAGGCCCTCCTTGAGCGACTCGGAGTCGCCGTCGAAGGTGAGCTTCAGGACCGCCCGCGTCCCGTCCGCGCTGATCACCGGAGCGACCAGCGAACAGAACCCGTGCCACAGGTCCTCGCCGTCGCGTGTCAGGGCCCACTCGTCCAGCATCCCGACGAACAGGTGCGGCAGGCGGTCCAGCCAGCGGCCCCAGTCCGGCCCGCGCTCGCGCTGCTCCTCGAGCCCGGTGGGGAGGCGGATCCTCATGGCCGTGATCGTGGCACGCACGTCACCCCACCGGGCGCCCAGCCCACCGCCTGCCTGGACTCGTGCCCACCACCACTCCCGGCGCTCCCGCGGACACGACTTCCCGACGAATGTCTGGAAACGGGCGCGCGCCACGTAGGGCCCGGCGATACAGCCGACGTGCAAGCGGCGCCGGTACATCGCGGTCAACTGACCGGCGGGGCGTGATGCGCTGGCTGACTACCCGGGCCCTAGCTGTGCCGAGGACCGGTTTCGTTGGCCAGCAACCACCGTTCGAAGGCGGGATTGCACAGACACGCCGGTGATCGCTTGGCCCGGATCAGGGCAATGGCTTCCGCCGGCTGCATCCCGTCGAGCACCAGGGCTCGCGCAGCGACCAGGCTGCTTCGGTTGAGTCCTGCCTGGCAGTGCACCAGAACGGGCCCGGTGGCCCGGCAGTCGTTGATCCGGCGAGGTCTGGATTCGGGTCGGGGTCGTAGTCTGCGGATCGTGGCCAACGACGTACTTCTCGCTGAGACCGACGGAGGCGGGCTCATGGCAGTCGCCGACGGGCTCGAGTTCCGCCCGATCCGGGTGTGCCGGTTGCAGTGCGGCAGCCCGCGGAGCGTCGATCTCGTCGAGCCCATCCACCATGTGCCGGCAGGGCCGAGGCGAGATGAGTACTGAAATCGACATCCGGCCGGTGCTGAGGGTGCTGCTGGAGTCTCAGCGCTTCGCCGCGCTGGCCACCGATGACCACGGGCAACCGTTCGCGAGCCTGATGGCCTTCGCCGCGACCGAGGACCTGCGGCACCTGGTCATCCTGACCGAGCGGACCACACGCAAGTACGCCAACCTCCAGTCCAACCCCCGGGTCGCCCTGCTGATCGACGACCGCGAGAACCGGGGCTCCGATACAGAGGACTCCGTCGTGGTCACCGCGATCGGGGAGGCCCAGGAGTTGGACCCTGTCATCGGCGCCCCCCTGCTGGAGCTGTTTCTCACCCGTCACCCATACCTGGCCGGCTTCGCGGCCTCGCCCACTTGCGCCATCGTGGGTGTGAAAGTCAGTTCGTACCAACTGGTCAGCCGCTTCCTACAGGTCGTGGAATGGCGCATCTCGGCCTAGCGCGGCAGGGGACCGGACCAAGCCCCATCCGCCAAACCGCAATTCCTGATACGACTACCCCGGCACTTGCCAGCGGGGTACGTCAACGTTCGCGCACGACTGCTGGAGCAGCCCGACCACTTCACTGGCGAGGTGGCCATCAACCCGCAACCCGTCCGCCGAGTACCGCGCAACCCGCGTCACTTCGGCACCCCTAGTCCGAAAATGAAGGTGACCACGCGTGTCATGCGGCGGGTTCGAGTGCCCCGCTGGACTCACCCCCCGCGAGATCGAAATCCTGCACCTCGTCGATCAGGGCCTGACCAACAACCAGATCGCTGAAGGGCTGTTCATCAGCCCCAGCACCGCCGGCGTGCACGTCTCCCACATCCTCACCAAGACCGACACCCGCACCCGCCAGGAAGCCGCCCAATGGGGACGAGAGCACGGACTGATCTACCTCCGTGGCGCGCCACCACGCAGCTAACCCAGGCCACCAACCCGGGCACCCAATGCCCTGCTCGACCGCCTCATCACGACCGACCCCGACGCTCGCCACCGTGAGTCCTACCGCCGCGAGTGGACGCGGCTGGAAACGAGATGGGATGTTGGCCGATACCCGCACAGCCGTCCCGGACCTAGTCCTGGTTGTGGGCGTAGAGGTCTCTCAGCAGGGATACCTCGGCTAGGTGGTGGATCAGTTCGCGGTGGATGTGCAGCACCAGAGCAGCCAGCGGGGCTTCGGCGAAGGGCCCTTCGGCAGGTCCGCAGGGCCGATCGAGGCCCTGGTCGCCAAGCCTTCGGACACCCTCCAGCCACGCGTTGACCTCTGCCTCCAACTGGGCCAGCGCACCGGAAGCGGTGGCAGCGTAGGAGAAGGTCGCGTAGTCGACCGGGTCGCGGCCGAAGTGGGCTGCGTTGCGCATCCCCAGAACGCCGACAATCACGTGGCCAAGCCGCCAGGCGATCGTCGTGAACGGCGCGGGAGCCGGTTCGGGATACTCCCAGTCGATGACCAGCTCACCGGCGCCGGCCGCCATCGACGTAGGGGCGCCGCCACGCGGCCGCACACTCCACGCGCCCGCGACCGGCTCCCACAGGTACTCCTCGTCGGTCAGTCCCGCCAGACGCGAGCGAAGCTGGTGCTCCCAATGCCACTCGAACTGGTCCCGCAGGAGCTGGTTCCAATCCGTCATGACCCCATCCTGACAGCAGCCCGGACGGGCGCCCTGGTGTAGCACTGAAGCTCTACTCGCCGCCCAAGCCCTGTGACGCTCCTTTCGCCGCCATATTGACGCCTTCACACCGCCGAGGCCGTCGGGCATGATGTGACTTCTGGTGACGCAGGAGTGCTGTGATGAGTTTCTTCCCCGAGATGGCCGCACCTGATGATCGGGTCGAGCCTGAGGAGTACATCCCACCGTCGTGGTCGGGTCCGCCCGATGATGTCCTGCCCGGCGTGGTCCCGGTTGAGTTGATCCTGGGCCAGTCCGCGAGCACGGTGGTGATGTTGACCGGAATCCGTGCGTTCCCCACCGGGCTGGATATGACCCTGGGCGTGCGGGTGCGGTCCCGGCCGAAGCGTGGAGATCTCCATAGTGAGGTGTTCGGCGGCCCATACGACCATGAGATGGATGCCGGGTGGCAGGCGGGGCGCCTGAAGTGGGGCTTCGAACTGGCCGATGGGGCCCGGGTCACCAACGTCGACCCCCCTGTCGACCTGCCGGATCGTCACGACGAGGGCGCAACAAAGTGGGAACCGGACCGCCCCCTGCTCACCGACCGGGGAGGTGGTGGCGGATCCCGTACCGTGGACCACGCATGCTGGCTGTGGCCGCTGCCCCCCGCCGGCCCCCTTCGTGTTGTGTGCCAATGGCTCGACCAGGACATCGACCTGACCGTGACCGAGCTCGACACCCAGCCGCTGCTCGACGCCGCCGCCCGTGCCCACCCGCTATGGCCCGCGGGCTCGCAGCCCGGGCAGGGACCACGCCGCCGGATCTTGGCGTAGCTGGGGAGCAGCAATCATCAGCGACCTGTACCTCGATGAGCTCCACGCAGTCTGCCCACAGGACTGCGCCCACAGGTCGTGACTCACCGGACTCACCGGACTCACCGGACTCACCGGACTCACCGGACTCACCGAGCGTGACCGAAGCCAGCGCCGGGCGAGACGACAGCCGCTCTCCAGGCGAAAGCGTCGGAATAGGGTGTGAGCTTCCAGCGGCCACTCAGTGTGACTTGCGACCGGCCAGACCAGCCCTCCCGTCGACGGCCATGCTGAGACACCCGGGCGCGTCTTTCCGCCCAGATAGACGCTGTCGCAGCGTTGGCGGGCATGAAGGCACTGTGTGCCCCCTGGCAAGTCCACTCAAAGACGTGCACAGATAGAAGGTGAGCGGACAGCAGGAAGCCCCCGCCGCGGACGGGGGGGGGACCCGAACCACCGCTGGATCGTGTCGCTGCGCACCGGGACCGGGAGGCTTAACGCCAGCGATAGCTGGAACCGCTGCCGGAATGATCGCCCTGACCCGATCCGCGCCAAGGAATGCTGCTCATGATCCCCTGCAACGGCATGCCAGGATCCGTGGACCGCAGGCTCGGCGCGGGCGGAGTGCGCGTGGGCCGCGTGGTGCGGCTGTGCGTGCGGTCAGGGCGTCTTGCCCAGCGTGGCGATGGGCGGACTCGTTCGCCTCAGTCGCCTTGGCCGTGTCGGTCGGGCCCTCTCGGGTGTGCGTGTCGCGACTTCGCGCGCTCCCCACCTCAGCCCCCTGGAGCGACATAGGATCGGTCAGGCACCTGTGAGCTTGAGAGCCGCCGCCCGGGGTCCTGCTCACTACAACTATTGACCCCGGCTGAGGATGCCCTGACGGTGGGTGAAGCGTCGATGAAGGTGCATGTCTTTGCGCCGCGGTCGCGTTCACTCGGGTGCCCAGGGCGCTGCGATACGCGCCGGACCCCATTGTGAGGCGGCGGTGCAAGTCCCCGTATGTCAGCCTTGAGCGTGCGGGAGCCCGTTCCGTTGTTCCTGCTTACGGAGAGGACTGGATGGTGACTGCGGATCACTTTGACGTCGTGGTGCTCGGTGCGGGATCGGCGGGCGAGGTTGTGGCCACGACTCTGGCCGCCGCGGGTCGAACGGTAGCCCTCGTCGAGCAGTTGAGGGTGGGCGGTGAGTGCCCGTATGTCGCCTGCATGCCGAGCAAGTCGTTGCTGCACAGCGCGGGCGCGATGCGCAGTGACGTCTCTATGGGTGACCGGGTCGCTGCCTACCAGGAGGCGGTCAGGCGGCGCGACGAGGTGGCCGAGCACCGCGACGACTCCCGTGCGACGCGGTCCGTGGAGGCGTCAGGGGTCCGCCTCGTGCGGGGCCACGGACTCGTCACAGGACCTCGAGTCGTGGCCGTGGGTAGTCACGAGATCGGCTGGAGGGACCTCGTTGTCGCGACCGGATCCGTGCCGATCCTCCCGGACATCCCGGGCCTTGACACGGTCCCGACATGGACCAGCGACCTGGCCCTGTCGTCCTCGCTGCTGCCCTCCTCGCTCGTCGTGATGGGCGGGGGTGCGGTGGGTTGCGAGCTCGCCCAGGTGTTCGCGCGGTTCGGGGCCAGCGTCACTCTGGTTGAGTCCGCGGACAGGCTTCTGGGTAAGGAGCGGCCAGAGGTTGCCGACCTGCTCGGGGAGGCGCTGCGTGCCGACGGCATCGATGTCCGCCTGTCCACGACGGTCGAACGCGTCGAACCGGGCGACCCTGGCGGGGCACGGGTGATCATGTCGGACGGCACCTCGACCGATTGCGCGCGGGTGCTCGTGGCGGTCGGGCGACGCCCAGCGGCCTCCGGTCTGGGTCTGGAGACTCTCGGCGTCGAGCCTGATGACCGGGGCGCGCTCGTCGTCGACGATCAATGCCGCGTTGCCGGCCAGGACCACGTTTGGGCCGCTGGCGATGTGACCGCCCTGGCGCCGTTCACGCACACTGCGAACTACCAGGCTCGTATCGTGGCAGCCAACATCCTCGGCTCTGGGAGAACGGCCGACTACCTAGCAGTGCCACGGGCGGTGTATACCGACCCGCCTGTTGCGAGTGTGGGCCACACGGGCGACGGTGAGGGTCTGGAGTCCGCATCCTTTGACCTGGGAGAGTTGGCCCGAACGCTGACCGACTCCGGCCCGGGTGGCCTGCTGGTCATCACCGCCGACCGCGACCGGGGGGTGCTGGTGGGGGCCTCGGCGATCGGCGCGCGCGCCGAGGACTGGATGGGCGAGGCCGCGCTCGCTGTGCGAGCTGGGGTGCCGCTGGAGGTGTTGACCGATCTCGTGCACGCCTTCCCCAGCATGGGCGAGGCGTTCGAGCCGGTCTACCGCGAACTGGCCGCCCGCTGCTCCTCGGTGTGACAACGTCGCGGGCAGCCACCAGCTCATTGCGGTGCCCGACCATGCGACGAGGATCGGGACACGAATGATTGCCCCGATCCTCGTCGTGAGTCCAGCGTGAGTCTCGCCTAGTGCTTGAATGCCTCCTTGGCCTTCTCGGTGGCGTCCTCCACGGTCTCCTTGGCCTTCTGCGCGGCCTCACTGAGCCCGGAGGTCACCTCCTGTCCGGCGTCTTTGAGGTCTGACTTCGCCTGGTCCATACGACCCTGACGCTCAAGCTCCTCGTCGCCAGTTACCTCACCGATCTTCTCCTTGGCTACGCCGCGGACGTCCTCTGGTACCAGATCCTTGTCCTGCTCCGCCATGATGACTCCTTCCCGTGGGGGATCGATTTCCCCACGCATCTATACGATACCGACGGTGTGGCTGCCTTTCATCTCCGGGTCCGTGTCGGAGCGGTAGGAGCGGCGACGTCCTCACCAGCAGGAATACCCCGTGACCCATCGCGTCCGTGCCAGGGCGCGCGCTAGCGTGGAACACGAAGACCCTCGTATCCGTGAACGGTTCCTCGCGCAATCCACCTCACGGTTGAGGCATCGTTCCCACTCCGTTCAGCCCGAGTCCACGGCACTGTCCCTAGCCCTGATCGACCTGCTGGAGGTGTCTGCGGCGCCGAAGCGTCGCCCGTATGGCAGGTACTCGTGTTCGTCACCTTCGTCACCAGAGAGGGAGTCGACATGATCGACGACTTGGATGTCGCACTTGCGTGGTTGGGGGCGCTGCTGCTGTTCGCCCTGGTCTCGGAGTGGGTAGGGGCACGCACCCCGCTGCCGCGTGTGAGTGTGCTGTTGCTCGTTGGGGTCGTGCTCGGCCCGCCGGTGCTCGACCTGCTGCCCGAGACCGTGCTGGCCGGTGAACCGATCGCCACGACGCTCGCTCTGACGATCGTGGGGTTCCTGCTCGGCTCGGAGTTCGCATCGGACCGGCTCAGGGAGAACGGCCGCGCGGTCCTGCTTGCCGCGCTCGTCGGCGCCACGGTGACGGCCGTGGTGGTGGTGGTTGGACTGCTGGTGGGGGGCACGAGCTTGCCCCTGGCGCTCGCGCTGGGCGGGATCGCGACGGCCACCGCCCCTGCTGCTACGCGCGTTGTGGTCAGCGATGAGAAGGCCGACGGGCCGATGACGCGCACCCTGCTGGGCATCATCGCCATCGACGACGCAATCTGCATCGTCCTGTTCTCGGTGCTCGTCGCCATCGGGATTGTCCTGGCCGGGGATGGCGGGGCGGGCGCTCTGCTGGGGACCGCTGCCAGGGAGCTGGGCGGTGGCGTGCTGCTTGGTGTGGCTGTGGGGGTGCCTGCTGCGTGGTTTGAGAAGCGGGTGAGCACTGGGGACCCGATCTTGTTGCACACCGTGGGAGTCGTACTTCTCCTGGCCGGACTGGGCGAGATGCTCGAGGTGTCTGTCTTGCTCGCAGCGGTCGTCGCCGGTGCGGTGGTTGTGAACCTCGCTCACAGCGAGGAGCGGCCCTTCCAGACCTTGGAGGGAGTGCAGTGGCCCTTCCTCGCGGTGTTCTTCATCTACGGCGGTGCCGCCCTGGAGTGGGACGGGCTGACCACCTACACCCTGCTCACTGTTGGTTACATCGTTCTGCGTTCGATCGGAAAGACCGCCGGTGGCTACCTCGCGGGTGTGTCAGCGGGGCTCGATCAACGACAACGAGCGTGGCTGGGGCCCTCGCTGCTGCCCCAGGCCGGGGTTGCCCTTGGTCTGGCGCTGTTGGCCCGGGAGCGCTTCCCCGACCTCGCTGAGACCATCGTTCCCGTGGTCGTGGTGTCCACGGTCCTGTTCGAGCTCGCCGGGCCGGTCATGACCCGCCTTGCGCTGCACCGGACCGGGGAGGCGGGAGCCGGCGGGTAGTTCAGCTGCCTTCCCGATCTGTCGGTTGAGGTGTCTCACCGGATGGTCTGCCCTCGACGATGACGGTGGCACCGGCGGGCCTCGTGTGCTCGTCCTCGAGTCGGCCGCGGACCTCGTCGAGGGCCTCGGTGTCTCCCCGGGGCACCGTCACCGCGACGTGTTCGGCGCTGTTGATGCGCGGATCGTTGAACACGGTGTCCACGACCTCGCGCTGGCGGTGGGGATCGTCGTGGGCTGATGTGCCTGGTACGGAGGCGGCCGCCTGCGCATCACCAAGTTCGGTGATGCTGTCAGCGGCGATTCGAGTGAGCTCGTCACTCGGGCCGGGTGGCGTGTCCCCTTGCGTCCATGAAGTCATCTCTCTCCCTTCCCTGTTCTTGGGTGTGAGTCTTGGCCGGATGCCGTCGGCGTCGTGTTCGGGTTCACTCGCTGCAACTGATGGCAGGGTCGCGCGCTGAAGAGGCGGGCCATGCTGCGCGGTCCTGCCGACCAGGATGCGTGTCGCTTGTGTTGTCCGTGATTGCGGGGTCAGCACGGTGTGCGCCTAGCAGCCTCCATGCTATCAATCCCGGGTGTTGACCCCCCAAGACGCTGGTTCATCGGCACGTTCCGGTCGGGCGTCGGGCGGGCCATGGTGCGGGTTCCCTTGTTCCTGGCCGCCGGTGCGGACGGACTCTGTGGTCCTCACATCAGTTGGTGGATGCTTCATCCACGCCGGCCCGGTGGCGCAAGTAGAGGGCTTCGAAGGCGAAGATCCCTGCCACGGCGGCAACGGCGCCCAGGACAGCCACCAGGTCCTGCTGGCCACGCAGGACGACGAACGCGGCCAGGGCCGCGGCGTCGGCGAGCATGGCGGCGATCAGGATCGTCGGGCGGGCGCCCACGTCCTGGCGCAGGTGCCGGTAGACACCCCATTGCACGGTGATGTCCATGACGAGGTAGAAGATCGCCCCGATCGCGGCGATGCGGCTCAGGTCGAACAGCACCGCGAGGGTCCCGGCGATCACCACGGTGTAGACCAGGGTGTGCTGCTGGATCCCGCCGGGCATGCCGAAGTGCCGGTGCGGGATCAGCTTCATGTCTGTGAGCATGGCCAGCATCCGGGACACGGCGAAGAAGCTGGCCAGCAGGCCGGTGACCGTGGCCACGATCGCGACCACGACGGTGAACGTGACCCCTGCGTCACCGAACGCCGGCCGGCTGGCCTCCGCCAGTGAGTAGTCCCGGGCCGACACGATCTCGGGGATCGTCAGACTGGACCCGACGGCGAAGGCGACCAGCAGGTAGAGCGTCACGCAGACCAGCAGGGCGATCACGATGGCCCGACCGACGTTTCGGTGTGGGTCGCGGACCTCGTCGCCGCTGTTGGTGATCGTCGTGAAGCCCTTGTAGGCCAAGATGCCCAGCGCGGTCCCGGCCAGCAGACCCCCGGGGCCTGCCGCGGCTTCCGGACCGCTGGCGGCCCGGTAGTCGAACCCGGCCGCCCACAGCGCCGCGACCGCGAACACGACGATGCCGCCGACCTTGACCACGGCGCCGACCTTCGACACGGTCCCGATGGCCTGGTTTCCGGCCAGGTTGATGCCGAACCCGACCAGGATCACCCCAAGGGCCAGGACCGGCACCCAGACCGATGTCGGGGGCACCCCGAACAGCTGCAGCGTGTAGGTGCCGAATGTGCGTGCCACGAGGCTCTCGTTGATGACCATCGAGAACGCCATCAGCATCGCCGCTCCCGCCGCCACCGCGGTCGGGCCGTAGGCCTTGGACAGGATCATCGCGATCCCGCCGGCCGACGGGTACTTGCGCGACACGGTGATGTAGCTGTGTGCGCTCAACCCGCTGACCACCGCCGCCAGCAGGAACGCCAGCGGGAACCACGCCCCGGCCAGCTGCGCCACCTGCCCGGTCAGCGCGAAGATCCCCGCCCCGACCATCACCCCCGTGCCCAAGGCAACCGCACCAGCCAGACTGAGGCTGTTCTTCTCGTACTGCGCCACGATGCCCGCCCCCTCCGGTTGTACCGACCATCACACCTTGCCGGAGCCCGGGCTCGAATGCCGGTTCGGCGACCGGGGCGGTGCCAGGTCACGACGGCAACCAGGCGCGTGGCAGATATCGGTTGTGCGCCGTTGAATGCCGTCGATCCGGCTGTTCTGGTGTGCTTGAGTGGCACCATGTCGCGTCCGATTGCTGACTGCGCCCTGCTCGGAGACACGCGCACAGCGGCTCTGGTGGGACTGGACGGGTCGATCGACTGGTGGTGCGTCCCGAACTTCGACAGTCCGGCCTGTTTCGCTGCCTTGCTCGGAGGGCCTGAGCATGGACGGTGGCTGCTGGCACCGGAATCCTCGCCGACCAGCACTCGCCGCCGGTATCGCGAGGACTCGATGGTGCTGGAGACTGTGTTCGACACCGACCAGGGCAGCGTCGCTGTCTATGACACGCTGGCGATGGGTCGCGAGCACCCCACACTGATCCGTCAGGTGTCCGGGCTCAGCGGACGTGTTCGGATGCGCACCGAGGTGATCATCCGGTTCGACTACGGGTCGGTGGTGCCGTGGGTTCAGCATGAGGCGCCGGGGCTTCGAGCCGTCGCCGGACCGGACGCCCTCGTCCTGCAGTCGCCGGTGCCGCTGGCGGGCAAGGACTTCGCCAGCGCCGCGGTTTGGGACGTGGCTGCTGGGGAAACCGCCGCGTTCGTCATGACACACCTGCCATCCCACCTCCCGTTCGACAACATCGTGCACGCGGACCAGGTCGTGAAGCAGACCGAGGACTGGTGGGCGCGCTGGGTGCAGACGGGCGACCTGTTGCAGGGCCGGTGGGCTGGGGTGGTCCGCCGCTCGGCCCTCACTCTCAAGGCGCTCACCTTCAGTGCGACCGGTGGCATCGTGGCAGCCCCCACAACGTCACTTCCCGAGAGTCTGGGCGGTGGCCGCAACTGGGACTACCGCTTCTGTTGGTTGCGCGACGCCACGTTCACCTTGTACGCGCTGCTGCTCAACGGATTCCACGACGAGGCGCGCGCGTGGCGGGAATGGTTGTTGCGGGCGGTCGCGGGCAGGCCGCAGGACCTGCAGATCCTCTACGGCATCAGTGGCGCACGTCGGGTGCCCGAGTGGGAGGCGGACTGGCTCCCCGGATACCAGGGGTCCACCCCGGTGCGCATCGGCAACGCAGCCAAGGGGCAGTTCCAACTTGACGTGTTCGGCGAAGTGCTCGACGTTCTGCACCTTGCCCGCCGGGCCGATCTGGCGCTGCGGGACGACAGCTGGAACCTGCAGCGTGAGCTCCTGGACTACCTGGAGTCATCCTGGACGAGGCCGGACACGTCCATCTGGGAGGTGCGCGGGCCACTGCAGCACTTCACCTACTCCAAGGTGATGGCCTGGGTCGCCTTCGACCGCGCAGCCAAAGCCGTCACCGACTTCGGCCTTCCCGGGCCCGGGAAGCACTGGCGCGCCCTGGCCGAGCAGGTGCACGCCGACGTATGCGCCCACGGCTATGACGCCGAACGCGGCACCTTCGTGCAGTCATACGGAAGTGACCGGCTCGACGGCGCCCTGCTCCTGCTCCCGCTGGTCGGCTTCCTGCCCGCCACCGACGAACGGATGCGGGGCACCGTGGCGGCCATCGAGGACGAACTCCTGCGCGACGGCCTGGTCCGCCGCTATCTTCCGGACCCCTCGATGGACGGCGTCGACTCCGATGACGAGGGCGTCTTTCTGCCCTGCTCCTTCTGGCTCGCCGACAACTACGCCCTGCAAGGACGCCAGGCCGAGGCGGAGGCACTCTTCGAGAGGCTGCTCTCGTTGTGCAACGACGTGGGCCTGCTCTCCGAGGAGTACGACCCCGCCACCGGCCGACAGCTCGGCAACTTCCCCCAAGCGTTCAGCCACGTCGCCCTGATCAACACCGCACACAACCTGAGTGGGGGCTGGGGCCCGGCGCACCATCGGCCCTCATCCGAGCGGCAGCGCTACCTGGGGCCTGGCCGGGCATGAAGGCAATGCCTCACTTCGTCAAGGTGCGAAAGTGCCGATCGGGCCTTGAACCTTGGCCTCATCCGTTGGCCAGCGGCCGTTCGGCACCACGTTCAACATCAACGTCGGCGAAGTCGACTTCGACGGGCTCCGTGAACCTCTTGCCGTTGACCTCGTCGTGGCGCATGAACGTCGGGGGCTCGATGCGTACGTGCAGGGCGTAGAGGCCGTCCGCGGGGAGTCGCCAGTTGCGTCCGTAGTGGTAGATCATTGGATGCCAGAGCATCGGCTGGTCGTGCGGTCCAATCACGGTCCCGTCTGCAGCCGTCAACGTCACCTCGACCTTGAGGCATGGGACGAAACGCCCGTCGCCTGCGTCACGCACTGACACTTCCACGTGAGCGTTGTTATCGCCGGGGCCCTGCCACTGCAGCGAGCCGTCGACCCAGGCATACATGCCTTCGGCCTCTTCCACAGCGTAGCCGACCAAGTAGTCCCCCGCGGGCTTCTCACCACCGTCATGCGCGACCTCGCCGGTCATGTGTGTGAGCGCGGCGCCGTAGGCATCGCCCTGGGCCCGGGCCAGGTCAAGTTGGCGTTCGGTGGCCTCGGAAGTTCTCGGGTCCATCGGCGGACGATTCTCGGGCATGGTGCTCCTCCTGTCGCTGGTCATTGGTTGTCGGTGCCGAGTTCATGGCAATCACCCGTGCGAGCTGCTGCCCCGGCGTGTTCCTCGGCCGAGCCCTGTGACCATGTGCGCCAGTACGCGCCGAGCCGCGCAGTGGCCGCCCCGGGCTTCTCGGCGAAGATTCTCCGCGCGAGTGGCTCGGCGAGGCACTGCAACTCGGACTGGCGTCGCTCCACGAGACCAATCAGGACCTGCGCATCACGACCCCGGCTGAGCAGTGCTGGCTCATCGAGCAGGGTGGTGCGCATGACATGCAGATCTTGGTTCTCGCCGAGCAGGTCGGTCAGGTCGTGTGCGGCGCTGAGGAACGGCTTGAGCACGGTCGGCCACACGGGCACGAGTACTCGAAGGTGGTACCGGTGGTACTTGGAGCGTTTGCGCAGCTCGTGGAAGTTCTCTGCCGAGGGTTGCGCGTACGCGGTCGCGATGGCGTGACGCCCGCGGGCGTAGGTCTTCTGGAAACCCGGACCCACGGCGTCGAACCCCTCCGCGTCCAGGGCCCACCCGGCGACCCGCTCCCGAGCCGTATCGATCGCCCTGGCGAGGTCATCCACCTGCTGCTCGACATCGACGTCCTGTACTGCCAGCCGCGCGCGACGCTCGACCATCGTCGCCCGGAGCCGATGCAGGAACGCCTCGTCCACCTGGTCGGCGAAGGTCTCACCGAGTCGGTCGATCGTCTCCACGAGGGCCGAGGCGTCCCTGAGCAGCGACAACTCGCGGGCTTCGTCGCGGAACCACGCATTCTCAGCCGCAAAGTCATCGCCGAGCGCCGGCCGCACCAGGCGAACCACCGCGCGGATCTTCTTGAACCGCTTGCGAGCCTGGTGCACGCCCTCGTGAATGTCGACCTCGCCACCACTCACGTCGTTCGCGGCCTTGTCGAGCTGTTCGAGGCAGATGCGTCGCACGGCGCCGTCCACCGATTCACCGGACCTGATGCGGTACGCCAAGGCAACCTCCCGTGTGAAACATCGTGCCGGGCGGGCAACGTCGGCACAAGGGTCTTCCGACCGCCGCGTGGGGCCGGCGCCGGGGAGCGCAGTCTGGGCCCTGTCGGGTGGAGCGTGGCTGTGACAGCATGGTCGAGGTCTGTTGGTCGGCTGATTTGTGGTGGGAGTGGCGATGGTTGGTCGGGTGTTCGTGATCGTGGGTGCGTCGCTGGCCGGGGCGAAGGCCGCCCAGGGCCTGCGGGAGGCCGGGTTCGATGGTCGCGTTGTGCTGATCGGGGAGGAGTCCTCCCTGCCGTATGAGCGGCCCGAGCTGTCCAAGGGATACCTTCTGGGCAAGAAGACGAGGGACGATCTCCTGGTCCACCCGGAGGGGTTCTATGCCGACCACGACATCGAGGTGATGACCGGCACCACGGTGACCGCGATCGACCGGGCCGCCAGCGAGGTTCAGATCGCTGGTGGTGAGGCGCTGCGGTACGACCGGCTGCTGCTCACGACCGGTGCCGCGCCCAGGTCCCTGGACATCCGCGGCGTGGACCTTCCCGGCGTGGTGTCCCTGCGCACAGTGGCAGACTCCGACGACCTACGGGAGCGGATTGCCCAGGCCAGCCGGGTCGTGGTCGTGGGGGCAGGCTGGATCGGCTGCGAAGTGGCGGCATGCGCGCGGATGAGCGGCGCGCATGTCACCATGCTCACCCCGGATCCCTTCCCCCTGGTGCGGATCCTCGGCCCGCAGGTCGGCGCGATGTTCGCCGACCTGCACACCGAGCATGGAGTGGACCTGCGCCTGGGCACCGAGGTCGAGGCCATCGTCGGCACAGACCGGGCGCAGGGGGTGCGCACCACCGACGGTGACGAGATCGCCGGGGACCTGGTCGTGCTCGGGGTCGGTGCGGTTCCCCGCGACGAGTTGGCAGGTGCCGCCGGACTCGAGGTGGACGACGGGATCCTGGTCGATGAGTTCCTGACCACCAGCGACCCGCGGATCCTCGCCGCCGGTGACGGGGCCAACGCCTGGCATCCGCTGCTGAACTCCCGACTGCGGGTGGAGCACTGGGACAACGCCATCAAGCAGGGCCTTGCGGCAGCGGCCAACATGCTCGACACACCGACGGCGTACACGCGGTTGCCGTTCTTCTACTCCGACCAGTACGACTTCGGAATGGAGTACCGCGGGCATGCCACCACCTGGGACGAGGTGGTGTTCCGCGGCGACCCGGCCTCACGGGAGTTCCTCGCGTTCTGGCTGCACCAAGGTCGTGTCCTTGCGGCGATGAACGCCAATATCTGGGACCAGGGCGACGCCCTGGACGCCCTCCTGCGATCCGGGGTGACACCCAGCCCTGAGCGTCTTGCCGACCCCACCCAGAACCTGGCCGACCTCGTGCCCGCTAGCACCACCTGACCGAGCATACGTTGGGGCTCAATGGAGGATTCAATGAGAAGAAGCAGGACGAAGCGCAGAAGGAGAGGGCGATGGACACGTGGGCGTGGGTAGTGGTGGTCGCAGTCATCGTGGTGTTGGCGGCGACCTTGTTCGCCTGGTTCCGAGGCAGGCAACGGTCGGGCACCATCCGGGCTGCTGACAGGAAGGACGAAGGATGACAACTTCGGCGATGCGGCTGTTGAGGGCAACGGACATCATCGGGATGCCGGTGGTGACCATTGATGGCGGCGAAGATGTTGCCGAGGTGAAGGATGTCGTCTACGACGGCGTCAATCACCTACTCGTCGGCCTCACCCTCAACAAGCGCGGTTGGTTCCGTGGGACGCTGGGCGATGTGCTTGCCGCGGCGCAGATCGCGGCCATCGGCCGTGACGCGGTGATGATCGAGTCTGACGCCGACGTAGTCGCACCGGTGGCAGCCGCTGATGCGGTGGCGCTGGGTGGCGACGGTGTTGACGTGCTCGGCAACAGTGTGATTACCACTGAGGGCACTGTCGTCGGCACACTGTCGGGGGTCGTTCTGAGTGCGGGGCAGCGACCCGCAGCAGTCGGTTACGAACTGACCGACGCCGATGGCGCGTCGGTGTTGGTCCCGATCTCTGCGCAACTTTCATTGTCCGGTGCCAACCTTGTCGTCCCAACCGAGTTGACGTCCTTCGACGGGCGCGACCTTGTCGGGTTCGCCGCTTTCCTCAGCGCGTCTCCGGCCATCCACGACGACAATGTCGAGCCAAACGAGTCAGGAAGCGGCAGATGAACGAGAGCATGAGCGCAGCGTTAGGTCGCCGGGTGGTAGCGGTCGACACCGCGGAAGATGTGGGGGAGGTCAAGGCATTCGTGCTCGACCGTTCCGGCCGGAAGATCACCCAGCTCCATATCGCCGGTGGGAAGCGCTCCGCCCAACTCGTGAACTGGTCGGACCTGACCGCGTTCGGCGCCGACGCGGTGATGGTGGCAACACAGAGTGCCGTCACCGACTCAGTCGAGGAACGGGCCGAGGAGATGGTGCGTGGCCCCGTTCACACGATTGGGGCACGGGTCCTGGACACGGAAGGGTTCGAACACGGAACGGTGACCGACGTCGAGTTCGATCCCACCGACGGCTCGGTCCTGGCCGCCATCGAAGCGGACGCGCGTTGGCCGGGCGACACCATTCGTGCCTTGGGAAGCTACGCACTCATCATTGAGGCACCCCCGCGCTAGTGGCAAGGTCGTAGTGTTGTTACCGGCCTGCGGTGCTCGCTGAGCCCGCGTTCTCTATCCGTGGGGGCGGCTACATGCTTGAGGAGTCCGACAGCTTGGTCATCTTCGGGATCACCGGGGACCTTTCGCGCAAGATGACACTGCCGTCGCTGTACCAGCTCGAGGCCCGTGACCAGCTCTCGGTGCCTGTCCTGGGTGTGGGGCGCAGTGCGTGGACCGACGCCCGCCTGCACGAGCGGCTCGACGAGGCGCTGGGCGACCAGCAGATCGAAGTCGACCCGGCGGTTGTCGAACGACTCAAGGGGCGGCTGCGCTATCACCGTGGCGATACCGGGGACGAGGCCACCTATCGGGCGCTGGCTGCCGAGCTCGCCGACTCGACCCGGCCGCTGTTCTACCTCGAGATTCCGCCCGGGCAGTTCGGTCCGGTGAGCGCCGGGCTCCCCGACGCAGGACTGCTCGAGCACGGTCGGGTTGCTTTCGAGAAGCCGTTCGGCAACGACCTTGCTTCAGCTCGTGCGCTCAATGAGCAACTGCATTCCGTGCTCGATGAGTCGAGGGTCTGGCGGATCGACCACTTCCTGCGCAAGCAAGCCGTCGAAGGGATCCTGTACCTGAGGTTCGCCAACTCCTTCCTCGAGCCACAATGGAACCGCCGGTACGTGGCCAGCGTGCAGATCACGATGGCCGAAGCGTTCGACGTGGGTACCCGCGGCTCGTTCTACGACGCGGTGGGAGCCATGCGCGACGTCGTCCCGAACCACCTGCTGCAGGTGCTGAGCCTGGTGGCGATGGAGCCGCCGGCCGGGGGCGGGCAGACAGTGGTGCACGACCGGCAGGCCGATCTGCTGCATGCGGTGGAAGCGGCTGATCCGGCCGCGTACGTCCGCGGCCAGTACGAGGGCTACCAGCAGACCGAAGGGGTGGACCCAGCGTCGACGACTGAGACGTTCGCGGCGATGCGTCTGCGGATCGACAACTGGCGCTGGTCCGGGGTCCCGTTCTTCATCCGGGCCGGCAAGAAGATGCCGCGAACCGTCACCGAGGTGCGGATGATCTTCAAGGAGCCACCGTCCCTGGGGTTCGGGACCTTCGGTGGCCAGCGGCCGCCGCCGAACGAGCTGATCCTGAGGATCGGGCCGATGCCAGGTCTGACGATCTTCCTGCGGGGCCGCCGAGCCGACGAGCCGGACCTCCATACGGTGCACTTGGACCTGGACTTCGCAGCTCAGGTGGGGGATGCGCCGGCCCCCTACGAGCAGGTGCTCCTCGACGCGTTGCGCGGTGACACCAGCCGGTTCGCCCGTGAAGACGCCGTGGAGGAGAGCTGGCGGATCGTCGATCCCCTGTTGCCATGCGAGACCGACGTCGTCGCCTATGAGCCCGGTACTTGGGGTCCCAGCGAAGCTGGAACGCTGATGGCCGGCCACCCCGACTGGCGTGAGTGCTTCGAGGCGGCGCCCTGCTGATGGGTGAGTCAGCCTCGACCCCGCTGCGCCTGAGATAGGGAACCCGAACGGGTCGAGCGCTCGCCACGCGCTCGACAGAGCCGGCGTCAGGGGCTGGTCAGGTGGCCAGGCAAGTGATTGACCGGGTCGGGACCGCGTGCGATAGTCAATCGACGGGTCCCCAACCCCCTTGTCCTGACTGGGGCAGCCCGCGTTCACCGAGCCAAGGACGGCGCCCATGACGAACGGCCCGAACCCCCGCGCCGAGTCGGCCGACGACCCCGTCGCGGACAGCGCTGAGCTCTCCAACCTCACGGCCAGCACGGTTGAAGAGGCCATGGACGCCCACGACGAGGATGTCGAGGGTCGTGTCAACGAGTCGGCCTACACCCCAGCCGACACCCCAACCGACACCTGACTCAGACGGCCAGCGTCCTGCCTCGCTGTGGGGAGGCCAGGTCCACGGATATCCCACGGCGTCGTTTCCGGGGTCTGGCCCTCGATCAGGGTTAGGCCCGGTGCCGGTCGAACCGGTCAACCTTCCCCGGTGGACGCCGACTGTCCCTACGCGAGCGGCCGCCAACTGAACGCCAGCCCTGATTCCGGTCGTGACGGGTTCCGCGCTCGGCGCCGAGAGCTTCGTTCGCTACTCGGGCGCCCCTGATGCCGGCTTCTGGGTCGTTGTTTGCGTGCTGGTGGTCAACGGCTTCGGAGAGGAGATCGGCTGGCGGGGCTACCTCGCCGAGCATCTCCTCGCGCGCCGCAGCCAGGCCATGACATCGCTTTTCGTCTGGCCGATCTGGGCGACCTGGCACCTGCCCATGTGCTGGGTCGTCGGCAACTTCCGGGACTTCGGCGTGGGGGGCACCATCGGCTGGATCGTGGGGATCGGGTTCGGCTCGGTCTTCCTGACATGGCTCTACGCATCGGCCGGCCACTCGATCCTGATTGTGGCGCTCTGGCACACCGCCTACAACTTCACGACCGCGACGGAGGCCTCGGCGGGCGTCGCGACAGCCGTGGCCAGCACCGCGGTGATTATCTCCAGCGTCGTGATCCTCCGCAGGCCGCGTTCCTGGAGCCGTCCGTAGCACCTCACCCCCGGCGTGACGCCCGCATCAGATCGACTCCGCGATGATGCTCTTCAAGCACGTGGTCGGAACTCGTCGTGCCGGACGAGCTGCTCGTCGTGCTGCACGTCTCTAGGGCCGGTTCAGCGGACACGCTTGCCTGTTGCGCCGCGCTGACAAGCCCCCAAGGAGGACAGGTCAGCTGGCCACGTCCGGAGTCCACCCTCCACACCATCGAGCTGGTGGGTGACACGGCGACCTGCCCCCTTTCGGCCGTATGTTGGGCTACCCAGGTAGAGCATTGGCGGTCCGCGTCCTGGCCGCCCACTATGACGAGGGCCAATGCGGGCATCGGGGGGCCGTACCGCGCAGGTCTCAGCCTTGCCCGAATCGGGTGCCTCGCCCCCCGCGAAGAGCAGGACGTTCGGCACTTCAGGGCCCAGTGGTCGACCACACCTGCCGCAAGAGGCGTTTCTGGCGGCTGAAGGCGACCGTTCGGGACGTGCTGGTATCTGTCGTGCGTGCGTTCACGCTCAGGAACTCGATCGCACGTATTGAGCGCCGCATCGCTGAGCTGGACGAGTTCTATCGCGGTTGCTCCCTGGGCTGCATTCGACAGGCAGCCACCGTCGGCCAATCACGTCACGGCAATCACCTCATTCTGGTGCGTAACCAGGTGCGCCGGAACGCCGCCTCAAGCCGTCCAGTCCCTGCCGCTGAGCTGCCGGAAGCCTGCCTCGATCCCGAAGGACACGGCGACCATGATCACGAGGACGGATGCGTCGGCCATGCTGCTCCTGGCGATGAGGACGGCGAGGGCACCGGCACATGCCGCGGCGGCCAGCGTCGAGATCCAGGGCGCTGAGCCCCGCTGGCTGGCGGTTCGGGCCTCGGCCACGTTGACGACGGCGAAGACGATGAGGAAGCCTGCGCTGCCCATCGTGGAGATGCTCTCCAGGTCCAACAGATTCGCGAGCAGGACCGCGCAACCGGCAGTGATGAAGAGCCCTTCAAGTGGCTGGTTCCAGATGCGCCGCTCGAGCTGGGCGGGCAGCTCCCGGGACTTCGCGATCGAGTAGGTCATGCGAGCGGAACCGTAGAGGGTGGCGTTGATCGCCGACGCGGTCGAGAGCATGGCGGCGACCCCGATCATCACGAACCCAGCCGACCCCAGTGCTGGGCGTGCTGCCTCGGCCAGTGCATAGTCGCGGGCGTCGACGAGGTCGTCGACCGGCAGCGATCCCACGGAGACGATGGCAACCAGGACGTACAACAGGATCACGAACGCCACGGACACGTAGTAAGCGATCGTCAACGTGCGCTTCGGGTCGGCAACGTCCTCGGCCGCGTTGGCGATGAGCTCGAAGCCCTCATAGGCCAGGAAGATGATCATCCCGCCAGCGACCAGCGAGACCGGAGAACTCCACTGGTCCGGCGCCAGCCGGGAGGCCGAGATCCCCACCAGACCCGCGGCCACGAACACCAGCAGGATGGCGACCTTGACCGCCACGACCAGACGCTCGGTCCGAGCCACGGTGGACGCTCCGGCCACGTTCAGGACGGTGATGAGCACAATGACACCCGTGAGGAACACGTGCTTCCACAAGCCATGAGAGTCCTTGGGCAGGAAGCTGGCCGCGTAACTGCCGAACGCAGACGCGTACAGGGCGAGCATGACGATGTAGCTCAGCCACAGCAGCACATTGACCCCGCCGGAGAACAACCCGGTACCGAAGGCGTGGTTCACGAACGCGACGGTGCCGCCGCGACTCGGGTAGGACTTGGAGAGCAGCGAGTACGACCGAGCGGTCAGGAGCGCCACCATGCCTGCCACAAAGAATGAGATCGGGGCCCCGCCACCGGCAATCTGGACCGACAACCCCAGGACCGCGAAGATCCCACCACCGACCATTCCGCCGATGCCGATGGCCACGGCTCCCCACAACCCGATCCGTCCCGGGGAGCGCTCAGGAGGCTGGCCCACCGTCACATCCTTCCGCGATCAGGGATGTCCATAAGCCGAGGAGTCGGGTGCCGCCTCCCGGCATGGACCGGGAGGCGGTCCCGCCCACGAGCCTATTCCGGCCGGGTGGCGCCTGGCTCTCAGCGCCGAGGAGTGAGCACCCCAGCTTCAGAGTCGTGGCACGCCCCTGCCGATCCCGGCGTTGATGCACCGGGTGCGTATCCGCCGCGAGCTGGGCGCTCTGGCGGGATCTGGGTTGGTTGGCGCTACTTGGCCCAGACGAAGGGGGCTTGGCGGGGGTAGAGGTGTTGGTCGAGGGTGTCGATGAGGAAGGTGGCGAGGTCTGCGCGGGGGATGGACCAGTGTCCGGGGGTGTGCGGGTGGTGGCCGATCCGCCCGGTCGGGGGGGTGTCGAGCAGGCGGGGTGGGCGGACCAGGGTCCAGTCCAGGTCGGAGTCGGCCAGGACCTGGTACTCGGCGGGCTTGTCCTTGGCAACGGCCCCGCCGATGGTGCGCACCATCGTCGAGATGACCCGGTCCTTGGTGCCCTTGCGGTCGCCGGGGACGTCGATCCCGGCACCGCTGATCCCGATGAACCTGCTGATCCCGGCGGTGGGCATCGCGGTGACGAGCAGGCGGGCGGTGCGGGTGTGCAGGTCGGTCTCCTTGGCGGTGGGCCCGAGCGCGGAGACCACCGCCCCGGCGCCGTCCAGGAGATCGCGGATTGCCTGCGGGTCGGTCGAGGAGCCGACCACGACCCGCACCCCGGGGTCGGAGTCGGTGAGCTTGGCCGGGTCACGGGCCAGCACGGTCACGGTGTGCCCGCGGCGCAGCAGCTCGGCGAGGACCAGGCGGCCGGTGCGTCCGGTGGCTCCGATCAGGGCGACGTTCATCAGGCGGGTCCCTTCGTGGGCTGAGGTTCTGCGTGGGGTGGCGTGGTGTGCACGGCGTGCGCGAGGCGGGCGAGCAGGTCGGCCAGGGCGCGATGCTGCTCGGGGGTCCAGTCGGCGGTGACCGTGGCCAGGTATCCGGTGCGCGCGGAGCGGGCGGACTCGGCCAGGGTCCGCCCGGTCGGGGTCAGGGCGACCGCGGTGCGCCGGTGGTCGGTGGCGCTGGGGGTGCGCGACACGCAGCCAGCGGCCTGTGCGCGGTCGACCAGGCGGCTGGCGGTGGAGTGCGCCACGTCCAGGGCGGCGGCCAGGTCGGCCACGGTCACCTCGGCCAAGTGGGCGCGCCGGTCTAGGGCGTCGACGATCCAGATCGTGGACATCTCCACGGTCCCCAGAGCTGGGTCGTTCAGCCGGGCTGGGGCGGCCCACAGCCGGCGCAGCCCGATCAGGGCAGTGTCCAGATCGGCCAAGGCGCGGCCCGGATCGTCGGGGGCAGCGGTGTTCCGGGCGGGACGGGCGCGGGTCATGGGCGTGCCCAGGTGTCCCTATGCTGGTGCGCCCACTGCGCGAACCCCAACGGCGGGCGCCCGGTCACCCGTTGCACGTCCTCGGTCAGCCCACCGGCACGGCCGAGCCGGGCGACGGTGTAGATCGCGGTGGTGACCGCCACCATCGGTGCCGGCATGCCCAGGGCGCGCCTGGCGTGGGCGGCGTAGCGCAAGGCCCCGGGCCGGGTGTAGCGGATCGTTCGGCCCAACTCCGTGGACAGCACGGCGGCGACCTGGGCGTAGGTGAGTGCGTCCGGCCCGGTCGGCGTCCACGCGCGGACACGGTGCCCGGCTGGGTCAAGCAGGGCGGCCACCGCCACCGCTGCCACGTCCGCGGCGGCCACGAACGCCGTCGCGCCCCGCCCCGCCGGAACCACGATCTGGTCACGGTCACGGATGTCGCCAGCGTGCACCCCGGACAGGTTCTCCATGAAGAACGACGGCCGCACGAACGTCCAGCCCCGCCCGTTGCCCCGCAACCACGCCTCGATCTTCGCGTGCGGGACCACCCGGTTGCGCTCCGCGCCCTGCAGGGACAGCAGCACCGTGTGCCCCACCCCTGCAGCCCGGGCCGCCTCCAACGCCGGGACCATGTCCCGAGCGATGTTGACCAGCTGCGGGGGGCGCATCAGGAACATCACCTCAACACCCTCGAACGCCGCAGCCCACGTCGCCGGGTCGGTGAAGTCGAACCGCACCACCGGCACACCCGGGAAACGGGCCCGAACCCGCCCCGGATCGATGTCCGCCGCACGCACCGACACCCCGGCCTCCCACAAACCTGCCAGCACCAATGCGCCCACGTTGCCCGACGCGCCTGTCACCAGAACCGGATCACCCACATATGCATCATACATATACCTGCGGATCTGAGCAGGCCGCCCGACCACCTCAAACGACCATCACCACAGGCAGTCCCTGGCCTTAACACTCGACCCCGAAAAGCTGCTGCACACCGCCGCCTGTGGACGCGGTTGCGTCGTGCGGGTCGGGTCTAGCGTCGCTGCTGTCCGGGTGCCTGGCCGCGCTGGCGGCGGGCGGGGTCTGGGCTGGTTGCGATGTCGCCGCGTGAGGTGACGTCATGTCCGGAACCACGATCCTTCTGCCGTTCCAACCATCGGCGATGTCGACCGCTCAGCTGGCGGCGGTGTCCTTCCTGGCACGCTACGCCGGTCGGACGCACGCCTTGTATGCCTACCAGTTGCGGCGGTGGTTCGGCTGGTGCGAATCCAACGGACTCGATCCACTGGTCGGGATCCAGCGAGCCCACGTCGAGTTGTACATCCGCCATCTCGGCGAGGGCGGGCTGATGGACTCCTCGGTGACCACGATGATGCACGGCGTCCGAGGGTTCTTCCGGTTCGCGCACATCGACGGGCTGATCACCGCCGACCCCGCGGTCTACGCCCGGTTGCCGAAGGTGCACCGCGACGAGTCCCGCACCCAGGGCTTGGACCGGTTGGAACTGATCAGGTTCCTGCAGGTCGCCCAGACCCTCACTGTCCATCACGGCGCGCTGGCCTACCTGCTCGGGATCAACGCGCTGCGGGCCTCGGAGGCCGCAGCGGTGCGCATCGAGGACTACGCCGACACCCTGCGCGGGCACCGGGTGCTGCACCTGGTCGGCAAGGGCAACAAACCGGCCACCATGCCGCTCACGGTCCCGGTCCTACGTGTCCTGGAGGCCTGCCGCGGGCAGCGGACAGCGGGGCCGCTGGTGCTGCGCCCGGTCTCCGGCAACCCGATCGACCGGCGGGATGCCTACCGGATGGTCGCCCGGATCGCGACGGTCGCCAGCATCCCCCGGCACATCAGCCCCACTCGCTACGGCACGCCGCGATCACCAACGCCCTGGACGCCGGCGTCCCGCTCCGTGACGCCCAGATCCTCGCCCGGCACGCCGACCCCCGAACAACTGAGCACTACGACCGCGCCCGCAGCAACCTCGACCGACACGGCGTCCACTTCCTCACCGCCTACGTCGCCGGCGTCTGACCGGCCAGGCCACCCGCGCCGACTCCGCCCAGCCAGATGCGCCAACCACATGAGGTAGCAGCGCGGCGGCCGCTTCTCGAAGACTTGTATCGTATAGCGCTACACGATACGCTGTCTGAGTGATCGTGAGCTTCCGGCACAAGGGCCTGGAGCGGTTGTACCGAGATGGCTCGAAGAAGGGTGTGCAGGCCGCGCACGCCTCGAAGTTGTTGCGGATCCTGTCGGCGCTGGATGTGGCCCAGGCCCCGGAGGACCTGTCGATTCCCTCGTTCCGCACCCATCAACTCAAGGGCGACCTGGCCGGTCACTGGTCGATCTGGGTCAATGGCAACTGGCGGGTGACGTTCCGATTCGTCGAGCATGACGTCGAACTCGTGGACTATCAGGACTACCACTGAAGAAGCAGGTGAGGACAATGATGAAGACCCCGATGCATCCAGGAGAGATCCTGCGCGAGGACGTGCTGGCCGAACTCGGTCTGGGTGTCGGTGAGGCGGCGTCGCGCTTGGGAATCTCCCGTGTGGCGCTCAGTAGGGTGCTGCACGGCCATGCCCGGATCAGCCCGAACCTCGCGGTACGCCTGGAGGAGGCCGGCGTCGGCACCGCCCGCGCCTGGCTGGCGATGCAGAGTGCACACGATCTGGCCGCTGAGCGGGCATCCGGTTCGCACGATGTTCGCCCCCTGAACGACGTCGCCTGACCGAGCGACCCGCCCCACGCGCCTCCATGCGTCCGACCGCCGCCTGCGGACGTACCGCGCGAGAGCAGGGCGGGGTCTCGGCCGCGCTGGCGGTATCGCCAGGACTGGTGGTCCCCGGTGCAGATGGTGTTGCGGGCACGATCCCAGGCACAAGGCCGTTGCTGCGGTCCTTCGTCAGGTCGGGGCCGTGTCGGTCCTCGCGGAGAGAATGTCGAGGAGTTCGGTCCAGTGGGTGAGGAAGGACAGGTGGCCGCCGGGGTTGATGCTGTGGAATTGGGCGTTGGGGATTCTCTGGGCCAGGGTGTGCCCGGCTTGTGGGGTGACGATGGTGTCCTGGGCGCCGTGGAACACGTCGACCGGCTGGGTCACGTCGCCGGGGTTGAAGCCGAGTGGGGAGGCGGTGTTGTAGTCGGTGAGTGTGCCGTCCGGGCCGTTCTTCCAGGCCTCGGTCTTCTCCGCGGCCAGCGTGGGCCGGAAGGTGGGGTCGGTGAGGATCTGCTGGTCGGGTTCGGAGCAGACCTTGGCCATGGCGTCCAGGTGGGCCTGCACGTTGCCCTGGACCTGGCGGGCGTTGAGGGCGAACCAGGCTCGCTGAAGGGGCGGGACGCGGCGCAGCCGTTGCGGTAGGCGCCCGGTCCAGTGCAACTGGGACAGGCCGCCGGGCTCGTCGACCAGGCCGAGGGAGTCCACGAGCACGACGTGCGTGACCCGGGTGGGCAGATGATGGGCAACGGCGAGGCCGTGCAAGCCGCCCAGTGACCAACCCAGGACCGCGAACAGGGGCAGACCGAGGTGGTCGGCCAGCTGCTCGACGTCGCGGGCGGTGTCTGTCGTGGTGCGGTGTGGTTGGGGTGACGATCCGCCGTAGCCCGGGCGGTCGAGGCTGATCAGCCGCAAGCCTGCGCCCTGCGCGAGGCTGTCGTCGGGGTGGCGCGCCAGTCGCGAGTCGCCCAAGCCCGGCAAGTAGATGACCGGGAAGCCGTCGGGTGCCCCGACGTCGTCGTAGGCCAGCAGGCGTCCATCAGACAAGGTCTGGGTGTGCATGTGGTTCCCCCTCGCTGGCTCACGCACCAGGCCGCTTCCCCGGTGCACTCTCCACGTCTACTCCTCTGCCGTCCGCCGTGCAACACCCCGACTTCGGCTCAGCAGGGTCTGGGGGCCTTCGTCCCGCCTTCCGGTCCGAACCGACGCATGAGGTGCCCGGCGGGATGGAGCGCCGGATGGCGCTGTCGAATGCGAAGCGAAGCGCACCGGCACCTCGTCGACAACCGTGCACCTCTCGCTCCCGTTCCAGCTGGCTGATAGACACCTGACCACCTTCCCGACCAGCGCGAGACCGCTCGAACCATGCCGAAGAGGGCGCGTCAATCCGCGGCCTGCGGACGCACCACGACCCGGCGTCTTCGCCGCGTCAGAAGGACGCGGCCCGTCCGCCGATGGGGGACGTGGAGCTGACCGCTGCGAGTCCTGACGATTGTGGATCGGCTCAAGGTGGCAGGCGTCGATGCAGATCACGGGGCGCCCGGGCGGGTCCACTCCATCCGGACGTCCTCAAGCTGCCAGATCGGCTCGAACCCGCGGGCGACTTCGGCGAAGCCGTGTCGGGAGTAGAAGGCGAGAGCGCGGTGGTTGCGGGCGAACGTGTACAGCCACAGATGTCCCGAGGACTGTTGCTTGGCCAGGTACAGCAGCCGGGAGCCGATGCCGCGGCTGATCCGGTCGACCCGGACGTAGAGCTGGCCCACGCTCTCGTCGGTGGATGCCAGGAACCCGACGATTCCGGAATCATCATGAGCCACGACGACCCGATGACTGGGCACCACGTGATCCAGCAGGTACGCGGTCTGCTCCCCACCGGGTGCGGATCGGTCACGCCGACGCCCCACTCAAAGCTCGCGCGCCACACTGCAACCAGCTCGACGGTGTCACGGTCGCGATCGAACGATCGGACCTCGAACCCCGCATCCACCTACCAAGGGTGGCACGAGCCGGCCGGCCGGGACGTCGGCGCACGGGCGGCGGCGCGAGCAGAGTCAGTCCCGTCCCGTCGCGAGTTCGACGTGACCCACTTCGCCGCGAAACGCGCGCTGTCTGAGGCTCGATCGCGACCGCGGGCGTCGGCGTCTGACCGAGCCACGGCCGGACTCCCGCGGCAGCCCGCGGGTGCGCTGTTGCCGCCCAGCAGGACGCGTTTGGTCCCACGCCCGTCATGCTCGGGCGGCATCACCGGGCCAGCCGCTCTTGTCGTTTGGGGTCGCCAGCTCGAAGCCCCCACCTTGACGCGGCGAAGGGGCTTTCGCCTCTGGAGGAGGACCCACGCCCAGACGTAGCCTTGAGTTGGTTGAGGAGACGGATGACGGACAGGGGGCTTGACCGTGAAGTTGGGCAGTCGGCGTCGTCCTGCGATCGGCGGCTTCTTCAACTCGGAGGAGGTTGCGCCGAATCACCCATGCTCCAACGCTGCGTCCCAACCGCGCCCCGCAACGGTTGGGAGCAGGCCTATGAAACGCGTCCTGATGACCGCGGGGGTCCTCGCCGCAGCCGGGACCGTCGTTGCTGGCGTGGCGCGGAGCGCTCGTCGGCCCTCGGCCTACACCGTCGGCATCTTCGCCAACGGCATGGAGGAAACCAGATTCGGGAACGGGGTCAAGACGCTGTTGTGGATCCCCGACCCGACCCACACCAGTCCCACCGGGCCCTACCTCAGGTTCATGGCGAAGGTGCTGGAGCCGTTTGTGGCGGCTGGCTTCTGTGTCCATCTGGTCGCCCGGAAGCCGCATCTCGCAGTCGACGTCACAGCCACCGACCTCGCCAGGGACTACGCCGATCTGATCAACCACGAATTCGCTGGTCGAGTGGAACTCGTGGTTGCCGATTCCCAAGGTGGAGTAATCGGCTACTGCCTGGCCGCGCTCCGTCCCGACTTGTGCCGCTCGTTGGCGACGGTTGCCGCCAGTCATTCGATGAACCCCCCCGCTCGGGAGGCCACTGTTGAATCGGCCAGGCTCCTCAGCCAGGGCCATCGCACCGACGCCGCCGCTGCGATGGTCGGGGTGCAGTTCCCGCGGCTCCGCGCAGCATGGCTTGTTCGGGTCGCCGCCACTGTGATCGGCCGGGTGAGCTTCCCCAACGAGTACAACCCCAAGGATGTCTTGGCCGCGGCCAAGGCCGTGAACGATCCCGAAGTGGCCGGTATCCTGCCCGACATCTCCGTGCCGGTACTCCTCGTTTGCGGGGACAGCGACCAGTTCGCCTCGCTTGAGTTGTACGAGGAGACCGCGCGACTCATCCCGAACTCGACGCTCACCGTGTACCCCGGAAAGGGTCATCTGGGCACGATCTCCGATGAACACTTAGCTCCGGACATCCTCGAGTTCGCCCGCCGGACTCTACCAACACCGCTGCGCGGCTGATCGCGTCGAGCTGGCCCTACACGGTGCCTAGCAAGTCACGTCTATTCGCCGCGAATCGGCGCACTGGCTCGGCTCCAAGCTGGTCAGGTTCGGCGGCCCGCGTCATCGCGGCCGCGTATGACTGTCAAGCGCGGGTCGCCCTGCGTTCGGCTCTCTGGTCCATTCCGTCCCGCACGCGGATTGGCCACTGGTGCGGTGTTGGCCGCCCAGGCAACGTCGGCGTTGGGGGTGTCGGTGTCGGTGGCGCCGACCTACTCGGTGACGGTCAACGTCACCGAGTACAGGTCCGGCTTCCGAACACGAAGTTGACTCCCGAATGATCCATGCCGACCTTCCCAGGTCTGCTTTCGAGCCTGGGAGGCCTGACCGCCCCGGGCCGGTAGAGGCCGAGGTCCTCGAGGCATTGGCAGCTAGGGGGGTTGGGTCCGCGGGGCGGCGCGCTGGCATGCTGAGTGCATGGTCAGCGATCGTCGTGCCCGAGCTGTCGCCGCGCTGGCCGGTGGTGTTGTGGTGGTGGGTGCCCCGAGTCTGCTGGCCCGCCTGACTGGCCCTGGGGTCCACCCGGGTGAGGTCGTCCGGGTGGAGTTGGCCGGCTCCGGTGCGGCCGTTGTGCAGGTGACCGGCGGTGATCGGCAGGCGCTGGCCGCCCACCGGCGCCTGGTCATGCTGGACAACGCGTACGTCGCGGCCTACCCCGTGCCGTTGGTGCTGGGCATCGGCCTGCTGCCGCCGCCGTGGCGTCAGGTCGGCGTGGGCCTGACGGGAGTGGCCGCGGTCGCTGACCTGATCGAGAACGCCGCCCTGGTCGGTGCCCTCGACCTCTTGGCGACCCATCCGACACAGCCGCAGTCCGCTGACGGCCCCGCCCGGCGCGCCCGGCGAGCTGCCCTGGTCAAGTTCAGTGCCCTGGTCCCCGCAGCCGGGCTCGCGCTCTGGGGGACCACCCGCACCTTGCGACCGGGTCCTGACCACTGATCCGGTTCCCCGGGTAGGGGTCTCGGACCGGGGCGAGGGCCTTGGCCCCGGGGGCGGGGTGGTCAAGCCGGGGCTTGGCTGCTCCTATGGATGTCAAGCGGCTCGGGCGAGTGATGTCTCGTGCGCGGGCCACGTCAGCGGGTGGGCGATCCCTCGAGGGTCTGGATGTGCCGGTAGATGGTGGCCCGGGACACGCGCAGGGTGGTGGCGATGTGGGTGACGGTCTGGCAGTCGCGGTACATGCCGGTCGCTGCTTCGGCTGCGGCGGGGGAGAGGGCCTTGGGCCGCCCGCCTACTCGGCCTTGTTTGCGGGCTGCCTCGAGCCCGGCCATGGTTCGCTCCCTGAGGAGGTCCCTTTCGAATGCGGCCAACGAGGCCATGATGCCGAGCAGGAGTCGGCCGTTCGCGGTGCTGGTGTCGATCTGTTCGTTGAGCGAGACCAGGGCGATGTCGCGGTGTTCGAGGTGCTCGATCAGTTCGAGTAGGTGTTTCATGGATCGGCCGAGCCGGTCCAGCCGCCAGATCACGAGGGTGTCCCCGGGTCGGGCGTTGCCCAGCAGTCGGTCGAGCTCGGGGCGGTGGGCGGCCACCCCGGACGCGTGGTCGACGAAAACCCGGTCCGCTCCGGCGGCAGTGAGGGCGTCGAGTTGCAGTTGGGGGTCCTGGGCGGCGGTGGACACACGGGCGTAGCCGAGGCGGTAGCTCATATCCCTTGTGTATCAGAACCCGCCGGCGCTCTCAGCGGTTCTGGACACGACTTCAGGACGGGTGCCGGCCTCAGCGGATTTCGGACGTCCGGAAACGGTCGAGTTGCGGAAGGTTCGCCGGGCCCGGTGATCGCGGGGCCGTCCCCGCAGCCAGGCGGGGCCGGGGGAGTGGGCAACCGATCCGAGCATCCTGCACCCCGGTGGCTGGGGGCTTGACGGTCATTCGCGGCGAAGTGACGTGCGTCGCGCTTGCGCCGGGACAGGACCAGATCGTGCTGCCTTACCGCGCAGACGGGTAGACCGTGAGGTCCTCTCTCTTGCTCAGGATCCGTCCACCTTGACGATCTCGAAACTCTGCGGGTCGGTCTCGCCGAAGCGGGCGTTCACGGCGTACAGGGTCCCACCGAACGAGGCCACCGTTGTCGGGACCGCGAAGTCCGGGTCGGTGAGTGTGTCGACGAGGGTTGCCGATCCCAGGTCCGGCGAGAGCCGCAGCACGGCGATCTGGTTGAGGCGGTTGCGGACCACGGACAACTCCTTGCCTCGCAGCAGGATGCCGTCGCCGGACGTGAGCGCGGTGTCGGTTGCCACGGCGGCGGCGATCCCAGTCTTGGGGGCCACCTTGTACAGGACCCCGGATGTGCTGTTGATCACCAGCAGCGACTTGCCATTGGCGGTCGCCGCGATGCCGTTGGCGTTGAACGTCCCGGGGATCTGGTCCCAGTCACCACTGAGCGGCACCTCTTCGGGAACCCCGGCGGGCAGACCGGACTTGAGGGGTAACCGGTACAGGACTGGCCGGAAGGAATCGGTGAACCACGCCGCCTGCCGGGTGACCGTCACGTCGTTCACGAATCCACTGCCGCCCACGTCGTAGGTCTCCACGACGGCGCCGGTGTCCGCGTCGTACACGGAGATCTGGCCCGTCGGACCGCCTGCCACGAACAGCAGGCCCTGGGAATGCTTGAGCCCCACAGAGACGCTACCGGGAGCGCCGGGGACCAGGACTGCTCCTTCACCGGTGCGCAGATCGCCCTTCCAGATCGCCCCCGACGCCAGCGAACCCGCGTAGACGGCGCTTCCGGGTCCGGTGGCCACACCCTCCGCGGCCCAGGCATCCGGCAGGGGGATCACCTCGGGGAAGGGGCGTGCAGCAGCGGTTGCCCCGACGCCCGCCACGAGAGCGGCAGCGAGGGCGGCGGAGGTGATCCTGCGGGTTCTGGAGGTCATGCGTAACGACACTAGGTCGTGGCCCCTCAGGCGGCAACCGGAACTGGAAGGGGCAGGGTTGACGGGATCGTCCCGCGGCAATCTGGGCCGTTAACGACGCACCCAGCGGGCGCCGCGGGAGTCCGGCCATGGCTCGGTCACACGGAGACACGCGCGGTCGAGCCCTCAAACAGCGCGTGTTTCGCGGCGAAAGGGGGCAGGTTCCGGGACGGGCGTCCGGGGTCGGTCGCGACGTGGCAGTCGAGCATGGGGAGTCGGGTGCTTGGGCGCCCTGGCCCACTTCGACCGGTCCGGCCCCTCCAACGGCCCCGCCGCGGCCATCAACGGCCGCCTCGAACACCTCCGAGGCTCCGCCTTCGGCTTCCGAATCCTCACCAACTACATCGCCCGCGCCCCGCTGGAGACCAGAGGATTCAGACCCCGGCTACACCCCGGATTGGGATGAGCCCTCATGGCGGCGGCGATCGTGAGGGTGGCTTCAGCGGACTGAAGTGGGGGCGCGGGGGGTTAGCGCGTCTGTGGCCAAGTGCAGGCCGCCGCGTTGGGGCTCTGACATCGCACGAATTCCAGGGCCGGTTGCGGCGAGCCGAGCCAGACCGCCATCGACCCCGGGGTGGAGCATGATTCGGTCGCCGTGCGTCGATCCCGACCTTGTGCGCCCCGCGATCCGGGGGTGGAAACCCAACACCAAACCGTTGCTTGCGGCTTGCGCCCGCTGCTATACATAGTCTCTCTGGCGAGAGGGGGACCGCGTGGGACCCATCGGGAGCGGTCGGAGCCGCGACCGGAAGCGCCGGGACCGGCGGGGGCGGCCGCGTCGTCCGGGGGCAGTCCGCCGGCCGCCGATTCCTCCTGCTGGGCGGCCCGGGCTCAGCGCCCGCCTCCGGCCGGGTCTGCGCCTGCGCCGCGATATCGAGGACCTGCTCGAGCGGCCCCTGCGCATTGACCCCAGGATCTTCCGGCGGGTCCCGGCCGGCACCGTGCTGCAACCGATCGAGGTCCCGGCCGGCAAGCTCGAGGCGCTGGTGCGCAGTTCACTGACCGAGCAGCACGAACACCTGGTCTGGGCCGAGGCCGGCGATGAGGTGGTCGTCGACCTCGCGCGGACCCGGGTCGCGATCCGCACCGGCATGGTGCTGATCGCGATCGTTCTGCAGACCGACGACACGGAACCGACCGAGCTCGTGGTGCCGCTGGCGATCGGGACGCCGCAGGACATCGCCGGGTTGCTGGCCGTGACGCCGCGGGCCCCGGAGGGTCCGGCCGGGCTGGTACTGCGGTGGGGCGATGCGGTGATCGCCGCGGCGTGGGGGGCGATGGTCGAGGTGATCACCGAGCTCGCCGGGGCAGCGGGCTCCGATGAGCGGGGCGCGCCCCTGCAACCGGCGGCGCTGGTGGCGCAGGACGAGGTGCTCGGCATCGTGCTGCAGGCAGAGCCAACGGTGCAGCGCGGCGGAGGTGGACCGTGAGCATCGACGTCGCACCAGAGTTGGAGGATCTCGGGACTGCGCTGGGTGTGCTGCAGCCCGACGGGGATGGACTGTCCTGGAACCTCGACTTCCTCGCCCGTCCGGACGAGTACCTGACGAGCATGCTCACCAACGCCGAGCAGCGCGACGCACTGCTGGGCCTGCTCGCCGACGTGCTCGGCACCGACGCCGACCCCGATCTGCCGGACCTGCCCGCCGGGGAGACCTGGCTGCCGCTGGTCGAGGAGGGGCCCGGGGGTCTGTACGTCTTGGTCGAGGCGGTAGGCCCCTCGACCGTCCGGCTCAGCGTCGCAGGCCGTGTCGGCCGGGCTGCCGATGGCGTGGACGCCTCGGGCAGCGTCCGCGTGCCGCTGCTCGAAGTGGACAGTAGCGGGATCACGCCGTTGGTCGGAGGGCCCGATGGTGCACTCGCGATCAGGGCCTCGATTGCCGGGCAGTCGGGGCCACTGGTCAGCGAGGATGGGCTCACCGTCGCCGGCGTCTCGCTGCAGGCCAGCATCGAGACCGACCCCGACGCCGTTCCGCCGGCGACACTCAGCGTGGTGGTGCAGGGCCTGGCGTTCAGCGCTTCCGATCCGCCGGAGGACCTGGACCTTCGCGACCTGGCCAGCAACCTGGACGCCGAGGCCGTCCGGCTGCTGCTGGCAGCCCTGCGGGCGCGCGCCGGTAGCGCCGCGGAGCTCGCCCACTTGTTCGCACTGCTCGGCCTCGGCCAAGCCGGCGCCATCCCGAGTTTGCCGCTGGCCAACCTGACCGGCAGCGACCCCGAGGCAGCGCTGAAGGGGTGGCTGCGGCAGGTCATCGTGGACGCCGGCGCGCGCAACGCCTGGCTCGGCGAGTTGGCCGGGCTGGTGGGAGCCACCGTGCCGAGCGCGGGCGAGTTGTGCTTCGTCGACACGGCGACCGTCGCCGTCTGCCTGACCGTCACTGGCGACGCCGATCCCGCCAGCGGCGCTCCGCGGATCCGGGTGGGCCTGCGAGGCAGGGGCCGGGCACCCGGCGGCACCGCCAATGCCGATCTGGTCGCCGAGGCCGAGCTGCTGCGCGTCAGCCTGAGCACGCCGACGCAGATCACGGGGCTGCCCGATCTGCGGGCGACCGTTCGCGTGACCGGGGCCGCGGGCGCACCACTGGTGGACACGCCGAACCGTGAGGGCCACGCGCTGCGTATCGGGTCCCTGGATGGCGGCGTCGCGATGGGCAGCGATCGGACGCTCGTCCCAGTCCTCACGGCGCGCAATGTCGTGCTGGACACCTCGACTTTCGAGACCCTCGACCTCACCGATGCCGATGCGGTGATGGGAGCGCTGGCCACCACGGCGTCAGACTCGTTGTCCAACCTCTTGCAGACGCTCACCGACCTGCTCGACGGGTCGCCGGAGGCCCGTGCGCTGGCGGGGCTGTTGGGGTTGCGAGCCCCGGTCGCCGCCGGCTGGACCCCGCAGCTCGCAGATCCGGCGAAGCTGCTCGTGGACCCGCTGCGGGAGTTGTGCTGCTACCACGCACGGGTGTTGGCCGTCCCCGGAGCCTGGTCGCAGCTACTGGGCCAGCTGTTCGTGCTGGTCGGCGGGGGCGGGGCACCGGCTGTGGCGGGAGCTGGCTCCGTCGCCGACCCGTGGCGGGTGCCGGTGGCCGCCGACAGCACGGGCAGCGTAGGCAGCGTCGATCTGCTGGTCTGGTCGCGCACCGACGCTTCGGGCACGGTGCACCTGCTGCTCGAGGCCGCGGCCAAGATCGGCACCGACATCGCTACCGATGCCCGGCTCGCCGTCGAACTGCGGACGGAGCTGCTCGCCGCGTCCTTGCCGGCGCTGCCGGATTGCAGCGGATCGGTCGGGCTGGACGTGGCCCGTTGCCACACCCTGGCGATCACGCTCGGCGATGATCTCACCTTCGACACCGGCGACCTGATCGTCCGGGCGCAGCGGGTCGACTTCGGGGTGCGCTGGTGCCGCGGTGGCGACCCTGAGCCGGTGGCCCGCATCACCGGGGGCACGGTGGTCACCGGTACGGGTGTGGTATCCATCCCCGACTTGGACATCGACGCCGACTTCGACATCACGACGCTGTCGGGGCCGGTCCTGATGGCGCTGGGCGACCTCTTCGGCGCATGGTTCTCCGGCGGCGGGACGAGTTGGTGGCGGTTGGGGCCGCTGCTCGGACTCCTGCCGGGCCTGCCCGACATGCCCGGGTTCAGCCTGGGCGACCTGCCCACGCTCATCGCGCAGCTGCAGGGGCAGACGCAGTGGCGCGGCTTCTTCGACGCCTCCCAGAGCGGGGCTGTCAGTGGCCGCGGCACCCACGCCGACCCATGGGCGCTGTCGACCGGCGCGAACGACCTGCCGGAACTGCTGGCCTGGCTGGACCCGGACGGTCCCCCGGCTGGTGGCGGCGGGATCCCCCGCGGCATCCTGCCGCCGCAACTCACCGAGGCGCTCGATGCCGGGGCCGACGCACTGCAGCCCGAGCGCCTCGCCGAACTGCTGGGCCGGGCCACCGCCGTCGCGCCGGAGGCGGCCGAGGTCGTCGACGCCGATCTCGGCGCGGCCCTGCGGCTGCTCCACGACCGGCTGGCCGACACCGACGGCATCGTGCCGAGCGATGCGCAGGTGGTCACCGGCTGGCAGCGCATCGACCTGGGGGCCGCGACCCACCTGGCTGAACCCGGTGCGCTCGACCTCGCCGCAGACCTGCCAGGCCTGCCCGCCGCGCCCCGGCGGGTCTTCGTCAGTGCGCCCCTGCCGTGGGCTGCCGCGTGGCCGGATGCCGACCCGGCCAAAGTCATCGACCTGCGCGAGGCCGGCCGCGACGCGGCGACGTTCGCCTTCGACCACGTCACCGGCGATGGCCCTTGGCACGTCCTGCTGCCGGCGCGGTCCGACGCGGTCAGTGCCGCCGAGCCCGATGGCCTGGCCGGGCTCACGGCGCGGTTGCTCGCGGCGGTGACGGCCGTGCGCAACGCGGTCGGCGGGCCGCTCGCCCTCATCGCCCATGGCACGTCCGGCCACGCCGCCCGCCGAGTGGCCGCGACACCGGGCCTGCTCACCGATGTGGTGACCGTCGGCACCCCGCACAGCAGCGCGCCGCTGGCCTGGCTGGCCGAGAATGACGTGCGCCATGGTCTGCGGGTGCTGCAGCGGATGCGCGCCCGCGCTGGTGCCGCCGGCCCCGCGACCGGGCTGCTGGAGACGCTTGCCGCGGCGCTGGACGGCATCGTCGCGGAGCAGCAGGGCACGGACACGGTCCGCCGCCACGTCCCGTTCCCATTCGCCGACTACACCGCACCCGCGACCGCCCCGGCACTCGCGCCCGGGGTCACCGGCCATTGCGTGGTGGGCGGTCTTGTCGCCGCTGATATCGACGGCGCGCTCACCGAGATCGTCGGCCGCGGGATTGAGGCGCTCGCTGCTCCTCCTGCCGGGCGGGGTGTCCCGAAGCACCTCGGCCTCGGGGTGCGCACCCGGCTGCCGGACAGTGCGACCGCTGCCGGCGCGGTGCGGGTCGATGCCGAGGTGCGCGCCGACATCCACCTCGTCGAGGTCAGCGGCGGCGCGGCGGATCACCGGGCCGTGCCGGCGCTGCGCCTGCATGCCGACATCAGCCGCGACGACGGGTGGCTGGTGGCGCCCCCGAGTACCGGCCCGGGCGAGCGCCAGGACCCCCGAGTCCGCCACGTGTCGGTCGATCTGAGCGTGGAGCTCGGCGAACCGGTGCCCGCTGCGGCGACGACGGCCCCGCGCATCAGCGGCGCGATCACGCTGCACGACGTCAGCGTGCTGGGTCGGTGGCATGAGCGCTGGGTCATCGACAGCAGCACCGCTGGCAGCCTGGCAGACGGGGTCAGCGGGGCGTCGGGGGCGTTGCCGGAGGCGCGGATGCTGCTGGGCCTGGTGGCCGCATCCTTGGGGACCATTCCCGCCACCGGTGCGCTGCGGCGGCTTGCCGACCTGTTGACCGCCCTCGATGTCGCCGAACTCGACACCGGCAACCGCCTGGAGTTCGTCACCGATGGCGTGATGCAACTGCTGACCGATCCGGACGCACTGCTCGCCGACCTTCGCGCCAACAGCGCCCGGTTGAACGCCTTCCTGGATGCCCTCGCTGCGTTCGGCGGCGGCAGCCGGACCACCGACGCCGTCATCCTCACCGCCTCGTCCGACTTCGAGGTGGCGATCCTCGGGACGCTGCCGACGTGGTCGCTGCGGCTGCGGACGCTCAGCCCCCAGACCGTGGCGAAGGGCATCGCGCTGGACACCGCCGTGACCGTCGATGGCGCTGGGCGGGTGCGGGGCAGTCTCGGGCTGGTCAGCCCGGTCGAACTCGGTCCCGTGGGCCGCCCGCGGCTGCAGCTGGGACTCGACACCGACGCGGCTGGTGCGGTCTCGCTCTCGATCACCATGCCCGACGACCAGCTGGGAGCGCTGCCGGCAACAGTCGCTCTGCTGCCCACGCCCGACCTCTCGGCACTGGGGCAACTCGCGGCCGCCGTGCTGCCGGGCGAGCTGCTGCGGCACGCCCTGACCTGGGCGCATGACCAGGCGCCGACCATCGTTGACCCGCTGCTCGACGTCCTGGGTCTGCTGGCACCATACGGTGCCTCACTTCCCGTGCGATCCTGTGCCGGACTGTTGGCCGACCCGGGCGGGTGGCTGGCCTCCGCCGTTGCCCTTGGCGGCGGCACCGCTCGGCGGCTGGAACCGGTCCGGATGCAGGCCCTCGTCGATGCCGTCGCCGGGATCGCCGGCCAGGCGGCATCCGGCGGGACCTTGGCGCTGCCGGGCGGGCTCACCCTGCGCGCGGACGCGGCCCCGGATGGCCGCGCGCGGCTCGTTGTGGACGCGCCTGCGCCAGCGCCCGGTGCCGGCGGTGTCGGCGGCAGCGTCGGGGTCCTGCTCGGCGATGACCTCGACCTCGCACCCGCCGTCGCGCTGGACGTGCGGCTGGGGCCGGTCACCGGGCTCGACAACGCCGGGGTGACGATCGGGGCTAGCGGCGCCGACCCCACGCTGGCCATCTCGGTGGCGCCGACCGGGGGTGCGGCCATCACGCTGCCGCTGCTGCCCGCCTCAGGGTGGGGGACGTTGACGGCGATCGCGGACGCCGCAGCAGCCGCCGCGGTGCAGCACGTGCTGCCGTTCGTGCTCGATGCCGCAGCCGACGAGGTGCCGGCAATCGGCACGTTGGGCGACGCCCTGGCCGTCCGGACCGCCGGGGACTTCGACGGCGCGAAGCTCCAGGCCCTCGCAACCGACCCGGCCGCCCGCCTGCGCGAGGCCGCGGCGGTCCCGTCCCTGCTCGGCGCGCTCGATGATCTGTTGGACGCTGTCGGCGTCACTGCGGTGACCGTCACCGCCGCGACGTCCACGATCGCGATCGAGCCGGTCAGCGGCCTCGATATCGAAGTCCGGCTCGGGACCAGTCCGCAGGTCTGCGTCAGCATCGACCCGGTGGCACCGGTAGCCGGGCTGTCGATCGGCGGGGCGGCCTGCGTCGGGCTCAGCGGGGTGACCGGCGCCGCGGTGTCGATCGAGGTCACCGAGACCACGCTGCTCGGCACGGACCCCGTGATGCTGCTGCCGTTCGTGCACTTGGAGGTCGGGGACCTGGCGCCCGCTGCCGACCGGCTCCTAATCGGGCTCTGGAACGGCACGCCCGCTGCTGCCACCCGCAAAGCGCTGGCAGCCGGACTGCCGCTCGCCAGCCTCAGCCCGACACTCACCTGTCTGAAGGCCGACCGCACCGCTGAGGCGGACACCGCCGGCTGCGTGGCTGAGGTCGCGCTAGGCGTGGTGCTGCCGCTGGTCGGCGACCTCGTCCTGGCCGCCGACGCGGTGCAGGACCTGCTGGACGAGTCGCTGCTCGGCACGCCACAACTGCTCGGCAGCGCCCTGGATGCCGCCGATGTGGTCGATGTCGTCAGCGGCACGTATGTGCTGCGTCCGGATATCTTCCGCAACCTCGATGCGCTGCCGAACGCGCTGCTCACTGTCGGCGCGCAACTGGTCGTCGCGGCTTCCGGTGCTGCCGTCGGCGACAGCCTCGGTCCGCTGTCCATCACACCGGTGGTCAACGATGATGATGGGCGCCGTTGGTTCGGCCTGCGGCTGGAGTTCGACGAGGCGCTCACCCTGGCCGACGGCAGCGATATCGGACTGGCGTTGGACGGCTACCGGGGCGACTTCGCCGATGGCAGCGACCGCGGGATCGCCATCTACCTGGTCTCACACCCCACCGGTGCTGACATCGCGAGCACCGCGCGCTGCACGCCGCGCATCGAGATCGACGAGCTGGGCCTGCGGATGACCGGAGCCGGGCAGGGCGCCCTGCTGGACGACCCGATCGGTGTGGCGGCCATCGGGCTGTTCGGCAGCTACGACGGCCGGGTGACGCTGGACGGCAGCGGGGACATCACCGGATGGGTCACCGCCTCCGGCGGCATGCGGCTGGCAGTGCGCAAGCTGTCGATCCCGCTGGGGACCGGCGGCGACGGCGGCAATCCGGTCGCGCAGAAGATGCTCAGCCAGGCCGAGGAGCCGAATGCCGCCGGCGACGAGGAACAACTGGCGGCTGGCTTCGACCTGGAGATCGAGGTCACGACCAGCGGCTTCGACGTGCACGTGGGCCTCGGCGATCCGCCCTGGTGGATCCCGGTGCAGCGCTCGTTCGGTCCCCTCTACGTCGATCAGTTCGGGCTGGTGGTCGAGGATCTCGACACCAGCATCGACACCATCGGGGTCCTGTTCGACGGCGGTCTAGAACTGGCCGGGCTCGCTGTCGGGGTCGACGACCTCGGGATCCTCTACCACCTGGACGACAAGAAGCTTGAGCTCGCGCTCGCCGGTCTCGCCATCGCCTACGACGGCGGTGGCCTGCAACTCAGCGGCGGCCTGCGCAAGCACGGCCCCGACTACCTCGGCATGCTGCAGCTGCGGTTCAGCGAGTACGGCCTGGCCGCGATCGGCGGCTGGGGGGAACACCCAGCCGGCGCTCCGGAGGAGGAGCGCTACACGGCGCTGTTCGTGTTCGGGGTGCTGACGGCTCCGCTGGGCGGGCCGCCACCCTTCTTCGTCACCGCCATCGGTGCCGGCTTCGGCGTCAACCGCCGCCTGGTGCTGCCCGCACGCATCGAGGACGTGCCCACCTTCCCGCTGGTGGATGCGATGCGGTCGGACTCCACGTTGGCGCAGAACCCGATGGGCGCGCTCAACAAGCTGGCCGAGACCTTCCCGCCGCACCGCGGCACCTTCTGGTTCGCGGCCGGAGTGCGCTTCACCTCCTTCGTCCTGGTCGAGTCCGTGGCCGTGCTCGGCGTCGAAGTGGGCGACGGGCTGGAGGTCAGCGTGCTCGGGCTGTCCCGGATGGTGCTGCCGGATCCCTCGTTGCCGATGGCTTCGGTGGAGCTCGCGCTGCGAGCAAGGTTCTCAACCCGCGAGGGCGTGCTGGCCATCCAGGCGCAGCTGACCGACAACTCCTGGCTGATCTCCGAGTCGTGCCGGCTGACTGGCGGGTTCGCGTTCGTGGTGTGGTTCCGCACCGGCCAGTTCGTGCTGACGCTGGGCGGCTACCACCCGCGCTTCCGGAAGCCGGCAGACTTCCCCGACGTTCCGCGGCTGGGCTTCCACTGGTCGGTCAGCGACACCATCACCATCAAGGGGGGCCTGTACTTCGCGCTGACCTCCTCGGCGGTCATGGTCGGGGGCAGCCTGGAAGCCAGCTACCGCACCTCATGGGCCTGGGCGGCCTTCGAGATGGGGGCCCACGCGCTGATCATGTGGGACCCCTTCCACTACGACTTCGAGGTCTACGTCCGGGTGTCGGCCGGGGTGCGAATCCGCATCTGTGTGCCGCTGCTGGGCTGCGCGACGGTCGGCTTCTCGTTCTCGATCGGGGCCCGGGTCCAGATCGAGGGTCCGACGTTCCGCGGCACAGCCGAGCTCGACCTTGACGTGGTCACCATCACGGTGAGGTTCGGTGCCTCGGGGGATACGAATGCCGACGAGCGGCTGAGCTGGGACGAGTTCCGGCGCCGCTACCTCACTGACGGCGACGCGATGACCGGCATGGAGATGAGCCTCGGCGAGGGGCGCTACGTCGAGTCCGGCGCCCCCGCGTCGAAAGCCGATGACGCGGTGGATGGTCCGTGGGAGCTGCTGCCCGAGTTCGTGGTGCTCATGACCACGACCGTGGCCTCGACCCACTTCAATGGCCGGAAGGTTCCCGGACTCGATGCGATCGACCTCGGTCCGATGCGGATCTCCGACTCCGACAACGTCTTGACGGTGACGTTGCACGAGGGCGGTCCGACCGGGCCGGTGATCCAGACCTCCGAGCAGGTGATCATCCAGCACCGCGTGGGCTCGCTCCCGGAGGCGGTGTGGCAGACCTACGACAAGTCCGGCGATGCCCCTCCGGCCGCCAACCTCGTCGAGGCCATCACCGGCGCCCGGCTGATCTTGAAGTCCAGGATGCTCGACCGCACCGGCGACATCGCGGTGAACCAGGTGGACGTCGGCGAACTCGTCCATCCGTTGCCGCTGCGCCAGCAGCTGAGGTGGCGGGATGCGCTGGACCGGCACCGCGCGCAGGCCGACGAGCTGCTGGCCTGGGCCCACCGGCATGCTGCGGGCAGCGCCGTCGAGCATCTGATCGGCGAAGGGCGGTTCACCGCCGTCCGCGACAACGGAGGCCGGTGGCGCCTGACGATCGCTTCGGAGCCGATCGCGGCGACGGGCATCGACGATCCGGCCCTGGCCGACGAGAGCCGCGCCGCGCTGATCACCGGCGACGTCCCTGCAGGGCTTCGAACGGCGCGTGCTGTCCCGCTCTCCGGTCGGGCGGCGCCGCCGCGGATCCGGTCCCTGGCCGGCGGCATGCAGCGCGAGGTCAGCGAGCCGGTCGCCGTGGCACGAGTCGCCGTCCCGGCCAAGCCGGCTCGGCCCGCCCCCCGGTTGGCACCGCGCCTGGAGGCCGTTCTGCACGAGGTGGCCGTGCCCCGCGACACCGCGCCAGCGACGTCGGCGGCGCGGACGGGCGCAGGCCTGCCGCGCCTGGCACCGCCGTCGCTGGCGACCGTCCGCGAGGAGGGCCTGCGCAGCATCGGTGCCCAGCTGCGGACCGTGGCTCCCCCCGTGACCGACGACGTCGGCTTTCGGGCCGGCAGTCGAGCGGCCACGGGCATCGCCGGCGACCGGCACGAGTGGAGCGCCGCCGACGCCCGTCTGGCCCCGAGTCGGCTGCGGGCGCTGCGCCGACTCGAGCGGGACGTGCTGACCGACGGCGTGGAGGTACCGACCGGCCGGGTGCACGTGTGGCGGGTGCCGGACAGCCGACGCGACGATCGCAAGCGACGCCCGACGGTGACGGTTGCTGGTTCCAGCCCCGTGCGTGTCGTGGCGCTGGACCGTGCCGGCCGGATGCTCGCTGATGCCACCACGACCGACGGCAAGGTCACGCTGCCGCGCGGCACGAGTCGGGTGGCCGTGGCCGGGGTGGGTGGCGGGCCATCGGGCATCGCGGGCTGGCATGCTGGAACGCGCTTGGCTCGGGTGTCCGCGCACAGCCTGCTCGCGCCGGGCGCCGTGGTGCGCTCCGAAGCGGCATCCTCACGGCGGGGCGGCCGGACAGCCTCCACCGGGCTGGTCAGCGCCGCCGATGTCGTCCCCGTGCGCGGCACCGTGTCCACGACTCTTCCGAAGACAACCCGAACGATCGTCGTCGGCCTCGAGCCACTGGGGGAGGCTGCGACGCCGGATGGCTTCTCGTTGTCGCTGGCCGGCGCAACGCGCGCCGGTGGCGATCCGATCATTGTTCGCGCCGGTGAGCGGATCTATGGCGTCTTCGGCGTTGAGGCCCTCGATGATGCCGAGCAGGTGACTACCGATGTGGCCACCGACGAACTCTGGCACCTGGCCGCGGTCGTCGGCAGTCCTGACAATGCCTCGGTCGTTGCAGCGTGGCTTGGTCACGGCGGCCTGGAGGAGACCCTGCACGGCTTGGCCGCTGCAGCGGGCGGCACGGCGCAGGTGCATTGGTCCGAACCACGACGGAGGGAGAGCTCGTGAGTCGGCCACCTCGCGGCCATGTCCGCCTCTACTCCGCGATCCGGCCGGGACTGCCTGCCGGCACATACACGCTGACCATGAGGCAGACCGTCGACCTGGGCAGCCTGGGCGCGGAGAAGCTGACCCCCACGACGAAGGAACTCAACCTGGTCGCCCCGCGCTACCGGATGTCAGGGTCCGAGCTCTACAGCCTCTTCCCGCCGCCCAATGCACAAGGTCCGTTCAGCAACCGGTTCGCCCAAGTCGTGCTGAAGCGGCGCACCCTGCCCTGGGAGCGTCACGCCGGGACCGTGAGTGGAGCCGGCACCGGGACCGCGTCGACGACCACGGATGAGGCCGGAACGGCTGACCGGCGCACACCATGGCTGGCGCTCATCGTGCTCGCCGAGGGCGAGGGGACGCTGCACACGGGGGTGGCGCTGAGCGCCTCCGAACTCGCCGCCTACCGCGATGGCATCGAGATGACCACCGCCGAAGCCGCGGACGCCGGCACCTGTGACGTGCTCCAAGTGACGGGCCGGGTCGTGCGAAAGGCCTTCCCGAGCCGGACCGACCTGCCCTATCTCGCCCATGTGCGCGAGGTGAATCTGCTGGATTCCGAGGACGCCAACCGGGCCGATGACGACGGCTTCGTCTCGGTGGTCGCCTCCAACCGCGTACTGCGCGGCGGCCAGCACTACGGTGCCTACTTGGTGAGCGTCGAGGGCCAACTCGAGGTCCTGCCCGACCCGTCGAGCGAGCACACCGACGAGGTGGGTCCGGTGAAGGTTGCCCGCCCGCCGCTGTTCCGGCTGCCCGACCATGTGCTGTGGTCGGCGGGCAGTCCTGCCACCGACGCGGCGACGCGGATCAGGATCGGGCCAGACGTGCTCAGGCGGATCGCACCGGGCGGGGAACGTGCCTCCGCCGAGAGGTTCGCCGGGTGGGATCTCGTCGACGAAGTACCGCCGCCCGACGGCGTCGCGGAGATCCGTCGGGCCCTTGCCGAGGGCTCCATTCTCCCAGCGGTCACCGTGGCAGCCGCAGCGACAGAGGCAGCAGCCGAGGGTCTGGACTTCGTTGTCGGGGACCTCGACGTCCACCGATTCCCGGTGCTGGCGCATTGGACCTTCGACACGCTTCAGCACGGCGATTTCGAGACGCTCATGCGCTCGCTGGACGTCGGGCTGCTCGGTACGGTGGGTGACGATGTCGAGGACCCGCCGACCGTGCTGGCCACCGGCCACAACCTGCTCGACCGCCACACCCGGGGCGGGGAGCGGACGGCTGGCTGGTACCGCGGGCCACTGGTGCCGCACGAGCTCACCGACCGCGACGATGTGCCGCTGCATGCAGCCGAGCAGGCCATCCGGGTCGGCAGCGACGGCATCGAGGATCTCTCCTACGCTGCGGCATTCGAACTCGGCCGACTGCTGGCGCTGGCCGATCCGCGGTTTGTAAGCGCTCTCATCCAGTGGCGCCGCTCCGGCACCACGCTGACGTGGGCGGGCTTCAAGGCTGAGGCGCTCCAGTTCGACCTGCTCCCGCGCGTCGAGTTGGAGCGCTTCCAGCAGCACCTCGGCCTCGGAGTGATCAAGGATCTGCTGGGCGGCGGTGGTCCGATCGATGTCCTCGGCCCCACCGGGGGTCCGCTGGGACCGCTCATCAACCCGGTGCCGCTGCGCGAGCAGTACCAGCCAGCCGCCGATGCATCCCTGCTGCAGAGCGTGGGGCTGTCCCAGTCGGCCGCGGAGGCAGCGGTCGGCCTGGCCCCAGACTCGCCGTTTGGCACCGCAGTCCCTGGAGCGACACTGCCCGCCGACGCCGGGATCTCCGGCGGCCTGGACGCGGTGGCTGGGCTGGCCGAGGGCGCCTACGGCGATGGCCTTCGCTCGGCCCTCGAGGACGCCTTCGCCCGCGATGTCGAAGAGTCCGGCGCGACACCGGGAGGTGGCGGATGAGCATGCGCTGGTACCGCTCGGAGCGGATGGTGCCCGGGCTGCGCGCGAAGTGGCTGCACGCCGAGCGCCAGGCCGCGTCCGCGCCGGCCGAGGTCGTGGATTGGCTGGCCCGGCTGCGCCTGCTGCACGGGGTGCCGTTCGCGTATCTGGTGCCCGACGCGGACCTGCTGCCGCCGGAGTCGATCCGCTTCTTCTGGCTGGACCGGGACTGGACCGATGCGGCCGTCGAGGGCGCGCTCTCGGCAGCCGGGGCGCACAGCCAGGTGCGCTCGGCCGCAGTCGCCCAGGACGGCGCCACCCGGCGGATGCTGGACAAGCGGGAGCGCAACATCTCCCCCCACATCGAGCTGCCCGAGGGGCTGCCGGAGGGAGTGCAGCGCCAGCCGTCCGGCGGGCCGGTGGGGTCGGCCGAGGATCACGTCGGCGAGGTTCCCTACGACACGCTGGACGGCGCGCCGGAGGTGGTGACCGGGTTCCTGCTGCGCTCGCGCGCGGTGTCGGGCTGGCCGGGCATCGGCGTTCGCGGCCTGCGCGACGGCAGCGAATTGCGCCTGCTGCGCGTGGAGCGGCTGGCGCCGGCGGTCCTGCTCGTCCTCTTCGACGGCCTTCCCGACGAGGTGCATGTCGAGGAGCCGGGTCGCGGTCTGCAGTTCGGCGTTGATCCGTCGCCCGGCGTCACGAACGACAACGATCCGCTCGGGGGTCGGCGGGTCAAGCTGCGGGATGTGACCGATGGCCGGCCGCTCAGCAAGCAGGGTGCCCGGGTGCTGCTCGACCCCCCGACCGGCACCCAGTACGCATGGGCCGAGGTCCCGTTCCGCAAGGGCGCCAGCGGTGTGGTCGACATGGCGGCGCTGGCCGGCAGCATCGACGATGCCATGCCCACTGGCGCCTCGGCCGCAGTGGATTTCACCGCCGATGACGATGGTGAGGCCTGGCCGGAGGGGGTCTCCAGCGCCGAACTCACGACGCAACTGCTGCAGTTCCCCTACCGGCAGCGGTTCGAGGGCGACGGCTTCGACCCTGACAACGGCGGTGTGGTCAGCATCGTGTTCGCGGCCACGACGCCGCTGCGGGTCCTCGACGTGGTCGCCGACATCGACAGTCTGGGCTGAGGAGGCGTCGTGGAGATCGATCCGAGGCACGTCGCCTTCAGCACCGAGTACGTGCGACGCGCGCGGCTGCGGGCGATCGACCCCTCGCGGTTCGTGGTGGATCGGCCGGACTTCACCGGCGTCGGCTCCCCGCTGCTGGTGCCGCTGGATGTGCAGGCCCTGGTCGTCGCCGAGGACGGCGCCGTGGATCACGCGGACATCGCCGTGCACCTGCTCGACGCCGACCAGTTCGCCGCTGACCACCAGCCCACCTCAGCGCCGTTCACCGCCGGGGCAGGCCGACAGCGCGGCGTGCACGTCCACTGGGCGATGCCGGACAGCCTCACCCGGCAGCAGGCCGCCGAGGATGGCACCTTGGAGCCGGCGGCCCTGCCGGACCGCTGGCTGGTGCTGCGGCTGCAGCCGGGCAGCCGGCGGGACTGGGCCGCCTGGGTGCTGGAGTCCGAGTACGGGCGCAGCAGGGCACTGCAGGTGTGGCCGGGGGAGCCCGGAGTGCCCGATGGGGAGCCGCCGACCGGCTACGTGCCGCGGGAGTCATTGTCGGCAACCGCGGGCGGCGACCCGGCGTGGGCGGCGGTCTTCGACAATGTCGCCGACCGCTTCGGCTTCCACGACACCTTGCAGGGAGTGACGCCAGGCGAGGTCGTCTCCTACGTCGTGGTCGGGTGGTACGGCGATCAGCGGCTTGACCCGCTCGCGGCGGTGCGTGCCGAGGCGTCCTTCGATCAGGTGCTCAAGGCGCTGCAGTGGAGCATCACGCCCGAGGCCCGCCAGCGGGCACGGCTGCTGGACCTGATCGGGAACATCACCTGGACGTGGGCTGGGAGCACCGCGACCGCCGCAAGCGCCCAGCCGATGACCATCGACGCCACCGAGGAGTTCCGGCTGGCCGAGCACCCGGTGCTGCTGGCAGGGCTGCGCACCGAGCGGGAGCGGTGGGCCGAGGCGAGCCCCGACGAGGCCGACATCGTGGCACCGAGCCGGGTATGGCCGCGCCGCTGCGTCTTCCACGGCGCGGTGTACGGAGTGCGCACCGGCGGCGACGGCATCGACCACAGGCCGCCTTCGGACCGGATGATCGCGGCGGTCGGGGCGACGGCCACCGAGGCGCTGGCCCGGCTCATCGGCGAGCAGCAGCCCGGCGGCGGGGCGGCCGAGGAGACGGCAACTGCCGCCTTCGCCTACGGCCTCATCGATCGGCTCGGCGAGCACGATGGCCCCAGCGAAGTCGACGAGGCGCTGCACACCCGGGCGTTCGAGTCCCAGCCCGGCGGCTACACCAACGACTGGATCCGGCAGGGCGATCGGCTGGCCGGGATCCGACCCGACCGGCCGGCCCCGCCCGGCGATGTGGTGGCCCACCTGGCCGATGCTCCGTTGCTGGACCGGATCGCCTCGGCCGATTTCGGCGACGTTGCCGGCGCGAAGGGCCTCGCAGCCGCCCTCGGGAACACGGGCGTGATCGGGGCGACGGGTGCGGCCGCCGCCGAGACTGGCCGTTCCTTCACCGCGGCGTTCGAGTTCGCCGAGCATGTCGGCGCGCTCGGCTTCCACCGCCGCACCCATCGCGAACTGATCGACGGTCTGCTGCGGGAGCGGACCCGGATCGAGCGGGTTCGCCGGGCGCTGCCGCGCTGGTACCAGCCGCAGGATCCCGTGGTCGCCGTGCAAGGCACCGACCGCAACCTGCGCCACGGCTACGACGGCCGATTCACCCCCGACGAAACGGTGGCGTGCCGGCTGCGGTGGGACGTGCAGGACTCCTGGGACGGCATCGAGGGAGCGGATCTGCTGGCCCGGGCCATCGTCCACGACAGCCTCCCGCCGGAGGCCGCGCGCCTGGTGCATGAAGCTGCGCTGGAGGACCCCAGCAACGTCGAGGGCACGATCGTCCGGTACGCCGCCGGTTCGTCGGTGTCGCAGGCGGCGGCCCGGGCGCGCGTGGAGTTGGAGATCCTGATCGGCCGATACGGTCGCGACCCCGATCTGGAGACGACGCTGCTGGCGGCGGAATCGGCCCGGGTGGGGACGATGTCCTCGGCGATCGCGGTCACCGAGTGGACCGGCCAGCCGTGGATTCCGATGTACCTGGAGTGGGAGATCGAACTCGAACTGGGCGACCGCAGCGAGGACTGGACGCTGGGTGAACTCGACCTCGCCCCGCCGGCCGTCGTCGCCACCCCGGGCCGCCAGGTGCTGTCCGGCCGGTCGCTGGTCACCTCGGGCAGCGTGAAGGCGATGGCCGCCGAGATCCGCACCGTGCTGCAAGAGGAGGACCTGCGCGACGCGGTCGGCAACGGCCAGATCACCGAGGCCGGCGAGGCGGCGCTACATGATGTCGCCCAGGCGGCCCGTCGGATGGATGTGCTGTCGGCGGGGCTGGATGGTCTGCGCGATCACCTGCTGGGGGTGGCCAGCCACCTGGTGCTGCAGCCCCGACCCGATGGTGCGCCGCCGGCGACGCCTGCCCCAGGCGATCCACCCCCCGAGCCGTTGCCCACGGCTCCGGCCCTGCTGGCGCGCGCCGGCGTCATCCGGCTGCTGCGGGCGCGCATCGTGGACGCCTACGGGCGTGCCGTCGATGTGCCAACGGACGGGCTGCTGGTGTCCGATCAGCTCGCCATGCCCGATGACGGGCGGCTGGCGACAGATCCGGAGACCGGCGACACCGGCACGGGTCCGAGGGTGCTGCTGCGCCCCCGTATCAACACCCCGACCCGGCTGCTGCTGCGGCTCGTCGACGCTGAGGACGATAGCCGCGAGGTCCGCATCGACCAGCGCTCCGCCACCCCGGCCACCCCGGTGGCCGGCTGGCTCGTCCCCGATCACATCGACCATGCCTTGGAGGTGTTCGCCGCCGACGGCACCCCGGCCGGGCAGCTGCGGCACGACGTGGCCGTGGCGCCCGACGTGGGTGGGGCAGTGGTGTGGGAGGGAGCACCGGGTCGCCCCGGACCCACCGGCGTCTCCCCGGGCGAGCTCATCAGTAGTCCCCATGTGCGCTCTTTGGTGACCAGGCTGGTGGAGCGCGACCTGGTTCGCCGCGAGGCCCCCGATGCGGCTGACCGGGAGAGCCCGATGTCCGCACTGCTGCGCGCGCTGGACACCACCCAGTGGACGGTGGACCCGGTCTCCCGGCTCGGCTGGGAATTCCCCGGGGCGCTGGTGGGTCGCGCCCTGGCCATCGTGCGGGCCCGCCTCACGCTGGAGATCGCCGATGACCTCGACGACGAGCGCTGGGCCGATGATCCCACGGCGCAGGCAGCCCGGCAGGACGCGTTCGATCGGCTGCGCAGCCGCACCTTCGAAGTGCGGCTCGGCTCGCTGACGCGGTTGCAGGACGGCCTGTTCGGCTACTATCTCGACGACGACTACTGGCGAGTGCACCCGGTGCATCCGTCGGTGCTGCGCGATGCGGTGCGAGGGGGTCCGGGCCAGGGCTACCAGCAGGACGCAGACAGCGCGGCGTCGTTCGACCCCGCCGACCCCACGGAGCAGCAGCCGATCCGGGACCCCTACGTCGCCCCCGACCCGACGATCACGCTCCGACCGGGCCAGACCCGCACGGTCACCCTGCTCATGGATCCCGGCATGTCGGTGCACGTGACCAGCGGTATCCTGCCGCGCAAGGAGATCACCCTGCTGCGCGATTGGGTCGAGGAGTCGTTGCGGGTGCTGGCACCGTCGTTCCGAATCGGCCCGGTGCTCGTGGACCCCACCACGATCCGCATGCCCAAGCTCGGCGGGATGCCCGGCGAGCAGGTGTGGACCCATCGCGACAGCGCCACGACCTGGCGCGATGACCCGATCGAGGCGGCCACGCAGGAGGCGCGGCTGCCCGACGGTGCGCATGTGACGCAGGAGGGCTGGATCCGCCTGGTGTACGAGCAAGAGCGTTCCGATGGGTGACATCTCCACGCATGCCGACATCAGCCACTTCGTCGCGGGCCAGATTCAGTTGGCGGCGCCGGCGGCGCTGGTGCCCGCCGAGCACTACGCCTACCTGGAGTTCGGCAACTACCTCACCGACGTTTCGCAGTTCCGCGACCCGGTCGCCCATCACGCCGGGCGGGTGAAGACGCACATGATGGCGCTGCGCACCATCGTCACCTGGAACGGGCTGCTGGACGGCCCCTGGTTCTGGCCGACGCTGCCGCTGTGGACGGCGACCGGTCTGCCGCTGACGCTGACCGGCTACATCTTCGGCCTGACCGGTTGGACCCATCGACTGTGGGGGCAGAAGGAACCCGAGTCGCAGCGGCACGGGGCACTGGCGGAGTTCTTCCGCCGGCTCAGCCTCGGCGTGGCCCATCAGACGCTGTCCGCGGAGGGGCGCACCGCCACGGACAAGGCGATCGATGACATCAACCGGGTGCGGCGCGCGGCAGGCCGGCCGGAACTGCCGGACCGAAGCCCGCCTGCGTTCCCGCCCGTGAGTGCGGTGCAGGTCGATTCCGTGCACACCGCCCACTTCACGCAGTACTGGCCGCACGAGCATCTGGACTTCCCGATCGTCGAGGACGCCGAGCACCACCGCGACCTGGACCCCTTCAAGCCGTCCAGCCGCAAGGTGCAGACCTACCTCGAGGAGCACATCGAGGCGCTCGCCCAGCAGCTGGCGAAGCTGGAGGAGGACTGGGTGAAGGCGGCGAGCGGCCCGGCGGATGATCGGCGCGACCTCATGGTGCGGCTCGGCCACCTGCTGCACGCCGTGGAGGACTGGTGGTTCCACTCCAACTTCTGCGACCTGTACCGGTGGAACCGGGTGCGGGCAGCGCAGCCGACACTGGACCCGACAGTCGATGCCGACCTCGATGTGCTGCTGGCCGCAGCCCTGGCCGACGGCGGCGTCACAGACAGCACCCAGCAGCGCCGGTTGCTGCGCCGTCGGCTGCGCTACCCGGTCTACGACGGCGATGAGCTGGGCGACGTCGATGACACCACTTCGCTGGATGGCACCCAGTTCGTGTTCACCGGCGGGTTCGGCGAGACGGACATCTTCCACACCCTCGGCAAGGCGCTGGAAGGCATGGAGCACGGGCCGAGCTCGAAGGTCACGACCGCGTTGGCCAATGCCGATGTGACGCTGTTCCGGGTGCTGTTCCGCGAGCAGGTGCGGCGCGACATGGTGCGCGACGAGGATGAGTCGAAGAAGGCAGAAGAGCACGAGAAGGAACTGAGAGCTGGCGAGATCCACGGCAAGCTCGACGCACTGCATACCTCGGGGGCGCTCTGCGATCGCGCCTGGCAGGAGTTCAAGCGCGCGTTCGACCTGGACAAGGAGGTCGAGGAGGAGTGGTCGCTATTCCCCGGCTGCGGCGGGATGATCATTCAGCTAACTGGCATGATGCAGGAGGAGCGCACGAAGAGCGGCAAGCGCCAGAGCCAACTGGATGCCGACCCGACCAGCCCCCGGGGCATTGCCACGACCAACGAGGCCTCCGGCGAGAACGTCGGCACCCACTCGCTGCTCGCCAAAGACACCACCACCAGCGACCCGTTCCGTGATGATGCGGTGCGGCTGGCCAAGCACGCTTCAGGCTCGGTGGCCCGCCATCTCCTCACCCGCGTGGCCAGTGGAGCACCGGCTGATCAGGGCATCGACTGGGTTCCGCTGCTGCAGTTCTATCTGCCGTTCCCCGACGCTGCTGCTGGCACCTGGTGGAGCCAGGTGGTCGACAACCCGACACCGGCCAGCACCTCGCAGCCCGATGTCACGACGGTGGCGCCGCAGCCGACGGTGACGATGCTCGGCCCGTCGAACGACGAGGACAGGCTGACAGCGCTGCGGGCCGGCGGGAGGTTGAAGAAGCTGAAGGAGTACTACCGCGACTTCGAGGGCTAGGTGTCGCGCGTTGGGAAAGACCTGCGCGCGGCAGGGATTACGAGCGCGCACAGGAGCCGGGGCCTCAGCGCTAGGGCCCCGCAGGGTGTCCACGAAGGTGCTGAGCGACTCGACCGGGACGCGCCGGCTGGCGCCGATCTTCACGCTCACCGTTGACGACGCCGGTGTGCCCGCGAGGTGGCCCGAGCCGAGCCCGTCCGCCCAGCTCCGGCCGAGTGGATGGCGACCTGATCGGGGAGGCCCAGAGTGTCCTGACGCGTCACAGTGGGCGAAGTGGGTGTAGCCCACATAGGGCAGAGCCGCCCTCTCAGGGAAGGCTCCTCGCGGCCGGTCAGTGGGATGTGCTGTTCAGGGCGTCGATGTGGCGGTAGATCGTGGCTCGTGACACGCGCAGCGCGGCGGCGATGTGGGCCACGCTCTGTTCTTCGCGGTACATGCGGGTGGCTTCGGCGGCGCCCGCGGGGGAGAGGGCTCGGGGTCGGCCACCGACTCTGCCTTGCTTTCGGGCGGCCTCGAGTCCGGCCCTGGTCCGTTCGGCGAGCAGGTCACGCTCGAATGCGGCCAGGGCGGCCAGCAGCCGCAGGATGAGCCGGCCGTTGGCGCTGGTGGTGTCGATCTGCTCATTGAGCGACACCAGGGCGATGTTGCGGAGCTCCAGGTCCTCGATCAGCTCGAGCAGGTGTTTCATGGACCGGCCGAGCCGGTCTAGTCGCCAGATCACAATGGTGTCCCCGGGGCGGGCGTTGTCCAGCAGCCGGTCGAGCTCGGGGCGGCGGGTGGCCACACCGGAGATGTGGTCGACGAAAAGGCGGTCCACGCCGGCTGCGTTCAGAGCATCCAGCTGCAGTTGGGGGTCCTGGGCGTGGGTCGAGACGCGGGCATAGCCAAGGCGATAGTTCATGCAACCTGGGTACCAGTCCCGGTGAGCAGGTCGCGCGGCACCGGCCGTCCAGAACTCTTGTCCACCACCAGCCCCGGCCGGAACCCCACGCCCTGCGGACACGGATTGTGCGAATCTGTCCGATAACGGTCGGACTGGACGTGCCGAGGTGGCCCGGGCATGTCGATGGTGCCCCCTGCAGCCCGCGGACGTCGATGCCCGGGATGACGGACCGGGGGAGGGGAGTCCCAGGCCAGGGCCTCCGCACCCCGCACGGCGCGCGGGGCGGGATGAGTCGCGGGGCGGGTCGCTCCATGCGTCCTTCGCGGCTACTTGACGATTGTGGGTAGGGCCGGTGTCTGGCCAGACTCGGTCTAGGTGCTCGGCGGGACGCTCTCTATGCGGCTGCCCACCAGCGTGATCGGTGTGGCTCTCTTCCGGTCTGCGTTTCCGTCGGGCACCGTGCCGGTGCGTGGCTCAAGAGGGGACTGCCCCGCTCTCAGTAGCAATGCCCGCCCGGCGTTCTCAACCGACAACGACGGGAAGGACGAAGCTCATGGCGAGGGTGTTCATCGGGGTTGATCCCCACAAGCTGTCGGCCACCATCGAGGTGGTCGACGACCGGGAGACGGTGCTGGCAACCGGGCGGTTCACCACGGACAAGGCCGGGTACGCCGCGATGCGACGGCACGTCGCAGCGTTCCCGGAGCGGATCTGGGCGGTCGAGGGCAGCAACGGTGCCGGTCGCCCGCTGGCGCAGCGGCTGCTGGCCGACGGGGAGTACGTGGTCGACGTGCCGGCGAAGCTGTCGGCCCGGGCGCGGCTGTTCGACACCGGGCACAACCGCAAGACCGATGCCCACGACGCGCACGCGGTCGCGGTCGTGGCGGTGCGCACCAAGACGTTGCGGGTGCTGTCCTACGACAGCGAACTCGAGGTGCTGCGGATGCTGGTCGACCGCCGCGACGAGCTGGCCCGGGCCAGGGTCCAGACCGTCAACCGGCTGCACCGGCTGCTGTCCGAGCTGACCCCGGGGAAGGCGAAGAAGAACATCACCGCAGGTCAGGCCAAGACGATCCTGGCTGGCGTGCGCCCGCGGGATGCTGGCCGGCAAGACCCGGCGCCGGCTCGCGGTCGAGCAGCTCGCCGAGATGGTGGCGATCGAGAAGAAGATCACCGCCTCCTCCAAGGAACTCAAGGCGATGGTGCTGGCCCGCGACTCCACCCTGATGGACCTGACCGGGGTCGGGCCCGTGGTGGCCGCGCGGATCCTGGCCGACGTCGGCGACGTCGCCCGGTTCGCTGACCGCAACCGGTTCGCCTCCTGGACCGGCACCGCACCCCTGGACGCCTCCTCCGGTGAGCAGATCCGCCACCGGCTGTCCCGGGCCGGCAACCGGCGGGCCAACCACATGATCCATATCGCCGCGGTCAGCCAGATCCGCCACGACAGCCCCGGCCGGGCCTACTACCGGCGCAAGCTCGCCGCCGGCAAGACCCCCATGGAAGCCATGCGCTGCCTGAAGCGGCGCATCTCCGACGCCCTCTACCGCCAGCTCGTCAACGACGCCAAGACAGCGTCAGCGGCAGTCGCGGCTGACATGGACGCGGGCCCGGGAGGGCACAGCGGGGCGGCACTTCAATCCAGCGCGGCCGGCTCACACCCGCACACCGGCACTTCGGATCAGCCACAACCCGGACCCGCGAAAGAGACGCTACCCACACCCACCCCGGCACGGAAGACCACGCCATCGAGAAGGATGCAAATCTGCCTCTTGACATCAGAGGGGAGCCGGAGTAGGGCACTTCGGTCCATCCTCCGCGGGAAGGGCAACTCGCCGACGCGTTGCACGGAGGACGATTCGCTGAACCGGCGATCCTCTGCCGAAGTAGGTCGGGTCACGCCTCGGCCCGCGCCTCCAGTTTGGCCTTGAGCAGCCCGAGCACCTGCCGGTCGTCGCGGGCGTAGCTGTCAGCCAGCAACCGGCCTAGCACCGGCACACCCCACAACCGACCACGCGCCGGGCATCGAGGCCCTCTGCTCCCGCTGAGACCGCCGATTCCGTGGTAGTTGCAGGCCGAGGCCGGTCGCCGACGTCCGGCACGTCGGCGCCCCCACGAGCCGGATCCCGGGCCGCCAGGATGGCTCTGCTACGACCAACCAGCCAGGTCGGCCACGATGATGATGGTGAGCATGGGGATCAACACGGCTCCGAGGACGATCCCGAGCAGCGCCGCACTGGGTCCACCGTCCCGGCCCTGCGCACCTGCTCGCCTTCCGAACGCCACAGCCGACGCCGTTGCCGCGACAGTCACGATCCAGGCCAGCCCGGACACGACGTCGTGGCGCGACGCACCAGCCGGGTCATACTCCCCACCCGTTGCCAACAGGACGAGAAAGCCTGAGGGAATCAGCACCACAGATATCCACGCGAGGACGAGATCCGAAAGACCCGAATGGGGGTTCCCAGCAACGTCACGAGCCATCCCACGCACCTCCTCGCCCGCTCCCATCGTCGCGCACCCAGGCTTCGCGAGGCAGCGGCGAAGTGCCCGACCTCGCGCTTCCACACCCAACTGAGCAGGCGCGCGCACTCGCGCGATGGAACGCGAACGCCTAGCCGCAAAGCCACCCATCGCACCCGTTGGTGCAGTCCGCTGGTGCAGTCGACCGCCGCCGGTCACAGATCCGCGTGCGAGACGGAATGGACCAGAACGTCGAGCGCAGGACGACCTCGGAGCAACGCGCGGGGGCCGGCGAGGCTCCACACCATGCGCGCCAACCGCGTCAGCGTCCATCTGGGCGCTACGCGGCGCGGTGACGCACGTTGGGCTCCATGATCGGGACCCCGATGCCCGCCTGTCCGGATGAGAGGAAGACAGCGGGGAACGCCGGCCTAGCCCGCGATGATCCACCGGCAGTTGCGGTCGCCCGGGCGCGGGTGGATCCTCGAGTAGGTCCTGCGGGAACTGCGGCTCGATGCACGGCGCGATGACGCTTCCGACGACTACCGGCCAGTCAGCCGGCGGACACCGGAGAGAGGAGCCGGGGTGGACGACCTCCAATCAACCGCCGACACGCCGCACACTGACGTGCGCCCGGGAGCCGTCCGCGGCGACGCGCCGGATGCGTCCTACCAGGTCCGCCCCATCGGGTGGATCGAATCTCCGCTCCTCGACACTGCTGAGGCACCGAAGCAAGGCGAGTTGGGTGCCCCGGATGCCTGGCTGGTGCTCAATCCCACGGTCCGCGAAGGGGCCCGTGACCTCGCGGTCGGCTCAGACATCACCGTCCTGACCTGGTTGCACCAGGCACGCCGCGACGTGTTGGTCACCCACCCCGGCGGCGTTCCGACCCGGCCCGAGCGGGGCGTGTTCAGCACCAGATCTCCTGCCCGCCCCAACCCTGTGGGCATCCATCGAGTATCTGTCCTGGCCATCGAGGGCGACCGGCTGCGGGTCGGTCCCATCGAGGCGATCGATGGCACGCCAGTCATCGACATCAAGTCAGTCCTGCCCTCCGACTACCCCTGAGGGACAGCGGACGAACGACCGCCATGTGTGCGATAGGCGGCGTTGTGACTGTGAGGATTCCTTCGCAGCCTTGATGGTGATGGGCTGTGGGTTAGTGACTGCGGGTGTGACCCACGTTGTGACTGGCTTCGTGCCTTGCTGCGACTTGTCCGCTCGTGGTTGCTGGCCCCGGCCCGGCCGAAGGTGCTGGCCTGATCAGGAGCTTGACCACCCGGCGTTTGCGGCGCCGGGCGTGTCTCATCACAGTCCTGCCGAACCTCCGTCCCGGACCGGAACCACGTCCCATCCGGAGAAGGAGAGAACGCATGGACAGTCTGACCGATCTGCGTGCAGAGGTCGATGTCGTGATCGGCGTCGACACCCACGTCCACACCCACTCGGCGGCGGTCCTGGACACCGCGACCGGTGGTGTCCTGGACGAGGTCACCGTCGAGGCGACAACCGAGGGCTATGCCGAGCTGGTGGAGTTCGCCAACAACCACGCGACGTTGCGGGCGTGGGCGATCGAAGGGACCAGCGGTCACGGCGCCGGGCTGAGTCGTCACCTGCTGGAGAGCTCGGAGATCGTCATCGAGGTGGACCGTCCGAAACGGGCCGCGCGCCGCAACGGCGCGAAGTCCGACCCGCTCGACGCGATCCGAGCCGCGCGTGAAGCGATGGCCCGACCCCGGGTGGGGTCTCCCCGTGGCGGTGGAGATCGTCAAGCACTGTCCGTGCTGTTGGCGGCGCGCCGCTCCGCGATCAACGCCTCCACTGAGGCTCAGCTGCAGGTCTTCAGCCTGGTGATCGCCGCACCCGAACCCATCCGAGCCCGCTTCCGGGGGCAGAAGCTCGCCGCGATGCTCAACACCGCGGCCAAGCTACGTGTTCACCCGAAGTGGGACGTCGAGACGACCAGCACTGTCGTTGCACTGCGCACCCTGGCTCGCCGCGCGCACACGATGCTGCAGGAGGCCCGGGAGCTGGAGAAGGCGATCCTGGCCATCATCCGTAGCTGGCGGCCTGACCTTCTCGAGGAGTTCGGCGTCGGACCGATCGTCGCGGCAACGGTGTTGTGCGCCTGGTCCCACCCCGGCCGGATCCACTCCGAAGCCGCATTCGCGATGCTCGCCGGCGTGGCACCCATCCCGGCCAACAGCGGCCAGGTCACCACCCGGCATCGGCTCAACCGCTACGGCGACCGGCACCTCAACCAGGCATTGCACACCGTCGTGCGGGTCCGCATCCAGTACCAGGCAGCAACCCGCGACTACGTCGCCCGCCGCACCGCCGAAGGCAAGACCAGCCGCGAGATCAAACGCTGCCTGGCTCGCTACGTCGCACGCGACCTATACCGCCTACTCGAAAACGGGGCCGCAGCTGCTTGACAAAGCATAGGAGCGTCGCAGGTCGATTCGAGCACAGACTCGGTCAACCCGCGTTCGCGTAGGCCTCCTCGAGCCATCCGCGCACCTGGTCGTCGATCTGGCTGGCCGCGTGCAGCTCGATGTGATGCATCCACACGTTCGCCGATGGGTGGACGACTTCCTTGAAGCGATGGCACCTGACCTCGTGCGGCAGGGCGACGGAGAGCACCGCGGGGACCTCGCTGTGGACGTACTGCCCAGGACGCCACACATACGCAAAGCCCTTGCGACGCCGGAATGCGACCTGACTCTTCGTCACCGACACAGACACTTGGCCGATCCGGGACACGGCCTGCTCGACGCCGCGGCAGATCGCGAGGCACTCGGGGAAACCAGCGAAGAGATCCTCAGGACCTTGTTCGGTGGTACCGCCCACCAGCGGAGCGTAGTCTCCGCGGTTCCTGCCGTCGAGTGCAACCCTCGTGCCCTCGTCGACAGGCGGCTGCTTGACGATTGCAGGTAGGACCGGCGTCGGGCCAAACTCGGTCCAGGTTCTCGGTGGGAAGCTCAAGGAGATGGTCCTGGCCACCGGCTCGACACTCATGGAGCTGCCCGGCGTCGGCCCCGGCGTTGCCTCCCGCATGTTGACCGACACCGGCGACGTCCCCCGGTTCGCCGACCTCAAGACGCTGCCAAGCACCCGGACCTCACCGACGCTAGCCCCGCCGCTTGCGGACGCGACCGCGTCCGCAAGCGGCGAAGTGGGGCAGGTCAAGAGAAGTGTTCTCGGTCGTTGCAGGATCCGGGACCGGACAAGCGTTGACGCGGGTAGTGGTGGCGGCGGTCAAGTCCCTGGGAGTGGTGTAGCGCTGCGTGATCCGGGTGGGTTCAGGCGGTGAGTGCGGGCTGACCGCCGTCACGGGTATGGGCTGACCTGACCTGGGTGCGGCTACGTGGCAGCCCGGTTCGAGGCGTCGTGCCCGCGGCCGATGGCCGCTGCACCGGCCCCGGGTTCGAGGCCTCGAAGGGCCCGCTACCTATCTACTTGGACCGATCGGATGCGTTGTACGTGATCGCGCCTTCGAAGTTGAACACAGCGATGCCGTCCGGCAGGCCGAACACCGTGCCAATCCCACCGCCGATTTCGGGGATGTCCCCGCGGAAGTCCATCGAGCCCTCTCCGCTCGCGTTTGCGAAGCGCCCGGTCCGTTGTCTTTGACGACCGTCCACGTTCCCTCGCCCACGAAACCGGCCATGTACGGCCCACTATCGGAGTCCGCAAAGATCCCCTCGCCTGTGCCTTCCTGAGCAATGACCAGCGTGTCCCCGTTGGCGGCGGTGAAGGTGATCGTTCCCTCGCCGTAGGTGTAGAGCTCCGGGTGGTGCTCCGGGTCCACGCCAGGATACGTGCACTGCTCCAGCACGTAGTCGACTTTGCCAAGATGGGACATCTGCCCTGTTCCGGTACTGAAGAACTCAACGCTGTACTTCCTCGGTGCTCCCATGACTCTCATCATCCTTCCCAGGATTGAGAGCCTCCATCACACCGGGGCGATTGGGCTATGAGCCCTGGGATGCTCAACCGTCAAGGGGCCGACACGATAGGTCCCCGATCCCCGGGTGCCATGCCTCACACCTGCGTGCCCGCCCGCTATAGGTGCAGAAGTGAGTGCAGACCCAACTGTGCGAGCGGGCGCTCGCCGCTTCATACTGAGGCCTGACCTGCGATGATATGTAGGGCGGCCGGGATTCGAACCCGGAACCTGACGGGTTATGAGCCCGCTGCTCTGACCTGTTGAGCTACCGCCCCTCGGCTCCAAGGGTAGGGGACCGGTGTGCTGTTCCGGATCTTCGGTGGCCCCGCCGCCGGAGGGGCTGGCGAATGACGGCCACGAGTGTGCGCGGCGGGGTTGCCGCCCCCAACGTTTGCCGATCGCACATTCGGGTAGGCAGAGGCTTCCGACTGTGCGCGGTTCACGAACAGGTGGTACTCAATGACCATGGACGTCACGCCTGCGGGGCAGATCACTCCGGGCGCGCTGCCTGCCGGCGGTGGTCCCCAGCCGACAACGGTCGGCCCCGCGCCGCCGCGCACTGGCGCCTTCAGCACCCTGCGCACGCGCTGGCTGGTCGTGTGGGCGCTGGTCGGCGCTCTGTTGATCATGGGCTTTATGGAGGCAGCCGGCGCGCTTGGACTACCGGTCTCTGATGAACTCACCGGGGTGCTTCTGTACCTCCCGGTCGTCGCGTGGGTCTGGTACGTGGTCGGCCGCCGCGGTGGCGTGAACCTCGGGGCGATGCTCCGCTGGCCCCGGCTTGGCTCCTACTGGTTCGTCGTGGCGGGGCTGCTCGTGGTCCAGTTCCTCTTCAGCCTGGCTGCGATCACGCTCACGACCCTCGTGGCGCCGTGGATGTTCGACTCGCTGGAGGGTGTGGGGGAGGGCAACCTCGCGCTGGCCACCCTCGGCCTCGTCGTGCTCCCGCCCCTGGTGGAGGAGGTCGTCTTCCGGGGCGTCCTGCTAGAGCGGTTCTCGGTGAAGTGGCGGGTGGGCGTGGCGGTCGTCCTCTCTGCGGTGTTCTTCGGCATCCTGCACGCCGACCCAGTGGGGGCGGGGATGTTCGGCCTGATCACCGGGCTGCTGTATCTGCGCACGGGGTCGCTCTGGCCCGGGATCATCATCCACTTCGTCAACAACCTGGTCGCCCTGGTCGCCACTCGGCTCGCCGGACCCGACACCGGCACAGACGCGCTGGAGGTGTCCGAGGCGCTGGTGTCTGTTGGCGTGCTGCTCCTGCTCAGCCTGCCGTTCCTCGCCTGGTTCATCAAGGCCAACTGGCCTGCCCGCGGCACGCCGACCCCGTACCAGCTGCACGAGATGCAGGTTGGGCTACCGCCCCGGTCGTTCGACTCGGTCGCGTGGTCGGGGGTCCATGCCACGGTCCGGGTACAGGTGACCAGCACGCACGTTGAGGTCAGCGATGAAGTGGGGTTGCCGATCGCCCGCCTGCCCCTCGATCGGGTGCGCGCCGTCTACCCCGCCACCGTTCCCGGCGGGACCGAGATCGTACTGCTCCTCAACGACGGGTCCTGGACGACCCTGCGGGCGCCACTGGGAGACCTGAAGACGACCGACGCCCTGAGCGCGTCGCTGACCGAGCGCGTCGCCTTCGCGGGCGGCCCGGCTCTGGCAGCCCGAGGCGCGGCGGGCGCCTGAGCCGGGCGCCCGACCTGCGCGGCCGAGTTCGCCGGACCGCACCACCCTCGTGGAGCCGGGTCGGCGCGCACATGCAACCGCCCGTTTCGCCGCCTGCCTGAGGGACTTCGTCCAAGGCGCACACGCAACCGCCCGATTCGGGCCAGATCAGCGGTCCATTGGGGCGGTTCGCTGTGCGGGTTCGGACCGGGGCAGGTGACACCCCGGTCATACGGGCAGTTTCGTGTGCGCTGCCGCCCCATGACGAACCGTCCGGTGCCGGCTCAGGCCCGCATCCGTTCGTTGCCCGGGTCAGCATCGGCGGTGTGGATTCCGGCGCAAGGCGTATCTCGGCGCAGGCCGCGCAGGCCTCGCGGTCCTCGCGGCTCAGGTCTCGACCGGGATCCGGATCTCGAAACGGCACCCGTCACCCACGTTCTGGACGCCGACACTGCCGTCATGGGCTTCGGCCACGCCACGGACGATGGCCAGCCCCAAGCCTGCACCTTCACCGGTGGTGGGCGTGCGGGCCTCCGTTGCGCGCCACCCGGTTTCGAACACGCGGGTGAGGTGCTCGGCGTCGATCCCGCCGCACTCGTCGGTCACGGTGATCACGGCCGCCGTGGGCTCGGCCCGCGCCTCGAGGACAACCGACCCGTCGGGTGGCGTGTGCCGGATGGTGTTTGCGACCAAGTTGGCCACGGCCCACGAGATCCCCCGACCGTCGACAGTGGCCTGCACAGACCCGGTGGCCGACCCGGTCAGGCTGACGTGCCGGGCGGTGCCAGAGCGCGAGCCGAGGCGAGGTTCTCGGAGACCACATCGGCGAGGTTGATGTGCTCGAGCGTCAGGCTCAGCGCACCTGACAGCAGGCGGGACAGCGCCAGCAGGTCGTCAAGCATCTCGCTCATCCGCTCGACATCGCCGACCATCTGGGTCAGGTAGCGCTGCGGGTCCTCGGCAACGCCATCCTCGAGGGCCTCGGCCATGGCACGAATCCCGGCCAGCGGTGTGCGCAGGTCATGGGAGACCCAGGTGACCATCTCGCGTCGTGATCCCTCGATCTCCCGTTCCGCGTCACGGGCGGCAGCCTCCTCCGCCGCCGCGTGCTCCGCACGCTGGATCCGAACGGCGATGAGGATGCCGACGCCGGCGGCGATCGGGATGGCTGCCGCGAGGACGAGCAGCATCGTTGCGGTGTCGGCCTCGGTCAGGAACATCGCCTGCGCGCTCGCCCAGACGCCGGATCCGTGTGCAGGACCGCGAGCCGGCTCAGGTGCGGCTCCGGCCGGCCTGGCGCAGGCCGGACCAGGCTCGGATCAGGCCACCCGGATCAGGCCACCCGGATCCGGCCCGACCCGAGCCGCTCAGGCCCGGATCCGCGCGTTGCGCGGGTCGTACATCGGGGCCACCGAGGCTCGCGCCGGATGGATCTCGTTGCCGACCTGGACTGTCCACTCCCCGGAGCCGACGTAGACAGCGTCGACCGGCACACCGCCGGCATCGACCATTGCCAGCCCCACAGCCCCGCCGAGGGTGAATCCGTAGGACGCCGAGCGCACGTACCCGACCTCAACGCCGTCGCGCCGGACGACTTCGGCGTGGAACAGCAGGGGTTCCGGGTCGGTCAGCAGGACCTGCACCAGGCGTCGGGTGGGCTCCCCGGCGGCACGGCGGCCGACCAGGGCCTCCCGCCCCAGGAAGCCCGTGGGCTTGTCCCACGCGACCGCGAACCCGAGTCCCGCCTCGATCGGGTCGTCGGTGTTGTCGATGTCGTGCCCGTAGTCGCGGTAGCCCTTCTCCATCCGCAGGCTGCCGAGCGCCTTGAGCCCGCAGTGCTGCAGGCCGAACGCCTCGCCGGCCGCGACGACCTCGTCGTAGACCGAGATCGCCATCTCGGCCGGCACGAACAGCTCGTAGCCGAGCTCGCCCACGTAGGTGATGCGGGTGCACAGACCCAGGGCGAAGCCGAGGTCGATCTCACGTGCGGTGCGGAACGGGAACGCCTCATCCGACAGGTCAGAACTGGTCACGCTGGCGAGCAGGTCGCGTGAGTGTGGTCCCTGCACGGTGATCTGGGCCAGCCCGGACGTCACGTCGGCGATCGACACCCGGGCGTCGCCGGCGTGCCGGTGCAGCCACGCCAGCACATGGCGGTGAGCGGTGTCGGTGGCGACCACGAGGAAGTCGTTCGCGGCCCGCTTCGTCACGGTCACGTCGGCCTCGATCCGGCCGTCTCTGTTGAGCCATTGCGTGTAGCTGATCCGTCCGGGCTCCCCGTCGACGGTGTTGGCGCTCAGGTGGTCCAGCAGCGCGCCGGCGTCCGGCCCGGTGACCGCGAACCTGGCCATGAACGACATGTCGAACAGCCCCACGCCCTCGCGAACGGCCCGGTGCTCCGCGGCCCACCGCTCCCAGAAGTCCGGCCGCCCCCACGTCAGGGCTGGCTCGGCCGCGGCGACGCCGTCAGCGGCGAACCATTGCGGCGCCTCCCACCCGGAGACCTCCGCGAACCACGCGCCCCGGGCATCCATCCGGTCGTGCAGCGGCGAGCGCTTCACGCCCCGGGCCGTTCGCATCGAGCGGCCCGGGTAGTGGCACTCGTAGACCATCCCGAGGCTCTCGACGGTGCGCGTGGCCCGGTAGCGAGGGGTCGTCTGGTGCGGGTGCAGCCGGTCGATGTTCACGCCCGTCACATCGATGCCCGGCGAGCCGGTGGTGATCCAGTGCGCGATCGCCCGGCCCCAGCCGCCACCGGTGAGGATCCCGATCGAGTTCAGCCCCGCGGCGACGAAGTAGTTGCGCACCTCGGGGGCCTCGCCGATGATCGGCTGCAGGTCGGGCGTGAACGACTCGGGCCCGCAGAAGAACGTGTGGATTCCGGCATCCAGGGCGGCCGGCACCCGACCCATCGCGGCCTCGACGTAGGGGCCCATCCGATCCCAGTCCGGGGTGATGGCACCGAACGAGAAGTCCTCAGGGATCCGTCCCACGTTCCACGGTGCGCACACGGTCTCGAACAGGCCGACCATCAGGCCGTCGCCCTCGGGTCGGATGTAGGTGAACCGGCTCGGGTCCTCCAGCACCGGCCAGTCCGGATCGACCTCGGGCATGGCGCCGGTGATCAGGTAGTAGTGCTCGGCGGCTTGGAGCGGGATGCTCACACCGGAGCGCGCGCCGAGCTGGCGGGCCCACATCCCGGCAGCGTTGACGACGTGGTCGCACTCGATGATCCCGGCCTCGGTGCGCACGCCGGCGACGGCTCCATCGCGCACCAGGACGTCCACAGCAGGCGTGCCCTCCAGCAGGGTCGCCCCGCGCATGCGTGCGCCCTTCGCCAGCGCCAGCGTGACGTCCACCGGGTTCACCCGGCCGTCGGTGGGCGTGTGGAAGCCCGCGAGGATGTCGTCTGTGCGCGCAGCCGGGAACAGCTCGGCAACCTCGCGGGGGCTGATCTCGTGGACGTCCACGCCGCAGTGCCTGTTGAACGCCGACACCCGGCGGTACTCCTCGAGACGGCCCTCGTCGGCGGCGACCTCGATCAGCCCGATCGGCCGGAAGCCGGTCGCCTGGCTGGTCTCGGCCTCCAGGCGCGAGTAGAGCTCCTTGGTGTACATCCGCAGCTCGGTCGAGGTCTGGGAGGTGGAGCCGAAGGTCACCATCAACCCTGCGGCGTGCCACGTCGTACCCGAGGTGAGTCGGTCTCGTTCGAGCAGGACCGTGTCCGTCCATCCCAGTTCTGCCAGGTGGTAGGCGATCGATGTCCCGATGATCCCGCCGCCGATGACGACCACCCGGGCCCGGGCGGGCACTGCCGATGGTGAAGCCAGGGCAGCGCGGGGCACGGGAGCCGGCGCGGCCGGCAGTGCGGGGGGCATGGCGCTGCCGCGGGCGCGGCTCCTTCGGCCGGGAGTGACAGGCATGCCGTCGAGTCTAGGCACGCGCCCAACGGGTGCGCGGCCTGCGCGTGTGACCCCCGTGTGTGTGACCCCGCGGCTCAGCCGGCGAGCTCCACCAGGGCAGCCATCGGGATCGGCAGCCAGTCCGGCCGGTTGCGCTTCTCGTACACGGCCTCGTAGGCGGCCTTGTCCACGAGGTAGGCCGAGAGGATCGCGCGGTCGGCGCGCACGCCGTGCTCACCAGGGGTGTCGAGGCCGCCGGCGGCGTAGCCGGCCAGGAACGCGACCTCGCAGTCGTGCAGCCAGTCGGCGACCTCATCCGGGCTGCGGTTCGCCCCGCCCTGTGCGGACGCGTAGGCGAAGGAGCGCAGCATGCCGGCAACGTCGCGCAGGGCGTGGTCGGGCGTGACCCGGGCTGCCATGGATGAGCCGGGCTCACCCTCGAAGTCGAGCAGCTTCCATCCGTCGTCGGCCCGCATGACCTGCTGCAGGTGCAGGTCGCCATGGACCCGCTGGACCTCGATCGGGTGATCGAGCGTGAGCAGGGCGTCGATCCGCTCACCCAGGGCCGGGACGAGGGGAGTGAGCTCCTCGACGACGGCGGCCGCCTGGTCCAGGCGCCAGCGCAGCCGGTCGACCAGCTCGGAGACCTCGGCGTCGGCCAGCACGTGGGTCGGCAGGACGTGGCGAAGATCGCGGTGCACCGCCCCGGTCGCCCGGCCGAGCTCCAGGGCCTCATCGGCGAACGACTCTCCGTTCGCAACCCGGGCAAGGGCCAGGTCCCGGCCCTCGGTGGCCGGTGCGAGCAGCTCCTGGACCATCGCCGTGTGGCCGGTCACCCAGTGGCCGTCGGACGGGTCGCGCCACCCCGCATTGACCCACCCGAGGATTCGTCCCACATTCGGGCAGCGTGCGACGCCGAGCGCGGCGTGCACGTCGACGTCCGGGTTGATCCCGGGCACGAGCAGGCGGAAGAACTTGACCAGGGCCACGTCGCCCATGACCAGCGAGGTGTTGCTCTGCTCCACCCCGAGGGGTCGCACCGGCAGGTCGAGGTACGTACCGGGATCAACGTTGGCCTGCAGGGCCGGGGCTGGGTGGTCCCCGCTCGCGAGGTCGAGCGAATGGGTCAGATCAGGATCGACCTGGGGTGTGGTCTCGGACGCTGACAGCAGCGGGGGGACCGCCGCGGGATCGGACAGCGCGTCGTAGACGAAGTCCCCACCGCCTAGCTGACCCATCAGCCGCAGCCCTGGGTGGGGCTCGCTGTAGACCGACACCGGGACCTGGTAGGTCTGCCAGATCTCACCGTCGAGCTGCACCCCGACCACGACGTGCGCCACCGCTCCGGTAGCCGGGACGGTGCTGACCTCGCTGACCACCACGGCGGTCATGGTGCGGCCCTTGCCGGCGAACCAGCGCTGCTCGGGGAGCCATTGCTCCAGCAGCGCCGTGAGGTCGCGGTGCGTGTCCGCGTTGAGTTGGGTGCCGGGGTTAGCCATGGCGGCAGTCTGGCCAATCCTGGCCGGCGCCGCACGCCCGGGGTCGCTCCGTGCCGCAGCGGCTGGCTCCCGGCCCCGGCGACCCTCGTGGGTCGGCGGTGATGGTGCGATTCATCAGGGGAGGCCAACATCCGTAGTGCCTCAAGTCAATGTGCCCGCGATAGTTGACATCTAGCCAAAACGACAACGATGTGGTTATGCTCCCCTCAGGGATGGTCAACATCCGATCGACGAGGACGCTGGGGAAGGCGAAACTCGCCGGGATCGGAGGTCGGCCATGGCCGTGCATATGGTTGCCGAGCGCTCGGGTCTTACCCGGGGCGTTCTTTTCGTGCACTCCACAAAGCGGGCGATGTGTCCGCATCTGGAGTGGGCGATCAGTGACGTGCTTGGCTCGCGGGTGAGCCTCGACTGGCTGCCCCAGCCGGTGCTGCCCGGGCAGGTCCGCGGGGAGATCTCGTGGCAGGGCCGGCCGGGCACCGCGTCCCGGATCACCTCAGCGCTGCGCCAGTTCAAGGACGTCCGCTATGAGGTGGCCGAGGAACCGGGCAAGGGCGCTGAGGGCGAGCGGTTCGCCGTCACGCCGGACCTCGGGGTCTTCCGAGCCACGATGGGCCCGCACGGGGACATCATGATCCACGAGGACCGCCTGCGGGCGATCCTGGCCGCGAGCGGAGATGGGGCCGCGGATCTGCGCGAGGGACTCAGCCTGGTCCTGGGCACAGCCTGGGACGCTGAGCTTGAGCCCTTCCGGCGCGCCGGCGATGGCGTGCCGGTGCGCTGGCTGCACCAGGTGGTGTAGCCGAACAGACCTTGGGGGAGGAGCCGATGGCCCGGGCGGGAGTGATCCCGTCCGGGCCATCAGTGCGTTCACGACCGTGTGTCCCTGCGTCGGGCTCAGGCGTACGTCCCTGCGTCCTGCCCAGGCCGCCGCTCGTCCCAGCTCGCTGTCAGGCTGTGCGTCCCTGCATCGCCAACGGCCTTCGGCCGGCAACGGTCCGTGTTCCGTCAGCCAGACGTCAGCGGGCAGCGCGCCGTCTACGGGACCAGGTCTGCGACCCCGCCGAGGACCTCAGCGGAACAGCGACCGGTGGAAGAACGCGAACTCGCTGTCCTCGACCATGCCGACGGACTCGTACAGCCGGGTCGCCCCAGTCGGATTGGTGGCATCCACGTGCAGGATCGTGCTGATGAAACCGCGCGCGACGTCGTCGGCCATGCGTGCTCGGAGCAGCGCACGAGCCAGGCCGTTGCCGCGGTGCTCCTGGGCGACCGCGATGCTCGTCACGTACCCGCAGTCCTCACTGGCATAGCGATTCGATCCCATGACGAAGCCGACGATCTCGCCGTCGTGCTCGGCGACGATCCACTGCGAGGGATCCTCGGTCTCGCCCTCCTGACGCTCCCGCCACACCTCGAATTCCAGTGGCGTGAAGTCGAAGTGGTCGAGGAAGGCCGCGGAACTGGCCGCGTGGACTCCCCGCCAGTCGGACTCGATCGGTCGGAACGGTCGGAGCACGTAGCCTGGGGGAAGCCCCCCGGAGGCAGCAGGATTCGAGGCGGACTCGCTCACCTCCGCAGCCCGCGTCAGCCCCTCCACGGACCAGAGGTCGACCTTCATGCGCCAGAAGCGGCGGACCTCCGAGAACCCGCGCTTCTCGAGGTCTGTGCGCAGCGGCGCGTCGTTGGCGTAGCATGCCGACTTTGCGATCGGGAGTGGGATGTCCGGGTCCATGTACATCGCGTCCCAGCGATACCGGCCCTCCCGGAGTGCGCCATCGATGAGTGAGCCATGAATGGCGTGGGCGCGCGGATCGCCTGGACGGGCGAACACGTCGAACGACCACCCGCGTCCCGTTGCCAGGCCATCGAAGACGACGACCGCGCCCACGATGTCGGCGCCGCGCCACACGGTCGCGGCGCCGTACTCCCAGGCGCAGTCCGGCTCGGCGACGTAGTCGGTGATCTCCTCGATGTTGGTCGATGAATGGCCACACCCCGCGATGTCCACGGCGCGTGCGAGCCCGGTGAGTGCCTCAACATCACCGGCCTCCATGGGCCGCACGGCATGGCCCTCCGGCAGGTCCCCGATCTCATTGGCGAGGACCCGCTTCACGGACGGCGCAGGCGCGGTCATCCACCGCCCTCAGTGCTGCCCGCGTCGGCCGCGGTCGGATCCCAGAGCCGGTACTTGTCCAGGGCCTCGCGGACGACCTCTCGGCCGATCTCGCCGCGCTCGGCCAGCGAGAGCAACGTGCGGCACACGATCGACTCGGCGTCGACCAGGAAGTGCCGGCGCAGGGCGCCGCGAGTGTCGGACATGCCCCACCCGTCGGTTCCCAGCGAGGCGAAGTCGGCGGGGACCCACTGGCGGATCAGGTCCGGGAGGGCGTGCATGTAGTCCGAGACGGCCACGACCGGACCGGGCTGGCCCTCCAGGCGGGTTGTCACGTAGGGGACGCGCGCCTCGCCCATGGGCTCGAACAGGTTGTGCCTGTCCGCGTCCAGGCCATCCCTGCGCAGCTCGGTCCACGAGGTCACCGACCAGATGTCGGCGGCCACGCCCCACTCGTCGGCCAGCATCTGCTGGGCCTTCAGCGCCCAGGGCACGCCAACACCGGAGGCGAGGATCTGGGCCTTCAGCGCGTGATCCGCAGTGGAGGGGTTGAGCAGGTACATCCCGCGCAGCAGGCCCTCGACGTCCAGGTCCTCGGGCTGCGGCGGCTGGACGTAGGGCTCGTTGTAGATGGTGATGTAGTAGAAGACGTTCTCGGAGTCCTCGCCGTACATCCGGCGGATGCCGTCCTTGACGATGTGCCCGATCTCGTAGGAGTACGCCGGGTCGAAGGCAACGACCGCCGGGTTGGTCATCGCGATGACGTGGCTGTGGCCGTCCTCGTGCTGCAGGCCCTCCCCGTTGAGGGTCGTGCGGCCGGCGGTGGCGCCCATCACGAAGCCGCGGGCCATCTGGTCGCCGGCCAGCCAGAACGAGTCAGCCGTGCGCTGGAACCCGAACATCGAGTAGAAGATGTAGACCGGGATCATGGGCTGGTCGTGCGTGGAGTAGGCCGAGCCGACGGCCGCGAACGAGGCCACCGAGCCCGCCTCGTCGATCCCCTCGTGCAGGATCTGGCCGTTGCGGGCCTCCTTGTACGACAGCATCAGCTCGCGGTCGACCGACAGGTAGTTCTGCCCCTTCGGGTTGTAGATCTTCAGCGTCGGGAACAGCGCGTCCACCCCGAACGTGCGCGCCTCGTCCGGGATGATCGGCACGATCCGGTAGCCGATGTCCGGGTCGCGGGTGAGGTCCTTGAGCAGCCGGACGAACGCCATCGTCGTGGCGACCTCCTGGTTGCGCGACCCCTTCGTGACGATGTCGTAGGTCTTGTCCGGCGGCTGAACCAGCGGCTGGGAGATCTGCCGACGGCGCGGCATCGACCCGCCGAGGGCGGCCCTGCGCTCCATCATGTACTCGGTCTGCGGATCGTCAGGCCCAGGCTTGAAGTACGGCGGCAGGTACTTGTCGAGCTGGTCGTCCTCGATCGGGATCCGCAGGCGGTCGCGGAAGTTGCGAAGGTCGTCCAGCGACAGCTTCTTCATCTGGTGGGTGGCGTTGCGACTCTCGAAGTGCTGGCCCAGCGACCAGCCCTTGATCGTCTTGGCCAGGATCACCGTGGGCTGGCCGGTGTGCTCGACCGCGGTCTTGTAGGCGGTGTAGAGCTTGCGGTAGTCCATGCCGCCGCGCTTGAGCGCCCACAGCTCGGCATCGGGGATGTCGGCAACCATGGCAGCCACCCGCGGGTCGCGGCCGAAGAAGTTCTCCCGCAGGAACTTCACGTCCTCGCCGCGGTAGGTCTGGTAGTTGCCGTCGGTGGTGTTGTTCATGAGGGCGACCAGCGCGCCCTCGGTGTCGCGGGCGAGCAGCTTGTCCCAGCCGCGGCCCCAGATCACCTTGATGACGTTCCAGCCGGCGCCGCGGAACATCGACTCCAGCTCCTGGATGATGTTGCCGTTGCCCCGGACCGGCCCGTCGAGGCGCTGGAGGTTGCAGTTGATGACGAAGGTCAGGTTGTCCAGCCCCTCGCGAGCAGCAAGGCTGATGTTGCCCAGCGACTCCGGCTCATCGGTCTCGCCGTCGCCGAGGAAGGCCCACACCCGCTGCTGGCTGGTGTCCTTGATGCCACGGTTGAGCAGGTAGCGGTTGAACCGCGCCTGATAGATCGCGTGCAGCGGTCCGAGCCCCATGGACACGGTCGGGAACTGCCAGAAGTCCGGCATGAGCCGTGGATGCGGGTAGCTCGGCAGGCTGCCGGCGGGGTGCGAGAGCTCCTGGCGGAAACCGTCGAGCTGGTCCTCGGTGAGCTTCCCCTCGAGGAAGGCACGGGCGTAGATCCCGGGGGAGGCATGGCCCTGGAAGAAGATCTGGTCCCCGCCACCCGGGGCGTCAGGGCCCTGGAAGAAGTGGTTGAAGCCCACCTCGTACATGGCTGCTGACGAGGCGTAGGAGGATATGTGTCCACCGACGCCCACGCCGGGGCGCTGGGCGCGGTGCACCATCACGGCGGCGTTCCACCGTGTGGCGGCGCGGATCCGGTACTCCATTGCCTCGTCGCCTGGGAAGTTGGGCTCCTTGTCCGGCGAGATCGTGTTGATGTAGTCCGTGCTGCGCAGGGCAGGAATGCCGACGCTGCGCTCGGCGGAGCGCCGAAGGAGCTCGAGCATCAGGTAGCGGGCACGACTGGCGCCGGCGTTGTCGACGACCGCGTCGAGGGACTCGAGCCACTCGCCGGTCTCAGCGGGGTCGGCGTCGACGTACTGGTCGGGCAGTCCACCGGGCATCAGCGGGTCGTAGTCGGTCACGTGGGGTACCTCTCGGACGTTGGTCGGGTCCAGCGGGGGCAACTATTCCGCTTCCGGGCGGCACGTGCGCGTTGAGGTGGGCTTGGGGGCCTCGACAGCACCATACTGGCCTCCACAGGTCGCACATCCGTGCGTTCTGGCGCGAGACGAGATGAGGGGTAGAGGTGGGCGCAACGGCCGACGACGCCGATCAGGCATCGGCGTTGGCCAAGCAGTTGGGCATCAGCAAGGGGCAGGTTGTCCAGGAGATCGGGTACGACACCGATACTGATGAACTTGTCGGCGATGCTGTGGTGGCGGCAACTGGGGAGCAAGGAGTCGACGAGGACTTCGACGGAGTGGTCGACGTTGTCCTGCTGTGGTGGCGTGAGGAGGACGGGGACCTCGCAGACGCACTGGTCGACGCGAAGGCGCCTCTGGCCGACAACGGTGTTGTCTGGCTCCTCTCGCCGAAGTTCGGGCGCCCAGGGGCTCTGGAACCGGCGGACATCGCCGACGCGGCAGCCACGTCAGGCATCCGGCGAACCACGTCGGTGAACCTCAGCCAGTGGGCGGGCGTGCGCCTCGTGTCCCGCTAGTCCCGGGGGCTGGGAGGGGCTGGGCCGACCCAGGGCTGGGAGGGGCTGGGTAGGTCCGGGGCTGGCCGCGGCGGTCAGGGCTGGCCGCGGACTCAGCGGCGGAAGCCGAAGCGCCCCAGCAGCCCGCCCATCGCGTCGACCACCGTCAGCGCCCGTCCGATGGCGCCCATCGGCGGCACGCCCGGGATCCCGTCGAGCACGGGCGCCAAATGGATCAGCCCGGGCAGATCGCGCACGTGCAGCTCCCCCGTCCGGTACAGGTGCCCGACGTTCCCGCGCCCGCTGGTGGCGTCGATGAGCACCCTTGTGGGTGCCACCACCCCCGGGCCCATGTCCGGGTCCGAGGCCAGGTCGGTGGTGCGCCAGTGGCCGCCCCGGGCCCCCACGCCCGCGACCCGCGTCGGGGTCACCGCAAGGAACGAGCCGGTGAAGTGCTTGCGCCCCGCGAGCGCCCCAGTCGTGTCCATGAGCGCCGACAGGCCGACTTCCAGCAGCTCGTCGGGGGCTTCGGCGCCGCACTGCTCGAGGTCGAGGGCGGAGACGCTGAGCTGGTAGGTCATCGCGTTCATGACTGTGAGCAGGGGCAGGGGACCCAACGGCGACGAGGTGTGGACCAGCGCCCACGTGTCCGGCCCTTCGGAGGCCAACCACTCGGACGTTGTGGCCCGGGCCGCGGCCAGGCTGGCGAGGATGTCGTCGTAGGGCAGTTCCGCGGTCACGGTCCGGATCTGCTCGTCGACGGCGTCGGCGTCGTAGTAGTCGGCGTCGCCGTCATGGGCGTCGGCCAGCATGTCGTCGAGCGTGCGACCGAACTCCCACTGCCCCAGACGGCTGATCAGGTCCCGCGCGGTCCACCCCTGCTTGCGGGAGGGCGCGTCGGGGTCGACCTCGGCCGCAACACCCTCGAAGAGCTCCCATGCCCGGTCGATCGCTGTGGCCAGCTCCGCACGTTCTCCCGAGGCGAGGCCGTGCTCGTGCTCGTCTGGTTCGAGGCCGGGTGGCAGGGGGTGGGGGTCGGTCATTGGGCAATCCTGCCCCGGGGGCGGCAGGATTGGCGCTCTGAGTCGTCCAGTCGCCCAGGAGGTTCTGAGATGTCGGTCACGGTCGGTCAGATGGCACCTGACTTCACCGTCGTGAATCAGCGTGGGGAGGACGTCACCCTGTCTGGGCTCCGCGGACGCAAGGTGGTCCTGGTCTTCTTCCCCTTCGCCTTCTCGCCGCTGTGCACCTCGGAGATGTGCGACCTGCGGGACCGCCGCGGCGACTTCGACGACGACACGGTGCTGCTGGGGATCTCGGTGGACACCAAGTACGCCCTCCGAGTGTTCGCCGAGCAGGAAGGCCTGGGCTTCGACCTTCTCAGCGACTTCTGGCCGCACGGCGCCGTGGCCCAGGAGTACGGGGTCTTCCTGCCCGATGCGGGGGGCAAAGCCACGCGCGCGACCTTCGTGATCGATCGCGAGGGCGTCGTGCGCTGGGCGCTCGTCAACGGCCCCGGGGAGCCTCGTGATCCGGCCGACTACCGGGCGGCCCTGGCCGACCTGCCGTAGGCCGCCCGGCGTCAGTTCGCCCGGTGCGCCGCACGCTGGGGGCTGCCGTCCTCGGCGGGACCTTCGACTCTCACGACGTTCGTCGAGAGGCCTAGTGTCAGATCGGGATCCCACATCGAGGTCTCGAGAGCAGGCGGGGTGGTGGGCATGTTCCACAGGTTCCTGATGTACGCGTTCACGCTTGTGGTGGCCACCGTTGGGCTCACCTCCGTGAGCCCAACGGTGCAGGCAGAGGTTGGGGCGGCAGCTGCCGCACCGATGGCGGTGCCGTTCGACTTCGATGGTGATGGGTACGCGGACCTCGCTGTGGGAGCGCCCGGTGAGGATGTTGGCTCGATCCGGGATGCAGGCATCGTCCAGGTGCTCTACGGGTCGGCCTCGGGCCTCACTGCGCGTGATCAGATCTGGCAGCAGAACAAGAAGGGGATCAAGGGCAAGGCAGAGCGCGAGGATCAGTTCGGCGCGGTGACGGCCTCCGGTGACTTCGACGGCGACGGGTTCGCCGACCTGGCGATCGGCATTCCCGCGGAGGACCTCGGCGGCAAGCCGAACGTGGGTGCGGTCCAGGTGCTGTACGGGAGTCCGGGCGGCCTCACTGCCCGCGATCAGTTGTGGCACCAGGGCAGGGCGGGCGTACCGGGTGCCAACGAGGCGGGTGACCTGTTCGGCCAGACCCTGGGTGTCGGTGACTTCGACGGTGATGGTCGGGCGGACCTGTCCATCGGGGTGGGGGAGAGGTTCGCGGGCTCGTCGAGTTCCGGACGGTTCGTCGTCCTTCGCGGGACGCCCTCGGGGCTGACGGCCGCGGGTGTTCAGTCATGGAACCCGGCATCGCTCTACACGGTGCGACCCGCCGAATGGACCAACCAGGTGGTCGCTGACTTCAACGACGATGGCCGCGATGACCTGGCGCTCATCCCGTACGACATCGAGGGCAATGCAATGCTCGTCCTGGCGGGCAGCCCGTCCGGGCTGTCGAGCGCGGGCATGCAGGTACTGCCGGGATCCGACATGGGCCTGCGGGAGCCGTTCGGTGGGTACGGCCTGCGTGGGGCAGCGGGTGACTTCAACGGCGATGGCCGCGACGACCTGGCGATGCTGTCCGGTGATCCGGACCACCGCGGGGCGCGCACGCTGGTGGTGCTGAACGCAGGACCTGGTGGCTTCGTGGCAACGAGCGCGCAGCTCTGGCACCTGCATGCGGGGATCCCTGTTGTCGCCGAGCGGAATGAGGCCTCCGTGGCTGAGGAGCACTGCTCCGAGTTCGGCTTCGGGATCGCGGCTGGCGACCTCACCGGCGATGGCGCAGCAGACCTGGCCGTTGCATCGAAGAGGTCGGATGGTCCGTCAACGTGGTCGGTGTGCCCCCAGACTGATGATGCGGTCTACGTCTTCGTCGGGTCGGCTGGCGGGCTGAGGGCGACGAACCTGATGCTCACAGGCCAGCAGGAGGGTGCTCAACTCCGGGTTCTGGGCACTCGCGGGGCCCCCGCGTGGCTGGCGATCGGGCGGGCGTCCGATGTCGGCTCTGTCTTCGCGGCCGGCGAGGTCACTGTCGTGCCGGGAGCCGCCCAGGGTGTGGTGCCCGCCCAGGGTCAGGAGTGGAACCAGAACTCGCCAGGCATCAAGGGCGCAGCTGAGGCGAAGGACCGCTGGGGCGGGTGACGTGAAGCGGGTGACGCTTTGGTCCTTGCGCCCGGGATGCGTACGCTTGCCCGCGGGCCCGTGGCGCAGCTGGTAGCGCAACCCGCTTACACCGGGTAGGTCGTCGGTTCGAGCCCGGCCGGGCCCACCGAACGCCGGGCCGCGTGGCCACCCGTGAGAACGCCGGGCCGCGTGGCCACCCGTGACTGCGGTCCTCGTCAACCCGGGGCCTGCTGCGGTGCGGTCACCCACTCGGCGGGTCCCGCGCGCATACCATCGCGTGGGGCGAGGAGGGCCGATGACCGAGGACGAGGCTGATCACGCGAAGGGCGCCGTGGACGAGGCTGATCACGCGAAGGGCGCCGTGAGCGAGTCCACCGCGCTGCCTCCGACGGACGGCGCGGCGCGCCCGGGTAGCGGACGAACTCCGCCCTACTGGGTGAACCCGGCCACCGTCAAGGGGGTCCTGGCCATCTTGGTGGGGCTCAGCCTTCTCTACGCGCCCCAGATCTCGGAATCGCTGCTGCAGGTGGTCCTGGGGCTGGGCCTGATCGTCGCCGGCCTGTCGGACCTGTGGTTCAAGATCCGACGTGATCAGCGGACGAGATTCAGTGGAGCTCTTGAGGCCTTCGCCGCGGTCGCTGCTGGGATCGGGTTGCTCACGTGGCCAGCGGCGACGATTGGCGTCATCGGGCTCATCCTGGCCCTCTACCTCCTCGCCCGCGGTGCGGTGGTGGTCATCCGCTCCCTGCGGCAACGTCGGCACAACACGAACTGGAAGCTCGACTTCTCCCGCGGCTCGCTCCTGCTGGCCCTGGGCCTGATCGCGGTCGTCATTCCCAGCGCGGTCCTGGTCGGCTTCACCGTGTTCCTGGCCGCGATGGCGGTGGTTGTCGGCGGGGTCATGCTCAGCTACGGGCTGCGTCCCAGGTCCGCAGATGAATCCGCCGATATCGATGCGGAGTCCGTCTCCTACATCATGGTCAACTGGATAGCGGATCTCGACGTCGGGGATCCCCGCCGTGACGAGATCGGGGATGCCCTGTTCTTCGAGCAGCCGAGCCAGGTGGCCAAGCTGACCTCGTGGTGGGTCATGCTCCTGCTGTCCGTGGCGATCGCCACGTTCGGGATCATGCAGGACTCCACCGCGGTCGTGATCGGCGCCATGCTGATTGCGCCGCTGATGACCCCGATCCTCGGCTCGGCAGCGGCGATCGTCAACGCGTGGCCCGGGCGCCTGAAGAACTCGATCATCCTGGTCGTCCTCGGCGTGGTGGCGGCCGTCGGATTGGCGTTCATCATCGGCCAGTGGCTGCCGACGATCGTCCCACTGGCAACCAATTCGCAGATCACCTCACGTGTCAGCCCGAACCTGATCGACATGCTCATCGCCCTGGCGGCGGGAGCCGCGGGTGCCTACGCGAGCGTCGATCGGCGGGTCTCGTCGTCGATCGCCGGCGTGGCAATCGCCGTGGCCCTGGTGCCGCCGCTGGGCGTTGTTGGGCTCGAGCTCCAGGCACAGGAGTTCTCGAACGCCTCAGGCGCCTTCCTGCTGTTCCTCACCAACTTCGTGTCGATCATCCTGGCGGCGATCCTCGTGTTCCTCCTCACCGGGTATGCCGACCTCAAGAGGCTCAGGGCGAACCGGGACGCCTTCGGCGCCGGGCTGCGCACGGTCCTGTTCGCCGCGCTCCTGATCCTGGTGCCGCTGGTCTTCACTGGCCAAGGGGTGATCTCCTCGGCCAGTCGCCAGGCATCGGCACAGGAGGCGGTGGCGGAGTGGTTGGGCGAGGACTCGACCCTGGACACTGTCCGGGTCACGGTCGACGACCTCGCCGTGGACGTGCTGCTCAGCGGCAACGGTACGGTCCCGCCGCTGTCCGGGCTCGAGGCGGACCTCACGGAGGCCTTCGGCAGCCCTGCGTCGATCCGGGTGGAGTACATCCCGGCCGAGGTCCTGATCTACACGCCTGAGGACGGGCTGACCCAGTACGGCGTCCCCACGCTGGCCCCGGATCCGTCGGCCAACTGACGGACCCGGACTGGGACCAATGTCCCTACCGATTGGGGTTCTCGGCTGATAGAGCGGATGTATGGATGCCGCAGATCCGCTGGTTCGGGTGATCCACACGGAGCCCGACGATTCTCACGCACGACCCAACCTGGACGACTACGACGCCCTGCGCGCCTCCTTCACCTGGGACCAGGCCAGGGGGTGGCTGGACGGACTGCCATCCGGGGGTACGAACATCGCCCACGAGGCCGTCGACCGGCACCTCGCACATGGACGGGGTGAGCACGTCGCGCTGCGATGCCTGGGCAAGGACGGCGTGACCTCGGACATCACCTACGGGGAGTTGGCGGGGCGCACCGCGGCCTTCGCGCACGGCCTGCGAGCGCTGGGCCTGGCACCCGGCGACAGGGTGTTCAGCCTCGTGGGGAGGGTCCCCTGGTTGTACGTGGCCATGATCGGCACGTTCAAGGCCCGCTGCGTGTTCTCCCCGCTGTTCAGTGCCTTCGGGCCGGAGCCGGTGCGCCAGCGCATCACGCTGGGCAATGGCCGGGCATTGGTGACCTCGGCCGACCTGTACCGCAAGAAGGTCGCCCCCGTGCGCGACGAGCTGCCCGACCTCACCCACATCCTGCTCGTCGACCCGGTGGGCACCGATGTGTCCGACATCCCCGGCGCCGTGCACCTCGACGACCTGGTGGCCGGCCAGCCAACCACGTTCCTGATCGAAGCGACCGGCGACGAGGAGCTGGCACTGCTGCACTTCACGAGTGGCACGACGGGCACCCCGAAGGGCGCGATGCACGTGCACTCTGCCGTGATCGCCCACCACGCCACGGGGCGGTTCGCCCTGGACATGCATCCCGACGACATCTACTGGTGCACGGCGGACCCGGGGTGGGTGACTGGCACGTCCTACGGGGTCATCGCGCCGTTGACCGTGGGGCTCACCGCACTGGTCGACGAGGGCGAGTTCGATGCTGCGCGCTGGTACCAGACCCTGTCCGAGCAGCGCGTCACCATCTGGTACACGGCCCCGACGGCTATCCGGATGCTGATGCGCGCTGGGGCCGACCTGCCTGGGGAGTACGACCTGTCCGCGCTGCGCTTCGTGGCGAGCGTGGGTGAGCCGCTGAACCCCGAGGCTGTCATCTGGGGTCGTGATGCGCTCGGACTGACGATCCACGACAACTGGTGGCAGACCGAGACCGGCGGGATCATGATCGCCAACTACGCCGCCTGCGATGTGTACCCCGGATCGATGGGTCGCCCGATGCCCGGCATCACCGCGACCGTGCTGGCGCGTGGCGACGACGGCCGCGCTGCCGTCGGCCCCGGGGGCGAGGTCCAGGAGGTGGACGTCGGAGAGATGGGCGAGCTCGCCCTGAAGCCGGGATGGCCCTCGATGTTCCGCGGCTACCTCAACGACGACGAGCGCTACGCCAAGTGCTTCGCCGGCGGCTGGTACCTGTCCGGTGACCTCGCCAAGCGAGATGCCGACGGCTGGTTCTGGTTCGTGGGACGGGCCGACGACGTGATCAAGTCCGCCGGGCACCTGATCGGTCCGTTCGAGGTCGAGAGCGTCCTGATGGAGCACCCGGCGGTGGCCGAGGCCGGTGTCATCGGCATCCCCGATGACCTGCTGGGGGAGCGGATCAAGGCGTTCGTCGCGCTCAAGCCCGGGGTCAGTCGCGAACCCGACGACCTCAAGGTGCTGCGCCGGGAGATCACTGCGCACGCACGCCGGCGGCTCGGACCCGCCGTGGCCCCGCGCGCGATTGCCTTCGACGACAACCTGCCCAAGACCCGTTCGGGCAAGATCATGCGCCGCCTGCTGCGTGCTCGCGAGCTGGGACTGGCCGAGGGGGACCTGAGCACCCTGGAGGTCCCCGCCCAACAGGAAGGAGCCCACCGATGAGCGCCGAACAGACCCTCGACATGAGGCTGCTGCGCGACATGCTCCTGGTGCGCAGATTCGAGGAGCGCTGCGTCGAGCTGTACAGCGCCGGCTCGATCCGCGGCTTCCTGCACGTCTACATCGGGGAGGAGGCCGTGGCCACCGGCGTGATGTCCGCGCTGCGCGACGACGACGCGATTGTCGCCACCTATCGCGAGCACGGGCACGCACTGCTCAAGGGCATGTCCGCCCGTTCGGTCATGGCTGAGATGTTCGGGCGGGTGACCGGATGCTGCCGCGGTCGCGGCGGATCGATGCACCTGTTCGATGCCACGACCCGGTTCTACGGCGGCAACGCCATCGTGGGCGGGGGGCTGCCGATGGCGGTCGGGCTCGCGCTGGCAGACAGGATGTCCGGCCGGGACCGGGTCACCGTGTGCTTCTTCGGCGAGGGTGCGATGGCCGAGGGCGAGTTCCACGAGTCGATCAATCTGGCCGCAGTCTGGGGGCTGCCGGTGCTGTTCGTCTGTGAGAACAACCTGTACGCGATGGGCACCGCGCTGGCTCGGTCGGAGTCCGAGACGAACCTCTCGGTGAAGGCCGCCGCCTACGAGGTGCCGGCGTGGTCGGTGGACGGGATGGACGTCCGCGCGGTCGCAGCAACGGCGGGCCGGGCTGTCGAGGCCATCCGCGCCGGAGGGGGACCGCACTTCCTCGAGGCACGCACGTTCCGCTTCCGGGCACACTCCATGTTCGACCCTGAGCGCTACCGCGAACGGTCCGAGGTGGACGCGTGGAAGGAGCACGACCCGATCCAGTCGCTGCGTGACCTGATGACCGCCGATGGCGTGCTCACGGATGCCGATGTCGAGGCGATGGAGTCCGAGATCGGGGCGATCGTCGACGACGCCGCGGCCTTCGCGGAGTCCTCACCGGACGAGGATGTGGCCGACCTGGAGCTCTTCGTGCACAGCCCGGACAGCTCGGTCGTGGTACGGGCATCCGAGCGGGAGGTGGTGAGGACATGACCGCCTCGAAACTTGAGCCGAGCACGCCGGCCCAGCCTCCTGAGGCCGAGCCGGGCACGAGCACGATCACCTACCGCGAGGCGATCCGAGAGGCCATGCGCGAGGCGATGCTCGCTGACGACCGCGTGTTCCTCATGGGCGAGGACGTCGGCATGTACGGGGGCTGCTTCGGCGTGAGCACCGGGCTGCTCGAGCAGTTCGGCCCGGACCGGGTCCGCGACACCCCGCTGTCGGAGTCGGCGTTCGTCGGCGCCGGCATCGGCGCGGCCCTGGCCGGCATGCGGCCGATCGTCGAGGTCATGACGGTCAACTTCTCACTGCTGGCGCTCGACCAGATCATGAACACCGCTGCGGCGCTGCAGCACATGTCCGGCGGCCAGTTCCAGGTGCCGATCGTGATCCGGATGACCACCGGCGCCGGTCGCCAATTGGCGGCCCAGCACTCGCACAGCCTCGAGGGCTGGTACGGCCACATCCCGGGCATCCGGATCGTGACGCCCGCGACGCTCGCCGATGCCCGCGGGATGCTCGCCACCGCGCTGGCTGACCCCGACCCGGTGCTGTTCTTCGAGCACGGCAGCCTCTACAACATGTCCGGGGAGCTGGGGCCGGACGTCGGGCCGGTCGACATCGACAGGGCAGCAATCCGCAAGCCGGGCGCCGACGTCTCCCTCATCACCTACGGCGGCACATTGGCGACCACGATGGAGGCCGCCGAGGAGTTGGCCGGGGAGGGCGTCGACGCCGAGGTCATCGACCTGCGCACCCTGCGCCCGCTCGACAACGCGACGATCATCGGATCAGTGCTGCGCACCCATCGGGCCGTCGTGATCGACGAGGGCTGGCGAAGCGGCAGCCTGTCGGCGGAGATCTCAGCCCGGATCACCGAGAAGGCGTTCTATGAGCTGGATGCGCCCGTGGGTCGTGTGTGCAGCGCGGAGGTGCCCATGCCCTACGCCCGCCACCTGGAGCTCGCCGCGCTGCCGAGTGTCGCGGAGATAGTCGAGGCCGCGCAGCGATCCATGCGCGGGGAGGTCTGAGCCATGGGCGAGTTCCGGATGCCCTCGCTCGGGGCCGACATGGACGTCGGCACGATCGTGGAGTGGCTCGTCGGTCCCGGTGACGCGATCAAGCGCGGCCAGATCGTGGCCGTGGTCGACACCGCGAAGGCGGCGATCGAGATCGAGGCGTTCGAGAACGGCGTCATCGAGGAGCTGCTGATCGGCACGGGTGTCCAAGTACCCGTCGGGACGCCGCTGGCGATCATCGGCGCATCAGTGCCCGGAGCAGTGGCTGAGCGAGGAACCGCCGGGTCCGCGGACGGCCACCGGCCGCCCACCTCGGCGGCGGCCACCCCCGAGTCGGTGCCAGCGGGGACCGCCACGACCAGCACGCAGCGGTCGACGCCCCCGGAGCACGAGCTGGCCACACCGCCCGTGCGGCACCTGGCCCACCAGCTCGGCGTTGACCTCACCGCGATCGCGGGCACCGGCACCGGCGGCCACATCACCCACGACGACGTGGTGCACGCGACCCCGTCGAGCCCACCCCGCGAGGTGCTGATCTCGGGGGGCTCTAGCCCCGCAGACGAGGAGCGTGCGCCGGCGGGGGCCAGCGAACGAGCAGCGCGCGACGTTGATGGCGGCGGGGGAGGGCGGCTGCGGGTGACGCCGCGGGCTCGGCGGATTGCGGCGGAACGGGGGGTGGACCTCGCCGATCTGGGATCGCCGGGGTCCGCCGTCGTGACCGGATCCGTCATCGAGCGCACGGCCGAGGCAGGGGCCGCTGCCGGGCAGGCGGCCGAGTCGCAGGCCAGCGAGGCGCAGGCCGGCGCCTCTCCTGGCACCGAGACCCACAAGCGGGCGCCCACCCCAGCCGCCGCGTCGGGCGGCAGCGCAGCCGACCGGAAGGCGGCGATGCGCACCGCCATCGCGAACCTGATGTCGCGGGCGAACGCCGAGATCCCGCACTACTACGTCTCGCAGACCATGGACCTGCAGACGGCGCTGGCGTGGCTGACCGACCACAACGACGACCTCCCGGCAGCTCGACGAGTCCTGCCGGCGGCGCTGTTCCTGCGGGCCACGGCCCTGGCTGCCGTCGCGGTGCCCGACCTGAACGGGCACTGGGTGGACGGCGAGCTGCACCCGTGCGACCACGTGGACCTCGGCGTTGCTGTTGCTACCAGGGGTGGTGGCCTGGTGACCCCGGCGATCCCCGACGCGGCGGACCTGCGCATCGACGACCTCATGGCTGCCATGCTCGATCTCGTGGGTCGGGCCAGGCGCGGCAAGCTGCGTCAGGCGCAGATGGCCGGGGCGAGCGTCACCGTGAGCAGCCTCGGGGAGACCGGCCCGGACGCGTTGTACGGCGTCATCTTCCCGCCGCAGGTCGCCCTGGTCGGGGTGGGCGGGATCGTCGAGCGCCCCTGGGCGGTCGACGGCATGCTCACGGTCCGTCCCACCGCGACGATCACCCTGGCCGCCGACCATCGCGCGAGCGACGGGCGAACGGCGTCGGCCTTCCTCGCCACGTTCGCCCACGCCCTGCAGAACCCGGAGGAACTGTGAACACCGACCGCGCACGTGACGTCATCATCGAGGCTGTGGGCCAGGTTGCCCCTGACGTCGAACCCGAGAAGCTCGATCCGACCCTGTCGATCCGCGACCAGGCGGATCTGGACTCCGTGGACTTCCTCGAGCTCGTCGCCCAACTGGCTGAGGTGCTGCACGCGGACATCCCGCAGGCGGACTACGACCAGCTGGAGACGATCGACCTGGCGGTGGCCTATCTGGGACCGCGACTGGACTGAGCGCCGAGGCCCAGTTCGGCCTGCACGAGGGCAGGGCCCCCCGACCGGAGCCGGTCAGAGTTGGTCGTGTGCGACCAGCCAGCGCATGGCCAGCGCCCCCAGCGGGATCGGGAGCCAGAACGTGACGAGGCGGTAGAGGAAGACCGCGGCCAGGGCGGTGGCCGCCACGACCCCGACACCGGCCAGGGCGGCCAGCAGGACCGCCTCGACGGCACCCACACCACCCGGGGTGGGTGCAACCGACGCCATCGACCCCACAGTCAGGTAGATCAGGCCGATCGTGGTGAAACCGACGTCCCCTCCGAGTGCGCGCACCGAGAAGTACAGGGCCGCGATGTACCCGACCTGCAGCAGAAGGGCGCCGACGAACAGGAGCGTCATCTTCAACGGGCTCGAGACCAGTTCACGCAGGGCCGCCACGGAGTGCCCCACGGCCGGGACCACGGTCTCGACGACGAAGGCGCGCACCCTGCCGAAGGCCGCGGCGACGCCGACCACCGCGAGCAGGATGGCCACGCCGATCGCAATCGTCTGGATGGAGGGCAGCTTGTCGAGCTCGTCCTGCAGGGCACCGGTGCTCCCTGCCAGCACGGCCATCAGGAGCAGCAGCGTGACGTGCACGACCCCGACCCCGACCTCCTTGGTGGCAGTCGCCGAGACGGCGACCGGAGCCGGCAACCCCTGCTTCTGGCCGAAGCGCACGTTGAGCCCGACGTGCGCCACCCCCGGAGGTGCCACGGCTCCGACGAAGGTCGCGGAGATCGCGGCCAGTACTGAGCGGACGTACGGGATGCGGATCGGCATCGAGCCCACCAGCGCCATGCCTGATCCCAGGTAGGTCGCCAACGAAGCGCCGGCGGCGGCAAGGACGAAGGCCGGATCTGCCTCGCGGACCGATTGGAGCATGCGCGGCACGTCGGTCAGCTGGGGGATCAGGACGTAGACGGCGACGACCAGCAGGCCGGCCATGACCAGCGACCGTGGCTTGACCCGCTCGATCGGTGCGAACTGCGGCTCCTCCACGCCGCACGCCTCGGCGGTCGCGGCGACCAGCGGCTCCAGCCCGTCTGGCTGGGACTTGACCGCCGCCCGGGTCGGGCGGGTCAGGGCCACCGGAACCAGGTAGCTCAGACCGGTCTCGAGCGCGGATGTGCCCAACACCCGGGCGGCAGGAGCGACCGCACGCTGCGCGCCCACAACCGAGTACGTGGCTGCCAGCAGTTCCGCGATATCCGCCCCGAGGGCCCCGTCGGAGGCGCCGGGCTCCCCGAATGAGAAGTCTATGAGCCACAGCTGGTCGGAGTCGTCGAGGAGCCAGCTGGACAGCTGCAGGTCGCGGTGGGCGACACCGGCCGTGCGCAGGCTCGCGATGGTGGTCCACGCCTGGTCCAGGACCTCGCCGGTGAGGCGCTCTGCGGGCACCTCGTCGAGGGTCGTGCCCTGGATCTCGGGAAAGGCCAGGAGCATGTCGTCCCCGGTGCCGATGGGCGCCACGGCCACGCAGGTCGGGGTTCTGGCGCCGGCACGCTCGGCAGACATCGACAGCATCGCCTCGACGGCAACAGCGCGGCGCACGGACGAGTACGCGACGTCCTCGCCGATGTCGCGCATCCGCACCCGGCGGTAGTTGCGCAGCAGGCTGTCTGCCTCGTACTGGCCGGCTGCGACGACCTTGCAGTGCAGGGGCGGGCCGTCGGGCATCGTGGCCACGAATGGCAGCGACCCGATCGATGCCGAGTCTGCCCGCCTGACGGTCAACGGAGACAGGCCGATCCTGTCCAGGGCGCCGAGCACGGCGGTCGTCGTCGGCAGGTTGACCTTCCGGCCGAACGCGAGCAGCAGCGCGTACCCGACCACTCCGCCGATGCCGATCGCGAGCAGGATGTCGAGGACCACGTCGCGGGCGGTGACGACCCGCAGGACTGCCACCCCTGCGACGAATCCCCACCCGAACCGCCGCCAGGCCAGCGGAAGGTGCGGGGAGAGCAGGACCAGCGCGGTGACGGCAGTGGCGACGGCCTGGGACGGCGGCCACGCCCCGTACTGCTCGGTGCTCAACCCGGAGTCGGGCAGTTGCGGGACGTCCTTGCCGTCCACGAGCCGCTCGGACGCCATGACCAGCGCGGTGGTGAGCAACCACCCGAGTGTGTAGATGCCCCAGCGCCGGAACCGCCGAGTCGCCAGCAGCACGAGCGGGATGCCGAGGAACAGCAACGTGTACATGACCTGCACGGCGACGATGATGAAGCCGAGGACCGCGCCGGGCAGATGGCCCACGAACTCCACCAGGTCACCCTCGAACCCAGCAGTCGTCCGATCGGCTCCGCGCGCTGCCAGGACGCCCAGCGCTGCAACGGCCAGGAACCACAGGAGGCGGGTCAGGTCGCGTGGATCGCGGGCATGGATCGCCTCGGAGGTCGGGAAGGCCGTCACGGGCTCGCTGCGGCCGAGCTGCATGACCCGATCCCTCCCGTCCCTGTGTCCGCCGTTGTCCATGCCCGGTCACAACCGGGCCCGAGGTCCCGCAGAGCCTAGCGCCCACCCGTGCACGGCGCCCCCGGGCGGTATTCTGCCGACCGTGTCCACCCCCACTCCGGCCCGCCTGGGCCAGGTCGTCTCGCTGCTCCATCGTCGCTACGACCCACGCACCGCCCACTCGTGGGATCGGGTCGGGCTGGTCTGCGGCGACCCGGACGAACCGGTTGACCAGGTCATGTTCGCGGTGGACCCGGTAGCCGTCGTCGTGGATGAGGCGATCGCCGACGGAGTCCAGCTGCTGGTGACCCACCACCCGTTGTTCCTGTCCGGAGTGCATGGAGTCCCGGCCGACGACCCCAAGGGCCGGATCGTGCACCGGCTGGTACGCGCCGGCGTCGGCCTGCTCGCCTCCCACACGAACGCCGACAACGCCCGGCCCGGGGTCTCCGACGCGATCGCCACTGCCCTGGGGCTCTCAGGCGTCACGCCGCTCGAGGTGCTCGAGGCTGAACCGGACCCGGTGGACAAGTACATCGCCTTCGTCCCCGTCAGCGACACGCAGACGCTCATCGACGCCATGGCTGCAGCCGGTGCCGGCCAGATCGGCGACTACGAGCGCGCCGCCTTCACCTCGCGGGGCACCGGCACGTTCCGCCCCACGCAGGGGGCCAACCCGACGATCGGATCGATCGGCCGGGTGGAGCAGGTCGAGGAGTCGATGCTGCAGATGGTCGCCCCGCGTCGCCGCCGGGCGCAGGTCATCGCCGCGCTTCGATCGGCGCACCCGTACGAGGAGCCGGCGTTCGACGTGATGGAGGTGGCCGGCGCTCCCAGTGGGCGCGGCGGTGGCCGGGTCGGCGATCTCTCCGAGCCGACCACGCTGGGGCAGTTCGTCGAGCTCGTGGCCGCCACGCTGCCCAGCGTCGCCCAGGGGGTGCGTGCAGCCGGGGACCCGGATCGGGTCGTCCGGCGGGTCGCGATCTGCGGTGGCTCCGGTGACTCGATGCTGGGGGCTGCCGACGCCAGCGGAGCCGACGTGTACCTCACCTCCGACCTGCGCCACCATCGCGCCAGCGAGCACCTCGAGGCCGGCGGATGCGCGCTGGTGGATGTGGCCCACTGGGCGGCGGAGTGGATGTGGCTGCCGCAGGCCGCGAGGTTGCTGGAGCAGGACGCGGCCACCGCGGGGTACTCAGTGGGCACTACGGTATCCACCACCGTCACCGATCCGTGGACGTTCCACGTAGGGAGGTCCACCGATGCGCGCTGAAGCCGCTGCCCAGCTGCGACTGCTCGACCTGCAGGACCTCGACACCGTGCTAGGTCAGTTGGCCCACCGCCGCCGCAAGGTCCCGCAGATCGCCGAGCTGGCGGCGATCAGCACCCGCTCTGCTGAGCTGCGCGACCACGAGGTCGCGGTGCGCACCGCGGTCTCGGACCTCGAGCGGGAGATGGCCAAGGCCGAAGCCGACGTGGCCCAGGTTCGCGAGCGAATCACCCGCGACCAGGCGCTGCTCGACGCCGGCTCCGTTGCCTCGGCCCGTCAGCTGGAGGACCTGCAGCGGGAGATCGAGAACCTCGCCCGGCGGGTCAGCGCGCTTGAGGACGCCGAGCTCGACGTCATGGAGAAGCTCGAGGATGCCCAGACCCGGGCGACCGCCGCGGCGGCGGATGTCGCCGAGCTGGCCGAGGCGCAGGTGACCGCAGAGCGGGCGCGGGACGTGGCCTTCGCCGACATCGACGCCGAGGTCGCGCGGGTGCAGGGGGAGCGCGATCGCGTCGTCACTGAGATCCCCGACGACCTGCTGGCCCTCTACGACCGGATCCGCGAGTCCTCCGGCGGAGTGGGTGCTGCACCCCTGCATCGGGCCCGGTGCCAGGGCTGCCAGTTGACGCTGACCCCTGCTGACCTGGGTCGGATCCGTGCTGAGTCGGCCGACGCGGTGGTCCGCTGCGAGGAGTGCCGGCGGATCCTCGTGCGCATCGACGAGTCCGGCCTGTGAGGCACCTGGTCATCGAGGCCGATGGCGGCTCGCGGGGCAACCCCGGGCCGGCCGCCTACGGTGCGGTGGTGATCGACGGCGACACCGGGGAGGTGCTCGTCGAGCTCGCCGACTACCTGGGTGAGCAGACCAACAACGTCGCCGAGTACGAGGGGGTGACGGCTGGGTTGGCCGCGTGCCGCGAGATCGATCCTGATGCGATGGTCGAGGCACGCCTGGACTCCAAGCTCGTCGTGGAGCAGCTCTCCGGCGGATGGGCGATCAAGAACGCCAGGCTCCGCCAGCTGGCCCTGCGAGCCAAGGCGCTCGCCCCGGCTGACCAAGTGCGCTACACGTGGGTGCCGCGGGCGCAGAACAAGCGTGCCGACGCGTTGGCCAACCAGTCGATGGACGCGGCCGCTGCGGGCAGGCCGTGCCGGATCGAGCGGTGGCACCGCGGAACTGGCGACGATGACATCTACGTCGACGCGGCCGACCACCTCAGCGACGACGCGCAGCTGGAGGCCGAGGGGGCCAGGGCCGCCGCGCAGGAGCAGGCGCCGGGGGCATGGCTCGATGGTGCGGCCGCGGCTGAGTCCGGCGCGGCCCAGGTCCGGGCGCTGCTCCGCGGGGAACCGGCCGGTCCGGCGGACACAGCCGCCGAGGCCGCGCCAGCCGCGCCAGCCGCGGCAGCCGAGCCCGCGACGGGTCGGGGAGCCGAGTCCGACGCCGGTGCCCAGAACAAGATCGTGGGTTGGTCGCGCGCCGACCTGGGTGCCCCGACCACACTGCTCCTGGTCCGCCATGGCGTGACCCAGCAGAGCGTGGAGCACCGGTTCTCCGGCATCAACGGATTCGACCCGCCGCTGATCGAGCTCGGTCGTCAGCAGGCCGAGGCCGCCGCCGAGGAGCTGGCCCGCCGCGGTGGGGCGGACGTGATCGTCTGCTCGCCGCTGCAGCGCACGCAGCAGACCGCGGCGATCATCACCGAGCGGCTCGGGCTCGGGGTGCCGGTCGTCATCGATGGCATCGCGGAGGCTGACTTCGGTGAGTGGGACTCATTGAACTTCGCGGAGGTCAAGCAGCGTTGGCCCGACGAGCTGACGGCATGGTTGGGCTCGACCGAGGTGGCCCCACCGGGAGGCGAGTCGTTTGCGACCGTCCGGCGGCGCGTGGACGCCGCACGTGCGCAGATCATCGAGCGGTTCCCGCGGCAGCGGGTCCTGGCCGTGAGCCACGTGACCCCGATCAAGGTGCTGGTGCAGCAGGTGCTCGAGGCGCCGGCGTCGAGCGCCTACCGCTTCGAGCTCGCGCCCTGCTCCCTGACGACCCTGGCCTGGTGGGCCGATGGGGTCAGCACCATCTTCGGGATGGGGGAGTCCGGGCACCTGCACGGCGTGATGCACCACACCGCCTGATTGGTGCCGGTCGGGGCTGGTACGTCCGGCTTCCGGTGCGTGGATCCGTGCCGGGATCACCTATGCGGTCGAGTCTTCCCGGCGTGTCTCGACGACCGGCCGACGCAGGCCTGTGGGAGTGTCGGAGGCGCTGTGAAAGGTTGGGGCTCCTCGATGGTTGAGATCGAGGAGCCCCAAGTTCCGTTCAGAGCGTGATAGGTGTCTGTCCTGATGCTCTCGCATCGGTGACGTCCCGTTTCGACGTTCGTTGACCGGCGGCGCCCTACGGCTGCTAGCTAGGTGTTTCGCTTCCTTCGGGTTGGCTCAACCGTGGTGTTGATCCTGAACCCGTTGGTTGGCTCGACTTCTGGAGTCGTGCTTCCTGCTGACGCTGATCTCGTCGATCGGACTATTCACTTGTAGGTCAGACTGTTCTGCTCCGTTCGGAACACCCTCCACGGTAGGGCTGCCGTGGACCGGGGGCAATACCTCCACAGGTACTTTCTCGTCGCGGTGCAGTCCCGGGCGTGTCGCGCAATCGTCGCCGCTGGGGGGTCTGCGCTGCGGCCCGTGAAGGGGTGGCGGACCCGACACGTCCGGGAGAGCGCGAGCTGACCCGGGGGAAGAGCACAATGGGGGCATGGGCTGTGGTCGAGGTGAGTGAGGCAGCGATGAACCGATCCACGATCCGACGTGTCACCGTCGCCACCGCTGTCGCGGCGCTGACCGTCGGGCTGATGTCGGCGCCGGCCTCGGCCGGTGCGCCGACGCTGCCGGCTCATGCGGCGGCGGTGCCGACGGCCGTGGGCCCGGCGGCCCTGGCCGCGACCGACGAGGACGTCCTCGTCGTGCGACGGGGTCGGATCGGCGACCTGCGGATGGGCACCCTCACCAGGAAGGCTCGCAAGCGGGGATGGATCAGCCGAGACACCTTCTGCGGAGGGTGGACGGCCGGGCCCCAGGCCATCTTGATCCAGGACGATGGGGAGGTCTACAAGGCCTATCCGGACAAGGTCTCCGGTGGCCGCGTGCGGTCCATGCACGCCATGGGCGACGTGGTCACCCCGAAGGGGATACGCACGGCTGGGCTGACTGGCAGCACGCCGGAGCCGGGGAGCTCGCTGGTGAAGCTCAGGAGGACCTACCCGAACCTGGAGCGGGTCGGCTCCTGGACCAACGACCTGACCGACCAGAGCTGGCGGGTCTTCGGAGTCGGCAACAAGCGCAACGGGTGGATGGATTTCTACATCGACCCCGACACCCGCAGGGTGGGATTCATCCAGGTCCGCGCCCACTGGGTGAAGCCCGCCAGACCCACATTCGGTTGCTGATCCCCGGAGAGCACCTCCGTCGTGGTAGCCGATTCGGCGCATCCGATCAGCCGTTTCGACTACCACGACGGGGGCGCGTACCCTTCGAGGGCGGATGAGTCGGTCGGGCGGCCGCGGCGGCACGGTCCTCGGATCGGCGTCGTCGAGGAAAGTCCGGGCTTCGCAGGGCAAGGTGGTGGGTAACGCCCACCCGGGGTGACCCGCGGGACAGTGCAACAGAGAGTAGACCGCCTCGTGCCTCCGGGCGCGGGGTAAGGGTGAAACGGTGGTGCAAGAGACCACCAGCACCCCAGGTGACTGGGGTGGCTATGCAAACCCCACCCGAAGCAAGGTCAAGAGGGATCGGCGTCCGCGTCGGTCCTGCGTGAGCGTTCGAGGGTGGCCCGCCCGAGCTCACGGGTAGACCGCTGGAGGCTGTCGGCAACGGCAGTCGTAGAGGGATGGCCGCGTATGGGAGTCCGGCAACGGACCCCTGGACAGGACCCGGCTTACAGACCGACTCATCCGCACATGAGGGTCTGACCTGCGACGACACTGCGGAGAGGCTGGCGGTTGTCAGCGCAGCGCACGGACGACACGGGCTGGGGCGCCCATCGCCAAGCTGTCGGGCGGCAGGTCCGCGGTCACGACACTGCCTGATCCGACCACCGTGCGGGCACCGATGCGGACGCCCGGCTGGACGATCACGCCGCCGCCGAGCCAGACGTCGTCCTCGATCGTGATCGGAGCGAAGCTGACCTCCCACTCCCGCCGACGCAGGTGGTCGAGCGGGTGGCCGACCGTGTAGAGCTGGGTGGACGGCCCGATCAGGACGTGATCGCCGATTGTGACTCCGCCGCCGTCGAGCACGATGATCCCGGAGTTCAGGAAACACTTGCGGCCAATCCGTATGGGCAGCCCGAATTCGCAGGTGAAGGGTGCCTGGATGACGCTCTCCGCACCCAACTCGCCGAGCACCGAGCCGATCAGAGCCGTGCGTTCCCCGAGCGGAGCGCCAGCCGCCTGCGTCAGCACCCTCGCGACATGGTCACGCAGCGCCACGACCTCGGGATCCCATCCGTCGAAATCCGCTCCTCGACGCAGCTTGTCCAACTCGCTCATTGCCGACCTCCTACGCCGCTGGGGCACCCATCCGGACCGCTCTTCGCCCACCCTCCCGACCGTTTTGGTGACGGTCGCTGCCCGCCGCGCCGGCCGGGCGAAGGTGGTTGATATCCCGACACTGCCACGTGCGGGTCAGGTGTTCACACCGGAGCCGAGTGGGGGAGGGGTGGACGCTGGGCCACGAAGAACTCGTAGGCGAAGAACGAGGAGTGCCGACGATGCATCCCCGGCTCCGCGGCAAGTTGCTCGAGGACGTCCGCGGCTTCAGGATCTCCGGCGTACCTGCCGCGCAACTCGGCGATACGCGCCTCCATCGGCGTGTAGAACTCATCCCACCAGGCTTCGTCGGGCAGCGTGAAGTGACCAACGAGCGTGAACCCCGAGGCCCGGATGGCCGCCAGGTCGTCTTCGAGCCTTCCCATGGTCGGGTAGTCCAGGTCGAAGCTGGCCTTGACCGAGGGCGGTGGGTTCGCACGGAGCCAGATCGCATCGGTGAAGGCCACGTAGCCGCCCGGTCGAAGCAGACCATGGCAGACACCCAGGGCCCTGCCCAGCCCGATGCTGTAGAGCGCACCCTCTGACCAGACGAGGTCGAAGTGGTTGAGTGGCTGCCCGGGGTCGGCCATGTCGCCAACGACCGGACTGACCCGGTGCGCGAGCCCCCGCTCAGCGAGAGCCGCCGTCAGGCGGTCGATGCTCGGTGCGTGGCTGTCGACGGCCACGATCGATCCCGACGTCAGCTCGGCCAGGTGGAACGTCTGTCCGCCGGTCCCGCAGCCGAGGTCGAGTACGGCCGGGTCGTCGGGCAGGTCGCGGCACAGGCCGAGTGCCCGGGCGGCGCTGGCGCGGCTGCCGGGCCCTTGGCGGGGCAAGTTCTCGTAGACCTCGAAGAAGATCTCCCAGAAGCGGGCGCTCGGTTGGTACATGGGTTCCCTCCGTGGTCACCGTATGGCTTCCTGAGCCGGCCCCAGCAGAACAGGCCGCCTGTTTGGGGCAGAACCGGTCGGCTCGCTGACGGGTGCTACCACCAGCCCGGCGACGATCTCAGGAACGTCAACGTGCAGCTGACCCGCCTCCTCGCGACCGGTCGCGCAGACTTCACCGTCCAGTTGGCCAACAACCCCGAGCCCCTCACGGGCTGACAGACCGAGGCGCGCGAGGGCCTCCTAGGCCTCCGTCTCGGCCTCGGCCTCTGTCTGCGCGGCTGCGTCGAGTCCGGCGAGGAGCAGGTCGAGGCCGTACTCGAACGAGTCGCCGAAGTGGTACCCCGGGCGCAGCACATGCTCGGTGGAGAAGCGCACCAGGTGTGGGTGCAGGTCATCGGAGAACTGCGTCGCGATCTGGCGGGTCACTTCCTCATCACCGGAGGCGCCCTGGACAGCGAGGTTCGCCTCCTGCATCGCGAAGCCATAGACGTAGCTGTCGACAACGGCGTATGCGTGGGCTGTCAGCTGCAGCGACATCCCGCTCTCCAGGAAGCAGGCGAGCATGGCCTCGTGGTGCCGCAGGGTGGCCGGTCCGGGTGACCGGCGGGACTCCATGAGGGGCACCGACCACGGGTGGGAGGCGAGCACCTCGCGGGCTGAACGGCAGCGGCCGTGGACCGCATCTCGCCACGCCAACTCCTTGTCGGGGAGGGCGATGTTGGTGAACACCAGATCGATCATCCCGTCGAGCACCGCTTCCTTGCCGTCCACATGGTGGTAGAGCGTCATGGGTTTGACGTCGAGCTCCGTTGCCAGCCTCCGGATCGTGAGCGCCTCAATGCCGGCCCGGTCAGCCAGGTCGACCGCGGCTTCGAGGATCCGTTCGCGGGTCAGTGGCGTGCGTGCGGGGATGGGCAGTTCGTCCGCGTGTGTCATCTGAGCTCCCTTGTTGATCGCGCTTGACCATCGTACTTAGTACGCCTACAGTACTGGCAATCGTACTAAGTACGTATGTCACATCTGTCGAGGCCGTGGTCCACCGGCCGCGACCTCGACCCGCTCGCAACCCAGGTACCCGTCCAGAGAGGACCGACACCACCATGGCTGCACCATCCATCACTGAACCGCTCAACGCCGCCGCCGACACGACCCGCCGCTCCGCGGCCCTGTGGGCTGGGCTCGGCTACGCAGCGCTCTTCGCGCTCGCGCTCTTCGCCAACTTCGGCGTGCGCACCCGACTCGTGGACCCCGATGATCCCGCGGCCACGATGGACAATCTGGCCGCCAACGAATCCCTGGTCCGGCTCAGCATGGCGGCATTCACGCTGGTGTTCGTCATCGACATCGTGGTGGCGTGGGCGCTGTACGTGGTGCTGCGACCCGAGGGGCCGCGGCGCTCGCTGCTCGCCGCCTGGCTCCGGCTCGGCTACACGATGCTGTTGGGCGTGGCCGTGACGTTCATGTACCTGGCACTCGAGCTGGCGACCAGCGAGTCCGGGGGTCTCGACCCGGCAACCCGGGAGGCATGGACCATGCTGGCCCTCGACGCGTTCGACATCACATGGCTCGTGGGCCTGTTGGCCTTCGGCGCCCACCTGATCATGGTCGGGCGCATCATGATGACCTGGCGTGATGGGCCGCGGCGGCTTGGGGCAGTCCTCGCTGTCGCCGGCGGTGCATACATCGTGGACACATTGGCTCACCTCGTGCTCGTCGACTATGCCCGATACGCAGACGTGCTGCTGGCCATGGTGGCCATCCCGTCGATCGTCGCCGAGCTGTGGTTCACGATCTGGTTGCTCACGAAGGCCCGTCGGCTGCCCGAGTGGGATGAATCGATGGAGATGGTCAGGGGAACCGCTCGAGGGTGACGGCGGGCACCTGTCGCGCCGAGGTCACGGGCTGAGGACACATCGGGCGGTCGTGGCGCCGCGACGATCTCGACGAAGGGGCGACCCACCGCTGACGTACTTCGCGCGCGTTGTGGTCGATAGAGGCCCTGTGTGGAGCATGGCTCGCGGACTTCGCGCTGGTTGTGGTTGAAAGGGCGCCTTGAGCCATACCGGTTTCGACCACTTCGAGCGCGAAGTCGCGGCGGGGGGCCAGCCAACGGGGGCCTTTCGACCGCTTCGAGCGCGGTGTCCGACGTACCGCTCGCTTGTCAACGGGCCGGCCTCATCCCTCCGGCGTCCGACTGACGCCAGACGTGATCGCGGCCCGGCGCCGGCGCGCAGCCAGCATGCCAAGCGCGCTGGTCCCGAGCATGACGAGACCGGCGACCAGGATCGCCAGGGCAGGGCGATCGGCGCCGCCCACCGCCCAGAACACCATTGCGGTCACGCTGCCGATCGCCGCCGCGAGCCACGGCCAGTAGCCCTGTGCCAGGAAGCCCCAGAAGCCCGTGGCTGCCAGCAGCGCCATGACGACCAGCCCCAGCGTGCGCGTCTCGTCCGGGCCGATGATCGACAGGGCGCCGATCAGCGCGACCGCCATCCCGGCGAAGACCGCCAACTCTCGGTGGGCCAGCCGACGGGACACCGGCACAGCCCATAGAACGCCGAAGATGACGATCGCGAGCGGCGCGTAGCGGTCGAAGGTGGTCATCTCGTCGAATCCGTATTCGACCGTCTCGGGCCGGAGCGTCTCGAGGCCCGACTGCAGGACCGCGAAGCTCGCGATGAACATCCCCAACTCGGTGATGGTGCTCGGGGCAACCAGGTGGGCGGCCACCATGACCGCGAGCGCCACGCTGAAAGCAGATAGGCCCGTGAAGTCGTTGGAGTCGCCCAGAAGGAGCGCCGTGGTGCCGGCAGCGCTGGCCGCGGCCCCAGCGAACAGGACGCCGGCCAACCGGCAGCGGGCGGAACCGGGGCTGGCCCCGTGGCCGACTGCGACACCGGACCCGGCGGCCACCACGGCGGTGACTGCCAGCACGGTGATCTGCATGCCCAGGCTCATGCCCTGCCAGTTCTGGGCAACAAGGACGAAGGCTGCTGCGATCACCAGGGCCCCGCCGACGTACAGGCCGACCTCGATGAGGATCTCGGACAGTGGGCGGTGATGGCGCACTCGTGCTGGCTCGGAGTCGGGGGCCGCTGACATGGGCGCCGGCGACGCGGCTCCTGCGGCCACCTCGGTGAGGATCGCGGCGCGTTGATCGGGCGTGATCGTCCCACGGTCGACGAGGGAGTCCAGGGCGTGCGACAGGGGGAGGGTCGAGCCTCTCGGCAGGGTGTCGCTCATGGTGCTCCACCTTTCTCCCCCGTAGTTCCAGTGTGGTCCTGGCAAGGGGCGCGCGGCAGGTGCCGTTGGGCCCGATTTGGGTCTTGTGAGTGCGCGACAGTGCGCGTGCTTCCGGAGCGGCCGTGCCCGGAGCCGTCGTGGGCGCGGGGGTCACTGCGCGCCGGAATGCCGAGGGGATGGCCGTTCTCGGCCCATTCTGGGGGAGGTCTATGCTCGATGTGACAGAGGTGAGTTGATGGTTGGCGCACGGGACCTGCCCGGTTGGATCCGACTCACCTCGATGGCTTCTCACTACGTCGACCATCTCGGCGGCCCGGTCAGGCAGGAGCCCTGCGGGCGAGTCGGCGACCGGTGACGCAGGGAGCAGGTCCGCGTCCAGCTGGACACGGGTGATGCGAGTCAGGGAGGCGCACCATGGGTGCCACATCAGGTCAAGCCAGGAAGGGTCAGGTCGAGGACGTTGCGGCGACCGCCGCGAGCGACCGGGACGTGACGTCCGAGGGCAAGGGTGAGGACACGCTCGAGCGGGCGAGGGGGGCTGTCGACACCGGACTGGACAAGGTCAGGACGATCTCTGACGACGGCCTCGACCGGACGAAGGCCGCGGTCGACACGGGATTGGACCGGACCAAGCACGCGATGGACACGGGATTGGACCGAACCAAGCACGCGGTGGACACCGGAGTCGAGCGGACCAAGCACGCGGTGGACGCGGGCGTCGAGCGGACGACTCACGGGGTCGAGGCAGGGGTGGATGGGGCCAAGCACGCCGTCGCCGACGGCCTGGACAGGTCCAAGCACCTGCTCGATTCCGGGATCGACAGGACGAAGGGGCTCCTCGACAGGCCGTGAGGTACTGCCTGACCGGGCACCGGTAGCGTCCGGGGCATGAGTGCACTCAGGTTCTCCGGCCCGGTGCTGCCCGACGGCGAGGCGTGTGACGTGTACGTCGTGGGAGGCCGTGTCACCTACGACAAGCCCCTCGGCGCCGAGACTGTGGCCGAGGGGTGGATCGTCCCGGGGCTGGTCGACGCCCACTGCCACCTCGGCCTCGGCGAGGGTGGGGCGGTCACCGACGAGGAGGCCGAGGATCAGGCGATCCTCGACCGGGACGCCGGTGCCCTGTTGATCCGCGATGCCGGCTCCCCGCTGGACACTGCCTGGATGCACGAGCGCGAGGACCTGCCCCGGCTGATCCGGGCCGGGCGTCATATCGGCCGGACGAGGCGCTACCTGCGCAACTACGCCCACGAGGTCGAGCCGGGCGAGCTGGCCTCCTACGTCGCCCGGGAGGCGCAGCGCGGCGACGGCTGGGTGAAGCTCGTCGGCGACTGGATCTCCCGCGAGAAGGGCGACCTCGCTCCGTCGTTCCCGGCGGAGGCGTTCGCCGAGGCCATCGCGGTGGCCCACGATTACGGCGCGAAGGTCACCGCGCACTGCTTCGGCCACGACGTGCTCCCCGGCCTGCTCGAGGCGGGCATCGACTGCATCGAGCACGGGACCGGGCTGACCGAGGACCTGATCGACACGATGGTGGCTGGCGGCGTCGCGCTGGTGCCGACCGTGATGCAGCTGGACAAGTTCCCCGGCTATGCCGCGGCAGGGCAGCAGCGGTTCCCCGACTACTCAGCGACGATGACCGACCTGTATACCCGCCGGCGAGCCACGATCATGGCGGCCCACGACGCCGGAGTGGCGCTGTTTGCCGGGACCGATGGTGGCGGCGTGGCCCGGCACGGCAACATCGCCGGCGAGGTGATCGCGATGGCCGAGCTCGGCATGGCGGCGGAGTACGCGCTGGGGGCTGCATCCTGGCGGGCGCGCGCCTGGCTGGGCTGGAATGCCGGGCTGGGGGAGGGCGACCCGGCCGACTTCGTCGTGTACGAGACGGACCCCGTGGGCGATCTGAGTGCGCTGCACCGGCCCGCACGGGTGGTGCTGCGCGGGAGGGTGGTGGCCTGACCGGTTCGTCGCCACCGGGCCTGTCGGGCGCGGTGGTGGCGGCGCCCACGACCGGGCCTTGGTCAGGAAGCCCAGGCGGTGTGGTGTCAGCCCCGGAGGGCGGGGAGCACGATGTTGGGGATCTTGCGGGGGTCGTCTCCGGAGGCGACCCAGTCGACAATGGCCCGGAACACGGGACCACTGGTCTGGTGTGTGGCGGTGTGGAAGGGCTTGATGGGTGCTCGGAACGCTGCTCGTAGCACGCCCTGCTCGGGCCGGGGGAGTAGCAGGGTGTTGTTGACGAATCCGACTCCGCTGCCGATCGCCTCGGGTGTGTTGCGGGGGTAGGCGCCCCAGAGCAGTTGGGGCACGGCGAACGAGTAACCCGCGTTCTCGTTGAGGCCGATCGCCCCGTACCGCAGTCCCGCCACGGCGTCGGTGACGGCCTGGCGGTGGTGCGCCTCGGTGTCGGGGTCCACGAGCAGGGTGGCGCTCAGCGAGCCGGCCAGGGCGTCGTTGGCGAACTGGACCGCCCGTGTCAGGTAGGACTCCAGATCGGGTGCGGGCAGCCGCACGACCCCGAGGACGTCGGCGAACACCTCCTCGCGGAACAGGCTGCACGGGCGATCGGGGTCCAGGCCGGTCACCAGGATCCGGTGCCCGTCCGTGCCGAGGGTCTCGACGTGCTCCTGATCGGAGATCGCACGTGCGACCCGAGCGTCGCTGCCCGGGTAGTAGGGGGTGCGGGGCTCAAGGGTGCGCAGGAACTCCCGCAGGTCGTCCAGGAGCAGGTCGGTCTGGTCCCAGCCGTCGGGCAGGACCAGGATCTGGGTGGCGGAGCACGCGTGCCCGCTGTTCTGCAGCGTGGCGAAGGCGATGCGGTCGGCCTGCCGGCGCACGTCATGGCGGGTCCAGCGTCCGGGTGTCACGATCAACGGGTTGACGCCGCCGAGTTCGGCGGTGAACGGCTTGGCCAGCAGGCGTCGACCGGATGCGCGGGCGCGCTCGGCATCGGGGCCGGTGCCCCAGACCACGGCGTCGTAGGTGCTGGCCGAGCCGGTCATGTGAACCCGGTCGATGTCCGGGTGGTGCGCCAGGTGCGCACCGACCTCCGGGCCACCCTCGACCACTGCCAGCCAGCCCGCATCGATGAACTCGACGAAGAGCCGCTCGAACGCCGGGCGCAGGTAGGCGTTGACGGGGTTGAGCTTCATCACGACCGTGCAGCCATGCGCGAGCAGCAGCGCGAGGGCGTCGGTGGCCGGCAGGAAGGCGAAGTTGCCGGCCGCCAGGAGCAGGGTCACGCCCGCGGACGGGAACTGCCCTTTCCGAAGGCTGTCGCCGGCCGCCTCCACCTCGGCCACGCTGGTGCCGGGCTGCAGGCGCACCCGACCCGAGTAGCCCATGAACAGCAGTTGATCGGTGCGCGACTGGGGGAACACGTCCACCGTGACCCGGCCCTCCGGGTCGCGGCTGATGGCAGCCGGCGGCAGGAGCCGCTCGTGGCGGGCCAGCCGGGTGAGGGTCGACTCCCAGCCGCGGATCATGATCGCCAACGGGACGAGGCCCCCCCACACGTCACCAACCCAGAAGCTGTCCGGTTCCAGCCCTTGGGCCACCCGCCACGACTCGACGATCCCCGGCGCCTCGTCACTCAACCGACGGCGCAGCCGATGCACCAACCCCACCTTCTCCACCGCAGGCAGGGCGACCCATGAGGGCAACCCAGCCCGCACCTTGCCCACGGCGGCATCCAGCGCCGCGCCATCCACGCCTGTGTCCTTCGGATCCCTCGACATCGCGACCACCCCGCCCGGCGCACTCCGAGCCCTGTGCTCGAGGTGCTATCCACTCCCATGCAACCCCGCTGACCGGCAGGCCCGGTAGGGCGGAAAGTCCCCCGAGCGCCACTGCCCCAGCCACCCACGGGCCGGTCGCCGGCACGGTCCGGGGAACGGGTGGCCGGGTGTCGCCCGATACCGTGGTCGTCATGAGCCGCGGACGGACCACCGATAGGGGCATCCGGATGACCGCCAGATCCGCCCTCAGGGGCCTACTCGCAGCCGGGGCAGCTGCCGGCGCGGCGATGGCCGCCCGGGTGGTGCTGGAACGACGACGGCTGATGGAGCCGGTCCTGCCCGAGCTGCGCCATCCACTCCTGCTGGTGCCGGTGCACCTCGGTCCAGGCGCGCTGCGCCTGGTCCGCAAGGCCTCGGTCCCGCCCGGCCCCCTCGCGCCGGGGGTCGACCTGGCGCACCGCACCCTTCCCGCTCACGAGGACCATGAGGCGGTCGAAGTATTCGTCTACGACACGCCCGGCCGGCCCCGACCCTCGGGCGCGCTGCTGTGGATGCACGGCGGTGGCTACGTCATTGGGCATCCCTCCATGGACCACGAACTGTGCAGCCAGCTCGCCTCCGACCTGGACATCGTGGTCGTCAGCGTCGACTACCGCCTTGCCCCCGAGCACCCCTTCCCGGCTGGGCTCGACGACTGCTATGCCGCGCTGCGCTGGCTGCACGATCACGCGGACGAGTTGGACGTGGACCCCGCCCGGATCGCCATCGGCGGGGACAGCGCCGGCGCGGGTCTGGCCGCTGCCCTGGCCCAGCTGGCTGCCGACCGGGGAGAGGCCCCGGTGTGCTTCCAGCTGTTGGTCTACCCGATGCTCGACGACCGGACCGTCCTGCGCCCCGATCACGGCGGCACCGGCACGTTCGTCTGGACCCCCCGGAGCAACGAGTTCGGCTGGACGTCCTACCTCGGGCACGCGCCCGGCGACGACGAGACTCGACCGTACGCGGTGCCCGCGCGACGCGAGGACCTGACCGGTCTGCCCCCGGCCTGGATCGGCGTCGGCGACCTGGACCTGTTCCATGCCGAGGACCTCGCCTACGCCGACCGCCTCCGGGCCGCCGGGGTGCCCTGCCAGATCGACGTCGTTGCGGGCATGTACCACGGGGCGGACGCCGCCTTCGGCAAGTCCGCGGCCATGACCGAGTTCAGGGCTGCGATGAGGGACGCACTCAGCGCAGCGCTCAGAGCCGGCGACGGGTAGGTCGAAACCTCCGGGCCGAAGCCATGCCCGGGGTGACTGCCTCGCGGGCGAGGGCCATGATGGCGGTGAGGCACGCCGAACGGTGGTGCCGTGGTTTCGGAGGTGCGCAATGGTCGGCTCGAAGTGGTCCCTTTGGTCCGAGGGCTCCCTGTTGAGCATCGCCTCCCAAGGGTCGGTACTCAGTATCGGATCGGTGGGATCAGCGCTGAGCATCGGGTCAGTCGGATCCGTCGGGTCGGCGTTCAGCACCGGTTCGGCGATGGCTGCCGGCTCGCTGATGTCGTGGTGGTCGCTCGGTTCGGTCATGAGTGCCCGGAGTGTGGGCGGCGTGATGGGCTACCGCGGTTCGCCCACGGGGCGGCCGGCGGTGAGGGCTGCCGTCCTCGGCGGATGCGCGGCCGCGACGGTGGCCGCAGCTCTGCTTGCCGCCGGACGCGGGCCCGCAACGCCGGAGGCGATCACGTCCAGCGGCTGACGGGCCCGGCCGCGGGACCCGACGGTCAGCCACTGACGGTCGAGGTAGACCTTCGCACCATGAGGCGAGCGAGGTCAGCGACATCGACCTCGCCGTGATCGCCGCCTCCGGGTGGGACGGGCGCACGGACCTCGAGGGCTCGATGCGGATCAGCGTGGGGAACGGCTGCGACGTCCTCGTGTTCACGCCGAGCCAGTTACAGCAGCTGGCTCGATCGGGCGAGCCCGTCGTGAGCGACGATCTCCGTGACGGACTCGCGCTCATCGGCTCGTCGCGGCTTGTGGCTAAGGCGTCGGGTCGGAATCCGGCCTCGCAGGGGGTGCTTGGCCGCAGGTCCGCTCGATGAACCGGGGCGGCCAGGGCGCGGTCGTGGTGCCGTCCTTCGACATCCGGAAGTCGCACCGGTCGCATCCCCAGGCCAGGGTCATGGTCCGCTGGAACCCGTACCCGATGACCTCCGCCGTGACCCAGTCAAGGTCACACAGGTACGGGCCCAGCTCGTCGGCGTCCTGAGCGTGCAGGAACTTCACGATCGCGCATTCGGTGTAGTCCCGTCCTTGGTCGAAGTTCGACCCATCACCGTCAACGCGCTCGAACACCCAGTCTCCCGGGTAGCGCCGGGCCTGTGACCGGCTGGCTTCCTTCAGCGCTTGCCGCCGGCGCAGCCCGCTGAACATGTACCGCTTCACCCAGGGGCGAAGCACCCGTGGGATCCGCTCGACCTCGGCGCGAAAGAGGCGGTGCAGGAGTTCACCGGTGTCCTCCAGGGTGTCGCCGTGCTTGAGCAGGACCCGGTAGATCGCCAACGCCCCGGCTGACTGGACCAGCTGCGTGGTCAGGGGATTCTGCTTGCCTCCGATGTAGGGCACCTGCGGGATCAAGCGCCGGAGTTCCTCGCGCATCTCTGCACGCATCACCGCGGCCTGGTCCCTGCCGTACCGCTCGACAAGGGCGTCGTTCTGCAGCAGGAACCGGTCGAAGCGGCGCATCATCTGCTGGGCCTGCCGACCAGACACCGCCTCCTGGCCTGTCTTCGAACTCATGACGCTCGTCCTCCCGCGACACCTGGGCTCAGGACTCCGACGCAACTGGGACCTCGCAGCGGAGGTCGGATCGGTCTGGTGTCCACTCCTCAGCCGTACCACCGGGGCTTCTGAGTCGATAGGGCCAATCGACCCATCTGTGAGCCGATCCACTCGCGGCTCGGACTTCGCCCTCCCGCCGCCACCTGCGCAGGCGAACCTGAGTCACGGGGCCCTCCTCCGCTCAGATCCGGATCTGCGGATGCCTCAGCGCCGCACGTACGGTGGCCGGATGCTTGATCGGCGGTGAGTCGTCGGTGGGCGCCAGTTCGATCGTAGGCGACTGCGGGCCTGCTACTTGGCGGAGTTGAGCCACCGGTCTGCGAGCACAAGGCCCGCGTCCCACCCCGGTGCCCGCCCATGGCTCGGTGGTTTGATGCGGTCCATGTCATGACCGGAACTCGCGAGAACCCACGCCACCATGGAGTTGGAGTTCCACATCTCTCCGGTACCGAGTTCATCTCGACCCCAGGTGAGCGGCGGCACCACCCGTAGCAGGACCAGCACGTTCTGAACGCTCGTGGGGTCCTCGGTGGTGCGCACTGGGCTGTCGACTGCTTCGGCAATGTCCGGGATCTGGCCGCCAGCCCAGCAGCGGACTTCATAGCGGAACACACGCGAACGCCCGAGCCACCTCGTTCCGACCGGACCTTCACAGACAACGCCACGGTCCGTCGCGGGGACGTTCCAGACGGGACCCATCTCGATCGCGTAGGTGACGTCATCGTGGTGCAGCATCATGCCCGCGTGGTACAGATCCAACATCACCCGGCGCTCTCGCCGCGCCGACAGCCACTCGAAGAGGCGCCCGTTCCAGCGCACGACATGGCCACCCGCGCCGAGAGGGAGCCAGAACAGGTCCAGCCAGTGGTCGGGCCCCTCGCCCATCGCACTCATCGCAAGCCAGTCAAGCCGAAGAAGTCGCGAACGGCGAAGCCGAGTGCACTGCTACGCCACCGCCAACGAAGACCGCGACGAACCCTTCCACGAGGACCCCCGGTTGGAGCGAATCTCCTGGCACTGCGCACTCCTTCCCTGGGCGCAAGGCCGCATGAGGCCCGAAGTCCTTCAGGCGGGGCCACGGCCGATCCGCCACCTTGTCGATCTCAAGCAGTATTGCGTATGCGCCCACGGTGAGAGGCTCAAGTTCGCGGCCGTCAAGCCTTGAGGGAGACATCGCAGAACGAACCCCGGTGCGGGCGCGGAGTCGAGGATCTGGCGGCGTCTGACGCTGCCGGGTGATCGCTGGTGGAGATGTCTGGGCTGGAGTTGCGGGGTCTAGGGTCGGGCGCGTGCACGAACACGAGCGATTTGACGCCGAGGCAGCGACTTGGGACGACGACCCCGGCCACGAGGAGCGACAGCTGGCAGTGGCCCGGGCCATCGAGGAGGTTCTGGACCTCAACCCCCGGATGAGCGCGCTCGACGTCGGCGGTGGCACGGGTCGGTTGAGCATCCTGCTCGCCGACCGGGTCGGCTCCGCGGTAGTGACCGACCCCTCCGCCGGAATGGTGCAGGTCGCTCGGGAGCGGATCGAGGCGGCCGGGCTCAGTGACCGGCTGCGTGCTGTCCAAGCCGACCTGACGACAGACCGGCTCGGTGGGTCTTTCGACGTGGTGTGGAGCTCCCTGGCGTTTCACCACGTGAAGGACCTGGATGGGCTGTTGCGGTCTGTGGCAGGGCTCCTGGTCGACGGTGGTCGGCTGGCCATCGCTGACCTTGACGAGGATCCTGACGGCGCCTTCCACGCCGGCACGGCTGGGTTTGACGGTCATCACGGATTCGACCGGGAACGCCTTGCCGAGCAGTTGGCCCGCGCCGGCTTCGCCAACGTGAGCTTCGTTGACGCCACGACCATCCTCAAGGGCGACCGCGAGTTCGGCGTGTTCCTGTGCACCGCGACCAAGAGTGCATGAACCCTGGCGCGGATCGCTGCTCAGGACCAGACCTTCCGCGCGGGGGCAGCCCGGGATGACAGTTGTCATCCCCAACCTGTGATCCGGGGCACTACCCGCCCGCTGTCGCGAACGCGACGCTTGAGGCATGACAGGAATATCGCTGACCGGGCGGGTCCCGGTGCAGGCCGAGAGGCCAGGAACGCCGAGCACGCTCGGCCCGACCGCCGCTCGTGTCCTGCCCACGCGGCCACCAAGCCCGACCAGCATGGTGGGATCCCTCGCCCCGGTGGTGGTGTTCCTGCTGGCCAACGCGGCATGGGGCCTGATCCCCGGCATCCTCGCCTCAACGGCCGCGGCGGTCGTGGCAGCCCTCGCTCGGCTCCGGGGCGGTCAGGGAATCGGATGGCTGTCCCTCGCGCTGCTCGGCTACGTCCTCGTCCGCGGCGCCGCGGGCGCACTCACCGGCTCCCACCACGTGTTCTTCGGCATCAGCGTGGCCGCCAGCATGACCGTCGCCGCAGTCGTGTTGGCCACCTCGTTCACCAGCACACCGCTCGCTTCCCACCTGCTCCCGATCCTCATGGGCGGCAGGCTGCGACCTGGCACCGTGGCCCACCCCACCTACCGGCGCATCAGCGCACAGGTCACCGCGATCTGGGCGGCCTCAGAGATGGCCGTCTCCGGCGGGGAAGCATGGCATCTGCAGCACGCCGACGCGGTCGGATTCGTCGCCACCCGCGCCCTCATCGGCTGGCCCACCATGGCCACCGTCATCTTCATCTGCGCGTTCTACGCCCGATTCCGGATCGAATGGCTCCAAGGCCCCCCGACACCGCCAGCCTGATCGTCCCCGCAGCCGGCGGCGGACTCACAGGCTCCGGCCGTCTCCCGGGTGGGTCCTTGCGCCGCGTGTGACGGTCCACCCCTTCAGCCCGGAGGCGGTCGACGCGGTGCGCGACCAACTCCCGGGCGGACCAAGTCGAGATGGAGCCGGCCAAGGTGTACGGGCGGTACTCGCTCGGTGACCTCGACGGCGGTGCCGCTCTTCAGCCGGGCCGGACCACGCCGGTCTCGTACGCGAGGACGACGGCCTGCACCCGGTCGCGCACGCCCAGCTTCGAGAGCACGCGACCCACGTGGGTCTTCACCGTGGTCTCCGACAGGACGAGCTTCTCGGCGATCTCCACGTTCGACAATCCCTGAGCGACCGCCTGCAGCACCTCGGTCTCCCGGGGCGTGAGACTGCTGACGCGCGGATCGGCGGCCGGCGGCTCCGTGCCAGCGCCAGCCCCGGGCATCCGGTCTGCGAACAGCTCAAGCATCCGTCGGGTGATCCGTGGCGAGACGACAGCGTCCCCGCTTGCCACTGTGCGGATCGCCTGGACGAGCTCGGTCGGTGGGGCGTCCTTGATCAGGAAGCCGCTGGCCCCGGCCCGCAGGGCCTCGAAGGCGTACTCATCGAGGTCGAAGGTTGTCAGGATCAGCACCCGGGTCCGGGGGTGCTTCGCGACGATGATCGAGGTGGCCTCGATTCCGTTCGTCCCCGGCATCCGCACGTCCATGACCACGACGTCCGGGTCGAGGGCGGCCACCTGCGCCACCGCAACGCTGCCGTCGCCGGCCTCGCCGACGACGCTGAGGTCGTCCTCCGCCTCCAGGACCAGCCGCAGGCCCATCCGCAGCAGGGCCTGGTCATCCACCAGCAGCACGGAGATCATCGTTGGCCATCCTCCTGCCACGGCAGCACGGCGCGGACGCGCCACCCGTCGTGCCACGGGCCGCTCGAGACGCTCCCGCCGTAGACCTGAGCGCGCTCGTTCATGCCGACCAGCCCGCGCCCCGATCCCCCAGCGGCGACGACCGGCAGCCGGGGCCCGTGGTCCACGACCTCGACCTCCACCCCGGTGCCGTCCCGACTGATCGACAACTCGGCCCGGGGAGTGCCGGGTGCGTGCCGGAGTGTGTTGGTCAGCGCCTCCTGGGCGATGCGGTAGACCGTGAGCTGGAGCCCCGGGTCGTCCGGCAGCGGGGCGTCGAGTCCCTCGGTCACGACTGGCAGGCCCGCGGCACGGAAGCGTTCCACCAGGGCGTCGAGGTCGATCCCGCCGGGCTGGGGCTCGAACGGGGCGCCCCCGTCATCGAGGACCCCGAGCACGCGGCGCATGTCGGCAAGTGCAGCACGGCCGGTGCTCGAGAGCTCGTTCAGTGCCGTTCGGCTGGCGTCCGGCGCACGGTCAAGCGCGGCCCCGGCGCCGTCGGCGAGTGCGATCATCACCGAGAGGCTGTGCGCGACGACGTCGTGCATCTCGCGAGCGATCCGGGTGCGCTCAGACGCCCGGGCAAGCTCTGTCTGGCGCTCGCGGTCCCGGGCGAGAGCATTGGCGCGGTCCACAAGATCACGCATCTGGAGCCGACGGTTGCGCACGCTGGCGCCGGCGGCCAGGCCGACGAGGGCGAAGACGACCACCCCCGTCGCGATGGTGAGGCGATCGTCAGTGAGCGGCGCGTCGGCGTCGCCCACGACTCCGGCTGAGACGTCCACGACCGGCTGCTCCCAGATCCACACCGCGAGGGTCGTGGTCGCCACCAGCACGCCGGCGGTGATCCAGGCAGTCCGACCGGGCCGCTCGACAGCGACGGCGAAGACGGCGAAGCCGATCCCCAGGGAGAAGCCGCTGAGCCGTCCTGTGGCTGCGGTGCACGTGACAGCCAGGACTCCCATGGCGGCGGCGACAGCCATCGGGTTCCGCCGTCGGAAGGCGAGGGCAGCCGTGCCAGCCGCAATGAACGCGAGCGCCGCCAGGCCCGGCTCGTAGTCATAGGGGAACAGCACGCTGGCGGCCGCCGGCAGGGCGAACGCGAGCATGACGACTGCATCCATGGCCCGCGGCCGCTGCACGAAGAACCGCCGGACCGGCCCGATGCGCCGAGTGCTCAGCTCGGTGAACGGCTCCTGCCCAGCGGGTTCGCTCGTCACAGTTGCCATCTCCTCACTCTCCCATTCTGGGCAGGTCGCCTGGTGGTAGGCCGTGTCGTGCGGCGTGCCGCACCGGACCTGAGCGCACGCCAGGTCCGGTGCGGATTGCGGGTCGATCGATGTTCACGCGTCCCGGCGCCTGAGCAGCACGGCGGCGAGAGCGAGGAGGACCATCACCCACGCGACCAGCACGGCGTATCCCTGCCAGGGCGTCAGGTGCACACCATCTGTGGCTGCGTTGACGGTGGTGATCATCTCCGAGTCGAACAGGACTCGCCGGCCCGCTGTGGTGGGGAGCAAGGGGCTGATCACCTCGATGGCCCGGACCGGGATCATCATGAGCACGTTCTCGATCACCAGCAGCAGTGCGATGACGCCGGCAAGGGCGCCTGCGCTGTGCCGCACGAGGGCGCCGACGGCGAATGCGAGCAGCCCGATGGCGGCGAGGTAGAGCGGCAGGCCGACGGTCATGCGCAGCGTCTCGGCGTCCGCGAGGTCCAGCGTCGCTCCCAGCGTGTCGTGGAACGGGATCGTTGCCACGTACGACAGCGCCATCGAGACGACGGTGACGACCAGGACGACCACAGTCAGGACCAGGGCCTTGGCCCACAGCACCGGTACGCGGCGGGGTACTGCGGCGAGGGTCGAGCGCACCATGCCGGTGGAGTACTCGCCGGTGATGATGAGTACGCCCAGCACGGCCAGGCCCAGCTGCGCCAGTTGGTATCCCGCGCTGAGCAGCTGGGCGGTGTCCATCCCACCCTGCGCGGTACCCGCGTCGACGAGTTCGCTGGCGCTGCCCCACGCGGCCAAGACGCTGACGCCAACGAGTAGGAGCATCGTCACGACCAGCGTCCAGACGGTCGAGCGGAGTGTGCGGAACTTGATCCATTCGGAGGCGGTTGTGCCGGCGAAGGTGACCCCACGTGGGGAGGTCGATGTCCGGACCGGTGAGGTGCGGTCGGGGGAGTTGGCCAAGGTGGTCATCGCAGTGCGCCTTCCGTGATCGGCGCAGTCGCGCCGTGGGTGGTCTCAGGCGAATCAACCGAGGGATCCGCCGTGGGGGAGGGGGTGTCGAGCGACGTGGAGCGGTACTCCACCGCATCGGAGGTCAGTTGTAGGTAGGCGTCCTCGAGTGAGGACTCCAGTGAGGTGAGCTGGTGCAGGACGATCCCCGCGGAGGCAGCGATCTGGCCGATGTCCTCACTCGGGCGACCAACGACCTCAAGGACGCCGGGCTCCACGGAGCTCACGGTTGCGTTCGTCGCCTTCAGCAGCCTCGCGAGGCTGTCGGCCTCGGGGGTGCGCACGCGCACCGCGCCGAGCGAGGCCCGATCGATCACTTCCTGGATCGGGGCGTCGGCGATGACCTTGCCGCGTCCGAGGACGATGACGTGGTCGGCGGTCTTGGCCATCTCGCTCATCAGGTGCGAGGACAGGAACACGGTCCGACCTTCGGCGGCGAGCTGCCGAGCAAGGGTGCGCACCCACAGCACGCCCTCCGGGTCAAGCCCGTTGACTGGCTCATCGAGCATGATCGTGTGCGGGTCGCCGAGCAGGGCGGTGGCGATGCCCAGGCGCTGCCCCATTCCGAGGGAGAATCCACCGACCCGCTTGTGGGCCACCTTGTCCAGGCCGGCCAGGGAGATGACCTCGCGCACCCGGCGGGCGCCGATCCCGTGAGTGGCGCCGAGTGCGCGGAGGTGGCTGTAGGCGGTGCGGCCCGGATGGACCGACCCCGCCTCGAGAAGGGCGCCGACCTCGTTCAGGGGGGCGTGGTGCCCGGCGTATGGCGTGCCGTCGATGGTGACCCGGCCGGCGCTCGGGCGGTCCAGACCGACGATCATCCGCATGGTGGTGGACTTGCCCGCGCCGTTCGGGCCGAGGAACCCGGTGACGCGACCGGGGTGGACGGTGAACGACACGTCGTCCACGGCTGTCGTGGTGCCGTACATCTTGGTGAGGTGCTCTGCGGTGATCATTGCTTCTCCTCTTCTTGGATACCCATGACGCTAACCGCGGGCCCACCTCTGGCGGGACCTCCTCAGGGATGATCATTCGCGGGCGGACTGTCCATCTCAGGGATGAGGCGACCCGGCTGCGAGGCGGGGACTTGGGGCCCTCGCGAACGCCGATTGGTCGGGCTAGCCTCGAGTTGTGGAGGCGAACGCCGACGCCGTGCGTGACCCGTGGCCGTGGTCCGGGCTCATCGGTGACCCGCGTGCGTGGGTCCTCGAGTCAGCCGACCCGGCGGCACGGTGGGCGCTGCTGAGCGGTGTCCTCCCCGACTCCGATGAGCGCGTGGTCGATGCACGGCGTGACGTGCGAAACGATCCCGCGACCACGGCGCTCGTGGGCCGGCTGCGTGACTGGGAGGGCGGCGAGCCCTTCTCGGGGCACAACAGCCCTGCGTTCGCGCCGAACCTGCTCAACCTGCTGGCGGACATGGGCCTGCAGCACGGTGACGATCCACGCGTCGACGCGACGCTGGAGCGGATGCTGACCCACCAGGACGACGAGGGACGCTTCCAGTCCTTCGCCCCCGTGCGGGGCAGCAAACAGCCCGTCTGGGGGGCGCTGCTGTGCGACTCGCACGCGATCATTGAGGTGCTCGTCCGATTCGGGTACGAGGCTGATCCGCGCGTACGCGCCGGGTTGGCCCGCATGGCCCATGACCTGACCGACACGTCCCAGGGGCCGGCGTGGCCCTGCCGCCCTGACCCGGCCGTCGGCTTCCGCGGTCCCGGGCGCAGGGGTGACCTCTGCCCCCAGGTGACCCTCGAGGCCCTGCGGACGTATGCGCTCGTCCCAGAGTCGCAGCGGCCGGAGGGGTTGCTCGACGTCGCCCGGGTCTCGCTGTCGGCCTGGCGGGCGCGGGGTGCGCAGAAGCCGTACATGTTCGGCCACGGCCGGGCGTTCAAGACCGGCAAGTGGCCCCCCACCTGGTACAGCGCGCTGGCCGTGCTCGATGCGCTCGGCAGGTACCCGGCGCTGTGGCGGGGGAACGGCGCGGAGCCAGAGGACCGGCTGGCCCTCGCCGAGCTCGCTGCATGCCTCGTCGCCTACTCGATGACCGTGCAGGGACGGGTGGTACCGCAATCGATCTTCCGCGGGTTCGAGGGCTACTCGTTCGGACAGAAGAGCCAGCCGTCGCCGTTCGCCACGGCACGGATGCTCAAGGTCCTGCATCGCCTCGACGACCTGGCCGCGGAGGCGGGCGCCGTCGACATCGCCGGGCTGGCCAGTTCCAAGGGGGGCACCGGACACCCCGTCGCGCCCCGGGCTCCTGGCGGGGGCGCGCCACGGTGACGGGGCCAACTCTCGTTGACATCAACCAGGGAGCCCGCTCCCCGAACCACCTACCTCCCGGCGTCGCCCGGCACCTTCGGGCTTCGGCGGGCTTCCAGCGCATCGTCGAGCACCAGGGCCGCGTGGACCAGCCCCAGGTGCGTGAAGTTCTGGGGGTAGTTGCCCAGGGCGACGCCGCCGGCGCTCAGCTCCTCGCTGTACAGGCCGAGTGAGCTGGAGAAGCCATGCAGCTTCTCGAAGAACAGGCGGGCCTCGTCGACGCGCCCGGCGCGGGCCAGGCACTCGACGTACCAGAACGAGCACATCGTGAACGTGCCCTCCGTGCCGGAGAGCCCGTCGGATGCGGCGTCCTCGGTGCGGTAGCGGTACACGAACGAGCCCTCGACCAATGCGTTGCCGATGGCATCCAGCGTGGAGAGCCACTTCGGGTCGGTGGGGCCGATCATCCCGGCCAGCGGCATGAGCAGGCAGGACGCGTCCAGCGTGGTGGCGCCGCGAGCCTGGACGAACGACTGCAGGTCCTCATTCCAGAATCGGTCGAAGACCTCGTGGTATATCTCATCGCGCACACTGCGCCAGCTCTCCAAAGGGGCCGGGAGTCCGCGGCGCTGGGCGATCCGGATCCCGCGGTCCACGGCGACCCAGCTCATGAGCCTGGAGTACAGGAACTCCTGGGGCCCGCCGCGGACCTCCCAGACGCCCTCGTCCGTGCGGCGCCAGTTGTTGCATGTCCAGTTCACCGAATGGACCACCTGCGTCCACAGGCCGTGTGAGACGGGACGGACGCGCTGGTCGTAGGCGTCCACCGCGACCATCAACTCACCGTAGATGTCGATCTGAAGCTGGTCGTAGGCCCCGTTGCCGATGCGCACCGGAGCTGAGCCCCGGTATCCCTCGAGGTGGTCCAGCGTCTGCTCGGCCAGGTCCTTGCGCCCGTCGATGCCGTACATGATCTGCAGGGCGCCGTCCTGGGCGCTGTCGGCGTAGCGGTCCTCGACCCAGCGGATGTAGGCGGCCATCTCCTCGGTCAACCCCAATGACGTCAGCGCGGTCGCGGTGAGGGATGCGTCCCGGATCCACGTGAACCGGTAGTCCCAGTTCCGCTCGCCGCCGACCTCCTCGGGGAGTCCGAACGTGGCTGCCGCCGCGATTCCGCCGGTGGCGCTGGAGCAGAGCATCTTCATCGTCAGCGCCGAGCGGACGACCATCTCGCGCCAGCGCGTTGGGAAGGTGCCCTTCCGCACCCAGTCACGCCAGAAGGCCAGGGTCTCGCTGAGCGACTCATCGACGGAGCCGAGTTCCCCCTCGACGGAGAGGCCGTCCTCCTCGGCCATCTCGAAGACGAAGTCAGCCCCCTCGTTGGGGTTCAGGGTGAAGTCCGCCGTCGCGACTCCGTCCTCGAGCACGATCGGGGCGGCGGGGTTCAGGCTGCGCAGGCGGGCATCGGCACTGGGCCCCCGCGGCGAGAAGACGACGGTCCCGTCGTCGAGCGCGGCCTCGTGGGCGCTGCGCGCGTAGTCGAACCTGGGCTCGCAGCGCAGGGTGAACCGCATCGACCCCTTGAGCGTCTGGACCCGTCGGACGACCCTGCGGGTGTTGCTCGTGTCGCTCACCGGCATGAAGTCGGTGACCTCACCGATCCCGTCGTCGGAGAGGAACTGGGTGACGAGGACGTTCGTCTCGGGGATGTACAGCTGCTTGGTCCGCCATCCGTCGCCCGCGGGGGCAATCGCGAAGCGGCCGCCGTGGGCGTCATCGAGCATGGCGCCGAAGATCGTGGGGGAGTCGTAGTGCGGGAAGCACAGGAAGTCGATGGAGGCCTGGTCGCTGACCAGGGCGATCGTCGACAGGTCACCGATCATCCCGTAGCTGTCGATCGGCTGGTAGCCCATGGCGTGGCTCCTTCTGATTGAGGACCGATTGGACCGAGCGGTCAAGTACCTACGGTGAGGCTAGCCTCACGCGGAGTGATGGCGCTAGATCCGCGCGGCATCTCGACGAGGAATTCACGGGACGAATCGCAGCTGCAGCCGTTGATCGGTCCGCACGGTGTCCCCACCGCCGAGAGCCGCTCCTCAGGCCGCGGAGTCGGCCAGCCGGACGCCGGACAGCGCCCAGCGTGCGGCGTGCGGGAAGAAGTTGCGGTAGGTGGTTCGTGCGTGCCGCGGCGGGGTGAAAGCGCACCCGCCGCGCAGCACCATCTGGTTGGACATGAACTTGCCGTTGTACTCGCCGATCGCACCAGGGGCCGGATGGAAGCCCGGATAGGGGTGGTAGGCAGATGACGTCCACTCCCAGCAGTCGCCGTGCACCTGGCGCAGGCCGCCGGTGGACTCCCCGGCCGCCCGGGGATGGAACGTCTCGGAGTCCGCGAGGTTGGACCCGACCTCGTCAACCTCGGCCTGTCCGCCGGTGACGACCGCGTGCTCCCACTCCGCCTCACTGGGCAGGCGCTTGCCTGACCAGGTGGCGAACGCCTCGGCCTCGTAGAAGCTCACGTGGCTCACCGGCAGGCCGGGATCCACCGGCCAGGTGCCGTTCAGGGTGTGCTCGAACCAGATGCCGTCGAGCTCGGACCAGTAGAAGGGTGCGCGCCAGGACTCGGCGTGGACCCTCGCCCAGCCGTCCGAGAGCCACAGCTCGTGGCGTTGGTACCCGCTGTCGGCCATGAACTCGAGCCACTCGCCGTTGGTGACGAGCCGATCGGCAAGCCGGTAGGGCTCGAGCCATACCCGGTGGCGCGGCTCCTCGTTGTCGAAGCGGAAACCCGGGCCCTCATGCCCGACCTCGACCAGTCCGCCCTCGACATCAACCCACCCGAGCGGCCCGGCCGCAGACCTCTCGCTGGGGGAACCGGCATACGTGGGCTGCAGCGGATTGACCGACAGGACGTGCTTGATGTCCATGAGGAGCAGCTCCTGATGCTGCTGCTCGTGGTGGAACCCGAGTTCGATCGTCGGTGAGATCTTCTCCAGGGTGCCCTCGTCGAGATTGCCCACCAGGTCGCGCACGCGCGCGTCGACGTTGTCGCGGTACACGCCGACGTCGTGTGCACCCGGGCGAGTGATCAGGCCGCGGTGCGGGCGGGAGTACCGCGGGCCGAGCGTCTCGTAGTAGCTGTTGAACAGGAACCAGTAGCGGTCCTGGAAGGGCGTGAAGCCAGGCTCGTGGTCAGCGAGGACGAACGTCTCGAAGAACCACGTCACGTGCGCCCGGTGCCACTTGGTCGGCGACACATCGGGCATCGACTGGACCGTCTGGTCCTCCGGCGACAGCGGGCTTGCCAGGGCCTCCGTGCGCGCCCGAACCCCGTCGAACTGGGCGAGGAGCTCATCCCGTGCGATGTCCTGCTCGGCCCCGCGGTCCGTCATCGCCGACATCCTGCGCACCTCCATGCTCGACCGGCCAGCCGCGGCACACACTCCGCGGTCCTGCGATGACCGAGAACGTTACGCTCGAATCCCGTCTCGCGCGGCGTCGGAACGGGCGGTCCCTCAGGGGGACCGGTCCAGGTCAGACAGTCTGATCCTGTTCGACCCGCCGACGTGGCGACCAGTCGAACTTCGTTCCCGGCCCGAACAGGCCCCACCACGCCACAGCCAGGAACTCGAGGATGAGCACGCCCAGTGCGAGGTACGGGTGCCCGAACGCGAGGAACGCGGCGACCACGGCCACGATCGGGAGCACGACGAGGTGGTGTCGCTTGGCCAATCCGAGCGCCGGGTGATGGGCACCGGCAGCCTCCGCCCTGCGCTCAGCATGGAGTGCGAGAAGTCCGAGGGCCAGTGAGACGAGCGCGAAGTTAACAGCGAACAGCACGGTCGACCACGGTTCGGCGATGCGGGTGTTGCCGAGGGTGTCAGCCGTGAACGGCATCAGGGTCGCGGCGCACAGGAAGACGAACGTCAGGACGATGGTGGCGGTCTGGGCGCTGGTCATCGTCGACGCGACCGTGTGGTGGACCATCCAGAACCGGGCGATGGCAACGAAGCTGATGATCCACGCCGCGAAGACGTGCCTGTTGTCGGCGAGCAGCCCGAGCACGTCATCCCCGGCTGCGAGCTCGGGCACCTTGAGCTCGAGCACCAGCAGGGTCAGGATGATGGCGAAGACGCCATCGGTCAGGGCATTGAGGCGTTCGGGTCCGAACGTCGTTCGCGGTGTCGCAGCTTCCGTGCTCATGTGAGTTGGCTCCCTTCGGCCGCGGCTCCGTTGCGCAGGCACAGTCGTTCACGCGCAGGCGATATGGGCGACATCAGTTGTTTTCCATACTTGGCACGGCGCGGTGTAGCCGCGGGGGCCCGGCTGAGGGTAGCCTCGGCTCATTCACTCTGAGGTCCCTTTAGGTTACACAAAGTCACGGGACCTGATGCTACGGCAGGGCCGAACCACAACTCAAGCCACACCGATCTCCGAGGGGGACCATGTCAGACAGTGCGCGCACCGAGACCGAGACGGTCTACGACGCCGTGATCGTCGGATCAGGGGTCAGCGGCGCCATCGTCGCCAACGAGCTGAGTCAGGAGGGCTTCCGCGTCCTGGTCCTGGAGGCCGGGCCCGGCGGCGAGCTGACCACCGGTGGCTACGAGGGCTACCTCAACCGGTTCTACGAGGCGGCCGGCAAGGACAGCAACTCGCCGTTCGCCGAGAACCCCAACGCATCAATGCCGCGTCCCGCGCAGGTGCACCCACTGCGGCCCGGTGAGCCGGACGACTCCAGCTACATCGTCCAGAACGGGCCGTTCCCGGTCGACGGCACCTACGTGCGCACGCTCGGCGGCACGACGATGCACTGGGAGGCCAAGGCGCTGCGGATGCTCCCCGAGGACTTCCACACGCGCTCAAGTCACGGCCACGGCCTGGATTGGCCGGTGACCTACGACGAGCTCGAACCGAACTACCAGAAGGCCGAGCGTGAGCTCGGCGTCTCGGCCGACGTCGAGGACCAGTCGTTCCTCGGGATCAGCTTCGATCCGGACTACGTGTACCCCATGCGCAAGCTCCCGGCGTCCTACCTGGACCAGGTTGTGGCTGCGGGTGTCGATGGCATGGAGGTCTGCCTCGGCGGCGAGGAGTACCACCTCAAGGTCCGGACCTTCCCGCAGGCGCGCAACGGGATCCCCAATCCCGACTACGACGGAGGCCAGGGCTACGCGCCGGTGGGGGCCGTCAGCACCCACCAGGTGGAGCAGGGCGAGCGCTGCCAGGGCAACAACAACTGCGTGCCACTCTGCCCGGTCCAGGCCAAGTACCACGCCGGCAAGACGCTGGCCAAGGCCATGGCCAGGGGCTCGGTGGAGGTGCGCACGCAGGCAGTTGCCTCCCGCGTCCACGTCGACAACGAGACCGGGAGGGTCAGCCACATCGAGTACAAGGCCTACGAGGACCCCTCGTCCGGGGCGCACACCACACACACCGTTCGGGCGCGCATCTTCGTGCTGGCTGCAAACGCGGTGGAGACCCCCAGGCTCATGCTCGCCTCGGGCCTGCCGAGCAGCAGCGGGCTGATGGGCCGCAACCTCATGGACCACGCCTACCTGCTGGCGTGGGCGCAGATGCCCGAGGTCGTGGGCACGATGCGCGGGACGGTCTGCACCTCGGGAATCGGAGACCTGCGCGGTGGAGCGTTCCGGGGGGCCCATGCGGCCTTCGGTGTCGACATCCACAACGACGGCTGGGGTTGGGCCGGGGGCGGTGCCGAGGCGCAGGTGATCGACCTCGTCGATCGCTCCAACGCCTACGGCGCGCAGTTGCGCCAGGGCGCGGTCGACCGCATCTCCCGGCAGCTGCTCCTGGCCTTCATGGTCGAGCTGATGCCCGACCCGAGCAACCGGATCACGGTCGACGGGCGCTACCTCGACCAGCTCGGCAACCCGCGCCCGGTGCTCAACTACAGCATTGCCGACTACACGATGGCCGGCGTCGCCGAGGCGCGACAGCTCTCGCGGCGCATCTTCGCGCGCCTCGGCGCGGAGGACCACACCGAGTACCGGCCGACGGACGTCGGGTACGTGACACATCGGGGGCAGGGATACGTGATCCGCGGCGGCAACCACTGGGCCGGGACGCACGTGATGGGTTCGTCAGCGGCCACCTCCGTCGTGGACGCTGACCAGCGCTCGTGGGACCACGAGAACCTCTACCTCGTGGGCGCAGGGAGCATGGCGTCGATCGGCACCGCGAACACGACGCTGACGCTGACCGCGCTGTGCTACCGCAGCACCGAGCGAATCATCAGCCAGCTCCGCGAGGAGACGGCACCGGCAACCATCCGTCCCACCCAGGAGGTGGCGTCCGCATGACCCTGACCAGCATCACGACCAGGGAGGGACTCCACGAGTACCTCCACGCGGCGATCCAGCTCGAGCACGCGACGATCCCGCCGTACCTGACAGCCCTGTACTCCCTGAAGCCCGGATCCAACTCCCCTGCCTTCCACGTCATCCGGGTCGTGGTCGTGGAGGAGATGCTGCACCTCACGCTCGCGGCCAACATCCTCAACGCCGTCGGCGGGGACCCGGACCTCACGCGTTCCAGCTTCGTGCCGCGCTACCCGGTGTACCTGCCCGACGGCGAGACCGACTTCATGGTCAGCCTGGAGCCGTTCTCGCACTCGGCGATCGACAGCTTCCTGCTGATCGAGCGCCCCGCGCAGTCGCCGTCGGAGGAGGCGCGGGTCGTGCGCCGCTCCCGAGAGGGCACCACGATCCCCGCGGTCAATCCCGAGGGCGACGACGGCCTGCACTTCTACAGCATCGGGGAGTTCTACGCCGAGATCGGACGCGGGCTGCAGTACCTGCACGACCGGGGCGAGGACCTGTTCATCGGCGATCCGTCCCGCCAGGTCACACCCGACCTGTACTACTCGGGCGGTGGGGACGTGATCCCGGTGAAGGACCTCGAGTCAGCCCTTGCGGCGATCCGCCTGATCAGCGAGCAGGGCGAGGGCCTGGCCGGCGGGATCTACGACGAGGAGGCCGAGCTCTCGCACTACTACCGATTCCAGCAGCTCAAGCTCGGGCGGTACTACCAGCCCGGGGACCTCCCGGACGAGCCGACCGGACCCGCCCTGGACGTCGAGTGGGACGCGGTCTACCCGACGCTGCGCAACGCACGCGGCAGCGACTACCCCGCCGGCTCGGACCTGCGGGCCGCCTCCGACCAGTTCAATGCCGACTACGCCGGCTTCCTGGCCGAGCTCACCGACGCGTTCAACGGCCGGCCGGACCTGCTCATCCCGGCCGTCGGCGGCATGTTCACGCTGCGCGACCAGATGACGCGCATCGCCCGGAACCCGGTCCCGGGCCGGCCGGGAGTCAACGCCGCGCCCACGTTCGAGATGCCGGAGGCCACCTCGTGAGCACCGACACCGATCGTATGGAGGGGTTCCTGTCACTCTCGGCCACCCTCACGGCATTCTCCGAGTTCGATCTGCGTGGCACCGGGCAGGCCGAGGCCTACCTGGCCACGGTCGTGGCGGCGGTCGGTGCGGGCAACACCGACCAGCTCCTGTCGGCCTACGCGTCGATCCAGTCGGAGGCAGAGGCGCAGAGCGCCGCGTTGGACGGCCTGCTGCGCGCGCGGATCCTCAGCGACGACCGGCTCGGGCCGATCGCACGCAACATCATGAAGCTCTGGTACGTCGGCACGTGGTACGCGATGCCGCAGGAGTGGACGCAGGCGTTCGGTGTCGGTGGGGTCGACGGAACCTTCGTTGTCTCGGCGTCCTCGTACGTCGAAGGTCTCGTGTGGCCCGCCATCGGCGCCAACCCCCCGGGGGCCAAGGGCCCCGGCTACGGCACGTGGGCCGACCCCCCGATCATCCTCGCGACCTGACCCGCCCGGACAGACCCGATTCGATTCCAACCGGACCCAGGTCCGGGCAAGGAGAACCCATGACCAGCACTCAGGACGTCCTGAACTTCGCCAACACCCGCGAGATCTCGGTGCCCTTCTTCGAGAAGGTCACATTGGCCGACAACCAGCCGGACGGCTACTGGATCCTCGCCGTCGACGTGAACGGCAACGGCAGGCCCGACATCGTGGCCTCGGGGCTGGCCGAGGGGGAGGTCGTCTGGTACGAGAACCCGACCTGGAAGAAGCGGACCATCGCGAAGTTCTCGCTGCCGGTGGCCGTCATCGCCGCGGACATCGCCGGCAACGGCCGCAATGACCTCGTCCTGTCCCACGACTACGGCAACTGCATGTTCTGGTGCCGTCCCGAGGACGGGAAGATCTCGTGGCTGGAGAATCCCGGAGCGCTCGAGGGTGACCAGCCCTGGGACGTCCACTACATCTCGGATCTGATGGCCGCCCACCGCCTGGTGCTGGGGCACTTCACACAGGCCGAGCGTCTCGAGCTGATGGCGCTGCCCGTCGTCGGACCCAAACCGTTCGGCGAGGGTGTGCATGACCCGGTGGGCTGCACGTTGTTCGAGGTCCCCGACAACGCTGCCACCTCCGGGGCCTGGGAGGGCAGGGTCATCGATTCGGAGTCCTTCCGGATCATCCACGGCGTCGTCACCGATCGGTTCGGCGGCCACTCCGGCGACGATCGCGAGTCATTCCTGCTGGCCAGCGAGGAGGGCATCAGCTGGTTCTTCCACGACGAGGCCGCGGACTCCTGGCAGGTCGTGCCCATCGGTCCCGGCGAGCCGGAGAACTCCGTCGGGTTCCGCGGCAGCGGCAACGTCGCATACGGCCGGGTCGGTGCCGACCCCTATGCGTACATCGCCACCGTGGATCCCTTCCACGGCAATGTCGTCACCGTCTACACGCGCAAGCCGGGTGAGGCCCTGACCGACCACCCGTGGAAGCGGCACGTGCTCGACACTTTCGGGGAGTTCAGTGAGGAGACCCAGGGGCCCGGCCACCACGTCGTGACCGGGGACTTCGACGGCGACGGCGACGATGAGTTCCTGGTAGCGCTCAAGGGGCCGCTGCCCCACCAGGGCGTCTACTACTACAAGGCCATCGATGTCGAGAACGGCCTGTTCGAGCGGTGGCGCGTGTCCAGCGCCTCGGCGGCCCGGATCGCCGTCGCGGACTTCAACGGTGACGGTCGGCTCGACTTCGCCACCACGGGCTACTACACACCCGGCTACTACCTGTGCGACAACTCTCAGGTGAACGTCTTCATGAACGCCTTCGCCCCGGAACCGGCAGGGCCCGAATGATCCGAGGTGACGAGGCTGGCCGGCTCCGTGATGCGTACCGCGCAGGGGGTGCCGCGTGGATGCAGTGGGGCCCCTACCTGTCCGAGCGCCAGTGGGGAACGGTCCGCGAGGACTACAGCGCCGACGGGAACGCGTGGGAGTCGTTCTCCCATGACCAGGCCCGGTCACGTTCATACCGGTGGGGCGAGGACGGCCTGGCGGGGATCAGCGACGACCAGCAGAGGCTGTGCTTCGCGCTGGCGCTGTGGAACGGCCACGACCCGATCATCAAGGAGCGGCTCTTCGGCCTGACGAACAGCCAGGGCAACCACGGGGAGGACGTCAAGGAGTACTACTACTTCCTGGACAACACCCCGACGCACAGCTACCAGAAGTGGCTGTACAAGTACCCCCTGACCTGCTTCCCGTACGACGATCTCGTGGCGGAGAACGGTCGCCGCAAGGCAACCGACGCGCACGCCGCCGAGTACGAGCTGCTGGACACCGGCGCCTTCGCCGACGACCGGTATCTCGACGTCCAGGTGGAGTACGCAAAGGCATCACCCCGCGACATCCTGGTCAGGATCGGCGCGGAGAACCGGGGCCCCGAAGCGGCCACCGTCCACCTGCTGCCCACACTCTGGTTCCGCAACACGTGGTCCTGGCTCGGCACCGCGCAGGAGCGCGCGGAGGCCAGGCCCAGCCTGGTCGGGACCCCCGCCGCGAGCCCGGGCAGCGTGGCCAGGGTGCTCGCGAAGCCGGCGTCCTCGGAGCAGGACGCCGAGGTCGTCCCCATGACGCTCTACTGTCTGGGCCCCGACGAGATCCTCGTCGTCGACAACGAGTCGAACTCGGATCGGCTGTGGGGCTCAGCTGAATCGCCGGCCTACCCCAAGGACGGGATCAACGACCACGTGGTCTCGGGCTCGCCGACCGTCAACCCCGCGCTGACCGGGACGAAGGCCTCAGCCCACCACCGGATCGAGATTCCCGCGGGCGGCAGCGCCGAGATCCGGCTGCGGCTGTCGGCTGACCCGGACCTCCTCGACCCGTTCGGGGCTGACTTCGACGCCAGCTTCGCCGCCCGGCTGGCTGAGGCCGACGACTTCTACACGGCCCTGGCTCCGAGCACGCTCACCGACGACGAGCGAGCTGTCCAGCGCCAGGCCTACGCCGGGATGCTCTGGAGCAAGCAGTGGTACCACTACATCGTCAAGGACTGGCTGGACGGGGACCCGGCCGGGCCGGCGCCGCCGCAGGGACGCGCACGCAACACCCAGTGGGCGCACTTCTACGCCGCCGACGTGCTCACGATGCCCGACACGTGGGAGTACCCGTGGTTCGCATCGTGGGACCTCTGCTTCCAGTCCGTGGTGTTCGCGCGCCTGGATGTGGAGTTCGCCAAGAACCAGCTCCGGCTTCTGGCCCGGGAGTGGTTCATGTCCCCGGACGGGGCCGTCCCGGCCTACGAATGGTCCTTCGGCGACGTCAACCCGCCGCTGCACGCGTGGGCCGCACTGCGCATCCTGAAGATCGAGCAGGAGGTGCACGGCGGGGAGGGCGACTCGGAGTTCCTCGCCGAGATCTTCCGCTACTGCCTGCTCTACTTCGCCTGGTGGACCAACCGCAAGGATGCGGGCGACAACAACCTCTTCCAGGGCGGATTCCTGGGGCTGGACAACATCTCGATCATCGATCGCAGCCACCTCGGCGAGCTCGAGGCGCAGATCAGCAGGGGCGTCGAGCTCTACCAGTCCGACGGCACCAGCTGGATGGGCATGTTCAGCCTGCACATGATGGAGATGGCGCTGCGCCTGGAGGGCCTCGGCCATCCGGAGTATGCGCGGCTCGCCGGTGCGTTCTTCCAGCACTTCGTCTTCATCGCTGAGGCGATGAACAGCGTCGAGCGACGGTCAGACGGACAGGTGCGGCTCTGGGACGAGACCGATGGCTTCTACTACGACACTCTCGTGATCCGCGGCGACCAGGACGAGTACCAGCAGGTCAACCTGCGGTCCCTGGTGGGGCTCATCGCACTGTTCCCGGTCGTGAAGCTGGACGTGGACGCGCTCAACCAGCAGGGCCTGGACCACGAGCTGCACAAGAAGATCCAGTGGTTCGTCAAGACCCACACCGATCTGGTCAACCAGGCGACCAGCACCCGCGAGGGCGAGAACGTGCACCTGCTCAGCTTCGTCAAGCCAGAACGGCTGGCGCGGATCCTGGAACGGGTCCTGGACGAGACCGAGTTCCTGGGGCCGCACGGCGTGCGGGGCATCTCCCGGGCCTACCTCGACGAGCCGTACACACTCGACGTGCACGGGGCCCGGCTGGGCGTGGCCTACGAACCCGCGGAGTCCTCGCTGGGGCTGTTCGGGGGCAACTCCAACTGGCGCGGGCCGGTGTGGTTCCCGATCAACTTCCTGCTGATCGAGACCCTGGCGAAGTACCACGACTACCTCGGCGACGAGTTCACGGTCGAGTACCCGACCGGATCCGGGAACCAGCGCACGCTCAGCGAGGTGGCTGCTGGGCTGAGCGAGCGCCTGACCAGCACGTTCCTGCGTGGTCCGGACGGCACCCGCCCCGTCTTCGGCGGCAGCCCGACCTTCCAGCAGGACCCGCACTGGCGCGACCACCTGCTGTTCTACGAGTACTTCCATGGCGACAACGGCGCCGGCATCGGCGCATCCCACCAGACCGGCTGGACCGGCCTGGTCGCAGAACTGCTCCACACGACTCCGGAAAGGGCTCAGCAATGACCAACTCGTCCATCGGCTTCGACCGTGCAGACATCTCCTTCGGGGTCACGCCGACCCTCTGGTGGAATGACGACTTCCCCAGCATCGATGCCGGGATCACCTTTGGCCAGGCGGTCAGCGAGATGGCCCTGGCTGGATTCGAGGGATGCAGCGTCGGGCACAAGTTCCCCACCGACACCGCAGAGCTGACCCAGGAGCTTGACAGGCGCGGTCTGCGCGTCTCGGAGCCATGGACCAGCACCTACTTCACCATCAACGAGATGCACGACCAGACCGTGGCGGCATTCCACGAGTCGTTGGCGTTCATCAAGGCGATGCGGGGCACCGACCTGGTCGTCGCGGAGCTGGGGCGGTCCTCGCACCAGCGCCCGGTTGCCCTTGTGCCCAACCGGGACGTCTTCGACGACGAGCAGTGGGAGCGGCTGGCCGCAGGGCTCAACGAGCTGGGTGGCATCGCCCGGGGCGAGGGCATGCGGCTGTGCTACCACCACCACATGGGCACCGGGGTGCAGACCCGGGCCGACGTCGATCGCCTGTTGGAGATGACGGATCCGGGCCTGGTCCACCTGCTCCTGGACACCGGCCACATCCACTTCGCGGGAGACGATCCGCTGAGCCTCGTCGAGGCCCACGCGGAGCGGATCTCGCACGTCCACCTGAAGAACATCCGGCAGCCGAGGATGGACGATGCGCTGGCGAACGGGTACTCCTTCGAGGAGGCGGTCAGGCGCGGTGTCTTCACCGTGCCGGGCGACCCGGCGGGGTGCATCGAGTTCGAGCCGATCTTCCGGCTGCTGGCCGAGCGGGGCTATCGCGGCTGGCTCGTGGTCGAGGCTGAGCAGGACCCGAACGTGGCCAACCCGCTCGACCACGCCACTATGGCGCGGAGCTACCTGCGCGAGGTGCTGGGCTTCTGACGGGCGCGGCTGCCTGCCGCCGAGCGGGTCCGGGGGCGGGTTCCTGAAAGTGGTCGGTCCGCGAGGGGCCGGTCGTTCCCGGCCACCCGCCCTGCGGCCCGTTCAGCCGGCGGCCTCCGCGCGCACGAACCCGCCGATGCGGTCGATGTTCTCAGCCTGGACGAACGGCGTGCCCTCGGCCAGCGGGGCGCCCTGGAACAGGTCGCCGTGCGCCGCCAGGAAGCTGGTGAAGACGGGGCCGTTGACATGGTCGAGGAACGCCTGCTGACTGGCATAGACCTCGAAGAAGACGATCTCATCCGGCGATGAGGGCGGCAGCGATCCGTCAAGTCCGGTGTGGACGACGTAGGCCCAGGTGGATGGCTCGTTCGCGAGGACCTCGGCTGCGAGCGCGTTGAGCGCGGCCCTCGCCTCATCGAGTCGATCGTCCTTCACGTACCAGCGGGCAATGGTCGTGTACATGGTCGCTCCCTTGGTCGGATGAGGCATCGGGGGCGAGCTTCGCAGACTCCGGGCCACGGGCGGGGGCGACGCGACGCCCGCTCGCACGCCCGAACGGCGCGCTGTTCGGGCCAACAGCCCGACGGTGATTGATGCTCGCCCGCGGTGGATCGTCGGCGCGATCAGCCAACCGAGGTCAGTTGATGACGATTGGCAGATTGACCGCGTTGCCGACACGAACGGGGTAGACCTCGGGCGTTACTGGGACTATCGCTGCGTACACGCGGAACTCGGCCCGGTGCGGGGTCGTGTCGTCGTCGCCCGAGGGTTGCTGTACTCGCACCTTGATCGTCACGTCTTCGGCCTGTGTCCGCGGCCTCATGAGTCGCATCCCGGACGCGTTGCTCTCGTCCCAGATGCGTTGCCCGCTCTTGGAATGCTCGAGGATCTCGTCCTCGTTGCCCCTGGGCGTCGCGAAGTCCAGGTTCGCAACCCAACCACCGGCGGTGAGGACCCTGGGGTCGCGGTCGTTGGGCGAATCCTGCTCGACGACCCACACCCACACGGCAAAGGCTCCAGGATTCGCCACCTCGAGGGGCGTGAACGACACTGAGACCTTGCACTCGGCATCCAGGAATGGATCCGCAGCGCGTGACGGGCCGCCGGCGAAGGGCCCGTACAGGATCGCTTGGTCGGATGTCTGGATGCGAACGCGCGTTACCTCAGCCATCCGCACAGTCTGCCGGGGGGGCTTGGGGGCGCAACCCCCTGCCTTGGCTGTCGTTGACGTGACCGGAATGCGGTTGACCGGGCGAGATCTGGGCATACTCCACCGAACCTGTATGACGCTTGGTCTCCACTGGGGAGGCGCGGAAGGAACACCATGGCACCGACAACTGCCTTCGAGGGGACGGACCAGTCCGCCTCGACGGGGTCTGACCCCGGTGTCGGCGGCCTTGCGGTCGAGGCGTCCGGTACCCCTGCGGTTGCGCCCGCCGGACCCGAGGCGCACACGGCGCCGGCAGCGACCGCCTCGGCTGCGTTCCGGCCAGCGATGGTCGGACTGCTCGGCTCGATGGCGGCCCTGGGTGCGGTCACGGTCGACATCTACCTTCCGTCGCTCCCTGCAGTAGCAGCGGACCTGGGAACCTCGGCAGCATCCGTCCAGCTGACGATCTCCGGGGTTCTGCTCGGGGCCGCGCTGGGCCAGCTGATCATGGGACCGCTCTCGGACCGGTTCGGTCGGCGTCGCCCGGCCCTGGCTGGCATCGGCCTGCATATCGTCGCCTCCATCCTGTGTGTCGTTGCACCAACCATCGGCCTGCTGATCGGGCTCCGAATGGTCCAGGGTTTCGGCAATGCCGCGGCCACGATCACCGCGATGGCAGTCATCCGCGACCGGCTCACCGGCGGCCCGGCCGCCCGTGTGATCTCCCGCCTCATGCTCGTCATCGGCGTTGCCCCGCTGTTCGCGCCCACCCTGGGAGGCCTGATCGCCGGCGCTGCGGGATGGCGTGCGGTGTTCGTCGTCCTGGCTGCGTTCGGCCTCGTGCTGTGGGTGGCAGTCTGGCGCTGGCTCCCCGAGACGCTGCCGGCAGAGCGGCGCACGACAGCCGGCCCCCGCGAGGCTCTCGGTGGCTACCGATCCCTGCTGGGTGACCGGCGGTTCCTGGCCCTTGCAGTGATCCCGGGCCTGGGCATGGGCGCCCTGATCAGCTACGTGGTCGGCTCCCCATTCGTGCTCCAGGAGGGCTTCGGCCTGACCGCGCAGCAGTTCGCGCTGGTGTTCGCCGTCAACGGCATGGCGCTGGTGATCGGCTCGCAGGTGAATGCCGCGCTCCTGCGCCGGATCGCCCCCATCAGCATCCTGCGGGTGGCCCTGCCGCTGGTTGTCGCCACCGGATTCGCACTGCTGGCCTTCGCTGGAACTGGAGTTGGCGGGGTGCTCGGGCTCCTCGCACCGCTGTGGCTGATGCTCTTCCTGCTGGGATTCATCATGGGCAACGCGTCGGCCATGGCCCTGACGCTGCGCGGTGACCGAGCAGGCACAGCCGCTGCGGTCATCGGTGCCACCCAGGCCGGCATCGCCGGTGTGGTCAGCTCCCTGGTCGGGCTTCTCGGCGGTGGCGCGGTTGCCATGTCGATCGTCATCCTCGGGTCGTTGGCCAGCGCGCTGCTGTTCCTGGTCGGCGGTACCCTCGCCAACCGACGACGGGCACTCAAGGACGACCGACGTCAGGAGACGGTCAGCCTGCCGATCGGGGCGTGAGCGTTCCTCGCGGCCACAGTCGCCCGTTGCCCGTTGCCCGCTGTCGGCGCCCCGGTATCGCCCTCCTCGGGCGCCCATGGCGTGTCCTATGTGCTCGGGCTCTAACCCCGCTTGAGGTCGACCGGCCGACCTGACTCCACCTGCTCAACGCAGAACAGCGACAGGAAGTCGTCGGGGCCGTAGCCGGCGGCGATGGCAGTGGCGAGCTGTGTCAGGACTGCAGAGCCAACCGGCGTGGTGACGCCGTTCGACTGCGCCAGGTCCGCGGCGAGGGTCATGTCCTTCTTCATGTCCGAGGTCGTGAACGTCGGCGCGTAGTCGCGGTTCCGAAGGGCAGCGCCCTTGTACGACACGAACCTGCTCGCCATGACTGTTGAGTCCAGAGCATCGAGGAAGACCGAGCGGTCCACGCCCGCGGCCTCGGCCATGACTGTGGCCTCAGCCAGCAGCTGCGTCGTGCCCCCGAGCATCGAGTTGACCGCGATCTTGACCACCCGTGCCTGCTCGGAATCACCCACGACGGAGTGTGCGGTCGTGATGTCGTTGAGGACGGGCGTGGCAGCGTCGATGGCATCGGCGGGGCCGGACAGCAGGAGTGCTGCGTTGCCCTCGCGCACGACCGGCGGTGTGCCGCTGACCGCGCCCCGCAGGTACCGCACGCCCAGCGACTCGGTCGCCGAGGCGATCCGCTTGGACGAGTCGACGTCGACTGTGGACAGGTCGACGAGGGTGGATCCGGTCTTCATGACCTCGAGCGCGCCCTGTTCCACAAGCACGGAGGTCAGCGCCTCGCCGTGGGTGAGCATGGTCACGACGACGTCGGCACCCCCGACAGCATCGGCCAGGGAGTCGACCGCTTGCACGCCCGCACGCTCGAGCGATCTGGCGGCCTGAGGCGTGCGGTTCCAGACGACGACCGGGCGGCCCGCTGCCGACCAGCGGTCCACGAAGGCGGCACCCATCTTGCCGGCGCCGAGTAGGGAAACTGCAGGGCTGCTCATATGTGCGGTCCTTCCCATCGAGTTGGCCGGGGCCCGCATTCGGGTCTCCTCTGCGCGCCGGCGCGTCTGGCGACCCTATCCGCACCCGACGCAACCCGCTCCTGCGTCGTGGTGGCCGATTCAGCACATTGGATGCGGTGAACCGGCTACCAACAGCGCGGTCACCGCCAGCCCGGCATGCGCACCGCGAGCCGCAGTAGCCTCTAATCGTGGACGCAGTGGTGTCCGTCGCAGGCCTGGCCAGGCGCTATGGCGACCTTGTCGCCGTGGCGGATGTGTCCTTCGAGGTGGCCGAGGGCGAGATCTTCGGGCTACTGGGACCCAACGGGGCCGGCAAGACCACAAGCGTCGAGTGCGTCCAGGGACTGAGGCGGGCGGACTCGGGCGACATCCGCGTCCTGGGTCTGGATCCCCGGGCGGACGTCGAGCGGCTGCGGCAGGTGATCGGTTCACAGCTGCAGGAGTCTGCCCTTCCGCAGCGCCTACGGGTCGCGGAGGCGCTGGACCTGTTCTCCTCCCTGCAGGCCGGTGGACCCCCGTGGCGGCAGGTGATGGATGACTGGGGTCTGACGCCGAAGGCCGGTTCCGCCTTCGGGTCGCTCTCCGGTGGCCAGCGCCAGCGGCTGCTCGTTGCCCTGGCGGTGGTGAACTCCCCGAAGGTCGTCTTCCTCGACGAGATGACCACCGGCCTGGACCCGGCCGCCCGGCGGGCGACCTGGGGCCTCATCGAGCGGATCCGCGACAGCGGAACGACCGTGGTCCTGGTCACCCACTTCATGGATGAGGCGGAGCGTCTGTGTGACCGCCTGGCCGTGGTCAATGAGGGGAGGATCGTCGCCACCGGTACTCCGGGACAGCTGATCGCCGAGCACACCCGTGAGGTCACCCTGCGGTTCAGCGCTCCGGGCGACGTCGGCTTCCTCCGCGGCGTGGCCGGAGTCGAGGCGGTGGATCGGCGAGGACACTCGGTGACCGTTCGCGGGGAGCCGGTGATCGTCGCCCGGGTGGGTCGGGCCCTGTCCGAGGCAGGCATCGAGCCCGTCGACATGGCTGTCGTGCGACCGGCCCTCGAGGACGTGTACCTGCACCTTGTGGGCCAGGACGGTGCGTGATGGGGCCCCTGGGGAAGCTGACGGCGATGGAGTTGCGCCTGTTCTTCCGCGAGCCGATCACCGTGGTCTTCACGCTCGCCCTGCCGTTGATGATCCTCTACCTGCTCGGCGGGGTCTTCGGGAACGCAGCCGGGGACAACACCAGCCCGGACGGGATCGTCCCCTACCGCGGGTTCGGCGCCACCAACTGGTACACGGCCGCCTACGTGGCCGTCGCTGTTGCCGGGTTCACCCTGATCAGCGCCCCGACGCACATGGTCGAGTACCGCGAGACGGGCGTGCTGCGTCGGTTGCGCGCGTCGGCCGTGCCGCGCTGGATGGTGCTGGCCAGCCAGTTCCTCACCTCGCTGGTCATCGCGACCGTGGGGGCGGCGGTCCTGCTCGTCGTGGCCCTGGCGGCGACGGACGTGGACCCACCCGTCAACTGGTGGGCGTTCCTCGCCGCCTATGTGCTGGGCGCCTTCGCCCTTGTGAGCCTCGGCCTGGCCCTCGGTGCCGTGATGCCGACCGCGCGTGCTGCGCAGTCCGCCGGGTTGGTCCTCTGGTTCATGCTGCTGCTGATCTGTGGGGCCGGCCCACCTCCCGAGGTCCTGCCCGACGCGATGCGCACCCTGGGGCAGTGGCTCCCGCTGGCGCCGGTCATCTCCTTGCTCCAGGAGCCGTGGCTGACGGGCGGGTGGGCCGGCCGACAGGCGTTGGTGGTCGTGGGCATCGGCGTGGCCAGCCTGGCGGTAGCGTGGCGGTTGTTCCGCTGGGAGTAGGGATTCGGCGAGCCTGCGGGCTCTCCCACTCGGAGCCGACAACCGGCGCATCACTCACGAAGCCAGGTGGGTCTGCCCCGTTCCCGGGCGGCGCGCGACCACGACTGCGGCGACAAGGCCAACGATCAGCAGGCCGAGCGTGGACCAGATCTCCCAGTCGGTTCCGACGAGTCCCGGGATGAGGGCCTCGAAGCCCTCCTCCCAGTTCACCGTGGCATGGAACAGCAGCCCCGGGATCAACGAACCGCCACTGCCGTTGAACATGAGCGTGAAGACGAAGCTCAGCCCCAGGGCCAGCACGAGGAAGAGCACGATCGAGACCGGATCACGTGAGATCAGCACCGGCAGGTGCCACAGCCCCCATAGGACGCCGATGATCACGCTGGCCCGGAAGGGCGACACCCGCTCCTGGAGACGGGGAAGGGCGAACCCGCGCAGGCCCAGCTCCTCGCCCATCGCGCCGCGCAGGAACAGTGAGACGAGGAGCCCCGCCTCGAGGCTGAACAGGGCTGCGACGATCGCCTGCCCGCTGAGCACCAGCGGCTTGGCCGCGAGAAGCGCGGCACCGGCGAGCAGGAACACAGGCAGCAGTGCGAGCACGTACCAACGCACCGGGAACCGCCACAGCAGCAACCGGCGACCGAGCTCCCGGAACCCCGCCGTGCCTGCGGTGATGCCGATCATGATCAGCCCGGCGATCGAGAACGAGAAGTCGATCACGCGGGTGATCCCGTAGAGCAACCAGCCTGGCAGCGCTGGGTCCACCCCCTCGAGCCGTCGTTCCTCGACGAGGCGGAGGAAGTCGTTGGTTCCGATACCCGCTTGGTCGGCGACCCACGCGACCACAAGCCACATGCCCCACGCCAGCGCGAAGGCGATCACGAAGAAGGCGACGAGCGGCCCGTCGAGGCCCCGGCGACCCCGTGTTGCGGGCACGGCGGCCTGCGACGTCACAGCCAGCCCCGGTCACGGGCAAGCCGCGCAGCAGCGACCCGGTTGGATGCGCCGAGCTTGCCCATCGCTTCGGACAAGTAGTTGCGCACCGTGCCCTCGGACAGGTGCAGCTGCCCGGCGATCTCGCCGTTGGCCAACCCGTCACCGGCCAGGCGCAGGACCTGGCGCTCGCGGTCGGTCAGCGGGTCCGGCGCGCCCCACGCATCGGCGGCGAGTTCGGGATCGATCGCGCGACCGCCGGCCTGCACGTCGCGGACGGCCTGGGCCAGGGCGCTGGCCGGCGCGTCCTTGAGCAGGTAGCCGACGGCGCCGGCGTCCATCGCCCGTCGCAGGTACCCGCTGCGGGCGAAGGTGGTCAGGATCACCACCCGGGTCGGAAGGCCTCGGCGCCGGATCTCGGCAGCCACCTCGAGCCCCGTCATCCTGGGCATCTCAATGTCGGTCAGCAGCACATCCGGCTGCAGCGCCTCAACGAGGCGCACGGCCTCCTCGCCGTCAGAAGCTGTGCCAGCCACGGCGATGTCGGACTCCAACCCGAGGAGGGTGCTCAGGGCACCCAGGACCATGAGCTGGTCCTCGGCCAGGACCACTGTGATCGTCATCGCCCACCCACCTCCTGCGCCGGACGGCCGTCGTCGACCGTCCCCGCGAGGGGCAGTGTCACCTCGACCGCTGTCCCACCCCCGTCTGGGCGGCCTACCCCGTCGTGCACCTCCACCTGGCCGCCGAGCGCGGCGATCCGCTCGCGCATGCCCGTGAGTCCGGATCCGGCCAACCCCGAGGTGCCCCGCCCGTCGTCGATCACCTCGAGCCGAACCACGCCACCGCCTCTGGTGATGCTGATGGTGGCGCGCTGGGCGTCGGCGTGACGCACCACGTTGGTCACGGCCTCGCGCAGCGCCATCGCCAGGGCGGCTTCCTGCTCGGGTCGCAGGTCGGTCGGTTCGGCCTGCACCTCAACGTCGACACCTGCCGCCTCCAGCGCCACCCGCGCCCCATCGAGCTCGGCGCCCAGGCCACGGGCCCGGTATCCGGTGACTGCGGCGCGCACCTCTCCAAGGGCCTCCCGGCCGATGTGCTCGATGTCCTTCACTTCGGCCGTGGCCCGGTCGGGATCTGCGCGGATCAGCCGTTCGGCCAGTTCGGACTTCAGCACGATGACCGACAGGGTGTGCCCGAGCAGGTCGTGCAGGTCCCGGGCGATCCGCTCCCGCTCGGCGATCGTCGCCAGCCGCTCGATCTCGTCATTGGCGCGCACCAGGCGCTCGTTCGCGCGGTCCCGCTCGGCCTCGAAGATGCTGGTTGCCCCGATGACCGGAGTGAAGAACAACGCGGGGGCCAGCGCGGCCAGCCGCCACGGCATCGGGACCGGCGAGATCACGATCAGCAGCGCGACGATCCCGAAGAGTGCGGCGACCACCTGAACAGCCCGGCGGGTGGGGTACAGGCGACCGGCCACGGCGGCGGCATAGATCGCGAACACGCTGGCCCCGCCGTTGACCAGGGATCCGACAACGGCGAGGGCGGCGAGCGCGATGACGAGGGTCAGAATCTGCCGGTTGTCGCGAGCCCGGAATGTCGCTGCGTAGATCGGCAGGAACGCGGCGATCAGGACCGCAACGGCCAGCCAGTCCAGGGCGTCGGTCGTGGGGTCGAACGCGGGCTGGTAGAACAGCGCGAGGAGGTAGACCAGCCAGACGTACCGCATGTAGCGGGTGGGGTGCGACCGGTTCTGGCTCATCAGGTGCGCCTCATCCGTAGGTCCGGCCCTCGTCGCGCCGGAAGCCCCACGCGGCCACGGCCAGGAAGAACGCGGTGAACGCTAGCAGCACGACGGCGTGCAGTGCCTGAGATCCGCCCTCGGCGGCACCGACTGTACCGAGGGCGAGCTGAGCGAAGTGGTAGGGCGGAAGCGCGGGAGCGATCCCCTGGACGAAGGCGGGCAGCTGGTGGATCGGGATCCACAGGCCCGACGCGAACGCCATCGGCAGGTAGATCAGGTTCAGCATGGCCGGAGCGGAGTTCGGCCCCACCAGGTAGCCGAAGGCCAGGCCCATCGCCGAGAACGGCAGCGCCCCGAGGACCAGCACCAACCCGAGGCTGATCCACTGCGCGGCGGGCATCCGCACACCACCCAGAGTGGCGCCGAGGATGAACAGCGCCCCGATGATCAGGGCGGAGACGGTCGTGCTCATCACGACCTTCGCCACGAAGTAGGCCTGTGGGGGCATCGGCGAGACGCGCTTGAGGCGCATCCATCCCTGGCCGCGTTCCATGGCGACCGAGACGCCGAAGCCGAACAGCGCGGCACCGATGACACCGAAGGTGCCGTAGGTCGCCAGCATGTAGGTGGTGACGCCGACCCCGCCGGCCTCACCTCCCGCGAATGCGATCCCGAAGAGCACGTAGAACATGACCGGCAGGGCGATGGTGCTCACGGCGAAGATCGGGATGCGGATGAGCTTGAGGAACTCGTGGCGGGCTTCTGTGACGTAGATCCTGGCCGGGTTCGACCGGAGCGTCCCAGCGTCGGTCATCGCCCTTGTCACTGTGAGGGTGGTCATGCTGCTGCCTCCGTGTCGCTGGTCAGGGTGAGGAAGGCCTCCTCGAGGCTTGGTTCGGTCACGGTCACCTCAGTGGCCGCCGGGTCCAGATCGAGCAGAGCGCGCAGGGCAGGTTCAGCGGATCCGACGAGTAGCTCGAGCCACGGACCCACACGCGATGCCCGGGCCACGCCGGGCCACAGCTGCGCCTGCGCGACGCTCACTGAGGACTGTGCGCGGATCCGCCGCCCCGGCACCCGGGCCTTGATCTCCGTGGGCGTCCCCTCGGCGATCACGACACCGCGGTCGATCACCACGATCCGGTCAGCCAGGGCGTCAGCCTCCTCGAGGTAGTGCGTGGTGAGGACGACGCCGCGCCCCGACCGGGCCAGCTCCCGCAACGTGGCCCACAGGGCTCGCCGGGCGTCCACGTCCAGGCCGGTGGTCGGCTCATCGAACATCAGCAGGTCGGGGTCGCCCACCAGGGTGATGCCGAACAGCACGCGTCGCTGCTGGCCGCCGGAGAGCTCGCCGAACATGCGGTCCTCCAGGCCGTCCAGGCCGGCCGCGGCAATGACCTGCGCCATGGGCAGGGGAGTGGGGTAGTAGCCGCGGAACCCGTTGAGCAACTCGCGCACACGCAGCGTGTCCGGTACCCCCGAGGCCTGCAGCATCGCACCGAGGCGCCGCCGCGCCCGCACGTCTCGGGGATTGCGCCCGAAGAGCTGCGCCGTGCCGGATGTAGGTGCCGTCAGGCCCGTGAGCATCCCGATCGCCGTGGACTTGCCGGCCCCGTTGGGCCCCAGGAGGGCCAGGAGCTCGCCGGAACGCACCTCCAGGTCCAGTTCTCGGACCGCTTGGACCGTCGCCGAGCCCTTTCCGAATTGCTTGGAGGCACCACGCAGCTCGGCGAGGACGGTGGTGTCGTGGCTGGTGGGCAGGTCATGGCGTGTCTTCTGTGGTGTCGTCATGCACCAAGGCTCGCGCCCAAGGTGCTGCGGCAGTAGTGCCCGGAATCACGACCTCGGCATGACAGATGTCAGGTACGGGTGGGGCCACGGCAGAGTGCCGTGTGACTGGACTCGGCTGGTACGTTCCCCGGCATGCCGACGACTGACCTGAATCCCGCCGAACTGCTCACACGCTATGCCGAAGTCGTTGCCCGGGTGGGGGTGAACATCCAGCCCGGCCAGCTCGTGTCGATCCGCGGCCTTGTCGAGCACGCCGAGTTCGCCCGTGCGATCGCTGCGGCCTGCTACGCCGCAGGCGCCGGGCGCGTGGACGTCGACTACTCCGACGACGTGGTGCGCCACGCGGGGATCGCGCACGGGGCCAGTGCGGCCCTCGCAGCCGCCACCGCCGTGGACCACGCAGCACTGGACCGGCTCGAGGCCGAGGGCGCGGCGATCGTCCGGCTCAGCGGCAACCCGGACCCGCACCTGATGGACGACCTCGACCCGGCCGCGGTCGTCGCCGCCGAGAAGCGTGAGCTGGCCGTGCGCACGCGTGAGGTGCTGATGGGCGGGAAGGTGGCCTGGAACATCGTGGCCGCGCCCAACCCCGGATGGGCCGAGGCCGTCCTCGGGGAGCCCGACGTCGACCGACTGTGGCAGCTGGTCGCCACGGCGGTCCGGCTCGACGATCCCGATCCGGTGCAGTCGTGGCGGGACCACCTGGCCACGCTGGGCAGTCGCAGTGCCGCGGTTCAGGCGCTTGCCCTCGACGCGCTGCACTACGAGGGTCCGGGAACCGACCTGACGATTGGGCTGCTCCCGGGCGGACGCTGGGTGGGGGGCGGGATCAGGACGGATGCTGGTGTCGAGTTCGCGCCGAACCTGCCGACTGAGGAGGTCTTCAGCTCCCCGGACCCGCGACGTGCCGAGGGGGTCGTCGCACTGACCCGGCCGCTCATGATGCCGAGCAGCGGGATCATGGTCGAGGGGCTCGTGCTGACCTTCGCCGACGGCCAGATCGTCGACGCGCAGGCTGATCGCGGCGGGGACGCCGCGCGCGCCGAGCTCGACAGCCACCCGAACGCCCGCCGGCTCGGCGAGGTCGCGCTCGTGGACCGCACCTCACGTGTCCGCGAGGCGGGTGTGGTCTTCCACGACACCCTGTACGACGAGAACGCCGGAGCGCACATCGCGTGGGGCCAGGCATTCGGGATGTGCATGCCCGAGGGTGCGGCTCCCGAGCTGCTCAACGCCGCCCCGGTGCACACCGACGTAGTCGTCGGTGGCCCGGGGGTGTCGATCACCGGGGTCACCGCCGACGGGACGCGGATCCCGTTGATCGCTGATGACCAGTGGGTGGTCGGGTAGCGCTCCCGCGATGCAGCAAGCGGCTGAGCGCCCCGAGCTGCGGCCACGGTCAGACGGTGATGACGACCTTGCCGCGGACCAGCCCGTCCTCCATCTTGCGCATCGCCGCCGGGGCCTCTGCCAACGGGTAGGCCTGGTCGACCGTCGGGGTCAGGGTGCCATCCTCGATGAGCCGGCCGAGCTCGGCCATGTCGGTGTGGTTCTCCGAGGAGATGAAGGTGGTCAGGTGCTGCTTGCTGAACACGGACAGGGCCATCGCCCTAGCCTGCCGATCAATCCCGCCGGTCAGCTTGCCGCCCTCCTCGCCCCCGATGATGACCAGCGTGCCCGTGTCGGTCAGCACACTGCGCAGGGTCCTCAGGGGTGAGTTCCCGCCGATGTCGAGGATCACGTCGTAGGTCTGGCTGCCGTCGGCGAAGCTCTCCGTCGCATAGTCGATGACGTGGTCCGCTCCCAGTGATCGGACCAGATCTGCCTTTGCTGCGCTGCACACGCCGGTCACCTGGGCGCCGGCTGCCTTCGCCAGCTGCACGGCGTAGGTCCCGACGCCGCCGGAGGCTCCGATGATCAGCACCTGTTGGCCGGCCTCGATCTTGGCGCGATCCCGCACCGCCTGCAGGGCGGTGAGCCCGGAGACGGGCACCGCAGCGGCCTGCTCGAAGGGCAGATCTGCTGGCTTGTGGGCGAGCTTGGACTCCTTGGCGATCGTGTACTCGGCGAAAGACCCCTTGGAGGTCCCGAAGACCTCATCGCCGACGCCGAACCTGGTCACCCCCGCGCCCACCGCCTCGACGGTGCCCGCGACGTCGAGGCCGGGAACCGGGTTCTTCGGCGCGCGCAGCCCGAAGCCCAGGCGGATCAGGTAGGGCTGGCCGACCATGAGGTGCCACGTCCCGCGGTCCAGCCCAGCCGCCCCCACGCGCACCAGCACCTCGCCGTCTCCGGGCTTCGGTCGCTCAATCTCGTCCAGGTGGAGCACCTCAGACGTCCCGTACTCGTGGTGGACGATCGCTCGCATCGTGTTGGTCATGGTTGCTCTCTCCGTTGTCGACGAAACTTACTCCGTAAGGTCATGGTGAACGTACACCATACGGTGTAAGGTTGTCAATGATGCTCCGGGCGCCCAGCGCTGGCGGAGCCGCTCACCAGGCGTTCGTCGACGCGGGAGGAGGAGCCGATGACCGGCACCAGCACCAAGACCAGAGTGCGTGTCCCGTTGACCAGGGAGCGGGCGTTGCAGGCAGCGGTCGCCCTGGCTGACTCCCGGGGCATCGAGGCGGTCACCATGCGGGGCCTCGCCCGCGATCTCGGGGTAGAGGCCATGTCGCTCTACCATCACGTGGCCAACAAGGACGACATCCTCGACGGGATGGTGGACCTGGTGTTCAGCGAGGTCCAGCTGCCCGAGCCGGGCACCGCCTGGCGACCAGCCATGAGCGATCGAGCCCTGAGTGTGCGCGCGGCGTTGACCCGGCACCCGTGGGCCCTTGCGCTGATGGAGTCAAGGACGTCACCGGGCGCGGCCACGCTGGCCCACCACAACGCCGTGCTCGGCTGCCTGCGCCAGGCGGGGTTCTCGGTCGAGATGGCTGCACACGCCTTCTCGCTGCTGGACGCCTACATCTACGGCTTCGTGCTCCAAGAGGTGACGCTGCCCTTCGACGAGGCCACCAGCACCGAGGAGATGGCGGGGTTGGTGGGACCGATGCTCGATGCCTTCCCCTCCGACCAGTACCCGTATCTCGAGGAGCTGACCGCCCAGCACGTCCTGAAGGTCGGATACAGCTACGGCAAGGAGTTCAGGTTCGGTCTTGACCTGATCCTCGACGGGTTGGAGGCAGCGCAGGCCGGCCAGCGCGGCCGGTAGCGGCCACGGGTTCATCGAGCCGGTAGGAACCGCAAACGTTCGAGGTTCCCTGGCTACGCCGATCCGCTGACCGACCTGCGCGTGCTGCACCGGCCCGCGCGGTCGTGTTGCGGGGGAGGGTCGTGGCCTGACCGGGTTGTCGCTGATCGCTGGTGGGCGCGGAGGTGGACCGCGCCGCGCGTTGCGCTACTCCAGGAACGAGTGCAGCATCCACGCTGCCTTCTGGTGGATCTCCTGGCGGGTGGTGGCAAGGCCGGCTGTGGGCTCGTCCGCGGCGGCCTGTGCCACCACGATGACCTCCGCGGCTGCCGCAGCCAGGGTCTCGTGGTCCCCGGCCAGGGCTGCCACCATCTGCATGGCCGGCGTTGGCCCGCTGGCCTCGGAGATCGTGGTGCGGGCCCCGAACTCGGCGTACGAACCGGGTGCCGGGTGGCCGAGGGCGCGGATCCGTTCGGCGATCTCATCCACGGCCAGGGACAGGTCGGTGTACTGCACCTCGAACAGGGCGTGCAGGGCTCCGAAGTGCGGTCCGGTGACGTTCCAGTGGTAGTTGTGGGTCTTGAGATACAGGGTGTAGCTGTCAGCAAGCAGCTGGGCCAACCGATCCGCTGTCTCGGCGTGGTCGGCCGCTGGCGTGCCGGTCTCAGGTGCTGCGCTCATGATGTTCCTCCTGGTCGTGTGTTGAGAGCCTATGGCCATGCTGTCCGGACCGCTCGGGGTGGTGACGAGGACGCCAATCCAGAGCGCCAGGGCCGATCGTCGTGCCCACAGGCCCGCTGGGAGGCCGTGGGCCCGGCCAACAGAGTGCCGAGCAGTGAGCCCACAGGCGTCCCGATCTCGTTGACCGGGCTGCTGTCCGAGTCGGGGGATCCGTGCAGCCGTTGTCGCAGCAAGCTCAAGCAGAATGCCCCTGGGAGATCCCCGTCAGGCGACGCCGACGGCGGCGAAGTCCGGGTACAGGTCGGCCGGGATGGGATGGTCGAGCTTCCACACGATGGCCATCGGTCGCGCCCCCTCGTGCGACACGTACGTGGCCGTCCCAAGGAACCAGAAGGCCCGGTCAGTCTGATTCATCCGGGCGAACAGCATGATCCGCGATCCGTCGTGGGCGTGGCTCTGGTAGCGCCGACCGGTGGGGGAATCGGGGCCTGTCGTCGACTGGCTCTCCCAGTGGAACAGGGTGCGAGTCATGGCGTAGTCGCGGTAGGCCGTGGTGGGGGAGAAGTTGCCCTCGGCCTTGTTGAGGGTGACCAGGAATGCGTCGGCCTGCTCGTCGGCCAGCCATCGCGTGCCTTCGCGCCAGTCCGGCACCTTCGCCCCGCCCCCATCGCCCAAGGCTGCCTGGATCTCGATGCGTGAGTATCGGGCGTGTACGAGCAGCGGACAGGGATCGCCATCCCGTAGAGCAGCGTGCTCGTGGTCGATCCGGACAGCGAGGACATCAAGGATCTGGGCGAGTTCCGTCCGCACCTGGGGATGGGACCACAGCAGATCGGTAGCCGTTTGCAGCCCGGTGTCCTTCGTGGTCGCCTGCTCGGTGACCTGAGCGATCAGCATGCGCCAGAGTCGCGCGCGTCTCTCGCCGAGCCCGGCGACATCCGGGGAGGGCCCGCTCAACAAGCGCTGGTACAGGGCGATCCGCTCGAGGTCGTCGACGTGCAGGAGTCGCCCCAGCGCCCGGCGCAGGGATGTCTCGTGGCCACCGGAGGGGGCGACCGGCAGGTCGGCGGCATCGAGGATGTCCGAGAAGCTGCGGCCCGATGCATAGACGGCGGGGAGCTCCACCCCCGTGTGAGCCAGGAAGTTCGGCAGGGTCGGTTCGTGGCCCCCCGCAACCATCGCCCTCAGCTCGCCGACGAACTGCCGCTTGTTCGACGGCAGCGAGTTGCGGATCGACTCCAAGACGATGTCCTGGGCGACCGCGTCCATCGTGGCGCTGGCGCCCGGCGGAAGGTTCGGGAACCCCTGCTCGATGTTGCGGACGAGGTCCTTGCGCGAGCCCCCACCGATCAGGGCGCGCATCTTCTGGTCGAAGCGGAACTCCCGATTGTGCTGGGAGACGAAGTCAAGGACGGTGCAGGCGGCCTTGTCGTCGGTCCTTCGCAACCCGCGACCGAGCTGCTGCAGGAACAACGTTGCCGACTCGGTGGGTCGCAGCATCAACAACGTGTCGAGGTGCGGGATGTCCACACCCTCGTTGAACAGGTCCACACTGAAGACGGCGCGGAGCCTGCCCGAACGCAGGTCGGCCAGGGCTTGTTGACGCTCCTCGTCCGGTGAATCGCCCCACACCGCCACGGATGGGATGCCGGCGGAATTGAACTGATCGGCCATGAATCGCGCGTGGCCAACGCTGACGCAGAAGCCCATCGCCCGCATCTGCCGCACGTCCGCCTGCTCGGCCGTCCTGCGGATCACGAGCCGCGCCCACGCCTGGTCGGAGGTGAAGACGTTGGTGAGGGCGTCGACGTCGTAGCCCTTGCCCCGCCTCCACGGCACCTCGGTCAGGGACGCACCGTCGTGGATCGCGAAGTACTGGAAGGGGGCGAGCCGACCCTCGGCAATGGCATCCCACAGGCGCATCTCGGCGGCGATGCGCCCATCGAAGTAGTCCAGCACGCTCAGGCCGTCCGAGCGCTCCGGCGTCGCCGTCAGCCCCAGGAGCTCTAGGGGCTTCACCATCGTCAGGAGCCGCTGGTAGGTGGCTGCTGCCGCATGGTGGAACTCATCGACGATCACGACATCGAAGTGGTCCGGCTCGAGGGCTGCCAGCCCGTTTCGACTCAACGACTGGATGGAGGCGAACACGTGCTTGAAGTGCCTGGGCCTGTGGTTGCCCACCCACTTCTCGCCGAAGGCCGCATCGCCGAGGACTACGCGGAACGTCTGAAGCGACTGGTCGAGTATCTCCTCACGGTGGGCGACGAAGAGGAGGCGCGCTCGCGGCAGCCGTTGCCGCAGCTGCTTGTAGTCCAGCGCCGCCATCACGGTCTTGCCCGTTCCCGTCGCGGCGACGAGCAGGTTGCGGTGATGGCCCAACTCGCGTGCCACGCGGATCTCCTCGAGCATCCGCTCCTGGAATGGGTGGGCTGCGATGTCGAACAACTGAATATCCGCTGAGCCCGGCGGCAGCGGAGGGTTGTCGGCGCGGTGGCGGAACTCATCGGCGTCGAACCTGACGAAGTCATCGGACTCCCAGTAGGAGTCGAAGACCCGCATCATCTTCTCGACTGCGTCGGGGTTGCGCCGCTGGGCGAGCCGGACGTTCCACTCCAGGCCGCTCTCCAGCGCATGCGAGGTGAAGTTCGAGCTGCCTACGAGAGCCGTCGATGCCCGTCCAGGCCGGTGGAAGATCCAGGCCTTCGCGTGCAGCCGCGAGCTGCTCGTGTCGTAGGAGACCCCGATGTCGGCTCCGGCATTGGCCAGCATCGTCAGAGCCTCGACCTCAGTGAACCCGGTGAACGAGGTCGTGAGGATCCGGACCCGATTGCCGGCCTCGATGACCCTGTTCAGATCGGCGAGCAGGGGGCGGACCCCGGGCCGGCGGATGAAGGCGACGATCGCGTCGATGCCCGACGAGGAACGGATCTCGGACTTGAGGTGCGCGGACATGTTCAGGTCCTGCTTGCTGTTGGTCAGGACCGTCGTGTCCAGCAGTGGCGTGATCGGGGAGTCCAACGCAGGGGTCGATCCGTCCGGGTTGCGGGTCACCACGCCGGTGAGCACGGTGGGCTCCGTTGCGGGCAGGTCGGGTGCGGCCGAGTAGGTGTGGAACTCCCGTTCCAGTTGCTGGAGCAGCGCAGCTACGACACGGGAGGACTCAACCGCACGGCCATGGTCGGGCTGGGCGGCTATCGCGCGGCGGACGGCATCCGAGACATGTAGGGCGAACCGGTCCGCGGCCTCGGAATCCCGGAGGCTCCGCGTGACCGGAGTGTCCGTCGCGAGAAGCTGGCGAAGTTGCTCCTCCAGCGCGGAGGTAACGAGGTCCTCGTAGATACCGTGCTCCATGCCCCCGTCAGTCATGGCCGAAGCTTGCCAGGGGGCGCACGCGCTTGTCCTGGGCTGAGTCCCGCCCGCAAGGGCCGCCCAGCCGTCCACCCAGATCAGTCATGGTTGGATTCGCGGCGGCAGCGGATGGATGTCGCTCAGGTGGAGCGCTCCAGGGTGACCGCCGCCACGGTGGCCCCGAGATCCCGGGCCGCCGACACGTCGGGCGGTTGCGGCGCGGCGACGATCTCGACCGCGGGCGCAGCCTTCTCCCACTTCAGGGCACCGGCGACCTTCTCCACCGAACGCACGGCGCCGCTCGTGTCGTCGTTGCCGTGCACGACCAGCCCCCACGGCATGCTGCGGGTGGCGTCCAGGCACGGGTAGTAGACGGTGTCGAAGAAGTGCTTGAGCGCACCGCTCATGTATCCGATGTTGGCCGGCGTCAGCAGGACTATCCCGTCCGCGGCCAGGACGTCGGAGGCCGTCGCCGACAGGGCCGGCTCGACGGCCACCTCGACGTCGGCGAGCTCGGGGGCCGAGGCGCCCGCGACGATCGCCTCCAGCAGCTCGCGGACCGCGGGGGAGGGGGTGTGGTGGACGACCAGGAGCCGGGCTGTGGGCACGGCCCGAGGCTAGCCCAGGGCCATCCCCGAGTCGATGCAGCGACCTCGCCCTCGAGGGGCTCCTCGGACCGACGCGAGCACCTATGCCCCGCCATCCCCCGGTGCCACGGAGATGACGACATGGCCCCTCTTGTGGCCCTTCTCGACATACCGGTGTGCCTCGACGATCTGCTCCAGCGGATAGGTCCGGTCGATCACGGCCCTGAGCTTGTCCTCCTCGACCAGCTTCCGGAGGTAGTCCAGGTCCTCGGGGGTGGCGCCGGGGCCGGAGTCGGAATCCTTGACGATGTTCAGGCGGAGCCCCTTCGGCTTGAGCACCCATCGGGTCTGCGCTGGCGGGAGCTTGTCCACGGCATCGAAGATGACGTCGTACGACTGCCCCCCGGCAGTGCCGTCCTCCGTGGTGTAGTCGATCACGGTGTCTGCCCCGAGCGACCCGACCAGCTCAAGGTTGGCGGTGCTGGCGACCCCGGTGACGTTGGCCCCGAGCTCCTTGGCCAGCTGCACCGCGTAGGTGCCCACGCTGCCTGAGGCTCCGTAGACCAGGACGTCCTGTCCGGGGCGGATGTTGGCCGCGCGGAGCACCTTCAGTGCAACGACTGCGCCAGTGGCAAGCCCAGCGGCGGCCTCGTCGAAGGTCATCGTGGTTGGCTTGAGCGCCACCAACCCATCCTTCTCGCCCGACTTCCTCGGCCGCTCACGTAGGCAGATGTACTCGGCGTAGCCGCCGAAATGCCAGCCTGTGAACGCGAAGACCTCGTCGCCGGGCGAGAAGCGCGTCGCCCCCGTGCCCACGGCCTCGATCTCACCGGCCAACTCCATGCCCAGGATCGGATGCTTGGGTCTCCTGACACCGAGCACCAGCCGGGCAATGAGTCGTTGGCCGCGCGGGACGTTGAAGGTGCGGATCCGCACGTCCCCGACGTGCGCCGTGGTGGCCACGATCCGGATCAGGACCTCGCCGTCCTTGGGGGTTGGCTTGTCCACCTGCGCGAGTTGGAGCACCTCCGGCGGTCCGTACTCGGTGCACACGATGGCTCTCATGGGGCTCCTCCCTGAACTGGGTCCCAGCCCAGGCTCCGACGGTTGAATCCAGCCTTGCGCGCGGGCCACTGCTTGCCAAGTGCGGAACGTCCTGCGGTCATGCGGGTGGGGTGCTGCCATGTACAAGGGTCCAAGGACCCTTGCAGGCGTTGTGCGGGCGCGGAAACGTGGAGGGCACCTGCAGAAGGGACGTGTGACATGTCGAACACGCAGCAGGATCGGGCTCGGGATCGAGCCAAGTACCGCACCGGCCTGATGTGGCACATCGGCGCATTCGTGGTCTGCAACGCCTTCCTCTGGACCCTGGACCTGGTCGTGGGCCAGTCAGGGCTCCAATGGGCGTACTGGATCACGTTGTTCTGGGGCTTCGCCCTGGCCTTCCACATCGTGGCGTACCTGATTGATGGACGGCAGATCGAGGACCGTTCAGCTGAGAAGTACCTCAAGGAACAGCAGGAGCACGGCGCCAAGTAGGCGAATCCGCGGCTGGCTGCGCTCACCCGACCGTGGCCAGCAGCGTGAACAGGCAGATGGTGCTGCCCACCAGGCCGAGGACCATGGGGATCGCATAGGGGCGGCGATCCGGTTTGGCCAGGGCCCAGCCCAGGCTGTTCACCGACGTGTACCAGAGCCCCCCGAGGGCGGCGGCCGACACAACGGCGGCCCCCCCGGTGTCGGCCAGCAGCCCGGCGGCCCCGATGAGCAGGCCGACGCCGGTGGCGTACTCGGCCACCCAGTGCGGCAGCAGCAACGATCCGTCCCCCTCGCGAGCGTGGCGCCGCCCACTGCTGTGATCGAACTGCGTGCCGGCGACGATGTCGCGGGTCCAGATCACGATGATCCCCACGCCCATCATGATCATGAACGCGGCGATCGCACCATCGACCATCCGCGGGTCACTCCCGGGAGGAGACGCCGACGAGCCCGGCGATCGCCTGCGCGGCCTGCTCGACCAGATCCAGGTCAACAAGGTCCGGCATGTCCTCGGGACTGTGCGCGATCTCGTTCATCACGGTGGGGAAGTCGCTGGAGGTCAGGGCGATTGCGGGACGGCCGGCTCCGACGAAGACCATGTGGTCGCTCTGTGGCCATTGAGGTCCTGCCTCGAGCCCGATCAGCGGCGTGAGGTCCAGGTCGTCGGGCGTGCCGTAGGTGCTGTAGGCGCTGGGCCCACCCCGGTAGCCGAGGCCGTCGATGTTGATCGCCAGTCGGACCTGGCTGAGGTCGGTCGTCGCGAGATAGTCCAGTTCCCCGCTGGCGGAGTAGCAGTCCTCCCCGTTGACAGCCAGCAGCTCCACCCCCGCGGGAGAGTCGGCGAGCAGTTCGGCGACGCGGCAGAGGACGACGACACCGGTTCCGTTGTCGATCGCGCCCGGCGTGCCTGGCTTCGTGTCGATGTGCGCCACGACCGTGATCCGGTTCGACTGGTCGCCCCGGTGGGCGATCACGTTGCGAGCTGTCGCCGGCCATCGGCGTGCGGGCAGGTCGATCGTGGCGGAGGTCCCGGGAGTGCTGGTGACCGTGTCGAGAAGATCGGCCCCGTCGTCCTCGCGGGTGTTGCCGGTGGGGAGCGTGAACGTGCCGTCCTCGATGAGCGGGAACGGGTCGAGGGATCCTGCGAGCTCCGGTGATCGGCCGGTGACTGCCAGGACAGCCACCGCGCCCGAGCTCTCGAGTCGTTCGATGATCCGTGCGTCCCGCTCGGACCCGTAGAAGGGGTATCCCTTCGGGGTCAGGGGGGTTGATGCCAGCTCGCCGTGCAGCAGCACGACGCAGCCCGTCAGCGGTTCGGCGAGCTCGGCCTCGGTCGCGGCCAGGCGCACGGGGGCGGTCCCCTGCCACCCCAAGGAGTAGTGGCTCGGGTGCAGCGGCCAGGAACGGCCGGCCATCGTGAGCGCGCCGAGGCTGCCCTCCCAGTCGACCACCGGGAAGCGCGGGCACTGCACCGGCCAGCCGAGCTGGGTCATCACCCCGGCCACGAGATCCACGGCCGCCTCATTGCCGGCGCTGCCCGGGCGCCGGTCGGGGGTCACGGCGCAGAGATCGTGCAGCAGGGCGCCCAGATCGATCATCACCGACTCCTCCGTGCTGGCGGCCGCACCGGAGGGCATGGCGGCCACTCCATGTCCACGGTACCGAAGCCCCGGAAGGCTTTGTGGACTGTGGACGCGAGGCGTCAGCCGCCCAGGCCTGACACCGCCCTGCCGCGGGTCAGCGACTGTGCAGCGTTGCGCCGTTCGACGCGATCACCCCTCGGTACCAGTCGAATGACGTCTTCCGGTATCGGGCCAACGTGCCGGTGCCGTCGTCGTTTCGGTCGACGTAGATGTAGCCGTAGCGCTTGCTCACTTCGGCAGTCGTGAAGCTCACGAGGTCGATGCAGCCCCATGACGTGTAGCCGAGCACCTGCACGCCGTCGGCGATCGCTTCGCGCACCTGGACCAAGTGATCGTTGAGGTACTCGATGCGGTAGTCGTCGACGACGGTCATCGTGCCGTCGACCTCGACCAGCTCATCCCGGGCACCCAACCCGTTCTCGACGATGAACAGCGGCTTGCCCCACCGGTCCCAGAACTGGTTGAGCACCACGCGCAGGCCCTGCGGGTCGATCTGCCAGCCCCACTGGCTGGCCTGCAGGGTCGGGTTCGGAACGCCACCCAGGATGTTGCCCTCGCCCGCGATCCGTCGTGCGGGGTCGCCGGTCTCACAGATGCTCATGTAGTAGCTGAACGACACGAAGTCGACCGTGTTGGCCAGGATCTCGCGATCGGAGTCGGTGATGTCCAGCTCGATTCCGTGGTCGCGGAAGTGCCGCAACGCGTACCCCGGGTAGGAGCCGCGGGTGTGCACGTCACCGAACATCATGTTCTGGTGGTCGGCCTGCATGACTGCCACGACGTCGGCCGGATCGGGAGTCAGCGGATAGGTCGGCATCGACAGGATCATGCAGCCGACCTTGGCGCCGGGCATGATCTCGTGGGCCAGCTTCGTGGCCAGCGCGCTGGCCACCAGCTCGTGGTGCACCGCCTGGTACAGCTGGGACCGGCTCAGCAGCTCCTTGGGCGTGTTGATGCCCCCGCTGAGGAACGGCTCATGGAGCACCGAGTTGATCTCGTTGAACGTCAGCCAGTACTTCACCCGCGACCCGTACCGCTCGAACAGGACCCGGACGTAGCGCTCGTAGAACCCGATCAGCTCCCGGCTGACCCAACCGTCGTAGGTCTCGGCGAGGTTCAGCGGCGTCTCGTAGTGCGAGATGGTGACCAGCGGCTCGATCCCGTGCCGCTCCAACTCGTCGAACACCCGGTCGTAGTAGGCCAGGCCCTCCTCGTTCGGCTCCGGGTCGTCGCCGTTGGGGAAGATCCGTGACCAGGCGATCGACAGCCGGAACACCGTGAACCCCATCTCGGCGAACAGGGCGATGTCCTCGGCGTAGCGGTGGTAGAAGTCGATCCCGATCAGCTTGAGGTTGTCCGGCGTGGGGGCTGGTGTGCGCGGGGCCTGGATCCCACGGGGTGCCACATCCTGGATGGACAGCCCCTTGCCACCCTGGTCGTAGGCACCCTCGATCTGGTTGGCGGCCGTGGCCCCGCCCCAGAGGAAGCCGTCAGGGAATGCCCCATCCGGCCCATTCGGCGGGCGATTCGGCTGGCCACTCATGCGGGTCCTCGCGTCCTCCCGTCGCCGGGCATCAGCTTCTTCATCTGTTTCTGGATGAGGTGGGTGGCCTGCTTCGGGGCCACCCGGCTGGCGACGTTCATCATGCGCGAGTCGCGGCCGACGAAGATGTGCAGGCGGTCGGACTCGATCCCGTCGACGATGGTTCGGGCGGCGTCCGGCGCCGAGGTCGTCCTCGTGCCGGCGGCTGCGGCGTCGGCCTCAGACATCGGGACCGTCACCCCGGAGTTCTCCGTGATATTCGTGGCCACGGCCCCGGGCATGACCACCGAGACCCCGACATCCGTGTCGAGCAGCTCGGCGTACAGCCCCTCGGTCATGAGCTTCACCGCAGCCTTGGACGCGCCGTACATGGCCTGGCCCGGCACGGGCAGGAAGCCACCCATGCTCGAGACGTTGGCGATGTGCGCCTCGGGGCGTTCCGTGAGCAGGGGCAGGAACGTCTTGACCATGTAGATCGTGCCCATGAGGTTCACGTTCAGGATGCGCTCGATCGCGGCGTAGTCGAGGTCCGCGATCGGGACGAACGGCTGGATGATCCCCGCGTTGTTGATCACGGCATCCACAACTCCGTGGCTGCCCAGAACGTCGTGCGGCAGGGCCTCGACGGCAGCCCGATCGCTGATGTCGACCACGTGGGTTGAGAGGTCCGAACCGGCGTTGGCGAGCGCTGCGGTCTCCGCGAGCCCCTCCTGGCGCAGGTCGACCGCGGCTACCCGGGCCCCGCGCCGCAGCAGCTCCAGGGTCACCTCCCGACCCATGCCACTGCCGGCTCCGGTGACGACCACGACCTTGTTGCGGATCTTCATCTGCGCTCCTCAGGGTCTGGTGAGCATCAAGCTCGGCGCGTTCGGGCGAGCACCGCTCCCAGGGCGCGCCTGTCCGGACGGGCACCTGGACCGTGCGTGTGCCTGCATCTCTAGCCCTCATGCTGCCCCGGCGTCAAGACCTGACGATCATTCGGCGCCATGGCGCTCACAGGCCACGGATCCATCGGGTCACCTCGGCGGCGGCGCTCTCCGCGCTGTAGATCGTGTCGTGGGTCCCAGCGGGGATGACTCCCAGCTCCACCTCGTTGCCGGCTGTCCGCAGCGCGGCCGCGAAGTCCTCCGACTGCGTCACCGGGACGAGTTCGTCGGCGTCCCCATGCAGGAGCAGCACGCTGAGATCATCCGGTGCCTGGCCCGCCTCGACCAGGCCGATCGGATCGCCCTCCGCCCACACCTGTGGCACCTCGGACCTCGGTGCGCCGAAGAAGTCCAGGAGCGCGGACTCGAACTGCTCGATGTCGTAGACCCCTGCGAGGCCAACCATCCCGTCCACGACTGGTGGGTCATATGGGCACTCGCCAGTCACGGAAGGGGTCGCCAGGGCTGCCAGGGCAGCGAGGTGACCGGCGGAGGAGTGGCCGAGCACGATCACGGGACCGACGTCGACGCCGGCTTCCTCTGCCCGTGCGACCGCGAACGCGACAGCGCACCGAATGTCGTCCAGCGGGGTCGGGAAGGTCACGTTGTCGGCACCGGACCGGTACGTCGCGTTGACGGTCACGAACCCGTTGGCTGCCAGTTGCGCCGCGAGGTCCGACAGGCCGGATCGGTCGGCCGTCTGCCAACCGCCGCCGGGCACGAGAACCACGACTGGGACAGCGGCGGACCGTGCGCCTTCTGGGAGGCGCACGTCGGCGTCGAGTCCCGGGAGGTAGGTCCGTGTTGCTGCCGGCGGTCCCGACGCGGTCTCTGGCGACGGCGCCTCGGATGCCACCGCGCATCCCGAGAGGCTGCCAGCGAGGAGGAGGAGCGCGGCACCGGCCCGCAGACCGGCGTGGGCTCGGTGGCGGCCCCGACCGAGAACCCGTGCCACCCAATGTCTCCTTCCCCGCGCGTTCGCGTCCCTCATACCGCCGGCACCACAACCACCGGGACGTCGGCGAACTCGAGGACGTACAGCACCTGGGACCCGACGAACGGTTGGCCCACGTGCCGGACCCCTGAACGGCCCAGCATGATCACGTCGGCGCCCCAGCGAGCGGCCTGCTCCAGGATCACGCGTCCCGGGCCGCCGGGCAGCATGCGCGTCTCCATCGGGACCCCCGCCTGCTGCGCGAGTCCGGCGACGAAGCCGAGGACGGCAGTGGCCTCTCGTTCTCGGATGTCGGCATCCACCGACCCCCCGGGGCTTGGCCGATCTCGACCTCCCGGTGGGCTGCGCCCGTCCTGGGGCGCCTCGTCTGCGAGGACGTGGACCGCCAGCACCGTCGCCCTGCTCTCGGTCGCCAGCCAGATCGCGGCGCGTGCCGCCGCCAGCCCCGCCGGGGAGTCGTTGATCGCGACCAGGATGCGGGTCATCGGCGTTGCCTTCCCGTGCGTGCGGAATCTGCTGCCCAGCGCAGTCGGACGTGCTCGTCGTGCTCCATGTCGTCGAGTTGGAGCAGCAGGCGTGCGTGCGCCCCCTCCAGCCGCGGCAGCCACCGCCGTTGCAGGGCGCGCAACTGGCGCCGGGTACCCGCCACCTCCGTGCGGATCGCGGCCAGCGCTGCGGCAGCCACGGCGTGGTCAACCGCCGCTCGGACGGCCGCCTGAGCCGCTGCGCGCGCATGCCGCAGCGCAGTGTTGTCCGGGACGAACCCACCTGGTTCGTTCGGCAGGTCACACGTTGCCCCAGCCGGGTACCGGACCCCCATCGTCATGTGCCAATCGATGTCCATTGCCGCGTCTGCGCCGTCCGTGGCCAGACGCAGGCCGCGTTCCCCGCTGATGAGCGCTGAGGCCAGCATCCACCGGTCGAGCTCGCGTGCAGCGCGCTCCCAGTCGGCCAGGGTGCGTTCTGCGCGCAGGGCGTAGGCCTGCTCCTCGGCGTGCAGGATCCGCAGCTTGCGTTCCAGCAGGTCGCTGCCCCGGGTCGCCATCGAGGTCCGTCGCGCCAGCCATGGCAGCCCGGCCCGGCCGGGTGGTTGTCCGCGCACAGTGGTGGTCATGGGGTCGCCCCCTGGAGTGCAGCCTCGTGGGCATCGATCATCGCCTGCGGCAGCATGGTCAGCTCGCGGCGGGGCAGTTCGGACAGGACGTCCCACGCCAGGTCGAGGGTCTGGTCCAGTGCGCGGTCCTCGGTGGTGCCCTGGCTGAGGAACCTCTGCTCGAACGCGGTCTCGTAGCGCAGGTAGAGCTGGTCAGTGCCGCTGAGTGTCTCCAACCCGACGAGGTCGGCCAGCTCGCGCACCTGGCGCGCATGCGCCAGGGCGGCCATCACCTGGCCGGCGAGGTCCAGGTGGTCAGCGCGCGTGCGACCCTCCCCGGCGCCCTTGCGCATCAGGCGGGACAGCGACTGCAGCGGGTCGACGGGGGGGTAGACGCCGCGCGCGTGCAGCTCCTGGGCCAGCACGACCTGTCCCTCGGTGATGTAGCCGGTCAGGTCGGGGACCGGGTGGGTGATGTCGCCGCCGGGCATGGTCAGGACCGGCAGGATCGTGACTGACCCCGGCATCCCGCGAATGCGCCCGCAGCGTTCGTACAGCGAGGCCAGGTCGCTGTACAGGTAGCCGGGGTACGCACGCCGGGCAGGGATCTCGCCGCGCGCCGCGGAGACCTCGCGCAGGGCCTCGCCGTAGCTGGTCATGTCGGCCATGACGACCAGCACGTGCCGGCCGAGCTCGAAGGCGAGGTGCTCGGCGACGGTCAGGGCTATGCGTGGGGTGAGGATGCGCTCGATGACCGGGTCGTCGGCTGTGTTGACGAGCAGCGCCAGCTCACCGGCCCGGGAGCGACCCTCCAGCCCGTCGCGGACGGCGGCGGCATCGGCATGGGTCAGGCCCATCGCCGCGAACACCACGGAGAATGCCTCGCCGCCCACGTTCGCCTGCGCGGCGATCTGGGTCGCCAGCTCCAGGTGCGGCAGGCCCGCGACCGAGAAGATGGGCAGCTTCTGCCCGCGGACGAGGGTGGCCAGCCCGTCGATGGCGCAGATGCCGGTCAGGACCGGGTCGGCCGGCGGCTCGCGCATGAGTGGGTTCAGCGGGGCGCCGGTCGTGGCCGCTGTCGCGGTGCCGTGGATCGGTGGTCCGCCGTCGATCGGGACCCCGCGCCCGTTGCACACCCGCCCCAGCCAGTCCGGGCCCACCGGCACCCGCAGGGGCGCCCCGCTGAACCGCACGCGGGTGCGTTGCGGGTCGATCCCGTCGGTGCCCTCCAGCACCTGGACGATCGCGACGTCGTCGTCCACCTCGAGCACCACCCCGTGCCGGTCGGACCCGTCCACGAGCCGAACGGTGACGTACTCGTCCCAACCCACCCCGCGCACGCCAGACACGACCAGCAGCGGCCCGCGCAACTCGGTGATGTCGCTGTACTCGAGAGTGCCCCATCGCCTCATGACGCCACCCGCCCCGGCACTGACAACCGGTCCAGGGCCGCGACGACCTCATCGCGTCGCTGTTCGATGCCGGCAACATCCTGCGAGTCGGTCTCGTCGCGGGCGCGGACGATGGGTCCCCAGTCGACCTCCTCGATCACGGATGCCAGCGCCCCGCCCTCGATCAGGGCCTGGCACCTGTCGTGGATGGCGAGCACGGCATCAACCAGCGCAGCGCCCTTCTCCGGCGAGCACACCGCGTCGTTGCGCGACAGCGCGCTCTGCTGCAGGACGGCCTCCCGGACCAGCCGGCCGGTCAGCATCACCATCCGCTCGGATCCGGGCAGCGAGCCCACGCCGACGAGGTCGGCCAGCGCCGAGAGCCGGTCGGCGTCCGCGACCAGGGACAGCACGCGGCCGCGGCGATGTGCCCATTCGGGGTCACCGCGCGCGGCATGCCACGAACCCACCGGCGCGGCGTCCCGGGAGAAGGAGGTGGTCCACGACACCGCGGGGTAGTGCCGGGCGTAGGCCAGGTCACGGTCAAGGGACCACACGCTGCGCACGAACCGTTCCGTGTTGGCCGTCACCGGCTCGGTGGCATCCCCACCGGGTGGCGACACCGCCCCGATCACGGTCACGGACCCCTGGCGCCCGCCGAGGGTGCGCACGTGGCCGGCGCGTTCGTAGAAGGCGGCCAGCGCCGAGCCGAGGCTGGCCGGGTACCCCTCCTCAGCCGGCAAGGAGCCGGAGCGGGACGCGAACTCGCGCAGGGCCTCGGCCCAACGTGACGTGGAGTCGGCGATGACCACCGCGTGCAGGCCCATGTCCCGGAAGTACTCCCCGACGGTCATCCCGGTGTAGACGCTGGCCTCGCGGGCCATCATCGGCATGTTCGACGTGTTGGCGATCACGACGGTGCGCTGGATGAGTGGACCCCCCGTGCGCGGGTCGACGAGCTCGGCCAGCTCCGCGACCACGTCGGCCATCTCGTTGCCACGCTCGCCGCAGCCGACGTAGACGATGACGTCGGCCGTGCACCACTTCGCCACCTGCTGCAGCAGCACCGTCTTGCCCGTGCCGAACCCGCCGGGGACCGCCGCTGAGCTGCCGAGGGCCACGGGGTACAGCAGGTCGAGCACGCGCTGGCCGGTGACCAGTGGTGCGCCGCCATCGATCCGACCCCGGTGGGGGCGGGGCTGGCGCACGGGCCAGCGCTGGCCCATCCGGACCTGCTGCCCGCCGACCACCGCAAGCGTCGCCTGTGCGTCGTACCGACCGGTCGCGACGATCTGCTCCACGGTGCCGGCGCATCCATGCGGGACGAGCACCCGGAGTTCCAGAGGCCCCCCGGGCCGCATGATGCCCACGGTGTCACCGGCGGCGAGTTCCTCGCCCACCGCGACCGTCGCCTCGAAGTCCCAGGTACGGCCATCACTGCGCTGGCCGTCTCCCGGGGTCAGCCAGGTACCCGCTCCGTGCAGGGGTCGCAGCAGCCCGTCGAACGTCCCGCCCAGCAGGCCGGGGCCCAGCGAGGCGGACAACGGTTGTCCGATCGCTGAGGTCACGTCCCCGGGGGCCAGCCCACCGGTGTACTCGTAGGCCTGGACGGTGGCCACCCCGTCGGTGATCGACACGATCTCCCCCGGGAGGTGCTGCACCCCGAGTTCGACCAGCTCCGACATCGCCACATCGACCAGTCCGGTGACCTCCACGAGCGGGCCGCTGACTCGCAGGACGCGGCCGGTCGTTCTGGATTCGGGCAGTCCGGACCGCGCTGTCATGGCGCCCAGAGCTCCGCGATGTCTGCGCCGAGATCGTCGATCAGGTCATCGGCCAGCGCGTCCAGCCCGAACTCCAGCCTGCGATCGTCGGCGTGCGCCGCGATGCCACCTCGGGGCAGTTCGACGATCCGCGCGCCGGGTCCGAGCTGGGCCTCGGCGCGAGCCCGCAGCGCGGCGACCAGGGCGGGGTACCCCGGGTCGTCCTTCAGGCCGCAGACGGCGTCCCGGGCTGCCCTCCGGGCGGACTCGTGGGCCTCCTGCTGCGCGGCCAGGAGCAGGGCGCGGGCCTCCCGCTCGGCGCGGGCTCGTTCAGCGGACAGCACGTTGGCGGCGTCGGTGGCGCCCTTGGCCCGGGCCTCGGCCCGGATCGACTCAGCCTCGGCGCGGTCCCGCGCCACGGTCGCCGCGGCATCCGCATCGGCCTGGGCCAGCACCTCGGCGGCCTCCCGCTCGGCGCGCTCGATCAGTGTCGCGATCAGGGGAGCCAGGGGGTCGGTCGGGGTGGGCGCGGAATCGGTGGCGACGGGCACCTGGCCGGTTCGGGGGGGCGCAGGGCCGTTGGGGGAGGCGTCGGTCGTCATTGCGGCATCACGACCGTCAACCGTCCAGCCGGGACCTCACCCAGGACCGTGGAGGCACGTTCGGTCAGGATCACCATGACCACGCCCTCGGGAAGCCGCGACCAGCTGGCATGGACCTCCTCGGGGGAGTCGGCAGGCATCACGAGCACCCCAGCCAGACCCAGGCCCTGCACGCGCTGGGCCTCCCCGATCGCGGCGATGCCGCCCATGTCAGGCGTATCCCATGAGGATGATCGCGACGATCAGGCCGTAGATCGCGATCCCCTCGGCCAGGCCGACGATGACCATGGCGCGGCCGAAGAGCTCGGGTCGCTCACTCATCGTGGCCAGCGCTGCCGACCCGGTGCTCGCCACTGCGATCGCCGCACCGATGCACGACCCGGCGACGGCGATCGATGCGCCGAGCAGCGCCGCCCAGTTCGAGCTCGAGTCCGACGTCGAGGTGGAGTCCGCAGCGGCGCCCATCGCCACCACGGGGTCCGCGTTGGTCACCAGCACCAGGACGACGGCGGCCAATGCCGCCAGCGCCACGCTGAACCCGAGGATCACCCGCAGTGCCGCTCCGGATCCGCTGCGCACGGCAACGCGGACGGCCATCGCGACGATGACCAGGACAGGGAGGCAGATCAACCACACGGTCACGGGACACGCTCCTCGGTGGTGGGGACGAACCAGGGCCGGAACGCCCGGCCCTCGGAGACGAAGATCTTGGAGAACAGCTCGTAGTACTCCAGGCGCATCGCCTGGACGCCGGAGACCACTCCCTCGAGGACGAACGTCACGACGTTTCCAAGCAGGAAGACTGCAACTGCGGCAAGCATGGCCAGGCCGCCCATGCCCCACAGCGCGGTCGTGCCGTCCCACACCATCGCAAGCAGTGCCGCGTGGGCAAGGCCGAATGCGGCCAACCGGGCGAAGGAGATCAGGTTCGTGCCCAACCGGATGACCCCGTCGAAGAGCTCGACACCGGCCTCGGCGGCGCCAGCTCCACCTCCGCTGGAGGCGGCGAACAGCCCGATGTAGGACAGGACCAGCCCGCCGATCCCAACGGCCACGCCGGCCGTGACCAGCGACGAGGACCCCGAGTAGACCCCCAGCCCGAGAAGCCCGAGGGCGAGGAACACGACGATCCCGGCCACGCCGGACGAGGAGACCAGCGCGAGGCGCCACCCCCCCTCGCGCCACCGGTTGATCGTGCCGATCACGTAGGCGCCGGCCAGCATGCAGGCCCCGATGCCGACGGCGATGCCCAACAGCAGGGTGGGATCCTCCAGCGGGTCGAACCAGAGGACGGGCAGCACCCCGGTGGGTCCGAAGAACTGCCCGAACAGCACGCCGAAGACGATGGCCATCACCGCAGAGCCCACGACGAACGGCCAGATCCTGCGGATCGCGGACAGCTTGGGGATCCGGTCGGCGGCCAGCAGCACGCCGGCGATGAGCAGCAGCGTGCCCTGACCGGCGTCGGCGAACATCATCCCGAACATGACCGCGAACGCCAGGCCGGCCAGCACCGTCGGGTCCACGTCCTCGTAGGGGACGGTCGCGTACGTGTCCACCAGTGGCGCGAACGACTTGTTGAGCCGGCCCTTGGAGTGCACGAGTGACGGCGTGTCAACGCCGCGCGGCGAGGGCAGCGGCACGATGGCGCCACCATGCGGAGCCAGGACCCCGGCCAGCGGCTCGACCTCGGCAGCGGGTGTCCACCCGAGGACGCCACACACCTCTCCCCGGCTCACAGCCGCGGCGGCGCGCACCTCGAGCTGGGACTCCCCGGTGATCAGGTCGGTCCGCCCAGCCGCAGCCAGCGCCTCGACATCAGGGCGGGTCCGGACCAGCGTGGCCTCGGTGTCCTCATCGTGGGGCAACGCCACGAGCATCCGCGCCGCGGGGCCCGCCTCCGCCTCCGGGGCGGTCTCGATCTCAGCAGTGCCACGGCCTGCGACCTCAACGAGGACGTCGCGCAGGCTCTCGGCCGGGGCAAGGATCGCCACCCGGCGCATGCGGACCGGCTCGAAGGACTCACGCGAGGGCATCGAAGGCCTCCATCGCATGAGCGGTCGATGCGCCGCCGCGCGCCGCAACCTCGAGGGCCCCCCGCACATGCCACGCATCGGCTGCCAGCACCGCGACGGCTCCGATGACCGGGTCCGACGAGGTCAAGGGCGCCCGCAGGAGCGCGAAGCCGTCGGCGGCGACCCGCGTCCACCACGCGGTCTCCGCCCGCCACAGGTCCCCGGGATCATCGATCTGCTCGAGCGGCCACTGCGCATCCGTGGGCACACGTTCGGCGAAGCCCTGCAGCGTGCTGGTTGCCTGCCAGCGCGTGCCGAGCAGGGGAGTGGCGATCAGGGCTGCTGACTCCGCGATCCGTGACCGGTCGAGCAGGTGCTCACGGGCGACCATCAGGGCGGCGGCCCCGGCGGCCCAGGAGCGTGCCCGCGGGACGCTCGCCGAGACCCGTGCCGCCCAGGACAGGCGCATGCCCAGGCGGACCCCGTCGGCGGTGTCGGAGCCGGGGTCGCCCCATGCGGAACGCGACAGCAGCTGACGCATCTCTGCCGCGGACGCCGCCCCGGAGAGCATCGTCCACGACGTGGCCAGGCCCCCGAGCCGGAAGGCCGGTTCGGGGGCGCCGCCGTCGATCTCCCGGAGGCGCTCGTCGACGTTGGCCACCTCGAAGCCGCCGGCGAGTACGCGCAGGATCCGCGCGTCCCCACGGGGGAGCCAGCCGGCCAGCACCCGGGTGTGCCAGAGCGTTGTCGCGACCACCGCGTGCTGGGCCTGTGCCAGGGTCTGCCCGCTGCGGACGTCGTGGCCGTACGGCGAGGTCGCCAGGGCATCGATGGCCATATCCAGCGTTGATCGGGCCGCAAGTTCACGCGCCCCGGCGGAACCGACCCGTCGTTGGACCATGGCGCGGGAGCGCACACTGGCCGCCACCCACTTGGCGGTCATGGTGCAGCCCCCGTGATCTCAGCGATCCGGGCGCGTGCCTGCTCGCGAACCTGGGCGATCAGGACGGGCTGGCGCGCCGCTGCCTGTTCGGCAATTGCCGCTGCCTCCAGCTGGGCCTGGGCCCGGATGCGTTCCGCGGACTCCTGACCGGCGGCATGCGCGGAGGCAGCTGCCGCGGATCGGTCCGCCTGGGCGTTGCGCTGGGCCTCGGCGATCAGGGTCCGGCCCTGCTCCTTGGCGGCCGCTCGCCGGCGGGCAGCCTCGGCCACCGCGGCAGACCTGATCGACTGGGCCTCGACCTGGGCATCCTCCAGGAGCGCGAGCACACCCTCGAGCTCGGCAGATCGCTCCGCGACCCGGTCCGCGGGGACCCCCGCGGCCGAGGGGGCACCCGGCGTGGCGCTCGGGCGCCACCGCTCAAGGATGTCGCGCGCGCTCACCACGGAACCTCCCCTCGGAAGGTCAACTCGTCTCAAGTCTGTTCGGCTCACATCGACGGGGGAAGGGTCGTTGGTCACCTGCTCCCGGGCAGGCCACCGCGGCGGCTACAGCCCTGAGTTGCTCAGGAACTCCTGCATCGCTGCGGCGTATGCCTCGGGATCGACGTTCCAGCTGCCCACATGCTGGGCGTCGGCCTGCTCGACGAGTGTGGCGGTCGCCCCCATCGCCACTGCGAGATCGCGAGCCACTGACGGTGCGACCACAGTGTCCATCCCGCCCTGGTAGATCAGGGTCGGGGCAGCGATCTGGTCGGCCGCGGCCAGGCGGTTGTAGTCGTCGAAGTCGAGCCCGAACCTCAGCTCGGTCACAAGCATGGCCAGCGACTCCAGTGACTCCGGGATGGGCAGGCCCACCACGGGCAGGCTGCGCGTGTCACCCTGGGCATCGATGTTCGCGGCCAGGTCGGCCGGGGGCGAGTCCAGGATCACCGCGTCGATCACATCGGCCTGTGGGCTGGTCTCGAGGTAGGCCAGGGACACTGCTGCCCCGTGGCTCACGCCAGCGAGGATGATGCTCTCCGCACCTTCTTGCTGGGCGTACTGGACCGCGGCCTCGACCTGCGGGACCTCGATGGTCCCGTAGCCGTACAGCTCATCAGCGGGCCGAGGTGCCACAGGGTCGTTCGCGTACGTGATGAGCAGGCAGGTCACGCCGCGTTCGTGCAGGGTCGTGGCCATTCTGAGCATCTCGGGCGGGTACCCGCCCTTTCCGTGGACGAGGATGGCCCAGGCCGCCGATGACCCGGGGATCACCCATCGCGGGGTAGGCGATCCCGTCGGAGTCGATCTCGACCTCGGCGTACTCGAGGCCGAGCTGGTCCGGGTTGGTCCACACGTCACGGTTGACGCCCGCCGGTGCTCCGCTCTCCGGAACCTCACCCACGAGGTCGAGGATGGGCCGGGTCACGGTGGCGCCCTCGGACGCGGTGGCCGGTCCGGCGACGATCAGCGTGTCGCCCACCTGGATCCCGACCGTCGCGTTGGCGTACTTGTCCGGGGTGGCGTGGTCCTCGTCGAGGGTCATGGTCACCAACCCCTCGACCCCGTCGGCGGGGGGTGTGATCTCTGTGAGCGTGCCCGTCTGCGTCGTGGCCGGAACGCCCGGGCTCACCTTGAAGACGTCATTGTGGACGACGCCCGAGAAGTAGTAGCTGCCGCCGATGTAGAAGACCGTCACCAGTGCTGCGGCCAGGCCCAGGAGGACCCACGGCCAGCGGCGGCGGTGGGGGCGTCCTGATCCGGCTGGGCTTCCCCCGGGGGAGGCGTTGTCTGGGGTTCGCCGGTCCTCGGCACGTGTCGTCATATGTCCGTATTACGCCCCCCAGATGGGCGATGACAGGGTCGAAGGGCCCTAGCGGCTTCTGAGTCCGAAGGATTGACGTACCGCCGACAGCCCCGGTCAGGTGTCAGCGTCAGCAACGTCGGCGACCTGCCCGCCCAGGGCGGCCACGAGTGCCCCGGAGTCCACGGTGAACGCGGTCCCGCTGGCCCCGCCGCCGATGGAGACCGGGCCGGGCGGGATCGCAGCGTCGGCGATGACCGGCCAGGCACGAGTCGAACCCAGGGGGGTGATCGTGCCGCGGACGTAGCCGGTGACCTTCAGCGCCACGTCCGCGCTCGGCATCGACAGCCGGCTCACGCCGAGCAGCCCGCGGAGCTTCGGCCAGCTGATCGAGCGGCCACCGGGCACCAGGACGAACAGGAAGTCGTCGTCGGCGCGCCGCACCACGAGCGTCTTGAGGACGCGATCTGGCGTGAGCCCACGAGCGGCGGCGGCCTCCGCAAGGCTCGACACGTGTCCGTGGGTGGTCACCTCGAAGGCGACGCCCGTTGCCGTGATGGCGGCGTGCGCGCGTTCGGAAGGGCTGGCATCCATACCGACCTCCTGCCCACAGCGCGTTCCTTGGCGGTTCGCCCCCATCCTCGTGGCTGGCGCGGCAGGCGGCAACAAGGGATCAGCGGGGTCCTGGCCCGGCCCGCCCCGCCCCGCCTGCCCCCCACACTGTTTGTGCGGGTGGTGCGGGAACGTGTGGCTCAGGTGCGCGTGCGGCCCTTCACTTGGTGCGCCGGCTCGGTGCGCACATCCAGCACGACGGCCACGGCCTCGGGGGGCTCGTCAGCCTGCCGCGTCGGGCTGGTGCTGCGCAGGTCGACAACGTCGCTCTCGGCGCGCGCAGGCTCCGCCCAGCGCGCCAGGTAGGACTGCCCGGCGTGGTGGGCCTCGATCCGGTCCACCAGTCCGTCCAGCATGGTCATGATCCGGTCCGGGTGCTCCAGGGGTACGCAGTGCGAGCTCGCCAGCACGTGCACCTCGGAATTCTGAACCTCACGCGCATAGGCCAGCACGTCCTCCATGGAGGTGAGGGCGTCGATGGCCCCCGCGACGATCGTGACCGGCACCTCGATGAAGGAGGGGTCGATCCGGCCGTGCCGCTCGAGGGCGAGGGCGAGGTTGAAGTACCAGTCCCAGTCCTGGGCGAAGAACGCCTCGGTCCAGGGCTGAACATCCTTCACGTCCGCGATCGGGAGCACGACTCCGCTGTGCCGGATCACTTCCGCCAGCGGGCGGCCCCTGGGCACCACACGGCTGAGCATGTTCAACTGGGAGCCGAACGCCCGGCCGGTCCGCACGATTCCCAGCCCGAGCGGCCTGCGCAGCGGCCGAGGAACCAGTTGCGGGGCGAAGATCGTGTCGAATGTCCCGCCTGGGACGCCGGCCACCGACAGGATCCCCGCGACCCGATCCGGGTACTCGTTGGCCAGCTCGAAGGCGACGTTCACCCCGAGGGACCACGCGACCACGATCGCGTCCGGCCAGTTGAGGGCGTCGAGCAGCGCGACCGCGTCACCGACGTGATCCTCGATCTCGATGCGGGTGGGATCGGCCGGTCGATCCGAGCCGAGCACGCCGCGTTGGTTCCAGCCGGCGACCTGGTACCGACAGTCATCAGCGATCAGCCGTGGCCACGCCTCGGGGGGCACGCCCATCCCGTTGCAGACCAGGACGCGCGGTCCGTAGACGCTGTTGTTGTGCCACGCTGTGAGCCGCGTGCCGTCCCCAGCAACGAGGTCGAACTGCGAGTACATGACAACGACTGTCGCACACCGGAGTCGGTTCCATGAAGTCCCCGGGTCTGTGAGAAGCCCCACGCAGTGGCGCTTTGCGGCCGCAGGACTTGCTCAGCCCTGCAGCCGGCGCTGCTCTGTGGACACCGCCGACCACCACAGCAGGGGCAGCAGTGCGAGCCCGATGAGCAGGCAGATCCCGAGCGTCGGGAGCACTGCGGACAGCGTGGCCCCGCCGACGGACAGGTCGTAGATGGGCTGCAGGAAGTAGTAGGTCGGTGCCAGCATCGAGATCCACTGTGGCAGCGTGGGGAACAGGGCGATCAGGCCCGGGAGCACGATCAGGATCCCGCCCGCCTTCATCCACGCGTAGAGGGTGTTCATGTCCCGGACCCACAGGCCCATGATCAGCCCGATCTCGACCAGCATGAACGTCCCGAGCAGCAGGGCCAGCACGATCCCCAGGATCTCCCCGGAGAACGCCTGGTTGATGATCAGTGTCACGATCCCCATCAGCATCGACAGCACTGAGGCGAACAGGGCCTTGCTGGTCAGCACCTCAGCCATGGAGGCGGGGGTGGCCAGGATGGCGTTCAGCGTGCCCTTGGTCCGCTCGTCGAGGATCGATGCAGCCGGCACGAACAGGGCGGCCACGACGACCGCATAGACGACCAGCAGGGGGATCATCCGGTCGCCGATCGGGACGAAGTCCTCCGCGCCCACGGTGATCACGTCCACCACCACGGTGGACTCCGCGCCCGTGAGCTCACGGATCAGCGCGGTCACGGTCACGGTGAGCACCGCCCGATCGGAGGCCAGCGCCTGACCGGACACGAGGTAGGTGACCTGGACCGGTTCACCGGCGGCCACTGCCTCGTCGAACCCGGCAGGCAGGATGAGGGCGGCATCGAGCTCGTGGTCAGCGACGTCGGCGCGGATGGCCTCGGCGCTGTCGTAGTCGACCGAACGGATGCCGTCGAGCGTGGCGGCCGATGAGCTGATGGAGGTCGGCTCGGGGGAGTGGATGCCCAGCCGGGGCTGGGACTCCAGGAGGCCGCCGAAGACGGAGGCCACGAGGAACGTCATGAGCAGTGGCAGGACCACGGCCAGCAGGACAACCGGGGAGCGTGGCCCGAGCTTCAACTCGCGGGCCAGCATCGTGGACACCCGCCTTGTGGGTGAGCCCAGGGTTGGCCTCGCCTGGGCCGCCGGGGTCGGCGTGGGTGCCAGTGATGTGGTCATAGTCGGGCCACCCTTCTCCTGAGCGTCACCGCACCGAGGGCGCCGAGGGCCAGGCCCCACGCGGCCAGCATGAGCAGCGGCCCGGCGGCGTCGGCCCAGGCCAGCGTCCCGGCGCTGGCCCCGACGACGACCTCCACGATCCCGTAGGTGGGCATCAGCTTCACCCAGTCGGGGCCAGCGCCCGGGAAGAGCGCGGCCATGGCGGGGATCATCAGCGGGATCATCAGCAGGATGCCCAGGATCAGCGTGTCCATGAAGTCACGTCCGAACGATCCGGCGAGCAGGCCCAGCCCGGTGACCACGATGGCCCCCAGGAACAGCGCGACGAGTATCAGGGCGGGGCTCGTGCCGAAGGCCCCGATCAGGATCCCGACGATCACCGCCTCGGTGAAGGCCATGACCGTGCCGAACAGCATCTTGGCCGAGATCAGCTGGCCGGCCGACGCGGGCGTGGCCAGTATCGCGACGGCCGTGCGCTCGGCGATCTCGCCGGCCACGAGGGTCGCAAGGGCGAAGACCTCCAACATCAGCACGATGATGAGCATCATCGGACGCATCTGCTCGGCCAGTGAGATCTGGTCGCCCACACGATCGGTGCCCACGATTGTGGTGCTCGTGGCCAGATCCACCGGAGCCGGCGTGTTGCTCAGCGCATAGCCGATCTCCGCGACCGCCGAGCTGAGCAACGTCTCGAACTGCGGTGGCAGTCCGGCGGGCACGACGAGCGTGACCGTCGGTGTCAGTCCGTTCGCGGCGTCCTGGGCGAACCCGGAGGGGATCACGATGCCCGCCGACACGTCGTCACCGGCTGTGACTGCCGCCTCGAGCGCCGCCTCGTCCGGGTACAGCGCGACCGTGACGCCCGTCCCGTCAGCGGACTCCAGCGTCTCGGGGGAGAAGTCCGCTCCCGGCGGCAGTGCGTCCTGCTCGACGACGATCCCCACGGGGAACGTCTCATCGACGGTCGTTGGGAGGAACTGGTACAGGACCCCCCAGGCGACCAGCACCAGGAACGTGATCAGCATCAGGAAGCGATTGCGCCGGAAGGCGACGGCGTCCTTGGCGACGATCGCCCGGATGATGGTGGCGGAGCTGGGCCGCGCGAGTGGGGTCCCGGACCTGATCGCCGTCGGAGACTCGCGTGGGGCTGCGGCGGGTGCACTCATCCGGCCAGCCCCCTGCCCGCGTACTCCACGAAGACGTCCTCGAGGGTCGCCTCGCGGGTATGCATGGTGAGCAGGTCGGGATCGGCCAGCGCGGCGGCGACCCGCCCGGGGGTCTCGGGGTCCTCCATCGAGATGCTCTCCTCGGACACCGTCGCACCGGTCCGCCGGCGCAGGGTCACCGCCCGGGTCCCGTGCTGGAGCTTCAGGTTCTCCGGTGTCTCGACCACCAGGATCCGCCCCGCGTTGATGAAGGCGACCCGGTCGGACAGGTCGTCGGCCTCGTGCATGTCGTGCGTGGTGAGCAGCACCGCTGCCCCGCGGGCCGCTTCGGCTCGGATGAGGTCGCGGATCCCGATGGCCGAGACCGGGTCCAGCCCGTCGGTTGGCTCGTCGAGGACGAGCAGGTCGGGGGTGTTGACCAGGGCGCGAGCCATCATGAGCCGTTGGCGCATGCCCTTGCTGTACGACGAGACCCGGTCGTTGCGCCGGTCGAGCAGGCCGACCCGCTCGAGCAGCCCGTCGACGTCGATCGACTTCAGGCCGAACAGCTTGCCGAAGAACGTCAGGTTCTCCGCGGCCGACATCGCCGCGTAGAGGTTCTTCTCCTCGAAGCACACGCCCATCCAGGCCTGCACCTGATTGCGATCCTCGGGCATCCGCCCGCCCAGGACGTTGATCGATCCGCCGTCGGGCTTGAGCTGGCCGATGACCATCTTGATCGTGGTGGACTTGCCGGCGCCATTCGGGCCGAGCAGTCCCACCGTCTCACCCGGTGCGACGCTGAACGAGACCCCGTCGACAGCGGACTTGTCGCCGTAGGAGAACCGCAGGTCGGTGACATCAAGGGCAGGCTCGCTCATGGGGGCTCCTCACCTCACCTATGACGTTGCCACGCCCAGGACTCCGGCATTAGGCGCCAATGTCCCGTCGCGGCGGGACCAAAGCCTCTGTCGCCCAGGTGGGCACGGGCCGACGAGGGCCGTGGGACCTGTCGACTGCCGGTGCGATCAGCGCGGCGCGTGCCAGCTTGCGGGGATCGGCCATGAAGCCATCCCCTCGCTCAGCGGAAGCGCATGGCGGAGTAGTCGGCCGGATCGACACCTCGGTCGGCCAGCTCCGGGGGCAGGGCAAGCCCGAGTGCTGCGGCGGCGGCGAGCATCCCAACTGCCGGTGCGGTCATGATGCCGTAGCCGCCGAGGCCAGCGACCCAGATGAACCCGGGCGCATCCGCGTCCTCGCCAACGACCGGCACACGATCCGGGGCGAACGTCCGCAGCCCCGCCCATGCCGTGCGCACATGGCGCACGTCGAGGGTCGTGGCCCGGTTGATCCGGTCCAGTGCGAGGGCCACGTCCTCCTCGCGGGGCCGCGCGTCACCGGGCTCCTCGGGGGTCTCGTCGGCCGGTGAGCACAGCAGGTCGGCACCTTCGGGCTTGAAGTACCAGCCCTCGTCCAGGTCGTGCACCAATGGCCACTCGCGGGCTCCTAGCCCCTCGGGTGCGGGGACAGTGAACGCGGTCCGGTGCAGGGGCCTCAGCCCGACCGGGGCCACCCCGGCCATCGACGCCACGACATCGCCCCACGCACCGGCGGCGTTGACGACGATCCGCGCTGTGATGGCACCCTCTGGTGTCTGCACCCGCCAGCCCTCGGGCACCCGCTCGAGCCTGACGACCGGTGCGCCAGTCTGCACCGAGCCGCTGGCCCGGCGCAGCCCGCGGACGAACGCCTGGTGCAGGGCCATGACGTCGAGGTCCATGCAGCCGGGTGCCAGGACCGCCCCGCCGAGCGCTTCGCGGCGCAGCACCGGGCAGGCGCCCACGGCCTCCTGCGGGGTCAGGAACCGGATGCCCGGCACGAGTGCCGCGCCGTCCCGGGCACGCGCGCGCAGGCGGTCGACATCGTCGGGACCGCCCACCTCGAGTGCCGGTCGCGGGGAGAGCAGCGCGGCGTCGGTGAGTCCCTCGGGCGGAGCCTCGAGGAAGGACCGGCTGGACAGGACAAGCCGCCGCACTGGGGTGGAGCCATAGTTCTCCAGGTACATGGCGGCGGAGCGGCCCGTGGTGTGCTGGGCCAGGGCAGGCTCCTGGTCGAGCACGGTCACCTGGGCGCCAGCAGTGGCCAGGTGGTGCGCCGCCGCGACCCCGGCGATCCCACCCCCGATCACGACGGCGTCGACGATCGGTCGAGTGCTGTCCACGGCAGTCTCCTCTGGCCCTCGTAGCTACTGGGGCGAGCGTATCGGGGGCGGCGGTCCGGGCCGCAACCTAGACTCACGGGGGTGACGCAGTCCACCACCGTTCCCGCGACCGCCTCGCTGTCGTCGTTGGCTCCGACGTCCATCCCGCGGATGATCGCTCGAGTGATCCTGGGTGGGTTCCTCGTCTACGCCGGTGTGGGCCACCTCGGCCCGTCGCGGGAGACGTTCCAGGCACAGGTGCCGACGTGGCTTCCACTCGACCCGGACTTCGTGGTCCTCGCCTCCGGGGTGGTCGAGATCGCGCTGGGGCTGTCGCTGATCCTGCTCACGAGGCACCGGGCCGTCGTCGGGTGGGTCGTCGCGGCGTTCTTCGTGGCCATCTTCCCGGGCAACATCTCGCAGTACGTCACCGGGACCGACGCCTTCGGCCTGGACACCGATCAGGCGCGGCTCATCCGCCTGTTCTTCCAGCCCGTCCTGGTCGTGTGGGCGCTGTGGAGCACCGGCGCGTGGGCAGCGTGGCGGGCGCACCGGCGGGCGCAGCGTTGACGTGCGCAGTGGCTACCTCGCACCCTGGCTGGCACAGGAACTCGGCATCACCGTCGAGCCCTGACCCCGAGCCCCACCGCCTGGGCAGCTGCCCTCAAGCTGCCCCGGGTCGGACACCGAGGGTGTAGCGCACCTGCTGATGCACCACGCACCCACCTCCCAGGTGGGCCGCTGGTGCGAGCCGGCGTTCGGCCTCGAGGCGCACCGCGCGGCGCTCCGTCTCCGGGACCAGCGCCCACATCGCTCGCTGCCCGGTTGACATGCTGAACTCGTACCAATGGTCAGCATCCGCGAAGTGGACCGCGAGGTCGGCACGCACTGTCCGGACATCGGCGAAGCCAGCACGATCCAGAAGTGACTCCACCCCGGCATCCGAGGCGAACGGCCCCCGCCGGCCGCTTGTGCGGGCGTCGAGCATCGCCGCCGGCAGGTACGGCGTGAAGACATCGTCAACCGAGCGCCACACATCGTCCTGCGGCCCGAAGGTGCTCACCCCGATCCGGCCCCCCGGCACCACGGCGTTCCGCCATGCCGCCAGCGCGGCCCCCGGGTCGGGCAGGAAGAACAGGACGGCTGACGACCCCACCACGTCGTAGGCGCTCGGCGCCAGTTCGGGCTCCTGCGCGTCGCCCACCCGGGCCTCCGCCTGCGCAAGACCCTCGTCCGAGAGGAGTTGCCCGGTTGCGCTGACCATTGCGGGCGACAGGTCCAGGCCGAGCACGCGCCCATGCGGCCCGACGGCACGTGCCGCGCGGATCATGAACGCTCCCTTGCCGCATCCGATGTCGGCGACCCATTCGCCCCGGGTCGGGGCCAGTTCATCGATCAGCCCCTGGGCGATGGGCCCGAAGAACTCCACGCCCACGTCGTCGTAGACGTCGGCCAACTCATCGAAGACGCGCGTGAGGCGTGCCCATGGTTCCGGCGCTGGCGCCTGGGGGCTGGGCTCCGTCATGGGGCATTGTCGCTCCCCGACACACCACCGGGTCAAGGGCTGTGCCGGCGGGCTCAGCCCGCAAGAAGTTGGAAGGCTTCTTGGGTGGTGATCACCGTGGCGAACTCGCCGTTGAGGCTGGCGGCGGTGGCCCGTGCCAGATCCTCGGCGCTCACGGTGATCCCATCCGGTCCGACCCGGTCGAACGTGTGGGTGGCATCCAGAACGAAGTAGGTCGCGTAGCCCTGGTTGCCGGCGATCCGCGCCGTGGTCTCGCAGCAGTGGTTCGTGGTGATCCCACAGACCGTGACCGTGTCGATCTCGTTCTCGCGCAGCCACGCATCGAGGTCCGGAGTTCCGTGGAAGGCGCTGTTCACGCTCTTGGACACCAGCAGGTCATGGGCACCGTCGATACCCGGCTGCAAGGCGTTTCCGGGCTGCCCAGGGGCCAGCGCCGAGCCCGGTTCCTGCGAGTCGTGGCGCACCAGCACGATCGGCTCCCCGGCCGCGCGCCACCCCGCCAGCAGAGCCCGGATGTGGTCCTCAGCGGCAGGGTTGTTGCGCCGGCCCCACGCCGAGTCGGCGAACCCCTGCTGGACGTCGACGACGATCAAGGCGTTCGGCATGGGACGAGCCTCTCAGGGAAGTGCGATTCCGTCACATCCACTACGGCCTGGCCACCAGCTGGCAACGGGCTGAGCAGCCGCCTGCCACCGGGGCTGATGGGCCGCCCACAGGGTTGCGGCGATTGCCGGGGTGACTGGCTCCCGGACTCCCCGGGCGCCTGGTCCGCCGTGCTCGGAGCCGCTCCGACGCCTTGCCGCTGCGGCTCAGGTTGTGACGATCAGGGCCTTGGCCTGCTCCACGAGCTCGGGAGTCAGGTCAAGGTCCGGATGCACGGTCGTCGCATGCAGGGCGACATGCTCCATCAGCTCGTCGACGCTGTCCGTGGTGAACGCACCCACACAATCCCCGCCAAGATCCGCGCACTTCATGGTCACAGCCATTTCATCCAGCCTCTCCTCGTGGTGCGGGTGGAGGCCGCGACCGGCATGCGGCAGCGTTCACGCACACGCTTGACTGTAGACCCGCGCTCGGGGGCGATCAATAAGTGAGCCTTACCTGCGTTGAGGCCCCCCCGCGGTGCAATGGCCTAGCGGATCCGGACGGTAGCTACGACACCGGCGTGGTCCGAGGCCCAGATGGGTCGTGCCGGTCCCTGTGTACGGAACGGGGTGTCGCCGACGACCTCGGCGGCCAGCGGCCGGATGGGTCCGCGGGTCAGGATCAGGTCGATGCGCGAGCGCAGCTGGGAGTCGGTATTGGTGAGCGTCGGGTTCTGGCAGCAGGTCAGCCCTTCGTTGCCGGGGTTCACCGTCCACGCATCGGTGAAGGCGCGGGGTGCGGTGAGTTGGGCGTAGGAGTCGGTGGTGCTGCCGTCCGCAGCCGAGTTGAAGTCGCCAACAGCGATGGTCTGGCGGCCACGCGCCGGGCCGGACACGAACTCAGCTGCCTGCGCCTCCTGGACGTCCTCGTAGTCCTCGGTCTCCAGGTGGGTGTTGACGAAACGGAACGACTTGCCCTGGTAGCGGGCGTCCACGGACACCCAACCCCGTGCGAACGACAACGGACCGCCCGGTGAGTCCAGTATCTCTTGGGCGGAGAACTGGCCTGACCGGGACTTCTTGATATGCAAACCTCGGGTTGCGTCGTTGGCGAGGATGACATCCCGGTCGGCGAAGGTGACCAGACAGTCGGGCGTGGACGGGTTCACGCACCCGGCGTCAGGCGCGAACAGCGGGAGCGGTCCGATCAGGGCGTTGTTGGAGACGCCCGCGACTGAGTAGTCCAAGCCCTTGGCCGCGAGCGCGCCCTCGAGGATCTCGAGGAAGTCGTAGCTCGGCGCACTGGCATCTGGGTTGGCCACTGGAGTGACCGTCCAGTTCGACACCTCCTGCAGGCCGATCAGGTCGGGCTCGGTACGGGCGATCTCGTCAGCTATCGCCGTGGCGCGGGTCGGGAAGTCGGTGAACACCGCCGTGCCGTAGATCTCGGCGACAGCGCCGATGAGCTCGGGCAGGGTCTCGGCGTCGACTGCCGGAGCCAGGCTCGAACCCAGGTACAGGTTGCGGGTCATCACAGTCAGTTCCGGATGTGGTGCCGGCTTCGCGGACACGGCGGGTGAGGCCAGCCCCAGGAGCGCTACCAGGGGCAGGATGAGGGCGATGCGTGCGTGGTGGCGTAGCGTGCTGGCGCGCTCCGATTGATTCATGTCGACCCCTTTCGGGTCAGTTCGGCGGCCATCGAGGCTCTAGCGACGCTACGCCCACAGTGATGCATGTCACAACGCCAGCAGATCGCCGTGCTCCCGGATCCCCGTGCGGTTCCCGCCGATATCGCGACCAACCCGGGCAACTCCGGCCCTGATCGTCGCGTGCGCTACGCCGCGCGCTCGCGGACCACCTGGGCGACGTCCATCTTGCGGACCGCGCGCAGGCCCGGCACCTGGGACAGGGCGGCGACAGCCATGATCGCCAGTGCCGCGAGCAGCAGGGTCAGCGGGCGGACGTACAGGTCGAGCGTGAACTGGTCGCTGGAGTAGGTCTGCAGCATGAACCTGGCCGAGACGACCCCCAGGATCAGCCCCGGTATGACACCCATGGCAGCCACAAGGAGGTTCTCGCCTCCGACGACGCGGGAGATCGCCCGGTAGCTGACCCCGGCGGCCCGCATGGTGGCCAGCTCGCGCCTGCGCTCCACGATGTTGACGGTCATCGTGGTGAAGATGATCGCGAAGGCCATGGCCGCACCGAGGGCGAGCATGGCACCGATGAACACGTAGAAGAGCCCGGAGTACTCGTCGTAGACATCGGCCAGTGCGGAGGTGTCCACGTAGGCCAGCACCCCGGCAAGCTCGGTTGCGTCCTGCCGGACCGCGTCGGGATCGGCTCCGTCGACGGTGGTCAGCAGTGCTGTCGTTTCCGGGGCATCCGGCACCTGGGTGGCCAGCCACGACTTGTCGGCGCTCACGAAGGTGCCCAGGGGCTGGTAGGTGAAGTCCGCGACCCGGGCGTCGACCGTGGTGGCGCTGGGCCCGGACCCGAGCGTCAGGGCGACGGTGTCACCGGGTTCGAGGTCCTCGAGCTGGGCGGTGATGCCGGCATCGATGAGCACGCCGTCCGAGGGCAGGGCGACAGGATCGCCGCCCTCATCGATGAAGCCGTGCATCACCGTGTCCGGGTCGTAGCCGGTCATCTGCGTCGAGTAGACCTGCCCACCGGACTCGATGGACGCCGGCATGGTGAGGACGGTCTCGACGTCCGCGACTCCATCGACGCTGGCCAACTCGACGACCTGGGCGTCGGTGACCGGCTCGGCGTAGAGCACCTGTCCGTTGGCAGTGCTGACGTCGTCGAACTGGACGGAGATCAGGTTGTCCATCGTGTCCAGCATCGCCCAGGAGACCAGTACGAGGATCAGGGCCAGCGCCACCCCCGTCGCGGAGAAGACGGTGCGCTTCGTGTTGCGCCCGATGCCGCGCACGATCATCCGCCACTTGGCCGAGGCGCTGCCCATCCCCGGAACCAGCCGCTCTGACCACGTGCGGCCGACGTGAGCGGTGGGGACCTCCCCGCGCATGGCTTCGGCGGGCAGTGTACGGGCAGCCCGGCGCGCTGGGGCCAGCGCGGCGAGGCCGGTGGCGAGCACCGCGAACGTGAGTCCCACCACGAGGGTCCGGCCGCCGAAGCCGCCGAAGATGGTCAGCTGCTCGGGCAGCCCGATGATGTCGGCGTACATGCGCGACATCCCGCCGGCCATGGCCATCCCGATCGGCAGGCCGAGCAGGGCGCCGAGCACACCGGCGAGCAGGCCGTAGGACATGTAGTGCCAGCCCATGGTCCGTCCGCGCATGCCAGCGGCCCGCAGGGTACCGATGACCTGCCGCTCCTCGGTGACCCGACGGGTCAGCAGCACGTAGAGAACAAGGGCTGCCGCGGAGAGGAACAGGGCCGGGAATGCCACTGCCATCTGCTCGAACCCGGAGATGTCCTCCTGCAGCAGGGCATTGGAGGGCTGCTGCTCGCGATCAAGCACCTCGACCGCCCCGGCGGCGATCGCGGCGGTGCGCAGATCCTCGAGGACGGCCGGGTCGGCCCGGCCCTCCTCGGTCAGCAGGACGAGTGCCTGGTTATCGGGGGCCCCCGACCAGGTGAGGGCGTCCGCCTCGGAGGCGAAGACCACGCCGAAGGACTTCGGCGGCACGATGATGTTCTGCCGATCGGGCGCCGGCCACAGGTACTCAGCGCTCGACACCACCCCGGCGACCTCGGCCTCGACCTCGCCCACCGCGGTCGTCAACGTGACCGTGTCGCCCTCGGTCAGGCCGAAGGTGCCGGCCATGTGCTCCTCGAGCAGCACCGCGCCGGGCGCCGGATTGGAGGCCCCGGACAGGGTGGTCAGGCTGGCCACCTCCGGGGTCCCGGCCTCCGGGTAGCCGATCACGCGCCCGACGAACCGGTCGGTGCCCTCGCCGGAGGTGACCCGCATGGGCAGGTCGACCTGCGTACGCACACGGGTCGCGGCCACGCCAGGATCCTGGGCGGCTGCGGCGGCGTATGCCTCGACGTCGCCGCCGGTCACGAACAGGTCCGGGAAGCCCTGCACCTCGAACGCGTTGTCGTAGGAGCCCTGCAGGTTCCGGTAGGAGTTGTCCGCGGCCCCGTACAGCGCGATCCCGAGCATGACCATCACCACCAGCGCGGTGAAGAGCGGCCATGTCCGCCGGATGTCGCGGCGCAGCTTGGTCCGCAGGGCTGGGTGACGCCCCCTCACCAGTTCACGTCCTGGGCCGAACCGGCCTCCTGCATGGTCTCGTCGGCGATCGACCCGTCGTGGACCCGGAGCACCCGGTCGGCCATGACGGCGATTCCCTGGTTGTGCGTGACGATCACCACGCACCGGTGGTCATCGCGGGCCGTCCGCTGGAGCAACGCGAGAACGGTGCGGCCGGTGTCCAGGTCGAGGGCCCCCGTGGGTTCGTCGCACAGCAGGAGCTTCGGGCCGGTCACCAGGGCCCGAGCGATTGCCACCCGCTGCTGCTGACCGCCGGACATCTGGCCGGGGAAGTGGTCGGCGCGATCGGTCAGATCCACATCGGAGATCACGTTCGCCACCCGGTCGTCCAGGTCTGCGCGGTCCACCCGCTCAGTGAGCTCAGCAATGACCTGGACGTTCTCGGCTGCGGTCAGCGTCTGGATCAGGTTGAAGAACTGGAAGATGAACGAGACGTTCTCCCGGCGGATGGTTGCCAGCTCCTCGAACCCCTTGCCGGCCAGGGAGGTGCCACCGATGGTGACCTCACCGGTGGTCGCCGCCTCGATGCCGCCGACGATGTTGAGCAGCGTGGTCTTCCCCGAGCCGGACGGCCCGAGGATGACCACCACCTCACCGGCGTGCAGGGTGAGGTCGACGCCACGCAGGGCGTGGACCTCGGCCTCGCCCTCGCCGAATGTCTTGGTCACCCCCGTGAGCTGTGCGATGGACTCGCTCTGTTCGGCCAGGGCCACGATGGTGCCTCCTCGACGGTGCGCTCGTCGAAGCGTATCGAGCGCACGCCGGCATGAACCGGACCAACCCCCGCAGGGCCCGTCCCCGTCTGGTGACCATGACCGGGGGCCTCAGGGGCAGCTGAGGTTGTGGTCCAGGTTGTTCATCACGTACTGGGTCACTGTGACCGTCCCGCCGGTCAGAGCGGGTTGGCTGCAGTTGGCCCGGGCCCCGGCCAGCGAACTGGCACCCGCGATCCAACTCGGCAGGCCGTTCAGGTTGCTGGGGCCAACGAGCGACGTGCCGCTGGTGGCCGCTCCCAGGCCGCCCACGATCCTCGCCCACTGGTAGCCGGTCGAGTAGATGCCCACCCCAGCCACCTTGAGGATGTCCCGGTAGTAGTGGGTCATCCCCTCGAGTGCAGCACGGTTGGCGATCTCGTCGGACGACCAGCTGTTGTCGGTCTCGACATCCAGCCACCAGAAGTAGCTGGCGGGATTCGGTACCCCGCGGATCGTGGCGTTGTCGTGGGCCTTGGCGTAGCCGTAGATGTAGGAGCACGCCGGGCTCTCGCCCCCGGTGCAGACCCCGTAGGGATTCGGCACGATCGTTGGGGATCCCACCGGGTAGCTGTTGGATGTCGGCCACCAGGCCGCGTCGGCAGGAGGCGGGTTCGCGGTGTTCACGTAGAGCGACACGGGGGGCTCGCGGGTCTGCCCGTCCGCGCCAGCCGCCCATGCCAGCTGCGACGCCAGGCAGGGGTTCGTGCTGTTGGCCAGGCCACCGTTCACCCCCACCACGGCGAAGGACAGCACCGTGGGCAGGGTCTGGGCGCATTGGGGCCAGGACACGTCGTAGCCGACCGGTTCAGGAGAGGGGAGCACGGGCGTCGGTGCGGTCAGCGGGTTCGGGGCAAAGCCGGGGGAGAGCCCGGTGGGTGGTGCGGGCGAGGAGGGGGCCAGCGGCTGGCCGGGTGGCGCTGGTGGGGCCTCGGTGGGCGTCGGGTCCGCGAACAGTCGCGAACTGGGTGGCTCGGCAGCTGGTGGCAGGGGCGCGGCGCCGTCCGGTTGATCCGGCCGTCCGGCCAGCCAAGCCGGGACGGCGACATCGACCGAGGACAGCGACGCAGGCTCAGCGATCCCGTCCGCCTCGGACGCCATCGCTGGCACGGCGGGGACCGCGAGGCACGCGACCGCAAGCGCGCTTGCGGCTGCGGTCAGAACTCGCATCGGGGTCAACCAATCTCGCGGATCGCCGGAGGACGGCCATCCATCACAAGGGTAGCCGAGGAATCCGCGAAGCGGTTGGTCGGGATGTGGTCGAGAATCGGCTCATGGCCAACCGACTGGGCGATGCACTGTCGCCATACCTGCGCCAGCACGCACAGAACCCGGTCGACTGGTGGCCGTGGTGCGACGAGGCGTTCGCTGAGGCCCGCGACCGCGACGTGCCGATCCTGCTGTCGGTCGGGTACGCCGCCTGCCACTGGTGCCATGTCATGGCCCACGAGTCATTCGAGGATGCCGGAACGGCCGCGGTGTTGAACGACAGGTTCGTGTCCATCAAGGTCGACCGGGAGGAGCGGCCGGACATCGACGCCGTCTACATGGAGGCCACCCAGGCCCTGACCGGACGAGGCGGGTGGCCGATGACGGTCTTCCTCGACCACGACGGGCGAGCGTTCCTCGCCGGCACCTACTTCCCCCCGGTCGCCCATGGCGGGATGCCGTCGTTCACCGATGTCCTGCGCGGGGTCGACGATGCCTGGCGCGTGGACCGGTCACGGGTCGACGGGGCAGCGGACCAGATCCACGCCGCGCTCGAGCGGCGCGTCCAGCCGGCGGGTACGACCGGAGGCGAGCCGGAGCTGGCCGACGTGACCCGGGCTGTGGGTGTGCTGGCCGCGGAGTTCGACTCCGTTCGGGGCGGCTTCGGCGGAGCACCGAAGTTCCCGCCGTCGATGGTGCTGGAGTTCCTGCTGCGTGCCGATGCCCTGACTCGCGCTGCCGGCCAGCCTGACGATCGTGCCCTGGCGATGGCCGCGGCGACGATGCAGGCGATGGCTCGCGGCGGCATGTACGACCAGCTGGCCGGCGGATTCTCGCGGTACAGCGTCGATGCCGACTGGGTCGTCCCGCACTTCGAGAAGATGCTCTACGACAACGCACAGCTGTTGCGGGCCTACCTGCACTGGTGGCGGGCGACGGGGGACCCCCTGGCGCGACGGGTCGCCACTCAGACGGCTGAGTTCCTGCTCGCCGACATGCGGACCCCACAGGGGGGGTTCGCCTCAGCGTTGGATGCCGACAGCGAGGGGCGCGAGGGTGCGGCCTACGTGTGGAGGCCCCGGGAGCTGGTGGAGGTCCTCGGCCCCGATGACGGTTCCTGGGTCGGAAGGCTGTGCGGCGTCACCCCGGGCGGGACGTTCGAGCGTGGCGCCTCCGTGCTCCAGCTGCGTGCCGATCCTGACGATCCCCAGCGCTGGGAGTCATGCCGGTCGGTCCTGTTGGCCGCCCGGAGCCGTCGGGAGCAGCCCATGCGCGACGACAAGGTGGTCGCGGCGTGGAACGGCCTGGCCATCGCCGCCCTGGCTGAGGCCGGCGCCCTCCTGGACGAGCCGGAGTGGCTGGCGGCGGCGGTTCAGTGCGCCGAGTTGCTCGTCGACCTGCACTGGGAACCCGAGTCGGGGCACCTTGCGCGGATCTCCCTCGGTGGCACCGTCAGCGCGGAGGCACCCGGGGTCCTGGAGGACTACGCCGACCTGGCCGAGGGCCTGCTGGCGCTCTATCAGGTGACCGGCGACCAGCGCTGGTTCACCACCGCGAGGGCACTCGTCGACACGGTCCTGCTCCGGTTCCCGGATTCTGAGGGTGGCTTCTACGACACCGCCGACGACGCTCCCCGTCTCGTCCGTCGCCCAGCCGACCCGAGCGATGGAGTCACCCCGTCCGGAGCCTCAGCCGCCGCAGGGGTGCTTCGGACCCTCGGGGCGCTGACCGGCGACGGCACGTACCTGCGTGCCGCCGACGCGGCCCTGGCGGCACTGCTCCCGATCGCGCGACGGGCGCCCCGGTTCGCCGGGTGGACCCTGTCCGCAGTCACCGCGTGGTTGGCCGGGCCGATCCAGGTTGCGGTGGTGCTGCCCGACTCCGGACCCGGACCTTGCACCCGAGGCTGCGGCCGGGCCCGATCTGCATCGCACGGCGCTGTCGTCCACGTCGCCGGGTCTGGTCGTGGCGGTCAGCCCGGAGGGAGCGTCGTCGGTGCCGCTGCTGGTCGACCGTCCCGCCATCCGGGGTCTTCCGACTGCCTATCCCTGTCGGGGCTTCGTGTGCGACCTACCGGTCACCGATGTCGACGCACTCGTGGCCGCGTTGGCCCCCGGTGCGGCGGGCCACGGATTCAGCGTGGGTTGAGCAGCATCGACGCCGCCCGGGCCGGCCATCACCGCATCGGCGGGCGTCGGCGGGTGTCGGACGGCGCCGCATCCGCGGCATCGGTGATTCACTGGTCACCCATCATCCGCCAGCAGCCCCAGGAGTAACCGTGACCCGAGGGACGGATGCCGTTCGCCTACTTGCCGCTGAGTCCGACGGCCCCTTCGACCTCATCAACGGCCTGCCGGTGCACCCGCTGGTCGTGCACGCCGCGGTCGTGATGGTCCCGCTGGCGGCCCTGGGCCTGATTGCGATGGCGATCTGGCCGCGTTTCTCGCGTCGCTACGGTTGGCTGGTCGTCGGTGCATCCGTGGTCGCAGCCGGGGCCAGTTTCGTCGCCAAGGAGTCCGGTGAGGCCATGGCCGATCGGCTGGCTGAGCCCGGATTCGACCATGAGGACCTGGGCGGGCTCATGCCGGCGTTCGCGGCGGCGCTGATGCTTGCCGTGATCGTCCTGTGGTTGATCGACCGGCGCACCCCCGAGGGTGATCCGGCCTCACGCCGCGGGCTTCGGATGGCGGTGGCGATCGTTGCGGTCATCGTCGCTGTGGCCGCGCTCGTGTGGGTCGTCCGGGTGGGGGACTCCGGAGCGAAGTCCGTGTGGTCGGGGCGCGTGGTGGCATCCGGCACGCCCCAACAGACCGGCGCCGGGGCTCAGCAAGGAGGATTCACCTGATCAGTCGCGACGCTCCGGCATGCGCGTGTGACCTTCGACCCTGAGATCGGCGGGGTGCAAGGGGGTTGACTGGACTGGAGACCGTCCCGTCAAGGAGGCCCGCCATGGGGCATACCCTCGCCGATCCCGATCTCGCCTACCAGCGCCTGCAGCAGCGACTGGACCGCATGCCCACGGGGGCTCCGGACTCCCCGGTGTTCCAGCAGATCCTGCGCCTGCTGTTCTCCGTGGAGGAGGCGGAGATCGCTGCCAGGATGCCGACGGTCTGCTCGATGAAGACCCTGGCTCGGCGCACCGGGCGCACAGCAGCAGATCTCGGCCCGATGGTCGACGAAATGGCGGCCAAGGGCCTTGTCATGGACCTCGACCACAAGGGGGAGCGCTACGTCGCGCTCGCGCCGGTCGTGATCGGGTTCTTCGAGTTCACCTTCATGCGGGTGCGCGAGGACGCTCCGATGGAGCAACTTGCTGAGCTCTTCCACGAGTACATGTACAACGACGAGTCATTCGCCCATTCGGTGTTCCAGGGCAGCACCCAGATCGGACGTTCGCTGGTGCGCGAGGAGTCGCTCCCGGAGGACCCGCAGGTCGAGGTCCTCGACTGGGAGCTGGCCACGCACATCGTCTCGGAGGCGCCGAGCGTGGCCGTGTCACTGTGCCCGTGCCGGACGCATGCCGCCCTCATCGGTGAGGCCTGCGACGCCCCGACCCGGACCTGCCTGACGTTCGGTGGGGCGGCCGATGCACTTGTGCGAGCGGGCATCGCGGAGCCCATCTCGAACGACGAGGGCCTGGAGATCCTGTCGACGGCGAAGGCGGCCGGGCTGGCCCAGACGGCGGACAACGTCAAGAGCGGCATCAGCTACATGTGCAACTGCTGTGGCTGCTGCTGCGGGATGATGCAGTCCATCCGCCGCTATGGCATCACCGGCGCAATCGTCAGCTCGAACTGGCTCGCGCACGTGGATCTCGACATGTGCCGGGGCTGCAAGAAGTGCTTCCGTGCCTGCCCTGCGGAGGCCATCACGATGGTCGACAACGAGGGCAAGGGCAAGCGCAAGTACTGGGCGATCGTGGACCCGGAGAAGTGCCTTGGGTGCGGTGTCTGCGATGAGGTCTGCAGGTTCGACGCGCACTCGATGGTGCCCCGGGAGGCGCGGGTGTTCACCCCCGAGAACACCTTCGACCGGATGGTGACGATGGCCATCGAGCGGGGGACGCTCGGCGAGCTGCTGATCGACACCCTGGACGGGGCTGGTCCGCACGCCCTGGCCCGAGCCCTCGGGATCCTGCACGCGAGCCGGCCGGCCACCGCGGCACGGGCCGTCGAGCCGCTGAACTCGGTGTTCCTGCGCGGGATGCTGGCCGTGGTTCATGCGTCATCACGCGGGGGCGCGCCGTCACCCCGATCGGAGTCGACCCGGGTCTGACCCGGACCCCCCGTGTCGTGGTGTCGCGGGGTGTCGGTCCCTCGCGACCAGCCACACGACCAGGGCCAGCACGCCGGCGACCGCGAAGACCAGGAGGCTCGTCCCCGCCTGGGTCATGGCCGTGGGTGCCAGCAGCATCACGGTGGCGAGGGTGACCAGCAGCGAGCCGGAGATGATCTTCAGCGCCTGTCCCTGGCCCCGCTGGACGTGGGTGGCCCGCATCGTGACGACGGCCACCCCGAAGAGCACCAGCTCGTCGAGCAGGAACACCGCCATGTAGATGCCGAAGAGGGCGATCGCTGCGGCGGTGGCCACCTCCTGGTCGGCGAGCATGGATGTCCACATCAGGGGCAGCCCCGCGGTGCAGGGGGTCTCGAGCAGTGACACACCCACGGCCAGCGCTGCCGTGCCGGCCAGGGTCGGGAGCAGCCCCCGGTCGGTCCGTGATACGCCACGCATCGTCCGGTACAGCCTCGGCCGCCGTGATGGCGATATCGACAACGAGGGTCCGACTCCGGGCGCGATCCCGTCCTTGAGCTGGAGCGCGCCCAGGGCCAGCGCCACCACGGCCACCGCAGCCCGGATCCAGGTCAGCCCGGAGACGTAGTCAAGGGCGCTGTACATGCCTGCGATGTACAGGCCATACATCGCAGCGGTGACCAGCAGGAAGGTCGACCCGACGAGCAGCACCCGACCGCGCGAACCGCTGTGCAGCACGATCGCCAGCAGTACGGCCAGCACCCACAGGGAGCACGGGTTGATCCCGTCAGCGAATGCGATCAGCGCCGTGCTGACGAGCAGTGACGACCCGGCGAGCGTGACCGTCCCGAGCAGGGGGACGTCAACGGTGCTGGCTGGGGTCGGCTCGATCTGGGTCGGGGCACTGGAGCCAGCGCTGGCTGCCGCCACCGCGGACTCGATCTCGGCAGCGACCGTGTCGCTGAACCCGATCCAGACCTGATCGGCGACGATCGTGACTGGCACACCACTGGGCTCGAAACCCAGCTCATCGGCGTACTGGCGCAGAACCTCTCGGTTGGCCTCGTCATTCCAGACCTCGTACTGCTCGATCCGCAGGCCCGGGTACTCGATTGCCAGCTCTCGGAGCCACGCGCGCTCGGTGGCGCAGTGGGGGCAGCCCTCGCCGTGGAAGAGGACCAGCGTGGGGGAGGACTCGCCAGCGGCGGCTGGCGAACCACGCACAGGCCCGGCGTGGACGGTGAGGACCAGAGCGACAAGGGCGAACTCAAGCACCACCAGGACGATCGCCAGTCCAACTGGACGGCGTCCCAGTCCGACGAATGCCCCGCCGGCTCGCACTGCTGCCTCCTGGGGTCGGGTCCACGTCCAGCGTAGACCCGGATGCCGTCGCCACGCGGGCGGTCCCGTACCGGCGCTACTTGGGCCGGTAGCGGTTGCGTCCGAGCAGGAAGCCGGCGAGGAACCCGAGGGCGAGCAGCAGGAAGAGGAACACCCACCCGGAGGCCGACACCTCCAGCCACAGGAACTTGAACGACACCTGCGCGGTGTTGCTGAACACGAAGACCAGGCACGCCACGGCGATGCCGATCCCGATGATGACCCTGGGGCTCAGGTCCCGCCCGGAAAGCGGGGACTTGGCGGCGTCGTCGGAGGGCGGCTTGTCGAGGTCGGGCATCGTCAGTGCTCCCTTCGAAGCGGTGCGCCCGCCTTGGGCGGGCAGCTCCATCTCGTCCGATCGTGGCACAGCGCCACAGCGTTCGCACGACGGTGTGTGCGCTGTCGGTACGTGTCAAGGCCCAGGGAGCCTGTGCGGCTGGTCAGGATCACCAGTTCGTGGCCGCCGGCGGGCCGCGCCGCGCGACCTTGGGCGACCAGATGGGGCACGCTTCCCCTATGGGCGAGGACGTGGTTGGGCGGGCATTCAGCCGGGAGGACCGGCAGCGCTACCGAGACAAGGTGCACAAGTGCCTCGATGTCCTGGCTCAGATGCTCAGCGACGAGGAGCGCTTCGAGTTCGAAGCTCCGCTCACAGGGATGGAGGTCGAGCTCAACCTGGTGGATCCCGATGGCCTTCCGGCCATGCGCAACGAGGAGGTCCTGGCCCGCATCGACAACCCGGCCTTCGTCCAAGAGCTGGGCAGATACAACCTCGAGATCAACATCCCGCCCCAGAGCATGGTGGGCGACGGCGGGCGCACGTACGAGGAGCAGATGCGCGAGCAGCTCAACACCGCCCAGGAGCGGGCTCACGCCGAAGGTGCGGGGATGGTGATGATCGGGATCCTGCCGACCCTGCGCCCTGAGGACATGACCACAGAGGCGATCAGCAGCAACTCCCGGTACGCGCTCCTCGACGAGCAGCTGCTCCTGGCGCGTGGCGAGGACCTGCACATCGACATCCGCGGCGGGCGGGAGCACCTCGAGGTCTTCGCCGACTCCATTGCCCCCGAGGCCGCATGCACGAGTGTCCAGTTCCACCTGCAGGTGAGCCCGGATGACTTCGCGGCATCGTGGAACGCCGCCCAGTGCCTGGCAGCAGCGCAGGTTGCGCTGGGCGCCAACTCGCCGTTCTTCCTCGGGTCCGAGCTCTGGCGCGAGACCCGGATCGCCCTGTTCACGCAGGCCACTGACACCCGCCCAGCTGAGATGAAGGCCCAGGGGGTCCGGCCGCGGGTCTGGTTCGGCGAGCGGTGGGTGAACAGCGTCTTCGACCTGTTCGAGGAGAACCTGACCTATTTCCCGGCCCTGCTCCCTGTCGTCGACGACGAGGATCCCGTGGCCGAGCTGGCCGCGGGTCGAACCCCGTCGCTGCACGAGCTACGGCTGCACAATGGCACGGTCTGGCGGTGGAACCGACCGGTGTACGACGTGGCCCATGGCCATCCGCACCTACGGGTGGAGAACCGGGTCCTCCCGGCGGGACCGACGGTGGTGGACATCATCGCCAACGCTGCGTTCTACTTCGGCGCCCTGCATCACCTGGCGCATGAGGAGCGTCCGGTGTGGTCGCGGATGTCCTTCGGTGCGGCTGAGGAGAGCTTCACCCGTGCGGCCATCCGGGGGATGGATGCCTCGGTCTACTGGCCGGAGATGGGAGAGGTTCCGGTGGGCGAGCTCGCGTTGCGTCGGCTGCTGCCGCAGGCCCACGAGGGCCTGCGCGAGCTGGGGGTCGAGGACAGCATCCGGGAGCGGCTGCTGGGGATCATTGAGGGGCGCTGCACGACAGGGCAGAACGGCGCCGTCTGGCAGGCAGCGTCGGTGCGGGCATTCGAGTCCCGTGGCCTGGATCGTTGGGAGGCCCTGCGCCGGATGACCCAGGAGTATGTGGCCCGGATGCACACCAACGAACCCGTGCACACGTGGGAGCCGGTCTGACCCGCGCTGACGGCCTGACCACCCGGACGGGAGGGACCGCGTGCCGGTCAGGAGCCGACGACGATGGCCTGCTCTCTGACGCCGCCGACCGGCGTGCTCACCGACGCCGGCTCGATGGGGGCGGGGGCCGCGAACGCGCTGCCGGCGCCATGATCGCCAGCTGACTCAGCCGTCGATGGCGCCACCCCGACAGCTGGGGTCGACCACGACGGGGCGCGAGTCTGCAACGATGGGCACGTCGTAGCCGAGCGTGATCGCGTTGCAGGAGGCGCCAAACCGTGCGCAAGGTGAGTGACGGTGCGGTGGACCCGCAACAGGGCCGTATCGGGGCCAGCGACTGCGAGCGGCTCCGCCCGGGGCTGGTCGCACAGCCGGTCAACACAGTCACGAGCCTCGGCTACGTCGTCGCGGGTGCCGTGGTCATGGCCAGGCACCACCAGGGTGACCCTGGGCGACTCAGGCAGGTCCGGCTGTACTCATCGATGCTGGCTCTCGTTGGGCTGGGCAGCGTGGCGTTCCACGGACCGCAACCGCCGGGAGCCCGGGCGATGCACGACCTGCCGATCCCTGCCCTGCTCGCGTTGGCGATCGGGACCCCTCTGGTCCGCGCGCGTCGCGGCGACCCGGCGCTACCGGGCTGGACCCGCCGCAGGGGTGGGACCCTGGCCATGACCACAGTCGTTGGGCTCTCGTCCTACGCGGGGGGCAGGACGGGTGCACCCACCTGTGACCCCGACAGCCCGATCCAGCTCCACGGTGCGTGGCACCTGCTCTCGGCGTCCAACTTCGTCATTGTCGCCGACATCATCTATGGGAGGACGTCAGATGGCTGAGGAGGTAGGCGGCGGCAAGACGCACGGTGTGTTCCGTCGGATGGCGCGGGGAGCCGCCAATCTCGTCTACCGAGAGATCGATGTCCGTCTGCCCGCTGGGGCAGTGCCCGACGGGCCGGTGCTGGCCGTTTCGAATCACTTCGGCGGACTCTCCGACGGCGTGCTGCTGGTCGACGCCGCGCCGAGGATGCCGCGCGTGGTTGCCCGCGACGTCATCTGGAAGGTGCCGATCGTGGGTCGTCTGGCCTCGTCCGCGGGAATGATCCCGGTGCACAAGGCCGCCGATGGGGGTGCTCGGGCCACGAACGATGAGATGTTCGCATCCGCGTACCGCGCCCTGGGTGCCGGTGACCTCGTGCTGATCTTCCCCGAGGGGGTCACGCAGGACGTGCCGCACATGGCCGAGGTTCGCACCGGAGCTGCCCGGATCGTCCTCGGCGCGCGCGCGTCTGGTGTCGAGGGCATCCACATCGTGCCCGTGGGTGTGCACTACGAGAACAAGGCGGGGTTCCGGTCCCGGGCGCTGGTGAACATCGGCGAGCCGATGGACCTTGACCAGTGGGTGGCGTCCCGGGGTGAGGTTGTCGACGGTGCCGATGATCGCCAGGCCGTCCGGGAGCTCACGGAGCTGGTGAATGTCGAGTTGCGCCACGTCGCACCTGACTACCCCGACTGGGACCAGGCGCACGCCCTGGAGACGGCCTCGGGGGTGCTGCTGACCGACGTGGACGCGTCCGGGAATCCGCCGATGCGCTACGGCGACCAGGCGTTGCTGGCCGCCCGGCTGAACCGAGTGGCCGACCCGGGTCGCGAGGACCTGGTCGATCTGGGGGGCAGGTACCGGTCGTCCATCGCAGCTGCCCAGACATCGGATCACGCGATCGCCACGGCCGCTGCGCCACAACCGCGTTCCTGGAGCTGGCTGCTCGACCTGCTGCTCGTGCTGCTGTTGGCTCCCTTCGCCCTCCTCGGACTGTTCGCGGCTGCGATCCCCCTGCTGCTCGTGCTGATCGCGAGCAAGCTCCGCATTGCCCCGGCGGTCCGAGCAACCATCGTGCCCGGCCTGGCAGTCCTGCTCTTCGGGGTGGAGTGGGTCCTGGTCGCGATTGCAGTCGGCGAGAACCAGGGTGGCGAAGCGGCGGTGGCGGCAGTGGCGCTGTTCCCCTTCTTCGTCGGGGCGCTCTTCCTGGAGGTCGAGAAGGTGAACCTCCTGTGGAACCAGTGGCGTCGTCGGAGGCGGCCCAGCCCTGACGAGTTGCCGGAGCTGCAGGCCCTGCGCAGCGAGCTGGGCGAGAAGGCGTGGGCAGACCTATGACGTTCGAGATCGTCGAGGAATGGGTCCTGATCTTCATTCCGCTGTTCCTCGTCTGGGCGTTCGTTGTTGTCGACATCGTCGGGCAGACTGGCCTGTCGACCCGAGCCAAGTGGATCTGGGTGCCACTGGTCACCGTCGTGTGGCCCATGCTCATCGTGTACTGGTTGACCAGGCCGGTGCAGGGTCGTGCCCTGAGTCTCAGCTCAGCCAGCCGCGACTATCCGCAGGCTCGCCTGGTCGACGGGGCGCTGGATCACGAGTCCGGGCGCATCGACGACCAGCAGATGTCGGCGCTCGAGGCCTCGCTGCGCCGGAACCGACCCTGAGGCGTCGCGTCCTCGTGGGCCGGGCGAATCCCTCTCGATGGGGGGAACCTGCTCAATCAGTGGCGTGCGGATCCCGACGACAGGAGTATGCGTCTCCGCCGCGGCAACCCTGCCTCTGGCGTGCGCGCAGTATGTGCCGTGGGCCTTGCAGCGACCATGGCCCTGGCTGGTTTCTCCGCTCCCGCCTCGGGTGCGCCTGCTGGCGATGGTGCCCGCGGGAGGCAGCAGCCGGCGACGTGCCCCGTCGCTCTTCTGCCGGCTCCCGCACGCGGCGGCGACGCGGTGCGCGCCCTGGGTGCTGACGTCATCGCGGTCGCGGCGCGCAACGGCACCAACCCCCGCGACCTGGCCCGGGACCTGCGGGCGGACCGATCCCTGTGGGTCGACGAGTGCGGCGACCTGCTCTTCATCGACGAGCTGCCCAGCGAGCTCGAGCCGGCTGCGGCGCCCGCTGAAGGCTCCGACTGGCCCGCCTCGGTGGACGCCGCACAGGCATTCACGCTGCACAGCCGCCCGGGATCCGCGCGCGTGATCCTGCTCGACTTCGACGGGCAGGCGATCTCCGGGACCGTGTGGCGCGGGAAGAGCGGGCAGGACGAATGGACCGCGCCCGCATTCTCCACGGACGGTGACCCGAGCACCTTCTCCGACTCGGAGCGGGCCGTCATCATCGACGTGTGGCGTCGGGTCGCCCAGGACTACGCGCCGTTCGATGTGGACGTCACCACCCAGGACCCGGGGGACGACGCCATCACGCGGTCCGACGAGTCCGACACCGAGTTCGGGACGCGGGTCCTGATCAGCCCTGATGAGGCCCAGGAAGGGTGCGGCTGCGGTGGCCGGGCCTATCTGGGCGTTTTTGATCGCACCTTGGCCCATGCCTACTACCAGCCTGCATGGGTCTATCCGCAGGCGCTGATGAACACGGCCAAGTTCATCGCGGATGCGGCGAGCCATGAGGCAGGACACAACTTCGGGCTGAGCCACGACGGCACCCAGAGCGAGGCGTACTCCCGAGGCGCCGGAGGTTGGGGCCCGATCATGGGGGCGCCCTACAGCCAGCCGGTCACGCAATGGAGCGACGGCGGGTACCCGGGAGCGAACAACCAGGAGAACGACCTCGCCATCATCGGCGCCGGTGGGGCCCCCCTTGTGGCCGACGACGTCACGCAGGCCAAGGTCGTCGCCCTGCCCGGCGAAGCCAGGGGGCTGATCAACGGGCCCGGGGATGTCGATGGCTTCACGGTGGAGGCCCCCGACGGCACCCTGACCGTGTCAGCCGAGCCGTTCTGGCCAGGGCCGAACCTCGACGTGTCCCTGACGGTCCGTGACCAGAGCGGTGGTGTTGTCGCCACCTCGGCACCGGTGTATGACTCGGCTGACATCAGTGGTTCGTTGGGTGCTTCGCTCAGTGTCCTGGTCTCGCCCGGGACCTACTTCGTAGTCGTGGACGGGAGCGGGAACGGCATCCCGGGATCCGCGGGGGAGAGTGACTACGGAAGTGTTGGCTGGTACACCCTCACGGCCAGCACCACGGGCGGTGGGGATCCGACCCCGACGCCGACCCCGACCCCGACGCCCACGCCGACGACCCCGGCGCCCACGCCACGCCGACCCCGACCCGACGCCGACGCCGACCCCGACGCCCACGCCGACGCCCACGCCGACGACCCCGGCGCCCACGCCCACGCCCACCCCGACCCCGACGCCCACGCCCACCCCGACCCCGACGCCGACCCCGACGCCCACGCCGACGCCCACGCCGACAGTGGCCCCACCACCCAGGGTGGCCCCCTCGCCGCCGCCTGCACCAGCGCGACCGGCACAGGTGACGGTCCAGCCCGTGGCCCAGGTCGTCGCGGCTCTCAGGATCGAGACGAAGCGGCTGCGTCCGGCGAAGCGGAAGAGGGCCTACCGGGCGACCCTGATCGCATCTGGGGGTACCGCGCCCTACCGGTGGAAGAAGCTCCGCAAGTCCCCTCCCAAGGGCCTGAAGATGTCCAAGAAGGGCCGGATCCACGGCAAGCCGCGGGCGAGGGGGATGCGCAAGTTCCGGGTCCGCGTCATTGACGCCTCAGGCGCTCGCAGCTCCAGGTGGGTGCGCATCCGGGTTCGCTGATCCGCCAAGGACTACCCTCAGATGGAGTAGTCCTCGTACTCCTCCCACGTGCCGAGGCCCGTGTGGTGCAGGTGGAACTCGCTGGCGTGGCCGGTGACCGTGATCTCCAGCACGTCGACCCGCTCGAGCAGGTTGGCCACGGCCGTCCCGATGAGGTCGGGCTGGTTGGTGTGCTCGAGGTCCGGCTTGTCCTCGGCGGTGTGTGGCTTGGTTCGGGCGATGACCTGCCCCGGCACACCCACAACAACGGAGTTGTCGGCGACGGGGCGCACGACAACGGCGTTGCCGCCGATCCGCGAGTCGTGCCCGATCTCGATGGGCCCGAGCACCTTGGCGCCGGCCCCGATCGTCACGCGGTCACCGACCGTGGGGTGCCGCTTGCCCGGCTCGAGGCTGGTGCCCCCGAGTGTCACCTGGTGGTAGATCGTGCAGTCCTCGCCCACCTCGGCGGTCTCCCCGATGACCACACCCATGCCGTGGTCGATGAACAGCCCAGGTCCCAGGGTTGCGCCCGGGTGGATCTCCACGCCCGTGACGCTGCGGGCCAGTTGGGAGACTGCCCGTGCCGACAATGGGTGGTTGCGTCGCCACAGGGCGCTGCTCACCCGGTGGGCCCAGCGCGCATGCACTCCGGGGTAGACGAGTGCTACTTCAGCCTTCGACCGTGCGGCCGGGTCCCGTTCGAAGACGCACTCCACGTCGCGGGCCATGTCGGACACCAGGTTCAACGCCGAACTCAGCGCACTGCTCGCAGTGCTCTCCTTCGGGCTGCGGCGTCGTGTGCGCACCATCGACTACTGGGCCAGGTCGGCGAAGAGCGCGGTGGACAGGTACCGCTCGCCGTACGAGGGGATGATCACGACGATGGTCTTCCCGGCGTTCTCCGGGCGCTGTGCGACCTGGTTCGCCGCCCAGATCGCAGCGCCGGACGAGATCCCGACGAGCAGGCCCTCCTCAGCTGCGGCGCGACGGGCGGTCGCGAAGGCGTCATTGGCATCGACCGTGACCACCTCGTCGTAGACGTCCGTGTCCAGGATCGCCGGGACGAAGCCCGCGCCGATTCCCTGGATCTGGTTCGGGCCCTTGCTCCCGCCGGACAGCACAGGCGACGATGACGGCTCAACGGCGACGACCTGCACGTCGGACTTGCGCTCCTTGAGCACCTGGCCGACGCCAGTGATGGTGCCGCCGGTGCCCACGCCGGCCACCAGGAAGTCCACGGTGCCGTCGGTGTCGTTCCAGATCTCCTCGGCCGTCGTGGCGCGGTGGATCGCTGGGTTCGCCTCGTTCTCGAACTGCTGGGGCATCACGTAGTTGTCGTTGGCCTCGACAAGCTCCTTGGCCTTGGCGATTGCGCCCACGATCCCCTCGGGACCTGGGGTGAGGATCAGCTCGGCGCCGTAGCCGCGCAGCAGCATCCGCCGCTCGATGCTCATGGTCTCAGGCATCGTCAGGATGCACTTGATGCCGCGCGCTGCGCAGACCATGGCCAGCGCAATGCCGGTGTTGCCGCTTGTGGGCTCGACGATCACGGTGTCCGGGCCGATCTGCCCGGCCTCCTCGGCGGCGTCGAGCATGGCCACGCCGATCCGGTCCTTGACTGAGCTGGCTGGGTTGAAGAACTCCAGCTTGGCCAGCACGGTCGCCCCGGCGCCGTCAGTCACCCGGTTGAGCCGGACGAGGGGGGTGTTGCCGATGAGCTCGGTCACATCAGAAGCGATACGCATGACCCGAAGCCTAGTGCTCATCTTGAATTTTTCAACCTCAGGGTTGGAGAATTCGGAAGTCGCCCCCGCGCGAGCATCGGCCGGTCCGTGGGCGAGGATGGAACCATGGCTGATGGTGCTCAGGATCTTCCGTGGGGGACCCAGTGGGATCTGGTTGCGGCTGCCGACGGCTCCGTCGACTGGGCGAGGTTCCTGGTGACCCTCGGCTTCCAGGACGGGCGCGCGGGCGGCAAGGCCCCGGTCAACCGCTACTTCGGCCAGTGTCGCCAAGGCCCTGCCGGACAGGTCGACCTCGGGCCCTTTGGGATGACCATGATGGCTGGTCCGCCGGAGTCGATGGCGGCTGAGACCGCTTACCTGGCCCTGCTCGAGACGGTGCACGGCTATCACAGCGGTGCCGATCGGCTGGAGCTGCTCAACGCGGACGGCCAGTCGGTGCTCGCCTTCGTCCCATCAGCAGATCCGGAGTAGCGCCGGCCATGACCGCTGATCGGTTCGGCGCCATCGCCAACGGTGAGTACACCGCCCTCGCCTCCGTTCGCGATGACCGGGCCCACAGGCTCGAGCAGTCGGCTCCGGACGTCGATCCGGGCAACGCTCCCGCCGAGCCGCACCCAGCGGCCGGTGCCGCACCATCCACGGGCGGGGCGGCGCCGAGTTCAGCTTCACCGTCGGCTCGACCTGGCTGGCGGCCGATCCCGCCCCCACAGCACGGCGCCTGGGCCTTCCTCATCGTGCCGGTCCTGTGCGGCTTCGCGGTCGCTGGGGCCACGCTGGCTGGGTGGTTGTTCCTGGCCGCATGGGTGTGCGCCTATCCGGTCGGGTACTACCTGGGCCGGGGGCTCACCGCTCGCGTGCGGCGCGGGTCGTGGACCCGACTGGCCCGGCGTGAGCGTTCGCGGGCCGTCCCCTGGGCGGTCATCACGGCTGCACTCGGACTCCCGCTCGCCATGACCCGACCGTGGTTGCTTGGCGTGGCGGCCCCGCTGGCCCTGTTGTGGGGGCTGGGGCTGTGGGTGGCCGCCCGGCGGGGGGAACGCAGCCTGTCCAATGACCTCATGCTCGTGGCCCAGGCGGCGGTGGCGCTGCCCCTGAGCGTTGCCGTCGTGACCGGTGTGGACGATCTGTCAGGTGCCCTGGCTGGGCCGACGCTCCAGGCCACAGCTGTGGTGGCCGCCTACCTCGCAGGTTCAGTCCTGCACGTGAAGTCGCTGCTTCGGGAGGCCGGGAACACCGCCTATCGCCGGGCCAACGTGATCTGGCACGGCGCGCTCGTGGTCGCGTCCGCCCTGCTCAGCCCCTGGTGGCTGGTCGGCACGGCTCCCGCCCTGCTCCGGGCGATCCTGCTGCGACCGGGCCTGCGACCCGGCGTCATCGGTGGGGTGGAGACCATCGTCGCTGTGCTGGTCGTCGTCGCGGCCTTCCTGGCCATGTGACTGCCCGCGTTCGGGTGGGCTGGCTGGCTTCGGGATCCCTCGCAGCGCTGCGCTCCCCGCTAGGCTCGGTTCACGCCAAGGGAGGGAGGCCCGGATGAGCCAGGGCTCAGGTGCTCTGATTCGCGCGGCTGACGGCGAGCGCGTGTCCAAGCGCCGCCTGATCGTCAACGGGGTTCTTCGACCGGTGGGAATCGTGGCCCTCACCCTGCTGATCTACTGGTTGGTTCCCGTTGAGGGCGCCGCAGGTTCACGAGCCACCGGTCTCGCCGCAGTCGTGGGGATCGTGGTCATCCTGGTCGTATTCGTCTGGCAGCTGACACGGATCAGCAAGTCCGCGAATCCGATCGAGGCCGCGCTCGAGGCCGTGGGCCTGGTGTTCGGGATGTTCATCTGCATGTTCGCCCTGCTGTACGTGTCCATCTCAGTAGGGGATCCCGACGCTTTCAGTGAGGTGATCACGAGGGCGGGCGGAATCTACTTCACCGTGACCGTCCTGGCCACGGTCGGGTTCGGGGACATCACGCCGGTCAACGACACGGCCAGGCTCATCGTGACCATCCAGATGGTCATCGGGATGACCCTCATCGGGGCGGCGATCAAGGCAGTCAGCTTCTCGGCCAAGGCGGCCGTCACAGCCCGCCATCCGGCGGAGGTCGCCGAGATCAGCTCGAGGACGCCGCCGCCAACCGATCCCTCGAGGACCACCAGCCACGACTCGGGCGACAGCTCGGGGGATCGAGACGCGGGCGCCTGATGTGACTGAGGCCCTGCAGCTGGCTCTGCTCCTGGTCATGATGCTCGTGGCAAGTGTCACGACGTTCCAGGTGAGCCGGCGTTGGTACGTCCCCCTGGCCCTGGCCTGGACGGTGGCCTTCCTGGCATTCGGCTCGTTGGTAGCAGATCTGTCGTTGTCCGAGATGGCGCTGACCAACTGGATCACGGGGCTGATCTGGGCGCTGGGGTGCATCGGGGTGGTGACCGTCGCAATGACGGTGGGGGTCGCAGTCCCCAGGCTTCATCCACTGTTCGCCGACGAGCGCATCATGAACACCAGCGGCGTTCAGGTGGCCCACAAGTCGCTGGTAGAAGTCCCCCTGGGCACGGTCCTGCTCGAGGAGATCGTCTTCCGCTCGGTCCTGCTCGGCATGGTCACCAGCATGTTCGGCACGGTGGCAGGCGTCCTGGGCTCGTCGTTCCTCTTCGGTCTCTGGCACATCCTGCCGGCCCTGGAGATGCACGGCTCGCACTCGTTGACAAGCCAGCTGGGAGCGGGTTGGCGGGCGAAGCTGGCCACCGTGGCCGTCACGATCCTGGCGACCGGCGGCGCCGGCATCGTGTTCGCGATGCTGGTCGTCCTCAGCGGCAGCGTGCTGGCCCCGATGGGGCTGCACTGGGCCACGAACGGGCCCGGGTCGATCGCAGCCTGGCTGGTCGGGCGTCGCCAAGCACGCAGCGCTGCCCGGGCGGCTGCCGAGGCGTCGGGTGCCGAGCCATCTGGTGAACCGGCTGAGGAGCCGGGCGAGTCCGACCCGGCCTAGGTGCTGGGGCGCAGGGCCTCGGCGACCTTGATGCAGGCCGTCCCGAAGGCCTCGAACTCCTCGGGAGTGAGTTGGTCGAGGAGGTTCCGGCGCACGCTCTCGACATGGTCCGGGGCGGCGGCGACGATCGTGTCCCAGCCGTGCTCAGTGAGGACCGCGAACATCCCCCGGCCGTCCTGCTCGCACACCTCGCGGGTGACCAGGTCGGCCTTGGTCATCCGGTCGATCTGGTGCGACAACCGGCTGCGCGAGAGCTGAACACGGTCGGCCAATGTGCTCATCCGAATCCGTCGCTTGGGGCTCTCGGAGAGCTCGACGAGGATCTGGTAGTCGGTACCGGTCAGCCCATGCAACTCCTGCAGGTCCCGGTTGAGGCGGTCGGGCAGCAGCATGCTGGCCGCGATCCAGCCACGCCAGAGTGTCTGCTCCTCATCGGTCAGCCAGCGAGTCATGCCCCCCATGGTACCCGGCGGTTGAATTGTGAATCAGGACGAAGGTCCTGATCAGGGCAGCGTCAGGATCTCAGTGCCCTCCTCGGTGACGAGCAGGGTGTGCTCGAACTGCGCGGTCCAGCTCCCATCGGCGGTCACGGCCGTCCAGCCGTCGGACCACATCCGGAAGTCGTAGGTGCCCAGCGTGAGCATCGGCTCGATGGTGAAGGTCATCCCGGGCAGCATCACCGTGTCGGCCTGCGGGTCGTCGAAGTGCGGGATGACCAGGCCCGTGTGGAACGACGTGCCGATTCCGTGGCCGGTGAAGTCACGCACCACTCCGTAGCCGAATCGCTTCGCGTAGGACTCGATGACCCGGCCGATCACGTTGATGGGCCGGCCGGGGCGCACAGCCTTGATGGAGCGCAGCGTGGCCTCCTTGGTGCGCTCGACGAGCAGCCGTACCTCCTCGTCGACATCGCCGACCAGGAACGTGGCGTTCGTATCACCGTGCACACCGCCCACGAAGCCCGTGATGTCGATGTTGCAGATGTCGCCCTCCTGCAGCACCGTGTCGTCGGGGATGCCGTGGCAGATCACCTCGTTGAGGCTGCTGCACAGCGATTTGGGGAAGCCCCGGTAGCCGAGGGTGGACGGGTACGCGCCGTGGTCGCAGAGGAACTCGTGGCCGATCCGGTCGAGTTCGTCGGTGCGCACTCCGGGCGCGACCGCCCGGCCGACCTCCGCCAGGGCCTGGGCCGCCAGCCGGCCGGCGACCCGCATCGCCTCGATCGTCTCGGGGTCCTTGACCTCGGACCCCGTGTACGGCGCTGGGCGGGGCTGGTCGACGTACTCGGGGCGCTCGATGCTGGCCGGGACCTGTCGGCGGGGCGAGACCCGGCCAGCTTCCAGCGGCGCACGGGTGGGGGCGGTCGGCATGGGCCAAGGGTACGCAGGACACGGCCATTGTGCGCCGGTAGCGTCGATGGTGCGTCGGACGCCCAAGGAGGACTTCGTGTCGTACTGGTACTGCCTGAGCCACAACGCTGTGGAGCCCGATGAGGGCTGCGCCCACGCTGAGCGGCTGGGCCCATACCCGGATCGCGCGGCGGCCGAGGGGGCGCTCGATCGGGCCCACCGTCGTTCCGAGGACTGGGACCACGACGTTCGCTGGAACGACGCCGATCTCGAGGACTGACCCGGTCAGGGGTGGTCGCCCCACTCGCTCGAGGGCAACGCCCCATCTGGCCCGGCTGCCTGCTCGGCTGGCCTGCCAGGGTCAGCTGTACTGGTGCTCCGGTCCCGGGTAGGTGCCGGTCACGACCTCATCGGCCCACTCCTGCACGGCGCCGGTGAGCACAGATCCCAAGTCGGCGTATCGCTTGACGAACTTCGGGGCCCGGCCCGGCGTGAGCCCGGCCATGTCCTGCCAGACGAGCACCTGGGCATCAGTCGTAGGGCCCGCGCCGATCCCGATGGTCGGGATTGACACGCTCCGGGTCACCCGCTCGGCCAAGTCGCTGGGGACCACTTCGAGCACGATCGCGAATGCGCCTGCGGCCTCCATGGCCTTGGCGTCCTGCATCAGGATCTCGCCGTCCTCGCCGCGGCCCTGCACCCGGTACCCGCCGAGCTGGTTGACCGACTGCGGGGTCAGGCCCAGGTGTGCCATCACGGGGATGCCCGCGCCGACCAGAGCCTCGACCTGCGGCAGGACTCGGGCGCCACCCTCGAGCTTCACGGCCTGGACGCCGGCCTCCTTCATGAACCGGGATGCGGTGTCCAGCGCCTGCTGCGGTGACCCCTGGTAGGAGCCGAACGGGAGGTCACCGACGACCAGTGCACGCCGGGAGCCGCGGACCACCGCAGCCGCGAGGGGGAGCAGGTCGTCGACGGTCACTGGCACAGTCGAGTCGTAGCCGTAGACGACCATGGCCGCGGAGTCCCCGACCAGCATGACCGGGATGCCGGCCTCGTCGAAGATGCGCGCCGTCAGGGCGTCGTATGCGGTGATCATCGGCCACTTCTCACCACGTGCCTTGGCGGCGATGAGTTCGCGCGTGGTCACGCGACGGCCGGTCGAGGCGGCTCCGTAGAGGGTGGGGGTCCGATCAGGTGTGCCGGCGGCGGGCATGCTCATGTGGATCTCTCCCATCTCGAGGCTCGCACTCGGAGTCCCCGGACGACCTCAATGGTGGCATGTCGTGTGCTGAGTTGCCACAGCGGTGGTACCCGGCGAGCGCCACCGGGAAACCCCGATCGGCGTTCTCGGCGGAAGCCCCTCGATCCAGCGGCGAGGCGCGCGCAGTCAGTCCGCGGTCTCCCGGTAGCGGTTCGTGATCGGCTGACGGCGATCCCGGCCGAAGGAGCGTGGCGTGATCTTCGTGCCGATCGGGTACTGGCGGCGCTTGTACTCAGCGAGGTCGGTCATCCGCAGCACCCGCTCGACCAGCGCCCGGTCGTGGCCCATGGCGACCAGTTCCTCGGCTCCTCGGTCGCGCTCGACGTACTCGTCGAGGATGGCGTCGAGGGTCTCGTAGTCGGGCAGCGAGTCGGCGTCCACCTGGCCCGGGCGCAGCTCGGCCGACGGGGGCTTGTCGATTGAGCTCGGCGGGATGGGCGGAGTCTGGCCGAGCCGCTCAGCCTCGCCGTTGCGCCATCGGGCCAGGCGGAACACCCACGTCTTCGGGACGTCCTTGATGGGCCCGAAGCCGCCGACGGCATCTCCGTAGATCGTGGAGTACCCCACCGACAGCTCACTCTTGTTCCCAGGAGCGAGCACCAGGTGGCCGTCCTGGTTGCTGCTCGCCATGACGGTAACCCCGCGGATGCGGGCCTGCAGGTTCTCCTCGGCCAGGCCGCTGAGCTCCATGGCGGACATGAACGCGTCGAACATGGGCTCGATCGGGATCCGGCGGATATGCGCCCCCACACGCTCGGCGAGGTCGAACGCGTCGTCCTGGGAGTGCTGTGACGAGTACTTGCTGGGCATGGAGATGCCGTGGACGTTCTCCCCGCCGAGGGCGTCCGCGGCGATCGCTGCCACCAGCGCGGAGTCGATCCCGCCGGACATGCCGAACGTGACCGAGCGGAAGCCGTTCTTGCGCACGTAGTCGCGCAGGCCGACCACGAGCGCCTGGTACATCTCGGCCTCGTCAGTGAGGCGGTGGCCGATCAGTGGTGCAGGGAGGCGCTCGTAGGTCGGTACCGGGTCCGCGCTGATCACGGCCGTGCAGTAGCCGGCCCCCGCGGGCAGGTCGAGGTCGACGACGAGCAGAGCCTCGACGAACTGCGGCGCGCGGGCGATCAGCGCCCCGTCGGCACCGACCACGAGCGAGTCCCCGTCGAAGACCAGCTCGTCCTGGCCGCCGACCATGTTCACGTAGGCCAGCGCGGAGTCAGCCTCGACCGCCCGCCGAGAGCCGAGCTCGAGCCGGCTGTCGTCCTTGTGGACCTCATAGGGGGAGCCGTTGATCACGACCAACAGCCCGGCGTCCGCGTCGCGCACCTGGGCCACCGGGCCACCGTCCTGCCAGAGGTCCTCGCAGATGGCCAGGGCCACGTCCACGGCATGCACCCGGACCACGCATGGCTGCGTGCCGGACACGAAGTAGCGGAACTCGTCGAACACCCCGTAGTTGGGCAGGTGGTGCTTGGCGTACCGGGCCACGACCGCACCGCCGTGCAGCACCGCCGCGGCGTTGATGGGTGCCCCGCGGGGTGTGCCCAGGGGGTGATCGCGACCACCGTCGCGCAGGTCGAGGTAGCCGACGATGACCGCCATCTCGCCGAGGCCCTCGTCGGCCAGGGACACAGCCAGGGAGTCCAGCGCCCCGATGGAGGCCTGCTGGAAGGACCAACGCAGGGCAAGGTCCTCGATCGGGTAGCCGGTCAGCACCATCTCCGGGAAGGCGACCAGGTGTGCCCCCGCTCCGGCAGCCTCCCGCGTCCGCTCGATCACGATCCGGGCGTTGCCTGCGAGGTCGCCCACCACCGGGTTGACCTGGGCCAGGGCGATTCGTAGTTGGGGCACGGCCGGAGGCTACCGGGCGTTCGGGCATCCAGTCACGGCTCGGCATCCCGCTCGGCCTCCAGGTCGGTCGTAGTGTGATGGCCCATGACCGAGGCCCCGAAGACTCCGATCCGATTGCGTGACCTCGCCCCGCACGTCCGGCGCAGGGCATGGCTGCGAGCCGGCGCGCGCAGCCTGCTGCTCTCAGTTGCCCTCCTGGTTCTGTACTTCTTGTGGCCGATCGACCAGGCCCCCAACTCCGGGCGTGAGATCAGCGCCCTGCTGGTATCGCTGACGGTCTTCGCCGTGGTGTTCGTCTTTCAGGTGCGGAGCATCAGGTCGTCCCGACTGCCCGAAGCCCGCACGATCGAGGCCCTGGCCGTGGTCATGACGCTGTTCGTCGTCCTGATGTCCGTGATCTACCTGTACATGGATGACTCGATGTCGCAGGCCTTCTCCCAACCGCTGACCCGTATGGGCGCTCTGTACTTCACGGTCACGGTGCTCACCACCGTGGGGTTTGGAGACATCTCAGCGGCAGCTGACGCGACGCGGGCAGCAGTCACCGCCCAGATGGTGCTGAACACAGTGTTCATCGGCGTCGTCGTCAAGGATTCTCGTAGGCGTTGGCAAGAGCCAGCGTGCGCGAGGGCCGACCCCGCCACCGGCAGGGACGACAGTCAACGACCGAAGTGGCTCCAACCGGCTGAGTGCCCGCCGCGCTCTGAAGTGAGCCTCTGGCGCAGATGCTGTTCGTCGGCGTCCTCGTCAAGGTTCTTGTCGGAGTGGGCAAGGCCAGCGTCAGCGGTGCCGCCTCCGCAGCCGAGGAGGGTCAGACCAGCGCCCAAGGTACCCACCCTGACTAGTTTGCCGCCCTGCCCAGCGCCGGCTGCAGTTCATCGGTCCCGCGCGTCTACTCGCCCGCGCTGGCTGCCTCGATGCGCCCAGACTTGATCGCCTCCGTGAAGGCCGCGTAGTCCTCTTCGTTCTGCTTCGCGTAGGCCACGGCGAAATCGCCGAGCGCGCGATCCAAGGTGTCGCTTTCGCCCATGTAGCCGGCGATGGCCACGGAATCACCCGCGCGGGCGTGCGCGTGGGCCAGCGTCCCACCGCACAGGCTGGCATACCCCTTGAGCTGGTCCGGGTTCATGGCGGCGACGTCGGCCGAGCCCTTCATGTCGTGGAACTGCCGCCAGTAGAAGTCCAACTTCTGGTCGGGCTTGCCGCTCGCGTCAGCCGAGGACCACCCCAGGTAGATGTCGCTGGCGGCCTGCATCAGTCGGCGGCCCTCCACCACGCGCTGACCGTGGTGGGAGTAGGTGCTCGCGGGCAGGTGATCGGCGAGCACCGAGGACATCGCCTCCTTGATCTGCAGGATCAACGGTTCGCCGTTGTCGACCCCCTTGAGAAGCACGATGAGGCACCGGGTGCCGACTGACCCCACGCCCACGACCTTCAGGGCGATGTCGACGATCTCGAATCGTCCGAGGAGTTCCTTGCGGCTGTCGCTCAGTGAGGCTGCGTACTGCGTGAAGCTGTCGCGCACCGTCTGGCTCAGGTCGTCCGTGGTCTTGTTCGACAGGTCGGTGAGGCGTTCCAGCACGGGCGGGTCGTTGCGGATCTGGAGCTTGCCGTCGACGGTCTCCGTCAGTTTGCCCAGGGCCCGTTGGCTTGTCTTGGACCGGGCCTTCGCCATGTTCTTGTCGAATTGCTTCTTGTCCGCCTTGGAGGGCATCACATTCTTGAGCGTGGCGATGTTGATGCTGTAGTACCAGACGTCCATGGCGCCCAGATGGGCCATCAGTGACATCGTTCGGCGGTAGGCGGCTGCCGCCTCCGTGGCAGCCTGCCTGCCCACGTCGCTGGGGAATCCATTGTCATTGCCAGCCAGGACGACGCTCGTCACGAGCCGCTTGAGGTCCCATTCCCACGGACCCTGCAGCGTCTCGTCGAAGTCGTTCACGTCGAACACCTGTCGGCGTTCCGGTGATGCGTAGGTCCCGAAGTTCGCCAGGTGCGCATCCCCGCAGATCTGCGTGAGCAGACCAGTCGTCGGCGTGCGTGCGAGGTCAGCCCCCATGATCGCCGCTCCACCCCGGAAGAAGGCGAAGGACGACTCCGACATCCGCTCATGGCGCACCGGAACGAGCCACTGGAGCCTCGAGGCATCCTGCGCCGTGAGGATGGACACCGGATCCTCCCGGTTCGCCGCCGGCTCCCACGATGCATGTGAGGACCGCGGGACCTTGTCGCGGAGGGCGACGGCGGCCTGGGCGCGCACCGTGGCCTTGGCTGTGAGCTGCAGGGGCGCTGGGCCAGCTTCTTCCCGTGGCGTCTTCTTGTCCTTGTCCTTGGTTTTGGCCTTCTTCGTCATCTGAGAATGATGGCGCGGCGAGGGTGCCGGTGTCGCCCGCACCGGGGGGTGGCTCGGCATGTGGGCTGTGGGCGCGGCCGGGTATGGGGCAGTATGTGGTCCATGGACAAGCAGACCGAGTTCGTGCTGCGCACGGTCGAGGAGCGGGACATCCGGTTCGTCCGGCTGTGGTTCACCGACGTGCTCGGGTACCTCAAGTCGGTGGCCATCGCACCCGCCGAGCTCGAGAGTGCCTTCAGCGAGGGGATCGGCTTCGACGGCTCGGCGATCGAGGGCTTCACCCGGGTTCAGGAGTCCGACATGCTGGCCATGCCCGACCCGGGCTCCTTCCAGGTGCTGCCCTGGCGCGGCGAGGCCCAGGGCGTGGCCCGGATGTTCTGCGACATCAGGATGCCCGACGGCAGTCCCTCGTTCGCTGACCCCCGCTATGTGCTCAAGCGGACCCTGTCCCGCGCGGCCGACCAGGGCCTGACCTTCTACACGCACCCAGAGATCGAGTTCTACCTGCTCAAGGGCGAGCGCGCTCCCGGCGCGAAGCCGATCCCAATCGATGACGGCGGTTACTTCGACCACACCCCGCAGGGATCCGGGTACGACTTCCGCCGGCAGGCGATCCAGATGCTGGAGTCCATGGGCATCTCGGTGGAGTTCAGCCACCATGAAGGTGGGCCCGGGCAGCAGGAGATCGACCTGCGCTACGCAGACGCGCTCACGACAGCCGACAACATCATGACCTTCCGGCTGATCGTCAAGGAGGTGGCTCTCGAGCAGGGGGTCAGCGCGACGTTCATGCCCAAGCCGTTCCGCGACCACCCCGGTTCTGGGATGCACACCCACCTCTCCCTGTTCGAGGGCGACCGGAACGCCTTCTTCGAGGCAGGTTCCGAGCTTCAGCTGAGCAAGGCTGCGCGGGCGTTCATGGCTGGGATCCTGCACCACGCCCCGGAGATGACTGCGGTCACGAACCAGTGGGTCAACTCCTACAAGCGGCTCGCCGGCGGTGGGGAGGCACCAGCATGGGTGTGCTGGGGCCACAACAACCGCAGCGCCCTGTTGCGCGTGCCCATGTACAAGCCGGAGAAGGGCAACTCGACGCGCATCGAGTTCCGCGGCATGGACTCGGCGGTGAATCCCTACTTGGCCTACGCGCTGCTGCTGTCCGCGGGGCTCAAGGGGATCCAGGAGGGCTATGACCTGCCCCCCGGTGCCGACGACGACGTGTGGGCACTGAGCAACGGCGAGCGCCGCGCCCTGGGCCTCAATCCACTGCCGGCGAGCCTGAACCAGGCGATCCAGGCGATGGAGCGCAGCGAACTGGTCGCGGAGACCCTGGGCGAGCACGTGTTCGACTTCTTCCTGCGGAACAAGCGGGCCGAGTGGGACGAGTACCGGCGGCAGGTCACCCAGTACGAGCTGGACCGCTACCTGCCGGTCCTGTAGGACCGGACGTGACCGAACCCCGATCAGGCCGTGCCGACACGATGGCCGGCCGGCTCGCTCGTCTGGGCGTCCCGGATGCCCAGAGGATGGGCGCAGGGCTGGCGGAGGTCACCTGGTGGTCCCCGGACCTGCTTGACGAGGTCGGCGCCGCGGCCGATCCCGGTCAGGTGCTCCGCGTCACCCTCGAGCTCGAAGCGGCCGATCCGCGGGGCATCTGCGCCGTCGCCGCCGATCCACGCGCCTGGCGCAGGTTCGTCCTGACCACCGGTGTCTCCGTGGCCCTGAGCGACCACCTGGTGCGCCACCCCGAGCACCTGTCGATCCTGTTCGAGGACACCCCGCCACCGGGGCCGGAGGAGATCCGGGAGCACATGGTCGGCGCCGTGACCGGCGTGGGGCCGGGGGCTGCTGATGCCCTGCGGGTCGCCCACAGGGCCGCGGTGCTGCGGATCGCCATCGCGGACATTCCCCACGACGCACCGTTCGAGCTCACGTCGCTGCGCCTGTCTGAACTGGCCGATGCCATCCTCGAGGCGGCGCTCGTGGCCGCGCGCGAGGAGCTGCCCGCGGATGCACCCGAGGCTCGGCTGGCGATCATCGGCATGGGCAAGTGCGGCGGGCGGGAGCTGAACTACATCAGCGACGTGGACGTGATCTTCGTTGCCGAGCCGGCCGAGGGCGTCGAGGAGTCCGCCGCCCTGCGCACGGCCACGACGCTGGCCTCCACGGTCATGCGGCTGTGCAGCCAACCGACCGGGGAGGGCTCGATCTGGGAGGTCGACGCAAACCTCCGCCCCGAGGGCCGGGCCGGTGCCCTGGTTCGTACCCTCCGCGGGCACGCGGCCTACTACGAGCGCTGGGCCAAGACCTGGGAGTTCCAGGCCCTGCTCAAGGCGCGGGCTGTGGCCGGGGACCCTGAGCTCGGGGCGGCCTACATCAACACCGTCCTGCCGTTGGTCTGGGCGGCCGCGGATCGCGACGGCTTCGTCGCGGATGTGCAGCGGATGCGCCAGCGCGTGGAGAGCAACGTGCCCACCAAGGACGCGGATCGGCAGCTGAAGCTGGGGCCAGGTGGGCTGCGCGACGTGGAGTTCAGCGTGCAGCTGCTTCAGCTGGTGCACGGGCGCAGCGACGTGATGCTGCGCAGCCCGACCACGCTGACAGCACTGGAGTCACTGGCCACCTGGGGGTACGTCGGTCGCGAGGACGCCTCCGCGCTGGCCGCTGACTACCGGTTCCTGCGCACGCTCGAGCATCGGATCCAGCTGCACCGGATGGCGCGCACCCATGTTGTGCCCTCGGAGCCTGAGGACCTGCGCCGGCTGGGTCGGTCGATGGGCTTCACGACAGATCCGGCCAAGGAGCTCAGCGACGCGTGGCACCGTCGCGCACAGGAGGTCCGCCGGATCCACGAGAAGCTGTTCTACCGTCCGCTGCTGGACGCCGTGGCCCGGCTGGACAGCGGCCAGGCCCGGCTGACCACGCAGGCGGCCCGGGAGCGCCTGGATGCGTTGGGCTTCCGCGACCCGGCCGGTGCCCTGAACCACATCCAGGCACTGACCTCGGGGGTCAGCCGCCGGGCCGCGATCCAGCGAACCCTGCTCCCGGTGATGCTCGGCTGGTTCGCCGACGCGCCGGACCCCGACGCCGGGCTCCTGGCCTTCCGGCGGGTCAGCGACGACCTCGGCGGCACCCCCTGGTACCTGCGGCTGCTTCGCGACGAGTCGGCCTCTGCCGAGCGGCTGGCGAAGGTGCTGGCCAGCAGCCGCTACGCATCCGAGCTTCTGCTGCGTGCCCCCGATGGCGTTGCCCTGCTGGCCGACGCCGCCGAGCTGCGCCCGCGAGCCTCCGCGCCGCTGACCGCAGAGTTCGTCGCGACCGCCGCGCGCTACGACGACGCTGCTGAGGCCGTCGCCGCTGTGCGTGCGCTGCGCCGGCGCGAGTTGTTCCGGATCTCAGCCACCGACATCCTGGACACGCTGACTGTTGAGGACGTGGGCAGCGCACTGACCGACGTCGCCGATGCCACCATCGCAGGTGCCCTGCATGCAGCCATCGCTGAGGTGGAGCAGGCGCGGGGGGCGCCACTGCCGACCCGGATCCTGGTCATCGGGATGGGTCGCTACGGCGGCGGCGAGATCGGCTACGGAAGCGACGCCGACGTTGTGTTCGTGCATGACCCGCTGCCCGGTCAGGACGAGCGCGCGGCCACGGCTGCTGCCAAGCTGGTCGTCAACGAGGTCCGGTCGTTGCTCAACGCTCCCTCGCCCGACCCACCACTGCAGCTGGACACCGATCTGCGCCCCGAGGGCAAGCAGGGCCCACCGGTTCGGCCAGTCGCCTCATACGTGGCCTACTACGAGCGGTGGCGCTCGTTCTGGGAGGCCCAGGCCCTGCTCCGCGCGGACCGGGTGGCAGGTGATCCCGAGGTCTGGGCCCGGGTCCGAGCCGGGATCGACCCGATCCGGTGGCCGGAGGAGGGCGTCGGATCCGAGCAGCTGCGCGAGATCCGGCGGCTCAAGGCGCGTATGGAGAACGAGCGCCTGCCCCGAGGAGCTGACCCGACGCTGCACACCAAGCTGGGCCGCGGAGGGCTGTCGGACGTGGAGTGGGTGATCCAGCTGCTCCAGCTCCAGCACGCCCATGCGGTTCCCGAGCTGCGCACCACCAGGACGATGGCTGCCCTGGAGGCGGCGCACCGGACGGGGCTCATCGACCAGGCCGATGCCGACATCCTGTCCGACGCGTGGCGGATGGCCACCCGGATCCGCAACGTCGTCATGCTCGTCCGCGGCCGTGCCACTGACATGGTCCCCACGAGTGGCCAGGAGCTCACCGCGGTGAGCCGGATCCTGCGGTACGCGCCCGGTGAGTCCGGGGCCCTGCTCGAGGACTACCGGCGGACGACCCGCCGCGCCCGGGCCACCACCGAGCGGCTGTTCTACGGCCAGTAGCCGAGATCTGCGGCCAAATCGGGGATCGCGCCATTGGTCCCGGGGGACACGGTCGAACGTCCCGGATCAGATTTCCGGTCCGGCCCTGCCGTGCGTATCATTGCCCGCTAAACATGAAGGTTTGCTCATGAAACCTCGTGGGTAACCCGGAGGCACCCCGCACCTCCCGAGAGGCTCGATGATGACCACGACTGCAGGACAGCCCCGACCGATCGTCGTCGGCGGACCCACCGCACCACAGCCCGGCTCCATGGCCGCACGGCTGGCGGCAGGCAAGCACCCCACGACCCTGCTGTTCCCCGGTATCGATCCCGCGTGGCCCGCCGCCCTGGCCACCTCCCTGGTCGGCCGTCCGGACCTCGCGGCATGGGTCGACACCGTCGTCACCGACCTCGACGACTGGGCCCAGACCCCCCAGGTGCGTGCCCTCGGGCTGTTCGCCGACGGCTTCTCGCACCTGCTGCCGTCGAGTCCTGATGACCAGATCAGCGCGCTCGCCGCAACAGGGCCGTACTCGCTGGTGGGCAACCTTCTGACCAACCTGGTGAGCCTCGCCGCCCTCGACGCCGAGGGGCTGAGCCGGGTCACCTCGGCCCCGACCACGCGGTCCGCGGGCCACAGCGCGGGGCTGCTGGCCGCCGTCGTCGCCACCGCACGCGGCCGCGACGGGCTTGTCGATATCCGTACCGCCGCCGACGCTGCCCGGATCGCCGCGATCATGGGCGCGCACGCTGCCCGGCACCCATGGGCGGTCTCGGACTCCGCGGTGGCCGCTGCCCTGGCCGGCGATGAGCTCGCGGGCACCCCGATGGTGGCCATCTCCGGCCCGCGCACGGAGCGGCTGGCCGCGATCCTGGCCGGTGCCGGCGCCCAGGACCAGATCATCATCGGCGTCGTCAACGGCCCGAACCGGCACATCCTGGCCGGTGACCCAGCCGCCCTGGCCCACCTGCGCGTGGGGCTCGAGGGCCTCGCCCAGGCCGAGGCCAGGAAGCGTGCGGCCGGCCAGCTGGGCGGGACCCCGTTCCGGTTCGCCTGGGAGCCGCTCGCCAGCTCGGTGCCCTTCCACCACCCGAGCCTCGCACGCGCAGCAGACGATGCCCTGGCCCAGATTCGCGACCTCGGCCTGAGCCTGCCGGCGATCGGCGACACCCGGATCACCGACCCCGCCACGGGGCATGACCTGGCCGTCGGGAACGCCCTGCGCGAGGTCGTCGTCTCAGTCCTGGCCCGTCCGCACGACTGGGCGGGTGCCGTCATCGAGAGCGTTCCCGCCGGGACAGTCGCGGTGATGGTCAGCCCGATGGGCGCCCTGGCCGCGCAGACCGCCGCCGACCTGCGCGGGCGGGCGGCGCTCGTGATCGATCCGGCCACCACCGCCGGCCGTGAGTCGTTGTTCACCCCGGGCAGTGCGCCGGTGATCCCGGAGTCCTACGAGCGGTTCGCCCCGCGGGTCGTTCGTGCCGCCGATGGCTCGCTTCGGCTGGCCAACCTGCACACCCGGCTCTCCGGGCGTTCGCCGATGATCCTGCCCGGCATGACCCCGTCGACGGCCGAGGCGCCGATCGTGGTCGCTGCGGCCAACGGGGGGCACGTCGCCGAGCTCGCCGGTGGCGGGCAGGTCACCGAGCGGATCCTGTCCGAGCGGATCGCCGAGGTGAGCGAGGGACTCGCGCCCGGCCAGGAGGTCGTGCTCAACGCGCTGTTCCTGGATCCGTACCTGTGGAACCTGCAGGTGGGTCGCGAGCGGCTCCTGCAGAAGGCCCGTGCAGCCGGCGCCCCGATCAATGGGCTGACCATCTCCGCCGGTATCCCGGACAAGGTGGAGGCCCTGGCCCTGCTCGATGAGCTCGCCGAGGCCGGCATCTGGCTCAACGCCTTCAAGCCCGGCACCGTCGCCCAGGTGCAGGAGGTCCTGGCGATCGCCGCGGACACGCCGCACACCGTCTGGATCCACCTGGAGGGTGGCGCCGCCGGCGGCCACCACTCGTGGGAGGACCTCGACGACCTGCTGCTGTCCACCTACCACCTGATCCGTGAGCACGAGAACGTGGTCCTCGCAGTTGGCGGAGGCATCGCCGATCCGCAGCGGGCCGGCGCCCTGCTCACCGGGACCTGGGCGCACCCGCACGGTGCAGCCACCATGCCTGTGGATGCCATCCTGCTCGGGACGGTCACGATGGCCACCCGCGAGTCCGCCGCCTCGCCGTCGGTCAAGGCTGCCCTCGTGGCCGCCGCTGGGCACGACGGGTGGGTCAGCCGCGGGGCTTTCACCGGGGGGACCACCTCCGGACGCTCCGGCCTGAACGCCGACATCCACTTCCTCGACAACAGTGCCGCGCGGGCCGCCCAGCTCCTGGACTCGGTGGCCGGCGACGAGAAGGCAGTCGCCGCCCGGCGCGAGGAGATCATCGAGGCGCTGGCTCGGACGGCCAAGCCGTACTTCGGCGACGTGTCGGAGATGACCTACGCCGAGATGCTCGAGCGCTTCGTGGTCCTCACGGCCCTGGGCCGGCACGGCCGGTATGAGGACGGGGCGTGGCTCGACCGCACGCATCGGAGCCGGTTCATCGCGCTGCTGCACCAGGCTGAGGCCCGGCTCAACCCGGCCGACACCGGCCGCATCGAGACCCTGTTCACGGATCCTGCGTCGGTCGATGACCCGAGCGCCGCGCTGGAACGCCTGGCTGGGGCCTACCCGACGGCCGCGACCGCCCTGATCCATCCGGCCGACGTCGCGCACTTCCTGGCGACTGCCCGCACACCCGGCAAACCTGTGCCGTTCGTGCCGGTGATCGACGGTGACGTGCGTCGTTGGTACCAGTCGGATTCGTTGTGGCAGTCGCACAGTGACCTGTACGACGCCGACCAGGTGCTGATCATCCCCGGCCCGGTGGCCGTCTCCGGGATCACGACGGTCGACGAACCCGTCGCCCACCTCCTTGACCGGTTCGAGACCTCGGTGGCCGGGGCGCTGGCCGCCGACCACCCCCTGGCCGGCGACGATCGCGACACCGCGGACTTCCGGCTCGGCCAGAACCCGGCCGCTCCAGCCTCGGGTCCCGAGGCCCTGCTGGCGGCGGCCCTGGCAGCCCCCACTTGGACGTGGCTGGGTGCCAGCCGCCCGAACCCGCTGCACCGCATCGGTCCGGCTGACGAGTGGTCCATCCTCGGGGCCAGCGCCTCGTGGTCCTCCGGTGGGGCCGAGACGGCCACCCTGAGTGCCCTGCCGGATCGCACGCTGGCCCTCACGCTGGACTGGCCGGATCTCGGCCTGCCCGGCGACGGCGAGCTGACCATCCCCCTCGACGCGAACGCCCACGCCGGCGTCGTCACCTTCGGGGTCACCGAGGACGGGCTGGCATCGGCCGGTGCGGGGCTGCTGTCCATGTTCGCCGGCGGGACCGCCGGCCCCACGTCCGCAGAGGATGTGGCTGCCGCGCACGCGGCCACGGTGGGTGCCGCCGGAGCGCTGCCCGACCGCGTGATGTCCACGCTGTGGCCGCATGTGTTCGGCGCGCTCGCTGAGGCCGGCATGGCCTCCTCGCTGTTCGACCTGGTCCACCTGAGCCACGAGATCAGCACGTCGCCGCCGACCGAGGCAGACCCCGTCCGGGTCGGTGTCCCGGGTCTCTCCCGCACCGATGGGGGACTCGTCGTCGAGGTGGACTCCCGGGCTCCCGGTGCGGTCGTCACTGACCGCTTCTTCGTCCGGCGCAGCACGGTCGACCCGTCGTTGCCGACGGCGACGATGCCCCAGCCACGTGCTGGTGTCGTGGCCACTCCGGTGCGCACCCTGGGCATCCTGACCGTGACCGCGCCCACCCAGCTTGAGGCGTTCGCGACCGTCAGCGGTGATGCCAACCCGATTCACCGCTCGGACCTGCTCGCACGCTTCGTCGGCCTCCCGGGCCGGATCGTGCACGGGATGTGGACCTCCGCAGCGGCAACCCGGGCGGTTCTGGAGTTCGCCGGCGGCGGGGACGCCAGTCGATTGCGCGAGTGGACCGTGGACTTCGTGGCACCGGTGCTCCCGGGCCAGGCCGTGACCTTGACGGTCACTCGGACCGGCGTGCGTGACGGCGCCCGGATCGTGTCCGTCGAGGCCACCACGGACGAGGGCGTCGTGGCCATGGGCAGTGCCGTGGTGGCCGGCCCGCGCACGATGTACGTCTTCCCGGGGCAGGGCATCCAGTCGCCGGGGATGGGCATGGACGGGTACGCGCGATCCGCGGCTGCGCGCTCGCTGTGGGACCGTGCCGATGCGGTCACCCGGGAGCGGATGGGCTTCTCGATCCTCGAGGTGGTCCGGGACAACCCGACGTCCATCGAGGCGGTCGGCACCACCTACCGGCATCCGGCAGGGGTGCTGCACCTGACCCAGTTCACGCAGGTCGCGATGGCCGCCCTGGCCATGGCGACTGTCGCCGAGATGCGCGAGTCGGGCGTCTTCGACCCGCAGGCCGCGGTCGCCGGGCACTCGGTCGGTGAGTACAACGCCCTCAGCGCCTCCAACGGCGTGCTGACCCTCGAGGGCGCGATCGAGCTGGTCTTCGCCCGCGGGCAGGGGATGCACGGCCTGGTCGCGCGTGACGACGAGGGGAACTCCGAGTACCGCCTTGCCGTGATCCGGCCGCACCTGGCCAGGCTCACGCACGCCCAGGCTGAGGCGCTCGTCGCCGCAGTGGCCGCCGACACCGGCCAGCTCTGCGAGATCGTCAACCACAACCTGCGCGGCAAGCAGTACGCCGTCGCCGGAACCCTCGGCTCCCTGGCGGAGCTGGAGGCGCGGATCGGTGCCGGCCAGCCGGGCCGCCCGCCGATGCTGCTGGTCCCCGGGATCGACGTGCCGTTCCACTCCTCGGCGCTGCTCGGCGGCGTCGCCGACTTCCGCAGGCAGCTGATGAGGAAGCTGCCCGAGCACATCGACACAGAGGCCCTCGTCGGGCGATACATCCCGAACCTGTACCCACACGTCTTCCGGATCGACCGGGAGTACGTGCAGGGAGTGCACGACGTGTGCCGATCGCCGATCCTGGCCGAGGTCCTGGCCGACTGGGAGTCCGCGAGCGCGGATCGCGACGCCATCGCCCGAACGCTGATCATCGAGCTGCTGGCCTGGCAGTTCGCCTCGCCGGTGCGCTGGATCGAGACGTTCGAGCTCATGTGCGCGCCGGTCGAGCTCGGCGGGCTCGGCGTGGAGCGGATCGTTGAGATCGGGGTGGGCAGTGCCCCGACACTGGCCAACCTGGCGAAGGGCTCGCTGGCCCTGCCGACGCACCGGGGCAGCCGTCCGGAGGTGCTCAACATCGAGATCGATGCTGACGCTGTCTTCGAGACCTCCGCCGACCCGGCCCCCGTGATCGCCGAAGAGGACCCAGAGGCTCAGGTGGCCTCCGAGCCGGTCGCCGTTGCGGTCCCGGCGCCTGCCCCCGGCCTCCCGGCCGCGGCCCCTTCGGTTGCCGTCGCCGATCTCCCGGTCGACCACGCGACGGCCGTGGCCGCCCTGCTCGCGCTGCGTGTGGGCGTGCGGGTCGACCAGCTCGAGCACGACTCGATCGAGTCCCTCGTCGATGGTGCATCGAGTCGGCGCAACCAGGTCCTGATGGACATCGGCAAGGAGTTCGCGGTGTCGGCGATGGACGGCGCCCACGAGGTGCCGTTCGTGGAGCTGACCAGCAAGCTGGCCGAGAAGACCACGGCCTACCGGTACCCCGGCCCCGTGCTGTCCGCGGCCGTCGAGGGTGCGGTCACCGCCGCCCTGGGCCCGCGCGGCTCGTCGCAGTCCGCCCTGGCCAAGCGCGTCAGCTCCCACTGGGGGCTGGAGCAGGGGTGGGTGGCCCGCACTGCGCTCGCCCTCGCCCTGGGCACCCGCGAGGGCAGCAGCCGTCGCGGCGGTGACCTGGCCACGCTGACCGAGTCGTCGGCCGACGGTCTGATCGACGAGGCGGTGCGCGCCGCGGCGGCCGAGGCGGGGGTCGCGGTTGCCCCGGTCGCTGCCGCGGCAGCGGGTGGCGGGGCCGTCGATGCGGCCGCCGTCAACGAGCTGCGTGAGCATGTCGAGGGGATCCTCGTGGACCAGGCCTCCGAGGTGCTGGCGCGCCTCGGCCGGGTCCCGGTCGCCGACTCGCTCGACGCCGACTACCGCGAGGCGCTGGCGACGCTGGCGCTGCTGGAGGCTGAGCACGGGCCCGCGTCGCTGGTGGCACCACTGTTCGACCCGCGTCGGCACGTCGTGCTGGACTCTGCAGCCACGTGGGCGCGCGCTGATGTGGACCACCTCGTGCAGGCCTGCCTGGCAGCCGAGCCCGGAGCAGCCCAGTCGGGTGCCCTGGACGACCTGATCGAGCAGATCGCCGCACATCGTGCGGCGGATCCGCGGATCGGCGCGACCCTCGCCTACCACCGCGAGCGGCTCGCTGCCGCCGGTCGGTCGGAGACGGTCGCGGTGATCGACCGGGTGGTGGGCGCTGCTCCGGCAGGCGTGTCCGTCCCGGGGGTGCAGAAGCTGCGTGGGGCCCTGGGCAGCGGCGACCCCGCGCGGGTCCTTGCTGCGGCGGAGTCCCTGGGGCAGGCGCCGGGTGACTTCCGTGGCGAGGTTGCACTGGTCACCGGTGCCTCGCCGAACTCGATCGCATGGTCGTCGGTGGCGCACCTGCTGCGTGGCGGTGCGACGGTGGTCCTGGCCACCACGACCGACACCCCCGAGCGGATCGCGGCCTACCGCGATCTCGAGCGCCGGTTCGCCGGCCCCGGTGCGCAGCTGCACGTCGTGCGCGCCAACCTCGCCTCATTCGCCGACATCGATGCCCTGATCGAGTGGATGGTCACCCCGACCGTGGAGGACCTGGGGCCCATCACCCGCGAGGTCAAGCCAGCGCTGTGGCCGACCCTTGTGCTGCCGTTCGCAGCTGCCCCGGCCATGGGCGAGCTGCCCGACACCGGTCGGGATGCCCAGCTCACCCTGCGCCTGCTGCTGCTCGGCGTGCAACGCCTCGTCGGCGGCCTTGCCGAGCGTTCCGGTGCTGCGCGGCGGGACCCGTTCAGCGTGATCCTGCCGATGTCGCCCAACCACGGGACGTTCGGTGGAGACGGTGCGTACGGCGACGCCAAGGCGGCCCTGGAGACCATGGCGAACAAGTGGAGCTCGGAGGGTTCACGTTGGGGCGCCCAGACCCGGATCATCTCCGCCGAGATCGGCTGGGTGCGTGGCACCGGCCTGATGGCCGCGAACGATCGGGTCGCCCGCTACGTCGAGGACGAGCTCGGCGTGGTCACCTACTCCGCCGAGCAGATGGGCGCACTCATCGCTGCGCTGGCCACGGAGCAGTTCCGCGACGACGCCGGCCGTGCGCCGCTGCGCCTGGACCTGTCCGGCGGGCTCGCGGGACGCGCCGACCTTGGTGCAGCACTGGCCAGGGCAGTCACGGAGCTCACGGCCGCAGCGGCCGACGAGGCCGACCGTCAGGCCGAGCCGACCGGCACGGTGGCTGCGCTGCCCAACATGCCGGCGGTGCTCGCTGGCGCGCGGGGAGCCGTGCGGAACCCGGCGGCGGAGTCCCGGGCGACGGTCCGTGCCGAGGACATGATCGTCATGGTGGGCATCGCCGAGTACGGCCCGTGGGGTGGCTCAGCCACCCGTTGGCAGGCTGAGGTCGGAGACCTAGGCGCTGCGGGTGTCGTCGAGCTGGCCTGGCGCTGTGGGCTGATCGACTGGGACGCCACGGCCGGGGGCTGGGTCGATGTCGAAGCCGGTGGACTCGTCGATGAGGCGGACGTGGCTGAGCGCTACCGGGAGCAGGTCGAGGTCCGCTCCGGGTTGCGCCTGTTCACCGACGACGAGGCGGTGGCCGCCGACGGCTACCCGGAGTTCACCGAGGTGTTCCTCGACAAGGCCATGAGCAAGCTGCTGTCCACCGAGGCCGAGGCCCGGTCCATGGCCACCAACGTTCCCGGGGCCCTGGTCACGCAGGCCGAGGAGGGCTGGATCCTCACGCTGCCGGCGGGGGCGTCGGTGCGGATCCCGCAGCGTCGGCCGCTGGCTCGCTCGGCCGGCGGCCAGTTCCCGCTGGGATCGGACCCCGTCCGGCACGGCCTGGACTCCGGGATCGCAGGGTCCATGGACCCACTCACAGCCTGGAACGTGGTGATCACCGCGGAGGCGCTGGCCGATGCCGGCGTCACCGCCGAGGAGCTCGTGGGGGCCGTGCACCCCAGCCTCGTGGGCAACACCCAGGGCAGCGGCATGGGCGGGATGAGCAGCATCTCCAAGGTGTTCATGGGCCCGCTGTCCGGGCGCCAGTACGCCAACGACGTGCTGCAGGAGGCTCTGGGCAACGTCGTCGCAGCACACGTCAACCAGGGACTCATCGGTGGATACGGGCCCATGGTCCACCCGGTGGCTGCATGTGCAACAGCGGCGGTCTCCCTCGAGGAGGCAGTCGACAAGATCACCTTGGGCAAGGCGGAGATCATCATCGGCGGCGGCTGGGACGACCTCAGCACCGAGGGGATCACCGGGTTCGCCAACATGGCGGCCACGGCCGACAACGAGGCCCTGATCCAGTCCGGGCTCTATCCGCGCCAGCACAGCAGGCCGGGCGACCGGCGCCGGCGCGGGTTCGTCGAGTCCCAGGGTGGCGGCAGCTTCATCATCTGCCGCGGATCGGTCGCACTGTCGATGGGCCTGCCGGTCCGGGCGGTGGTGGGGTACGCGGCGTCCTTCGGCGACGGGATCCACACGTCGATCCCGGCTCCCGGCCTCGGCGCCCTGGGTTCGGTCCGAGGTGGCCAGGATTCGCCTCTGGGCCGGGCGCTGGCCCAGCTCGGCCTCACCGCTGACGATGTCGCGGTGGTCTCCAAGCACGATACGTCCACCGAGGCCAACGACCCGAACGAGGCGTTCCTGCACGAGACCATCCAGGAGACCCTCGGCCGGACCCCCGGGGCACCGCTGCGGGTCATCTCGCAGAAGTCGTTGACCGGTCACTCCAAGGGCGGTGCTGCCGCGTGGCAGATGGCCGGCCTGTGCGACGTCTTCGAGACCGGCACGGTGCCGGGCAACGCGAACCTGGTCAGCGCCGATCCGCGCGTCACCCCCGGCGATGCGCTGGTCGTGGACTACCGGCCGCTGCGCCGGGCTGAGCCGGTCCGCGCGGCCCTGGCGACAAGCCTCGGCTTCGGCCACGTGTCCGCGGTGGTCGCCCTGGCCCATCCGGACGTCTTCGTCGAGGCGATCCCGGCAGACCAGCGGGGGGAGTACCTGCAGCGCGCCCACGACCGACGGGTGTCGGGGGCGCGGGCGCGGCTGTCCGCGGCCCACGGCGGTGACGCCGTCCTGGAGCGGCGCACCGAGCGGCGGATGGGGACGGGCTCGACGCAGGATCTGCGCGCGCGGGAGGCCGAGATGCTCGTTGATCCGCAGGGGGCGCTGCCCGGGCTGGCCCGCCCCTGATGGCGGTCCACGCTGTCGGGATCGACCTCGTGGCCGTGGACGCCTTCGCCGACCAGTTGCGCTCGGTCGGGTCGGCGTTCGCGGAGCGGACATTCACCGCCGGTGAGCTGCGTGCCGCAGGCGGTCATTCCGGCGCTGCTGCGCACCTGGCCGGCCGCTTCGCGGCGAAGGAGGCTTTCGTCAAGGCGTTCTCCGGCGCGCGACCCGGGCGGGCCCCGGTCCTGCCGGACATGGACTGGCGCGACGTCGAGGTGCTCGTCGACGGGTGGGGCCGGCCGACCCTGGCTCTGCATGGCGCACTGGCCGCCGCGGTGCGCGACACCCTGGGCGAGGTCGCCCTGCACGTGTCCATCACCCATGAACCGTCGATGGCGGCGGCCGTGGTGATCCTCGAAGGGAGCTAGGCGATCCGTGAGACGGCTCGCAGGTAGGCCCGCAGCATCCGCTTGAGCTCGCGGACCGTGTCCGGGTTGGGCTCTCCGTCGGAGACCGAGAAGTGCAGCAGCGACTGCGCCATCTCGACCACCACCTCGCAGATCGTGAGCTGTTCCTCGAGCGACTGGCCCTCGGTGAGCTGCTTGATCATGGGCAGCAGGGTCGTCACGAGGGCTCGGGAGTGCTCGGCGGCCAGCGACCTGGTGGCTGCGGTCGAGCGCATCGCCAGCCACACCGCTCTCCGTGTCGGGTCGTCGACCCAGTGCGCGGCGACCAGGTCGATGAGCTCGTTGGTCTCGGCCTGCCAGTCGCCGAGAGTGAGCCGGTCGGCGCGTGCGGTCAGGTCGTCGATCAGCGCCTCGGTGTCGCGTGCGTCGAGCTCGGCGACGATGGCGAACTTGTTCGGGAAGAACTGGTACACCGAGCCGACGGGGATCCCGGCCCGGGTGGCGACGTCGTCGATGGTGAATCCCTCCACGCCGCTCTCTGCCAGCAACTCGCGTGCGGCGGTGAGGATGGCGTCGAAGCGGACCCGGCCGCGTTCCTGGACGGGCCGATGACGAACCGTGAGGTCGGGGGAGGGGCTGTCGACCGGCGCCACGCCTCGATCCTACGGGTGCGACCCCTCCGGTGCTGGCCGCGGGCGCTCGACGTGGAGCCCCGGACCGGGGCTACCAGCCCAGCCACGCCTCAGGGTTGACGAACTTGCCGTTCTGCTTGACCTCGAAGTGCAGATGGCTCCCCGTGGAGTTGCCCGTCGAGCCCATCTTGCCGAGTCTGGTCCCCGGTCGAGACCTTCTGGCCCGGTGAGACACTGATGCTCGACAGGTGGCTGTAGGTGGTCTTGACGCCCCCTCCGTGGTTGATCACGACCTGGTTGCCGTAGGCGCCCTTGTAGCCCGTCGACGTCACCGTACCGCTCGCTGCGGCCTTGATCGGGGTCCCGGACGGAGCCGCGAAGTCGAGGCCGGTGTGGGTGCCGGAGGACCAGTACCCGCCGCCGGCGCCGAAGCGGGCTGTGAGGTTGTAGCCCTTGGTAACCGGCGACTGCCGAGACTTGGCCAGGCTGGCCTTGTAGACGTCGGCCTTGAGCTGCGCCTGCTCGAGATCGGCCTTGGACTCGGCCTGATCGGCCTTCCGACCATCGAGCTTCTCCTGCTTGGCCTCGATCGTCGCCTCGACGGCCACAGCTTCCTCAAGCGTCTCCTCGCCGAACTCGATGGATGCATCCAGCCGTTCGGCTGCCAGTTGCGCAGCCAGCTCCGCGGTCGCGACCTCCTCCTCGCTGGGGGTTCCGGGCAGCACGGCCGTGACACCCGTGGCCGCCGAGGAGACCTCCTCGGCATGCTCGGCAGCCACCTCGTGCGACAGCTCGGCAGCCTGGAGGTTCGCCAGCGCAACGGTCGCCCCGGCCTGCGCCTCTGTGAGTTCCTGCTCCGCCTCTGAGATCGCCTCCTTGGTCCGTTGCGTCTTCGCCTTGTTCTTCTGCAGCTCCGACTTGCTCTCGGCAGCCTTGCGCTGAGCCTTGGCCACGTCGTTGGGGCTGGCTCCGCCCTTCGGCGGCGTCGGCTTCTTGTCGGCCTTCTTGTCGGCCTTCTTCTTGTCGGCCTTCTCCTCAGCCTCTACCGGCTCGGCGACCTTGGTCTCGACGACCTGCTGAGGGGGGGCTGGCAGCACGGAGGCGGTCGGCGCCGGTGTGGCGGCTGCGGTCGATGGCACCAGCTGCCCCTGGGGTTCCTGGGCGGTGGACCGGGCGCTCGCGGAGTCGCCGCTGCGGCTGCTCTGCGCTGCAGCGGCTTCCCTGTCCTCGGTGGCGTCGTCCAGCGGCTGACCGGTCACCTTGGCTAGCTCCACCTTCAGCCCCGCGACAGTGTCGTCGGCCGGGTCGAAGGTGGCCGACGTGGATGTCGGGGCGGCCGCAGCAAGCCCCCCGGCGACAGGGGCTGAAACCAGGCCGACCGCGATCGCTGCCAGGGCTCCAGCCCTGAGCAATCCCTTGGGAGCGATCCCCAGCCGGATCTCGTCGATGACGAAGAGGACGGGCAGAGACGTCTCTTCAAGCAGCTTGAGCGGGATCTCACCCACCTGGCCGTCATCGAGAGTGCCGTTGACCGCGTCGCGCATGCGGACGCGGGCCAGGGACACGTCGCCGAGGTCGTCGATCACGAGGTCGTAGTCGTGCTGGGAGAGCTGGTCGGCGATCACAGGCCAGATGTCGGTCACGGACGCAGCTGTGATCCAGTCGTAGTCGACGTTCTGGGCCTTCGCGCGCGCCACCGCCTTGTCGTAGAGCTCCTGCTCGCGGCTGATGCTGATCGAGTCCAGCTTGTCCTCGGTGTGCGGGTTCTCGTCCTGGGCCCCGATGACCAGGATGTCCAGGTGCGCGCGTGCGGAGTCCGCTACGGCGACAGCCGCGTAGGCCAGGAGGCCCGACACCGGGCCGCCGCTGCGGTCGACGATGGCCAGGATCCGGCGGAATGGCGGCGGCTCGCCGTCAGCTAGGAATACGGCGAAGCCGGGGACCCCGTTGCCCGCATGTTTCGCCGTGGCGATCAGCAACTCGCTGAGCAGCTCCCGAGGGGGCGCGAAGTCCTTGCGCACCCCGACCCAGTGCATCCCGCGCTGGGCGGCGATCCGCAGGGCCTCGGACATGGTGGGTTCGGCTGTCTCGGAGGCCTGAACCGCGGCGTCGACATCCACGGGATCGACGCCCCAGGAGGTGAGCAGCAGAGTCCCCTCTGCGTAGCGCTGGGCGACCGTCAGCGGCGCCATGCTGCTGGGATCGGCGTCCATCACCACCAGCATCTGAGGGTCGACACCTTTGGTCACGACAACTCCTTCCGGGCACAGAACACTGCCAGTGTGCCCGACTCAGGGATGTCAGTCTTGCGCACAGGCCGTGGGCACGGGGCGGATTCGTGCTGGGGGCGGCGTCAGCGCAGCCCCTCCAGCCATCCGACGGCGCGTCGGCTTTCCCGTCGCAGCGACTCGATCCGGGCCCCGGCCAGGACCAGCAGGGTGCCGGCGATCGCCAGCCCGACCCAACGGGGAAGGTTCGACAGGCCGCTCCAGACCTGGGCGCCTGCAGCGATGACCAGGGCCAGTGCTGCGGGGACCAGCAGCCCGCCCAGGCGCAGGCGGGCGCCGAGCACCAGGGCGATCACGCATGCGACGAGGACGGCCCCGAGCCGGACCAGATGCCAGTGCATGTCGAGGTTGCTCACGTCCCAGGCCCACGGAGCCGCCCACGTCGCCACGGCCGAGGGGACGAGCGCCATGGCCACGCCCGGACCGAGCCACTGCAGGGACGGCGTCGGGCCACGCCGTCGCCAGAGCAGGCCGGCAAGGAGCAGAAGGGCGGCGAACGGCAGTGAGTAGGCCTCGATCGGGTCCTGCCACATGCCTGGGGCCAGGGTCATTGCGAGCATGCCCAGCAGGGCGCCCACCCAGCCTGTGACCGGAAGCCACCAGGCCACGGCGAAGGCGACGATGGCCACGGTGGCCGCCAGCAGCGACATCTGTTGCGTGACCAGATCGCTGCCCAGCGGCTCGGGCTCCGAGGCGATGCGGACGGCCGCCCAGGGGATCCACACGGAACAGGACCCCACGACGGCCGTCAGCCGATCATCCCGAAGCACCCAGAGGACGAGGCCGACGGTGAGTCCCGCGAGTGCGACCGCGGCCGCCAGCCAGACCGGCTGCGGGTCGGCGGGCAGCGCCAGCAGCAGTGCGAAGGTGACCCCCAGCAGCGCGGAAGCTCCGAGCTCGACCAGGTGGGGTCGGCCGTGGTCCAGCGCCGACCAGCTGCCCAGTGCCAGCGCAGCCGCTGCGGTGGTGACCAGGGCCCCTGGCAGGGAGGAGCTGGACAGCGCCGCAGCAGCCGTGGCCACCGTGCTGATCGCCAGGCCCAGGGCGCCCACCACCTGCAGGGGGCGCCGCTGGTCGGGCCAGCGGTCGCTGTGCTGGGAGCCGGCCAGCATGGCGATGCTGGTCAAGGTCGGCACGACGAGTGTGGCGCTCACCCTGGCGCCCGAGTCCAGGGCGTCGGTGGCGCCCCCGACGACCATGACCACGAACCACGAGCTGAGCAGCCCGGCGGCCCATCCCAGCCAGCTCCACGCCTGCAGGCTGAAGCGAGTGCTCAGCAGCACCAGGGCCAACCCGAGAAGGGCGAACGCCACGGCCGGGTAGAGAGTCGGATCGGTGATCCAGTTCTCCGGCAGGAGCCCCAGCAGGGGGGCGGCGAACAGGTCGACGGCAGCCAGCCCCGCGGCGACCGCGGCGAGTGCCTCTGCCGTCCCGGGGAGCCAGGTGCGCAGCCGGATGGCCAGTGCACCGATCCCGGCTGTCGCCGCGAGCATCAGGACGACCTGGCCGGCGGCACCGAGGCGGTCCCAGACCACGGCAGCGAACACTGCCCCGGCGATGACGAGCAGCAGGGCGCCAAGGGCGAGGAGGATCGTTTGGGCGCTGGGGGTGCCTCGCGTGGGGGCCGGAGGTACCGGGGGAGTGCCCGGTCCGGTTGGGATCGCACTGGCCCGCGTGGATGACGGCGGATCCCACACGGCGTACTGGACGCGCAGCTCAGGAACCGGGGCGGCATCCCCCGCCGCGACGCGATCGGCCAGCCATGCGGAGCGACCGGCACGGGCGTCAGCCTCGGCCACGTAGCCGGCGTACGCACGGTGCCCGCACTGGCACGTGGTCATCCCGGCGCTGTCGTAGCGGGTGGGGTCCAGGTCCTCGGCACGGCAGCGCGGGCACCTCATCGCCAGACCCCTCCCCATGAATGGTCAGTCCGGGGGACCACTCCCACGCTACTCCGTGCGTGGACGGCCGAGCTCCGGATCGGGCCGCGTGCCGCCATCGCTAATCATCGGCAGCGGATGTGCCGATAGTGAGGAGGTGCCCGCCGCCTCGGCTCGGGCACCGACGGCCTCGCGTGAGCCTGCACGGGGTTGACGTCCTGTGTCCGCGCAGCGAGTGCGATAGGGAGCATCATGGCAATCAACTGGGGACGCAAGGGCGACCGGGACGGCGATGCGATGGCCATGTCTCGATGGGTACAGGCGGTCGAGGGGGTGTCGGAGCGATTCGCGGCCTTCGACCACATGTCGCTCGATGAGGCCGTCGAGACCGCACTGCTGCGGACCCCGGGGAACATGAGCCGCGAGGAGCTGACCCGCCGCCTGTCCGAGCGCCGCGGGGTCGAGCCCGGAAAGGTCTGACGTCGGCTTGGGGTCCGCCTGCGGTGATGGTCGGAGCGCGGCCGCGGACCGGACCGGACACGCATTGTTGCGGCATGCCCCTTGATCTGCGGCCGAGAAGGGGCCATGCTCGATGGCAGTTATCACGGTATGGAAGTGGAAGGACCTCGACGAGAATCAGTTGATGCAGGCGATGGGCGCCACGGTCGTCCTGGACTACCCCGAGGGCTATCAGAACTACGTGCTTGCCGACGGCTCGGGTGGCATGAGCATCGGCCCTGATGGGGAGGATCTGGAGGCGCAGGCGGTTCGGGCACACGTGTTTGCGAAGTGGTGCACGCTCGAGGTGCACAACGCCCTCCCTGAAGGTCAGGCGCTGGCCATCGGGCCCCAGATCGTCGAGGTGCTCAAGAACCTGGCGGAGTAGGCCCCCGGGAGACGGGGTCACTCGGTAACGGGATCACGCGGCACCGCGATTGGCGCCGTCGTCCCGAGTCGCGGTGAACCGGAGCAGCGGGACCGGCAGCTCGGCCCGCCCGGGCAGTCGTTGGAGCAGGGCCTCGGCCCGGTGCAGCTGTGCCGGCGTCCGCCCCGGGGTGTACAGCGACTGCACGGCCAGCCGGGCATCGTCCGGTGTGCTGATCGGGAACGGGAATCGCTCGCGGGCCAGGTGCCTCGGGCGAAGGCCTGCATTCGTGAGATCTCGCGCCAGGGCGCCAGCGTGCAGCTGGATCGGCATGGACCCAGGGCCACGCAGCGCCACAGAGAGCATGGCCACTGAGGGCAGGTCGCGAGCCCTGACCGGCCGGGTGGCCGGGACCATCGCGACGAAGGTGCCGCCAGGGCGCAGGACGCGGGCCACCTCGGCAAGCGTCCGCTCGAGGGGCACGAGCATGAGGGCCATGGACATCACGACGGTGTCGACGCTCTCGTCGGGGACGTCCAGGTCGGTTGCGTCACCGGACCTGACAGGGCCGCGTCCGGCTGCGCGGGCAGCAGCCAGCTCGGCCGGTGAGGTGTCGAGCCCGAGGTAGCTCATGGCGTCGATGTGGTCCTGGATCGGAGCCGACCCGCATGCCAGGTCGAGCACGTCGCCGGCGGGGCGAGGGACCATCGCGGCGAGCCAGTGGTGAGCCGTGCCGTGGACCGGGTGGCGCGCATGGCTCAGGGCCACCTCGGTGATACCCGGGTGGCCCTGGTGGTAGTCGGCCAAGTAGGTGGCCCAGTCCGTACGGTGACGCGTCACTGGGTCCTTCCCATGAGTCTGTCCATGAGCGTACGGGAGCCGGCCGTCGTCATGTGCCCTCCTCGTGTCCGGTGCACCGTGAGCTCGGTGCTGGGAGCACCGTTGCTCGAAGGGGCTTTCGGGTTCGGTGGGTCCACCCACAGTGCGCATTCCGCGTGTTCAGGCACGATGGGTACTCAGACGAGCTGGGCTATGGGAAGGACGGCATGACGGACGTGACCACGAGCGAGGACATCAGCTTCCTGGGGACGCGCGGGCAGGTGTTGTCGGGTGTGCTCAGCATGCCCATGGGGACGCCGCGCGCGTTCGCAGTGTTCGCGCACTGCTTCACGTGCGGCAAGGACAGCCACGCCGCGGCGCGCATCTCGCGGGCGCTGGCCGAGCGGGGCATCGGGGTGCTCCGGTTCGACTTCACCGGCCTGGGGGAGTCCGGCGGGGATTTCGCCGACACGACCTTCAGCTGTGACGTGTCCGACCTGACGCTCGCCGCCGACCACCTCGCAGCCACCTACAGCGCTCCCTCCCTGCTGGTCGGGCACTCGCTGGGTGGCGCGGCGGTCCTGGCCGCTGCGCAGGCGATCCCCTCGGTGCGGGCCGTCGTCACCATCGGGGCACCGAGCCAGCCGAGCCACGTGGTGGACCTGCTCGGCGGTGCGGCCGAGCGGATCGAGCAGGACGGCGAGGCTGACGTGACCCTGGGCATCCGCACCTTCCGGATGCGCCGACAGTTCATCGATGACCTTGCCGCCCAACCGCAGGAGGACCGGATCCGTCGTCTGGGTCGCGCACTGCTCGTCCTGCACGCGCCCCGTGACACGACCGTCGGGATCGACAACGCGCGCCAGATCTTCGACACGGCCCGGCACCCGAAGTCGTTCGTGGCCCTCGATGGTGCCGACCACCTGCTCTCCGACCGGGCGGACTCCGCGTTCGCCGCAGACATCATCAGCACGTGGGCAGCTCGCTACCTCGACGGGCCGGAGGCGGTCGATGGGCCGGAGGTTGAGGTCTCCGCACCGGACCTGGGATCGGCCTCGGCGGGGGAGCCCGGGCTGGTCACCGTCCGGTCGAGCCCCCCGGGGCGATTCACGCAGTCGATCATCGCCGGGCGGCACGAGTTCCTGGCAGATGAGCCCACCTCTGTCGGTGGGACCGACATCGGGCCCAACCCGTACGACCTCTTGCTCTCCTCGCTCGGGGCATGCACCGCCATGACGCTGCGCATGTACGCGGATCGCAAGCAGCTCCCGCTCGAGGGCGTCGAGGTGGAGCTCCGACACGACCGGATCCATGCCAACGACTGCTCCGAGTGCGACACGAAGACCGGGATGGTCGACCACATCGACCGCGTGATCACCCTGCACGGTGACCTGGGTGTCGAGCAGCGGGAGAGCCTGCTGCGGATCGCCGATCGATGCCCCGTGCACCGATCGCTGACGGGCGAGGTTCACATCAGCACCCGGGGGGCGTGAGCGATCATGTCACTTGGCATCCCCGGGGAATCTGGCACACGCATGCCGGCTCGGCGGGGCGTGCGCGGGGTGGCCTGGGTGCTGCTCACCCTCGGTGCGCTGGCAGCGTGCGGTTCGGCCCAGCAGGGGGGCCGGGAGGCCTCGGCGGGGCTCGGGTCCGAGGCGGGCGAGGTGGCCGGTCCGGTCGAGCTGGAGCGCGCCGTGGAATCACCCGAGGAGGATGTGGTCTCGGCTCTGCAGGACCCTGCAGCCGCCGAGTTGCCGGCCCCGCTGGTCGACCCGGACACGCTGGTGTCCGGCGGCCCACCTCCCGATGGGATCCCGGCAATCGATGAGCCGCTGTTCCACGAGGCGTCGTCGGCGACCTGGATCGGCGCCGACGAACCCGTGCTCAGTCTCGAGGTGAATGGGGAGGCCCGCGCCTATCCCGTCGCCGTGCTGATCTGGCACGAGATCGTCAACGACACGATCTCCGGGGTTCCGGTGGCGGTGACCTATTGCCCGCTGTGCAACAGCGCGATCACGTTCGAGCGGCAGGTCGGCGACCGCGTGCTGAGCTTCGGCACGTCGGGACTGCTGTATCAATCAGCCCTGGTCATGTACGACCGACAGACCGAGTCGTTGTGGTCTCAGCTGGAGCTCGGTGCAGTGGCCGGCGTGCTGGCCGGGACCAGGCTCGAGACCATCCCGACCCAGACGGTGGCGTGGTCGGACTTCGTGGCGGCGCACCCGGATGCGTGGGTCCTCAGCGACCGGACCGGCTTCAACCGCCCGTATGGGTCGAACCCGTACGTGGGCTACGACGACGTGGACACCGACCCGTTCCTGTTCGACGGGTCCGTCCCCCCAGTGCTGCCGGCCAAGGCGCGGGTGGTGGGGCTCGGAGGGAATGCCGACCCGGTGGCCGTGCCACTGGATCGGCTGGCCCAGGAGCGGGTCAGCACCGAGGAGGTCGACGGCCGGGACGTTGTGCTCTGGCTGCAGCCCGGGCTGCGCTCACCGTTGGACACCGAGGAGCTCTCGGAGGGTCGTGAGATAGGTGCCGTTGCGGTGTTCGAGCCGCAGTGGGACGGGCAGGCCCTGACCTTCCGGACCGGAGGTGATGGGGAGTTCATTGACGAGCAGACCGGGTCCACGTGGAACGTGCTCGGCCAGGCGACCGATGGGCCTGCGGCCGGAGCGCAGCTGGTGCCTGTCGAGCATGTCGATACGTTCTGGTTCGCGTGGTCTGCCTTCAGGCCCAACACCCGGCTGGCGTCGTGAGGGCAGGTGCACCAGCGGATCGGTACCGCACTGGCGCCTGACCCGGATGCCGACTACGGCGTGAGGCTGAGGATCACCGTCTGCCTCGGGGCGATGGTCTGCAGGGGCTGGTAGCCCTCGATCGTGCCGCCGGCGCCCACGGGCATCGGATCCGCCGGGGCGCCAGTCAGAAGGTCCGTGGCCGTGAAGCTGCCCTTCGCCAGCGGGCTGCTGGCCAGTCCGAGTGTGCACCCGGTCTCGGTGGAGTCCGAGAAGTTGTGCACGACCAGCACAGTGTCGGTGCCGTCGGGCGTCGTGCGCAGTTGGGCGTTGAGGGCCGGGCAGCTGCTGGCCATGGTCTCCAGCGCGCCCACGCTGAGGGCCGGATGTGCGGATCGCACGTGGATGAGGCGCCGATAGTGATCGAGCAGCGAGTTGGGATCGCCGCTCTGGGCAGCCACGTTCACGGTGGCGGCGTCGGCGTTGATCGGTTGCCACGGAGTGCCATCGGTGAAGCCCGCACCTTCGGTCGGGTCCCACTGCATCGGCGTCCTGATCTGCTCGTCCGGCTTCTGGCCCACCATGCCGATCTCCTCGCCGTAGTAGACGAAGGGAATGCCCGGGAGCGTGAGCAGGATGCTTGCTGCCAGCTTCGCTCGATCTGGGTCGCCGCCGAGCTGTGTCATCACCCGATCCTGGTCGTGGTTGGTCAGGAACGGCGCGAACTGCCCGGGGGGGAACTCGGCCAGCACCCGGCTCAGCTGCGCGGCGAAGGCAGTCGGATCGGCGGCGGTCACGCTGCTCAGGATGCTCTCGGCGAGCGTGAACTCGAAGGCGAGGTCCACCTCGTCGTCGACCACATAGGGCACCACGGCGCTGGTGTCATCCCAGACCTCACCCACCGTCAGGGCCTCGGGGTCGATGGTGTCGAGGAAGTCGTCCCAGGCCACCAGCCATTCGTGGGTCTGGGTTGTGCCGTCGTACCGGTCGCCGTCCTCGATGAGGTGGCGGACGGCGTCGAGTCGGAACCCGTCGACGTCCATGTCCTGCATCCAGAAGCGGGCGACCTCGTACATCTGCTCGGTGACGGCGGCGGTCCGGAAGTTGAGATCGGGCATGCCCTCCCAGAAGAGTCCGTGGAAGTAGGCGCCGTTGCGCGGGTGCCATATCGGGGTGCCCCACGGACTCATGTGGCCGGGATCCGAGTCGCTCCAGACATACCAGTCCCGCTTGGGGGAAGTGGGGCTGCCGGCCGAATCGACGAACCACGGATGCTCGCTGGAGGTGTGGTTGAGCATCAGGTCCACGATGACCCTGATCCCGCGCCGGTCAGCCTGGTCCATCAGCTCGCCGAAGTCGTCGTTTGTGCCGTAGTCCTGCTCGACGGTGTAGTGGTCGGTGGTGTCGTAGCCGTGGTAGCTCGGCGATTGGGCGACCGGCATCAGCCACAGTGCCGTGACACCCAGGTCGTCGTCGGTTCCGGGGTCGCCGTCGTTGAGGTAGTCCAGCTTGTTGATCAGGCCGCGCAGGTCACCGATCCCGTCGCCGTCGCTGTCGGAGAAGCTGCGCACGAACACCTCGTAGAAGACCCGCTCGTTCCACCAGGGAATCGGGGCGGCGACGGGCTGCGCGCTTGCCATGGGTGCGCCGCTCGGACGCGCCACCCGGGTCAGGATGGCTCCCTCCATCTGCTCTGCGCGATAGGCGCACGGGTCGGAGATGATGTCGAGTGTCACCTCGTCCCCATCAAGACCCCACCGATACGTCGCCTCCACCATCTCCTCGGGTTCCGGGCATGCGCCGGTGAAGGTGAGGACGTCGCCGGACACCGAGTACGACGCCGATCCGGCCAGGTCCTCGAGGGCCACGGCCTGTGGATCCTGGCCAGGCGCGCCGACGCCGCCCCACAGGGACCCATCGGCACGGAAGTCGATGACCTGCAGCTGGTCGGCGGTCTCGACGGCCCACGCGCCGTACGGGAACTCCTCCTCGTCGGCCGAGCACCCAGAGATCAGCATGGCCACCAGCGCGACGAGAACCGCCACGATGTGACCGGGGCGAGGTCGATTCACTGGGGACCCCCTGACTCCGGTGGTGGCTTGCCAAACCCACCATTTCGATCATCCCGCGCTGGTGATGCTGCGCCAAGGGCCGAAGGTCGGATGAACCTGGACTCGGTGGAGAGGGGGGACCGGCTTCGCGATCTGGATCACCACCGACACGTTCGCGCTGTTCCCGGCGTTCGTATGCATCGGGTTCGTGCTCGGCCTGGTCTTCTCGGACGCTTCGGATCGACGTGAGCGCCGCTGAAGGAGATCGAGGCCGCCCGTTGCGCATGATTCCGATGGGTGTGGCCGGGCGGGTCGGCCTCTCGATGGTGCGCGGCGGTGTCGCGCGTCGGCATGTGTGTGCGTCCACCTTGTCGTCGTTGGCCGGCCAGGTGCGCGAGTGCCCAGCGGCTGGTGTCGGTGGCCATTGCAAGGGCTTCGGCGTCGCTCTGTGCGATTGCGAGGATGTGCCACGGGCATCAGGTGTGCGATGGTGGTCCCCACTGGCCCGGCCGGGCAGGGTGGTGTCCACGGGTAGGCCACACAGATGGCACGGTGCTGAGGCGCCGCGGAAGCCGGCCAGTCATCGGGCGCGGGCTTCGCTGTATCGGCGGTGCTGCCGAGGGTTGCGCATGGGCCACCTCCCGGTGCCGCGCGACGGGCTGCCCGGGCTGAGACCAGCCCCACACGGCCATGCTCACAGCATCGCAGGTCAGGACCGGTTTGTGGCGCAGGAATCCAGATCGTGCGGCGCTCCGGCCGAGACGGTGCATCGCCGCTAGCAGCGGCTCGGGCAACCCTGTGTGGCCGCTCGCTACGCCTGCTCCTGGTGCAGCGGCCCCACGCGATCCGCTGCACCGACGAGACGAGGCTCAGCCTCCGATCACCGCTCCGAAGCCGTCGCCGCGTTCTGCCCTGTTCTTGATACCGGGGCTGTCCTGACTCCAGACGGTGACGGGGCCGGGCGTACCGGCCGCGGTGCCGCGCAGCACACTCACGGATCCGGGGTTGTAGGACTCCTTTGGGAAGTGCGTTGCCGCCAGCCAGGCGTGGCTGCCCCCGCTGAAGGGCAGGATCGCCAGGTCGGTGTACTCGGCGGCCGGGACCGACCATGAGGTGACGTAGGGAACCAGGCCGGCGCTCGAACCGAGGATCACCTTGACGGCCTTGTAGCCACTGTCCACAACGACATCGGGATACCCGTCGCCGGTGATGTCCCCCGCGCTCGCGGCCAGGGTGAGCTCCTCCTCACCGCAGCAAACAGGCCAGGTACCGTCCTGGCCCGGCTGAGGACCAGGGGGAAGCGGGGCAACATGCAGACCGTCAGAGTGACCGTGCAGGACCCCGAGGGCCCCGTCCGCGGATGTCTGCACCAGGTCCGCCCTTCCGTCCCCGTTGAAGTCACCGAAGGCGAGCCCGAACCGCCACGCATGGTAGGTGAACAGCTCGGCCGAGAGGATGAACTGGTTGCCGGTCGCTGTCAGGCCGCTTGGGCTGCCTAGCAGCAGGTGCACAGCTGAACCCCGCTGATCGAAACTGTTCTCCTCCCCAGTGGGCACAGGCGTGTCCGCCTCTTGGTAGACGCTGATGGCCAGGTCGTCGTGGCCGTCGCCGTTGACATCGCCCACCGCCAGGTCCCCGCCGAACCGCTCCCCGACCGCTGGCTGACTGGGGATCCCTCCGAGTCCCTGCCGCAACGAAAGGGCCCCCGACGAGGTCAGCCCGCGCGGACCACCGCGCAGGACCACCGCGCGCCCGGCCTGCGAGAGGCTCCCCACGGCCTCGATGGGCGAGCCCACCACCAGGTCGGCATAGCCATCCGCGTCGAAGTCGCCGACAGCCAGGCTGTACCCGAAACTGTCGTCCCGCTCGTTCGAGCCGGGCACACCCGGCTTGCCTTGGTGCCAGACTTGGTCCCGGGGGGTCAGCCCCCCTCGGCGAGCCGTACAGCACCTGCACGATCCCGGCATCCCGGATCGACCCCACGTTCTCCTGCGGAACCCCGATGGCCAGGTCGGCGTAGCCATCGGCGTCGAAGTCACCTGAGGTCAACGCCGTGCCGAAACGGTCCCCCTTCTCCAGCTTGTTCTTGATGCCCTTGCGGCCCTGATGCCACACCTGGTCCCGCGCCGTCACGCCGGACGCCGACCCATAGAGCACCTGCACCGCACCCACATCCCGCTTGCCCCGCAAGTCCTCCCACGGCACCCCGACGGCCAGATCCGCGTAGCCGTCCCCGTCGAAGTCGAACGGCATCGCCGCACCACCGGCGACCGCAGCGGACGCGGGGTCCACCCCCACCGGTGTCACCGCCGGCGTGACCACACCACCAACGAGAACCAGACCCATAACCACCAACAGCGCATGCTTCATGACCGGCCACCCCGTCCCATATCCAGTTGACTCCGTCTCCACGCTAGCCCGGACGATCGGGGACTAGGAAGGGCCCAACGGCCTGCCTCGCGGGACGGGGCCAACACCGCTCGTCTGCGGTGAGTGCGCAGTCGGCACGGCCTTGCGGCGGCGCTCGATCCGGCCCACCGGTCCCACGTCGCCGGTGGACCTCCACCTTCGGTGGTGCAACAGGCACAAGCCCTTCGACCTAGGAAGCTGTTCGCAGCCCTCCACCGAGCACCCCGTGCGACGCGGGAGTCTCTGTAGTTCAGCGGGCCGCGACCAGCAGGATCCGGGATCCACTTGGTCCGGCCCGGCGCCCCCGAAGCGAATCACGTGCGGCGGATCGGTAGGTTCTTGGGCGTTGGTGCTGCCACGGGGGCGGCACCGGATGGGGCTGCTGTGCCGCCGCCGGCGCAGCCATGATGGACGCGACTCCGTCCGCCACGGGAGCCGCCAGCAGCACACCGGCGGTGGACGGTCCCGAACGAGCCCGAAGCCGCAGCTGCGCTCGCCCGATGAAAGCCACCGGCGCCACCCCTGCGCCCCGCCCGCCCGCCGAGCTCGCCGAACCCGCGGCGCCGCGCCGAGCTCCCCAATTCGCCGAACCTGCGCCGCGCGACCGGACCGGGTCAGGCGGTTGGCGTGGCCGCAGCCTCGTCGTCCACCTCGGGTGCGGCGGCGCCAGAGGCTGCGCCATCCGCCCCCGCGGCAGCCTCCTCCTGTGTGGCCGCAGCAGGTTTCGGCTTGCCTCCACCTCCGCGCAGCTGCGATGGCAGCATCCGCTTCGCTGCCGACTTGGCCATGCCGGGCATCAGGGTCGTGCGCATGAGGGTCGTCGCGGTCAGCACCCCGCCGAACATCGCCCCGGCGACGCCGCAGGTGACGATGTCCTGCCCTGTCAGGTAGAGCCCGGGAACTGGGGTCTCGGGCTTCAGGAAGGTCTGCCTGAACCGCTGCGGCGTGTGATCGATCCCGTACAGCTCGCCCCGCTCGTATCCGGCGAAGTGCTGTGTCGTCAGCGGCGTGGAGATCTCGTAGAACGCGACCTTTCCACGAAGCTGGGGCAGCTGCTCGAACAGCGTCTCGAGCATGCGCGTGGCCAGCTCGTCCTTGAAGGCGTCGTACTCCTCGGCGCGGTGCTTCCAGCGACTGCCCTCCCAGGCCTGGAACCACTCGAATGGAGCCGCGGTGATGACGTCGACCGCTGCGTGGCCGGGGTTGCGCCGCTCGAAGTCGGGGTCCTTGGCAGCCGGGAACGAGACGTACACCATCGGCAGGTCCGCTCCGGGGTCGTCCTTGCTCTCGGCGAAGCTGCGGTCGTGGTCCTCGCTGGGGTAGATCCACAGGTTGTGCCGCGGCAGGTCGAGCGCATCGGCCGTCTCCTCGAAGCCGATGTAGAGGCACAGGTGCGCGATCGAGGGCGTGACTCCGGCCAGGTCGTCCAACAGGCCGGTCCGCTCAGCGACCTCGCGGGGCAGCAGCCTTGCGACCGTGTTGAGGATACCGGCGTCGCTGATGACGATCGGAGCGCGGATGACCTTGCCGTCGGTTGCCATCTCGACGCCGACTGCTCGACCGTCCTCAACCACGATCTGGTTGACCTCGGCATTGATCAGCACGATCCCGCCGGCCCTCTCGATCACGGGGATGATCGACTCCGCGATCACCGCCGATCCACCGACGGGGTAGTAGCCGCCCCCGAAGTAGTGGCTCGCGACCAGTGCCTGCATCGCGAAGCTGGATTCGGCCGGGGGGAGCCCGTAGTCGCCGAACTGGGCTGTCAGGACCCCGATCAGCCGCTGATCGTCAGTGAGCTCCTCGAGCACCTCGCGCGTGGTTCGGTCCGACCACTTGTAGTAATCGCGACGCATCAGCGGACCCGCGACGGTGCCCAGAGGACCGGGAAGAGTCTTCGACAAGTTGAAGGGCAGGGATGCCGACACGGCCGACTTCACGGCTTCCAGGTACCCGTCAATCGCTGCTTCCTCGGCCGGGAAGCGCGACACCATGTAGTTGCGGAAGTTGCGGCGGCCCTTGGGGAGGTCGTAGACATCTCCGTCGATGATCACCCGGTCGTAGACATCACCCATGTCGGCCCACTCGATCTTGGCGTCGCTGATGTCGTCGAGCATCCTGCGGATCGTCGAGCCCGGTGCCATGCCCCCGATGTAGTGGACGCCGACGTCCCAGTCGTAGCCCGGGCGACGGAAGACGTGGGTGTATCCGCCCGGGGTGTAGTGCCGTTCGAGGACCAGCACCTTCTTGCCGCCGTGCTTGGCGAGCATCGCCGCGCTGGCCAGCCCGCCGATCCCCGACCCGATGACGATGGCGTCGTAGTCCTCGGTGACCGGGTGACGCTTGTACGGCTGGGCAGATCGTCTGCTCACCGCGCACCTCCTGCATAGTGGTTGTCGGCGTCTTCCGATTCTGCCGCACATCGCCCGACCGGGGGTGCCCGGGCTCGACTCTTGATAGGTGATGAGCGCTATCATCGGCAGATGACGATGCAGCGTCCGCCACGCGCCGTGGGGGATCAACCGGCCGAGTCGTCGAACAGCCCCCTCGACGAAGCGGCCCTGGCCTCGGCAGCTGTGCTGTTCCAGGGGTTCGGTGACGTGTCGCGGTTGGCGATCCTCGTGCACCTGATGCTGGGGGAGCACCGGGTGCGGGATCTGACCGAGCACCTGGGGTTGGCGCAGTCCACAGTGTCGGGGCACCTGCGCTGCCTGCTCGACTGCGGGCTGGTCCAGGTGCGCCCCCAAGGCAGGTCCTCGGTCTACTCCCTGGCAGCCGAGGCAGGGATCCGCGACGTCCTGGTGGCCGCCGAGGGGCTGCTCGCCGCAACGGGCAGTGCGGTACTGCTGTGCCCGAGGCGCGCGGCTGACCGGGTGGCCGTGTCCGCGTCCCGGGTCGTGGCGACGTGACCAGCAGCAGCCACGGCCACAGCCATGGCTCCTCGGCGTCGGCCGGTGCCGCGCATCGGGGCCGATTGACCGCGGTGCTGGCGATCACCTTCGGCGTACTGATCGCTGAGGTGATCGGGGCCGCGCTCACCGGCAGCCTGGCGCTGCTCGCAGACGCCGGGCACATGGCCACGGACGTGGCGGGGATCCTCCTCGCGGTGCTGGCGGTGACCTTCGCGTCCCGTCCGGCGACACCGGAGCGCACCTTCGGCTACTACCGGTTGGAGATCCTCGCAGCGGTCCTCAACGCAGTCCTGCTGTTCGGGGTTGCCCTCGTCATCCTGTTCGAGGCGTGGCAGCGGTGGAGCGATCCGCCGGAGGTCGCCGGTGGGCTCATGCTTGCCTTCGCCACCGTCGGCCTGGTGGCCAACGTGGCCGGTCTGGCTCTGCTGCGCTCCGGAGCAAAGGCCAGCCTGAACGTCCGCGGGGCCTACCTCGAGGTCTTGGGGGACATGCTCGGATCAGTGGCGGTGATCGCGGCCGCGGTGGTGATCGCGGTGACCGGGTGGACGCGCGCCGACGTGGTGGCCTCGGTTCTCGTGGCGCTGATGATCCTGCCCCGCACGTGGTCGTTGCTCCGGGAGGCGACCGACATCCTGCTGGAGGCGACTCCCCGAGGGGTGGACCTCGTCGCCGTGCGGGAGCACATCCTGAACACCCCGGGCGTGCTCGACGCGCATGACCTGCACGCGTGGATGATCACGTCAGGGATGCCCGTGCTCTCGGTGCACGTGGTGGTCGCCGACGACGTGCTGGCCGACGGCGGTGGCGGCCGGGTCCTCGATGCCCTGGGGGACTGCCTGTCGCACCACTTCGACGTCGAACACTGCACGTTCCAACTCGAACCGGCGGGTCATGTCGAGCACGAGAACCGCACGCACCCGTGAGGGGTGGAGCGAACTCCGATCCTGGCCTCAGGGTCACCCGGCCTCGGTGGCCCCGCCGAGCCCTGCGCGCGCCGCGGTGACCAGCTGCTCGGCCACGTGCGGCCACATCGCGGCGGCAACCTCAGGGGCGATCGGGGTCGTGGCGTTGTGGTCGAGGTAGATCGGGCCAGGTCCGGGCGTCACGAGTCAGATGCTTCCGCTGTCGGGGCCAGGCACAGGATCCTGGCCTCGGAATCGCGTCGTCCGCGGAAGGCTGCCCCGATGGTGGCCCTGTTGGCGATGATCCCGCGCCCGTCGCCGGTGACGATGAACAGTGGCGTTGCCCCCGGCGGGATCTCGGAGCTCTCGATAGTGGCTGGCAGCCAGATCAGGTCGCCACCGCCGTCGAGGAGCTCCCTGAGCTCTGGGCTGGTCATGTCGGGCCCGAACGCGATGCGCCGGTCTGGGGTCTGGGCCCGCCACCGCTCCTCCACACCTGTCGCTGAGCCCTTGGGGACCGTGGGGATCATGGACACGTTCTTGGCCCCGATGTCGGCACCCACAACCTCCATGGCCACGAGGTCCCGCTCACCGAGCCCGCTGCCGAAGACCTTGTTCGACAGGTCCTCGATGATCAGCTGCCTGCGCTGCTCGCCGTCGACGACCAGGACGGAGACGCCCGCTTCGCCCAGGGCCGTGGCCACAGAATGGGCAGCTGGCTGGGGCATGAAGAAGGCAACGCCCTTGGGGGTGCCCTGCCCGACCGTCAGTGCCTGGGCCATGGCCGGCGAGCCGAAGCGACGCCGTTCGGCAGGTCGAAGATGGCGTTCGCGGCCACTGACCCGACGATCCACGTGATCAGCACCCCGACCGAGACCAGCAGGTAGACCACGGGGCGGCCTTGGGTGAGCTTCCTGAACTCCAGGTTGAAGCCGGAGTCGAAGAGCAGGAGGGCGACGGCCAGCGTGATTGCTGGATCCAGCGTGTCGCCCAACAGCGCCTCCGGGTCAACGAGACCTGTGACTGGCCCTGCGATGATGCCGGCCAGCAGTAGCAGCACGATGGATGGAAGCCGGTCCTGCGGCCCAGCCTCTGGGCTCCCACCCCGAACACCACGATTGTGCCGAGCGCGATGGTCACCTCGGTCGTGTCCAACGCTGCTCCTCAGGTCCCCAGGGCTTTCACGGTGTCGGGCAGAGCGATGGCACACGGTGACGATATCGACCGGGGGTCAGATCACGGCAGCGGAGTGGGCAGCGCGAGCGCTGGTGGGAGGTGCGGCCCGAGGTTGAACGCCGCGCAACCGGGCATGGGCGGCACCTACGCTGGCTCGGGTGGCGGCGCTCAGATCGGCCCGACGGCCGGGTCAGCCCGCCCATGCCCTCCGATCGGATTCCGGACAAGGACCTGACATGGCCGACGCTCCCGACCCCACCCCGGCTGACCTCCACGACGTCCGGGCCAGGGAGCTGCTCGCCCGGATGACCCTGCAGGAGAAGGTCGCCCAGATCGTCGGCCTCTGGGGCGAGGACGGCGGCTCGGCGGTGGCGCCGATGCAGGACGAGATGGTCGCCCCGCGGGACACGGTGGAGACGTTCGCCGCGCACGGGCTCGGGCACCTGACCCGGGTCTACGGCACCAGGCCGGTCGATCCCCTCGAGCGGCTCATGTGGCTGCGCGACCTCCAGCGCTGGTTCCGGACCAGCACCCGGCTGGGCATCCCGGCCCTGGTTCACGAGGAGTGCCTGACCGGCCTCTCCTCATGGCACGCCACCACGTTCCCGACACCGCTGGCCTGGGGTGCGTCCTTCGACCCGCAGCTCGTTCAGGAGATGGGTGCAGCGATCGGCGACAGCCTGCGCTCCCTGGGTGTCCACCAGGGCCTCGCCCCCGTGCTCGACGTCATCCGCGACGCGCGCTGGGGGCGGGTGGAGGAGTGCATCAGCGAGGACCCGTACGTGGTCGGCAGCATCGGGACGTCCTTCGTCCGGGGGTTGCAGGGCGCCGGGGTCATCGCGACCCTCAAGCATTTCGTGGGCTACTCGGCGTCCGGGGCCGGTCGGAACCTCGCCCCAGCCCGTGTCGGACCACGCGAGCTCGCCGACGTGCTGCTCATCCCCTTCGAGATGGCGGTGCTCGACGGTGGTGCCCGGTCGGTCATGCACTCGTACGCGGAGATCGATGGGCTGCCGGTCGCCGCTGACCCCGGGTTGCTCACGGGGCTGCTCCGCGACGAGTGGGGCTTCGAGGGAACCGTCGTCGCCGACTACTTCGGCGTGGCCTTCCTGGAGGCCCTGCACGGCGTGGCCGCTGACCTCGGCGGCGCTGCCGCCCTTGCCCTGGAAGCGGGGGTGGACATCGAGCTGCCGACCGGCAACGCCTACCTGGAGCCGCTCATCGCCAAGGTGCGCGGTGGTGAGCTCCCCGAGTCACTCGTCGACCGAGCGGTGCTGCGAGCTCTTCGCCAGAAGTCCGAGCTCGGCCTGCTTGACGAGGATTACGACATTGCTGTCCCCGAGGCCATCGATCTGGATCCGGCCCCGCACCGCGCCATCGCAGCCAGGCTCGCCGAGGAGTCGGTGATACTGCTCGCCAACGACGGCGTCCTCCCGCTGGCCGGGACTGGGCGGATCGCGGTCATCGGCCCGAACGCCGACCGTTCGCAGGCGCTGTTCGGCTGCTACTCATTCGCCAACCACGTCCTGGACCACCACCCCGACGTGCCACTCGGGATCTCGGCACCCACGGTCCTGGAAGCCGTGCGCGCGCAGTGGCCTGAGGCGGACGTCAGCCACGCGACCGGCTGCGCGGTGGACGACGACAACCGTTCCGGATTCGCCGGGGCCATCGAGGTGGCAGCGGCGGCTGACCTCGCGGTGGTCGTGGTCGGCGACCAGGCCGGACTGTTCGGTCGTGGCACCGTCGGCGAGGGCTGCGACCGCGAGTCACTCGAGCTCCCGGGCGTCCAGCGCGAACTCGTCGAGGCGGTGCTCGCCACCGGAACACCCGTCGTCCTGGTGCTGCTCACCGGCCGTCCGTATTCGGTGGGCTGGGCACTCGAGCGTTGTCGAGCAGCCGTCCAGGCCTTCTTCCCCGGCGAGGAGGGATCGGCCGCGATCGCCGGCGTGCTGTCCGGCCGGGTCAACCCATCGGGCCGCCTGCCGGTCAGCCTGCCGCGCTCCGCAGGTGCACAGCCGTACTCCTACCTGCACCCCCTCCTCGGTGGTCCGACCTCGGTCAGCAGCTTGGACACGACACCCGCTCTGCCCTTCGGCCACGGGTTGTCCTACACCAGCTTCAGCCACAGCGACCTCACCGCGCACGGCCCGCACGGCGTCGGCCAGGTTCCTGCCGGTGGCACGATCGAGGTGACCGTGCGGACCACCAACACCGGCGAGCGCCGCGGTGCCGACGTGGTCCAGCTGTACGCCCACGACGTGGTCGGATCAGTCACCCGGCCCAGCGCCCAGCTGCTGGGCTACCAACGGGTGGACCTCGAGGCGGGTGAGTCTGCGGTCGTCCGGTTCACCGTGCCCACCACGCGCCTGGCGTTCACCGATCGGGCGATGAGGCGGATCGTCGAGCCCGGCGACGTCGAGCTGTGGGTCGGTGCCTCCTGCGCGTCCCGCGAGACCAGCACCCGGTTGCAGGTGACCGGACCCGTCCACCACGTGGCAGCGGGCGATTCCCGGATGGTGGCCACCGAGCTGGTGTGAGTTGGTCCCATCGGGTTGATGCCAGGACCCCCGGGGGACGGCATCGTCGGCGGCGGTGCGGACCTCGCACCCCTGCATACCGAAGGAGTGCTTGACATTCCACACAAGCAACTGATCCTCGCATTCTTCGCCGACGGGGCCGCCGCTGATGGCGCTGCAGGGGTCTGATCGAGATCCGGTGTCCGTCCTTGGCGACATCTGGGACGGACACCATCCCGGCTCAGGGGATCGTCCGCTTCCCAAGTTCATCGAGGTGCCGTCGTTTCCGTCGCGGACCCAGAAGGGCGGGGAGGCTCCCCAAGCTGCTTCCTGATGGGCGTTCGCATCGCCGACTCCCAGGAGAAGCGCCCGGCTGGGGCGAGCTCGTGCTGTTGGGGGACCTCCTGACCCACTGGGCCACACTGTGGAGCCCGGCGGGTGCCCTGGCCCGAGCCACCGACCAGGATGCAGCACCCAACGGGTACCAGGTGATGATCGTCCCCGGCGCCGACCGGGTGCTGGTCCTGGCGGTGTTCGTGGCGCTGGACCGCCTGCTGCACTGAGGAATGCGTGCAATGGCTCGCCACGTCGACGACCACGGCATCGCCCGGTGTGCCACGAGGTCGCCGGTCCGGCGCGCGCCGCGCTCACCAAGCGCCCGGTCCACCCAGCTCAGTGGATCCATCGCCACATCGTTGCACCAAGGGATGCACAACAGTGGAGCACCGGGACCTCTGCCCCTAGAAGGGCTGGGCGGTGCCGGCCTAGCGTGATGAGTGGGCCCGAGCGGGTGGCCGCTTCGACAGGGCCCGAGGAACGGGATGGGGGTTGTCATGAAGCAAGGAATTGCCGTAGGTGCGGCGCTGCTGCTGGTCGGGGGTTTGGCCCCGATGGTGGCGCCGGTCGGTGTGGGGGTGGCGGCAGCCGCGGGTAGCGCGGCGATGCCGTTCGACTTCAACGGTGACGGGTATGCCGATCTGGCAGTTGGGGTGCCGGGGGAGGATCTTCGCGGCATCGAGGACGTGGGGACCGTACAGGTGATGTACGGGTCGGCCGCGGGGATGACACGGCGCGACCAGGTGTGGCACCAGGGCCGATGGGGGGTCAAGGGGGCTCTGGAGAGAGGTGACCGGTTCGGCACTGTGGTGGCCTCCGGGGACTTCAACTGCGATGGCTACGCAGATCTGGCGGTCGGCATCCCGAACGAGAGCATCCGAGGCAGGGCCCAGGTCGGTGCGGTCCAGGTGCTCTACGGATCGCCGAGGGGGCTCACAGCCAAGGATCAGATCTGGCATCAGGGCAAGAGGGGAGTGCCTGGCCGCAATGAGGCCGGCGACATGTTCGGCAGTGCCTTGGCCGTCGGGGACTTCGACGCAGACGGGTTCGTTGATCTCGCTGTCGGAGTCGCTGGGGAGGACATCGGCGCAGTCCCGGACGCGGGCTTCGTGGCGGTGCTGCGCGGGTCTGCCACCGGGTTGACCTCGGCCGGGGCGGGCGTAGTGCGGCAGGGCCGTGACGGCCTGCCCAGCCAGGCTTCAGCCTACGAGGAATTCGGAGAGACCCTGGCAACCGGTGACGTGAACGGTGACACCCACGATGACCTTGTTGTCGTTGTCGAATTCGATGCCGACTTCCTGATGCCCAACTACGGGGATCTCGATGAGGCTGGATCAGGGGTGCACGTGGTCTTCGGCAGCCCGACGGGTCTCAAGCCTCAGGGCAGCCAGTTCTTCGGACCTGAGACCCTGGGGTTCGCTGAGTGGAGCCAGACGTTCAGTCCGATCCTCGCCGATGTCAACGGTGACTCCAGGGACGATCTGGCGGCGGTGGTCTGGCAGTCCTCCAGCAACGACTACCGAGTCATCGTGCTCCACGGCCAGACGGTCGGGCTGCAGCCCGCGGTGTTGGCGGCTGGTGGCACGCCGGGCGTTGACGGCTACTGGGCGTCACCGGCCGGGGGAGGGCAGTTGGCAGCAACTGACTTCAATGGAGACAAGTCGGTCGATCTGGTGCTTGGTGCTCTGAGCTCCGCGGAGTTGCACGTCATCCTCGGGGCCGGTACCGGGACCGGGGCGGGGCTGGGGACTGCATTCGTCGAGTTGCCGAGTGGCGTCGAGGGGTTCACGAACGTCCAGGCCCTGCCGTTGAGCGGTGCCACACAGGAGTGGCTGGTCCTTGGGGCGCCGTATGCAGCTCTGAATGGGCCCGGGGGATCCGGCATGGTGGGCGTCCTGCAGGGCAAGGCTGACGGGACCGCCGGCCCCGTCACGCTCTGGAACCAGGACACCCCTGGGATCAAGGGACACGCGGAGACGAATGACAACTTCGGGGTCTTCTGAGTCGCAGTGCACTGTGGTCGCAGGACCCGGAGCGATGAAGGGGATGGGGTTGTTGTGAGGCGCGCAATCGCAGTCGGATAGGCCCGCGGGCCTGTCACGTCCGCTCAGGGTGGTCCGGACCACCCTGAGCGGACGCTGCCAGCATCGAACGCGCGCCCACCACGACGAGCCCGCCGATCACCGCGACCAGCAGGTGGCCGGTCGCTCCAGCCACGCCGATGGCCAGGGCCAGCGACCAGTCGGCCCATCCACGAACATCGGACAGCAGGCGGACGTGCGTGATCCCGGCGACCAGCAGCAGGGCGGCCAGGATCGCCAACGGGAACGCCTGCAGCACCAGCGCAAGGTCCTGGCCGAACAGCACCGCGAGGATGGTCAGGGCTGCCCCGATGATGGCTGGCGCTCGCCAGGTGCGGGCGCCGAAGGCGTGATGTGCGCTCATCCCGCCGGCTCCGTGGCACACGGGCATCCCGCCGATCGCCCCGGCGGCGAGGTTGACAGCGCCGAGCGTGCGCGCCAGGCGACTCGGGGTGATCCGGGCCGTGGCGTCCGGGAAGTACTTCGCAGCCGCATCGGCCGGCGCCAGGCAGGAGTTGGTCAGGGTCAGCGGAACCTGTGGAAGGACCAGCAGGGTTGCGGCCAGCAGGAGGTCCGCCGTGGTGATCGTCGGCAGGCTGATCGGGCTGGGTCCGAGCGTGACGGGCCCCGCGCCCCACGTGGTCACGACGGCGATCCCGAGGCCAACACCGACGGCGATCAGCGCACTCGTGCGCCGCCAGGACAGGAGCGCGACTGTGATTGCGAGGCAGGCGAGCGCGGTGACGACGACCGGCCATTGGGCGGTGAAGGTGCTCGACGGCTGGGTGACCATCCGCCACGCGATCCGGGCGAACGTGAGCCCCACGGCCAGCTGCACACCCCGGATGACCACCCGCGGGAAGACCGCCCCCAGACGATCCAGCAGCCCGGTGCTGCCCAGGAGCAGGAACACCACGCCCATGATCAGCGAGCCTGCGGCGATCACGTCCGCGCCGGCGCCGGCGGCGATGGCTGCGGCGCCGAAGGCCTTCAGCGGCTGGACGGCGACCGGGGCCCGGTAGGTCCACGCGACCACCAGGTAGAGGAGCCCGGCGGGGAGCAGGACCGCCGTGGTGGACAGCCCGTTGCTGACGATCAGGGCGATCGCGATCGGGACCAGGACGCCGAGATCGGCCACCGAACCTGAGGCCTCGCGCCACCAGGAGGTGGCCGGCGCAATCGGGGCGCGGGTGTCCAGAGCGGTCATGTCAGCCTCCTGCGAAGGGAGGCAGGACGTCGACGACCGTGCCTGCGGCGACCGGGGTCGAGGAGCCGCGGTCAAGTCGATGGCCGTCGGCGACCAGCGAGCTCACCGCCAGGACGTCGGAGAACCGCGCAGGCAGGCCGCCGGTCAGGACGGCCACGACCTCGGCGACCGGCCCGGACGCCACCTGGACCTCGCCAGTCCCCGCAGTGGCGCGAGCGGAGCCGAACAGCCGGAAGGTGACCGTCCCGTTCTCCTGGGCGCTGGGCATCAGTCAGCCGCCGATCGCCGACATCGGCCGGTCGGGCTGGGCGAAGGCGGGCTCGTCGATGCCATGTCCTCGCAGCTTGCGGGCGACTTCGCCGCGCATCTCCGCGGCCACCGCATCGTCGTCGGACCCGTCGCGCAGGACAGTACGCAGGTCGGCCTCCGCTCGGGCGAACAGGCAGGAGCGCCAGTGGCCATCGGCCGTGAGCCGGACACGGTCGCAGGCATCGCAGAACGGCTTGGTCACGGACCCGACGATCCCCACCGTGGCGGGTCCGCCGTCGATCGCGAACTCCTCGGCCGGAGCCGACCCGCGGCCCGGGCGCGGTGCGAGGTGGAAGCCGGCGCGCTCGAGGGAGTCGAGGATCTCCTCCCGCGTCACCATCATCGCCCGGTTCCACGAGTGCTGGGGGTCCAGCGGCATCTGCTCGATGAAGCGCAGGGACAGCCCCTCATCGAGGGCCCAGCGAAGCAGGGCAGGGGCCTCGTGGTCGTTGACCCCGCGCATCAGGACGGTGTTGACCTTGATCGGGGCCAGCCCGGCGGCCTTCGCCGCGGCGATGCCGGCCAGGACATCCCCGAGCCGGTCGCGAAGGGTCAGCCGTGCGAACGTCTCGGGGCTCAGGGTGTCGCACGAGATGTTCACCCGGGCCAGCCCAGCTTCAGCCAGGGGGACCGCGAGCGCAGCCAGGCGAAGGGCGTTGGTGGTCAGCGACAGGTGCGGTGCCCGGGGCAGCGCGGCCAGACGGGCCACGATGTCGACCACGTCCGGGCGGATCAGCGGTTCCCCGCCGGTCAGCCGGACCTCGGTGATGCCCAGCTCCGTGCCGATCCGGACGACCCGTTCGATCTCCGCAGCGGTCAGCAGGTCGTCCGAGGGCATCCAGTCCAGGCCGTCGGCGGGCATGCAGTACGTGCAGCGCAGGTTGCATCGATCGGTGAGCGAGACCCGCAGGTCACGGTGCACCCGCCCGAATCGGTCCTCGAGTCGGGCGGGCATCCGGGCGGCTGTCTCCTGCGTCATGGGCTGTTCACCCACTCGTCTGTACCGTCGGCGAAGTGCTGGCGCTTCCAGATCGGCAGTCGGGCCTTGGCCTCGTCGACCAGCCAGGCGCAGGCCTCGAATGCCTCGCCACGGTGGGCGGCGCTGATCGCAGCGACAAACGCGAGCTCACCGATCGCCAGGTCGCCCACCCGATGTCGCGCTGCCGCGGCCAGGACACCTGGGCGACAACTGGCCTCGCCGACCACCTCGGACAGGACGCCCCCGGCGTCGGGATGCCCCTCGTAGCGCAGCGCGGACACGGACCGGCCACCGTCGTGGTCGCGGACCACTCCCGCGAAGGTGACAACCGCGCCAGCCGCAGCCCTGCGGACCTCGTCGGACACCTCGGCCTCGGTGATCGGTGTTGCCCGCACGAGCGCGGCTCGGGCTGCGTCGTGCGGACCCGCGGTTCCGATGCTCCGGTCGTCGGAGTGCCCACTGCCGCCGGCCATCGCCGCAGCGTGCTCGAGCAGGGGTCCCACGGCGGCCAGACCGTCGCGGACCCCGCCCGGGCTACCCGGCAGTGCCAGCACGATGGCCCCGTCGATCACTCCGCCCAGGGCTCGAGACAGGTCCGCTGCTGGAATTCTTTGGCGGGAGGCCGCCCGGATCGCCTCGCCGAGACCGGGGAGCTCACGCAGCCCGGCGGCGAGCAGAGACTCCGGGGTGACGTCGCGTGGCCCGGCGCCGGTGCCCCCGGTCAGGACCACCACACGCGCACCAGCGGTGATGGCGGCCTGCACAGCGTCATGGATGGCCGAGGTGTCATCAGGCACGACCACAACGGGGCCCACCGGGTGGCCAAGCTCGGTGAGCAGGTCGGCGGCCAGCGGGCCGGACGTGTCGGTTGACATGCCGCTGGCAGCGGAGTCCGAGCACGTGATCACGCCTGCCGGCACCCCCTGCTCACTCATCGGCGCCACGCACCGTTGTGGCCGCCGTCCTTGGCCTCGATCTGGACGTCGCACAGCGCGGCGTGCGGATCGACGGCCTTGATCATGTCGATCACCGCCAGCCCGGCCACAGCCACGGCTGTCAGCGCCTCCATCTCGACCCCGGTCCGGTCAGCAGTGCGCACCGTCGCCAGGATCCGCACCTCGTCGGCATCGGGTGCCGCGCTCACCTCGACGTCAACGCCGTGCACGGCGATCGGGTGGCACAGGGGGATCAGGTCCGGGGTCCGCTTCGTTGCCATGATCCCGGCGATCCGGGCAACGGCCAGGACGTCGCCCTTGGGTGCGGTCCCCGATCGGATCAGGTCCGCAGCCGATGTCGTGACCCGCCCGCTGGCCGTTGCTGTCCGGGTGGTCACCTCGCGCTCGGCGACGTCGACCATACGTGCATGGCCTGCCTCGTCGAGATGGGTCAGCTCATTCATGACGGCCCTTCCGGTAGGCGCCTATTGTGCAGCCGTGGACCAGCACCCGCCGAGCCTGTGGCCCGAGGATCAGTCGTGACACTCGTCGAACCGCGCTGGGATGTCGCACGTGCGGCGTTGGCCGGCTCCGTCCGCGCCCTTCCGCCGGTACAGCTGCCTGTTGCTGACTGTGACCGGCTGGTGCTCGCCCGGGACGTCGTCGCGCTGTGCGCGCTGCCCTCATTCGATACGTCCGCGATGGACGGGTGGGCCGTCAGCGGGAGCGGGCCGTGGACCGTCGTGGGTACGTCGCTCGCGGGGCGGCCGGTGCCCGAGCCGCTGGTAGCCGGACAGGCGGTGGTCATCGCGACGGGGGCGGTGGTCCCGCCCGGGGCTGACGCTGTCGTGCGCAGCGAGGAGGGCCGGGAAGTGGCCAGCGACGGTGCCGACCTCCTGATCGCGGTCACCCCCGATGGGCCCACCTATGTGCGCCCCGCCGGCGAGGAGTGCTCCGCTGGTGAGGTCCTGGCCAGTGCCGGGGCCGTGCTTTCTCCGGCACTGCTGGGCTTGGCTGCGGCCGCGGGCCACGACACGCTCAACGTGGTGCCACGGCCCCGTGCAGCGCTCGTCCTGTTCGGCGACGAGCTGTCGACCTCCGGGGTCCCGGAGCTCGGGAAGGTGCGGGACTCCCTGGGTCCGCAGGTGCCGGCCTGGCTTGCCCGCCTCGGAGTCGAGGTCGTGGCTGTCGAGGTGGCCGAGGACACCCTGGCCGCCCACGTCGAGGCCATGCGGCGTGCCGCTGAGGTGGCCGACGTGGTGCTGACGACGGGCGGCACGGCCGCTGGCCCGGTGGACCACCTGCACCAGGCCATCGCCGACTGCGCGGGGGAGGTGGTCGTCGACAGTGTGGCGGTCCGACCGGGCCACCCGATGCTTGCCGGCACGCTGGCTGAGGGGTCGGCGTGGATCGTGGGGCTGCCGGGGAACCCACAGAGTGCCATCGTCACCCTGCTGAGCCTGGCCGCCCCGATCGTGGCAGCCCTCGCTGGGCGCCGCGCCGTACCGGAGCTGCCGGTCGTCATCTGCGCAGAGCCCGTCCCGGCACCGGCTCACGAGGATCGGTTGGTGCTCGGACATCTGACTGATGGGGTCTTCCATCCGGGCACGCACCTGGGGTCCGGGATGCTCCGCGGGCTGGCGGGGGCCGAGGGCTTCGCCGTCCTGCCTCCGGGAGGCGTCGACGCTGGGGTCCCGGTGCGTTGGCTTGTGCTGCCGAGCTGAAGGTCGGTCGACGGGCACGCTGGCGTGTGCCGGCCTGAGGGCCAGGACCGACAGGGCTAGGGTCTAGACATGGCTGGTACCGGGCGGTCCGAGAGTCGTGGCCTCAAGGCCAAGGTCCCGCGCGGCACGCTGGGCAAGGACGTGCCGGCGGGTCTGGTCCTGGGCGTCGAGAGCGTCCCGGACGGGCTCGCGGGCGGCCTGCTGGCCGGCGTCAACCCCATCTATGGGCTCTACGGGTACATGTTCGGAACCCTCTTCGGGGCAGTGGCGACGAGCTCGGCGTTCATGGCCGTGCAGGCCACCGGGGCGATGGCTGTGGTGGTGTCCGACGTTCCGCAAGTCCACGGCGACACCCCCGAGGCGAACGCAGCGCTGTTCACATTGACAGTGCTCACCGGGCTCGTGATGCTCGGCCTGGGTCTGGCCCGGATGGGCTGGATCGTCCGCTGGGTGCCGAATGCCGTGCTCACCGGCTTCATCAACGCCGTGGCCATCAACATCATCCTCGGCCAGCTGGACTACGTCACCGGGTACGAGGCAGAGGGCGAGAACCGGGTCGCGCGGGCCGTCGACACAGTGTTGAACGTGCCCGGATGGCAAGCGGCCGCTGTCGTCGTGAGCGCCGCCACGATCGCGCTGATCCTGTTGCTCGAGCGTACCCGTCTCGGGGCTCTTGGCCTGGTCGTGGCTGTTGGTCTCGGGTCGGCGCTCGGTGCCCTTGAGCTGTTCCCGGTGCTGCAGCTGCGTGACATCACCGAGGTACCCAGCGGGCTTCCTGTCCCGAGCATGCCCACCCTTGGCATGGTCGGCGCCCTGGTCGTGCCCGCGCTGTCACTTGCCTTCGTGGGGCTTGTCCAGGGCGCGGCGATCAGCAGCTCGGTGCCCAACCCCGACGGCACGTACCCCGATGCGTCCGGGGACTTCCGCGGCCAGGGCGTCGCCAACATCGGTGCCGGACTCCTGCAGGGCATGCCGGTCGGTGGATCCATGTCGGCCACGTCGCTGGTCACGAACGCAGGCGCGCGCAGCCGGATCGCGCTGTTCGTGGCCGGGTTGACCATGGTCCTGGTAGTGCTCGCCCTCTCCGAGCTCGTCGGCTACATCGCGATGCCGGCCCTGGCTGGGCTGCTGGTCGTCGTGGGCTTCCGGACGCTGAAGCCCGAGCAGGTCCGGATGGTCTGGCGCACCGGGCCCATCCAGGCCACGGTGATGACGCTGACCTTCGTCCTGACCCTGCTGATCCCGCTGCAGTACGCGGTCCTGGTGGGCATCGGCATGTCCGTGCTGCTCTACGTGATCAGGCAGTCGAACCGCATCACCATCAAGTCCTGGTCGTTCACCGAGACGGGCGAGGTCGACGAGGGTGATCCGCCTGCTGAGGTGGGCGTCAACGAGGTCCTGGTGCTCAGGCCCTACGGGAGCCTGTTCTTCGCCGCCGCCGGTGCGTTCGAGGAGGCCCTGCCGTCGGTCTCTGAGGAGTCCCGGCGATCAGTGGTGATCCTCACCCTGCGGGGCAAGGAGGACCTCGGCAGCACGTTCATCAACCTCACCACGAGGTACGCCAAGACGCTGGCGGACCACGACTGCCTGCTCAAGGTGAGCGGCATATCGGAGGGTGTGATGTCCCAGCTGGAGGTGACCGGCGCCCTCGCTGAGATCGGTGCCGACAACATCTACCTGAGCACAGCATCGCTCACAGCATCCACCCGCCAGGCGATGCGCGACGCCCACGACTGGATGGACGTGACGGCCGCGCCTGAGTAGGTGGGGTCCACGTTTCCGCTGCTAGGTGGACGCCTCCAAGGAACGCCGGGTCGCCCACGCTCTGGCGAGCACGACGATCGTGGCCACGGTCACCGCCCCCGTGGTCAGGACGATCCGATTCGGATCAACTGCGGGCAGCCACCGCACCCTTCCCTTCCTGATGACGTACACGCCGGCCGGGTAGGCCCGGATGCCGAAGCCGCCGCCCTCACCGTGCTGACCGTCGTGGTCGGTGCCGTCCCCACCACCGATCCCGCCGACCACCCGCGCCGCCGGGATGACCGTCACGTCATCCTTCTCGATGGGCTCGCCGAAGACCGTGCGAACGGTCATCGCGTCCTGTGCTGTTCCGATCACGTCGTTGAACTCCATGCGTCCTCCGGGCTGATGGGTGCGATGTGTGACCCCGTCCACCGATCATGGTGGCCTTCGCTGTGACACTCAACCTGCGGCACCTCGTCAGCGTGTCCACGTCACCGCGGGCAAGGGCGTCTTCGCTGCCGTCGCAGACAGGCTCAGCGGCGCGGACTCCCAGTGGTCGCTGACGATCAGGATGGCGGTCGGCTTGGGAAGGGTCTGGGACCACGCGAACAACTCGCTGATCCACAGCGCATCATCGAACAGAGGCGGTGCGCCGTGACCGCGGTACAGCGCCGGCATCGGGCCATCTGCCGGGGCCCAGCGCCGATGAGCATGACTGGCTGCTGCGTCGTTGCGCAGGAACGCATCGAAGGCGGCGGCGGTTGCGAGCAACGTCCCTTGCCACGGCGGCTCCTCGGTTCGTGGTCAACATCTGGCGAACCCTGGGTGGGCCCTTCCATTCCCAGGTGGGACCTCCGGCCCTTCCGCTGCGGTACCCAGCCGGGGACGATTCACCCACGGGGAGTGTGCTCCCACCGCCAATGGATGGGGGTGTTCCGGTGTCTCGCAGGCCACAAGATGGGATTGAGGCCAGCCACCCAGGGGCGGGGGTGGGGGCGCCGATCCCTCGCAGGTCGGTCTTGGGCTACGCGACGGGCGACTTGGGGATCTCCATCGCCTACTTCGCCCTCGGCTTCTTCTTCCTCTACTACCTGACCGACCTGGTTGGACTTCCTCCGGCGTTGGCCGGCACCGTCGTGCTCGTCGGGAAGCTCTGGGATGGCGTCAACGATCCACTCATCGGGGTGCTCGCCGACCGCACGCGGTCGACGCGGGGCCGCAAGCGGGTCTACCTGCTGTTCGGGGCAGTGCCCTTCGGCCTGAGCTTCATGCTCCTGTGGTGGATCCCCGCGGGCATGGCGACGCGGCCGGCGGCTCTGCTGGCCACTGTCCTGCTACTGCTGTTCGCCACCACCTACTCGCTGGTGGGCGTCCCCTACCAGGCGCTGGTGCCCGTCATGACCTCGGACTACGACGAGCGCACGCATCTGGTCGCGTACAAGGCCGTGTTGTCGGCCGTCGGGGCGGTCCTCGGTGGCGGGTTGGCGATCGCCGTCAGCTCGCAGGTGAACGTCGAGGTCTCCCTGCGCATGATGGCGGTGTTCCTCGGGGTGGTGATCATCGCGACCACTCTGCTCGCGTCGCGAGCCGTTGCGCCCTACTCGGGGCGGGACACGCTGGAGATCACGCCGGTGCCGATCCGCAGGTACGTGCGCATGCTGACCGAGCACAGCGTGGCCACGCTCATGGGCTACAAGGTTCTCAGTGCAGTGGGGACGGGAGTGCTGACTGCAGCACTGCCCTTCTTCGCGGACACGGTCGTGGGGTCAGCTGCGACGGCGACCTACGCCTTGGCGGCCTACACGGTGACGGGTGCTGCCATGGTTCCCGTGTGGGAGCGCCGATCCCACACGATCGACAAGCGACACCTCATGCTCGTTTCCAGCGGCATCGCCGCCGCGCTGCTGGTCCTGATCGGGTTCGTCGCAACGGCGGGGTCCACGCTGGTCTTCGTCGCAGGGGCCGCGATGCTCGGTGCCGCCATGTCCGCCTACTTGGTGATCCCACCCTCACTCGTGCCGGACCTGGTCGACTGGTACCAGCACGAGCGGGGCGAGCGGCACGAGTCGGTGTTCTTCGGCCTCTGGATGTCGGCCCACCAGATCGGTGTCGGGATCGCTGGCTTCGTGCTCGGCGTCTGCCTGAGCCTCTTCGGGTACGTGGGGGACGCCGACGCCCAGACCACCAGCGCCGTCCTCGGCGTCCGCGTGGCCTTCGCCGTTCTCCCCGCGGTGTTCCTCGTGGCTTCAGCGCTGTTCCTGCAGCGCTACGCGGCCACTCGCGCCGCGCTGGCGTCCGCAGTCGACACCGGGGCCAACGCGTGACGTCGCTGCCGAGGGAGTCCGTCGGGCGGTACCTGCAATGGCGCTTCGACCACTGGGACGCCGACCACCTGCGCCGGCACCAGCGCCGTCGATTGGCTTCGCTCGTCCGGTTCGTGGCGCGCTCCTCGCCCTACTACGCCGAGCGCCTGACGGCCCCCACACGGGGGGCAGCCGTCGAACTCGCTGCCATCCCGCGGATGACCAAGGCCGAGATGATGACGGAGTTCGACCGGATCAACACCGCGCACCTGCGAGGCCAGGACCTGGTGGGCTTCCGGATGGAGCAGGAGCGATCGGGGAGCAACGACCTGTACAACGGCCGCTTCGCGGTGGGCCTGTCGAGTGGGACCTCGGGCAACAAGGTGCTCACCGTGCTCTCACCCAAGGAGCGGCTGCGCTACTCAGCCCTGCTGTGGGCGCGTTCGGGCATTCCCCGGGAGATCCGCCACCCGCGGGTCCTGTTCGCGCTGCGGACGAACAATCCGGCCTTCACCGAGGTGACGGCCCTGGGCGTGCACCTGGTGTACGTCGACTACTTCGTGCCCCTGGACGACCTGATCGCCCGGATCAACCACGAGCAGCTCAACGTCCTCGCCGGGCCACCGTCGCTGCTCGGCATGCTCGCCGAACGCGCCACCCGGGTGCACAGCCGTATCCGGGCCGTGGTGTCCTACGCCGAGGAGCTCGACGACAGCGCTCGGCGTCACCTCGAGCAGGCGTTCAACGCCCCGGTGGTCGAGATCTACCAGGGTGCTGAGGGGATGCTGGCCTTCACCTGCCCCGCCGGAAGCCTGCACCTCAACGAGGACTGCACACTCGTGGAGCTGGAGGAGACCGGCGACACGATCGGCGGGGCGCGCCGCGCGGTGATCACCGACCTCTACCGCCGGGTGCAGCCCTTCCTCAGGTACGAGCTCAACGACCTGATCGAGCTGGGCGAGGATGAGTGCCCATGCGGCTCGTCGTTCCGCCGGATCCGACGTGTCCACGGACGGGCGGACTCCATACTGCATCTGCCCGGCAGCTCAGGGGGTGAAGTCCTGCTGATGCCCGACTACGTTCGCAGGGCGGTGAACGAGGCCTCGGACCTCATCCTCGAGTACCAGGTCGTCCAGTGGGACACCTCGGAGCTGGAGGTCCGGCTGCACCTGGCGCAGGGCGCGGATCGCGCAGCCATCGAATCCGAGGTCCGCATCAACCTCGGCTACTGGGCCCAGCGCGCAGGCGGCCAGATGGGAACCGTGCGCTTCCCTGACGAGGAGCCGACGCGCGATCCGGGCTCGCACAAGCTGGTCCGTGTCATCAGGCGGTCCCGCACGTGACCGGTCCTGAGGTCGAGCAGGTACCGATCGAGGGTCGGTCGCCGCAGAGAGGCCTGTTCGACGGGCTGCCTGCCCAGGTGTACGCGGGTGATCCGAGCTGGTCGCCGGCCAGCGTGACGGTCGCGAGTCAGTGCTTCGACGATGCCGCGGCAGGTGTCGTCGGGATGCACCCGGTCGTGGTGATGCGATCCGGTCGGGCGGTCGCCCGCGCCGCCGGGATCGTCAGCCCGTCGGGGGAGGGTCCGTCCGGCGCGAGGCAGGGTTGGGTCGGGCTCGTCGAGTGCCGGCCGGGGGAGCGCGACGCCGGACAGCAGGCGGTCGACGACTGCCGGGTCTGGCTCCAGGCGCAGGGGTGCAGCGAGGTGGCGGGCCCGCGCACGTCAGCCTTGATGTCGGGGCTCCTCGTGGCCGGCTTCGACCACCCGCAGGCCATCCTCACCCCGCACAACCCAGCCTGGTACGCCGAGCTCTTCGCGGCGTGTGGATTCCGGGTGGCCACGTCGTCCGTGGCTCTGGAGTTCACCCGGGCACACGTGCCCCGATTCCGCGGCTTCCCAGACCCCCGGTTTCGGGTGCGTCACCTTGAACGCGAACGGACGAGCGAGGAGCTCGAGACAGTTCGGCTGTTCCAGCAGGCGACCTTTGCCGGCAGCCCGGGCCACCTCGACCGCACGCCCGAGCAGATGCATCGCCTCGTGGCCGGCCTCGAAGCGGGGTTGGACCCCGAGCTCGTGCTGATCGCTGAGGATCGGGCGGGCGCGACGATCGGCGTCCTCGTGTGCCTGTCCGACGTGTGGCAACCGCGCCCGCCGGGGGCAGACCCCGATCGTGCTCGACTCCTCACGATCGGCGTCGCGCCTGGGTGGCGCAGCCGCGGTGTGGCAGTTGCCATGGGGCGGGCGCTCACGGATGTCCTGCTGAGGAAGGGCTACCAGACGTTGGAGGCGTCCTGGGTGCGCAGGGACAACACGCGCCCTCGGGCTCTGGCGCGCGCGCTGGGCGCTCGGGAGACGCGGAGGTTCGAACTCCTCGCCTGGCACGCCCCCGGCGCGCGGGACTGAGCTTTCGTGAACACCGGCCTTGCGGCGGCGCTGCCCCTGGCGTTGGCTGCGGCGGTCAGCCCGGGTCTGCTCGCGATCGTGCTGCTGATCCTGTCGAGCGAGAACCGTCCGAAGGCTCGTGCGTGGTCCTACCTTCTGGGCGTGGTGACGGTCATCCTCGTCGTCACCCTCGCGGGGATCGTCACGATTCGTGCCCTCGTGGAGGACTTCGGGACGTCACCCACCGGCTGGTCGGTCGCCATCAAGGTGGTCGTGGTTGTCCTCCTCCTCGGCCTGGGGTTGCGGTACCTGCGACCCCCCGATGCCCTGCCGGCTGGCCGGCGGCCGTGGCTGGAGGATCGGCTGAGGGCGGCGGGGCCACCGGTGTTCTACGTCCTGGGCGTGGCCACCATGTCGACCAACTGGTCGACTCTCCTGCTGTACCTCAGCGCCCTCGAGGTGATCAGGTCAACGGCCACAAGCACCGCCATCACGCTGCTGACCTCCTTCATCGTGCTTCTGATCACCATCGGCCCGCTGCTCCTGCCAGTGTTGGCCGTGACGGTGGTCGGCCATCGTTCGGACCGCCTTCTGGCGTTCCTCGCAGGCTTCGCCAGCAGGCACTCGCATCAGATCATCGCCGGGGTCTACTTCGTACTGGCAGTCTTCGTAGCCGCCTCAGCGTTCGCTGAGCTGTGGCGATAGCAGTGGCCACAGTGGATGTCGATCCTGTGCCGCAGGTGGCAACGTCACCGTGAGGAATCGAGCGTCAAGCGGGACCGTCTCGGCGCGGGGACAACGACGCCTGACTGCTCGGCCTGGGCCGAGCAGGGCCGGCCGCACCGTTGGTGCAGGATGGGTGCCAGCCGCAGGTGTGCCCCGGTGTGCGGCGCCACCTCGATCCCACGACGGAGTCCGCATGGCATCGGATCAGCAGCCCTTCGAACCTCCCGCCGCCGATCGGGAGCACCACGGAGGGGCACTCGGCGATCCACACAGCCGCGGCGGGATCCGACTTCGACGCTGGCTCGTCCCCGCGCTGATAACCGTCTTCTGGTTGTTCATCGCCGGCCCGCTCGGCTCGTTCGCGGGCCAGCTCACCGACGTGCAGGAGAACGAGCCCGCGGGGTTCCTGCCGGCCAGCGCCGAGTCGACCCAGGTGCGCGAGCTGGGGCTGGAGTTCGCCACGAGTGACACCCTGCCCGCGATTGTCGTGTACGAGTTCGACCAGCCGGTCGGACCCGCCGACCTGGCAGCCGTCTCGGCGGACGCCCAGCGCATCTCGCAGGTCCCCGGGGTGACCGACCCGGTCATCGGGCCGGTGCCCAGCGAGGACGGGATCGCGGTCACGCTCATCGCGAACCTGAAGATCGCCCCTGAGGACGAACCTGGCGCCCAGGTGAGCGAGATCCGGGAGGTCCTCGCGGACAGCCCGGCCTGGGAGCTCGGGGCGGAGGTCTATGTCACCGGGCCTGCCGGTGTCCTTGCCGACTTCGCGGAGGCGTTCGGGGAGATTGACGGGATCCTGCTGCTGGTGGCGCTGGGCGTGGTCCTGGTGATCCTGCTGCTCGTCTACCGCAGCCCGGTCCTGCCCTTCCTCGTCCTGCTGACCTCGATCCTGGCGCTGGGTGCAGCCTCGTTCGTGATCTACCAGCTCGCCGCGAACGACGTCATCACCCTCAACGGTCAGAGCCAGGGGATCCTCTTCATCCTCGCCATCGGGGCCACCACGGACTACTCCCTGCTCCTCGTCGCGCGCTTCCGGGAGGAGCTGCGTCGCAACGCCTACCAGGTCGATGCCATGCGCGCGACCCTCAAGGGCACCCTCGGCGCGATCCTGGCCTCCGGCGGCACGGTGATCCTCGGGGTCATGACGCTGCTGCTCTCCGAGCTGAACTCCAACCGGGGCCTCGGGCCGGTGGCGGCAGTCGGCATCGCCTTCGCCATGCTCGCAGCGTTGACGTTCCTGCCCGCGGTCCTGGTCATGCTCGGCCGGAAGGCCTTCTGGCCGGTCCGCCCCACCCTCGACCTTGCCCACCAGCAGGCCCAGGTCACTGGGTTCTGGGCGCGTGTGGCCAGCACGGTGGACCGCAAGCCTCGCGTGGTTCTGATCGCATCTTCGGCGGTCCTGCTGGGCCTGTGCGCGTTCGTCCCGTCGTTCAAGGCCCAGGGGGTTCCGCAGTCGGACTTCTTCCTCGTTTCCGTGGAGTCGACTGAGGGTCAGGACGCCCTGTCCCGGCACTACCCAGCAGGGTCGGGCAGCGAGACGCTCGTGGTCGGCCCGCAGGAGCTGACCGCCGAGATGACAGCGGTGATCGACGCCAACGCGGGCGTCGCCTCCGTCGTCCCCCAGGTGGCCGGCCCGCCCGGCCCCGGGGCACAACCAATGGTCGTGGGCGGCAACGTGCTGCTGCAGGTGACCCTGGTCGACCAGGCCGACTCGGTCGCGGCCGAGCAGACCGTGGAGCAACTGCGCTCGGACCTTGATGCGGTCAGCACGGAGGCGCTGGTCGGGGGGACCACGGCGATCCAGCTCGACACCAAGTCGGCCGCACAACGTGACCTGCGGGTGATCATCCCCGCCGTCCTGCTGGTGACGCTGCTCGTGCTGATCCTGCTGCTGCGCGCGATCGTGGCACCGCTGCTGCTGCTCGCGACCGTGATCGTGTCGTTCGGGGCGACGATCGGGCTGGCGGCGATCGTCTTCTACGGGATCCTCGACCTGCCCGGCGCCGATGCGTCCGTGCCCCTGTTCGCGTTCGTGTTCCTGGCAGCGCTGGGCGTGGACTACAACATCTTCCTGATGACCCGGGCCCGGGAGGAGACGATCAAGCACGGCAACCGGGCCGGGATGCTGCGCGCCCTGGCTGTCACCGGCGGGGTGATCACGAGTGCGGGCATCGTGCTCGCGGCCACGTTCAGTGCCTTGGCCCTCCTGCCGCTGCTGTTCCTGTTCCAGATCGCGTTCATCGTCGCGGCGGGCGTGCTGATCGACACACTGATCGTCCGCTCGCTGGTGGTGCCCTCGTCGGTGATCGTGATCGGGCCGCGGACGTGGTGGCCCAGTCGGTTGGCCGCGGAAGACCATGAGTTGGACGAGGTCGCGGCTCTGGAGGTCGCGATCGGGGGCCAGGAGGACTAGTCCGCCTGGCCTGCATGAGGGACTGCCGGGTACCCCTGGAGCGATGACCGGAGTGGGTCAGCCAGGGGCCGAGAGCGGGTCAGGTGCCGCCCGCGTGGTACTCGGTCCAACTCACTTCGTCGTCAGGGTCAGTGCGGTCGACTCCAGCACTTCGACATCGTCCATCCGGACCAACGCGGTGCCGTCGCAGTCCAGCGCCTGCACGTCGTAGGTGGAGGCGCCCACCTGCACCCGAACCTCCTGGCCGGGCTTGAGCATCTCGGAGGAACCCAGTTCGTCCTGGCCCCACCGGTCGGATCCGGTCGGGGATACGTTCAGGTAGCAGACGTCCTCGTCCAGACCGTTGGCGACATCGAGGGTGACGATCGGGTACTCGTCGCCCACGTAGATCGCTTCACTGTTGACCGCATCCTCGTCGTCGACGAAGACCGCCAGTTCCCAGAGCCCATCGGCCAACCATGTGGAACCGGCCCGCGCACAGATCCACCAGGAGCCGCTCTGCCCGCCGGTCCAGGTCCCGCCACGGTCGCTGACCCCGTCGACCACGTCGCCGTCGTGGGACCACACCAGGTCGACGCTGGCTCCGTCGACCATGTTCTGGTAGTCGAAGAATCCACACACCGAGGATGTCTGCGACGGCAGGGCGACCGTCTCCTCGGTCGGTTGGTCATCGGAGCTGACGTCTGGCCCGAAGACGATGTTGGCGATGACGGGATCGCCTCCCGGTTCTGCGCTCGGGAGATCGGGACCCGGCACGCGCACGAGGTCCTCGGTGTCGATGGCCGGTGCGGTTGAGGCCTCCTCCAGCAGCGGGAGGGCCAGGTTCACCGGGCGCATCCCGTTGATGAAGCCCCCGGTCGGCACGCACGTGTCGTTCGAGTCGATCACCCCGTCCCGGTTCGTGTCCTCGAGGAGGCGGCAGTCGACAATGCGTGAAGTATCCCCGGCCCCTGCCCTGGTCGGCACACCGATGAGGTGCCCGGACTCGTCCACTGTGGCACCACCGGAGTTGCCGCCCGAGATCGTCGTGGCCGTCTTGATCCAGGCCCTCTGTCCGGGGAATTCCGGCGAGGTCAGGAAGCCCGAGACCGTACCAGCGGTCGAGGTGATGGTCCCGCCACCGATCGTCGGGTACCCCAGAACCCTGATCGTCTCGCCGAACTCAACGTCAGCGGAGTCCCCCAAAGGGATCACGGGCAGGGATGCCGTGACCGGTCCGCTGTCGAGGCTTGAGGCAATCCGGATGACGGCCAGGTCGGCGGCCACATCGACGGCGTGCACCTTGCCGACGTAGGTCGGCGTGGGTGGGTTGTCGCTGGAGGTCGTCATGCTGATGATGAGCTGCTCGTAGTCGCAGTTGGAGTACGTGGACGCCTCGACGACGTGGAAGTTGGTGATGATCGTGCCGTTCGGGTCCACGATTGTGCCCGATCCCCAGTTGCATTCCTTGCCCGCCGCGTCCGCCTTCACCACGCGCACCACTGCTTTGGCCAGGTCTTCGTCGGACCTGGGTTCCTGGGTGGTGACGGACGGCGTGGGTTCAGCGCCGCTGGGATCGTTCGGGCCGGAGCAGGCAGTCACGGCCATCAGTGCCGCAGAGACGAACAAGGCCGAAGACAGATGCTCTGCAAGGCGCCCTCTGCGCCCGAAGGTCCCCATGGCGCGTCCCTTCGCCGATCGCTTGCGCGATCCGGCAATCTCAGCATACGACGCTGGGCACGCCCACTCCTGCCGGGGGTCAGCTGTCAGTCACGTGTGGCGCCACGTCGGTGCAGTGCAGCTCGATCCCGCGCAGCAGGTCGGTGTGCGACATGGCCATGTTGGTCATCTGCAGCGAGACCCGATCGATCTCGCCGAGTTGGTCTGACACCCGCGCCAGCTTGGCCACGATGCTGCCGGGGTCACCGAGGAAGAAGGCACCTTCCGGACCGCTGGTGGCGTCGAACTGCGCGCGGGTCGGCGGTGGGAATCCGCGCTCGCGGGCGGCGGAGGTGAACATCGTGTGCCAGCCGGGATAGACGATGTCCGCAGCTGCCTTCCGGCTGTCGCCGACGTACCCGAACACGTGCAACCCGACCTGAAGGGACTCGGGGGATGGCCGGCCTCCGCGCCGGCGCGGCGGTAGTGTCGCCTGCGGTCGAACCGCCTCGGCTCCCCACCGATGATCGCGACCATCAGGGGCAGTCCCAGGACCCCTGCTCGGACGAACGACTCCGGTGTGCCCCCCACCCCCACCCAGATGGGTAGCGGGTCCTGCATCGGCCGGGGGTATACGCCCTGCCCGGTCAGCGGTGGTCGGTGTCGGCCGGACCAGGTGACGTGTGTCGAGGCGCGGATCCTCAGCAACAGGTCGAGCTTCTCGCTGAACAGGTCGTCGTAGTCGGCCAGGTCGTGACCGAAAAGGGGGAACGCCTCCGTGAACGACCCCCGACCGACAACGAGATCGATCCGACCCTTCGAGATGAGGTCGAGCGTGGCGAACTGCTGGAACACGCGTACCGGGTCGTTGGCGCTGAGCACCGCGACGGCGCTGCCGAGACGGATGCGCGACGTCCGCGCCGCAGCGGCACCGAGGATGACCGGCGCTGCGGAGTCGAAGAACTCCTCGCGATGGTGCTCCCCGATGCCGAAGGAGTACAGCCCGACCCGGTCCGCGAGTTCGATCTCCTCGAGCAGATGCTCGATCCGTTCGGCCGGGCCAATGACATGGCCCGTCGTGGGGTCAGACGAAACTGTCTATGCCGACGTGCACCTGTGGCTCCTGTCGTGGCTGGGCTACCGCGTGCCGTCGGCTGCCAGTCTGCCGTCAGGCGGCTTGGCGCTCCTCGCTGGCTGTGAGGGTGGCGAGGGCGGCGCGGAGCTGACCGTCGCGACGGGTGTCCGTGAGCCGGTTGTCTGCTGTGTCGAAGCTGTCGTGGAAGCGGGGGATCGCCAGGCTGGCGCGCACGTCATTGCCGAAGAACCGACCTGACGTGACTGCTGCCTCAAGCACGCTGGTGCCACCACCCGGTCCTGGGGCCGTGGCCAACATGACCGTCGGCTTGCCCTGGTAGACACGCTTGTCGATGCGCGAGGCCCAGTCGAAGATGTTCTTGTATGCGGCGGTGTAGTGCCCGTTGTGCTCCGCGAACGAGATCAGCAATGCATCGGCCTGTCCGATCCTGTCGAAGAAGTCGTGTGCGGCGCTCGGGATCCCTCCCTCGGTCTCGCGGTCGATGCTGTAGATGGGCATCTCGAAGTCGTTGAGGTCGATGGTCTCGACGGTCACGTCATCCGGGCGTCCATCCTCGAGGAGTTGGGCCGCGTAGGCAATGAGCTGCCGGTTGATGGACTTCCTGCTGGTCGTGGCGGCGAAGGCGAGGATCTTCACGAGGGACCCTTTCGTCTGGTCGTGACTGTCTGGGAGGGGCGTCCATCAGCCATGAGGGGCGGCAGATGTGAGGCAGACTGATTCAATCATCAACTTACGGGACATTGATTGAAGTGTCAAGTACCTTGTCACTGCCGAGCAGGAGGTGGAGCTGGCCATTCGGATCGAGTGCGGTGTCCTCGCCGAGGAGAAGCTGAGAAGCTCCGCACCTGTGAAATCGCCCCGCGGGGGTGCGGATCTGCAGTGGCTCGTCGCGGACGGTCACCGTGCCCGCCACCATCTGCTGGAGGCCAACCTGCGCCTGGTCGTAGCCTTGGCCAAACGGCACATCGGCCAGGGCCTGGCATTCCTCGACCTGATCCAGGCGGGCAACCTCGGCCTGATCCGGGCGGTCGAGAAGTACGACTACACCCAGGGCTACAAGTTCTCCACGTACGCCACGTGGTGGATCAGGCAGGCGATCCACAGGGCGCTGCCGACCAAGCACGCACGATTCGTGTCCCGGTGCACCTGGTTGAGGTCATCAACAAGCTGGCCCGTGTGCGACGCGAGCTGCTGGCGGTCCTGGGTCGCGAACCCACGCCCGAGGAGCTCGGCCACGAGCTGGACCTCAGCCCGGAGAGGGTCCTCGACCTGCAGAGGTACGGCCGTGCCCCGATCTCCTTGCACATCAGCCTTGGGGATGAAGCCGGATCGGAGCTGGGTGACCTGATCGAGGACGCCGAGGCGGTCGCCCCCGACGATGTGGTGACCTCCATGGCGCTGGCCGAGCAGGACACCCGCGAGCGGATCCGACAGGTGGAGCGCAAGGCCCTGTCGAAACTCCGGCACCCCACACGCCAGACCGGGCTGAAGGACTTCCTCTAGCCTGGGGGTGGACGAGATCTCCATGGTGGCCCGTCGCCACTTCACGTTCACCGAAGGAAGGGCGCCCCAAGGCGTCCGGTGCCAGCTTCTCGCCACGGCCGCGCTGATCGGCGTCGCGCCGGGTGTCGGGCGGGGCTTGGCGCTGCGCGAGGCCGCGACGGACTACTGCGCCGACAGTGACAGGTCCACCATCAACTCGTTGGCCAGCTCCTCGAGCACTGCTTGGAGCTCGGCGATCGGCGCGGTCGGGGGTGCGAGGAGCGTTGCGGTCGCCTCGAACAGCATCCCTCCGAACATCGGTGCCTCGCGAGTGGAGGTGCTCAGGTCCTCGATGCCGACCTGGCGGGCTGCCAGCACGCGGGAGATGTCGTGCACGATCCCGGGCCGATCAGCGCCGACGAGCGCGAGGCTCAGACGGGCCACCTCGCTGCCGGCCGGCCCCTCGTCGGTGCCCCGCTCGACGGTGACATCGAGCAGTCCCTGGGTCCCGTGCGGACCCAGCTCACCGATCAGCGCCTCGGCGCGGTCCTCGGGCACCTCGACGACGACGATGCCGGCGAACTTCCCTGCAAGACGCGCCATCTGGCTGCGCTCCCAGCTTCCGCCGTGATCGGCGATGACACCGGAGAGGGCAGAGACAAGACCCGAGCGGTCGTCGCCGATCACGGTAAGAACAAGCGTTGCCATCCCGGCAGGCTACCGCCGCGAGCCGTCGTCGTCCCAGCTGCAAGTCCGTCTGGACGGTGCCCCATGCCCGGATCGCGATCGTCGGGCGCGGTTGGCCTCAGGGAGCGAGGCCATGCGGCTCAGGGTCGGCCAGGTGGAACTCACGGACAACTGGCCCTCGAGAGGAGCATGGCTCGCTGTCCTCACCAGCCGAGGGCGGTGAGGTCCACGTCCAGGGTTGCCAGTTGGGATGCGCCGAAGTGGCGCACCTGCAGCAGCCGGTGGTGCAGGCCCAGCACGCGGCGCCGCGGGGCGAAATCCGGCGGGATCGGCCACTCATCCTGGTAGGCGTCCCAGAATTCTGCGGGCAGCGGGTGGTCGGTCGACATGAGCATGTAGGCCAGGTCGAGCTCACGGTCGGCGAAGCTCACCTCAGGGTCGATCACCCACCGACCGTCGACCATGTTGCCCCACCACAGGTCCCCGTGGGTCAGGGACGCAGGGGGGTGTTCGGGCAGGATCGCCTGGATCGGGCCCTCGCAGGCCCGCTCGATCCGCGTCCTGAAGGACGCCGGCACGGTGGGATCGGCCAGGTGGGGGCGGACCCGGTTCTCGATGAAGAAGGTGGGCCAGTCGTCGGCCCACGAGTTGTGCTGGACGAACCGTCCAGCACGGTTGTCCCGATGCCAGCCGAACCGCTCGTGGGTGTAGCGATGCATTCCGGCGATAGCTGTTCCCAGCACTGACCAGTCCGGGTCGCCCCGGACGTGCTGCATCACCAGGGTCCCACTCGCGCAGCCGAGTACGTCCGGAGTGGGGACCCCGGCAGCGGAGAGGGCCGCGTACCCGTCGGCTTCCACCTGGGCCTGGTATGGGCACTGCTTCACGACGACTTCCCGGCCATCAGCGAGGGTTGCCGACCAGGTCCTGCCGATCTGCCCGCCGGTGAGTCTCACGGCGGACACGGCCTTGGGCAGCCCGGACGGCCACTCGGAAGGGTCGAGGCTCTGAGCCCCCGCGACGGACACCCCGGAACCGTACTCACGATCAGCGGCGCCGAGCAGGGTCGAGACCGAGTCAGTCAGCTATGTCCGTTCCACAATGAGCAGGAAGTCGATCTTGCGCGTCACGCCGTAGATCTGGGCCAGTGTGGTCTTCCTGATGTTGGGGATGATCGAGACGACGTCTCCCCGGAGCCCATTCAGGAACGCTTCCAGCCTGACAGAATCAGTCTCCATATCGATATCGAACCGATGCACCTTGTATCCCACGAGACACCCCAATCAGCCGATTCCCGGTTCTCATGCTCACTTCCATCATCATCTGCTGTTGAGGCCCCAGACCAGAGCCGAACGGCCCCCCGCTCATCCAGGGTGCCGGGATCGATGCCAGCGAGTGGCTCGCCCGGTGGGCCGGCGTCTGCATCGACCGGCTCAGGGCACCTCGTACACGAAGTACTGGACCTTGATCGCGGTTCCGTACTCCGGGTGGTTCGGGAGGTAGGGCATCGGCTCGGTGCTGAAGGTCCGCTTCCACAGCCCTTCATCCTCCAGCATGCGCAGCTTCGCGCCGTAGTCCTGATCGCGCATGATGTCGTCGCGCTGGGAGAAGACGACGTGCCCGCCGCTGCGCACGATCCGGCACAGCTCCCGAAGGATCTCAGGGGTCTCGAAGTAGGTGAGCGCCCCGATGAAGTTGACCGCATCAAACTCGTCGTCCTCGAACGGAAGCGGCAAGGCCTGCATGTCCACCTGCTCGACGCGAACGTAGGCGCCCGTCCGTTCGGCGAGCTCCAACAGCGCAGCAGAGATGTCGATGCCTTCGATGCGCTCGAAGCCGAGGTTCTTCAATGCAGTTCCGGTCAGCCCAGAACCACACGCTGCGTCGAGGATCCGGCTCCCAATCGGGACGTAGTTCTTCAGGATCGCTGCTGCGGTCTCCGGCCCGATGTACCCCCACTCGTCGAAGGTCTGGTCATAGGCACCAGTTTCGGCGAACGTGTCATAGTCCTGTTGCACGGTGGCGCTGTCGGTCGAGTAGTCCTTGCCCCAGATCTCCGGGGTGTCGTCAATGATGTCCTTCGTCACCGGGGCTCCTTCGCCTGACTGTCGATCTCATTGGCGACGCTACTCCTGCTGCGGGGGCAACCCAGCCGCATCCCTGGGACTCGATGTGCCGCATGGCGTCGGTGCCGACCCGCCGAGGGCGACCCTCGACTTGGGACCGGGCGGCGGACAGGCGGCGAGGCGCCGTGGGGGCCGGATGTGGCACAGTTGTTCGTGGGGCCGAGGTGCCCGGGCTCATAGGAGTTGCCGAGACGATGAAGACGCGGAGCAAGGCGCTGCTCACCGCCACTGTCGTGCTGCTCGTCGTTCTCGGCAGCGCCGGCACGGCGTACGCGACGATCTTCTCCGGCCGGGCGCTTCCGCGCACGACTGTGGGCGGCTTGTCCGTGGGCGGGATGACGCGGGAGGAGGTCGCCGCGTGGGTGCAGCAGCGCTTCGACGACGTCTCGGTGACGCTGCGGACAGGCGTGAGCACCCCGCGGCACGAGCGCCTGGAGGACCTCGGTCACACCCTCGACGTCGATGCCACCGTGGACGCCGTGTTCGCCGCCAACGAGTCCTGGTCGTCGGTGGCAACGTCTCTCGTGTCGCCTCGCGACGTCGACGTCGTCATGACGACGGACACCACGAGCCTCGAGGTAGTCGCTGACGAGTTGGTTGAGCAGGCAGGCAAGGTGGGTATCGACGCGAGCCTGCGGCGTGCGAAGGACAGGAAGTCGTTCGTCGTCACCCCAGCGGTGATCGGCCAGACCGTCGTCCTGACGAGCCTGCGCGACGCCGTGGCGAGCGCCGGACGGGGGCTGACGTCGACGACCGCCACGGTCCAGTTCGTGGACACGGCGCCTCCGGTCACGACCGCGGACGCCCAGGCGGTCGCCGACGAGGCCAACGCGATGGTGGCGCGCACGGTAACGGTCTCCGACGGATCCGCTGATCACACCGCGTCCAGGGTCCGGAAGGCCTCCTGGGTGAAGATTCCGTCCACCAACGGCGAGCTGGGCGTGCCGAAGGTGAAGGTCGCGAGAGTGCGGGCCTGGGTCGACTCGCTCGCCGAGGACGCGAAGGTGGCACCCACCGACGGGCTGCGGAACGTGTCGTCCACCGGCCGTGTGCTCTCCGTCGTCAGGCAGGCGCGCGACGGCCGCTCTGTGTCCCATGAAGAGGACGTCGCAGAGGCCGTCGTGCAGGCGCTGACCACGAAGGTCGACTACGGCGGCGAGTTCTCCTACCGGAAGGTTGCGGCCACCTGGACCGACCGCAGGGTCGCTGTCGGCGCCGAGAACCTGGCGTATCCGGCCGCCGAGGGCGAGAAATGGATCGACGTCAACCTCTCTCGGCACACGATGACCGCCTACGTGGGGGCGACGGTGGTCAAGGGGCCGGTGTCGATGGTCGACGGGGCGCCGGCGACGCCCACCGTCGTCGGCACGTTCCGCATCTACCACAAGAACCCGCTGATGACGATGCGCGGCTTCAACGACGACGGCACCAGGTACGAGACCCCGAACGTGCCGTCGTCGTCGTTCTTCCACCGCGGCTACGCCCTGCACGGAGCACCCTGGCGCTCGTCATATGGATACTCCGCCTCGCACGGCTGCATCAACCTGCCGGTGGACGTGGCCAGGTGGGTCTACGGCTGGGCAACCCTCGGCACGCCAGTCGTCTCACACCGCTGACATGGAGTGAAGGACTGCCACGTGGCGGCGTGAGGCGCGTGTGAAGGCCGTAGACGGCGGGAGGGCCGGCTCGACCACCTAGTTTGTGTGCCGCGTCATCAGCTAGGACGATCCCGCGACGGGTGTCTGTCCTGCGGTGCGCTGCCAGGTGAGCCGCCGGCGCAACCACAGGGACACATACACCAGGCCAACCAGCGCCGGCACCTCGATGAGTGGGCCGATGACCCCGGCGAGGGCCTGGCCGGAGGTGACCCCCCAGACGCCGATGCTGACGGCGATGGCGAGCTCGAAGTTGTTGCCGGCGGCGGTGAAGGCCAGGGTCGCGGTCTTGGGGTAGCCCAGGCGGGCGCGCCGGCCGACGACGAACGAGATACTCCACATGATGCCGAAGTAGGCCAGCAGCGGGATGGCGATCAGGACCACCGAGAGCGGGTCGTTGAGGATCGCGTCGCCCTGGAGGGCAAACATGATCACGATGGTGAACAACAGCCCGTACAGCGCCCACGGCCCGATCCGGGGTAGGAACCGGTTGTCGTACCAGTCGGCACCCTTGCGGGGTCGCAGTAGGCGTCGGGTGAGGTACCCCGCGGCCAGCGGGATGCCCAGGAAGATCAGCACTGACTTGGTGATCTCCCAGGTGGAGAAGGCGACGTCCTCGGTCGGCAGGCCGAGCCAGCCTGGGAGGATCTCCAGGTAGAACGTGCCCAGCAGGGCGTAGGCCAGCACCTGGAACACGGAGTTGATCGCCACGAGCAGCGCTCCGGCCTCCCGGTCACCGCAGGCCAGGTCATTCCAGATGAGCACCATCGCAATGCAGCGGGCCAGGCCAATCACGATCAGGCCCGTGCGGAACTCCGGGTAGTCGTAGAGGAAGACCCAGGCGAGGGTGAACATCAGGGCGGGTCCGATGACCCAGTTGAGCAGCAGCGACGACCAGAGCATCGGCTTGTTGCCGGTGACGCGGCTCATGTCCTCGTAGTGGACCTTGGCCAACACCGGGTACATCATCATCAGCAGCCCGAGGGCGATGGGGAGCGACGTCTGGCCGACCTTCACCGCGTCGAGGACGTCCTGGATTCCGGGCAGCACCCGCCCTAGCAGCAGCCCGCCGACCATCGCGAGCAGGATCCACAGGGGCAGGAACCGGTCCAGGGTGGACAGTCGGCGCAGCACGGCATCGTCGTCCTGGGCGGCAGTGGATGGGTGGTTGCCCTGCTCGGCGGATGCCACCGGGGTCCTCCTGTCTGCTGGGGCCGGAGTGGTACCGGCCGCCACCTCCGCATCCACGGATAGGACTCAGGCCCGCTCGCTGCGAGTGCGACATCCTCGAAGGTAGCCGCCTCACGGGGTTCCCGGTGAGGGTCTATGGTCACCAGCTCCCGCGCTTATGGGATCTCGCCCAGCACATCCCTGCGTGCTCCTGTGCACAATTGGCCCATGCGCTCGCTCCTGATCGTGCTCGGCGACCAGCTGGATCGAGCCTCCGCCGGATTCGACGACTTCGATCCTGAGCGAGACGCAGTATGGATGGCTGAGGTTGTGCAGGAGTCCACGCATGTCTGGTCGGGCCAGCAGCGGATCGCCGTCTTCCTGAGCGCGATGCGCCACTTCCGAGACGAGCAGCGCGCCCTCGGGCGCACCGTGCTCTACCGGGAGCTCGCGCCCACTGCGGGCCCCGAGGAACCGACGTCGCTGGCGCAGGCCCTGGCCCTGGACGTGGCGACACACCGACCCGGGCGGCTGGTCGTGGTGGAGCCCGGTGACTGGCGTGTGCGCGCGGCCCTGAGCTCGGCCGCGGCGGGGGTCGCGGTGCCCTTGGAGATTCGCACCGACCGCCACCACCTGTGCCGGGTTGAGGAGTTCGCCGCGCATGCGCAGGGGCGCAAGCAGCTGCGCATGGAGCACTTCTACCGGTGGATGCGCCGAGAGCACAGGGTCCTCATGGACGGTGACAGCCCTGTGGGCGGGACCTGGAACCTGGACTCGGAGAACCGCTCGGCCTTCGGCCGCACCGGCCCGGGGGTGCTCCCCGAGCCGGTTGTGTTCCCACCGGACCCGCTCACCGAGGACGTGCTGGAGATGGTCCGGTCGCGGTTCGCCGATCATCCCGGCGACCTGGCGGATTTCGGCTGGCCGCTGACACCAGCCCAGGCTCAACGCGCCCTCGCCGACTTCATCGAGCATCGACTGGCGGACTTCGGGCGCTACCAGGACGCGATGTGGCTCGGCGAGCCCTGGCTCTACCACTCGCGCCTGTCGGTGGCGCTCAACCTCAAGCTGCTGAGCCCGCGCGAGGTGATCTCGGAGGTCGAGCAGGCGTGGCAGCGGGGAGACGTGCCGCTGGCCTCGGCGGAGGGGTTCATCCGCCAGGTGCTCGGGTGGCGCGAATACGTGCGCGGGTTGTACTGGACCCGGATGCCCGAGTACGCCGAGGCCAACGCGCTCGGGGCCACCCGATCGCTGCCGGACTCGTTCTGGACGGGTCGCACGCCGATGGTGTGCCTGGCCGACGCACTGGGACAGACCCTGCGCACGGGCTACGCCCATCACATCCAGCGGCTCATGGTCACCGGGCTGTTCGCCCAGCTGCTCGGCGTGAACCCCCGCAGCGTCCATGAGTGGTACCTGGCGGTCTACGTCGATGCTGTCGAGTGGGTCGAGCTGCCCAATGTGATCGGCATGTCCCAGTACGCCGACGGGGGGATCATGGCCTCCAAGCCATACATCGCCACCGGCAAGTACATCGCCCGGATGTCGAACGCCTGCCGGTCGTGCCCGTTCGAGCCGGCGGTGCGGGTCGGTCCCACCGCCTGCCCGTTCACGACCCTGTACTGGGACTTCCTGTTGGAGCATGACGAGCGGCTCGGGGGGAACCCGCGGATGAGCATGCAGGTTCGCAACGCTCGTCGGTTGTCTGCCGACGAGGCGAGTGAGATCCGCGCCTGGGCCGAGGAGGTCCGCGCCGAGCACGGTTGAGACCGGTGACCCGTGAGAGCACGGCGCTGACGCGATCACGATCCGATGGGCCGTGATGGCGTGTCCGCTGTCGTCCCGAGTGGGTGGGCGGCCAGCCAGAGGGCGAGCATGCCGGTTCCGTAGATTGCCAGCGGGCCCACGGCGATGTGTCCCGATGGTGCGAACCCGCCGAGGGCCAGACGGGACAGCGCATACCCGGTGAGGGCTGCGCAGGCCAGCAGCAGGGCGGACGGGACCCAACCGGCCAGGCCAGGGCGAGGCGGCGTGGGGCGTTCGAACCGCGCCATCAGCCGGACCACACCGGCCAGCAGCAACGTCAGCGCCCCGATCCAGATGACGCGCAGCCCCCACCAGGCGACCGTGCCCGCCGGTGGGCCGGTCGGCAGGCCGGTAGCGGCGATGAGGGCGGCGAGGATGAGCACGGGAACCATGTGCCACAGGTAGAGGGTCATCAACACGCTGTTCCCCCGGACCACCACCCTCCAGACCCGGGGCCTTTCGAGGGCGCGCCGCAGGGGCCGTTCGACAAGTAGCACGGCGCCGAGCTGGGCGGCGGAGTAGGCCATCAGGGCCAGGTTCGGCGGCGACGTGTTGGCGGGCGGCTCGCCGGGGACGCCGATCATCCACGGGGGGTATCCCATGAGGGCGATCAGCGCCAGGAGCACCAGCGCTCCACCGGCCAGCAGAGCGACGGGGATGCGGCCACCGAGCGCGCCGCCGTGCCAGGCGATCCCGAGGACGATTCCTGCCGCGGGAACGACGAGGTAGTTCAACCAGCCGACTACCGGGATGTCAGCCACCCGAACCAGCACGTCGACGACCGCCACGACCGCGATCGTGGCCGCGAGCAGGAGCCAGCCCACCCGGTTCCACGCGTTGACCATCGGCACCGCGAGCAGGAGCATCAGCAGGAAGACCGGGATGAACCACAACTGCAGCGCGACTCCCCACCCGGCTTGGGCCAGCACCGAAGGATCCGCCCGGAGCAGCGCCGCGACGGTGGCCACAACTGCCATGATCGAGACGAACCACGTCGTCGGCCGCAGCAGCCGGACGAACCGGCCATGCGTCCAGCCAGCCCAGCGGCCGCCGCGCGAATGCCACGAAGGCCACGAGGCTGCAGCCGCGTAGCCGCCGGCGAAGAAGAACAGCGGCATGACCTGCAGCAGGAGGGTGAGCCAGCGCATGTAGCCCACGACGGCCAGCGCGCTCTCACCCTCCGGCTGCCCGCGGACGACGAGGACGATTGTGTTCAGCCAGTGGCCGACCACGACCACGAGGATGGCGACCAACCTGACAAGGTCGACGTACCGGTTGCGCCGGACGCGTCGGACGGGCGGCGCCGCGGACGGGTCGCCCGGCGTGCCGCGCCGCTCTGTGGGCAACTCCCACTGAGCCCATCTGTCCCCGAGGCGCCTGGCCACAGGACAAGGATGGCAGTCCCAGTCGTGCAGCGGCGACGCGGCGGCGCACCGGGCATGGGCGCATCGACTGCGACCGCACTCGCGGGACCCTGAGCTGTGACCGTGGTTGGATCGGCCTCAACGGCAGGTGGCCCACCGTCCCGAGGGGTCCGAGGAGCGAGCGTGGACGGATCGAGTGACGCAGCGGCGGGTGTGGGCATAACGCGTGCGTGGCCGGTGGTCGGTGCGCTGGCACTGTTGGCCGCGGTCAACCTCCTGAACAACGTGGTGGCTCCCGACCTGTACCTGCTCTGGGCCGCTCTGGCCATCGCCGGCCTGGTGCTGCTGGCCAGGGCCGACGGCCTGCACCCACGTGACTGGGGCCTGGGGCCCATCAGCCGGCGGGCTGCCCTGGCAGCAGTAGTCCTCGCTGCGATCACCGCTGCTGTGATGCTCGTGGGCACCCAGCTGCCACGGGTCGCCGACGCGTACGCCGACGAGCGGGTGGTCGGCATGGATGCCGGTCAGATCGCCTTCGCTGCGCTGGTGCGGGTGCCGTTGGGCACCGCATTCCTCGAGGAGATGGCGTTTCGTGGAGTTCTGCTGGCCATGCTCGCGCGCAGGTTCGGACTGGCTTGGGGGGTTGCTGGCTCGTCCCTGGCCTTCGGGGCCTGGCATGTTGTGCCCTCGCTCGGCCTCGCCGTGGGCAACGCCGCCGTCGGCTCGGCGTTGGGGGCTCACCCCGTCGGGGCGGCTGCAGCCGGGGTGGTCGCGGCCGGCGTCGCCGGGGCGTTCCTGTGCCTGCTGCGGATCCGGTACGACCATCTGATCGCGCCCCTGGCCGTGCACGTGACCGCCAACAGCATGGGATACCTGCTCGCCTGGCTGCTGCAGCAGTCGTGAGGGCCATCGCGCCACGAGTCGTACGCGGCGCCCTGCGGCTCCACGCTGGCACCGCGCCGCGCTCGGAGCGAGCGCTCGTCGTGGTTGCGGGCGGGGCAACGATCAGCTCGGAAGAAGACCGTCGGGTATCTGGGAGATCCCGACCGCGACGATCTCACGTGGCCCGCCGACAGGAATCTGAAGAATGGAGATCGACGCATTCCCCAAGGGCCCGGGCGACGTCCAACCCGAGGCCACCAGGATCATGTTGATCGTCACGCCGTGGCTGACCACCGCCACCTCGCCACCCTCCGGATGTGCGGCCACGATACGCGTGACCGCGCCGGACACACGCTCGACGTAGGCCTGCCCGGACTCCCCCCCGGGGAAGCCGGGGGACCTGCCGGCGAACATGTCCGCGAAGGCCGACGGAATGTCCACGCCCGCCTCGAACTCCTCGTTGGGTCGGGCTTCCAGGTCGCCGAAGTACATCTCCTTGAGCCCCTTGAGGCGGGTCACCGACAGGCCCGGATGATGGCCGGCGATGACTTGTGCGGTGTCCTCGGCGCGCTCGCTGGTACTCGAGTAGATCCCTGAGAGGGGGCGATGACGCAGCGCCCCAGCCGCGGCCCGCGCCTGGGCGACCCCGATCTCGGTCAACGGCGAGTCCACCCATCCCTGGACCAGCCCACGGCGGTTGAACAGCGTCTGGCCGTGTCGGACCAGGTGGATGGTGAGGGTCATCGGGGCTCCGTTGTCTGGCGGACCGGGCGCACGCGGGAGCAGGCGACACCCACCGGCGATCCGGTGTAGACATCATCGCAAGTAGCGCGCCCCGTGTCCTCAACAGGTCGCGCCGCGACGTGCTGGGGGAAGCGCCGGGTAGAGTCGTCCGGCAATCCGGACGAAGGGTTCTGATGCTCAATCACGAAGCAGACGACCGCGCGAAGACGATGATGGCCGTTGTCACGACGGGAAACGGCGGCTATGACAAGCTCGAGTATCGAGCGGTTCCCGTTCCGGAACCCGGGCCGGGCGAGGTTCTGCTGCGGGTGCTTGCGGCCGGGGTGAACAACACCGAGATCAACACGCGCCTGGGGTGGTACTCCTCGAGTGTCACCACCGACACACGCGCAACGGCCGAGCACCAGGAGGCCCATGCGGTGCAGACGTCGGACGGAGGGTGGAGCGAGGCGACTCCGTTCCCCCTGATCCAGGGAACCGATTGCTGCGGCCGGGTCGTCCGCACTGGCGGAGGTGTCGCCCAGGATCTCGTGGGCAAGCGGGTACTCGTGCGCGCCTGCATGCGTCCACACGGCTATGACGTGATGGACAACGTCTGGATGGCGTCCGACTTCGATGGCGCCTTTGCCGAATTCGTGAAGGTGCCGGCGAGCGAAGTCTTTCCGGTCAGATGTGACTGGTCGGATGAGGAGTTGGCGACGATTCCCTGCGCCTACGGGACCTCCGAGAACATGCTCCACCGCGCCCGGGTCGGCCCTGATGCTCGGGTGCTCGTTGCAGGGGCTTCCGGGGGGGTCGGCTCGGCGACCGTGCAGCTCGCCAAGCGCCGGGGTGCACGTGTGGCGGCGATCACGGGCAAGGACAAGATGGGCCAGGTTCGCGATCTGGGTGCTGACATCGTCGTCGAGCGCGGCTGCGATCTTGTGGCAGAGCTGGGCGGGGAGAGCGTTGACGTCGTCGTGGACAATGTGGCCGGACCTGCATTCCCGCAGATGCTGAAGGTTCTGAAGCGTGGTGGCCGCTACGTCTCGTCCGGTGCCATCGCGGGTCCGGTCGTCAAACTGGACATGCGTGACATGTATCTCAAGGACATCACCTTGATCGGTTGCACGGCCTGGGACGAACCGGTGTTCTCTGATCTTGTTTCCTACGTCGAGCGCGATGAGATCCGCCCGGTCGTGGCCAAGGTGTTCCCGCTGAAGGACATCGCGAAGGCGCAGCAGGAATTCCTCGAGAAGAAGCATGTCGGGAACTTCGTTCTGATTCCGCCGATGGCTCCTCCATCGCCAGCGGCGCCCTGATCAAGTCCGCCGACCCGCTGCCGAACCGATACGACCGGACGGACGAGGTCGTGGCAAGCCCCTTGTCGGACAGGCCAGTGGGGGAGTAAGGTTAGGGTTGCCTTACCTAAGAGACCCATAGATTGGACTCCCAATGGGCGCAATTGCTATGCCGATTCCCCCGGACAAGCTCGACGCGTGGAAAGCGTGGCTCGCTGAACTGAACGGTCCCCGCAAGGAGGAGTTCGAGGCCTCCAATGCACGGCACGACCTCACGGGACACCGCGCCTGGCTCCAAGCCAATCCCGATGGAAGCTACCTTGCCATCGCTGTGCACGATGGGCCCGGTGGCGACGCGTACGTGATGTCCCTGGCGCAGTCCGACGACCCGTTCGACCAGTGGATGATGGGTTCGCTTGCGAACGCACACGGAGTGGATCCGTCTGGACCCATGCCTCCGGCACCCGAGCAGTTCCTGTAGATGTCGCGTGCGGCGATCGTGTGGCCATCGTGAACGGTCACGTCGACCCACCGGCTCACGGGCTGGGCGTCAACGTTCGAGGGCTGCCGCCAGGCCGTCGGGGTCAGCGACGCTGACCCACAATGAGGAGTGATCGCGCACGCCTATCACCTTGGGCACCCGCTCGATGAAGTCGATCCACAACCCGAGCTGGTGGTTGGTGCCGAACGTGAGCGAGTCATCAGTGAAGCTCAGGCGCAACCCCACGGCCGTGAACCAGCGATGAGGCCCCGTGACCAGCGTGTGATCGACGTTGTCGATCGGCGTCTCGACCGACACCCGCCCGAACGTGGCGCGCAGGATCCCGTCGCTGACCTCTACGCCATCGGTGTCCTTGATGCGCAGCAGCGTGAACAGCGGCGCCCAGCGGTGATCAACCGCATAGGGGAAGAAGGTCACGCCTCACAGTGTGCCACTGCGGGGTCAGGTGGAGGCACCAGCGCATCGGTTGTGTGGCGGTAGCACGGCCTGACCACCGCGCCGTACAGCTAGGCGCGGGACAGCAGGTCCTCGCTGATAGCCCAGAGCCGCTCCGCCGATTCATCGTTGGTCGCGTGGTCGTCGACGCCGCGGTAGCGCGCCATCGGGCTGGCCGGATCGGTCGGTTCGGCGATGTCGCAGTCCTCGCAGTAGACGCCCGGCTTCTCGTTGAGGAGTTGAGAGGTCGCTGCCCAGAGGGTCGTTGAGCAGCCCTGTTCGGGGGTCTTGAAGCCTCGCTTCGCCAACTCGGTGGGCTCGCCATCCTCGCCCAGCCAGCCGAGGGCGATCATCTCCTCCTTGGGCAGGTGCCGCTGCAGTGGCGTGAAGATGCCGCCCGGGTGCACTGAGAAGGCGAGCCCACCGTCGTCGCGCAACCGACGTGAGAGTGCATTGGCGAACAGCGCGTTGGCGGTCTTGGCCTGACCGTAGGCCTGCCACTTGTCGTACGGCGTGTGGTCGTATCCGATGTCGTCCCAGCGGATGTCGCTCTGCTTGTGCGCGGTGGATGACAGGGAGACCACACGTGGGCGGTCCGCGCGACGCAGCAGGGGAAGCAGCCCCTGCGTGAGGGCGAAGTGCCCCATGTGGTTGACGCCGAACTGCGACTCCCAGCCCGGACCCACGCGCGCCAGGGGACATGCCATGATGCCGGCGTTGTTGATCAGGATGTCGAGTTGGGGCGACTGCTCGGCCATGCGGCCGGTGAAGACGCGGACTGACGACAGGTCCGAGAGGTCAAGGGGTGTCGTCTCAACGTGACCGTCGATGTCGGCCAGCGCATCCGCGGCCTTCTCCGGAGTCCGCACCGTGACCACTACGTGTGCGCCTGCCGCGGCGAGGGCTCGGGTCGTCTCCAGCCCGATGCCGCTGTACCCGCCGGTGACGATCACGTTCCTTCCGGTCAGGTCGATGTCGGCAAGGACCTCAACGCCGGTGCTGCGGTCGCGGAATCCGGAGCTGGTGGGTACTTGGTCGGATCGTGCCATGGCGTCCTCCGTGAGTCCGGGGCGGATCTCGACCTGGACGAGTGGTGGTGAACCACCATGAGCGACGACTGTAGCTCGGATGCGCAGGACACGGGTGCCGGCTCACGACTGCCGTGGCCCACCGCACTCAGCACCGCAGGGGTTCATGTAGCCAGCACAGGTCGGCCGGGCGACACACGGCGTCCTGCTACCGTGCTAGGAGTGCCAGCCAAAGTGGAGTGTTCCTGACTCTCACCGGGAAGCAATGGCGCGAATGAGGACGGGCGAGCTGGCGAGGCGCAACCTGAAGTCGCTGTTGCGTGACCCGCTGTCGCTCGGTCTCGCACTCGTCCTTCCCGTGGGCATGCTTCTGATCCTCGTCGCGGTCGGCAACGCTGTCGGTGAGGCCGAAGCCCCCTGGATGACGGCCACTGTGCTCACCCCTGGCATAGCGCTGTTCGGGTACGTGATGCTGATGCTCAGCTCTGCGATGGCGTTGTCCCGTGACCGGGACAGTTCGCTGCTGGACCGGATGTTCACAACCCCCGTCTCGGCCTCGGACTTCATCGCCGGATACTCCCTGCCCTACCTGCCGGTGGCCTTTGCTCAGACAGTGGTGCTGTTCGCCATCGCCACGTTCTTCGGGCTGGGGATGGTCGGGAGCGTCGGCCTCGTGCTCGTCCTGCTGGGGCTGATGGCGCTCTTCTACATCGCGCTGGGCATGGTCCTCGGCACCACCCTGACGGTCAATCAGGTGTCTGGCGCGTACTCCGCCGTGCTGCTGCTGACCATCTTCGGTGGCGCCTGGATCGACCTGTCCGCCCTGGGCGGAGCCTTTGAAGCCGTGGCGCACCTGTTCCCGTTCGCCCACGCGCTCGACGCCACCAGAGCCGTCATGGCCGACGGCGCCGGGCTTGGCGAGATCGCAAGCGACCTGGCCTGGGTCACGGGCTACACACTGGCAATGGCTGCTTGCAGCTGTCTGGCTCTTCCGCCGACAGATGATCCGCTGAGCGCCGGTGCCAATCACGGTGAGTGGATCTCCGCGTGCTGCCTCGTGGGGAAGGATGAGGACACAAGCCGTTGCGAATCCGCGATGAGGTCGGGGAGCTCACCCACCGGAACGCCATCGGTCAGATCGACATTGTCCCAATGGCGCTTGCCTGCTTGCGCTGACACCGTGTTCACGCGGGCTGGTCCGTCCTGGTACACCATGTCCAGTTGCCGCATCACGGCGACCAATGGAGGCTTGTTGCCCCCGAGGGCCAGCCGCAGGCTCCCGGTCGCGACATGCCCGATGTGAGGAGCCCGAAGTGCCCGACAGCAACACGATCTTCATCACTGGTGCGTCATCCGGTATCGGCAGGGCCACGGCCGAGCACTTCCAGCGGAATGGGTGGAACGTGGTCGCGACGATGCGCAACCCCGATGACGGGGCCCAACTGGCATCGCTGCCACGCGTGCACGTTGTTCGCCTGGATGTCACCGACCATCCCTCCATCGACGCAGCCGTGGCTGCGGCTCTGCAGCGCTTCGGACGAATCGATGTCCTGTTCAACAACGCCGGCTATGGCGCATATGGCCCGCTCGAGGCCTTCCCGATGGACCGAATCGAGCGACAGTTCGATACGAATGTCATGGGTCTGATCGCCACCACGAAGGCAGTCCTGCCCCACTTCCGCGCCAATCGATCGGGGTTCATCGTCAACGTGTCCTCGATCGGCGGCCAGGTCACCTTCCCGCTGGGGGCCCTCTACCACGGTACGAAGTTCGCGGTGGAGGGCATCTCGGAGGCACTTCACTTCGAGATGGCGGCCATCGGGGTGAAGGTCAAGATCATCGAGCCTGGACTGATCGCCACCGACTTCGGTGGCCGTTCGTTCGACTTCGTCAACGACGAGTCGCTCGCCGAGTACCAGGCCACCGTCGCTGGCGTGATGCGCGGATTCACGTCCCAGGCTGGAGAGTCGACACCGCCGAGCGCGGTCGCCGAGGTGGTGTGGGATGCAGTCACGGATGGTACCGACACCCTCCGCTATCGTGCCGGAGCCGACGCCGTCGCGCTCCTCGACAGCCGCAAGGCGCTGGACGACGCCACCTTCTTCGCGGCGATCAAGTCCCGCATGGGCCTGTCGTGATCGCCCTGCGCCAAACGATGCCTACTCCGCAGGTGTGTCGCTGCCTCGGTGCCCGATCGCCGTTCCTGCAGCAGCCCACGAACTCGCTGGGCCCGACGGTCAACGCAGCCGCGGCTGAGGAGGAACTCGTGTGAGTGCACAGGATCCGGGGCAGTCGGCCCGCGCCGATGGGCTGTCGCTGCTGCGGGGCCTCGCGCGCGAGGCCCACTGCTACCCCAGGGGGACCGTACTCGCCGAGTTCGCCACGTTCGGGCCGGTTCTCAACGCCCTGGTCGGGGGCCGCCGAGGCGTACCGCGCTACCGGCGGGGCGTCGTGCGCGACGAGGAGCGGTTCATCCCGATGTACCGGCGGACTCTCGAAACCCTGCTGGACGACATGCCGGGCGGCGCCAGGCTGATGCCGGCGGTTGACCGGGCCATCGAGCATGACCACAGGGAGAACGTGAACCTGCTCGCAGCGTTCGACCTCCTCGATCCCGCCGTGGACGAGAATCCGCGAGTCATGGCAGCGACGCGGCACACGGCACCGGCTGCCGCGCACGCGGCCGCGAAGTTCGCGCTGCTGACACCCGCCGTCCTCGGTGCTGCCGGCGGCGCGGCACAGCTCTGGCTCCGGCGTGTGCTCCTCCACCGCTCCGTGGCGTACCGGTCCTGACGCACTGGGGGAGCCCCCTTCATCGCCGAGCTGAGGGTCAGCTCAGCGTCGTCCGCTGAAGAGTGCCTTGCCCGTGGAGCCTCAGGTCCAGAGGTCGACCGCGGTACCGGTCGGGGCCGGCATCGGTTCAGGCTCGGGCGGCGCAGCCTGCTCGGGTTCCCGAGCCCGGCTATCAGGATGACTCCTGGATCTCCTGCCACACCTGCGCCTTGAACTCCTCGCGCCCGGAGCCGGCCTCGTAGGCGTCATACCGGTCCCCGCTCTTGAGGTAGAAGTCCTGGTGGTACTCCTCGGCCTCGAAGAACGTGGTGAAGGGCAGGACTGGCGTGACGATCGGTTCATCGAACACGCCGGATTCGGCCAGGGCGGCCTTGGACTCCTCAGCGGCGGCTCGCTGCGCTTCGTCGCGGACGAAGACGGCAGTGGTGTACGGCAAGCCGCGATCGACGAACTGGCCGCCGGCGTCGGTGGGGTCGATGGCCCGCCAGAACACGTCGAGCAGCTCGCGGTAGGTGACCACCGCGGGGTCGTAGTAGACCTGCACGGCCTCCCTGTGCCCTGTGCTGCCTGTGTAGACCTCCTCGTATGTCGGGTTCACCTCAGGCCCACCGGCGTACCCGCTGATGGCGTTGCTCACACCAGGGGTCTCCTGGAATCCGGACTCGACGCACCAGAAGCACCCGCCGGCGAAGGTCGCCACGGCGGCGTCGTCGGGGGTCGGCTCGCGGATGACCACTGCTGGCCGCGGCACCGGGTCCGGTACCTCGGCGAGTGCGGATGCTTCGGGCTCGCGGCTGCAGCCGGCAAGAAGGGCGACGAGGATGCCGGCCACGAGCGCGACGACCGCCAGTCGGGGGGTGGCTCGATACGAGGTTCCCTGGGTCTGCTGCACACCTCAGTGTCCTCCGCTTTGCCGCGACCGGCCACCTGCATGATCCTCGACCTCGGAACTCCTCCTCCGCGTCCATACGCCACTCCCATCCGCAACCAGCCTGTACCTAGTAACAGCCCCGAGGAAGCCCAAACCCAACGAACACAGACCAACAAAGTTCGCACAGAATCCGCGCGCCGCCACCGCGCTACCCACATCGCCGCGTGCGGACGCATCCGCCCGTGCCTTCTCTGCCTTCCGGGGCGGTGGTTCAGCCCCGTCGGATGCCCCCGGCTGGCGAAGGTGCAGGGCGAGTGCCGCCTCTCACGTCTTGTATCGTGTCGCGCTACGCGATACGATATCCCGGTGATCGTGAGCTTCCGGCACAAGGGCCTGGAGCAGTTGTACCGAGATGGCTCGAAGAAGGGCGTGCAGGCCGCGCACGCTCCGAAACTGTTGCGGATCCTGTCGGCGCTGGATGTGGCCCAGGCCCCGCAGGACCTGTCGATTCCTTCGTTCCGGACCCATCAGCTCAAGGGCGACCTCGCCGGTCACTGGTCGATCTGGGTCAATGGCAACTGGCGAGTGACATTCCGTTTCGTCGAGCACGACGTCGAACTCGTGGACTATCAGGACTACCACTGAAGGAGCAGGTGAGGACAATGATGAAGAGCCCGGTGCATCCTGGAGAAATCCTGCGCGAGGACGTGCTGGCCGAACTGGGTCTCGGTGTCGGTGAGGCAGCGTCCCGGTTGGGGATCTCCCGAGTGGCGCTCAGTAGGGTGCTGCACGGGCATGCCCGGATCAGCCCGAACCTCGCCGTGCGCCTGGAGGAGGCCGGCGTTGGCACCGCCCGCGCCTGGCTTGCGATGCAGAGCGCCCATGATCTGGCCGCTGAGCGGGCGTCCGGCTCGCACGATGTTCGCCCCTTGAACGACGTCGCCTGACTGAGCGGCCCGCCTCACAATCCTCACAGTCACAACGCCGCGTGTCGCGCACTTCGGGGGGAGGCATCACCGCCCAGATTGATGCCCCTACACCGCCACGGCCACTGCGCCGATCCCGGACAGGACGTACATTCCGCATGTGTGCCGAAGTGTCCGGGTCGCTCGGGGGTCCTCGCCTTCCTCGAAGCCCATCAGTGAGGTGGCCAAATGGTCCGCACGCTGGCGCCGGGAGTGATCATCCAGTAGCCGACCTCGGCGATCCGTGCGAACTCTCGCGCATCACTGTTCACCAGTCCCTGCGACCGGAGCGGCGACCCGTCCGCAGGCCCACAGGCAAGGGCTCGCCGATCGTCAGCCAGTCGATGTACTTGGCCTCCGTCGACCCGGGACCTGTGCCAATATGGGTGAACCCGTCGGCACCCAGTGCCGCGGTCTCCAAGCTGCTGGCCAGCAGCCCCCGGATGACGTCCTATCGTCGCCTGTCGCGCACCTTGGGGCAGGCATCAAAGCGCCCAGTGTGACGCGGCCAGACGAGAGGCGCTGGGTCGGCGCCGCTCCCATCGCTGGATTCGCCGGGGTCCAGCTACGACCCCAAGCCTGGACCTCTGGTTCTGGACGCGCAGAGCCCGCAGTGGCTCCTCGTCCAGAGCAGTTGCGATCACGGTCTTCATCACGACCTTCCCCGCAGTGCTCCCACCAAGCGTGGTGGGCCACATGCACCGTCTCCCGGAGAGTTCGTGGCTGGTCGTTGGGCGGTCGTCGCGTTGGGGGGCGTAGCGTGAAGGTGCCGACCGGGGGAGGTCAGGCATTGGGCCCACGGTCCCTCGGTCATCTTGGAGGAGCCATGTCGGGCCAACCACGTGCAGCGGATCCTGGGAATCAGCCGCAGGGCCCGGGCGACCGCCGCGGGCGGCGTGGGTTGCGGTGTGGGTTCGGGGCGGTGCTCGCCGGGGTGATGGTCGCGGGCATGGTCAGCGCCCCACCGGTGGTCGGGACCAGTCCCGGGGTGCCGGGATCGGTGCCTCAGTTCGTGGCCGCGGCACCGGCGGGCCCACCTACGGTGGTGGTGCCGATGGCCAAGAAGAAGAGGAGGCCGCGGGTCGGCGTTCGCCAGCAAGAAGAGGCTGGTGGTGAACATCGATCCGGACCTGCGGCGGAAGAAGAACTGGAAGTTCAAGCTGCAGCGCAAGTCCAGGGGCAAGTGGCGCAAGGTCGGGATCTACCGCACCCGGGGGAAGTCCGAGATCCGCAAGCTCAAGGTGAAGAAGGGCAAGTACCGGGTGAAGGTGTACGCCCGACCCGGGTACCGGAAGGTGACCACCAAGGCCTACCGATTCACCCCCACCACCCCGGACACGACGGCTCCGGGTGTGGTCACCGGGTTGGCGGTCACCGGTCGGACCGCGACGAGCATCACTCTCGGGTGGACGAACCCGGCGGACCCGGACCTGGCCACGGTGATCGTGCGCCGCGCGACCGGGAACACCGCGCCGGCCACCCCGGCTGACGGGGCCGCGGTGCCCCTAGCCTCAGCGACGGCGGCCTCGGTGACCGATGCTGGTCTGCAGGTCGACGCCCCGCAGTCGTACGCGGTGTTCACACGGGATACCACCGGCAACACCAGCCCCGGCGTCCCGCTGACCACCCGCACCCTCGGACCCTCAGTAAAGGACACCACCCGGGTCTCAGTGCGCAGCAACGGCGACCAGGCCACCGGTGGCAACTCCTTGAACCCGGCGATCAGCGCCGACGGCCGATGGATCAGCTACCACTCGGATGCGACGAACCTGGTCGCCAACGACACCAACGGCCAGCGCGACGTGTTCCTCCACGACCGGGACACCGGGACCACCCGACGGGTGTCGGTCCGCAGCAACGGCGACCAGGCCAACGGCTCCTCCTACGCTCGGGCGATCAGCGCCGACGGTCGGTGGATCACCTACCAGTCGGATGCGACGAACCTGGTCGACGGTGACACCAACAGCGCGGCCGACGTGTTCCTGTTCGACCGGGACACCGGACAAACTGAACGGGTGTCGGTCCGCAGCAACGGCCAGCAGGCCGACGGCCCCTCCGGGGACTCGGCGATCAGCGCCGACGGCCGCTGGATCACCTACACCTCGTACGCGACGAACCTGGTCGACAACGACACCAACGGCGAGCACGACCTGTTCCTGCTCGACCGGGACACCGGACAAACTGAACGGGTGTCGGTCCGCAGCAACGGCCAGCAGGCCGACGGCCCCTCCGGGGACTCGGCGATCAGCGCCGACGGGCGGTGGATCACCTACCAGTCGTACGCGACGAACCTGGTCGACAACGACACCAACACCACGACGGATGTGTTCCTGTTCGACCGGGACACCGCACGAACCGAACGGGTGTCGGTCCGCAGCAACGGCGCACAGGCAAACGACGACTCCTACAGCCCGGCGATCAGCGCCGACGGCCGACGGATCAGCTACCACTCGTGGGCGACGAACCTGGTCGCCAACGACACCAACAGCGCGGCCGACGTGTTCCTGTTCGACCGGGACACCGCACAAACCGAACGGGTGTCGGTCCGCAGCAACGGCGCACAGGCAGACAACTACGCCTACGGCCCGGCTATCAGCGCCGACGGCCGGTGGATCAGCTACTACTCGTGGGCGACGAACCTGGTCGACGGTGACACCAACAGCGCGCCCGACGTGTTCCTGTTCGACCGGTACACTCGGACCACCCGACGGGTGTCGGTCCGCGGCAACGGCGACCAGGCCAACGGCTCAGTCCCGGCGATCAGCGCCGACGGCCGCTGGATCACCTACCAGTCGGATGCGACGAACCTGGTCGCCAACGACACCAACAACTACGGCGACGTGTTCCTTGCCCGGATGTGGTGACCGCTCGCACTCAGGTGCGCACGAACCTGGCTGTGACCCGCGGTTCAGGCGGCGCTGGCGCGGTGGCCGCCTCGGCGGGCAGGTGCAGGGGGGCAGTCAGACGCGACAGGGCGATACCAAGCCACGGCGCGTCACCCACGGAGACGGCCCTGCTGCCTCGTCCAGTCGTCCTCTAGGTACGGGCTGAACTCAAAGCCCCGCGATGAGTCTGGGGAGCCCGCGCGGCTTGTGGGAAGCGGCCGGGAGCCTGAACCAGGCCGGCCGGGTCGCGTCGGCATGAGCGCCGCCTGGAACCTGCCCCATTTCGATGGGAGTCGCCCTATGTGGGGCCAGCATCATAGCCCGGAGTGATGCACCGATTGCTCTCAAGGGGGGAGCCTGACCTGGTGAGCTTCGAACTGCCTCGTCATCTCACGCGAGGATCGTCGGAACCGGCAGAGCGGTGCGGCGTCCGACGCCGGGTTGCTTCAGCCCGTTGGGCGCGATTGTGGTGGCCACGATCGTGACCGCTGGCTGCTCTTGGCTGTCGCTGCGGCGCTTCTTGTGGATGCAGTCCGCAATGACCTCGAGCGCTCGGGGGCCTGGCGAGCGTCGTGTTCGCGTGACGAGGGGGTCATTGGTCGGTGGTGACCTGATCGCGCCCAGCGCGCCGACCGGCTGATGTACCGGGCCAAACCAGCGTTTCAGGACCCGCATCCTTCCGCCGCCTGTCGGGCTACTCAGGCGAGCGGTGGCGATCCGCGTCCTTGCCGCCCAGAGGGACGTGGGGGGACCATCCCGGTCCGGTGACCGTCGGCTGTGCGAGGACCGTTGCCATGCGGTTGCCGGGCTGTCCCAGGCGGGCCCCGTGGTTGATCCCGGGGGCTGGCAGCGCGAGGAGGGCCGCGGTAGCCCTGCGGTCGATCGCCGAGTCCTTGGGCCCTGTTGCCGGTGTGGCCGGCGCTGGTACACCGGAGATATGGGGATCAACGCAGTGCCCCGTGAGGTAGGGGAGCGTGTGCGGCCCGGGTGGGTGTGGGCGCCGGTGGCCGTGGCGGGGGCTTTGGTGGTGGGGCTGGCTGGGTGTGGTTCTCAGTCCGAGCCATGGGGTGCGGGCGCGGAGGAGTATCTGGGCCGGCTGCACGAGGCGTACGGCGAGAGCTACACGAGCGTGATGCAGTTCTACACCCGGGACGTCGAGATCGACATGCGTGGGCCGTTGGGCTACGAGGGCTCCGGGCGGTCCGGGATCGCGCACGCCATGCGGGAACGGGATGAGGCGAATCGGATGGTCATCACGGTCGACGAGCTTCCCTACCTGTCCTTGGGTGGTGCCGTCGACCCGGTCCGTGAGCATGTGGACGACGTCTACGGCTGGCCGCGGTTGGACGAGGCGAATGTCTACACGGTCACGGACGCGGGGATCTCCTCGATGATCTTCACGGGGTCGGCCGAGGCTGGGGTCGCGTTCAGGGACCTCGCCCGGGAGGTGTCTGACCCCGTCGTCATGAGTTGGGTGACCTCCTGGGCCACCCAGGATTCTGACGGGGTGCGCACGAGGTATGCCCAGGACGCCGTGCTCGTTGATTCCGTGGCCCAGGTCCGTCTCGAAGGGGCCGACCAGATCGCCGCCGCGGCGGTCGCCACGGCCGCCGGCGGCGCGCTGCCGGGCGCCACTCTGCACGAGATCCCGGATGGCGGTGGGCCCGGGTACTACGCCAACGGCAGCGACTCGGACAGCACGCTGATCCTCGGTGACCGGCGCGTCCTGCTGCTCAGCGTCGATGAGTCTGGTGGTTGTCCGGGTGATGTTGCCGTCGCCCAGTGGATTGATGACCGCGAGCTGGTCACCCGGGAGGAGCGCTTCCACCGGGTCGACTCGGTGCGGGCATGTATGGACGTCGGCTCCCTGGCGCCGGGCTGGTGGGAGTTCCTGACGGCGCCCGATCCACGCCTGGTGTCGACCGGCAGCCTCCAGGTGGGGGGCCAGGAGGTCATGCTCTGGGACGGTTCGCCTGAGCGCGAGCAACTGCTGAGTGGCGCGTTGCAGCAGTTCGCTGACGCCGGCCTCCCGCCGCCGGAGGCGACCTCGGTCGTCTTCGCCGCGCAGGTTGCTGATCCTTGGGCGGAGTACGGCCTGGACCGGATGATGGACGTGGCCCTGCCCCTGACGGCGCGGGGATGCCCCGCTGATGGATGTGCCACGTGGCCTGTGCAGGCTCGGGCTGCGGCGCTGAAATCGTTGGCGGGGGCGTGGGTGGCGGATGTTCGACGCGGGTCTGCCGTGCGTGCCTTCGCCGCGGGGCACGATCTTGAGTGGTTCTCAGTGCTGCATGAGGAGTCCCTGCCCACAGCCGATCTGGCTGCCAGCGTCATCGCCTGGGGGTTGATGGACGAGCCCTACCCGGTTCCGGACTCGATTTCCGCCATGACGTGCGAGCAGTTGGCGGCCGACTTCACGACGCTGACCTCCGCACCGACCCAGTCCCGGGCCTGCGCGCCCGAGCCGTGATCCGGAATCCACAGCCATGAACGGCTCCCCGAGCGCAGCGACGGGGGTGGTCGCGGTGCTGGTCGCCGCCGTCCTCCTGCTCGCGGGGTGTGGTGCCCCGACCGGTGCCGAGGACCCGGGTGGTCCTGGATCGATGCTGTCGACGGCGGAGACGTGGTTCGCGGCACGGGATGACGCCCAGCGGCAGGGTGTGGAGAACCTCGTGTCGTTCTACGACTCCGAGGTCGTGGTGGATTACCGCGCGCTGGGATACCCGACCGGGGTGGGCAGGCTGGCTGCACTGGAACTGCTGCACCGATGGTGGGCATACGGGAACCGTCAGAGGTCCCGGGTCGGTCCGGTGTTTGTCTCAGCCGAGGGTGCGTTGACCCTGGAACGAGTCCGGCGGTCGGGGGCCGAACAGGACACCGTCGTCGTGTACTCGATGGGAGCCCACGGGATCACTTCGGAGACTGCCGCGGTCTCGCTGGTCGCGTGGCGCCGGATGGTTCCTGCCGACATCCGTAGCCATGAGGTGGCGGGACTGGCCGGGGGCTATCTCGCAGCCTGGTCCAGTGGTTCGGGCGACGCAGCCAGCGACCTGTACACAGAGGGGGCGCAGGTCCTCGACACCCTGGGTGCCACGACGGCCACGGGACGGGCCGAGATCGGCGCGCTGATCGCCTCCTCCGAGAGCAGGGCCCTGAGGCGTTCGATGCGGATGGTGGACCTTCCTGACTACGGCGGTCCCGGCACGTTCGTGTCCGGCGCCAGGCTGCCCAAGGACGCCCCACTGGACCGGGTGGCACTCATGCTCGACCCCGACTCCCCGGGTACCTGCCCCGGGCACCTGGCCGTCGTCCTCACGCTCGATCCAGAGGGTGCGATCCTCCGAGAGGATCGCTTCCACCGCGTCGATGACCTGGTCCGCTGCGCCACCCCCGGCAGCCTCCCGAATACGTGGTGGGACGGGCTCGACGTCCCCGATCCGGTGCCGAACATCCGCACCGCGACGTTGAACCTGGGCGGGAACAACCTCGAGGTGTTCAACGGCACGGACCAGCTCGAGGAACTGCTCGCCTGGGCCTTCACACGCTACGAAGCCGCGGGGCTGAGCGCGCCGACAGTGTCCCGGGTCACGTCCCACAACGGGTGGTCGGACACGTGCAGCGGCATCCGAGGGCTGGCGCTGGACGACGCCGTGATCCTCTGCTTCCAGGAGACGGCGCTGTGGTGCGCCGACGACTGCACCGGATGGGAGCCGCTGGCCAAGGAGACCCTGCTGCACGAGCTGGCCCACGTGTGGATGCACGAGCACGTCGACCGAGCGCTCATCGCCGACTTCCTGCGGATCTCCGGGCGGGCCACCTGGGCCGACCGTGACAAGGCATGGGGGGACCGGGGCATGGAACTCGCTGCCGAGACCATCGCCTGGGCACTGATGGATGAGCCAGCCCCGACGATGGCTGGCCTCGGGCAGCAGACATGCGACCAGCGCGCAGTCCTGTTCGAGACCCTCACCGGCACAGCGCCGGACGCGGCCACGCCGTGTCGTGAGCCGGATGAGCGCCAATCCTGACCTGATGGCTCACGCACGGCCAACCCGAGCCGAACTCCGTTCGGAACGCCCTGTTCCCCGGTCGTCTCACGCTGTGCCAATCCCTGCCAGGAGAGGGCTTCGGCGAGGCCTTTGCCGCCGTAGGGGTCCGGCAGCAACGCCCGAATGGGCGCGGGGCCGACGCACGGATCTGCCGGTTGAGTTCGTGCCGTGGAGTGCCAGCAGCAGAGCGGCGAACACGAATGGGTGCCTTGTCCAGGTGCAAGGATTTGGAGCATGGCCGGTCGTTGTCGCCCGGACCTCCAGACCCCGGTCCTGCTGCGCCCGCCGATCGCACAGACCTACGGGACTCGCGAGGCCGCCGCCCACGACCCCGCGGGTAACCTCATCCGAATTCAGGCACTTCCGAAGGGACTCAACTGATGGCAGACCCTCCAGACGAGGGCGGCGCAGGCTTCAGCGCCGCTGAGCGCCAGGCGATGAAGGCACGCGCCGCCGAGCTCAAGCAGCAGAGCAAGGGCACCGGGTCGGCCAAGAAGGCGCGGGAGCTGCAGGCATGCCTCGACGCGATCGCCGGGCTTCCCGAGACGGACAGGCAGATCGCCGAGCGTCTCCACATCATTGTCAGCGAGGAGGCACCACACCTGGACCCAAAGACCTGGTACGGCTTCCCCTCCTACGCCCGTGACGGCAAGGTCATCGTCTTCTTCCAGCCGGCCTCCAAGTTCGACACCCGCTACGCCACCGTCGGGTTCAACGAGGACGCCCAGCTCGACGACGGTGTCTTCTGGCCCACCGCGTACGCAGTCCTCGAGGTCACCGCCGAGGTCGAGAACGCCCTACGGGCACTGGTGCGCACGGCCAGCCGCTGACCACCCCGGCGGCCTCACACCATGACGCTCCCAGCCCGGGACCATCGCCCGACCTGCTCGGTCGACCAGCCATCGCAGGTGAGTCCTTCCGCCGCCCATCGCGCACCCTGGGGCCCAGCATCAACTGGTTTGCCCATCGTGCCCCCTCCCAACGCATGGATGCCCTCCCTGTGGAGCCGGGGCCGGCAGGAAACCGGAGGTCTGCGTCCGACGATTCCCATGAACGCTGGGCCGGTCCATCAACTCGGTGAAGGTGTTGGTCGACTCGGACGAATGCCTGGGCTATCCGTAGTGGTAGCGGCAGCGGCGATGCGTACCTCGTCGCCAGCGATCTTGTACCCGAGCCGGTGTTCATCGGTGATACGTCGCGACCAGTACCCGGCGGAGTCGTGCTTGAGCGCCTCAGGCTTGCCGATCCCGTCGTTGCCGTTGCGCTGGATGTCAGCCAAGAGGGTGGTGATGCGTGCCGTCTGTCTGTAGCCGGTGGCTCGATTGGCCGGGGCGTCGATCAGGCGTGGATCCCGGGGACGGTCGTCCGGCGGCGGGCCGCCGCAATGACGGCGCTGGTGAGCAGGTTGGCGGTGACGACAGCGATGGCCACCGGCGCGGTCGTGACGGGGCCCAGGCCGATCGACAGGCTCGCGATGAGGGTCAGGCCAATGGGCGCCTTGATGAAGGCCCCGGGCACGGCGGAGAGCATGCAGCCCACGGCGATCGCATACGGGATTCCTGGGAAGATGGCGTGGACGACAACCCCGGCCGTCCCGCCGACGAACAGCATCGGGAGCACATTGCCCCCGATGAAGCCCGCGGCCAGGCTCAGGGCCATGGCCAGCATCTTGCCGAGCAGCACGGCCAGGAGCAGCCCGACGCCGATCGTGGCGGAGTTGTCGATGACGGCGGTCAACTGGCTGTTGCCGGCGCCGATGGTCAGCGGCAGCGCCACGGCCAGGCACCCGATGAGCGCGCCGCCCACGAGGCCGCGCAGGTAGCGGTGGGTGATCCGCTCCGCGGCCTTGTTCACGGCTTTCACGATGATCACGAAGACGATCATCACGACGCTCGAGGCGAGGCCCAGACCGGCGCCGACCAGAAGCTGCCAGGAGGCGAAGTCATCGACGGGGATCGCGAAGCTGTTCAGGAAGGTCGTGCCGACGACAGCGAAGAAGATCCCGAAGGCGACCGTGGCCGCGATGAGCTGGGGGATGAAGGCCTGGACGTACTTGCGGTGCGGGGTCGGTGCCAGCTCGCTGACCATGGTGGTGCCCAGCAGCGGGGCCGTGAACGCGCCACCGAAGCCGCCGGCGATGCCGGCCATCGTCGATTGGAGTCGGGCGTCCTCGTTGCCGGGCCAGCGCCGCGACGCGATCCACGACGCGATCCCCCCGCCCATCATCACCAGGGCGAAGGATGGGCCCAGGCTGGCCCCGGCCACGGCAGAGACCAGCGACAGGCCGACCCAGGACAGTGCCACGCGATGGTTGACCACCCCTGACTCGATCACCGCCACGCCGCCGGGGATGTGGTCCGGTGCCGCCCACCAGCTGCGCAGGACGGTGATCAGAAGGCCACCGGCCGCGATGAACGGGATCCACCACCACTCGCCCGACCACGCCTCGAGGCGCGGATCGCCGAAGATCAGCCCGGCGGCCGCGCCGGTGATGCCCAGGTAGGCGATCCCGAGCACGCCGAGCGCCCCGCCGACGAGCAGGGCAACCACGAGGAGCTCGCGGTACCACAGCTGGTCGAGCGGCAGCGGAGGAGCAGGCGGGGTTGACTGCTGGTCGGCGTGCGGGGTGTCGCCGGCCGGAGGATCGGCAGGGGCGAGCGCGGCCTGGTCGTGTGCTCCGTCGGGATCACGTGTCATGCGTTCACCCTGCCGCACGAAACCGCGGCAGGGCCTCACCCGCAGGGGGTAGTGGTACACGTGTCGGCGAACTGCGGCGTCCGGCGGATCGGTCTATCGGCGCAGCCGGCGCACAGGTGGCCGGGTCTCAAGAGGCTCGAGTCTCAAGGGTCCGAGCCACGGGGAACGGGGTTGCCCGCGCGAGGCGACCCCGATCCAGCGCCGGGCGGGTCAGGCCTCGTCGTCCTCGAGCTCGGCCTCGAGCAGTGCCTCGTCGATCGCCAGCACGAAGCCGAGGGCCTTGGCCATGTTCCTTGCCGCGGATACGACCTTCGGGGTCCCGACGATGGGCGCGACCGCGATGAGCACGTTGCGTGCATCCTCGAGCTCCAGCAGGGTGTCCTCGGCCGCGCGGAACGTGGCGAGGTAGGACGCCGGCGGGGCATCCACGGCCACCAGCGCAGCCAGTCGGACCAGCAGCAGCGCCTCCATGCTGGCGTCCACGTTGGCAACGGAGACGGCGTTCATCTCCACGACGGTGTTGAGCAGGGGGTTGTCGGACATGCAGAACTCCTTCGTTGGGCCTGTCCGCGGCACCTGTGCGCGACAGGGGGTGGTGCGCGGCGCGGCCCTGTCATTGCAGCGCCCTCGCGGTCTCAGCGTTGCTCACTGCCCCCAGGCGCGGATCACCCGTTGCGGGTAGTTCGCGGCGCGCCGCCGCGCACTGGTGACAGGGGCCGCTGGAGTTGCAGGACCGGTACGCCGGTGGGGTTGGCCAGGTCCATCCGCACCTCTTGGCCCACAACCCCCTGGCTGATCGCTGGGACAGTTCGTGGGGTGGGTGAAGTTGATTGCGTGCGCGGCGCCCTGGAACATCACGATGATGACCTGCTCCGGGACATCGGCCAGGGCCCGGCTGATGACCGGCCATCGGTTCGTACGCGGGGAAGTGCGTCAGGGCGATCAACAGTCGCATCGCTTCGGGCCCCGCCGGACTACCCGGGACGGGTGAGGCGGGCGCCGAGCGACGGGACCATTGTGGGGATCCAGGCGAGGAGGAGCGGATGCTGGCCAGGAGCTACGAGATCCATGTTCGTGGGGTCCTCCCCGAGCCGGTCCTTGCCGACATTCGCTCCGCGCAGCCCACGCTCGAGGTGCGGACCGTGCTCAGCGGGCTGGTCCGCGACCAGGCTGAGCTGCAGGGCCTGCTTCGACGCATGCACAACCTGGGCCTGGAGCTGTTGGAGCTGCGCCAGGTTCCCGAGGAGCCGGAACCCGGGTCGCCGGCATCCTCGGCGAGCCGGCGGGAGCCGGGGTGATGATCCGGGTCGAGCTCGTTGTCGCCGGTGGGCTGGGTGAGCTGGCGCAGTCCATGTTCCCCGAGCTGGTCGCCGAGCGGCAGCAGTCCACCCGGGTGGTGGTCGACGACCAGGTGGCTGCGGCCGAGCTGCTTGCGGCCCTCGCGCGTGCCGGGATCGCGGTGGACCGCGTCATTGAGATCCCAACCTCCGCGCGTGCCCCTCAGCAGCTCGTCATCTCGTCCGACGCTCCCGGCGGTTCGACGACCACGTCGTCCTGACGGTCTGCCCGGGCCAGCGCTAGGGCGATGATCCCGGCCAGGAGGGCGCCGAGCAGGGTCGCCATAATCCGCTGGAGCGCCAGCTCGGCCGTGCCGGCGGCTGCCCCGCTGCTGCCGAGCAGCACGATGAACGGGGTGAGGAAGAGGACCTCCTGGGCGTACCGCCCGAGTGCTGCGTAGGCGACGATGAGCACCAGCAGCGCACCACCGGCCACCAGCCCGGCCCAGTTGGGCAGGACCCAGACAAGGACCAGCGCCAGAACGGCACCGGCCAGGGTTCCCGAGATTCGGTCCCGGGCGATCGAGAGGGTCTCAGGGCCGTAGGGGCGCAGCACCAGGGTCATGGTCATCGGGATCCAGTACGCATGGGGCTCGTCGAGCGCTGTGATTGCGAGCACCACGAGTCCCACGGACGCGGCCATGGCCGATGCGTGCCGCCAGGACGTCCGGACATCCACCCCAATGAGCTCGCTCGGGCGAGGCACGCGGGACACCACCGCCACGGCGAGGGCCCCGCCGGCCAGCATCCCGGCGGCGACGATGGCCGGTGACTGCTGCAGCGGAAGCGTCGAATAGACCGCGGCAACGGTCGGGATCCCGGCGAGCAGACCGTTCTGCAGCACGTTGGCAGGCGCTACGAGCAGGCAGGCGAGGGCGACGAAGCACGCGGCGGGGAATGCCTGCCCGGACACGGCTACTGCCACGGCTCCGGTCATGCCGGCCGGCACGATCGTTGCGAGCGCGTATCCGAGCGGGAGCTTGGTCGCTGGGGTCAGGCTGATGACGAAGCCGAGTGCGACAGCCAGGCCGGCGGGCTCGCCGAATGCCCAGTAGGCCACCGCGGTGGGTATGAGCATGACCACGGTCAGCAGGACCGCGACCTTCAGCGTCGGCCGTGGGATCGCCCACGCGCGAGCGGCCGCGTTCGCGGTCTTCATGGTGCCGAGCTTCTCATCGGGTCCAAGTAGATTCGGCCTACCTCGGTTGTTGGATGACTGGGCCGACCACCCAGCCGGGATTGACCCGCCCCGCTAATGGGTCGGGCCGACCCCGGCTGGTTCTGCCGATCAGGAGTCGACAGCTTTGGCGATGTCGTCTCCACCCTCGTTCATGGCCTTCATCACGGCGTCGTAGTCGCCCTTGTCGATGGCCTTGTTGGTCTTCCTCACGGCCTTGGTGATCGCAGCGTCGACCCGGTCCAGGTACAGGTCATCGATCACGGCCACGATCGCCGACGAGCCGGCGGGCAGCCACTCCTCTGCATCGAGGCCGATCTTCTTCTCCTCGTTGCGCTTCATGATCTTGCCGACACCCGCGCCGATACCCGCACCGACCGCGGTGGCCAGCAGCAGCGGCGGGGCGAACAGGCCGACGACGAACCCACCCGCGGCGCCGACGACAGCGCCGCCGCCGACCAAGCCTCCACCGTGCTCCTTGACGGTGATCTCGCCCGCAGCGTCCCTGTCCAGGACGACGGCCGCCACCACGGCGGTGTCGCCCAGGCCCTTGATCGCCTCGAAGTCCTCGGCCGCCGCACCGGCGTCATCGCCGTACGAGGCCACGTACAGGATGTAGTTCGGTTCTGCCATGTCCAACCTCCATCGTCAGCCCGGCCGCGAATCGGCCGGTTCGTCGGTCATCGGCGGCGCCGCGGTCTGCCTCGTGCGGGCAGCGTGGGCGCCGACACCAACGCCAGCACCGTAGAGGGGCAACACAGGGACGGGCTCACCCATTGCGGGTAGTTCGATGGCTGAGCCGAGAACGGGTGCGGGCGCTGGCATAGGCTGCCGACGTGGTTGAGCGACTTGGGTCCCCTCCGCCTGCGGCGTCTGCTGCCGGGCGGCCGGGGCGGGGCGCGGGTACACCCCTGGCCGGATCGGGCGATCTGCTGCCCACCACGCCGGCGATCAGCATCGCGCGACCGCGGGTCGACCAGCTGCTGGATGGCGCTCCGGATCACCGGGTGACCGTGCTGGCGGCGGGCCCGGGCTGGGGCAAGACCACCGCAGTCGCGCGCTGGCTGGCCACGACGACCCTGCCGAGCGGGCTGGCAGCCGGATGGCTCACGCTCACGCCCGGCCTGGATGACGTGGCCTCCTTCTGGGACGGGGTGCTGCGCGCCGTCAACGCCAGCGGGGCGGTGCCCGCCGATAGTGCTCTGTCATCCCTGTCGCCCATGGCCGGCGTCACTGACGACATGCTCAAGCTGCTGCATGGGGGGCTGTCGAGCATTCCGGGCCGGGTGCTGCTCGTGCTCGATGACTTCCATGTCATCGACGACCAGGAGGTCCTCGATGCCGTGGCTGAGCTCGTAGCGCGCCACGCCACGGTGTCGGTCATGCTGCTCTCGCGAGTGCAGCCCGTGCTCGCCCTGCACCGCCTGCGCCTCACTGGTGAGCTGCTGGAGATCATGACCGCCGACCTGGCCCTCGACGGTGATGAGATTGCTGGGTTAGGTCGTTCAGTCGGCCTGTTGCTGTCCGACGATGAGGTCGCGGCGGTGCTGGAGCGTACACAGGGGTGGCCCGCTGGGGTACGCCTGGCAGCACTGCACCTGTCCCGGCAGGGCCCCGAGAGGGACGTGGCGACCTTCGGCGGGATTGAGCACTCGGTCGCTGAGTACCTGCTCGCGGAGGTGCTGGAGCGCAACACCCCGGAGAGCCGTGAGTTCCTCATGCGCACCAGCGTGTGCGATCCGGTCTGCGCCGACCTGGCTGAGGCGATCGCACCGGGCCACCGGGCCCAGTCCTTGCTGGAGGGCTTCGAGGGCCACAATGAGTTCGTCGCCGCGCTGGGTGCCGACCGGGTCTGGTTCCGCTACACCCGCTGCTGCGGGAGCTCCTGGCCCACAGCCTCCGGCGGGACCACCCCGAGGCCAACCGTGTCCCCCATCGTGGGGCAGCCATGTGGCACGCCCAGCATCACGAGCCGATGGCTGCCCTTGCGCATGCCTCCGCCGCCGAGGACTGGGCGCTGTTCGAGAAGCTGTACACCACGTCCGCCGGGCCGCAGCTGGTGGGCGCCCAGTGGTCGGCACTGCACCGGCAGCTGGTGGGACTGCCCTACGAAGACCGGGCGACCTCGCCCGAGGCCGAGCTCTGTCGGGCGGGGTTGGCACTGCGCGAAGGCCGGCCACTGGTGATCCCGGAGCACCTGGCCGAGGCGCGAGCGCAGATCGAGCGGTCGGCCGAGCCCGTTGAACCGGCAACCGTGGCGCTGCTCGAGCTGCTTGCGGTGGCCGCCGCGGGGGCGAGGGGGGATGTGGCCGCCGCGCTGGACGCCTGCCGTGCGGTGATCGCTGCCATCGACGCGGCAGACCCGTTCCCGGCCAAGGTCGGGTACCGGTCCATCGCCCTGATGAACCTCGGCCAGGCGCATTTCTGGTCCGGTGATGTGACCCAAGCCCGGGAGTCGTTCGAGTCCGTGCTGGCGATTCAGGAGGTCGGCGACGCGGACCTCGCCCTGCTGGGGGTCCGGGCTCAGCTGGCGTTCATCGACTTCCTGCAGGTCGACTTCGACGGTGCGCTCGGGCGTGCCCAGCGGACAATCGACTTCGCGCAGGACCGCGGGTGGGTACGCGTCATGCAGACCCGACCCGCCCACTCGGCACTGGCCGGGGTCCAACTGCTGCGCGATGACCCCGCCGGATCCGGCGCCGCCCTCGCCGCCGGGCTTGCTGCCAGCGTCGGCGGGACCACACCGATGGGGTGGATGAGCCTGCGGATCCTGGAGGCCCAGTTGGCCGTGTCGCTCGGGCGACCCGAAGCCGCGCAGCGGGCTGTGGCCGCGGCGTTGGAGATGGCCGGGCGATGGCGGCCTCCTCCCTTCGCCGCTGACGAGCTCACCGCGATTCAGACTGACCTCACCGTGCTGGTCGGCGGCCGTGAGCCACCGGGCCCCTGGCCGTACCCGGGCACCCGATCCCGAACGGAGGCCGCGAGCCGGGCCCGCCTCCTGCTGGCGGAGGGCGAGACAACCGGCGCCCGCAAGCTGGCCGCCCAGGTGGTCGACGCCGGCCGGGGCGCGAGCATCACCGACCTGATCGCCCTGGTCGACTCGCTGCTGGTGCTGGCCCTGGCGGCCGATGCCGAGGGGCGTGCCCTCGATGCGTCGATTGCCCTGCAGAGGGCGATCGAGGTCGCCGAGCCGCACCAGCTCGTGCGCCCGTTCCTGGTCACGGGATCGGTGCGGGCCCCGGCGCTGCTGCGCCGCTTGGCCGCAGGGCAAGCTCACCCCGCCGCGTTCCTCCTCGACGTGCTGCACCGGGCCTCGACCCGGCAGGCCGAGGCCGCGGCGCCCGAACCCGCGCCCCTGGCGCAGTCGCTGACCGGCCGAGAGCTGGCCATGCTCGCCGAGCTGCCGACGATGAAGAGCAACGCCGAGATCGCCGCGGAGTACTTCGTCTCGGTGAACACCGTCAAGGCGCACCTCAAGGGCCTCTACCGCAAACTTGATGTGGACAGCCGCCGGGCAGCCGTCCAGCGGGCCCGGGACCTGAACCTGCTGCCCTGACCGACCACCCAGCTACAGGGACGCACGGGTACGTGCCTGCGGCACCGGCCCGATGCGAGCCGTCGAGTGACCAGATGTTCACGGTTCCTCCCGAGGTCGAGCTCGGGCCCTCGCGGTCCGTGTCCTCAGCCGCCTAGGTGTACCCGGCCATGAGGTTGGTGGCAGGCGAGTCGGGTTGACGTGGGGAGAGCCTCCGGGTGGGGTGTGGCTTGTCTAAGGTCCCACGCCCACCCTGGAGGCTCTCGTGTCCCGCCCGTAACGCCCGTCTGACCGTGCACGGCCGCATGCTGATCGTCCAGCGTCATCAGGCCGGCTGGAAGCAGGCCCACATCGCCGCAGCGATGGGTGTCTCGCGAAAGTGCGTCAGGACCTGGATCGACCGTCATGAAGCCGAGGGCGAGGCTGGTCTGGAGACCCGGTCCTCGCGCCCCCACTCGATGCCCACCAGGGCCACGCCCGAGGTTGAGCAGAGCGTCCTGGTCGCCCGGGCCGAGTACCGCGACGGCCCCGATGTCCTCGGCCCGAAGGTCGGCGTGCCGGCCCGGGCATCTACCGGATCCTGCGCCGTCACGCCGTGCCCTACTTGCGTGAGTGTGACCCGATGACCGGCGAGGTGATCCGGTCCTCGAAGGCCACCGCGGTCCGCTACGAACGCGACCGCCCCGGCGAGCTCGTACACATGGACGTCAAGAAGCTGGCAAGATCCCAGATGGCGGTGGCTGGCGCGCTCACGGGCGGGCAGCGACGGTCGATCACCGCCACAAGAAGACCCAGATCGGCTACGACTACGTGCACTCACTGGTCGACGACCACTCCCGGCTGGCCTACTCCGAGATCCTGCCCGACGAGAAGGGGGTGACCTGCGCCGCTTTCCTCGAACGCGCCGCGGCCTACTTCGCCGAGAAAGGCATCCCCCGCATAGAGCGGGTGATGACCGACAACGCCTTCGCCTTACCGGTACTCCACCGACGTGAAACGGGTGTGCGCAGACCTGGGCGCCAGGCAGAAGTTCATCAAGCCCCACTGCCCCTGGCAAAACGGCAAGGTGGAGCGACTCAACCGCACTCTGGCCACCGAATGGGCATACCGGCAGCCCTTCACCACCAACGACCAACGCACCGCCGCGCTTGCGCCCTGGCTCGAGCACTACAACACTGTCCGACGCCACAGCGCGCTCGGCGGCAAGCCTCCGGTCAGCCGCCTGTAACCAACGTGCTGGCCGGGTACAC